>JAPDDQ010000017.1 GCA_027587225.1 Solirubrobacter taibaiensis
CTCCGATCGTGTCGCCGCGGACCAGCCCGGCCGGCTCCTCGCGCCGGCGCCGGCTGCCGCCCGCCGGCGAGGGCGGGTCAGCGCGGCGTCCGGCCGTCGCGTGCTCGCCATCGGCGAGCGCCTCGGCGGCGTTGGGCAGTTCGCGGAGGGGCCGGTCGAGGACGCCGACTACCGGCGCGGCTATCTGTGCGGCGCCGTTCATGGGGACGACCACCTGTTCCGCCTGACGCCCGCGGGCCGGGAGGCGCTCGAGCGCGTGGACCTCTACCTGGCCGAGCTCGGGCTGTCGATGACCGCGGCGGCCGTCGCGGGCTATCGCGAGGTGCGAGTGGCGCGACCCACGGCGGAGTCGCTGCGCCACGTGCTCACCTGGCCGTGGGACGCCGGTGAGCAGTGGAGCAAGGGGTTCCTGGCCGGCGTGTTCGACGCCGACGGTTCGAGTGGCGAGGCGGTCCGGATCGCCAACTCCGACCCTGCCGTGCTGCGGCGCACCGCTGACAGCCTGCGCCAGCTCGGGTTCCACCACGTCTCCGAGGACGCGGGGTCGCTGCGGCTGCTGGGCGGCAGCGCCGAGCACCTGCGGTTCTTCCACACCGTCAACCCGGCAATCCGGCGCAAATGCACCATCGCGGGCCGCGCGGTGAAGTTCCCGGGCCTGCTGCGGATCACGTCGGTCGAGCCGCTCGGGTTCGAGATCCCGATGTACGACATCACGACGGGCACCGGCGACTTCATCGCCAACGGCGTGGTGAGCCACAACTGCTTTGCCCGGCCGACGCACGAGTACCTGGACCTCGATGCCGGGCGAGACTTCGAACGCGAGATCGTGGTGAAGGTCAACGTGCCCGAGGTGCTGCGCGCGGAGCTGCGGCGGCCGTCCTGGAAGGGGGAGAGCGTCGCCCTCGGCACGAACACGGACCCGTATCAGTGGGTCGAAGGGCGCTACAAGCTGATGCGCGGGATCTGGGAGGCGTTCCGCGACTACCGCAACCCCTGCTCGGTGCTCACCAAGTCGCCGCTGCTGCTGCGCGACCTGGATCTGATGAAGCAGATCGCCGCGGTCACGGACTTC
Source organism: Solirubrobacter taibaiensis (assembly GCA_027587225.1). Lineage (GTDB taxonomy): Bacteria > Actinomycetota > Thermoleophilia > Solirubrobacterales > Solirubrobacteraceae > Solirubrobacter > Solirubrobacter taibaiensis. The sequence goes on from JAPDDQ010000017.1 coordinate 1,073, forward strand.
AGCGCCTGCCTGTCCGTCCCGACGCTCGACGAGAAGGCCTGGCGCGCCACCGAGCCACACACCCCGCACCCGCGGGCCCGCCTCGAGGCCGTCGCCGAGCTCAACCGCAACGGCATCCCGACCGGCGTGCTGATCGCCCCACTCATCCCGGGCATCAACGACGCACCCGAGCAGGTGGAGAAGATCGTCGAGCTGGCCACGGAGGCCGACGCCACGTACATCGGCGGTCAGACCCTGTTCCTCTCCGGCGCGGTCCGCCAGATCTTCATGGACTGGCTCCGCGACTACCGCCCGGACCTCGTCCCACGCTACGAGCGCCTCTACGCGAACCGCTCCCGGCTCTCACCGGGCGAGCGTCACAAGATCGAAAGCGCCGCCGGTGTCCCGTGGCTCCGCCCGGACCGCGACCTGGACCCGTTCCGCCGCCATCGCAACGGCCAGCCACCGCCGCTGATGCCGGCCGCGCCGGCGCCGAGGGTGAAACAGGAAAGCCTGTTCTAGAAACGAGAAAACCGCCTCGGCGGGCGGTCTACTCACTGCATCGGCACGTCCGCCGAGAACCTTTAGCCCTCTTCGCCGAGTTGGCACGTTGCCGCTCGTCGCCGGCCCGCGCGTGGCGGACCGGCGACGAATCGACGGGCTACGGGGTGGTGGTGGAGAGCGTCAGCGTGAGCGTCTTGCCGTACGTGCCCGTGCGGAGCGGCTCGTTGGCGGCGATGGACTGCTTGAACTCGAGCGACACGGCGTCGTTGGACACCGGGCCGTTGTAGGTCAGCAGGCCGAGCGCGCCGGCGCCGACGCTGGCGAACGCGCCGTCCTTCGCCCGAGCCTGGAGCGGCGTGGCGAGGGAGAAGGCGCCGTTCACGAGACGGCCGGGGACGTTCGTGCCGGCGTCGGCGACCGAGAGGGTCGCGACGCCGGCGGTGGAGACGACGTTGGCCATCAGCGCCGCGGTGTAGTCGCGGGCCACGCCCGGGGTGAAGGCCGGGAACGCGGCGGGACCGCCGACGGTCAGCGCCAGCGTCGCGGGGACGGCGCCGCCGATGTCGCCGCCGACCGGCGTCGAGGTGGCGGGACCGCTGCCGGTCTGCGTGTTGGTGAGGACCGGGAACAGCGCGGTCTGGTCGATCGTGCCCGTGACGTCAGCGGCGCGCGGGCCCGAGGCGAAGACCGGGACGGTCGCGCCCGTGTGGGACTGCGAGCCGGCGATCGGCGCCGTGCCGTAGGCGATGCGGATCGGGGCACCGTCGACGGTCTGGAGCGTCGTGTACTGGCCGCGCGGGACCGTGGTCGGGCCGATGATCTGCGACGTGTGCGAGTGATCGGCGCTGACGACGATCAGCGTGTCGGGGTGCGTGCGCTGGAACTCCTGGGCGATGCCGATGGCGTCGTCCATGCCGATCAGCTCGCCGATCTGGCCGCAAGCGTCGGAGGCGTGGTCGCGCTTGTCGATCGAGGCGCCCTCGACCTGCAGCACGAAGCCCTTGTTGTTGCCCTGCAGCAGCTTGATGGCCTTGTCGGTCATCTCGGCCAGCGTGGGCTCGTTGCCGCGGTTGGACGGCTGGCACTTCGTCGTGGCCGAGCCGGCGCCGGTGTCGGACGCGATCAGCGGCTGGTACTCGGTCGTCATGTTCGAGTCGTGGAACAGGCCGAGCAGGCGCTCGCCGGGAGCGAGGGCCGTGACGGCGTTCATGTCGGCCTCGGTCGCGACGTACTTGTAGCCCTTGTCCTGGACCGCGTAGTCGATGACGTTCTTCGGGGCACCGGTGGTCAGCGGCTGCGCGTAGCGGGCACGGCCGCCACCCAGGACGACGTCGAACTGGTTGTCGGCCTGCTGCTCGGCGATCGAGCCGAGCCCGCCGGCGGCCTTGGTCTCCGTCGGGCACGCGGCGCGCGTGTCGTTCGGGCCCTGGCAGCCGCGCTGGGAGATGTGCGACGAAGGACCGGCCGGCGTGGCGTCGGTGATCTCCGCGGTGGAGACGTTGCCCGTCGAGAGGCCGCGCTGCTTGGCGATCTCCATGTAGGTCTCGTAGTTGGTGCCCGGAACGGTCACGCCGGAGCTCGGGCCCTGGCCGAGCCGCCCGTCGAGCGTCTTGATGCCCGAAGACCACGCAGCGGCGGTCGGCGCGGAATCCGGCACGTAGTTCGGCGGGTGCGGCGGAGCGGCCGCCGGGCCGACGTTGTAGGTCGTGACGTCGCCGCGGAACGGCAGCGCATCCATGTTCAGGCGCCCGGTGGCGCCCTTGGCGTAGTAGCGGCCCGAGGTGACCTCGGAATCGCCCATGCCGTCACCGATGAACAGGATGATGTTCTTCGGCTTCGAGATGTCCACCGCGGCCTTGAGCCCCGCGGCCTTGTCCGGCCCGGCCTGCCCGATGGCCACAGCGGCCGCCGCGGCGCTCACCGCAAGGCCGACCGTCGCGATCGACCCGACGCGCAATGCGCGCATCCATTCCTCCTAGTGCCTGTAGTTGGGTCCCTCCGGCGAGGACCCTGCCGGACCCCGAGGCAATCGGAGTGAACGAATTGTGATCGGCATCACGCGTCTGAAACCCCCTGCACAGGGAAGGGTTGGTTGTCGAAGTGCCAAAAATCCACAGACCGCATGTCGCGCCAAAAGCGCGCACCCTGACGCTCCAGACCGCCCAGAAGGCCCGCCGCGCGAAGTGGGAGCTCCTGGTCATCGTCCCGCTGTTCGCGCTCACGCTCGTCGCCTACATCGAGCGCGAGTCGATCTTCGGTTTGGACGCGCCCGTCCGCATCGCCGCCGCGATCGTCATGGTCGCGCTCGGTTGGGCCCTGGCCCGTGATCTCGGCCGTTTCACCGCTCCCGCGCTGTTCCGGCGCATGGACCCGGCGACCGCCGGTACGGCCGGGTTCCTGATCCGCTTCGCGTTCCTGGTCGTCGCGGCCATCGGCTCGCTCCGCGTCGCGGGCCTGGACCCCGCGACCCTCGCCCTCGGAGGCGCGATCACCGCGGTGGTCATCGGCCTCGCCGCCCAGCAGACGCTCGGCAACCTGATCGCCGGCCTCGTGCTCATCTCCGTCCGCCCGTTCAAGGTCGGCGACCGTGTGCGGCTGCAGGCCGGCGGCCTCGCCGGCCAGGTGGAGGGCATCATCTCCAGCCTCGGCCTGCTCTACACGACGCTCGCCCAGGGCCAGGACTCGATCATGGTCCCCAACAACGTCGTGCTCTCCGCCGCGATCGTCCCGTTGCGCGAACCCGCGTCCGTGGACCTCAGGGCGCGCCTGCGTCCTGACGTGCGCCCGAGCGACATCCAGACCATGCTCGAGGACGCCATCACCACGCCCACCCGCGGCGAGCCGAACATCTCGCTCGAGGAGATCGACGCTGACGAGGTCGTCGTCCGCATCCAGGCCATCCCGCTCCAGAACGCCGACGGCCCGAAGCTGGCCGACGAGGTGCTGGCCGCCGTCGCGGGCGCGACGGAACCGGAAGACCGCGACTAGCGCTTCTCGGTCTGCCCGCCCCAGATCGACTCGGACGTCTTGACGGACCCGAGCTTGCGCTGCACCGCGCCGACCGGGCCGGGCGCCAGCGACGCCAACAAGGCCCCCGCACGCAGCGGCAGCGGCGCGACGTCGAGTTCGGCACGGTTCTGCTCGATCGCCTTCACGACGGCCCGCGCGACGTCGTCGGGGCGCTTGGTGCCCACGTAGGGCGGGAGCTTGCCGCCCGATTCGGCGAACATGCCCGCGTCGCGGATGAACCCGGGCAGCACGACGGAGACGCCCACGCCCTTGCCCGCCAGGTCCTCGCGCAGGGCGAGCGCGAATCCGCGCAGCCCGAACTTCGTCGCCGCGTATACCGACGAGCCGGGCGCGCCCGCCCTGCCCGCCAGCGAGGACATGAACAGCAGGTGCCCGCCGCCGCGTTGCACCATCGCGGGGGAGAGCGCGTGCGCGAGCAGCATCGGCGCGCGCAGGTTCACCGTCAGCGCCCGGTCGATCTCCTCCACCGAGAACGAGTGCAGCCCGCCGCTCGCCGGCAGCCCCGCGTTCGCGACCAGCACGTCCACGCGCCCGGCCTCGCTCAGCAGCGCGTCCACGGCGCTGCGATCAGCCAGATCGGAAGCGATCGCCCGCCCGCCGACCTCCTCCGCCAACGGCGTCAGCACGTCCAAGCGCCGGCCGGTCAGCAGCAACGAGGCGCCGCGTTCATGCAACCCCCGCGCGATGGCCTGGCCGAGGCCGCCCGTCGCACCCGTCAACAACACCCGCGCACCATCGAGCTTCATGCGAACACCGCCACCGTGGCCGTAAAGGAATGCAGGAAGTAGCCGCCGCCGACCGGGCCGATCTCACCCGCGGCGAAGAACCCGGCGGCCGGGACGCCCCCCAGCCCGCGCTCGACCGACTCGACGTCGTGTCCCTCGCGCCCGAACATCCCGCGCCCGCGGCCGTTGCAGGCGAACAGCAGCGCACCCGCCGGCGGTCGTCCGCCCAGCGCGGTCATGCAGAGCGAGAGCGCCTCGCGCAGGTCGGCGTCCGCGCTGTCGGCGTCGCGGGCGTGCAGGCGCACGACCTGGCCGGGATGCACGTCGGCGGCGATGGCGATCTGGCCCGTGTCCGGATCGGCGCCCACGAGTCCGCGGACGAGGAAGTCGCCCTGCAGGTAGTCGGGCTTGTTGGCGTCCACGACGATCCCGACCAGTAGCCCGCCCTGCACGAGCCTGAGCTCCTCGGGCGGGAGCTCCTCGATCGTGTCGCGCAGCTTCTCGAGCGCCGGCTTGCCCGCCAGCTCGCCGATCACGCGGCCTTCGCCGGCGGTGATCGTCAACTCGGGACCGATCGGCGCCGCGCCCTGCGAGACGGTCGGGAGCATCTCGACGCCGTCCAGGCGCACGCCGACGGCGCCGTCGGTGACCACGCGTTCGTCGATGAACAGCACGGTCTCGTTCTCCAGCGACTTCCCGGACGCGAGGCCGCCGATCAGCGGCAGCATCGGCGTCGACTCGCTCAGGAAGCGCAGGACCGGGGCGGTGGGGAACGTCTCCGGGTCGGCGATCAGGATGGCCCCGTCGGCGCCGGTCAGGTCCGCCATGCCGGTCAGGGCGCCGGTCCCCATCTCGAGCTCCTCGACGGCGGCGTGGAACGTCAGCGCGGTGCCGTCACCCAGCGAAGCGGCCCAGACCGACACCGCCGTGCCGTTCTCGACTTCCTGCCCGTGCCCGATCACGCCACCGGCGCCGCACCCGATCAGCCCTTCGGGCCGCAGGATCTCGTGCACGGCCTCCAGCACCAGCTCCGGCGCCCCGAGCACACTCCCCGAAGCGAACACCACCACGAGGTCACAGCGTTGATCGCCGAGCTCGGCGGCGGCCGCCGTCGCAGCGTCCAGCGCGGCCGCGCGCGGCTCGAGCAACGTCGAAAGGCCGGTGCCGATGCGGACGGGCATGCCTGGGTGACGATACTGAGCGGCCGTGCAAGTCATCGCCGTCTTCGGGCCGACCGGTATCGGCAAGACCGCCGTCGCCATCGCGCTCGCCGAACGCCTGCGTCAGCGCGGAGAGGACCCGGTCGCGGTCTCCGCGGACTCCATGCAGCTCTACCAGGGCCTGCCGATCCTGACCGGGGCCGCCGACGCCCTCGAGCAGGCGCAGCTCGAGCACCGGTTGCTCGGCTTCGTGCCCGTCCACGAGACGTACTCGGCCGGCGCGTTCGCCCGGCGCGCACACGAGGAGATCGACGGCCTGATCGCCCAGAACCGGCGCCCGATCGTCGTCGGCGGCACCGGCCTGTACCTGCGGGCCGCGCTGGCCGACCTCGACCTCAGGCCACCCGTGGACCCCGCGCTCCGCGCGCGGATCGCCGCGCGCGACCTGGCCGAGCTGCACGCCGAGCTCCCGCCGGAGCTGAACATCCGGCCGACGGACACGCAGCGGATCGTCCGCGCGCACGAGCTGCTCGCGACGGGCGAGCTCCCACACGCCACGAGCAGCCAGCTGTGGACGGAGCACACCCGCCACCCGACGCTGCTCGCCGCGCTGGTGATGGACCGCCAGCGGCTCTACGAACGCATCGAAGCCCGCGTGGACGCCATGGTCGCGGCCGGCGCGGCCGCGGAAGTCAGGGCCGTGGAGCACACCGCGAGCGCGACCGCGCGGCGCGCCGTCGGCTTCGAGGAGCTCCTAAGTGGCGACGTCGAGGCCATGAAGACCAACACCCGCCGCTACGCCAAGCGCCAGCTCACGTGGCTGCGCAAGCTGCCCGGCGCGCACCGCGTGGACCTCACCGACCGGACCCCTGAGGACGTCGCCGCCGAGCTTGTCGCCATGATCTAGGGCTGGTGCGCTTCGAGAAGTGGCAGGCGCTGGGCAACGACTACCTCATCTTCGAGGAGGTCGAGCTGTCCCCGAACGCGGTCCGCAGGATCTGCGACCCGCACTTCGGGCCCGGCGCCGACGGGGTGCTCGTGCTGACCAAACCGGATGCGCCGGGCTACGTCGCGCGGCTGCGGATCTTCAACCCGGACGGCTCGGAGGCCGAGCTGAGCGGCAACGGCGCGCGCGAGGCGATCCTGTACCTGCGCCGCCACTGGACGGACGCGGACACGTTCTCGATCCAGACACTCGCGGGCGAGATCCGGCCCACGATCCTGAGCGCCACCACCTGCCGCGTGGACATGGGCCGCGCGTCGCTGACGAGCCCGAACTATCCGCAGGGCCCGCCCGACGGCACCGGCGAGGTGGCCGGGTATCGCTTCCAGCACGTGGCGATCGGCAACCCGCAGTGCGCGATCCGCGTCGAAGACCCGGACCAGCTGGACCTGCAGGCCATCGGCCCGCAGATCGAGCACGCGGACCTGTTCCCCAACCGCACGAACGTCTCGTTCTGGCGCGAGATCGCCCCGGACGCCATCCGCGCGCGCATCTTCGAGCGCGGTGTGGGGGAGACGCTGTCGAGCGGCACCGGGGCGAGCGGGGCGGCGGTGGCGCACGTCGTCCGCGGCGGTGAGACGCCGGTCACGGTCCATCTGGACGGTGGCGAGCTGACCGTGGACGTCGACGATTCGCTGCACGTGGACCTCACCGGATGGGCAAAGCCGATCTACCGCGCCGAGCTGAGCGAGGAATTCCTGAACGACATGGAGGCCGAATAGATGCTGCTGGTGACCGGATCGACCGGGACGACCGGCATGGAGGTCCTGAAGGCGCTCAAGGCCCGCGACGTCGCGGCCCGCGCCCTGGTGCGCGACGAGACGAAGGCGCATCACCTGCGTGACCTCGGCTTCGAGCCGGTCACGGGTGATCTCGGGGACCCGCGCACGCTCGGCCCGGCGTTCGAGGGGGTCGAGAAGGCCTACCTCGTCTCGCCGATGGGCCCGATGCAGTCCGAGTTCGAGCAGGCGTTCCTCGAGACGGCGACGCAGGCGGGCGTCAAGCACGTCGTCAAGCTGAGCGTGATCGGCGCGAGCCCCGAGGCGCCGCTGCGCTTCGCCCGCACGCACGCCAAGGTCGAGCAGGCGCTGCGCGACTCCGGCATGGACTGGACGTTGCTGCGACCCACGAGCTTCATGCAGAACACGCTGAGCTGGGGCGCGCGCGTGCTCGACGGCACGTTCTATTCGCCCGTCCCGGACGCGGCCTTCAGCATCGTCGACGCGCGGGACGTGGCCGAGGTGGCCGCGGTCGCGCTCACCGAGGAGGGCCACGCGGGCAAGGCCTACGGGCTCTCGGGCCCGGAGGCCGTGTCCTACCGTGACCAGGCCAAGCGCGTGTTCGCGGCCGCCGGGCGGGAGATCACGGTCGAGGAGATCCCGGTCGAGGCGCTCAAGCGCGAGCTGGTCCGGGCCGGCGTCCCGCCGTGGAACGCCGAAGGGCTGAGCGAGCAGTTCGCGCTCTACGCCGGCGGCGGCGCCCAGATGGTGACGTCGGGCGTCAAGGACGCGCTCGGCCGCGACCCGCGCTCGATCGACGAATTCGCGAAGGACCACGTGGAAGCATTCAAGGAGCAGGCATGACGGCAGGTGGGGCCTGGGGTGCCGGGCTGGCGACGTACGCGGGCGACCGCATCCTCGAGGTCTTCTATCCCGACCCACAGCTCGGCGGCGAGGGTGAATCGCGCGTCACCGAGCTGAGCGCGGAAGCCGCCGCGGAGCACGGGCTGCCGGAGGCGCAGCGGACGGATGCGCTGCGCGATGTGCGCCAGGCCACGGTGCTCACCCGCATCGCCGACCTCTCCGCTCCACCGCGCAACACCGCCGACGCCTACCTGCGCCTGCATCTGCTCAGCCACCGGCTCGTCAAGCCGCACGGCATCAACCTCGACGGCATCTTCGCCGCGCTGCCGAACGTCGCCTGGACGAGCGTCGGGCCGGTCGACCCCGCCAACCTGACGCAAGTGCAGCTGAAGGCCCGCGCCAGCGGCGTCGCGCTGCAGGTCTTCAGCGTCGACAAGTTCCCGCGCATGACCGACTACGTCGCCCCGACCGGCGTGCGCGTGGCCGACGCCGACCGCGTCCGGCTCGGCGCCCACCTCGCCGAGGGCACGACCGTCATGCACGAGGGCTTCGTGAACTTCAACGCCGGCACGCTCGGCACCTCGATGGTCGAGGGCCGCATCAGCGCGGGCGTCGTGGTCGGCGACGGCTCCGACGTCGGCGGCGGCGCCTCGATCATGGGCACGCTGTCCGGCGGTGGCGCCGAGGTGATCTCGATCGGCGAGCGCTGCCTGCTCGGCGCGAACGCCGGCATCGGCATCTCCCTCGGCGACGAGTGCACCGTGGAAGCCGGGCTCTACATCACGGCCGGCACGGTGATCACGCTCCCCGACGGCGAGACCGCCAAGGGCCGCGACCTGAGCGGCGCCAGCGGGCTGCTGTTCCGCCGCAACTCGCGCACCGGCACGGTCGAGGCGCTGCCGCGGTCAGGCAACTGGCAGGGCCTGAACGCGGCCCTGCACGCCAACGACTAGTCCCGTATGAGCTCGATGGCGCGCTCGATCGCCTCGAGTGGCGGGACGAGCGCGAACCGCAGGTAGCCCGCACCCGCGGGACCGAAGAACGAGCCGGGAGCGACGATGACGCCCCGCTCGAGCCAGCGGGCGGCGAGCGCGTCGGAGCCTTCCATCCAGAGGAAGAACGACGCGTCGCCGCCGGCCGAGCGCAGGCCCATCGACTCGAGCGCGGGGAGCAGCAGGTCGCGCTTTTCGCGATAGCGGGCGCGCACCTCGGTGACGTGCGTCTCCTCGTTCCAGGCCGCGATCGCCGCGCGCTGGAGCACCTCCGGCGGAGCGACGCCGACGTTCGGCCGGTACTTCTTCAGCGCGGCGACGATCTCCGGGTCACCCGCGACGAAGCCCGCGCGATAGCCGGGCATCGACGAGCGCTTGGACAGGGTGTTGAGCACCGCGACGTTGCCCAGGTCGTCGAGCTGCAGCGCGGACTGCGGGGCTTCGTCTCCGAAGTACAGCTCGGAGTACGCCTCGTCGCTCGCCAGCACGAACCCGTGCCGGCGCGCCAGGGCCGCGGCCTCGGCGTAGAACTCGAGCGGGGCGGTCGCGCCCGTCGGGTTGTTCGGGTAGTTGAGCCACAGGATCGACACGCGTGACCAGTCGATCGCGCCCAGGTCCGGCAGCCAGCCGTCCGCCTCGCGCAGCGGCAGCTCGACGATCTCCTTGCCCGCGAAACGCGCGCCGCGGTCGTAGACCGGGTACGCGGGCTGCGGGATCACGACCTGGTCGCCGCCGAACACGTGCGCCAGGCTGAAGACAGCCTCCTTTGAGCCCAGCGTGGGGATGACCTGCGTGTCGGGGTCCAGCGCCGCGCCGAACCGTCGTCCCGTCCACGCCGCGATCGCCGCGCGCAGGTCGGGCAGGCCGACCGCGCTCGGGTACGGCGCGAGCGGCTGGATCGCGGCCGCCAGCGCCTCCCGGATGAACTGCGGCGTCTCCTCGCGCGGCTCACCCATGCCGAAGTCGATGATCTCGGTGCCGGCCGCACGCAGCCGCGCGCGGGCGGCCTCGAGCCGCACGAACGGGTACGTGCCGAGGCCGTCGAGGACGGGGGAGAGCTTGATCACGTGCCGTAGGCCTCCAGGACGCGGTGGGCGTGCAGGAGCCGGTCGATCCCGATCCCTTCGCCGCGTTGGTGGGCCTGCGTCGTCTCGCCCGGCCCGAAGTTGACGGCGGGATAGCCCGCGGCGGCGAACTCGGCCACGGGCGTCCAGGCCTGCTTGGGCGCGACGACGAGGTCGCCCGCCGCGATCAGCTTCCGCGCGAGCGGGTGGTCCAGCACCACGGCGCCGGAGCCGGAGTTGGCGGTCACCTCCAGCGCACCGAGACCCTGCGTCATCGCGTGCAGCCGCTTCTCGGCCTCGTGCGGCGTGCGGCCCGGGCCGTAGCGGTAGTTCACGCCGGCGACGCAGGTCTCGGGGATCACGTTGCCCGCGATCCCGCCTTCGACGCGCGTGATCGACGCCACCTCGTGGAACGTCAGCCCGTGCAGCGTCACCGGCACCGAGGGCGCGGAGGCCAGCGCGGCGATGCCGAGCGCCGCCTTGTGGATGGCGTTGTCGGCCTGCCACGGCCGCGCGGAGTGCCCGGAGCGCCCGGAGAACGTCCACGTGGCGTTGATGTTCCCGAGGCAGCCGGCGTGCAGCTCGCCGTCCGTCGGCTCCATCACAACGACGAACTCCTGGGCCAGCTGGTGGCGCTCGAGCAGCGGCGCGAGCGCGCTCTCGTTCGCGGGCAGCTCCTCGCGCGGAAAGAACAGCGCCGCGTACGGGGCCCGCGCGAGCACGAGCTCCATCATCACCGCGAGCGCGCCCAGCATGTCCGACGCCCCGAGCCCGGTCACGCGCCCGTCCGCGATCCGCCCGGGGATGTTCCCCTGCGCCGGAACCGTGTCCAGATGACCGGCGAGCAGCACCTGCGGGCGCATCTCGGACGGGTACGCGAGCACGCACGAGTCCCCGAGATCCTCGACCACGGCGCCGCCCTCGCGCAGCACGGAAGCCACGTGCGCCGCGAGCTCCGCCTCGTTGCGGGACTCTGACGGGATGTCGATCAGATCGAGCGTCCGCACGGCAAGACGTTCGGCCAGCTCGGACTCGCTGGGCGCGGGGGTCACAGGCATGGGAGCGGACTCTAGAATGGACCTTCTTGGAACGCTCTCGCAACGGCCGTACAACTGAGACCCGCCCCGCCTCGCCCGAAGAGGCCGGCCGGGCCAAGCAGCGCGCCTTCTGCATCGCCGCCTCGCCTGAGACGGTCGACCTCGAGGAGCTCAAGGAGCTCCTGCGCACCGCCGGCGTCGCCACCGTGGGCGAGCTGACGCAGAAACGCGACGCCGTCCACCCGAACACGTACCTGGGCTCCGGCAAGGTGGCCGAGGTCAAGGCGGCGCTCAAGGAGGCCGACGCGAACGTCGTCGTCGCCGACGACGAGCTCACGCCGCGCCAGCAGCGCAACCTGGAGTCAGAGCTCGACGTCCCGGTGCTCGACCGCACCTCGGTGATCCTCGACATCTTCGCTTCTCACGCGCACACCGCCGAGGGCAAGATGCAGGTGGAGCTGGCGCAGCTCGAATACAACATGGCCCGCATGCGCGGCCTGTGGACGCACTTGGAGCGTCTCGGCGCCGGCCGCGGCGTCGGCGGCATCGGCACCCGTGGCCCGGGCGAGTCGCAGATCGAGACGGACCGCCGCCTCGCGCGCGACCGCATCACGGTGCTGCGCCGGCGCCTGGAGGACGTGAAGGCCACGCGCGCGACCCAGCGGGCGGAGCGCGAGCGCGCGCACCTGCCCAACGTCGCGCTCGCCGGCTACACCAACGCCGGCAAGTCCACGCTGTTGAACGCGCTGACGGGCTCCGACGTCGGCGTCCGCGACCGCCTGTTCCACACGCTGGACCCGACGACGCGCACGCTCAAGCTGCACGGCCGCACGTTCCTGTTCACGGACACGGTCGGCTTCATCCGCAAGCTCCCGCACGGGCTCGTGAACGCCTTCGCGGCCACGCTGGAGGAGACCAAGCTCGCCGACATGGTCCTGCACGTCGTCGACGCGTCCACCGACGAGGACGAGCTCGTCGAGATGACGCGTGCCGTCGAGGACGTGCTGGAGGAGATCGACGCCGGCAGCTCGCCGCGCATGCTCGTCCTCAACAAGGCCGACATCCTCGACGACGAACGCCGTCGCGAGCTCAGCTTCCGCCACCCCGACGCGGTGCTCGTCTCCGCCCAGACCGGCGAGGGCCTCGAGGAGCTGCAGGAGCGGATCCACATCGAGTTCGAGAAGACGCTCGTGGACATCGAGCTGCTCGTCCCGTACAACCAGGGCGCCCTGCTGCACGAGATCCACGAGATCGCCGGCGAGCTCGATCGCGAGGACCGGCCCGAGGGCGTGAAGGTGGCCGCGCGGCTGCCGAAGGTGGTCGCGGAGCGCTACGGCCGCTACGCCCTCAACGGGCAGCCGAGCGGGGACTAGAGATGGAACGCGTCGAGGCGGGCGGAGCGGACCCGCCCGTCGCGGCCGTACTGCACTGAGAGCCGCTGCCGGGCGCCGAAGAAGCCGTCGTCCACGTAGCCGGCGTGCCACTCGGTGCGTCCGAGGCGGCCGCCGAGCAGGCGCTGCATCTCGCGTTCGTCGAGACCGACGAGGGTGCGGCAGCGCACGAGCGCGTCGGCCACCGGCGCACGGTCACGTTTCCAGGCGCCGCGGTCGAACGCGAACTGCTCGCAGGAGCTCGGCCCGGCGGCCACCGCGACCGCCCCGCCCGCGCCGGCCAGTCCGGCTACACCGAGAGCCGCGGCGACGACGATCAACAGGCCGTCGCGCTCGTCCAGCGGCACCGCGGCGACCAGCGTCGCGATGACGAGCACCGCGGCGGCCGTCAGCGCCAGCCACGCGGCGCACTGCAGCGCCGGGGTGCCGTAGTCGTCGCGGGTGGTGAGCGCCATGAGCGCCCGGCTCGCGGCCACGAGCGCCACCCCCACGTAGATCAGCAGCGTGAGGGCGAACGCGCCCACCTGCGGCACGATCCAGGCCTCGCGGGACCAGCGGCCCGTGACGAGGGGCCAGGCGGCGAACGGCGACGCGAAGGCCAGCACGAACGCCACCAGCAACGGCGTGAGCGTCCACCACCACGAGAACAGGGTCGCCCAGGCGAGGGCGAAGGCACCCAGGCCGGCGCCGGTGACCACCAACCCGGCCGTCAGGCGCAGCCACAACGGACGCGACATACGTCCAAGGTACTCACCGACCGCTCGAGCCGAACCCACCCGCTCCGCGATCACTACGCGGCAGCTCGTCCACCACGACGAGTTCCGGCGCGGCGAACGCGGTGATCAGCAGCTGCGCGATCCGGTCCCCGGCTTCCACGCTCCACGCCTCGGAGCCGTGGTTGATCAGGATCACGCCGATCTCGCCGCGGTAGTTGGGGTCGATCAGCCCGGGCGCGTTCACGCACGCGATGCCGTGCTTGATCGCCAGCCCGGAGCGGGGGAGGACGAGCCCGCACAGACCCGGCGGGATCGCGACGGCGACGCCCGTGCCGATCAACCGGCGCTCGCCGGGCGCGAGCGTGAACGCCTCCACGCACGCGAGGTCGTACGCGGCGTCGCCGTCTCGACCCCGCGCGGGAACGCGCGCATCCGGATGTAAGAGCTGGACCTCGATGACGCGCAGTAGCTAAGCGTCAAGCCCGGACGGCACGATCCAGCCGGCCATCGCGATGAAGTGCGCGACCGCGGCCAGGATCACAAAGACGTGGAAGATCTCGTGGAAGCCGAACACGTCGGGCCACGGGTTCGGGCGCCCGAGCGCGAAGATGATCGCGCCGACCGTGTAGAGCACGCCGCCGAGCGCCACGAGCACCAGCGCGATCATCGGCAACTCGGCGTGGAGCTGGGGGAACGCCAGGACGGCGACCCAGCCCAGCGCGACGTAACACAGCGCGCAGATGGCCCGCGGCGCGTTGATCCAGGCGACGCTGATCGTCACGCCGGCGAGCGCTCCCGACCAGACCGTGATCAGCACGATCCACTGGGTCGTGCCGCTGAGCACGAGCCAGCCGACCGGGGTGTACGAGGCGGCGATGAAGAGGTAGATCGTCGAGTGGTCCACGCGACGCAGCACCGGTCGCCAGCGCGGATTCCAGCGCCAGCGGTGATAGAGCCCGCTGCCGCCGAACAGGGCGCACAGGCCGACGCCGTAGACCGCCGCCGCCATCCGCGGCGCGCCGCCGGGGGTCAGCGTGATCAGCAGCGCAGCGGCCACCAGCGCGACGAAGAACGCGTATGCGTGTGTGACCCCGCGCAGGCGGGGGATGTCCCACGTCTCCATTGCATCGGTTATGCCCGGTTTGACCACGGTTCCAGTCTGACGGATTCAGTCAGCGTGCGGACCTAGACCGTCGTATCAACCGGTTAAGGTCAACGACCGCGAGTGACCAACGAGTTCGACCCGCTGCAGGCCCAATTCGACGCAATTCCGGTGCCCTGCTACACATGGCGTTTCGCCGGCGGCGAGTGGACACTCGAGCGCGCGAACCAGGCTGCCTTCGCGATGGCCGGGGAGCGTCTGCGGGAGTTGATCGGCGGCACCGTGCGGCAGATCTTCCCGGACCGGCCCGACCTGCGTGAGGATCTGGAGCACGTCCGCGCGAGCGGCCGCACGTACCGGCGCGAGTACGAGCACGTGCTCGCGGCGTCCGGTGTCGCCCGCCGCCTCGACGTGCACTACGTCCCGATCGGCCCCGACGCGGTCCTCTGCCACGCCGACGACGTCACCGAGCTGCGCGCCACCGAGGCCCGCCTGCGCGCCGTCATCGCCACCGTCGAGTCGGGGCTGCTCACCATCGGTCCCGCCGGCCAGGTGGTGGACGTCAACCCGGCGGCCTGCGCCATCCTCGGCATCCCGCGGGAGCAGCTGATGACCGATCCGGCCTGGTGGGAGGCGGTCAGGCTGCGCTACGCCGACGGATCGCCGCTCACGCCGGGCGATCCGGGCACGCCGGGAGTCCGCGCCCTGCGCGAAGGTCAGCCCGTCCGCGACGTCTCGCTGCGCATCTCACGCCCCGACGGCGCCGAGGTCCAGGTCTCCGCCAACTACACGCCGCTCAACAGCGGGACGGACGGCGCGATCACCGGCATGGTGGTGTCGATCAGCGACGTCACCGAAGCCCTCCGGCTGCAGGATCGCGTCGCCCACCAGGCCCTGCACGACCCGCTCACCGGCCTGCCCAACCGGTTGCTGTTCCAGGAGCGGCTCGAGCAGGCGCTCGCCCGCCCGCAGCGTGAGCGCATGAGCGTGTTGCTGATCGGCCTCGACCGATTCCGGGCGGTCAACGACACCCATGGGCACACGGCCGGCGACGAGGTGCTGATCGAGGTCGCCACGCGCCTGCACCAGGTGCTGGACGTCGCGCAGCCGCTCGCGCGGGTCGGCGGTGACGAGTTCGCCGTGCTCGCGGAGTGCGAGGACGAGCGCGACGCCGCCGAACTGGCGGACCGGCTCGCCCGCGCCCTCGATCCGCCGCTGGAGACCGGGCTGCAGGTCTCCGCCGCGATCGGGATCGCGATCGAGGAGCCGGGCCACGACGGCGTCAACCTCGTCCAAGGCGCGGACGCCGCCATGCAGCGTGTGAAGGGGCGCGGCGGCAACGCGTTCGAGATCTTCGACCGCGCGATGGCGGGCCGCCTACGCGATCGGCTGCGGATCGAGGACGGGCTGCGGCGCGCGATCGCCCAAGACGAGCTGCGACTCGTGTACCAGCCGATCCTGGCGGTGGACACGCTGCGCACCGTCGCCCTCGAAGCGCTCGTGCGCTGGCAGCATCCGGAGCAAGGACTGCTCGGCCCGGGACACTTCCTGCCCGTCGCCGAGCAGAACGTGCGCCTGATCTCCGCGATCGGCGACTGGGTGCTGCATCGCGCCTGCCTGGAGTCCCGCCTGTTCCCGGACGGCGTCCGGATCAGCGTCAACGTCGCCGCCCGCGAGCTCAGCGAGGCCGGCTTCCGGCAGCGGATCGCCCGCACGCTCGCCCACACCGGCACGCCGCCGAGCCGGATCACACTCGAGATCACGGAGACGACGCTGATGGAGGGCGGCGACGCGGCCATCGCCGGGCTCGTGGAGCTCGCGCAGCTCGGCCTCAACGTCCATCTGGACGACTTCGGCACCGGCTACTCGAGCCTCACCCGCCTGGCCACGCTGCCGTTGAACGGCATCAAGCTGGACCGCGGGTTCGTCGCCCGCGCCACCGATGACCGGGACCGCCGCATCATCGAGGCGGCGGTGAGCATCGGCCGCGCCGCGGGGCTACCGGTGGTGGCCGAGGGCATCGAGACCGAGGACCAGCTCGAGCTCGTGCGCGCCGCGGGCTGCGCCTTCGTGCAGGGCTTCCTGCTCGGGCGGCCGGAGCTGCCCGAGCAGGTGATCCCCACGCTTACTTGACCAGCCCGGTCTCCTGCAGGTACTCCTTGGCCACCGCGGCCGGGTCCTTCTTGTCGAGATCGACGCGCGCGTCCAGCTCCTGCATCGCGTCGTCGGTCAGCGGCTTCTGGATCAGGTCGATCGTCTTCGCCAGGTCCGGCCCGGCGGCCTCCGCCGTCTCGGACTTCATCAGCAGCGTCGGGTTGTACGGCGGGAACATGCCCTTGTCGTCCTCGAGCAGGACCTCGCCGTTGCGCTTGATCTGCGGATCGGTCGTGTAGACGATCGAGACGTCCGCGCGGCCGGACTGCAGCACCTCGTGGCGCTGGTCGCCCGCGACCGGCGTGAACTTCTTGAACTTCAGGCCGTAGATCTGCTCCAGGCCCAGCAGGCAGTCCATCCGCTGGCGACACTCGGGCGTGCCGTACAGGTTCAGCTCACCGGCGACCTCCGACAGGTCGGAGATGTTCTTGAGGCTGTACTTGTCCGCCGTCTCCTTGGTCACCGCGACCTCGTTGGAGGAGGTGAACGGCGTCGGCGGGAAGGCGGTGATGCCCTTGCCCTCGAAGCCTGTCTTGACCTCTTCGTAGGCCGCCTGCGGGTCCTTCGGCAGGTCGGCGGCGTCCTTCTTGAAGAACACGAGCAGCGCGGTGCCGGTGTACTCGGGGTAGGCGCTGATCTGCCCGCCTTCGAGCGCGGACATCGCGGACTGCTCGTCGGCGAGGTTGAGGTCCGTCTTGGTGGTGTAGCCCGCGGCCGCGAGGCCCTGGGCGTAGATCTCGCCGAGCACGCGCTGCTCCGTGAAGCTCTTGGAGCCGATCGTGAGCGAGGTCTTGGCGTTGTCCGGGTTGTTGACGATCTGGCCCGACGTGTCGGCGGACGCGGTCGCGGTCGGCTCGGAGCCGCTGCCCGTCGCCGGCTGCTCGTCGTCTCCGCCGCACGCGGCGGCGAAGATGGCGAGCGCAGCCAGCAGGAGCGCGAGTAGATATGGAGTTCGTCTCATGGCGCTGTCTGGATCCTCCTCTTGGTGATTCCGAAGCGGGTACGTGCGCGGTCCTCAGAACCGCGTTCGAGCTTGATGCCCTCAGGCGTGACGGCGCGCTGCACGGCGGAGAGGCCGATCTCCGCGGCGATCGCCAGCGCGGCGACGATGATCGAGGCCCCGATCTGGCCCTCGCGCCCGTAGACCGAGAAGGCCACGAGCGGGTCGCCGAGCGTGACGACGCCCACGAGCGGAGCGATCGTCGCGGTGGCGATGACGTTGACGGTCGACGTCTTGATCCCGCCGAAGATCAGCGGCAGCGCGAGCGGGAGCTCGACCTGGCGGATCACCTGCGCGCCGGAGAGGCCCATGCCGCGCGCCGCGTCCACCGCGTCGCGATCGGTCTGGCGCACGCCGACGTAGGCGTTGGTCAGGATCGGCGGGATCGCCAGCAGCGCGAGCGCGAGCGTCACGTTCAGGAACTCGGGACTGCGTGGGAAGAAGGCCACGAACAGCGCGATCAGCGCGACGCTCGGCACGGCGCGGCCGACGTTCGACGTGCTGATGGTCAGGAACGAGAAGCGGCCGGTGTGCCCGAGCACGAGCCCGAGCGGCAGGGCGATCACCATCGCCAGGCCCAGCGCCGCCGCCGACAGCTTCAGGTGCTCCCACAGCAGCGTCAGGTTGTTCGCGCCGCCGACCGGCGCGCCGCGCTGGTTCTCGCGCTCGCTGAAGATGAAGGAGATCGCGTCCCCGAACTCGCCCAGGGCGGCGAACGTCGCGCTCATGCGGCCGCTCCCCGGGTCCAGGGCGTGAGGAGCTTCTGGACCGCCAGCACCAGCAGGTCGAGCACGACCGCCAGCAGCACGCACAGCCCGCCCGCGACGACGACGTTCGAGCGGAACTGCATGTCGTTGAAGATCTCCTCGCCCAGGCCGCCGGCGCCGGCCAGGAAGACCAGCGCGGTCAGGCCGACCGTGGTCGTGACCGCGATCCGCAGCCCGGCCATGATCGCGGGCAGCGCCAGCGGCAGCTCCACGCGCCACAGCAGCTGGCGCGACGTGAGGCCCATGCCGCGCCCAGCGTCACGCGCCTCGGCGGGGACGCCCTCCAGGCCCGTGATGACGTTGCGGAAGATGATCAGCAGCGTGTAGGCCACGAGCGCGATCACCGCGGTGGTCTTGCCGCGCCCGGTGAGCGGGAGCAGCAGGAAGAACAGCGCGACGCTCGGGAGCGTGTAGAGGATGCCGGTGATCTGCGTGACCGGCGGGATGAGCCAGCGCCGCCGGTGCGCGACGATCGCGAGCCCGAACGCGATCACGAAGCCGATCGCGACGCTGATCAGCGTCAGCTCCAGGTGCTCGAAGAACGGGCCGCGGTAGCGCTCCCAGTTGTCGGCGATCCAGGCCGGGCAGAACCCGTTGTCGGCGACGCACGAGTCTCCGGCGTCGTCGGGCCCGCGGATCTCGAGCTGGGCGAGGATCACGCCTTCGCCAATCGCGCGAGGGCCTCCATGCTGATGCCACCGACCGTCTGGCCGTCGGCGTCGATCACGTTGCCGTGCAGCGCGCCGTGCTGGAGCAGGTCGCTGAGCGCGTCCCGGACGAGCGCCGAGTCACGGATCGACGGGCCGCCGTTGGACGGGCCCAGCTCGATGTCGGAGACGCGCAGGAGCGCGAGCCGCTTGAGCGCGCGATCCGCGCCCACGAAGTCCTCGACGAACTCGTTCGCGGGATGCTGGAGGATCTCGGACGGCGTCGCGTACTGCGCGAGCTTGCCGCCCACCTGCAGGATCGCGATCTTGTCGCCCATCTTGATCGCCTCGTCGATGTCGTGTGTGACGAAGACGATCGTCTTGCGAATCTCGGCCTGGAGGCGCAGGAACTCGTTCTGGAGGCGTTCGCGGTTGATCGGGTCGATCGCGCCGAACGGCTCGTCCATCAGCATCAGCGGCGGGTCGGCGGCGAGCGCGCGGGCCACACCGACGCGCTGGCGCTGGCCGCCCGAGAGCTGCGCCGGGTAGCGCTTGGCCATCTCCTGCGGCAGCCCGATCAGGTCCAGCAGCTCGTGCACGCGGTTCGTGGTCTTGCCCTTGTCCCAGCCGAGCAGGCGCGGGACGGTGGCGATGTTGTCGGCGATCGTCCGGTGCGGGAACAGGCCGATCTGCTGGATCACGTAGCCGATCTCGCGCCGCAGGTCGTCAACGTCGCGGCCCTTGACGCTGCGCCCGCCGACCAGGATGTCGCCGGAGCTGATGTCGATCATCCGGTTGACCATGCGCATCGCGGTGGTCTTGCCACAGCCGGACGGGCCGACGAGCACGCAGATCTCCCCGGCGGGGACGGTGAGGCTGAGGCCGTCGACGGCCGCCGAATCCGCGCCGGGATAGCGCTTCGTGGCCTCGGCGAATTCCAGCTCGACCGCTTCGCGGTAGCCGGACGGCCCCTCTGATTGGGCGGTGTGGGTCGGAGGCAAAGGAGGGTCCCTGGGGAAGGGGGACGCGGATGCTACCCGGTCAGATACCGGCCGCACGCCGAGCGGCGGCGTGGGCGGCGTCCTCGAAACGGTCGTCCAGTGGTTCCAGGTCACTTACCGCCCGGTGCAGGGCCGTTGCAGTCAACCAGTCCGCAAACCACGCATTCTTGGGCAATAGGGGACCGTGGAGGTAGGTGCCGACGACTGTCCCGTGGGCGCCTCCGCGCGCGCCTTCGTGGCCGCTGCGACCGTCGTTTCCGTGACCCTTGAGGACGCGTCCGAGCGGGCGCGTCTGCGCTCCCAACCGGGTGCGGCCGCCGTGGTTCTCGAAGCCGGCGAGGACGTTCTTGCTGCCGTCGAGGTCCACCTCGATCGCGACGTTGCCGATCAGGCGCGGGCCGTCCTCGCGCACGGTCTCCAGGTCCACGAGGCCGACGCCCGGGAGCTTGGTGCCGTCGAGCTCGTAGGCGTGGCCGAGCAGCTGGTAGCCGCCGCAGACGCCGAAGATGACCTTGCCCTCGTCGGCCGCCTGCTGCAGCGCCGCGCGCTTGTTCGTGGCCAGATCCTCGGCGCACAGCACCTGGTCGCGGTCCTGGCCGCCGCCCATGTAGAACAGGTCGTGCTGGCCGGGATCGAGTTCGTCGTCGAACCCCACGCCGCTCAGCTGAAAGCCGAGGCCCCGCCACTCGGCCCGACGCCGCAGCAGCTGCAGATTGCCGCGGTCGGCGTAGATGTTCATCAGGTCGGGATACAGCGCGCACACGCGCAGGACGTCAGCCACGGAAGACCACCACCTCGGAGGCGACGTGGTCGGGCGTCTCCTCGATGTGCAGCAGCTCGTCGGCCTCGAGGCCGTGCGCGGCGGCCTCCTCGGCGAGCGTGCCGGGGGAGACGATCGCGAGCTCGATCCGGTCGTCGCTCGTGACGCGCTCCTCGTCGGGGCCGACGCGCTGGCGCACGCGCTCGATCGCCGCGCTGTGGTCGTTCACCTGGACCGAGATCGGCTGGGAGATGTACGTGTAGTCGCCGATGTGGCCGACGTCCGGCGCGGGCAGCGGCGGGCTGCCGTCGTAGGTCTCCAGCTGGGTCACGATCGCGATCGCGAGCCGGCCGCCGGGGCGCAGGGCGCGGCGCACGCTGCCGAAGAAGCCGGGCCGGGCGGGGAGCAGCTGGACCGTCTGCATCGGCACGAGGATGAGGTCGAACTGGCGCTCGAGCGTGAAGTCGCACGCGTCGGCGGCGACCGTGGGGATCGTGAAGCCCGCTTCTTCGGCGCGGTGCGTCAGCACGGCGAGCAGCTCGGGCTCGAGGTCGAGCGCGGTCACGTCGAAGCCGGAGTACGCGAGCCGCAGCGCGACGCGGCCCGTTCCCGCGCCGATGTCGAGGATGCCGTCCTTGGAGGCCTTGGCCAGTTCCTTCCACAGCGGCAGGTCGGCCTCGTAGCGGCCGCACTCGATGTCGTGCCAGGCGGCGAGCTCGGGGATCGTCAACGCCAGTACGCCTCCACCTGGCCGCGCCCGGTGAGGATCTCGCGCAGCTCGAGCAGCGCCGTGTAGGTGGGGATGACGTACAGCGGGCCCTCGCCCGTCTTCAGTGCGTGATCGAGGCCGTCTTCGAGCTTGTCCACGACGGTGATCTTCTTCGGGTCCAGGCCGGCGTACTTCATGCGCAGCGCGAGCTCGGCGGCGCGCGTGCCGGACGCCGTGAAGGTGCGGACGCTGTCGACGAGCAGCTCCCAGTCGGCGTCCCAGACCCAGGAGACGTCGCGGCCGTCGGCGATCCGGTCGTTGAGCACGCCCAGCAGGTCGAGCTGCTCACCCTCCAGCGCGAGGGTCCTGAGGACCTCGTTCGCGCCCGCGGGGTTCTTCACCAGCAGGAGGGAGGTGGGACGGCCCAGATCGAGCGTCTCGGCGCGGCCGAACGCGGGCGCGACGGCCTGGAGGCCGGCCACGATGTCGTCGAGCTCGACGCCGAGCTTCAGCGTGAGCGCGGCGGCACCGAGCGCGTTGTAGACGTTGTAGAGGCCCGGCAGCGGGAGCTCGACGCGGGCGCCGTTGAGATCGAACGCGGCGGAGCGGATGCCGCGCAGCTCGACGTTCGTGGCGATCACCGTGGGCGTCGGGCGCTCCTGGCCGCAGTTCGGGCACTTGTAGTGGCCGAGATGCGCGAGGTAGACGGCGCTGTACGTGTAGGCGTGGCCGCAGCGGCGGCAGTGCTTGGAATCGCTCGCGTGCTGGAGCTCGGGGAGCGCGAGGCGGTCGTCGTCGACGCCGAAGTACACGGGCTCCGGCGCGTGGCGGCCGAGGTCGGCCACCAGCGGGTCGTCGGCGTTGAGCACGAGCCCCGCGCGCTGGCGGACGATCGTGGCCCACCGGTCGGCGATCGTCTCCAGCTCGCCGTAGCGGTCGAGCTGGTCGCGGAACAGGTTGCCGAGCAGCATCGCCCGCGGCTCGACCTGGTCGGCGACCTGGCCCAGCCAGAACTCGTCGACCTCGAACAGGCCGAAGTTGCCGGTGAGCTCGCGGCCGCCCTTGCGCGACGCGCCGGCCAGCGTCGCGGCGATCCCGCCCGCCATGTTCGCCCCGGCGCGGTTGTGGACGAGGCGCGCACCCGTGCGCTGGAGGATCGACGCGACCATCGCCGCGGTCGTGGTCTTGCCGTTGGTGGCGGAGATCACCACGCTGCCGCGATCCAGCTGGGACGACAGCTTCCGGATGGCGTTCGGGTCGACCTTGGTGAGGACCTTGCCGGGCAGGCTCGTGCCGCCGCCGCGGCCCGCCGTGCGCGCGAGTGTGCCGACCGCCTTGGCGGCGGCCACCCCTGCAGCCAGGCGGATCACGCCGGCGCCACCACCCGCAGCGCGCCCGGCAGCACCTGCACCGTGAGCGGGAGGTCCCCGATCGGGTCGCCATCGGCGTACGCCGTGAACGGGCGGTCGGCCTCGAAGGTGATCTCGCAGCCCTGGTGGAGCGTGATCGCCGGGTCCTTGAGGTGGCTGCCGTTGAACACGCGCGGCAGGCCGCGCAGGTAGCGCAGGCGGGACTGCTGGCGGATGAGCACCACGTCCAGCTTGCCGTCCTCCAGCGAGGCGTCGGGCGCGAGGAACATGCCGCCGCCGAACACGCCGGAGTTGGCGACGGCGACGCTGTAGCCCGCGTAGTCGAGCGACTCGCCGTCGATCGTGACCTTCCAGGCCGCGGGCTTCCAGCGGGCGATCGCGCGCAGCACGCCATAGGTGTAGACGAACGTGCCGAGCTTCAGCCGCGTCTCGAGCGCGATCCGGGACACGTCGGAATCGATCCCCGCCGACAGGATGCCGAGGTACACCGTGCCGTTGGCGAGCGCGAGATCGACGGAGCGCTCGGCGCCCGTCTCCAGCAGCTTCACCGCCTCGACCGGGTCGAACGGGATGTCCAGCTTGCGCGCGAAGTCGTTGCCGCGCCCCCCGGGGATGACCGCGAGCAGGCCCTGGCGGTCGCGCAACTCGCCCGCCACCGCGCCGACGATCCCATCGCCGCCCATAGCCGCGACGATGTCGCCCTGGTCGCACGCCTCGCGCGCGAGCTGGCGGGCGTGTTGCATGGACATCGTCTCCACCACGCGGAACGGGCGGCCCTGGCTGCGCAGCGCGGCTTCTACGCCGGGGAGCAGACGGAGCGCGCGGCCACCGCCGGCGTGGGGGTTGACGATCAAGCAGACGGGGCCGTCGATCACGGCCCGGGAGGCTAGACGGTCAGCTCGCGCACGGTCGCCGCGAACGCCGCGATCAGCGGGTTGGCGTCGCGCTCGCGCCACGCGAGCGCGATCCGCAGCGGGTCGATGTCCGTGATCGGCACCCAGGCCAGGTCGGGGCGGGCATAGAACTCGGTCATCGACGCGCCGACGATCGCGTACGCGGACCCGTCGGCGACCTGCTCGAGCATCTCCTCGACGTTCTCGTTCTCGGGCCCCCAGCGCGGCTCGGCGCCGTTCGGGCGCGGGTTCACCGCCCACCAGTCCACCCAGTACCGCGGCGCGCGGCGCGTCCACATGATCGGCTCGTCGTTGAGCTCGTCGATGGTCAAGGCGTCGCGCTTCGCCAACCGGTGCTCGCACGCCAGGCCCGCGAAGCGCGGCTCGCTCGCGACGATCTCGTGCCGCAGCGCGGTCAGGTCCGCCGGAAGCCACACGAACGCGACGTCGCATTCGCCGTCGCGCAGCGCGCCCACCTCGCCGCCCCAGTCGTACCGTCGCGGCTCCACCCGGACATGGGGATACCGGGCGAGGAAGCGCGCCCGTGACTGCGTGGACAGCCGCCCGGCGCCCGTCGCCTCGAACCCGACCCGCAGCCGGCCCGTCTGGCCGCGGGCGGCGTCGAGCGCCGCGTCGAACGCCCGCACGGCCTCCGCGCCCGCCGTCAGCAACGCCTCGCCGGCCGCGGTCGGCGTCACGCCGCGCGCGCCGCGGTTGAAGAGCTCGACGCCCAGCTCCAGCTCGAGCTTGCGCAGCGCCTCAGACAGCGCGGACTGGCTCAGGTGCAGCTCCGTCGCCGCCCGCGACACGCTCGCGTGCTCGGCCACGGCGAGCACGTACCGCAGCTGTCGGATGTCGGCCATCGGTGAAACCGATACCACGCAGCGGCAGCTCGTGTGGAGCCGGCGCTGCCCCACGGGGACCATCGATGGCATGCGCACCCTCGGAACGCTCACGACCTCGACGATCGGCTACGGCGCCATGGCCCTCGTCCCCGGCATGTACGGCGACAGCGACGACGCGCAGGCCATCGCCACGCTCCAGCACGCCGTGGACGCCGGCGCGACCTTCATCGACACGGCCGACGCCTACGCGGACGGCGGCAACGAGACGCTCGTCGGCCGCGCGCTCTCGGCGCGCCGCGACGAGCTCCAGCTCGCGACCAAGTGGGGGATCGTGTTCGAGGGCGGCCGTGTCCTCAATCACCACCACCAGCAGGAGATTCGCGTCGACGCGCGACCGGAACGCGCCCGCGCGGCGCTGGAAGCGAGCTTGCGGCGTCTCAGCACCGACCACGTGGATCTCTGGTACCTGCACTTCCCTGATCCGGGTGTCCCGATGGAGGAGACCGTCGGCGCCATGGCCGAGCTGGTTGGGGAGGGCAAGGTGCGCCACCTCGGCCTCTGCAATGCCACCGCCGAGCAGGTCCTGGCCGCGCACCAGGCGCACCCGCTTGCTGCCGTCCAGTCCGAGTACTCGCTCTGGACCCGCGACCCCGAGCGCGAGCTCCTGCCCGTGCTCGCTGAGCTGGGGATCGGCTTCGTGCCCTGGTCGCCGCTCGGCGCGGGCTTCTTCGCCGGCTCCGTGCAGGACACCGACAAGGACTTCCGCGCCAACCACCCGCGCTTCACCCGCGAGAACCTGGCCGCCAACTCGGACCGCTTCGCGCCGCTGCGCGGGATCGCGGAGGAGCTGGAGATCACGCCCGCCCAGCTCGCCCTCGCCTGGATCCTCCATCAGCGCGAGGACATCGTCCCGATCCCGAGCACCCGCACCGCGTCCCACCTCGACGAGAACCTGCGCGCCGCCGGCGTGTCTCTCTCACCCGACGTCCTCGCCCGCATCGACGAACTCGCCCCGGCGGGCGCGGCGAGCGGCTCAGCCCTGCTGTAAGACGAGCGCGCCGAGCGAGTCGGCGATGAAGGTCGGTGCGGGGTCGGCGGCCTCGGCTTCAACTCGGGACGCCCCGCCGGTGAGCACGAGCGCCTGGTCCAGGCCCGCGCGGCGCGCGCCGAGAACGTCGATCTCCAGCCGGTCGCCGACGCCGAGGATGCGACCGGGGCCGAGACGGTCGCGGGCCGCTTCGTACATGCTCGGCTCAGGCTTGCCGATCACCATCGAGGCCTTGCGTCCCGCGGCGGTCTCGACCGCGGCCAAAATGGCGCCCGTGCCCGGGCACGGGCCGTCGGGCATCGGGAACACGGCGTCGCGCGTGGCGCCGATCAGGTCCGCGCCGCGCAGCACGGCCTGGGTCGCGACCTTGAGCTCCTCGAACACGAAGTCGTCGTGGCCGCCGACCACGACCACGTCGGCCCGCGTCGCGAACTGCGTGCCGTTCACGATCCGCAATCCCGCCTCGGCCACGTGATCGACCAGCGCCTGCGAGCCGACGACGAACGCCGTACCGCCACCCGGCCGCTCGGCCAGCGCGAACTGCACGGCCGCGCCGACGCTGAGGATCTCCGGCAGCGACGCCTGGAAGCCGAGCCGCCAGAGCTTGCGGACGAACCCCTCCGGTGGGTGGCGCACGTCGTTGGTCAGGAAGAGGATCGACTTTTCGGCCTCACGCAAGGCGCTGACGGCGTCGGCAGCGCCCGGGAGCGCCTCGTCACCGACCCACAGACAGCCGTCGAGGTCGAGCAGGATGTGGTCATACGGACGGACCGCGGCGGAAAGGGGCAAGGACCGCATTATCCTTGCCCGCCGTGTCCCGACTCCTCGCCACCCTCATCGCCTGCTGCCTCGCCCTCGCGCTCGCCTCCTGTGGCGATGACGGAGGAGACGAAACGGCCGCCACGCCGGAGCCCACCGCGGAGGCCACGACGGAGGCGCCGACCGCCAACGAGTTCCTCCCCGAGGGCTGCGAGGACGTCGAGGCGCCGGCGCCCAAGGAGGAAGGCACGCTCGAGGCGCCCAAGGAGAAGCTGAGCGCGTCCAAGACCTACGTCGCGACCGTCGCCACCACGTGCGGCGACTTCAAGATCACGCTGGACGCCAAGCAGGCCCCGATCACCGGCGGCTCGTTCAAGTACCTCGCGGACGAGAAGTTCTACGACGGCCTCAACTTCCATCGGATCGTCGCGGGCTTCGTGATCCAGGGCGGCGACCCGGCCGGCTCCGGCAGCGGCGGCCCGGGCTACTCGGTGGAGGAGGCGCCGCCGAGCGACATCAAGTACACGCCCGGCATCGTCGCGATGGCCAAGACCCAGGACGAGGCCCCGGGCACGTCCGGTTCGCAGTTCTTCGTCGTGACCGGCGAGGGTGCCGCTTCGCTGACGCCCGACTACGCGCTGGTGGGCGAAGTGACGGAGGGCATGGAGGTCGTGGACAAGATCGGCGCCATCCAGGCCGACCCGAACTCCGGCATGCCCGCCGCCCAGGTGATCATCAATTCGATCACCGTCGAAGAGTCATAGCGCCCTCCAACTCAAGGAGCGCGGCCTTGCGCTCCGGCCCGCCCCGGTAGCTCCCGAGCCGTCCCGTGCCCGGGAGCACGCGGTGGCAGGGCACGACGATCGGTACCGGGTTGCGCGCGCACGCCGTGCCCACGGCCCGGGCGGCCTTGGGGTTTCCGGCGCGGGCGGCGAGTTCCCCGTAGGACACGGTCTGCCCGCGTGGCACCTCGCGCAGGTGCTCCAGCACCGCGTGGCGGAACGGCGCGCGGGCGAGCCGCAGGTCCACGGGCAGGTCGAGCGGCTCACCGGCGAAGTACGCGTCGAGCGCGTCGCGCGTGCCGGCGAGCTCGCGGTCGGACCCGATCACACGCGGCCCGAGCGCCCCGGCGACTTCCGCCAGCGCCACGTCCTCGGCCTCGCTCTCGAACGCGATCCGCACCAGGCCTTGAGGCCCGGACACGATGAGCAACCGCCCGATCGGGGTCTTCAGCCGCGTGTAGAGGGCGTCGGCGAGCCCTTCGCGGACGGCGGCGGCCGCGACGGACTCCAGCAGCGAATCAGGTAGCGGGGTCATGCGTAGCTCTCCCGGAGGGTGCGAACGGCGGTCGACACGCGCTGGCGTGCCGCGGCGGACGTGCAGCCGAGCCGCTCCGCGATCCCGTCGTAGTCGAGGTCGTCGACGAAGCGCAGTCGCAGTGCGACCTGCGCCGTGTCGTTGAGGGGCGCGATCAGGCCCTCGAAGTCTTCGTGGGTGTCATACACGGCCACCACCGGCGGCTCGTCCGAAAGGACCTCCCGCCGGCGCTTGCGGTGATGATCGATGGCGGTGGTCGTGGTGACGCGGTAGAGCCACGCCCGCAGGTGATCGGCGTGACGGAGCTTCGGATACGCCCGCAGCGCGCGCAACAGCGCGTCCTGCAGGACGTCCTCAGCCGCGTCGCCGCTCAGGCGACGAGCGTGTACGAGCAGCTCGTCGCCATGGGCTTCGACGAGGGACCAGAACGGTGGCAGCACACCCATTCCAACGGATGTGCTGCGCGGAATGTGAGCAGAGATCCGCGAAGCGATCTCTAAGCGATCGCGCATGGCGCCGACGCAGTCGGCTGCCGCGATCGATCGCCTACTTCTTGCCGCCGTACATCGACGCGCGTTGCTCGGCCATCTTGGCCCGCGCGGTGGCCTGGCGGCGCCGCCCGACGAACGCCAGCACGCCGAGCACCACGAGCACGAGCAGGAAGCCCCAGAACCACGCCGTGTTGCCGATGCCGCCGAACGGCAGCGCGATCAGCTTCACGATCAGGAAGCCCGCCGTGATCACGAGCACGATGAACAGCAGCACGAGCAGGATGCCGCCGATCCGGCGCGGCAACCCCGCGCTCTTGGGCGGCGCGACGATGCCCATCACCCGCAGCATCAGCAGCTGACGGTTCGTCGGCGGCGTGCCGCCGAGCTTCTCCGTGGCGGCCTTCAGGTCGCCCGGGCGACGCTCGGCGAGGGCCAGCGAAGCCTCCGCCATGCGCCGCAGCTGCAGGCGTTCCTGCGGGCGGGCCGCGGCGATCGCGGAGCGGAAGTGCACGCGGGCCTGCTCCGCGTCCATCCGCTCGGCCGCACGGGTGCCGAGGATGGCCTGCGCAGCGGACTTGAAGCGCGTTTCCTTGAGCAGCTCCTCGTCGGAGCGCTGCTCCAACTGCTGCATGGCGTTCATCGCCGATTTGGATTCGATGCGGACTTGGCGGGGCTTGGGCGGCATGGCCCTCTCAGTCTACGTTCCGACGAAAGCCGATGGGTGCCGGATCGACGTCCAGCGGGGATTCGGGGAGCCCCGGCTCCGGGTCCAGGTCGTCGTAGCCGCCGGGAGCGATGTCGTTCGGGGCGTGCGGGTGGAAGATCGCCGCCAGCAGCTGAACGTGCCCGCGGCCCACGCCGAGCTCGTACTGGCCGCCGCCATAGGCGCCCATCCCGCGCTGCTCGCAGAACTCATAGGCGGTGAAGAGCGCCTTCACCGAGCCGAAGCGCGACGGCTTGAGGTTCACCGTGCGCGGGATCACCTTGCGCGAGAGGATGTCGTCGACGCTGTGGATCGGCGCGTCCCACGTGATCCGGTCCTGGAACGGGGCGAGCGCGTGCATCGCGTCCTCGTCGTCCAGGTCGGGGTCCTCGAGCCACGCGTCCGGGAACGTCTCGGCGATCCGGCGGTAGAAGGCCGGATCGGTCTCGACGTCGACGACCGTGCCCTTGTAGGCGCCCTTGAAGTCGATCGAGTCCACGGCGCCGCTCTTCACGAGCCCTTCGATCAGCTCGTCGGTCCAGTCCGGTGTGCCGTCGAGCTTGAAGCGGATGCTCGGGTAGCGAGCGAGCCGGCGCGTGACGGGATCGAGCGTCGGCGGGTTGCCCATCCGCGAGGACACCACGAACGTGACCGGCTGCGGGTCGCGGCCGAGGATCGCGTGCAGCGACGTCCCCGCCTGGCGCAGCGCGAGGTCCAGCGCCGCCGACTCCAGGCCCCACCGGCGATACGAGCGGTAGACCGGCTGCTCAGGCGTGTAGTCCGGGAACGTGTCGAGCGTGCCGAGGTGCTCGGAGAACGAGTCGAAGGTCCACTCGCCGGCCAGCTCGAGCACCGGCCCGGCCGCGAGCTGCGCCTCCTGGGCGGGCGCCTCGTACGTGACGTCCTCGCCTTTCCCGGTCTCGCCGCCACCCGTCAGGGCGTACACGGTCGAGACGCGCTCGAAGCCCGAGGACACCATCCGGGCGAGGCGTTCGAGGGTGTAGCCCTCGACCTTGAGCGGCAATTCGGCAATCGCGTCGTAGAGCGCCATGACGCTCCAACGTACACTCCCCGGCCGCGATGCTGGACGCGCTCGGGCTGTTCGTGGTGATCGAGGTGGTGGGCCTGGCGGCCGCACCGCTGGCTGCGCTCGTCCTCGGTCGGCTCCCCGGCGCCGGTCTGGGCTTCTCGAAGCTGCTCGGCCTGCTGCTGGTCACGTGGCTGATCTGGATGGCGGCCTCGCTGGGCATCGCGCCCTACGGCAAAGGCCTGATCATCGGCGCGCTGGTGTTGTTCGTCGTCGCCGGCGTCCTCGTCGGGCTGCGGCTGCGCTCGCTGGACCCCGAGTCGCGCTCCAAGCGGCTGCGGCGGCTCGCGCTCCCGGAGGACCCCGTCCGCCGCCGGCTGTTCTGGGGCGCGGAGATCGTCTTCGCCCTCACGTTCGCGCTCGGCGCGTTCTTCGCCGCTTCCGCACCGGACGTGTGGAACACCGAGAAGCCGATGGACATGGCGTTCATCACGGCCATCAACGCGTCGGACTCGTTCCCGCCGCACGACCCGTGGATGAGCGGCGAGCAGCTCAACTACTACTACTTCGGGCACGTCATATTCGCGTGGCCGATCCAGCTGCTCGGGCTGCGGCCGGACGCGGGCTACCTGCTCTCGTGGGGCCTGCTGCTCGCGCTCACCGCCACCGCCGTGTACGCGTTCTGCGGGACGCTGTGGGCCGCGGCGCGGGAGACGCTCGGCGACCGCGTCCCGCGCGGCGGGCCGGTGCTCGCGGGGATCGTGGGCGCGGCACTGGTCGCGATCCTCGGCAACCTCGCCGGCGTGCGGTCGTGGATCCGGGCCGAGGACCCGCCCAAGGACTACGCCTGGTTCGACCCGTCGCGCGTGATCCCGGACACGATCAACGAGTTCCCGTCGTTCTCGTTCATCCTCGGCGACCTCCACGCGCACGTGATCGCCCTGCCGTTCACGGTGCTCGCGATCGCGTTCGCCATGCAGGTCGCGCTGCGCGGCCCACGCGGCGACGCGCTCTGGCGCTCGGTGGCGGAAGCGCTCGCGGCGGCGCTGGCCGTCGGCGCGCTGTACGCCATCAACTCGTGGTCGTATCCCATCGCGGCCGGGCTTCTCGCGGCGTCGGTCGTGGTCTGGCTGCGCACCGACGAGGCGCGGGGGAGGACGGGCTACGCGATCGTCTGGCTCGCGCTGGTGCTCGTCGCGAGCTTCGCGCTCTTCCTGCCGTTCCTGTTGAACTTCGATCCCGAGTCGCGCGGGATCGGAACCGTCGAGACGCGCCGCCCGTTCAACAAGTGGATGGGCGACATGGCGCTGATCTACGGCATCCTGCTGTGGCCGCTGTTCGGCCTGTTCCTGCGCAGGCTCCTCGACGCCCGCCACGCCGCGCGCTGGGCCGGCTGGGGCCTCGCCGCGGCCCTCGTGGGTGGTTCGCTGCTCGCGTCGAGCAACCTCACCGGCGCGGCGCTCATGGCCGTCGGGCTGATCGTCGGCATCGCCGCCGCGCTCGACGACGACGTGTCCCCGCCCGCGCGCTTCCTCTGGGTGCTGGTGGCCGGCGGCGCCGCGCTGCTGATGATCCCGGAGCTCCTGTTCCTGCGCGACGCGTTCGACAACAGCGCGCTCGAGCGGATGAACACCGTCTTCAAGTCCGGCTACCAGGCGTTCCTGCTGCTCGGGCTGGCCGCGGGTGCGGCGCTGCCCTGGGCCGCCGTCTGGCTCCCGCGTTTTCTCTGGCCGCCGTGGGTGGCGGTGATGGCCGTCCTGCTCGTGCTCGGGCTCGTCTACCCCTACGCCGGCGGCTACGCCCGCACGGGCGGGTTCGCCAACGCGCCGACGCTCGACGGCCTGAAGTGGCTGCGAGCGGGCTCACCGGGCGACCCGGCGGCGATGGAATGGATCCGCGCGAACACCACCGGCGACGCCGTGATCCTCGAGGCCTTCGGTGACGACTACAGCGCGTTCGGCCACGCCCGCATCTCCACCTTCACCGGCCGCGCGACCGTGATGGGCTGGGCGGGCCACGAGCTGCAGTGGCAGCACGACCCCGGCCAGCGCAGCGCCGAGATCCAGACGCTCTACACCACCACCGACAACGCCCAGGCGCAGGGCCTGATCGACCGCTACGGCATCGACTACGTCGTCGTCGGGCCGATCGAGCAGACCACCTACGGCGACGCCGGCACCGCCAAGTGGGATCAGCTGGGCGAGCGCGTGTTCAGTGAGGGCGGCACCACCGTGTGGCGGCTGGGCCCCGCTACTGCTTGATGTAGAGCCATTCCTTCATCCCGCCCGTGGGGTTCCAGACCTCGCGTTGCGTGATGTACTTGAACAGGTTGCCAGGACGGATCTGGTCGTACTCGCGCACCCACCAGACGCGGAAGTCGAACTGGCGCCCGCCGTAGCCGTTGAGCTGGCCCGCCGTCTCCATCCGGGCCTTGCTGGCGTCGGTGAGGATGAGCACGTCGCTGGTCGGCGCCGCCGCGTTGGCCTGCTGGTAGTCGATGTAGCCCGACGAGAGGTGGCGGAAGTACCAGGCGTACGGGAACGTCGCGCCCTCGGCGGCGTCCACCGTCACCGTCAGCGGCGGCTGGCCCGGGCCGCGGCTCGCGGCGAGCGCCAGCACCTGGTCGGCGACCTGCTTGACCTGCTCGGAGGACTGCGTGGAGACCAGGTACTCGCGCGGGTCGGCGCCGCGGTCGTGATTGACCCACCAGGAGCTGAGGAAGACGTACACGGCGGCGACCGTCGCGAAGGCGAGGCCGACCGCGCGCCAGGCGCCGCGGGCCTGCCAGATCGCCTGGACGCCGACGCCCGCGAGCAGGATCACCGGCAGCAGCGGGTGCAGCACGAGCCAGGCGAACTTCTCGCCCGCCCACGAGTACACCGCGAGGCCGAGGAAGAAGTCCCAGACCAGGAAGGCAGCGAGCATCGAGTTGCGCCGCCACAACGACACCGCGCCGATCGCGCCGAGGATCAGCATCGGCCACTCGACCGTGATGATCAGCCACGAGTAGAAGACCCAGGGCTCCCCGCCGCGGCGCACCTCGTGCTGGCCGAGCCAGTACTCCAAGCCCGTGACGACGCCGTCGTAGAGCCCCGTCGGGTGCGTCAGGAACGTCGTGAACAGCAGCGTGAAGGTGACCGCGAACGCGGCCACGAACCAGCCCCAGCCGTCCCAGCCGGGCACGGTGAGCGCGCGCAGGATCTGCGCACGCCAGCTCGGGATCGCGAAGCAGAAGATGAAGAACGTGCCCATCACGAACAGCGAGATGAACGTCGTCTCCTTGGTCGCGAACAGCAGCGCGAGCAGGATGCCGATCAGCGCCGGGTGGTACTTGCGCGGCTGGTCGATCCCGCGCCAGATCACGACCACGAGCGCGAGCGAGAGCGACGCGAAGTAGATGTCCTCGCGGGCGAAGCGGCTGAAGTACAGATAGCTCGCCCCGAACGCGAAGAAGATCGCGGCCGCGAGCGCGCCACCGCGCCCGAGCTGCTTGCGCAGGCCCCAGCACATCGGGATCATCGCCGCGCCCATCAGGGCCGGGGCGAGGCGGGCGGTGAAGTCCGTGTCACCGAACGTCACGTACATCAGCGCCGTCAGGTAGAAGCGCAGCGGGCCGTGCAGCAGCGGGTTGTACTCGTAGTCGCCGGTCTGCCGGAACAGGTACGAGAAGTACGCGTCCTGGCTCTCGTCGTGGTGGAACGCGCGCTCGCCGAGCGCGATGAAGCGCACGATGAGGGCGAGGACGAGGACGGCGCCCCAGACGGCGAGCTCGCGCTTGTCCTGGGCGGCGTACCACTGCGCGGGACTGCGCCGGCGGGCGCGCTCCCGCGATGGTTCGACGGGGATCGTCGGGACGTCGGCGGCGATCTCGGTCACGTTCGTTCTAGCTCCGGGCCTCGGCGCGCGCGGCGCGCAGGTTCTTGATTCCGCCGTAGCGGACGACCAACAGGATCAGACCCAGGATGGTGATCGGGACGACGATCACGAAGCGCAACATGAGGATGTAGGACAGCGCGGTGCTCCCGGTGCCCCCGAGCGCCTTGACGCCGGTGATCACGGCCGTGTCCTGCGTGCCGGCGTAGCCCGGCCCACTGGGGATCATGGAGAAGACGCTGGCGAGCGCCACCATGTACAGCCCTTCGATCACGGTCATGTTGAAGCCGACGGCGGCGCCGGTCGCCATCCACACGCCCGTCTCGATCGCCCAGATCAGGAGCGTGAGCCCGAGCAGCCGCAGCCCGTGGTGAGCCCGGCGCAGGCCGAGCGTGGCCGACGCGAGCGGCGCGAGGATGCCGTGCACCCGCTCGTTGTTGCGGACCAGGCGCCAGCCGACGGCCGCGGCCGCGATCCCGACGACGGCGATGATCGCGATCAGCTCCACGGAGTTGCCGCCCACTTCGCCGAGCAGGCCGTAGCCGACGACGACGAAGATCACCAGCAGGACGGCGACGTCGAGCAGGCGCTCGGCCACCAGCGTGCCGACCACGGTGCGCTTGGACGTGTTCGCCCGCGGCGCGGCGAGGAAGACGCGGATCGCGTCACCGGCGCGGGCCGGGAGGATGTTGTTGCCCATGTAGCCGATGACCGTCAGCGCGTACATGTCGCCGCGCTTCGGGGTGGCGCCCTCGTCCTTGAGCAACCGCTCCCAGCGTTCGCCACGCACGAGCGTCGCGAACCCGTACAGCACGACCGCGCCGATCAACGCCGCGATCTCGCCGGGCGTGGACGGGAACGTCGGCGCGTCCTGCTTGGTCGCCCACCAGACGACGAACCCCAGCGAGACGACGCTGACCAGGATGCCGAGGATCGGGAGCAGGGAGCGGCGGGGCCGGCTCTCCGGTGCGGCTGCATCGCCGGGTGGGGCGACGGCCGCGAGGGGGTGCTCTGAGGTGGGCGTATCCGTGCTCACTGAAGCGGGCGCGACCTCGCGCCGGGTGTCCAGGATAGGCGGCTCATGTGAGTCCGAGCTCACGTGCTCGATCCACTGCGGCCTGCGGTGACTCCGTCCACGGCTCGCCGTGGCCGAAGAGCGTGAGCGTGGCGTCGATGCGCTCGATCGCCTCCAGGCTCTTCTGCATCTGCAACGAGTCCGCGGCGAACGCCCGGGGCATCAACTGCGGGCCCTCGGAGCCCGTGAGCGGGTTGTAGGTGCACAGCGCGTCGCCGGCGATCAGGACGCCGTGCTCGGGCAGGTGGAAGGCGACGTGGCCGGGGGAGTGGCCCGGTGTGGGGATGATCCGCGGGCGGCCGGGCACGTCGAGGTCCTGCTCGGCGTCGAACGTGGTGAGCACCTCGACGTTGGGCGTGCGGGCCCCGCCGGCGCGTCCCGCGACCAGGAAGAGCTTGTAGAGCGCCGGGTAGCGCAGGTACGGGAGCATCGACCCGTCGCGTCTGTGGGTCTTGCCCGTGCGCGCCATCTCGGCGTCCTTGGCGTGCACGTACACGGGAGCCTGCGTGTCCTCGCGGACGTGCTCGACGATCCCGACGTGATCAGCATGGGCGTGGGTGAGGATCACCGCCGCGATGTCCTTGACCGACCGGCCGCGCGACTGCAGGTACGCGTCGAGCTGCGGCCGGAACCCCGGCAGGCCGCCGTCGACCAGCGTGAGGTCGTTGCCTTCCTCGAGCAGGTAGCAGTTGACGTACTCGTTCCCGAGCCGGTGGATTCCGGGCGCCAGCTGCGTCGGAGCATCGACGGACATGGCCGATGAGCTTCGCAGGGTTCGAACCTTTCGGGACCTGATGAGTGGACGAACTGGTCCGCGGTCTGTACCTTGGATCGTCTGATGCGTAAGTGCACCGCCCTCTTCCACGTCTCCTTGCTGCCCGTGCAAACGGGTACGTCGGCGTGGAATCGCGAGGCCGGTATGCGTATCGACGCGATCTACAACACGCAGCCGAGCGGCTACTAGCGGAACGGAGCTCACTGATGCCCCCGACCGCGAACACCGCGGGCGGGCGTCGAGTGACGCGCTGGACCCGCGAGACCATCATCGAGAAGATCACGGAGTGGAACGAGCTCTACGGCGAACCGCCGTGCTCGGCCGACTGGAACCCGTCGCTGGCCCGCTGGCGTGCGCAGGAATGGCGCGCGGAGCGGTACCGCGATGGAATCTGGCCCTCCACCAACGCCGCGAAGCGCCCGTTCGACGGGTCGTTCGACGCCGCCGTGCGTGCCGCGGGTCTGGAGCCTCACCGCTCCGGTCCGCGCCGCCGTCCGGCCGGAACGGCTCGCCCGGCGGTTGAGCAGCGCGCGCCCGAGACGGTCCCCCGTCGCGTCAACGACGCGCTGGTGGAGGCCGACGAGCGCGAGCGGGCTCTGGAGCGCCGCGTGGCCGAGCTGGAGCGGACCGTCCAGGTGGCTGAGCGCCGCGCGACGCGCGCGGAGGACCTGCTCGACGACGCGCGCACGCGCGCCCGTCGGGCCGGCGATCGCGAGCGTCGTGCCCGCCTGTCCCGTGACCGTGTGCGCGAGAGCGCGTCTGTCGAGACCGAGACGGTCGTCGCGGACGCGGGTGCTCGCACGCGCGCGGCCTACGACCAGGCGACGGCGGCCGTCGCGGAGTCCCGTGACGCCCGTCGCGCGGCCGCCGAGGCGGAGGTCCGCGCGGCCGACGCCGAGGCCCGTGCCACGGCGGCGGAGCGTCTGCTCGAAGCGGCCACCACGGCCGCCAGCACCACGACATACGCCCGCACGAACGGGCGGACCGAGGCGAACGGCAACGGGCGCGTCGCCGTCAGCACCAAGCAGGATGTTGGTGGTGGCGTGACGCCGGCCGAGGTCGAGGCGCGGATCGCGGCGGCGGTGGCTCAGGCGCAGGCCGAGTCCGGTGGCGCGATCGCCGCGGCCATGGGCGCAGCCCGGGCCGCGGAGGACCGTGCCGCGGTGGCCGAGCGTCGGGCCCGTGAGCTGGCCACGTTGGTGTGCGGCGAGCCGCGTCAGCTGACGCGCGCTGAGATCACGGACCTGCGTGACGCCGGCCCGACCGGACCCGCGGTCATGGCCAACGCGCTCCGCACGCTGCACGCCGCCCGCGCGGCCAACGACCGTCGCGGGCTGACGGACGCGCTCGGCGGCGTGGCTTCGGCCGCGGTCGGCTGGCGCGATCGCCTCTGACATAGGTCCCTCGGGACCACCGGAGATCTGCGAAGCGATCTCCAAGCGGAGATGGGCTGCGCCGGCGAAGCCGGCTGCGCACATGAACCGCCAAGCTCCGCCGGCCACGGAAGGACATCGTGGCCGGCGGCAAACCTTCCCTCCCCAGGAAGACGCCCCGGTCCGGCACGCTCCCCGCCGGACCGGGGCCGGGGAACGATTGACGACGCCCCGGCCGGCCACTCGCCAAGAGCCGGCCGGGGCCGCGAACATAAAGAGGGACTGTCCCTCTTTATGTTCGGGGCGATGGCTGTGTGTGATCGCACAGGCCACATACGCAAAGTAAGCCATGCTGTGGGCATGAATTCGGAACGTTCCCAGGCGTACGGCCGAGTGATGCGCACCCTCACGGACCTCGGGCCGAGCAAGCTCCTGCCCAACGAGCAGGAGCGCGTGCGCGCGGCGGCCGACGGGCTGCTCTTCTCCGACGATGCCCGCGACGAGGCCACGGTGGAGACGCTGGCGGCTGTCCGCGAGCTCACGGCGCACCTCGTCGCCACCGAGCGCTGGAGCGACACCAGCGCCACGGCGCTGCGTGACGATCTCGAGGCCTGCGGGCCGGTTCAGCTCGTCGGCTGACCCGAACCGTTACTCGACGTCGGTGTCGAACGTGTCGTCGGCGGTCTTGAAGCTCAGGACCTTCCAGGCGCCGTCCTTCTCCTGGATCTGCGTCTTGAGGTAGACCGGCTTGCCGCTCGTGCCCTTGAGGGTGTAGGTGAAGACGGCGACCTTGCCGCGGTCGGTCGACGCGTGGATGGCCTTGCCGTCGGGCGAGACCTTCCCGCGCTCGACGAGCGGGGCGATGAACCCGACGACCTCCTTGACCTCCGCCTCGGGCGC
Organism: Solirubrobacter taibaiensis; assembly: GCA_027587225.1. Lineage (GTDB taxonomy): Bacteria > Actinomycetota > Thermoleophilia > Solirubrobacterales > Solirubrobacteraceae > Solirubrobacter > Solirubrobacter taibaiensis. The sequence goes on from JAPDDQ010000017.1 coordinate 38,846, forward strand.
GATCGCCCGGAAGTCGGCGCCGCCGAGCGCGTACGCCTTGGCACCGTCGTTGCTCTGAATCGCCGTGACGAGCTCCGCGGACACCTTTTCCGCGTCGCCGGTCGCCGCGTTGACGAACAGCACCAGGGCGACGACGAGTGCGACGATCGCCGCGAGCACGGCGGCGGCGACGATCGCGATGATCTTTCCGACGCGGCGTTTCGGGGGCGCGGCAGGTTCAAAGGTGGCGGTCATGCGCCGACCGTACGGGCCGCGCTCAGCCGCCGTGGTCGAGGCTGCCGGTCTCTCTGAGTGCGGTTGTCACGCCCTCGCTCAGGTCGTCCGGGTCCGGCGTGGGGGAGAAGCGACCGTCACGCAGCACGTAGATCCGGCACGTCAGCGAGGGCGGCTCGTCCGTCGGGAACAGGTCGACGCCACCGACGCGGACCGTCGGCGAGCCGGGGAACCGCTCACGCGCCGCGTCCTCCTCACTCACGATCTCGCGCTCGACGAAGTCCACGCCCAGCGCCCGCAACTGCTCGGCGACGACGGGGTGCGACGGGCACCCCGCCCACCACAGCAGTTCTACTTCCACTTGACCGAGCAGCCCTTGGGCTCGGTCTCCGGGCGGCCGACCGGTCGCCCGGCGAGCACGTCGTCGAGCGCCTCCCGCAGCCAGGCCGCGTTCAACGACGGATCGTTGTAGTCGGCGTCCGGGGCGCCCCGGTAGACCACGCCGGACGCGTCGGTCACGAACACGTCCGGGGTCGTCTTCGCACCCCACGCCCGCGCGACCGCCTGCGACTCGTCGACCAGGTACGGGCCCGCGAACTCGCCGGCGTCGACCCGCGCCGCCGACGCCTCGACCGAGTCCCGCGGGTACTTCTCCGCGTTGTTGGAGTTGATCTGCAGGAACCGCACGCCCTGGTCGGCGTAGTCGCGCGCGACGTCCTGCAGCCGCTCGTGCCAGGCCAGCGCGTACGGGCAGTGGTTGCAGGTGAAGACGACGACGGCGGCGCGCGCACCGTCCTCGTGCAACGCGACGGGGGAGCCGGAGGTATCGGGCAGCGTGAACGCGAGAGCCATGCGATCCACCTTACGCTGCGCCCGATGCGGGTCCTCACGCGCGAAGAGCTCACGGCGACGCTCGCCCACCGGCAGGGCCTGATCACCCGCTGGGACGTCTCACCCCAGGAAGCGATCAAGCGCCTCACGCCGCTCCAGGGCCAGGAAGCCAAAGCCCCGTTCGTCGCGCTCGCCGCACGCGTCCATGACTTCACGCGCGAGGCGCTCGAGCAGGCGATCACCGACCGCCACGTCGTGAAGTCCACGCTGATGCGGCTCACGCTGCACCTCGCGAGCGGCGAGGACTTTCCGGCCTACGCCGCCCTGCTCCGCAACTCACGGATGCGCAAGTGGCGGGCGACCGACCCCCTGATCGACGAGGAGGCGGAGGCGCTCGCGGCGTGGTTCACCACGCCCCGCACCAACAAGGACATCCGCGCCAAGATCGAAGCGCCGGACCTGTGGACCCCGATCCTGCGGGCCCGCACGATGGTGCCGCTCGTCCAGCTCCCGCCCGCCGGCCACTACGCCGACCGCGGCCGGGACACGCTGTTCGTCAAGGACCCGCGCCCGCTGCCCACCCCGGAGGAGGCGGCGAAGACCGTCCTCATCCGCTACCTGACCGCGTTCGGCCCCGCACAGAAGCGCGACCTCGCCGCCTGGGCCGGCGCCGCCCAGCGCGACTTCGACTTCGACGCCATCGAGACCGTCAGCTACCAGGACGAGCACGGCCGCACGCTGATCGACCTGCCGGGCGGCGACATCCTGCCCGGCGACACACCGCTCCCGCCGCGCTTTCTCTCCAACTGGGACCAGCCACTGCTCGCCTACAAGGACCGCGATCGGATCCTGCCGCCGGAGGTCCAGCCGCTCCAGCTCACGCTCTCCGGCGACCAGACGCTCACCGTCGACGGCCGCGTCGTCGCGAGCTGGATCGTGGAGGAAGGCCGCATGACGATCACGCCCCACACGGAATTCCGCCACGACGGGATCGAGGAGGAAGCCCTGCGCACGGCCCGGTTCTGCGCTCCCCACGTGCGCGCGTTCGAGGTGGTCATGAAATGACCCTCAACTCCCCTCGACCTGCGGCCGATGATCGGAACTAGGAGAACCTATGGCTACGGGATTCGCAAGCGCGCTCAGTGAAGGACAGCCCGCCCAGCTCGATCTGGGTGATGACGCGGTCCCCTGCCTGGTTGTCGGCTTCACCGGCAACGACGTGATGCTCGCACCCCAAGCGCCGTTGCCCGATGACGCGCTCGCGCCAGGTCTCACCACCTATCTGCTGATCGAAGCGGGCGGCAGCCTGCAGGCGCTCAAGGCCGCCATCAAGCCCGGCTACGCCGAGGGCGAGCTGATCGCCACGCTGCTCGATCCCTTCCGCCTCGGCCAGCGCCGCACGTTCTCGCGCGCCCCGCTCGTCCTGCCCGCGCACCTGCGCCCGGCCGGCACCGAGGATCCGCCGAAAACCACCTTCACGCGCGATATCAGCGCCGGTGGCCTGCGCGTGGCCAAGCAGTCGGGCTACCTCGAGGCCGACCTGCACGAGGTCGTGATCGGGCTCGTCCAGGCCAACACCGAGATTCGTTGCACCGCGGAGACCGTCCGCGTCACCGATCAGGACGTCTCGCTCTCGTTCGTCGAGATCGAGCCGAGCGATCGTCTGCTGCTCGCCCAGCTGACCTTCGCCTTCCATCGCCGTCGCGCCGCGAAGTAGCAATCGATACGCTCCGCCCAGTTAGCGACTGGGAGGAGAGGCATGGCTGGTTCGGTACGGGTCACGATGACCGTGAACGGTGCTCAGCAGAGCGCCGAGGTGGAACCTCGCCTGCTCCTGGTCCACTTCCTGCGCGAGACGCTGGGTCTGACCGGAACGCATGTTGGTTGCGACACGTCCAACTGCGGCGCGTGCACGGTTCACCTCAACGGTGAGGCGATCAAGTCGTGCACGTTGCTGGCCGCTCAGGCGGACGGCGCGGAGATCAAGACGATCGAGGGAATGGGCCAGGAGGGCGCGCTGCATCCGCTGCAGGAGGCGTTCTGGGAGCACCACGGGCTCCAGTGCGGCTATTGCACGCCGGGCATGATCATGGCTTCGGCCGACCTGCTCGAACGCAACCCGAAGCCCGATGAGCAGGAGGTCCGCGAAGCGCTCGCGGGCAACCTCTGCCGCTGTACGGGCTACCACAACATCGTCAAGGCGGTCCTCGCCGCGTCCGAGGCGTCATGAGCGCCACGGCCGCCGAACCTTGGGTGGGCCGGCCGCTCAAGCGCAAGGAAGACCCGCGGCTGATCATGGGCCGCGCCCGCTACATCGACGACATCAACGTCACGGGCCAGCTGTGGGCGGCGTTCGTCCGCTCGCCCGAGGCGCACGCGAAGATCACGTCGATCGACGTGTCGGAGGCGAAGGCCTACCCCGGCGTGCATGCGGTGTTCGTCGGCAACGACCTCGATCTCGAGGCGCCGCTGCCGATGGCCTGGGTCCCGCCGGGGGTCGAGGTCAAGAACCCGCCCCACTGGTCCATCGCCAAGGACGAGGTCCATCACGTCGGCGACCCGGTCGCGCTGGTGATCGGCTCCGATCGCTACGCGGTGGTCGACGCCGCGCAGCTCGTCTCCGTCGAGTACGAGCCGCTGCCGGTGGTCGTGGACCTGGAGAAGGCGTACGAGGGCGGCGACCTCGTCCACGCGGACCTCGGCACGAACCAGTGCCACGAGTGGTCGCTGGGCGGGGGAGACCTCGAAGCCGGCTTCGAAGCGGCCGAGGTCGTGGTGGAGCGCCGGATCGTCAACCACCGCACGGTCGGCGCGGCGATCGAGCCGCGCGGCGTGCTCGCGGACTACCGCGCGGGCTCGCTCACCCTCACCAGCTCCACCCAGGTCCCGCACTTCCTGCGGCTCTTCCTGGCGCTGCAGCTCGGGATCAGCGAGGACCGGATCCGGGCGATCGCGCCCGAGGTCGGCGGCGGCTTCGGCTCCAAGCTGCAGATCTACGGCGAGGAGATCGCGCTGGCGTGGGCCTCACGCAAGCTCGAGCGCCCGATCAAGTGGGTCGAGTCGCGGTCTGAGGGCATGCTCTCGACGCATCACGGCCGCGACCAGATCGCGTACACGAAGATCGGTGCCACGCGCGACGGCAAGATCACCGCGTACCACACGAAGATCCTGCAGGACCTGGGCGCGTACCTGATGTTGCTCACGCCGACGATCCCGTCGCTCGGCGCGTTCGTGATGAGCGGCGTCTACGACATCCCGGCGGTGCAGACCGACATCGTCGGCGTCTTCACCAACAAGATGCCGACGGACGCGATCCGCGGGGCCGGCCGCCCCGAGGCGACGCACCAGATCGAGATGATGATCGACCAGCTCGCCGACGAGCTGGGGATGGACCGGCTGGAGCTGCGGCGCAGGAACTTCATGCAGCCGGAGACCTTCCCGCACGAGACGGCGATCGGCGTGGTCTACGACTCGGGCGACTACCCGAAGGCGCTGGACACGCTGCTGGCCCTGGGCGACTTCGAGGCCATCAAGGCCGAGGCGCCGCCCGGCAAGCTGCGCGGGATCGGCTATTCCACCTACACGGAGATCTGCGGCCTGGCGCCGAGTCGCGTGACCGGGCCATCGGGCTTCGGCCTGCAGACCGGCCTGTGGGAGTCGGCGATGGTGCGCGTGCACATCACCGGCGCCGTGACCGTCTACACGGGCACGTCCCCGCACGGCCAGGGGCTGGAGACGACGATGGCGCAGATCGTTGCCCAACGGCTCGGCTGCGACCCGCAGAACGTCGAGGTCATCCACGGCGACACCGGCACCGGCCCGCAGGGGCTCGGCACCTACGGCTCGCGGTCGACCGCGGTCGGCGGTGAGTCGGTGGCCCGCGCGACGGCGAAGATCGTCGACAAGGCGCGCCAGATCGTGGCGCACCAGCTGGAAGCGGCGGTCGACGACATCGAGCTCTCGGGCGACAAGTTCGCCGTCAAGGGCTCGCCCGACAAGGGCATGACCATCGGCGAGGTCTCGATGGCCGCCTACATCCCGGAGAACCTGCCCGAGGGCATGGAGCCGGGGCTGGAGGAGCTGGCGTTCTACGACCCGGAGAACTTCGTGTTCCCGTTCGGCGCGCACGCGTGCATCGTCGAGGTGGACCCGGACACCGGCAACGTGGACGTCGTCAAGTACGCCGCGGTCGACGACTGCGGCCCGGCGATCAACCCGAAGATCATCGACGGCCAGGTGCACGGCGGCATCGTGCACGCCATCGGCCAGGCGCTGTTCGAGCGCATCCACTACAACGAGGACGGCCAGCTCGTGACCGGCAACTTCGCCGACTACGCGCTCCCGAGCGCGGCGGACGTGCCGTCCTTCGACCTGGACCGCACGGAGACCCCGTCGCCGGTCAACTCGCTCGGCGTGAAGGGCATCGGCGAGGCGGGCACGATCGCCGCGTCGCCGGCGGTCACCAACGCCGTCATCGACGCCCTGCGCCCGCTCGGCGTGACGTTCATCAACATGCCACTCGGCCCACAGCGGGTCTGGGAAGCGATCCAGGAGGCGAAGGCGTGATCCCTGCTGAGTTCGACTATGTAGCGCCGGGCTCGCTCGACGACGCGCTGAAGGCGCTCGCCGACGGCGGGGAGGACGCCAAGGTCCTCGCCGGCGGGCACTCGCTCATTCCGCTGATGAAGCTGCGGATGGCGGCGCCCTCGCTGATCGTGGATCTGCGTCAGCTGGATGAGCTCAAGAACATCTCCTCCGACGGCGACACGCTCCGGTTCGGCGCGCTGGTGACCCACCACAAGGTGGCCACGGGCGGGTTCGGGCTCGTCTCGGCCGCGGCGGCGACGATCGCCGACCAGCAGGTCCGCAACATGGGCACGATCGGCGGGACGCTCGCGCACGGCGACCCGGCTTCCGACCTGCCCGCGGTGTTGCTCGCGTACGAAGGCTCCGTGATCATCCGCGGGTCCGGCGGCGAGCGCGAGGTCGCGGGGGCCGACCTGTTCGAGGACTTCCTCACGACCGCCGTGGGGGAGGGCGAGATCCTCACCGAGGTCCGCCTCCCGAAGCTCGAGGGGTACGGGTACGGCTACGAGAAGTTCAACCGCCGCCAGGAGGACTGGGCGATGGTGGCCGTGTCCGCGCTGGTCAAGAAGGGCGCGGACGGGACCGCCGAGGACGTGCGCATCGGGCTGACCCACATGGGCTCGGTGCCGCTGCGGGCGACCGCGGCCGAGGACGCGCTGCGCGGCAAGGCGCTGACGGCGGAGAACATCGCCGCGGCGGCCGAGCTGGCCGCCGAGGGAACGGAGCCGCCGAGCGATCTGAACGCCTCGGTCGACTACAAGCACCACCTGGCGCGGGTGCTGACGAAGCGCGCGCTGACCACAGCGTCACAATGAGGTAAGTGCAGACCCCGCAGGATGTTTCGCGGGCCCTGGCCGGCGAGGGCTACCTCGCCGACCAGGGACTCGCCACCGCCGCCTACCTCGCGTTTGCTCTGGAGCAGCCGTTGTTGCTCGAGGGTGAGGCCGGTGTCGGTAAGACCGAGGTCGCTCGGGCGCTCGCGGCCGCGACCGGCGCCGAGCTGATCCGGCTCCAGTGCCACGAGGGGATCGACCTCCACCACGCCGTCTACGACTGGGACTACCAGCGCCAGCTGCTCGCGATCCGGGCGGCCGAGGCGGGCGCGCCGGCACGGGAGCTGTTCGGGCCGGAGTTCCTCTTGAAGCGCCCGTTGTTGGAGGCGCTGGAGCACGAGGGCGGCCCGGCCGTGCTGCTGATCGACGAGATCGACCGCGCGGACGACGAGTTCGAGGCCTTCCTGCTCGAGTTCCTGGCGGACTTCGCGATCACGATCCCGGAGCTCGGGACGATCGCGGCCGCGCAACCGCCGCTCGTGATCCTCACTTCGAACCGCACGCGCGAGCTGCACGACGCGCTCAAGCGCCGCTGCCTGTACCACTGGATCGACTACCCGACGCCCGAGCGCGAGGCGGAGATCGTTCGCACCCGGCTGCCGGGCGTACCGGAGGAAGTGGCCGCACGGGTGTGCAGCGCCGTGGCCAAGCTGCGTGAGCGCGAGCTGTACAAGCTGCCCGGCGTGGGCGAGACGATCACGTGGGCGCGCGCGCTCTTGGCGCTCGACGGCGAGACGTCGCTGGACGACACGCTGGGAGTGGCGCTCAAGGTGCGCGAGGACATCGATCGCGTACGTCGCGACAAGGTCCTCGAGGGTGCCTAGCGGGCCCCGCATCGCCTCCGGCCACGCGCAGATCGCCGAGCAGGCGCGCGAGAACGTCGATCGCCGCGCCCGGCGCTGGGAGGCCGACGAGGCCACGATCGCGCGCGCCGCCTCGGTCACGGACTTCTCGCCGCTGGCCGACCATGTCTCGGCCCAGCTGATCGCCCTGGCCCATCAGCTCCGCGCGCACGGCGCCCGGGTCGGGATGGGGGAGGTGTTGTCCGCGCAACGGGCGCTCGCGGCGGTCGACGCCGCCGACCGGACCGAGGTCTTCTTCGCCTTGCGCGCCGCGCTGTGCTCCACGCGGGCCGAGATGATCGCCTTCGCCGCCGCCTTCACCACGGTCTTTGGCGCCGGCGAGTCACGTGACCCGCTCGACGAGCTGGGGGAGATCGCCAAGCAGGCGCTCCCGCGCGTCGGCATCCCGCCGCACGGCAACGAGGCGCCCGGCGCCGAGCTCATGCCCGCGCCCGCGGCGTGGAGCGAGGAAGAGCTGCTGCGGGCGAAGGACTTCGCCGCTTACACGGACGCCGAGCGGGCCGTGGCGCGGCGGCTGCTGCACCGGATCGCGCTGCGCGGGCCGATGCGCCGCTCCCGCCGGACGGTCCCGACGCGGCGCCGGCGCGAGGAGCACGACCTGCGCGCGACCATCCGCGCCTCGCTGCGTACCGGCGGCGAGCTGCTCGAGCGCCGCTACCGCCAGCAGGCCACGCGGCCGCGGCGGCTCGTGCTCGTGTGCGACGTGAGCGGCTCGATGGCGCCCTACAGCCGGATGCTGCTGCAGTACATGCAGGCCTGTGTGGCCGCGCGTGCCCGGGTGGAGGCGTTCGTGTTCGGCACCCGGCTCACGCGCGTCACCCGCGAGCTGCGCGGGCGCGACAGCGACCGAGCCCTGGCGCGCGCCTCCGCCGCGGTGGACGACTGGAGCGGCGGTACCCGCATCGGCGAGTGCATCGCCCAGCTCAACCGCGAGCACGGCCGCCGGATCGGCCGCGGGTCGATGGTGATCCTGCTCTCCGACGGCTGGGACCGTGGCGAGCCGGAAGAGATGGCGGAGGAGATGGCCCGCCTGGCCCGCACCGCCTACCGCGTCGTGTGGCTGAACCCGCTCGCCGCCGACCCGCGCTACGAGCCGCTCACGCGCGGCATGAAGGCCGCGATGCCACACGTGGACCGACTGTTGCCCGGCAATTCCCTTGCCTCGCTGGAGGCGCTGGCGGCGTTGATGGAAGCCGAGACGTCGCGGGCTTAGAGGCGCTCGGCGTAGTCCTCGACCAGCCGGAGCTGGACTGGGGTGAGACCCGCCACGGGCTCGCCGGCCACGAGCCGCTTCCCGGCCTGGTCGAGCGTGAGGCCCGTGCCGGTCAGGACCTGGCCGATCAAAGGCGGAACGTCGCCCGCGCAGATGCCGCAGTCTGGATCGCTCATCCCGCCGCGGAGTCCGGATCGGGGTCAGGGGCGTCGCTGAGCGCGGCTTCGGGCGCCTCGCGACCCGTGGTGATGTCCTCGCCGGTGGGCTCATCGCCGAGCTTGCGCGAGAGGCAGACGCCGAAGTCCCGCAGCAAGCGGCCGGAGAGGTCTTGGACGATCCCGCCGAACAGCGCGAGCGCGCCGATCTCCGCCAGGTTCGCCGCGGCGGTGACGTCGGCCACGCCGTCGCGGGCGGTCACGGCGACCTGCGCGGAGTGATGACCCGTGGTCAGCTCCATCGTGCGCGCGACGGGGTCGCTGGCGGTGATCGCGACCGTGCCGCGCAAACGCGTGAAGCCGACGCTGAGGTCGCCGTGGAAGCCGCCGTCGTCGTCGCGCCCGGTGATCCGCGCGCCCGGCAGGCACGGCACGACGAGCTCCAGGTCATTGAGCGCGGCGAAGACCTCGTCCGCGCCGGCGCTGACCTCGAAGGTGTGCTCGATCCTCACAGCGCCTGCAGCTCCTCGGGGGTGTCGACGTCGGTAGCGTCGGCCAGATGCCCGGCGTCCCAGCGGCAGACGTTGAAGCGCGCGAGCAACTCACGCGCACCTTGGTCTCCGCGCAGCTCTCCCGCGGCCTCGATGACCGCCGGGCCGAGCACGACCGGGTGCCCCGGCTTGCCGTCGTAGACCGCCCGCACGGCGTCGAACCCGTCGAGCTCGCCGAGCGCCGCGCTGATCACCTCCGGCGTGATGAACGGCTGGTCGCCGAGCGTGATCACGACCGCGTCGGCAGCGCCGGCGGCGGCGAGCCCGCTCCGCAGCGACGCCGCCTGCCCGTCGGCCCAGTCCTCGGCGATCACGACCTCGGCCGCGCCGAAGTCCACCCGCGCGCGGATCGCGTCGGCGTCGTGGCCGAGCACCACGATCACCCGCTCCAGCCCGGCGGCGAGCATCGCGTCCACCGCGTGCGCGAGCAGCGGCCGCCCGCGCAGCTCCGCGAGCTGCTTGGTCGAGCCGAACCGGCGACCGGCGCCGGCGGCGAGGATCAAACCCACGGGCATTGGGATCCCAGGCTAGCCAGAGCGCGCGACGAGCGCCGCCGCGTCGAGCACTTCGATGCGGCCGCGGCGCACCGCGAGCTCGCCGCGGGCCTGCGCGTCGCGGACGACGCGGTTGACGGTGGCACGGGAGGTGCCCGCGAGGTTCGAGAGCTCCTCCTGGGTGAGCGGGACGATGCCGTCGTCGAGCCCGAACTCCGCCAGGCGCCGCAGCACCCGGCGGTCGGCGGGGACGTAGTGGGCTTCCAAAAGCAACTCGGAAAGGCGGCGCACGCGGAGGGCGAGCGCGCGGGCCAGCAGGTCGGCGACGCCGGGGTTGCGCTGGACCAGGGCGTCGAAGTCGAGCTTGTGGATCGCGCGCGTCTCGGCCTTCTCGAGCGCGACCACCGTCGCCGAGCGCGGCCCGACGCCGTCGAGCAGGGCGATCTCGCCGAACGTCTCACCCGGCCCCAGCAGCGAGAGCATCACCGTGTCGCCGAGCGGGGTCTGGATCCGCACGGCGAACCGCCCGCTGGCCACGAGGTGCAGCGTGTCGGCCGGGTCGCCGTGGTGGAACACGACCTCGCGGCGGGCGAACGTGCGGCGGCGGGCGATGGACAACACCCGCCGCGCGTCCTCCTCAGGCACCCCGGCGAGAATCGGCCACTGCACGGCGGGAACCCTAGTCGCCGTACAACTCGTCCTGCAGCCGTTCGAGCTCGGCGAGCTCCGCTGAGGCGTCGACTCCGAGCGGAATCGACGCGATCCGGGCCACTTGGGCCTGGATGAGCGCGACGAGGCTGGCGCGGGCGAGGCGCTCCCCGTGAGAGGTGTATTCGACAGTCGACGTCACAATTCCAAAGGGTCCCGCTGTGCGTCGTGCCCGTCGCGCTCATCCGTTACGTCCGAACTGTCAAGCTCGCGACAGTGCGGGCGCCTCGAGTTCGGTATGGGGCACCAACCGGTCCAGCCAGCGCGGCATCCACCAGTTGCGCTCGCCGAGCAACTGCATCACCGCCGGCACCATCACCAGCCGGACGATCGTCGCGTCGACGAGCACCGCGGTGGCCAGGCCGATGCCGATCAGCTTCAGGAACACCTCCGGCGACAGCGCCAGCGCGCCGAACACGACGACCATGATCGCCGCCGCGGCGCTGATCACGCCCGCCGTGCGCGTGAGGCCCTCGGTGACGGCGCCCGAGGTCGATCGGCCGCCCAGCCACGCCTCCCGCACGCGCGAGAGCAGGAAGACCTCGTAGTCCATCGAGAGGCCGAAGAGCGTCGCGAACATGATCACCGGGATGAACGGCGGGACGGGCGTGGCGGTGTCGATGCCGACGAGCTGCCCGAAGAAGCCGCCCTGCGCGAGCAGCGCGACCACGCCGTAGGCGGCAGCGACGCTGAACAGGTTCAGCGCGGCGGCCTTCAGCGCGACGGTCACCGACCGGAACGCGACGAGCAACAGCAGCAGCGAGAGCCCGACGACACCGCCGATGAACAGCGGCAGCCGGGCGGCGGTCGTCTGGGCCTGGTCGACGGCCTGCGCGGTGCGCCCGCCGATCACCACGTCCTCGCCGAGCCGCCCGTCGCGCAACTGGGCGAGCAGGTCCTCGGTGGCCTGGGCCTCGGGCGAGGTCTTCGGGTTGGCGAGGATGAGCGCCGTGTCGCCCGCGGGGTTGACCTGCGGCGGCGCGACGGACGCGATCCCCGCCTCACCCTGGAGCGTCGCCGCGACGCCCGCGGCAGCCGCCGTCGGCGCGACCACGACAAACGGCCCGTTCGAGCCCGCGCCGAAATGCGCGGTCATCAGATCGAAGGCCTGACGGGTGGTGGTCTCGGCGCGGTCGTTGCCGGCGTCGGGGAAGCCGAGCCGCAGCCCGGTGACCGGCGAGGCGAGGGCGAGTAGGACGAGCGCGCCCGCGATCGCCGCCGTCCACGGGCGGCGCTGCACGGCCTGGCTCCAGCGGCCCGCGAGCGCGCCGTTGGAGGAGCGACGGCCGGGGAGCTTGAGCCGCTCGATCCGCGGGCCTGCGAAGCCCAGCAATGCGGGCAGGAGCGTGATCGAGGCCACCATCACCACGAGCACGGCGATGATCGCCGCGAGCGCCACGCCGTAGAGGTACGTGAGGCCCATCGCGAACAGGCCGAGCAGCGAGATGACCACCGTCAGGCCCGCAATCAGCACGGACCGGCCCGCCGTGGCGACCGCCTCGCGGATCGCGACCTCACCGCCGCCCGCTGCGCGGTAGCGCGTGAGGATCAGCAGCGCGTAGTCGATCCCGACGCCGATGCCGAGCATCGCGGCCACGGTGGAGGACCAGTCCGGCGTCGGCAGCACGGCGGCGAGCAGGATGATCAGCGCCGAGGCGATCCCGAGCCCGAACAGCGCGAGGATCAACGGGAGGCCGGCGGCGACGACGGTGCCGAGCGCGATCAGCAGGATCAGGAACGCGACGCTGAGGCCGATGATCTCGCTCGAGATCGGCCCCTGCTGCGCCTGTTGGATGACCGAGCCGCCGAGCTCGACGTTCGCTGCGCCACCGAGCTCGAGCAATCGCTCGCCCGTGGCGCGCGGTACCTCGTCGGGCAGCATCGTGAGCGGGATGCGCGCGACGGCGACAGCACCGTCGGGCGAGACCTGCGGCTCACTCGCGGCGGCCAGACCGGGAAGCGACGAGGCCTCGCGGAGGAAGGCGGTCGGCGTCCCGTCGGCGGTGCGCCAGACCACGTCGATCGTGTCCGGTGACGTCGCGGGGAAGCGCTCGGCCAGCGCGTCAGCAGCCGCCTTTGAGTCCGATCCGGGCGTGTTGTAGTCGGCCGAGAACGTCCCGCCGAAGCTGGCGGCGAGGGCGAAGGCGGCGACCAGGGCGCCGACCCAGGCACCGAGGACGAGGCGGCGACGCCGGAAGGCGATTCCGCCGAGGCGGGCGAGGCGGGAGACGGGCACGGTCGTCTGATCCCTTTCCGAAGCAAGCATTGACATAGCAACCGTTGCGAAGTAAAGCTCGCAAGGATTGACTTGTCAACTGTTGCCTCTACAGTCTCGCCCATGGGAATGGACAACCCGAAGTGGGTGGCGTTCTACGGGATGCTGCAGGTGGACGCCCACATCGTCGACCGCGTCGGCCAGCGCATGGAGCGCGAGACCGGCCTCCCGCCGGCCTGGTACGAGGTGCTGGCGCAGATCCACAAGGGCCCGTGCCGGATGGGGGAGCTGGCCGAGTCGCTCGTGCTCTCCCGCGGCGGCGCCACGCGCCTGATCGCCCGCATGGAGGAGGACGGCCTCGTCGAGCGCGAGATCCCCAAGGAGGACCGCCGCGCGACCTACGCGCGCATCACCGACAAGGGCGCCGAGGCGTTCGACCGCGCGACGCCGGTGCACATGGCGGCCGTCGAGGAACTCTTCAGCCAGTACATCAGCGACGAAGAGGCCGCCGTGCTGCGCACCGTCTACGCGCGGGTGCTGCTGCGCAACGGGATCGACTGCGCGCCCGTCACCGACGGCTACGAGCTAGAGGCGCAGTAGGTCGACTTCCGCGCCCGCGGGGAGCGAGCCGGAGCCGTGCGGGGCGATCGCGAACCCGTCGCTTTCGCCGAGCGCGCCCGTCATGTGCGAGCCCTGGCGCTCGGTCGGCCAGGCCACCAGCACGCCGTCCGCGTCCGGGAGGAGCTTGGAGATCAGGAACGTGGTGCGGTTGTCGGACGGGCCGGCGGGCTCGCCGAGCCGGCCCTTCACGAGCCGCGGCTGGACGTTCGCCTCGCCGCGCAGCGAGCGCAGGGCCGGGAGGACGAACATCGCCGTGCCGACGATCGCCGACAGCGGGTTGCCCGGCAGCCCGAACACGAGGGTCTTGCCGCGACGGCCGAACCACAGCGGCTTGCCGGGTTTGATCCGCACCCGCCAGAAGACCTCTTCCACCCCGCAGGCCTCGAACGCGGGCTTGACGTGGTCGTGCGGGCCGACGCTCACACCGCCGCTGACGATCAGGATGTCGCTCTCCAGCCCGGCCTCGACGGCGGCCTTGGTGGCCTCGAAGTCATCGGGGATCGGCGGCTGCTGCGTCACCGTCGCACCCACCGCGCGGAGCAGCGCGTTGACCACGAGCGAGTTGGACTCGTAGATCTTGCCCGGCTCGGGCGGCGCGCCCGGTGGCAGCAGCTCGGACCCGGTCACGATCAGCGAGACCGTGGCCGCGCGGGGCACGGACACCGTCGCCACGCCCGCGCTGGCCAGCGCGGACAGGCGCGGGATGGTGAGGACGTCGCCGGGGTGCGCGAGCACGTCGCCGGCGCGCACGTCTTCGGCCCGGAGCCGAATGTGCAGTCCTTCGCGGACGCTCGCGTGCGCAGTGACGGAAGCGCCTTCGACGGTCGTGTCCTCGACCTTCAGGATCGCGTCCGCGCCCTCGGGGATCGCGGCGCCGGTGGAGATCCGCGCGGCCTCGCCCGGCCCGACCGTAAGCGTCCCACCGCCGGCCGCAAGGTCGCCGATGACGTGCAGCACGGCGCCGTCGTGCACGTCCTGCGCGCGGACCGCGAACCCGTCCATCGCCGTGCGGTCAAAGGGCGGGAGGTCGATCGCAGCGTGCGCCTCGGCGGCGATGACGCGTCCCTCGGCCGCGGGCAGCGGGACGCTCTCGGGGGCCAGCGGCTCGATCCCGTCCAGGACCAGCGCCAGCGCCTCGTCGTAATCCTTCATCCGCCAATTTGCGACATCGTGCGGGCGGGCTGGACGAAGCCCGCGTCGTTGACGTGGTGCTTGAGCTCCTTCTCCCACACCGCGTCGCGGATGATCTTCTCGAGCTCGTCGTCCGAAGCGCCCGCGCGCATCGGGCCGCGCAGGTCGGTCTCGGTCATCGAGAACAGGCAGGTGCGCAGCTTGCCCTCGGCCGTCACGCGAATGCGGTTGCAGTCACCGCAGAACGGCTCGGACACGGGGGAGATGAAGCCGATCGAGCCCAGGCCGTCGGCGAACTCCCAGCGCCGCGACGTGCCGTGGCGCTCGCGGCCCAGGTCCTTCAAAGGGTAGGCGGCGTGGATGAGCCGCCGGACCTCGGCGTTGGGCAGCACGCGGTCGCGCGACCACGTGCGGTCGGCGTCCAACGGCATGAACTCGATGAAGCGGACCTCGTACGGGTGCTTGCGCGCGAACTCCGCGAAGCGCACCACCTCGTCCTCGGTGAAGTCCTTCAGGGCCACCACGTTGACCTTGATCGGCCGCAGCTCGGGGTGCTTCTCCGCGGCCGCGAGCCCGTCCAGCACCTTCTGGAGCGAGTCCCGGCGCGTGAGCTGGAAGAAGCGGTCGGGCGCGAGCGCGTCCAGCGACACGTTCACGCGGCGCAGGCCGGCCGCGACGAGCTTTTCCACCTGCCGCTCGAGCAGGTAGCCGTTCGTCGTCAGCGACAGGTCGTGGACGTTCTCGTCGCCGCTAAGCAGCTCGACGAGCCGCCACAGCTCACGCCGGGCGAGCGGCTCGCCGCCGGTCAGGCGCACGTCGTGCACGCCCATGCTCGCCATCAGCCCGACGAGGCGCGCGATTTCCTCGTACGAGAGCAGCTCGTCGCGGTCCAGCCACGGCAGCCCTTCGGCGGGCATGCAGTACTGGCAGCGGAAGTTGCAGCGGTCGGTGACGGAGATGCGGACGTCACCGATGCTGCGCTTGTGCCCGTCGATCAGCTGCGCTCTCATCGGTGGTAGTCCCCTGACTTGCCGCCGGTCTTGTCCAGCAGCTCGACGCGCTCGACCACGACGCCCTTCTCGATGCCCTTGACCATGTCGTAGATCGCCAGCGCCCCAATTGAACAGGCGACCATGGCCTCCATCTCGACGCCGGTGCGCGCGGCGACGCGCGCCTCGCAGATCAGCGTCACGGTGCCGGCCTCCACGTCCACGGTGATGTCCGTCTCCACGCCGCTCAGCGGGAGCGAGTGCGCGAGCGGGATCAGCTCGTCGGTGCGTTTGGCGGCCTGGATCGCGGCCAGCCGGGCCACGGTCAGCACGTCGCCCTTCGGCGCGTCGCCCGCCTGGACGCGCGCAGCGGTCTCCGGCGACATCCGTACGACGGCGCGCGCACGAGCCCAGCGAGACGTCTCCGCCTTCTCGCTGACGTCGACCATCCGGGCGTTGCCCTCGGAGTCGAGGTGGGTGAGCGTGCCCTCCACGGCCCCCATGGTATTCAAAAGGTGGCTACCGCCGTGCGGCGTAGGATCCAAGGGGTGAAGATCTCCGTCCGCCTCTTCGCCGGTCTGCGCGAGCGCGCGGGTGCTGACCGGGTCGAGCTCGACCTGCCCGACGACGCCAAGGCCGGCGATGTGCTCGCCGCGATGGGGCTGGAGCCGGGGCAGTGCATCGTCGCGCTCGACCTCGAGTACGCGCGCGCCGACGAGCCCGTGCTGCCCACGCACGAGGTGGCGTTGATCCCGCCCGTGAGCGGCGGCGCCGAGAGCCCGGTGCGGCTGATCGCCGTCACCGAGGACCCGCTCGACCCCGCGCCGGTCCTGGCGGCCGTACGCGACCCGCGTGCCGGCGCCGTCGTCCTCTTCGAAGGCGTGACCCGGGACGTGGAGGCGCTCGACTACGAGGCCTACGCCGAGATGGCCACGGCCAAGCTCGAGACGATCGCGAGCGAAGTGGCCGAAAAGCACGGGCTGTGGGCGGTCGCCGTGGTGCACCGTGTCGGCCGGGTGCCGCTGAGCGAGCCGTCCGTGCTGATCGCGGCCTCCGGCGCCCACCGCGGCGAGACGTTCGCCGGCGCCCGCGAGCTGATCGACCGCGCGAAGGCCGAGGCGCCGATCTGGAAGGTCGAGCTCACACCCGAGGGTCCGCAGCGCGTGGAAGGCGCGCTGCCGCAGTGGCCGAGCTGACGCTCGGCGAGGCCGCGCGGGCGCTCGGCGTTTCCGCGGACACGCTGCGGCGCTGGGACCGCGCGGGCAAGCTGCGCACCGTCCGCGACGCGCGCAACCGCCGGCTCGTGCCGGAAGAGGAGATCGCACGGCTCTCCGACAAGCCGCAGCGCCCGCCGACGGGCGCGAAGCTCTCCGCCCGCAACCGCTTCGCGGGCATCGTGCGCTCGGTCGAGGTGGACGGCGTGATGGCGATCGTGGAGATCGAGGCGGGGCCGCACATCGTCGTCGCCGCGGTCACGCGCGACTCGGTCGAGGAGCTCGGACTGGCCCCTGGAGTCCCGGCCACGGCGGCGGTCAAAGCGACCTCCGTCATGGTCGAACGCACAAATACTTGAAAGTCGATCGGATTTGTCGATAATGTGTGCCTCACACCGTGCGGCGCGCCGTTGACATCCATCAGCACCTGTGGCCGGATGCGCTTCTCTCCTCCCTGGCGCGCCGCACGGCCGCTCCCCGTCTGAAGCGAGACGGGCACGGCTGGTGGCTCGAGCTCGCCGGTGATGCACCGGCGCCGTTCGACCCGGCCGTGCACGACCCGGGTACACGCACCGGTGACCGGATCGTGGTCGCGCCGTCGCTCCCGCTGGGCATCGAGGCGTTGTCGGACGCCGAGACGCTGCTCGAGGACTACCACCGCGGCGTGCTGGAGCTGGGCGCGCCGTTCGAGCTGTGGGCGAGCCCGGCGCGCCCGGCGCTCGTGGACGAGCTCCTGAAGGCGGGCGCGGCAGGGATCGCGCTCGCGGGCCGGGAGCTCGTGGACGAGCGCTGGGCGCCGGCGCTCGACCGCCTCGCCGCGGCCGGCAAGCCGCTGCTGGTCCATCCCGGGCCGGCTTCCGGCTCACCCGCGTGGCTTCCGGCCCTGACCGGCTACGTGGCCGAGATGAACGCCGCCTGGCACGCGTGGGCGCAGTGGGGGAGGCCCCGGCACCCGAACCTGCGCGTGGTGTTCGCCATGCTCGCCGGGCTCGCGCCCCTGCACGCGGAGCGGCTCGCGGCCCGGGGCGGTCCGAGCGAAGCCGTCCACGACCCGCTGACGTTCTACGACACCTCCTCCTACGGCCCGCGCGCGATCGACGCCATGCTGCGCGTGGTCGGCGTGGACCGGCTCGTGTACGGGACGGACGTCCCCGTGGTGGAGCCCACCGATCTGTCGGCGCTGGGCGAGGCGGCGCTGCATGCCCTGACGGTCACCAACCCGGAACGAGTGCTGTGACTCAGCTGGAACTGGAAGCGCTGGTGCGCGACATCGCCGCCGATCGCGACGCCTGGGAGCACCTCGTGCGCCACTCACGCGAGCAGCGCGAATACGTCGAGCTCCGCCGCGACGACGACGTCGCCGTCTGGCTGATCTGCTGGATGGACGAGCACGACACGGGCTTCCACGACCACGACCTGTCCAGCGGTGCGGTGGCCGTCGCCGAAGGCGCCGTCGCGGAAGATCGCCTCGCCCTGGGCGGTCCACCCGTGACGCGCGTGGCCGAGGCCGGCGAGTCCTTCCACTTCACCGCGGCCGACATCCATCGCGTCCGCCACGTCGGCGATCAGCCGGCCGTCACGATCCACGCCTACTCGCCGCCGTTGTGGCGCATGGGCGCTTACGAGATCCTCGACGGCGGCGAGCTGCGGCGGCACTCCTTGTCGTACGCCGAAGAATTGCGCCCGCTGTCGTAAACCTGGACATCTGTCGGTCTTTCCTGTTTCCCCCGTATATGGGATGGTGCTGAAACACGAAAGGGTGTATGGCGCGTGTCTGCGCAGACGATTGACAGAGGACTGGGACGGTCTCCCGACGTAGAACGGGCCGCTGCGCGGCTCGCGCAGCCGCACGCCCGCGCGGCACTGGCCGTCAAGCGGCTCGCCGACGTGGTCCTCGCGCTGGCGATGCTCGTGGCTCTCGTCCCGCTGTTTCTCGCCGTGCTCCTACTGCTCGGGTTCGCGGGCGAGGGCATGATCGAACGGCGCCAGCGGCTGGGCCGAGATGGGCGGACGCTCACGTTGGTCCGCTTCCGCGCGCTCCCCGGCGGTGCCGTCGGGCGTTGGCTCGAGCGAGCGGGCGCGCGTGAGCTCCCACTGCTGTTGACGGTCTTGCGAGGTCGGATGAGCTTCGTCGGGCCGCGGCCCGTCGCTCCCGGCGGCGACTACACGGGGCCGCGGCGCCTGCTGGCGCCGGGCCTGATCGGGCCGGACTCGGATTCCGCCGACGCCTACGTCGAGCAGTGGACACTGCGCAGCGACGCGCGGCTACTCGCCGGGCGCCGCGCGGCTCACCACAGCGTGTCGAACAGCAGCTCGTAGACCACGGCCTGCACGGCGAGCACGCCGACCAGCAGCGTCGGCCGGCGGACGGCCGGCGCCGCGGCGAGGCACACGAGCGGGATCAGGAAGAGCCAGATGCGCTCGGTCTCGGCCTTCGTGAAGCCGGCGAGCGCGGCGACGGCGATCACGGCGAGGATCGCGATCGCCTCCGGGGCGCGTTGCTGCAGGCGGGCGAACGCGAGCCAGGCGATCGGCGCGCCGAGGATGAGGAAGAACGCGGTAGGGGAGCCCAGCAGCCAGAACCAGTACGGGCGACGGCTCGCGATGCCGATCGTGTAGACGTCGTGCGTGGCGTGGAAGGTGCCGATCGGGTCCCAGCCGGTGCTGATCGCGAGCAGCGCCTGGGTGCCGAGCAACGCGATCCCGCAGGCCACCGCCAGCTTCAACGCCGGTTTGAAGCCGTCCCGGGTGAGGACGAGGATCGTCGCCCAGGCGCCGATCGCGAGCTCGCTCCAGGCGAACATCGTCACCACGGCGAGGGCGATCGCACCCAGCACGATCCGGCCGGACATCAGCGGGATGGCGGCGAGCAGGCCGAGCGTGAGGTAGACGGCGTCCGGCGAGACGGCGCCGAAGTGCAGCATCGCCGGGGAGAAGGCGGCGAGGATGCCCGCGATCCGGGCGACCCGGTCGTCGAAGAGCCGCTTGGCCAGCACGTAGGTGAGCGGCGCGGAGAGCGCGCCGACGATGATGCAGAACCACGCGAGCCGCATGCCGGTGTTCAGGCCGAGGAAGTTCATGGTGATCACGAGGCCGGGCGGGTGGCCGGCGCTGTGCACGGGCAAAGCGGGGACGAGCTCGGCGAAGCGGTCGAGCACGAAGCGCGTGCCGTACTCGAACGCCGCCAGCGTCGGCAGGTACTCGTTCTTGCCCTCGCCGCGCGGGAGGACGGCGAGCGCGCGGTCGAAGTCGCCGCCGTTGCGGGAAGCGAACAGGACGACCCGCAGCACGAGCGTGAGCCCGAAGATCCCCACTGCGAACACGAGCGACTTGGCCTTCAGGAGCGGCTTGACGAGCGCGACGCCCGCGGCGAAGCACGGGATCGCCAGCAGCAGCCAGAGCGTCGCCTTCGGACCCCACGCGCCGATGAACGGCGGGTGCGGGACGCCGAGCAGGCGCCCATGGCCGTCTTCCCACAATCCGATGAACACGGTGAGCGCAGCGAGGATTGAAGCGGCCAGCGGCGTGGCATGCTGCTTGAGGAATGCGCCGATTCGCACCGTTACTGCTCGTCCTGCTCGCCGGCTGCGGATCCATGGCCGAGGCGGACCTGCCCGACCCGGCCGGGCCGCCGGTCGCCGCGAACATGGTCGCCGGCGCGCCCAAGCTCGCCAAGTGCCGTGACCAACTCGCCACGCAGTGGCTGGCGCAGGAGACGCGGCTCGCGGTGCTGTGCGGCCGCGAGCGGACGGTGGAGATCTACGACACGAGCACGGGCAAGCGGGTCGCGACGCAGCCCGCGGGCATCGGGCCGACCGCGATGGTCACGGACGGCAAGGACGCGACCTACGTCATCGATTCGCTCGGCGAGGCCCTGCTCGTCTACCGGCGCACGCCGTTCCAGCTCATCCGCCGCGTTCATCTGGTCGGCGGACCGTATGCGATCGCCTTCGATCGTGAGCGCTGGGCGCTGGACATCACCCTCCGGGATGGCGTCGTGCACTACAAGGCGGGTTGGCGGCCGGTGCTTCTGCCCCGCACGAAGTAGACGACCGCCGAGATCGCGAACAGCGCCGCGGTGACGAGCAGCCAGCGCGTGCCGTAGCCGTCCCACTCGAGGCCGCTCACCCGCGTGTAGGTGCCTGCGCCCTTGCCGCGGATCGTGGACCAGAAGACCAGCAGCACGAGCAGGGAGAGCCCGGCGGGGATGCGCACGTAGTTGATGCGCGTGCCCGGTAGCGCGAGCCGGCCGGCGCGGTCGGCCGCGGAGTAGAGCGGCAGGATGAGCAGGTCGTGGACGATCACGGCGCCGACGAACCACAGCGCCACGTTCGAGGCCGCGCGGAAGTCGAAGACGGTGATCAGCGCCCAGGCGGCGAGCGGCAGGAAGATCAGATGGGCGAGCCAGAGCCTCATGCGCGGAACGTCATCTCCCCGACCCACTTCGTGTTGTGCACGCCGGGCAGCGCGGGGACGATGACGCGCGCCGGGTAGCCGTGATCGGGCGAGAGGTCCTCGCCGTTGACCTTGAGCGCGAGCATCGAGTCGTCGGCCGCGATCTGGTCGCCGGAGAGCGAGGCGCGGCGCAGCACGCCGCCCTCTTGGAGCGACTCGACGAGCACCTGGGACGCACCGGGTGCGCCGGCCCGCCGCGCGAGCTCCGACAGCTTCACGCCCTGCCACTCCTGCGTGGTGCTCCAGCCTTCGACGCACGCGATCGGGAGCGTCGCGGTGTGCTGGGGGAGGGCGAGGAGGTCCTCGCGCGTGAAGGCGGTGACCTGGTCGCCCGCGCGCAACACGAGCTGGTAGTCCGGCCCGGTCATCGCGGGCGTGATGCCGGCGGCGCGGGCGGTCTTGTTGACCGGGAAGCCGCTGTCGCGGCGCGGCGCGAACAGCGCGGTCTTGCGCAGCGGGCCGCCGATCGACTGGCCGACGTTGCCGAGCAGCAGCGTGAGCGCACCCGCGCCGGCGAAGGCGATCACGCCGCGGCGGGAGATCGTCGGCTCGTCCAGGTCCTGGCGGATCGGCTTGATCCACTCGCGGTCCTTGTAGACACGGAGGACCATCGGCATCTTGATGATCACGTGGATCGCGAGCGACGCCACGAACACGATCGCGCCGTAGTAGTGCGCGACCACGAAGTTGAACTTGAACGGGTACCAGTACTGCGCGTTGGCGACGCCCGTGGCCAGCTGGAAGACCGAGCTCGAGACCAACAGCGCGATCGACAGGCGCTCGATCGCGTCCGCCGGGCCGGTCACCGGCGGCCACTTGAACAGCTTCGGGAAGACCGACCACAGCTTGGCCAGCAGGAACGGGATCACCATGAGTCCGACGTTGGTGTGCAGGCCCTGGTTGAGCGCGTACAGCCAGCTCGGCGACGTCGGCCAGTCGAACGTGAACGGGAAGTCGCGGTCGGCGGGGACGATCGCGTTGCCGGGCAGGTCCGGCATGTACGCGATGTGGCTCAAAAAGCCCGTGGTGGCGACGATCCCGACCAGCACGAGCAGGATCGTGCCGAGGATGCCGGTGAGGACCGGCCCGCGGATCGGCGAGCGGAAGAAGCCCTCGCGGAACGGTCCGGGCGGGGCCTGGCGAAGCAATTTGGGTGGCACGGGAGTCTTGTCCCTACAAACGCCTGAGCGTTACGAAGGTGCGCCCGAACAGCTCCCGGCTGTCCGTGACCCGGAACCCCGCCCGCTCAGCGATCGCGGCCGCATCATCGGCCTCGACCCACGCCCATCTGAACCACTCCGAGACCATGTCGGGCGCCTCGATCCGCACCCGCACGCGCTTCGTGTGGTCACCCGTCTCGACGACGATCGCGCCGCCGGGCGCGAGCAGCTCGCCGGCCCGCTTGAGCAGCGCCACCGGGTTCCCACCGATCCCGATGTTGCCGTCCAGCAGCAGCACTGTCGCGTACGTGCCGGGCACCGCGTCCCACAGCGACCCGTTGATCGCGGTGGCGCCGCGCCCGCGCGCGACCTCCACGGCGACCGGAGAGAGATCGACACCCAGCCCGTCCTTGCCGAGTTCGCGCAGCCGGGCGAGGTGGCGACCCGGGCCGCAGCCGAGATCGAGCACCGGCGCGTCGATCGAAGCCAGGATGGCCTCGTCGGCCGCGTCGCAGGGCGCGAGCCAGCGGTCGAGCGGGAGCGGCTCGAGCGCGCCGTCCGCGCGCCGGATTCGCGCCATGGGCGGCGGGCCGTCCCCGTCGAGGTGCTGGACCGCGCTGGCGAGCAGGCGCCCGTAGAGCGCGTCGGCGGGCAGCGCGGACGCGTCCTCGGCGGGCCGGAGGAAGCGGCGCGTAGGGGTCCGCGCCTCGTCGAGTCCGACGAGGTCATCACGATCAACCGCTGTCAAAGGATCGACTCCCGCGGGAGCGAGCCGTCAGGCGAGTTCCCGCCCAAGCATGCGAGCGCGCAGCGCGAGTCATGCGACGCCGTCATGCGGCTATGCCCTGTTCGATGGAGAATTCGGCGAGCGCGTTCGCGAACCGGGTGTTCGGCGCTTCTTGGGCGACCGCGCGGGCGTCGTCGATGGTGTCGACATCGAGCAGCGGCCGCAGGATCGCCGGCGTGAGGCCTCGCGCACGCATGCGGGCGAGCTGCACGGCGCCGGTGCGTTCCGTGCTCATCGGGACGTCGGTGAAGACGGGGTGGTCGCCCGGCTGCAGGCCGATGCACCAGTAGCCGCCGTCGAGCGCCATGCCGAACGCGGTGCCGCCTGCGGCGACCGCGCGGAGGCCCTGCTCGAGCAGGGCGGGTGTGATCTGCGGCGTGTCCATGCCGACGAGGAAGGCGGGCTCGCCGACGTCCTCGAACGCGTGGGCCAGACGCTCTTCCAGGCCGTCACCGCGTTGCGGGATGACTTCGAAGCCCGATGGAAGCCACGGACCCGGTTCGCCGTCGAGGGCGATGACGCGGCGGGCGGCTCCGCGCGCGGCGACCGCGGCGGCGAGGGTGTCCGACAACGCCGCGCGTGCGAGCGCGGCCGCCTGTTCCGGCTCCAGCGGTGGGGTCAAACGAGTCTTAACCCGACCAGGAATCGGCTCTTTGGCGATCACGAGAAGTACAGGTCCCACTGAACTTCTAGCGTGCCCCAAGCCTTCCTGGATCACTCATTCGCGCAAAACACTGCTCATGTCTTTGACCGCTCGGGCGGTGCCCTTGAGCGTTCCCGTGACCTTGGACTCGCCGTCGCGCGGGTGATACGCCACCGGGACTTCCCCGATTCGCCAGCCCGCATCCGCCGCCCGCAGCACCATTTCCAGCGGCCAGCCGAAGCGACGGTCGCGGATGCCGAGCCCGAGCAGCGCCTCACGTCGGGCGGCGCGCATGGGGCCGATGTCGCGCAGCTTGACCTTGGTGCGACGGCGAAGTTCGAGCGCGAGCACGGTGTTGGCGGCGCGGGCATGGATCGGCCAGGCGCCGCGCGCGGTGGGCCGGCGCGCGCCGAGCATCAGGTCCACGTTGCCAAGCGCGACCGGGTCTGAGACCTTCGGCAACTCGGTCGGGTCAAAGGACGCGTCGCAGTCCATGAAGCACACGATCTCGGCCGTCGCCGCCGTCAATCCGGCGTAACACGCGGCCCCGAACCCCGGGGTGGGCTCGGTCACCACGCGCGCGCCGAGCGAGGCCGCGAGCTCGCCCGACCCGTCCGTGGACCCGTTGTCGACCACGATCGGCGTGTAGCCGTCCGGCATCCGCTCGAGCACCCACGGGAGCGCGTCGCGTTCATTGAGGACCGGCAGGATCACGTCGGGCACGCGGCGGGACGGTATAGCCTGGCGCGGCGTGATCCTCGTGACCGGCGGAGCCGGGTTCATCGGCTCCCACATCGTCGACGCCCTGCTCGAGCGCGGGCATGACGTGCGCGTGCTCGACATGCTCCTGGAGGCCGCGCACCGCGAGCGGCCCGACTACCTCGACCCGCGCGCCGAGCTGATCGAGGGCGACGTGCGCGATCTGGAGACGATCGCGGCGGCCGTGGAGGGCGCTTCGGCCGTCTGCCACCAGTCCGCGATGGTCGGCCTCGGGCTCGACCTCGGCGACATCGCCGACTACGTCTCCCACAACGACCTCGCGACGGCGCAGCTCATTCGCGTGCTGGCGCGCAATCCGGTGCCGCTCGTGCTCGCGTCCAGCATGGTCGTCTACGGCGAGGGGCGCTACCGGTGCGACGAGCACGGGATCGTCCAGCCCGGCCCGCGCGCCGCGTCGGAGTTGGACGGCGGGAACTTCGAGCCGCCGTGCCCGATCTGCTCGCGCTCGCTGGTGCCCGAGTCCGTCCCGGAGGACGCGCCGCTGGACCCGCGCAGCGTCTACGCCGCGACCAAGCTGGCGCAGGAGCACCTGTCCAGCGCGTACGCCCGGGAGACGGGCGCCCCGGTCACCGCGCTGCGCTATCACAACGTCTACGGGCCACGGATGCCCCGTGACACCCCGTACGCGGGCGTCGCCTCGATCTTCCGCTCCTCGCTGGCCGCCGGCAAGGCGCCGCGGGTGTTCGAGGACGGCGGTCAGAGGCGCGACTTCGTGCACGTCCGCGACGTCGCCCGCGCGAACGTGCTGGCGCTGGAGAACCGCGTCGCGGGCGCGTTCAACGTGTGCTCGGGCACGCCACGGAGCGTGGGGGACATGGCCGCGGCGCTGGCCCGCGCGACCGACGGCCCCGAACCCGTGATTACGGGCGAGTGGCGCGGGGGAGATGTGCGGCACGTGTTCGCGTCCGCCGACAAGGCCCGGGTCGAGCTCGGTTTCGATGCCACTGAGGACTTCGAGGCCGGGATGCGCGAGTTCGCGGCCGCGAAGCTGCGCGCATGACCCGGTTCGCGGTGGTCGGCCACGTCGAGTGGATCGAGTTCGGGCGCTTCAGCCACGTGCCGGAGCCGGGCGAGATCATCGACGCCACCGAGTGGTTCTCCGAGGCCGCCGGTAGCGCGGCGGTCGTGGCCGTCCAGCTGGCGAAGCTGAGCGGCGGGGACGTCGACTTCTTCACCGCGCTCGGCGATGACTGGCGCGGCCGGGCGGCAGCGGATCGATTGGGCGAGTTGGGCGTGCGCGTCCACGCCGCGCCGCGCGACGCCATGCAGCGCTGGGGCTTCGTCCACCTCGACGACGACGGCGAGCGCACGATCTCGATCGTGGGGGAGCGGCACGCACCGGTCGGCGCGGACGATCTCCCGTGGGAGCGCATCGACGGCGCCGCCGCCGTCTTCGTGTCCGGCGGGGACAACGCCGCCATGCGCGAGGCCCGGCGCGGCGAGCTGCTCGTCGCGACACCCCGCGCCGTGGCGTCCTTGGCCGGCGTGCAACTCGACGCGTTGGTCGGCTCGGGCAAGGACCGCCTCGAGCAGGTCGACCCAGAGACGATCGACCCCAAGCCGCACCTGATCATCACCACCGCCGGCAAGGAAGGCGGGACCTGGACCGGCCGTGAAGGCGACGGCCGCTTCGAGGTCGCCGAGCTGCCTGGCCCGCTCGTCGACGAGTACGGCGCGGGCGACACGTTCGCCGCGGGGTTCACGTTCGGCCTCGGCGCGGGGTACTCGATCGACGACGCCCTGAAGTTCGCGGCCCGGGCGGGCGCGGCGAATCTCACGGGGCGCGGGCCGTACAGCGGTCAGCTGACCGCCGCCGACCTCAACAAGTGACCTCGTCGAGCGCCTCGATCGCCACGAACCCCGCCGCGACGAGCCACCGATCCAGCTCATCAGCGAGCCGCTCGCGCACCGCCGTGTCCTGCGCGCCCGCAAACCGCCCCGCCACGCGCGCGAAATCCAGCCGCACCTGCGCGAGCACCTGCTCGCGCCCGTCGCCCCGCTTCAGCGACCGGGACGCGCGGACGACGAGCCGGCGCATCGCCGCGTCGCCACGCGCCGTGTACATCGAGTAGTGCCGGGAGATCCGCTTCGGCCACGGGCGCCGTTTCCCGCGGGCCGGCTCACTGACGTCGCGCACGTCGACCGCCAGTAGCGGCGCGACGGGAGACCACAGCGCTGCTCCGAGTTCCCGCTCGGCGGGCTTGACGAGTATCCGCGGAGCCTCGCCCGGGGCCGCCACCGCCAGCCCGAACGCCGGGGCGCTGCAGGCCTCGGGCTGGGCGAGGAAGAAGCGCAGGGTGCCGCCGTCGGCGCTCCACAGCGCCGGGTCGACTGGCCGCGTATCCACGCGGATCGAGCGAGCGCCGGGCGCGAGGATTCGGTGCTCCGTCGTGATCGCGATCCGGCCCGCTGCGCTCCACGCGGCGGGCGGCAGCATCTCGCGGGCCGTGTAGACCGGGGTCACGCGCCCCGACGGCACGTCCACGCGCAACACGCGGCGTCCTCGGGTGACCAGGACTGCCGAGCCGTCGGGCGCGAACGCCTGCTCGGTCAGGTAGGTCTCGCCTGTCCGGTGCACGAGCGTCTGCCCCGTGGCGGTGTCGACGACCCACAGCCCATAGTCGGTGGCCACCGTGAAGCGGGCGCCATCGTGGGTCCAAGCGTGGTCCGGCGTGTCGCCGAGCCCCGACGACGTCCGGAACCGCGCCAGCTCGCGACCGTCCGGAGCGTGCAGTGCGGCGTAGTCGAAGTCCACCGAGATCCAGTGGCCGAGCGGTCCGGCGAACGCCTTCGTCTCCGGCGCCGGGGCGACGGACCCGGTCGCGAGGTCGATCCGGCGAAGCGCCCGGCCGCCGCGGGAGATGAGCAGGCCGGCGCCGTCGGGGGTCCAGGCGTGCAGGTCGTCTTCGAAGGTCCGGACGGTCCCCGACGGGACGTCATACACGCGGATGTCGGCGTGGGCGGGAGTGGTGAAGGCCAGCGCGAGGAGAGCGAGCAGCACTCCGCAAAAGCTAAGCGGCGCGCCTCGAGTCCGTCGCGGTTCGCAGGAACCACGGCATGTCGTCGACCGGCGCGTGTGTCGAGATCTCCCGCGCGATGCGCGCCGCGCCGTCGCGATACAGCGGGTCGCCGAGCACCGCGCGCACCGCGTCCGCCAAGCCGTCGACGCCTTCCAGCGTGATCCCCGCGCCGAGCGCGGCCACCCGGGCCGCGTTCCACGGCTGATCGGCGTACAGCGGCACGGACACCAGCGGCACGCCCGCGGCCATCGCGGCGAGGGTCGACGCCGACCCGCCGTGCCCGACCATCGCCGCCGCCTGGGGCATCACGGCCGCCTGCGGCACCCAGCGCTCGACGTGCACGTTCGCGGGCACCGGCCCCAGCTCCCCAGCCTCGACCTCGGTGCCCAACGTCATCAACACGCGCACGTCGAGCCCACCGAGCGCCTTGGCCGCCGCGCGGTACAGCGCCGGGAAGTACCCGTTGCCGGCCGCGGTCGAGCCGAAGGAGACGTACACCAGCGGCGCGCGGGAGCCGTTCCACCAATCCTGCAGCGGCGCCTCGCGCTGGGAGCGCACGCGGAAGCGCACGGCGCCCGGCCGCGGATCGAATGCCGCGGGCGAGAGCGTCAGGAACGGTCCGTCCTCGGTGACCTGGGGCCCGAGGTAGCACTCGATCCTCCACACCGGCAACCCGAGCACTTCGCCGACGCGGGGCGAGGCGTGCTCCTCGGTCTCGTGCAGGATCGCGTCGGGCCGCATCCGGCGGGCGAGCGCGAGCAGGCCCGGGTAGGCGTCGCGGGCATACGCCCCCTCGAACAACTCGCCGCGGACGATCCGGTTCTGCTCGCCGGGGTCGGTGGAAGCCTTCACGCGCGCCCAGATCGGGCTGATCTCCTCGTCCGACGGGAAGTCGAAGCCCGCGAACGGCAGCCCGGCGCGGGCGACGTGCTCCCACGCGGAGTGCGGTGCGGCGACGATCACGTCGTGTCCGGCGCGCTTGCAGGCGAGCGCGAACGGGACCAGCGGCGCGATGTGAGCGGCGCCGCGCGTACTGGCGAAGAGAAAGCGCATAGCCCGCTAGACGCCGGGCGGCTGGGCGCTATTCCGGGGTCAGAGCCAGAAGAACAGCACGGCGAACAACGGCCCGCCGAAGAACAACAGGAACACGATCAGCCACACCCACGGCCCCCGCAGCGACGGGCCGTTGCCGAGCGCGGAGAACCACGAGCCGACGCGATTCCCCACCCCAGGTCCCGCGTCCCAGCGCCGCGTGTCCAGGTCCGTGCCACAGATGGCACAGCCCGCCGCGAAGGGGCTCACAGGCTCTTTGCAGTTGGGGCACCGACTCCGATCAGCCATCACTCATAATTATGGCGTCACGTCCGGCCGGATGAACCCGACGTTCGTCTACTTGTGCGGGCCGCGGACCGGCGTCCGCGTCGGCGTGCGATGCGGCGTGCCGCGGCGCGCGGTCAGCGGGGCCCCGCGACGATCGCCGCGGTGGTCACGGCGGCGCGCGCCCCAAGGCTTGGAATCGGGCAGCGGCAGCTTCAGGCCACCGCCGCCGGTCGGCTCCTCCGGCTCGTTGCCGTCGTCTTTCCCGCGACGGAAATCGTCGCCGTCGTCATCGTCGTCGTCGCGCAGTCGGAAGAACCACACGAGCCACACGACGAGCGCCCCGATGTCGAAGACTCGGAGACCGACCATGAAGATCCAGCCCTCCAGCGTCACCCTGGCTTAACGGTAAGCCTCTGGCCGCGTCTGTGCAAGCCAATGCTCGATCAGCACCCGGGCGATCGCCAGCCGCGGCGGGAGCGCCAGCTCGCCGCCGGGATCGCCTGGCGTGCCCCAGTTCTCGGATTCGGGCGCGGCCGCGGCGGCCTCGATCTCGGCGCGTGTGAACCAGCGCACGTCCTGGAGCTCCTCGTCCCCGATGGCGGCCTCGCCGCTCTCGTACGTCGCCGAGAAGCCCAGCATCAGGCTCGCGGGGAAGGGCCAGGGCTGCGAAGCGATGTAATCCACCCGACCGACGCGCACGCCGGACTCCTCGTGCACCTCGCGCGCGACAGCCTCCTCGAGCGACTCACCCGGCTCCACGAACCCCGCGAGCGCGGAGTAACGCCCGGTCGGCCACACCGCCTGGCGGCCGAGCAGCAGGCGGTCGCCGTCGACGACGAGCATGATCACGACCGGGTCGGTGCGCGGGTGATGCTCGGCGCCGCAGTTCGGGCACAGCCGCGTGAGACCGCCCTCGATCACGTCGCTCGCGTGCCCACACGCGGAGCAGTAGCGGTGGCGGCGATGCCAATTCAGCAACGCCGCGGTGTATGCGGCGAGCCCGCCGTCCGCGCGTGAGAACCGCGCCGCGGCCTGGCGCAAGGGGATCCGGTCGCCGGAGGCATCCTTCGGCGGTTCGCCGCGCACGCCACCGCTACCGACCATCGGCACGCGCCCGTCGCGTGGCGGGTCCTCGTCGTAGGCGAACACGGGCCCGGCTGAGTCGAAGCCCAGAAACAGCGGCTCGCCGCCGTCGAGCTCGGCCAGCGGGACAAGCTCCAACCGGTCCTCGGCGATCCGCAGCCCGCGGTCGCCGGCGACGACGGCGCGGGCGCCTGGATGCTCGAGTTGCGCCGCGAGCCAGTCAAGATCCCGGCGCCGCGAATCGCCCACCCGATCGAGCGCGGCGCCCGTGAAAGCGTTGTGCACCTACGGGACCCTATTGCGGATAGGGTGCGCCATGAGCAACTGGACCACCGCGGACATGCCCAGCCAGGAAGGCCGTACCGCGATCGTCACCGGCGCCAACAGCGGAATCGGCTACCACGCTGCGCTCGCCCTCGGCCGCTCCGGAGCCCACACCATCCTCGCCTGCCGCGATGCCGGTCGCGGTGAGGCGGCCCTCGCACGCATGCGCGCCGAAGCGCCGGACGCCGACTTCGAGCTGCGCCTCGTGGACATGGCGAGCCTGGATTCGATCCGCGCGTTCGCGTACGCCGCCCCCGACCGGGTGGACCTGCTGCTCAACAACGCCGGCGTGATGGCGCCGCCGCGGCGGGAGACGGCCGACGGCTTCGAGCTGCAGTTCGGGACCAACCACCTCGGCCCGTTCGCGCTCACCGGCCTGTTGCTCGGCAGCCTGGCGCTGGCGGACGCCCCGCGCGTGGTGACGATGTCCTCGAACATGCACAAGATGGGCGGGCTGGACTTCGACGATCTGCAGGGCGACCGCAAGTACCGGCGCTGGTTCGCCTACGGGCACTCCAAGCTGGCCAACCTGCTGTTCGCGTTCGAGCTGCAGCGGCGCGCAACCGCCGCCGGATCAGACCTGCTCAGCCTCGCGGCACACCCCGGCTACGCCGCCACCGAGTTGCACAGCAAGGGCGCGCAGATCGGCGGCGCGACGCTGCAGGAGAAGATCATGGGCCTGGGCGTGAAGCTCGGCGCGCAGTCGAGCGCGGACGGCGCCTTGCCGATGCTCTACGCCGCGACCGCTCCCGGCGTGCCCGGGGGCGCGTTCGTCGGGCCGAGCAAGCGGATGGAGACAGTCGGGCCGCCGAAGCTCACCAAGGGGAGCACGCACTCGCGCGACGAGGCCGCCGCGCGCCGGCTGTGGGAGGTCTCCGAGCAGCTCACGGACGTGCACTACGCGTTCGAGGCGCCCGCTCTCAGCTAGCTCTTACGCCGTGTTGCGACGGCGGCCATAGCTTCGGGCGGATGCTCGCACTGGCGCTCGCCGCGCTCACGGTCGGGATCGGCGACCAGCAACCAGCCGCGTTCGCGGACCCGCGGATGCGGTCGCTCGGCCTGAAGGCGGCCCGGATGATCGTGCCCTACGACGCGGCCACCTCGGAGCCGGACAAAGTGGCGGCGTGGCTCGCGGCGACGCGGGCCGCCGGATTGGAGCCACACATCGCGTTCCAGCACCTCAGCTCCGACCGCTGCCCGTCCGCTCCGTGCACGCTGCCGTCGCGCGCGACGTACAGGGCGAATGTCGCCGCGTTCATCGCCCGCTTCCCGCAGGTACGGACGTACAGCACCTGGAACGAGGCCAACCACGTCTCCCAGCCCACGGCGACGCGGCCGGAAGCCGTCGCCGGCTACTACCAGGAGCTCAAGGCGGCGTGCGCCTCGTGCACGGTGGTCGCGGGCGACGTGCTCGACAGCGGCTCCTACGTGAACTGGTTGCGGCGCTTCCAGGCCGTGACGAGCGCCGATCTGTGGGGCCTGCACAACTACGCCGACGTCACGTACGGGACCACGAGCGGCACCGACGCCGTGCTCGCGAACACGACCGGGACGCTGTGGGTGGAGGAGACGGGCGGGATCGTGGTGCGCCGCGACGCCGCGGCCCGGGTCCTGCTCGCGCACGACGAGGCGCGCGCGGCGCGGGCGGTGACCGCGGCGTTCACGCTGGCCAGCACGCGGCCGCGCATCACGCGCCTGTACGTCTACCAGTGGCAGACGTCGGCGACGGCGCAGTTCGACGCGGGCCTGATCCGGCCGGACGGGAGCGCGCGGCCCAGCTACGCGGCGCTGGCGGCGGCGATGCCCAAGACGGGCGCCACCGCCTCGCCGGGCGTCACGTGGAAGGCGTCGTGGTCGAAGGGGCGGCTGATCCTGCGCGGCACGTGCTCCCTCAAACCGTGCGCGGGGACGGTGAAGGCCTCGCTGCGTGCCGGCGGGAAGACGATCCGCCGCTACGGCGCCCGCCAGTACGGCACCACCGTGAAGATCCGGGTGTCGAAGACGGTGCTCACGAAGCTGCGGCGCGCGTCGGTCCGGCGCGTCTCGCTGACCGTGCGGTCGAGCACGCCGGTGAAGGCGTCCCAGACGGTCGTGCTGAAGCTTCCTCAGCCGACTCTCAGGGATCTCCGAGCCTGAGCCGCGACCGTTCAGCGCGTCATGTTCATCCACCAAGGAGGACCCCACATGACCCAGGCACGGCGGCCACTGGCCGTGGCCGCTACGAGCGTCGCCTTCGTCCTCGCGGGGGCGGGTAGCGCTTACGCCTGCGACCGCGACGGCTCGGCCGGCGGCGACTACCCGGGCACCTACCCGGGGTCGACGACGGAATCGACGTCGACGACGTCCTCGTCCTCACGGACGGCGACGGCCGCGCAGCGCAAAGCACGGCGGGCGGCGGCCCGGCGTGCGGCGGCGGCGCGGAACTAGGTAGGCCGGGGGCGTCCTCTGGTAGGGCGCCCCCGTCCGTTTCAGCCTTCGAGCCGGAACCCGATCTTGAGCGTGGTCTGGTAGTGCGTGGCGCCCTCCACGAGTGCGCCGCGGATCTCCGTGACCTCGAACCAATCGATGTTGCGCAGCGACTCGCCGGCCTTGCTCAGCGCCCGGTCGATGGCGGCCTGGACGCCGTCGGGCGAGGTGCCCGTGATCTCGACGGTCTTGTAGACGTGATCGCTCATGACCCGCGGTGATACCAAGGGTCGCCGCTCAGTGCGTCCTCGAGCGCGGCCTTGCCCGATTTCATGACCGGGTCGCCGTGGGTGACGAGTGCGTGCTCGAAGTCGATGTCGAGCAGGCCCTGCAGCCCGGGCGCGCCGGTCTTGCGGTACCAGGTGCGCCGCTTGTCGGTGATCGGGTCGTTCATCCAGTAGCGCAGTCCGCCCTCGGCGCCGACGATGCGGTCGCCGAACGCGAGCGCCTTCGTACGCGGCAGCTCGAGCGGGCGCTCCTTGCCGCGGCTCAGCTTGTGCATCGTGAGGCCGAGCGGGAGGTCCTCGTCGCCGTGGACCGGCGTGCCCTCGGGCAGGCGCTTGGCGATGTCGGGATGGCCGACCAGCGTCCCGCCCCAGCGCTCCAGCGCCTCGACGCAGCTGCGCACGTGGTAGGGGATGGTGATCGCGATGACGACCTCGCCCTGGACGAGGTCGTCGAGCGCCTTGGTGACCTCGTCGTCGAGCAGCGGGTCGATCAGGACCGTGTTCCTGCCCTCGTGGACGAGGTACGCGCCGACCTTCGCCCCGAACTCGCCCGGGTGCCACTCGGGGTGGCGCAGCTCCCAGCGGTGGATGCCGTGCCCGAGGTCTTCGATCACGCCGGCACCTCGTCCGCCACCTCGTCCAGCACGCCCAGGAGCTCACCGACGCGGCAGACCAGCAGCCGCTCTTCGTCGACCTCCACCCACGCCCCGGCGCTGGCGGGGAAGACGACGTGGTCGCCGGGCTTGACCGGCATCGTGATCCCCGCGCTCTCCCACCAGTCCAGGCCCGGGCCGACGGCGAGCACGATCCCGTGCTGCGGCGGCGGCTCGTGCGTGCCGGCCGGGACGAGCAGTCCGGACTGGCGAATGCGATCGGGCTCGAGTTCCTTGACGACGACGCGGTCGAAGAGGGGACGCAGGAAGTGGCGCACGCGCTTCAGTGTGTCGCATCGCCCAGGGGGCGATGCTTGGGCGAGTTCGGCGGGCGCCGTCAGGGTGCGAGCGCCTCGCGAACTCGCGGCTTCGGCATGTGCAGGCGCAGGTCGTCGCCGGCCAGCGCGACGTGGCGACCGGCCAGGCCCAGGTGGGCGAACGGGCTGTTGTGCGGGATCTGCAGGTCCACCAGCGCCGGCGCCGCCTTGATGCGTGCGCGGCCGATCGTCTGGCCCGCCGGGCTCGTGATCGGGGTCGGGATGACGATCGGGAGCCCGCCGCGGCGGCGGCGCAGCTTCGCGTGCAGGAGCGTCGTCTCGCCCTGGCGTGCGGTGAACGTGCGGTCGCCGTACTCGAACTCCGCCAGCTCCTTCGGCAGCTGCCAGATCTCGTGCCCGCCGCTCAGCGACTGCTCGCTGTCGACGTAGATGTGGCTCACGACCATCCCGCGGGCGGTGGCGTGCGAGAACACGATCAGCTCGCGGTAGACGAGCGTGCCGGACGTGTAGTTGGCCAGCATCACCCCGCCGAGCTGCCGCGCGCTCGTGAGCGCGGGCACGACGACGAGCTCACCGTTCAGATGCCACGGGGCGGGCGGATGAGGCACGGTCTTTGAGCTCCAGGAGGATGATCGCGACGCCGATCGGCACCGTCGCGGGCAGCGTATTGAAGTGCAGGAACAGCAGGTCCCACGCGCAGCACAGCCCGAACACCAGCAGTGCCGCCGGGGCCTGCCGCTTGCGTTGCGCCGCCAGGACGCCGCCGAGCAGGCCGGCCACGAACACGTCTCCATAACCCATCCGCGCCCACGTCACGTCCAGGAACTGCAGCTGCGGGAGCCCGGGGGCGGGGACGGCGGCGTTGAGCGTCGCGTTCGGGCCCTGGAGCTGGTTGCCGAACACGAGGATGAAGTCGATGACCGCCATGGCGACGATGCCGAGTTTCAGCGGCGCCGCCGGCACGAGGCCCGCGAGCAGGCGGCCGACGGTGATGCACGACAGGGCGGTCAGGAAGGCCGCGGCGGCTTCTCCGGCTGCGGAGTTCACGTCGGTGAGCGCGAAGATGAACGCGGCGACCGCGATCAGGCCGTAGACCGGCTTGGCGCCGCGCATCGCCCAGCCGAGCGCGAGCACCGCGCCCGGCGGCACGAGCAGCAGCGCGAACCACGTGAGGCCGTCCGCGACCTCCGGGACGAGCGCGATCGCGGCGACGACGAGCGCGATGGAGACGGGCGCGATCAGCGCCCAGAGCTTCGTCTTGAAGCGGTTCAGCCACGCCGGGATGCCCGCCCCGGGAAGCAGGACGAGCAACGCCTGGGTGGCGTTGAGGATGCCGATGCCGATCATGAACTCGCGGCTCACGGCGTCCAAAGCTGACAGGATCGAGTGCGTGAGCTACGCCATCTGCGTCACCTGCGGGGTGCAGTACGGCGCTGCGGTGGCCTCGTGCCCCGTCTGTGAGGACCCGCGGCAGTACGTGCCGGTGTCCGGGCAGGCGTGGACGTCGCTGGAGGCGCTGCGGGCCGATCACCACAACCGGTTCGACGACGACCACGGCATCCTGGGGATCGGGACCGAGCCCAAGTTCGGCATCGGGCAGCGCGCGCTGCTCCTCGAGGATGTCCTCTGGGACTGCGTCACGCTGCTCGACGACGAGACGATCGAGCGCGTCGGCTCGTTGCGCGCGATCGCGATCTCGCACCCGCACTACTACTCGTCCATGGTCGAGTGGGCGCGGGCCTTCGACTGCCCGGTCCTACTGCACGAGGACGACCGTGAGTGGGTCATGCGGCCGGACGCGTGCATCGAGTACTGGTCGGGCGACACGTATGACCTCGGCGCCGGGATGACGTTGATCCGCTGCGGTGGGCACTTCGCGGGCGGGACCGTCCTGCACCGCTCAGGCGACTTGTTCACGGGCGACATCGTGCAGGTGATCCCGGATCGCCGGTGGGTGGCGTTCATGTACTCGTTCCCGAACCACATCCCGCTGCCGGCCGCGTCGGTGCAGGCCGTGGGCGCCGCGTTGGCCCCGTTTACATTCGAGAAGATCTATGGCGCATGGTGGGGAGCCGTCATCGAGGCGGACGGCAGCGGTATCGTCCGCCGCTCTATTGAGCGGTACGTCGCTGCACTGGACGGATATCTGCCATGAACTGGACCGTTGAGGGGTAATCGATACGACATGGCTGTCCTGGAACTTGTGAGTTCACGCCCCGATTGGATGGGCGCCCTGACCGTCGCCCTGACCCGCCCGGCGGGTGTGCCCGAGCGTCGCGCCGGCGACGATCCGTGGGCCGCAGCCGGCCGCGCCCAGCGTCCCCGCCGCATCTCCGACGACCTCGCGTGGCTGCGCCAGGCGTTCGACGAGCCGGCCGATCACGGGCTGAAAGGCCTGGAGGACACGGCCGCAGTCGCCGCGTGGGAGACCGACCACGAGGCGCAGGAGCGACTGTCCCGGCTCCGCGACCGGCGCGTGCTCGACGCCGCCGGCTTCCTGCTGCACGAAGAAGAACGAATCGCGGTCTGAACTCGCCCTGCGGGCTCGTTCAGACTTAGAGTTATGGCCCAGGGGGCCATAACTCCTGGCTGCTCTCGTTGTGCAACCTGGTTTAGATACCCCTGAGGGGTAGCGATAGACTGGGTGGTATGGCCGAACGCGGCTACACCGCCAGCAAAGAGCAGCTCAACAAGCGCCTGGCCCGCATCGAGGGCCAGGTCCGCGGCGTCTCCCGCATGGTCGAGGACGACCGCTACTGCATCGACGTGCTGACCCAGATCAGCGCGATCCAAGCGGCCTTGGACAAGGTCGCCCTGGGCCTGCTCGACGGCCACACGCGCCACTGCATGATCGGCGGCGCCTCAGAAGAGGCGTCCGCCGACGAGCTGATGGCCGCGGTCGGTCGCCTGATGCGCCGCGGTTAGCGCGCGGTCGCGGCGCCGGCGTTGACGAGGCCCGCGCCGTAGGTCTCGTCCGGGCCGGGAGCGCCGAGATCGGTCGCCGTCGCCTTCAGGCGCGCCTCGATCTGGTCGGGCGTCGGGTTCGGGCCGATCACGCCGGACGCGATGATCAACGCGGCGGTGGCCGTGACGTGCGGGGTGGCCATGCTCGTCCCGAAGTAGTCGGTCGGGTAGCCGAACGTCTGCTTGGTCTTGCTGGTGAACGTGAGCTGGTAGATGGGGCGGCCTTCCGGGCCGTTCGGGACGCAGTTCGGCTGGCCGGGCAACGCGGCGTCCTTGCCGCCGCCGGGCGCGACGACGTCCAGGCCCGGGCCGGTGTTGGAGTAGACGGCGGCGCAGCCGTGCTCGGTGACGGCGCCGACGCTGATCACGCCCGGCAACGCGGCGGGGTAGCCGACGCGGCTGAGCTCGGTGTTGCCCGACGCGGCGATGATCGTGACGTGCTTGGAGCGCGCGTACCGGACGGCGGCCGCGATCAGCGGGACCTGCGACGCCGACGTCGTGCTCGACCCGAACTCGAACGACAGGTTGATGATCTGCGCGCCGCGCTTGACGGCGAAGCGGATGCCTTCGGCGATCGTCTCCTCGTCGCCCTCACCGCGCGCGTTGAGCACTTTGACCGGGATGATCGTCGCGCCGTAGGCGAGGCCGGTCAGGCCGAGCGCGTTGTTCGGCGTCTCGGCGATCGTGCTGGTCACGTGCGTGCCATGTCCGTAGTCGTCGTTCGGATACGGGTCGCGACCTTCGCACGCGGTGAGCCCGTTGCTCGTGCGCGCGCAGAAGTCGTAGCCCTTGGCGAACCGGATCGACTTGAGGTCCGGCGACTTCTTGAACCGCCGGCGGTTGGCGTACGCGACGCCGCTGTCGAGCACGGCGATCT
The DNA here is from genome assembly GCA_027587225.1 of Solirubrobacter taibaiensis. GTDB lineage: Bacteria > Actinomycetota > Thermoleophilia > Solirubrobacterales > Solirubrobacteraceae > Solirubrobacter > Solirubrobacter taibaiensis. Next base: position 76,501 of record JAPDDQ010000017.1, read on the forward strand.
TCACGCCCTTGCCGCCGGGACGGCCGGCGGCGAACAGGTTGTCCCACGCGCGCGGAGCATCGACGCCGGTGCCGGGCAGGAAGTTCCACTGGTCGGCCTGCCAGCCCGCGCCATTGATCCCGCGGTCGTTCGGGATCCAGGCCTGCGCCGCGGTGGGAGCGAGAAGGGCCACCACCGCGATGGCCAGGACGAGAATGGAGCGCACGGGACGCATGAGGGTAACCTCCCGGCGCGCCATGGACAGCGGGACATTCCAGGACGACCGCGGCCGGAGCTACGAGTTCAAGCGCAACGATCTCGTGCGGCGCCGCAACCGCGGCGGCAAACAGCCCGTCCAGTTCCGCTGGAAGCGCCCGTCCGCGGTCCTCGTCGACGAGCGATCGGTCGAGATCGACAGCCAGTGGTTCAAGCCCGCCACGGACCAGGCGAGTGTCGTCGCCCAGGTCGCCGGCACGGTGCCGTACGGCATCACCGCAGGCAGCACGCTCACGTGGTACGGCGAACCCAAGCCGATGGCCGTCGTCCGGGACCCGCACGGCCGCGTGGTCGGCGCGCTCGTCGCCGTCCACGACCCGGCCGCGACGACCAGCGCCGTCGCGGTCACCGCGTACACTGACATGACCCGGCAGGCGTGGGTGATCTTGATCAGCGTGGTCCTCGTCATCGCCACGCTGGTCACGCTCGGCGTGGTTTGGGACCTGAGCCGGTAGCCCTTCGTTGCAGGTTCACATAACGTCGATTAGCGGGCATTGAACGGATGGATCTGGGAGGCTGGAGGCAATGAGCGCTGAACTGATCGAGCGGTTCTATGCCGCCTTCGACCGCAGAGACGGCACGGCGATGGCCGCGATGTACGCCCCGGACGGCCACTTCCGCGACCCTGTGTTCGGCGACTTGACCGGCGCGGAGGCCGGCGCCATGTGGCGGATGCTCACGCGTACCGCGCGCGACCTGAAGGTCGAGCTCGCGGAACACGACGACACTTCGGCCCACTGGATCGCCACGTACACGTTCTCCGCCACTGGACGCCCGGTCGTCAATGACGTGCGGGCGACGTTCCGCTTCGCCGACGGGCTGATCGTCGACCACGTCGACGAGTTCAGCTTCTGGAAATGGTCACGTCAGGCGCTGGGCCCCAAGGGCGCGGCCCTCGGCTGGACGCCGTTTCTCCGCAAGAAGGTCGGTGGCACGGCCAAGGCCGGACTCGACAAGTTCATCGCCAAGGAACGCGCGCGAGCGTAATCGTCGTCCTCCGCGGGTGAGGACCGCTCACCCCCTCGGGATCGAGCCTCCGCTCGGTGAGCACCTCTGAGAAGAAGCCCCCGTGGTTGTGGATCGGGTTGTCCGCCGCGCTGCTGGTCGTGGTCGTCGGCGTCGTCATCTGGGCCGTCGGGCTCCAGCAGGACCTCGACGACGCCAACGCGCAAGCCGAGACGCAGACCGAGCAGGTCGAGGCCCAGCAGGAGCAGGTCGCCGACGAGGCGGATGACCTGTCAGCCCAGATCGACGAGCTCGCCGCCGCGGTCACGACGACTTCGGAGCGCCTCGACCAGCTGATCGCCGACGGTGAGAGCAGCGCCGAGGAGATCCGGACCAAGGCCGGTGGCGCCGCTGACAGCGCGGACGCGGCACGCCAGAAGGCGGCGGAGACGCAGACGGACGCGCGCGAGGCGATCGACGCCCTGGACACGCGCCTGGCCGAGCTCGCCGCCGAGATCAAGGCCAAGCTCGCCGAGGTCAAGGCCGCGGCCGCGGCCGAGCCCGAGAGCGCCCCCGAGCCCGTCGCGACGGAGGAGCCCACGCCGGAGGTGACCCCGGAACCCACCAAGCCCGAGCCCGAGGCGACGCCGGAGCCCACCGAACCCGGCTCCAACTACGCACCCGAGGAAACGCCGGACGAGGACGCCAAGTAGCCCGGGTGTCCTAGCGGGGCCGCCGGTGCCCGTGCTTGAGTACCGCGCACATGGTGCCCCGTTTCCTGCTGGTCCTCCTGCTGACCTTCCTGACCGCCGGCAGTGGCGTGGCTCTTGCCGCCGAACCGCCGAACCAGAACGACCCCTGCTCCCGCAACGGTCGCGACTCCTGTGGGACGACCGGCAAGGGGTCCTACCGGACCTACAAGTACGGCGTGCGCTGGTTCGGCGACTACCGCAAAGCCGTGCCGGACGTCGATGGCGCCACGTTCTGCATCGACCTGCGGTTCTGGTACCCGGGCAAGAACTTCGGCTACGAAGAGCGCTCGACCACGGGGCTCAAGAACAAGGAAGGCGACAAGATCTCCGCCACGTCGCTGCGGCGGATGAACCGCGCGCTGTGGCGCTACGGCCGCTCCGAGGACGCGACGCAGCAGGCCGCGGTCATGGTTTATGTCCACCGCCTCATGGGTGACGGGGAGCCGGGCGAAGCCGACCCGAAGGCGCTCTCGGCCGCCAGCCAGCGCGTCTACGCGAACGTCGTCAGCGACGCTGAGCGTTGGGCGGGCCCGTACAAGGTGCAGGTCAAGCTGCCGGACGCGAAGCTCGTCGCGGGCCGGGCGGCCGAGGCGACGGTCGAGGTGCTCACGGCGGGCGGGCGGCGCGTGCCGAACGTCGACGTGACGTTGAAGATCACGGGCGGCGAGGCCCCTGAGACCGTCAACACCGGCGCCAGCGGGCTCGCGAAGGCCGCGGTCACGCCCAGCACCCCCGGCAACCTCAGCGTGGAGGCCGGCGCCGAGGACCTCCCTTCCGAGACGCCGACGCTCTTTGTGCCCACCCGCGGCGCCGCGAAGGTCAACGGCCAGCGGCTCGTCACGGCGTCCACGACGCTGCGGACCGCGAAGGTCGCGGCCCCGGTGCAGGCGCAGCCCGCGCTGAGCACCCAGATCAGCGCCCAGAGCACCACACCGGGCGCGTCGATCACCGACACCGTGAAGGTGACGGGACTCGCCGGCCAGACCGTGACGATCCAGGCCGCGCTCTACGGGCCGTACCCGTCGCGGGAAGCGATCAAGTGCGCGGAGGCGCCGGTGTGGACGGGCACGATCACGGCCACGGGCGACGGCGACTACGTCACCGCCCCGGTCACGCTCGACACCCCCGGCTACTACACGTACCGCGAGTGGATCGAGGAGACCGACTCGATCGCGCGCACCGAGACCGCCTGCGCGGAGGTCGCCGAGACGACGGTCGTGCGCGGCACCCCGGCCATCACCACGCAGATCAGCGCGCAGGAGACGGCGCCCGGCGCGTCGATCACGGACACCGTGGTCGTCACCGGGCTGGGCAAGCTCGGCGCGACGGTGAACGTCGAGCTGTGGGGTCCCTTCCCCACCCGGGAGGCGATCACGTGCGAAGGCACGCCGTTCGCGGCCGGCACGCTCGCCGTCAACGGTGACGGTTCTTATGTCACCGCGCCCGTCACTCTCGGCGCCGCCGGCTACTACACCTACCGCGAGTCGATCGCCGAGAGCGAGTCCACCGCCGCGGTCGTGACGGCCTGCGCCGAGGTGAGCGAGACGACGATCGCGCGCGCCGCGCCGAAGGTCACGACGGTCGTGTCCAACGCCGTCGTCAAGCCCGGCGACGAGATCTTCGACACGCTGAACGTCACCGGCCTGGGCAAGACGCCCGCGACCGTCGTCGTGGACCTGTTCGGCCCCTACGCGAGCCGCGCCGACATCGACTGCGCGGGCGCGCCGTACTGGTCGGGCGAGGTGGCCGTGCCCGGTGACGGCAAGTACGAGTCGCCCAAGGCCGAGGTGCGCCGGACCGGCTTCTTCGTGTTCCGCGAGCGGATCGCCGACTCGGAGACCGTCACCGCCACGCAGGGCGAGTGCCTCAACGAGGCCGAGACCTCACTGGCCGCGCCGCTCATCCTCGGCGGCCGCGGCGACAACGTGGCGGAAGTGCGCGCCTCCCAGGCCGGCAGCCCCAAGCGGGTGAAGCTGGCACGGCTCGGCATCGACGCGGCGGTGTCCGCGGTCGGCATCGACCTCAAAGCGGGCGCGCTCGGGATCCCGGCCGACATCAAGAAGGTCGGCTGGTGGCGTGACGGCGCCGCGCCCGGTGCGACCACCGGCACGGTGCTGATCGGCGGCCACGTGGACAGCGCGAGGAGGGGCGCGGGCGCGTTCTACCCGCTCAAGAGCGCGCGCCGCGGCGACATCGTGACCGTCGACTCCCGGCGCTACCGCGTCACCACGGTCAAGATCGTCCGCAAGGAAGCGCTGCCGACGAGCATCTACACGCGTACGGGCCCGGCGCGGCTCGTGCTCGTGACCTGCGGCGGGCCGTTCAACTCCAAGACCGGCCACTACCGCGACAACGTGATCGTCACCGCCACGCCGATGCGCTAGCCAGGGCGGTCCACCAGCGGCAGCGCGCTGACGTCGACGCCCGTGAGGACCTCGTCGATCAGCGGCTGCAGGTCCGGCTGCCAGATCCGCAGCAGCTCCTCGGGGTGCTCCGGGCAGCGGAACGCGATCGACCAGGAGCGGCCGGACTCGTCGCTGGAGTAGACGTCACCGGTCGGGACGAGCACGTGGTCGTCGTCCGGGCAGCGGGCCCACGCCTGGCGCAGGCGCTCGTCGTGCAGGACCCGGTGACTCAATGGAGGAGCCCCGCCACGTACTCGCCGCCCTTCTTGTCCACGAGCATCTGCAGCAGCCGCTCGGCGTCGGCGTGCAGCGCCGCGATGTCCGCGCCGAGCTGCGTGTGCGCCGCGCCCGCCGCCGAGCGCTCCGACGCGCCGGCCACCTGGGCGATGAAGTGCGGGATGCCGAGCTCGGCCGCCACGGCCGGCTCGCGCTTGTTGAAGGCCTGGAAGATGTCGTACTCGATGTCGTGGATGTCGGTGCGGAAGTGCTTGCCGAGCTTGCTGGCCGCGGCCTCCAGCTCCGGCGGGAGTTTGATGCCCTGCGTCTCGTACAGCGTGCTCGTCGCCTTCGTGCCGATCTGCCACTCGTGCGTGAGCCCGGTCAGCGGGTCCTCGACGATGATGTGGTAGCGCGGGTAGCGGACGACGCCGCCCGCCACGCGGGGGTCCACGACCTGCTTGACCGGGAAGCCGGACTGCTCGCGCATCGCCTGCGCGACCTTCGCCACCTCCGGCCCGTCGGTGATGTTCAGGCGCCCGCGGATGATGTCGTCCATCTGCCCGAGGATCGGATAGTCCTTGCGCTCGCACTTCTCGAGGATGCCCTTGACGAAGCCGGCGAGGTCCTCGCGCTTGCGGATCGAGATGATCTCGGCGTCGGCGCCCTTGAGCATGTCGCCGGCGAACGCCTTCATCCGCTCCACCGCGCCGCCCGCCGCGTCGAACAGCGTCTGCTGGATCGCCGAGGACACCATCAGGTCGGCCGGGGTGAGCTGCCGGAACGGCTTGGACCGGATGTCGGCGAGCGCACGCTCGGCCGCGGCCCGCTGCGCCGGCGCCCCCTCGGTCGCGGCGATCTCCTCCTCGAGCGTCCTCCGCGACTGCGTCAGGCGCTGCATCAGCGCCGCGCCGTCGCCCGCCACCGGCTTCGGCAGCGCGGGCGAAGCGGTGCCGCCGCCCCCACCGTCGGCGACCGTCGGGCGCGGGAGCCGCAGCAGCTGCGGTGAGCCCGTCGGCCCGCCGCCGTCGCCCTGGACCTTCTTGCCGAGGTCCAGCCCGTGGTGCTCGACCATCTCGCCGAAGCGGCCGTAGTTGTCGAGCAGGAACTGATCCGACGGCGCGACGTGCGGCGCGCCGGCGTCCGTGGTGACCTTCGCCTCGCCCTTCTTGGCCGCGTCGGTGAGCTCGACGCCGCCGGGGCGGTCGAGCGCGCCGGTCGCGTCGCGATCCACCTTGTAGACGAGCTCGGACCAGTTCTTGAAGAACGCCAGCCGCTCGTCCTGGACGCCCGCCTGCTCGAACAGCTGGCAGATCCGGTTGACGTACTTGAACAGCTCGTAGCGGCGCGCGGCCTCCAGGACACCGCCGGCCTCCTTGACCGCGTGAGCGATCATGCCGACCTGATCCAGCAGCGCCTGGTACTGCTCGGCGGGGTTGATCAGCTTCTGGCCGAGCGCGAAACCGCGGACCGCGCCGCCGGAGATGTACGCCTCGTCGTCCATCGCGTTGGCCAGCATCTGCTGGAACGTGATCTTCTCGGCGAGCTGCTGGCGGACGGCGGGATCGGTGGCGTTCTTGAGCTCGCCCATCAGGCGGTCGCCCTCGAGCAGCGCCTGGTTGCGCAGCTGCAGGCGGGCGCCGTCTTCGAGGCTGCCGAGCTGCTTGGCGCGGGCGACGTCGACGCCGGCCGGCGGATCGGCTTCCATCGCGGCCCGCTCCGCGCCCTCGAGCAGGTGCAGGCGGCGGGCGAAGACGAGCGTCGCCGTCTCCTGCGTCACGCGCAGCCGCACGCGCGCCTGGGCCTCGGCGGGCAGCGCCGACATCAGCTCTTCGACGGTGCCGACCCGGCTCGCATCGATCAGCAGACCCATCCGGTACTTGGTGCGCCAGCCCGGATACGCGCTCTCCATGAACTGCTCGGCGGCCAGCAGCTTCGCGCCCGCGTCGTTGCCGCGGACGTTGAGATCCATGTCGCTGCCCGGTTCGGCGCCGGCCTTGCCCGTCGCGTGGGCGTTGAACTGCTTGCCGAGCGTCTCCGCGATGCTCTGGCGGTGCGCGACGAGCTTGGCGATCAGCTCCTCGCCCACGCCCGGTGGCAGCCCGGCAGCGAGGCCGGTGCCGTTCTTGAGCTCGCGGATGCCGTCTTCCCAGCGGACCATGCGGGTCGCGAGGCGCTTGAGCGCGCCCTCGTCACCCGCAAGGGCCTTGCCGACGAGCGGGTTGTCGGCGTGCGAGAGCGGGAGATCCTCGCCCGGCGCGCCGCGCAACGCCTTGATGCCGCCGAGCGCGGCGTGCAGCGACAGCGCCATGCCGGCGCCCGTCGCCGCGCCGGTCGCGGTGCTGGCGGCGACCTTCTCCAGGCCCGCCCCGATCCCCTCGCGCCACGTCTCGTCGCGCGCCATCGTGTCCACCATCGAGGACGAGCCGCCCGCGATCGAGCCTTCGGTGGCCGCCAGCAGGCCGGTTCGCGCCGCGCCGCGGAACAACGACCCGGACGCCTGCTGCGCGGACAGGCCGACGAGATCGAGCTGCGCGCCGATCACACCCTTGGCCGCCAGGCCGCCGGCCACGTTCATGACGCCCTCGACGGCGCCGGTGGCGAACGCGACCGCCCCGTCGGCGCCGAGGACGTCGAAGCGGTCGCCGCGGATGACCTTCTCCGTGAGCACCTTCGCCACCGCCATCGCGGCCGCCGCCCGCGCCAGCTGGGCGAGCACGATCGGCCCCGCGGCGCCGCCGGTGATGGCGGCGATGATCACCGAGACGGCGACGTTGGCCACCATCGAGGCGGTGTTGGCGAACTCGTCGCGCGCGGCGATGTAGTCGTCCAGCGCGGCCTGCGTCTTCACCCCGCGCTGCTCGAGCAGCTTGCGTTCCTCGGGCGTGATGTTGCCGTCCAGGCCGGCGAGCGTCGTGCCCGCCTGCAGCTCGCGGTTCTCGTCGGCGACCGCGTCACCGGTGGAGGAGAACAGGTCGAAGAAGCCGCTCTTCTCGCGCTCGACGGCCTGCGCCAGCCACTTCGCGTTCTCCGGCGGCGTCAGGTCGGACGGCTTGAGCAGCGTGATCGCGCGGGCCAGCTCGCTGCTGGACAGCGCCGAGCGGATGTCGTCCATGAACTTCGCGTCACCCGAGAGCCGGCGCTTGTCGGCGTTGGACGCGAAGTTGCCGAGCAGGTGGAAGAAGTAGTCCTCGTCGTCACTGAGGATGCCGAAGCACCAGTTCAGGCGGTGATCGAGGTTGCTGGAGAAGATCGTGCCGCTGAGCTGCATCTTCTCGATCGCGGTCGTGTTCGCCGAGACGTAGTCGTTGAAGGGGCCTCTCCCCTTCTCCCACTCGCCCTTGAAGCGCGCCCAGGTGGCGCCCGCGGAGAGCTTGAGCTGGTCGAAGATCGTGCTGCGATCCACGCCGCCGAGACCGCGCAGCAGCTGCACGGTGGGGTCGGCGAGCTGGCTCTCGTTGACCTGGCCGGCGGCGTCCTCGGCCTTCTCGGCGAGGCCGAGCTTGGCCTTCAGGCGGCTCAGCTCGCCGCTGGAGAGGTCGCCGAAGAACCCGGTCAGGCCGAGCGGGTCCGACGGGTCCTCGACCTGCTTGCGCAGCTCCGCGCGCTCGGGCTCGGTGGCCTCGTCGACCGACGTCATGATCAGCTCGAAGCTGGTGCCCGCGCCCTGCACGGCGGCCTTGACCAGCGCGACGAGCCGCTGATTGCCACCGAGGCGACGGGTCTTCTCGCTGCTGCCGGACAGCCAGCCGTACTCGGGGTTGGGCTCGCGGCCCAGCAACGCGAGCGCGCGCGTGTAGTCCTCGCCCGAGAGCTCTGAGTCCAGCGCGTCCCAGATCGAGCTCGCGTTGTCGGAGAACGCGACGTCGCGGAACTCGTAGGCGGCGAAGTCGGCCTCGATCGTGTTCGGGTTACAGCGCGCGAGGCCCTCGAACAGCATCGCCTCGTCGGTGCCGGACTGGACCGTGGCGATGTAGATCTTGTCCACCGGACGCAGGTCCCCGTAGGCCAGCGTGGCGTGCGCCTTCACCAGCTCGTACCCGTCCAGGTCACCGTCGAGCGCGGCGCTGAGCGTGTCGCCCTTGAAGTCGTCGAACACGCCGGACGGCAGCGACCCGACGACCGTCGACCACATCGTCTCGAACCGCGCGAAGCCGGTGCCCGCGGGCGCCGCCCGGTTGCACTCCTTGAGCACGCGGTAGAGCGTCGTCGTGTCCGTCCCGGCGCCCGCGATCGCGATCAGCACCTTCGACATCGGGCGCAGCTCGCCGTAGTCGAGCGAGTCCAGCGCGCGCAGCGCGTCGGCGCCCTTGATCGACGCGAGATCGCTGTTGAGGTCGCGGTTCTGACTCGCCTGGTAGGCGGCGCGCAGCTCCGCGGCGCGGTCGTGGTTCTGCAGCAGCGTCGTCAGGAGCCGCTCGCGCCGGGACGAGTTGGGCGCGTTGACGAAGTACTCGGCGATCGTGTCCACCGCCGCGGTGATCGCGTCACGCGCCGTCGGCGGTGTCTCCAGGCGCAGCAGCTTGGTCACGGCCTGGTTGCCGGCGCTCTGCTGCAGCGCCAACAGCGGGTGCAGCGGTCGCTGCGCCGGCGCGGCCTTCGGGCGCGGCGGCGGGGTGGCGATCTGCTCGTCGCGTTCGTAGGTCATCGGCGCTTACCAACAAGGACGTCGCGTGCCCGCAAACCATTCCAGGTTCGATCGACCGCGGGGGAAATGATCGAACGGATTCAACCCAAACGGCCAGGTGCCGATAGCAGGGGTGTGACCACTTCGCTCCGCACCAGCCTTGCTGCTCTGGCCCTCGCCGTCGCTGTCGTCCCGGCCACCGCCGGAACGGCTGACGCCGCTTCCAAGAAGAACAAGCGCACCGCGACGAAGACCGTCGCCAAGAAGCGCACGGCCAAGAAGCCGACCAAGACCGTCAAGTCCACGCCCGCGCCCGCCGCGACCGTCGAGACGGCCGCTCCGGCCCCGGTCGCGACCCCCGCCCCCGCGCCCGCCCCGACCTTCACGTCGGTCATCAGCATCGGCGGCTTCGTCTTCTACAACATCAGCTACGCCGAGGCCGTCGAGCAGTACCAGGCCCTCATCGCCTCCGGCGTCACCCCGCCGCCCCCGGTCACCTCGATCTCCGTCACCATCGGCGTCGGCAACTAGCTCGGTGTGACACCTGTCGGTGCTGGTGTTACACTCGCACCAGTGCCGACGACCAAGCCCCGCTACGCGATCACCGACACCGGCGAGATGGCCCGGATGCTGGACGACGCGCAGCGCCGCTGGCCGGAGGTCAACGACCGGCGCGAGCTGTTGATCCGCCTCGCCGCCACCGGCCGTGACGCGATCGCGGCCGAGGCCTCCGCGGAGGATCGCACCGCGCTCCGCCAGCGCCAGCATGCCGCGCTCAACCGCGCGCGCTCACTCGTCGACGTCGACGAGCTGCTTTCCGACGCCGCCTGGCGTTGAGACTTCTGCTGATCGACAAGTCCGCGTACGTCCGCGGCACGATCACCGCCTCCGCCGACGATGAGCTCTGCCTGTGCGCGATGACGCGCCTGGAGCTCCTCTACAGCGCTCGCGGGGCCGACGACTACGTGCAGCTCGAGCAGGACCTCGCCGAGTTCCGTGATCTGCGCATGGACGCCGAGACGTTCGCCATCGCGCTCACCGCCCAACGCGAGCTCGCCGCGCGTGGTCGGCACCGGGTCTCGTTGCCGGACCTGCTGATCGCCGCGTGCGCCCAGCAGCACGCCGCCGGCGTGCTCCACGTCGACCGGCACTTCGAGACGCTCACCGACGTGCTGGCGTTCGACGCTTTCCGCGCCGGCTAGGCGCAGGCCGCCATCTTCTCGACGTCGCCCTTGGCCTTCTGGACGCACTTGAGCCGGCGCTGCGCGTCGCGGAGCTCCGGCGACGGCGTGATCTTCGGCCGCAGCTGACGGACCTTGGCGGGCAGCTGCCGCACCGCGTCGGGCACCTCGACGCTCGCGACGCTGAGGTCACTCGCGGGATAGCCGCCGCGGCGGTCGTAGGCCTTGGCGAGCGCCACGAACTCGTTGTCCGACAGCGAATCGTCCGGCACGTCCCGCGGCGCCAGCTCGTAGACCTCGGAGATGTCCTTGCTGATGATGCCCATGCCGTCGAACTCGAGCTCGATCACGACCGGACCCTTAGCGGTCTGCAGCAGCACGTCGGAGAGGTGGTAGGTGCGGGCGTTGTTGCCGCGGCCGACGCGGTGGTTGCGGGTGTCGATCACCCGCGCCGAGGTGATCTCGCCGAAGCGCGAGCGGACACCGCGGACGTACTCGTCCGTGCCCTTGGGCGCTGGACCGCCGACGAGTGCGGCGGCGAATTGCTTGGAGCCGTCGCTCGCGGCCTTCTCGCCGCTGACCAGCACCCACACGACGAGCGCGCCGACCGCGACCGTGAACGCGAAGGTGCCGCCGATGATGGCCATCAGTCTCAAGTTCATGGGCCGGGAGACTGCCGGGCCCCGGACCCCGAGTCAGTGCGGAGAACCGTCCGGCGGGTGAGGGAGATCCGCCCTGACGGGGCGAGGAGGCTCCCCTACGGACCTCCCCGCCGGGCGCTTGGGCGGCGCTAGTGGCCGTGGCCGCGCCAGCGCTTGTGGTGGCCGCGGTGCTTGCGCTCGAGCGCGTCCTCGACCTCCTCGGCGGACTTGCCGAGCTGCTGGGCGACGGACGCGATGAACGCGTCGTAACGGGCCTTCCAGGCCTGCTTGACCTCGGTCTTCGCGTCCTGGAACGCGGTCTCGACCGTGGCGACGTCCTTGCCGAGCGCGCTCGCGAACGCGGCCTTGAATGCCGCGCGGGAATCAGTGCTCTCGCGCGCGGCCTTGAAGGCCGCCTTGAGCTGGTCCTCGGTCACACCCAGCTTGGAGGCGACGACCGCCTTGTAGGACGGCAGCTCACCCTGAGCCTTCTGCTGCTCCGCGGCGGCCTTGACCGCCGTCTTGAGCTGCTCCTTGGTGACCCCGAGCTCGCGCGCCGCGCGCGCGAATCCGCGATCCCCCTTGCCGTGCCGCTTCTCGTGCTGACCACCGCGTTCACCGCGGTCACCACCACTGGCTTGGGCCGGCACCCCTGAACCCAGAAGTGCGGCGCCGGACAGCAGCACGGCGGCGGTTCTCGTACGTCGGGACATTCCCGTGGACCTCCTTGAGGAGTCGAATGACGAACCTCTTCTCGGGTACCCAGCGTCTGGACGCCGGCAACGCAAGCCGCGCTCCGTCCAGCCTCCGAGACACGGGGTGACAAAATCTGAAATCTGTTACTCTTACTTCCATGCAGTCACGTCAGCTTGGAACCACCGGCCCCACCGTCTCCGCCCTCGGCCTCGGCGCCATGGGCATGTCCGACCTCTACGGCCCAGCCGACCGGGCGGAGTCGATCGCCACCATCCACGCCGCCATCGACGCCGGCATCACGCTCATCGACACCGGCGACTTCTACGGGATGGGCCACAACGAGCTGCTCATCCGCGAGGCGCTCCAGACCAAGGACCGCGACGCGGTCACGATCAGCGTCAAGTTCGGCGCCCTGCGCGACGCCGACGGCGGCTGGGCCGGCTACGACGGCCGCCCGCTGGCGGTCAAGAACTTCCTCGCCTACACGCTCAACCGGCTCGGCACCGACCACGTGGACGTCTACCGGCTCGCGCGCACCGACCCGAACGTGCCGATCGAGGAGACCGTCGGCGCCATCCAGGAACTGGTCCAGGCCGGGCACGTCCGCCACATCGGCCTCTCCGAATCCAGCGCCGACGTCATCCGGCGTGCCGCGGATACGGCGCCGATCTCCGACCTGCAGATCGAATACAGCCTCATCAGCCGCGGGATCGAGGCCGAGATCCTCCCCACCGCCCGTGAGCACGGGATCGGCATCACCGCCTACGGCGTTCTGAGCCGCGGCCTGCTCTCCGGCCACTGGAACAAGGACCGCGACGTCTCCAAGGACTTCCGCGGCGTCAGCCCGCGCTTCCAGGGCGAGAACCTGGACCACAACCTCCAGCTGGTCGAGACGCTGCGCGAGGTCGCGAGCGAGGCCGGCGCCACCCCCGCCCAGGCCGCGATCGCGTGGGCGCTGTCGCGCGGCGAGGACATCGTCCCGCTGATCGGCGCGCGCCGTCGCGAACGGCTCGAGGAGGCGCTGAAGGCGCTCGAGCTGCAGATCGACACCGACCGGATCGAGGCCGCCGTGCCCGCCGACGCCGCGGCCGGGTCGCGCTACCCGGCGGCGCAGATGTCACATTTGCCGGTATGACCCAGCCCCTGACCCCCGAGCGGATCCTCGAAGCGGCGGAGGACGTCCTGCGCCGCCACGGACCCCAGAAGGCGAACGTCGTCGACGTCGCCCGGGCGCTCGGGGTCAGCCACGGCGCCGTCTACCGCCACTTCCCGTCCAAGCAGGCGCTGCGGGAAGCGGTCACGCGCCGCTGGCTGGATCAATTCCACGCCATCCTGGAGCCGCTCGACGACCCGCGCGAATGGCTGCACGCCCTCCTGAACGCCAAACGCTCCGTGGCCCTGGAGGACCCGGAGCTGTTCGCGACGTACGCGGCGCTGGTGACCGAGCAGAGCGCCGTCGAGCAGGAGCACGTGGCGTGGTTGACCAGCCAGCTCGAGGAGATGGTCGGCGAGCGGGGTCGCCCGCTCCTGCAGGCCACGACCCGCTTCCACCACCCGGCGCACGTGGCCGAGTGGAGCGACCCCGAGATCGAGCGTGACCTGGACCGCGTGCTCGACCTAGTAGCGCCCGAGCAGCTCCACCGCCAGTGAGGCGTGGAACTTGGCCATCCCGCGCAGCACCCACACGGTGATGAAGCCCAGCGGGATGAACAGCCACGCGGTCAGGACGGCTTCGATCAGCGTGTCCACGTTGTAGATGCCCAGGTCGTAGCCATCCGGCAGCGCCCAGTACCAGAGCGGGAGCGTGGCCGTGCCGAGCGTGCTGACCACGAGCGAGACGGCGATCACGCCGAACGCGAAGCCGAGGACGGAATGCGTGATCAGCCACGCGAGGTCGCGCCACACCTGCGGGTCGCGCAGCGTCTTGAACACCCGCGTGAACAGCCCGGTTGAGCGGTACGTGCGGTAGTGGCCCCGGACGGGTCGACCGAACACGAGCGCGGCGTTCTGGCGGTCCAGCTCGGCCGTCCAGCGCATCACGTACACGGCGCCGAGGACGATCGGGAGGCCGATGATCAAGATCCCGAGCGTCAGGGAGAGTGTCACCGCCGTCACCCACACCGCGAAGGCGGCGATCGAGGTGAGCAGCGTGCAGGTCAGGTAGGCCGCGTCCCGGGCCGTGCGATCAAGGGAAGGGAGCATGCCGAGGATCATCGATCCGCGAGGCGCTCCGAACCATGCGGCCCTCGGGCGTCCGGTACTGAGGTAAGCCCTACCCCGTGCGCAGGAAGGCCAGAACGGCCAAGACCCGCCGGTGATCTCCGTCACTGGCGGGCAGGTCCAACTTGCTGAAGATGTTGGAGATGTGCTTCTCCACGGCACCGGGGGTGACCACGAGCGCCCGCGCGATGGCGGAGTTGGTGCGGCCCTCGGCCATCAGGCCCAGGACCTCCCGTTCTCGCGGCGTGAGCGCGCCGAGCGCGCCGTCGGTGCCGTCCGGGTCGCGCCGGCGCACGAGTTCGGATACGACCTCGCGGTCCAGCGCCGTCCCGCCCCGGGCCACGCTCTCCACGGCGGCCACGAACGCCTTCACGTCCCCCACCCGCTCCTTGAGCAGGTAGCCCACTCCCCCCTCGCCCCCGCTGTCGAGCAGCTCCGCCGTGTAGACGGGCTCGACGTAGGCGCTCAGGATCAACACGCCGAGGCCCGGGTACAGAGCCCGGGCCTCCAATGCGGCACGAATACCTTCGTCGGTGAAGGTCGGCGGAAGCCGGACATCGACGATCGCGAGGTCCGGCTTGTGCCCGCTCAATATCCGCAGCAGCCCAGGGCCGTCCTCGGCCTGCGCCACGACGTCGAAGCCCTTCTCGCGCAGGAGGGCGACGATGCCTTCCCGCAGGAGCGCCTGGTCCTCCGCGATGACTATTCGCACGGCAGCTCTGCGTGCACGGTCGTGCCTTCGCCTGGGTTGCTCACCACCACCAGGATGCCATCCAAGGCTTCGACGCGGTTCTTGAGGCCGGACAGGCCGTTGCCTGCCGGGTTCGCGCCGCCCGGGCCATTGTCATCGACCTCGATCACCAGACGGCCGCTTTCCTCGAACAGGGAGACCTTCGCAGCGGCGCCACGGGCGTACTTGGCGGCGTTGGTGAGCGACTCGGCGACGACGAAGTACGCGGCCGACTCCACGACCGGCGAGAGGCGGCGGTTGATCCGCGCGTCGACCTTCACCGGCAGGGCGGAGCGCTCACCGAGCGAAGCGACGGCCGCCGGCAGCCCACGGTCGGCCAGCACCGGCGGAGCGATGCCACGGGCCAGGTCCCGCAGCTCCTTGATGGCGTTGGAGGCCTCGACGCGGGCGTTGCGCACGAGTTCAGCGGCCTCGGGATGGTCGTCCAGGCGGTCCTCGGCGCGGCCGAGCTGCATGGAAAGGGCGACGAGGCGAGCCTGCGCGCCGTCGTGCAGGTCACGCTCGATCCGGCGCAGCTCCGCGGCCTGGGCGTCCAGGGCGCCGCGGCGGGTGCGGGTGAGCACGTCCACGCGGTCGCTCAGCTCCTTCTCGCGCTTGGGGTGCAGCGCGCGCCACCAGGCGGTGAGGAAGGCGTGCAGGATCAGCGCGGCGCCCATCCCGAACAGCGGCCAGAACAGCCAGAAGCCGAAGCCGGTGACCAACCAGATGAAGGTCAGGATCACGCCGGCGACGCAGGACAAGGCGGCGTGGATCGACAGCGCCCGCCATCGCCTTGGCCCGTCGAGCGCCCGCCGGATCGCGTACTGCACCGCGAGCGGGATCGACAGCCCGAACCACACCCAGATCGGCCAGAAGTATTCACCCAGGCCGGTCGCGGCCCAGATGCCGACCATCAGGAAGACGATGAAGCCGGTCGCACCGAGTTGCAGCGTGTGAACGGCGCGCCAGTTGATCTCGCTCTTGGGCTCGTCCAGCATGTACTCATTGTCCATGACAACAAAGATCGCGATCTGAGGCCGCGATCACGCTGGGGCGCGATGGCGTCCGAGACTGAGGCTATCCCTACTACGCAATGCCACCCCGCAAGCCACCCCGCACGGACTCACCCGTAGAAATCCTTCCCGGCGAAGCGGCCATCTGGACCGATGGCGCGTGCTCGGGCAACCCCGGTCCCGGTGGCTGGGCCGCGATCGTCATCCCCGCCGATGGAGGCGATCACGTCGAGCTGTCGGGCGGGGAGAAGCTCACGACGAACAACCGGATGGAACTCTCGGCCGCGCTGAACGGCCTGCGCTCACTGGCCGATGGCCAGAACGTGGTCGTCGTCACCGACTCCCAGCTGATGCTCAACTCGATGACGAAGTGGCTGCCCGGCTGGAAGAAGAAGGGCTGGAAGACGGCCGCGGGCACGCCGGTCAAGAACCAGGACCTGCTCGAGGCGCTGGAGGCCGAGGTCAACCGGCTCGGGAAGGTGCGCTGGCACTGGGTGCGCGGGCACGAGACCGGCGCTGCGTTCGACTACAAGGCGCTCAACGACCGCGCCGACCAGCTGGCCGTCGCGGCCGCCCGTCAAGCCGCGTGAGCGGTCAGGTCGGCCACGGCCTCGGCTGAGAGCTCCGGCGCGACCAGCACGCGCTCGATCAACGTCCGGTCCTTGAACACCGCGTCGGAGACCATCGCGATCGTCACGCCGTGGTCGGGCCGCGAGAGCACCTCGACCTCGTCGCCGGCCCCCAGCTCACCCTCGGTGACGATCCGCAGGTAGGCGCCGGGCCGGCTGGCCTGGGCGAACATCTTGACCATCCGCGGGTTCTCGAAGCGGATGCCGAGCTTCGAGCACGGCTGGCGCGGCTGGCAGACCTCGAGCTCGACGGTCCCGATCCGCCAGCGCTCGCCGATCACGGCGTTCGTGACGTCGAGGCCCACGGTGGTGAGGTTCTCGCCGAACATGCCGTCCGGGATGTCGATGCCGAGCACGTCCTCCCACCAGCTGGAGTCCTCACGCGCGTACGCGTAGACCGCCTTGTCCGGGCCGCCGTGGACGCGCAGGTCCGCCTGCGCGTCCCCGGCCACGTTGACGCCTTCCACCCGGACGCGCCCGTCGACCGGGTGTTTGGCGATGGCGCTCATCATCGCCCGGCCGCGCCGGACGGAGAGTTGCTGGGGCGTTCCGACGTTGACGGAGGCGAGCTTCGGCACCCCTCCCAGGCTATCTGGCGTTCCAGCGCAGGCGCTTGAGCTCGCAGGTGTCGATCACCTTGCCGCGCTTGGTGACCATGACCTTCACGGCCAGCGTGCCTGACCAGCGGTCCGTGGCGGGATCGCGTTGCCCGACGAACGTGCTCGTGATCCGGCCGCGCTCGCCGTCGCCGGCGTTGACGCGGTAGGTGCCCTGGTCCATGAACGCGTCGGGCGTGGCGGAGTCGAACGGCGGCCGCCAGCCCGTGCGGGAGGTGAAGACGATCTTCCCGCCGCACGGCGCGCGCCAGCCGACACTGGCCTTGTTGATGATCCCGTCGGCACCGGTGCGCAGCGTGACCACGCGGCCCTGGCTGCTCCGGCCCTTGTAGTTCTTGGCTTCGGCGACAGCCGGTACGGCGGCGAACAGCAGCGCGGTGAGCGCGGTAACGGCGAGGGGCCTTGACATGACCCCTCGATTACCCGATTTCTAGGCGGTTGCCACCTGGCGTGTCGGAAGATTCACGATCACGGCGGCGCTTATAACCGCGAGCGCACCGAACAGCTGGAGCGCGCCGAGCGCCTCGCCGAAGGTCACGAACACGAGCGCGACGGTCACCGGCGGCTCGAGCGTCGAGAGGATCGCGGCCGTGCTCGGCCCGACGCGGCTCATCCCGCTGAAGAACAGGACGACGGCGGCGACGGTGCTCACCAGCGCCGCCAGGCCGAGCCAAACCCAGCCGACCGGGTCGAAGCCGAAGTCGAGCGCGCCCATGGCCGCGGCGACGGTGCCGAGCGTCACCATCGCGCCGGTCGAGACGAGCGCCGCCAGCGGGAGCGGATCGAGCGCCTTCGTCACGCCGTCCGAGACGAGGATGTAGGTGGTGTAGGTGAGCGCAGCGCCCGCACCGAACGCGCAGCCCGCCAGGTCCAGGCTCCCCATGCCCGCGCCCGCGAGCACCAGCACGAGGCCACCGGACGCCGTGAGCAGGGCGACGAGCCGGCGCGGACTGGCCGACTCGCGCCGGAGGAGGATCGCCGCCCCCGTCACCAGCGCGGGGTAGCTGTACAGCACCAGCGACAGCACGGAGGCGTCCATCCGCTCCAGGGCGAGGAAGTACAGACCCGCCTGCATCGCGTAGCCGACCGCGCCCAGGGCGAGCGCCCGCAGCACCGGCCCGCGATCGCGCGGGAGTGCCCGGCGGACGAGGACGGTGGCCCACAGGACCGGGGTGGCGATCGCGAAGCGGACGAAGAGCAGCGTCGCGACGCCGACTCCCGCCTCGAACGAGAGCTTGCCGAAGATCGGCATGACGCCAAAGGCGACGGCCGACGCAAGGACGAGAAGGGCTCCGGTTCGCTGCTGCATGAACGGCATTTGAGCAGCGAAGATCGTCCGTATCCACTGGAAGTTCTGAGGAATATTGTGCAGTCTTACTTCACGATGCTCGATCTCCGCCGACTCCGCCTGCTGCGTGAGCTCGCCCACCGCGGGACGATCGGCGCGGTCGCCTCCGCGCTGGACTACAGCCCGTCGGCCGTGTCCCAGCAGTTGGCGTTGCTGGAGAAGGAGGCGGGCGTGCCACTGCTGGAACGTGCGGGCCGCAACGTGCGGCTCACGGCGGCGGCGCAGACGCTCGTCGGGCACACGGACGCGTTACTCGCCCGGGTCGAGGAGGCCGAGGCGGACCTGCAGGCGACGGCCGAGCAGATCACCGGGACCGTGCGCGTGGCGACGTTCCAGTCGGCCGGGCTGTTCCTGCTGGCCCCGGCCCTGCGGCGGCTGGCCGACCGGCACCCGGCGCTGCGCGTGGAGGTGACGGACGCCGAACCGGAGGCGACGATGCCGACGCTCGCGCTCGGCGGGCTGGACCTGGTGCTCGCCGACGAGTACCCGTTCCATCCGCGCCCGCCCGACGAGCGCCTGCACCTGGAGCCGCTGCTGGAGGAGCGGTTTCGGCTCGTGCTGCCCGTCGATCACCCCGCCGCGCGCTCCGGCGCGCCGGTCCCGCTGCGCGCGCTCGCCGGCGACGCGTGGGCCGTGGGCAAGGCCGACACCCACTACGCCGAGCTGACGATCCGCGCGTGCCGGGCGCTCGGCGGGTTCGAGCCGGACATCCGGCATCGCTCCAACGACCTGCTGATGTTGCTCGCGCTCGTCGCGAACGGGCTCGCCGTGACGCTGCTGCCCGACCTCGTGCGGCCGGACCGCGAGCCGGGCGCGGTGGCGCGCGACGTGGCCGAAGACCCGCTGACGCGGACCGTGTCGGGCGCGATCCGCCGCGGGTCCGAGCGACGGCCCGCGATCAGCGCGCTGCTGGAGGCCCTGCGGGAGACGGCGGCTGGCCTTCGGTCGGGAGCCACGCCCGCACCCTGAAGCCGCCCGGCTCCGGCGTCGCGCGCAGACCCCCGCCGATCGCCGCGGCCAGGTCCCGGAGCTCGTCGAAGTCACGCGAGGCGCCGCCGTCGTCGTCGATCTGCACGATCACCGCGCCGGGCACGAACTGGATCGCGACCGAAGCCTCGGAGGCGCAGACCGCGGCGTGCAGCGCGTCGCGCACCACGCGGTAGGCGGAGTGGCCGACGATCGTCGGCACGTGCCGCGGCACGCCGCTGCGATCCAATGCCACCGGCATCGGAGCGTCCCCTACAAGGGTCTCGATCTCGTCCATGTCACACACCATCCGTGGGGTTTCTACGCCTACTCCCTGAGAAGACTCTGACGATCCGAAAAGGTGTCGCCCTTTGTCATCCTCGGGTTCAGTGGCCGCACTTCTTTTGGTGGATGACGACGCTCCCATTCGGCGGATGCTCGAGCGGACCCTGGCCGCTGAGGGCTATGTGGTGGAGGCCGCGGCGGATGGCGGAGCCGCCCTGGCGGCGGTCGAGCGCAACCTCCCGGACGCGATCGTCCTGGACGTGACCATGCCCGGGATCGACGGGCTCGCGGTGACCCGGCGGCTGCGCGCGAAGGGCCTGCGGGTGCCGATCCTGCTGTTGACCGCCCGCGACGCGGTGGCCGATCGGGTCGCCGGGCTGGACGCGGGCGCCGACGACTACCTCGTCAAGCCGTTCGATCCCGACGAGCTGTCCGCGCGGGTCCGGGCGCTGCTGCGCCGCAACGCGCCGCCGTCGGAGCGCGACGCGCTGGCGTTCGCCGACCTGACGCTGGCCGATGGCATCGCCCGCCGCGGCGGGCACGATCTGGAGCTCACCCGCCGCGAGGCCGAGCTGCTCGAGCTGCTGCTTCGCAACGCCCGCGGCGTCGTGACCCGTGAGCTCGCCCTCGAAGAGGTGTGGGGCGGCGAGCACGAAGCCACCCCGAACGCGGTCGACCGCTACGTCGGCTACCTGCGCCGCAAGCTCGGCGACCCGCCGCTGATCCACACCGTCCGCGGCGTCGGTTTCCGCCTGGACCGCGAGGGATGACGCTCCGCGCTCGCGTCGCCGCCGCGGCCGCCGCGGCGATCGTGCTCGCCGTCCTGCTGCTCGTCATCACCGTGCCGAAGCTGCTCGCGGACGATCTGCGCGGCGAGCTCGACGACTCGCTGCGCCGGCGCGCGGCCGACGTCGCGCGGCTCAACGCCACGGTTCCGGGGCAGCTGACGGAGGTCGGGGCGATCGAGGGCGGTGGGTTGCTCGTGCAGGTCGTGGACCGGACCGGGCGGATCGTCGCGCGGTCCTCCGCGCTCGGCGGGCGCGTGCTGCCGGTCGACGAGCGCGTCACCCGCGATCGTCAGCCGCGGCTGGGCGACGCCCGGCTCGGCACCGACCCGGTCCGGGTCTATACGGCCCCGCTGGGCGAGCTCGGCGAAGGCGAGGCCTCCGGTGGAGCGGTGATCGTCGCGTCCGACCTCGCGGCGGTCGAGCACACCGTGGACCGCGCGCGGTTGCTGATCGCGGTCTGCGCGCTGCTGGCCGGGCTGCTCGCCGCCGCGCTGGCGACCTGGCTCACGCGCCGCGCGCTCCGTCCGCTCACACGCCTCTCCGCCGGAGCGCGGGAGATCGGCCGCGCCGGCGACACCTCCCGCCGCCTGCCCGAGCCGCCGATGACCGACGAGGTCGGCGAGCTCGCGCACACGCTCAACGCGATGCTCGCCTCGCTCGAACGCGCGCAGGAGGCCGAGCACCGCTTCGTCGGCGACGCCTCCCACGAGCTGCGCACGCCGCTCACCGCGCTGCGCGGGAACGCCGCGTACCTGGCCAAGCATGGGCCGGACGAAGCCGTCATCCAGGACATCGCCGACGGCGCCGAGCGACTCACCACCCTGCTCGACGACCTGCTCGCCCTGGCCCGCGAGGACGCGGCCGCGCCGCTCCAGGCCGAGCCCGTGCGCCTCGCGGACCTCGCGCCGGACGCGATCATC
Source organism: Solirubrobacter taibaiensis (assembly GCA_027587225.1). Lineage (GTDB taxonomy): Bacteria > Actinomycetota > Thermoleophilia > Solirubrobacterales > Solirubrobacteraceae > Solirubrobacter > Solirubrobacter taibaiensis. The sequence continues at coordinate 97,735 of JAPDDQ010000017.1, forward strand.
GAGCAGGACGTGTGGACCAGTGGCGAGCGCGACGCGCTCCAGCGCGCCGTCGACAACCTCATCCGCAACGCCCACAAACACGGCACCGGCACCGTGACCGTGACGGTCGGCGGCGACGGCACCGAAGCATTCATCGCCGTCGAGGACGAAGGCCCCGGCCCCGACGACCCCACCCGCGTCTTCGAGCGCTTCCACCGCGGTCCCAACGCCCGCGGCGAGGGCTCCGGCCTCGGCCTCGCGATCGTCAGGGCGATCGCCGAGCGCCACGGCGGCCGTATCGAAATCGACGGCGCGCGCTTTACGCTCGTTGTCAAAGAACTCTCAAAGTCCGCCCGTAGAACTGGACCGTAATGAGACGACTCCGCACCGCCTCCACCCGCCGCCTGTTGCTGATCGTCGCCGTGCTCGTCGCCGCCGTGACCGGCGCCGGGATCGCCCAGGCCGCACTCACCACCGCCGAAAAGCCCGCCCCGAAGCCGCTGGACCGCGCGCTGCTGGACGCCGCGAACGCCAAGCCCGTCGAGGGCGTGACGGCGCGCATCAAGTTCACCAACAACCTTCTCCCCTCTGGCTCGCTGCCCGAGGGCACCGCCTCCCCCGCCCTCACCGGCGCCAGCGGGCGGCTCTGGCTCGCCAACGACGGCAAGCTGCGGCTGGAGCTGCAGTCGGCCAACGGCGACGCGCAGATCGTCGCCGACGGCGAGCGTTACCTGATCTATGACGCGGCTTCCAAGCAGGCCTTCACCGGCAAGCTCCAGTCGCGCGAGCAGAAGCCCGAGCGCAAGAGCGATCCCACGCTCGGCGGGATCCAGGGCGCGCTGAGCCAGCTCGGCCAGGCGTGGACGTTCTCGGGGGCGACTCCGTCCAACGTTGCCGGGCAGCCGAGCTACACCGTGCGCATCGCGCCCAAGGACGACGGCGGCCTGCTCGGCGCGGCCGAGGTGGCCTGGGACGCGGCCCGCGGGGTCCCGCTGCGCGCCGCGGTCTACGCCCAGGGCGACGCCAACCCGGTGCTCGAGATCGAGGCCACGGACATCTCCTACGGCGCGATCCCGGCCGCCAAGGTCGACGCCACGCCGCCGAAGGGCGCCCGCGTCACCGAGATCAACCCGTCGCTGAAGATGGACGCGCAGGGCAAGCCGGTCGCGGTCGAGGGTGCCGACAACGTCCAGAAGGAGCTCGATTTCCCGCTCTCCGCGCCGGACGAGCTCGCCGACCTGCCGCGCAAGTCCGTGCGGCTGATCAAGACCGGTGACAAGTCCGGGGCCGTGTCCACCTACGGGCAGGGCCTGGGCCAGATCCTGGTCTTCCAGTCCAAGGCCGAGGGCGGCAAGTCGTCGGTCGCACCCGGCGGGCTCACACTCCCGCAGGTGAACATCGACGGCGCGACCGGCTCCGAGCTGGCCACCGCGCTCGGCACGCTGCTCACGTTCCAGCGCGACGGCGTGCAGTACGTCGTCGTCGGCTCCATCCCGCCGATCGCCGCCGAGAACGCCGCACGAGGACTGAAGTGACCGCAGCGATCGAGGCTCGCGGCCTCGTCAAGCGCTACGGCGAGCTCACGGCGGTCGACCACGTCGACCTGACCGTCCGCAGCGGCGACGTCTACGGCTATCTCGGCCCGAACGGGGCCGGGAAGACGACGTCGCTGCGGATGCTGCTCGGCCTGATCCGCCCGGACGAGGGCAGCGCGAAGCTGTTCGGCCGAGACCCGCTGCTCGAGGGCGCCCGCGCCCTCGACGGCGTGGCCGGGTTCGTCGAGGCGCCGCGCTTTTACCCGTACATGAGCGCCCGCAAGAACCTCGAGCTGGTCGCCGCGCTCGACGGCGGCGATGCGGCCGAGCGGATCGAGGACGCGCTCGAGACCGTCGATCTGACCGGTCGCCAGCACGACAAGGTCCGCGGCTACTCGCACGGCATGAAGCAGCGCCTCGGCATCGCCGGGGCGCTGGTGCGCAACCCGAGGCTGCTCCTGCTCGACGAGCCCACGACCGGCCTCGATCCGGCCGGGATGCGCGACATGCGCGCGCTCGTGCACCGGCTCGCGGAGGACGGGCTCACCGTCCTGCTCTCCAGCCACCTGATGAGCGAGGTCGAGGACCTGTGCGACCGCGTCGCGATCGTCACCCGCGGCCGCGTCGTCTACGAGGGTGCGCTGGACGAGCTGATCGCCACCACGGCCGGCCGCTACGACGTCCGCACCACCGCCGACGCCGAGGCCGCGATGATCGCCCGCCGCGCGCCCGGCATCACCGGCGTCACGCTCTCCAACAAGGGTGTCTCGCTGGAGGGCGACGAGAGCGCCGTCGCGCACCTCACGCTCGAGCTCGGCCAGGCCGGCATCGGCCTGCGGGCGCTGGTCCCGCGGACCGCGACGCTCGAGGAGCTGTTCTTCCGCATGACCGAGGGCGTGCCCGAGCAGGACGCTCCGGCGCTGGTCGCTGCATGAGCGCCGTCTCCGTCCAGACGGTCTACACCTGGGAGCTGCGCAAGCTCGCCGCGCAGAAGCGGACCTACATCGGGCTCGGCTGCGCGCTGCTGATCCCGCTGATCTTCATCGCCTCGCTGCTTGCCGACGACGGCGGCCCCGAGGGCATCCCGTTCGGCGACTACGTGCGTGAATCCGGCCTCGCGATCCCGCTCGTGGGGCTGTTCTTCGGCGCGTTCTGGTTCTTCCCGCTGATCACCGCGCTCGTCGCGGGCGACATCGTCGCCGCCGAGGACGGCAACGGCACGCTGAAGACGATCCTCACGCGCTCCGTCGACCGCTGGCAGATCTTCGTGGCCAAGGTGCTCGCCGCGCTCACCTACGCGTTCGGCGCGCTCGCGCTCTTCGTGCTCGTCGGGCTCCTGCTCGGCGGGATCTTCTGGGGCTTCGACCCGCTCGTCAGCCTGTCCGGGACCGAGATCTCGATGGGCCGCTCGCTCCTGCTGCTCGGCGGCGCGACGCTCGCCTACGCCCTCCCCACCTTCGGCGTCGCCTCGATCGCGATCCTGCTCTCCACCCTGACCAAGAACAGCGCCGCGGCCGTGGTCGCGACGCTGATGTTCTCGCTGATCATGCAGCTGCTCGCGATCGTCTCGGCCCTGGACTTCCTGCGGCCGTACCTGCTCCCCCAGCAGTTCAACGCCTGGCAGGGCCTGCTGCGCGACCCGATCGACTGGGCGCCGATCGTCCGTGCCGCCTGGGTCTCCGCCGTCTTCGGCCTCCCCTGCCTCGCGTGGGCGTTCACATATTTCCTACGTCGCGACGTGACCGGGGGATAACTATCCTTGAGCTATGAGTTTCATTGAGGTCTCATCGGGCGTACGGGAACGCAGTGTTCCTCTCATCATGGGCCAGGTCCTCAGCCTGGTCGCCGCAGCGCTCGGCATCTGCGCGCTGACCACCTGGCTCGGCCGCGACCTCGCGTTCGGCACTGCACGGATCTTCTCGTTCGTCGGCTTCGGCATGCTGATCGCTCAGACGTTCGTGCCGGCGCTGCGCCGTGGGTCGCTCGGGATCCTCTGGCTCGGTCTGATCGCGTCGGCGATCGGCTACGGCCTCGGCCCGTTCATCTCCTACTACGTGGACACGAACCCGAGCGCCGTCACGAGCGCCGTCGGCCTCACCGCGCTCACCGTCCTCGGTATGGGCGCGGCGGGCTTCGCCTGGAGCAAGGACACGGTGCGCTGGATGAAGCCGCTGTCCTACGTCGTGCTCGCGGCGGTCTTCGTCTCGATCGGCTCGCTGATCTTCGGCGGCCTCGGCTCGCTCTCGCCGGTCATCTCCGTCGTGATCCTCGTCGTCTCCGCGCTGCTGATCCTGGTCGACTTCAACTACGTGCGCAAACACGCCACCGAAGACGACGTGATCTGGCTCGCGACCGGCATCTTCGTCTCGATCATCAACATCTTCATCTCGCTGCTTTCACTCTTCGGGAACCGCTAGATCGCCCCGGTGTGCGCCCAGCCATTCGGCCTGGGCGCGCATCATCGTCGTCGCGTCCGTGCCGCGCGCGATGCCGTAGACCGTCCCCGGGAAGTCCAGCGGTTGCTGGATCGCCCAGATCTCGTCGTGGCGGTCCGGCGGGAGGATCGTGGCGGGATCACCCACGGCGACCCAGCCGATCGGGACCGTGGTGCCCGGCGGGAGCACGGTGTTGACGTGCACCACGCCGTGGATGCGGACCTCGCTGCCGGAGCCGACCCGCGCGCCCGGGAAGAGCGCGGCGCCGGTGGCGATGAAGGCGCCGGCTTCGATCGTGGTCCCGTTCACGTGCGCGTGCGGCCCGATCAGCACGTCGTCCCCGATCACCGCCGGATGGCGCTCGCGACCCCGCACGAGCGCGTTCTCCATCACGACCGAGCGCTCGCCGACGGTCACCGAGCCGTCCTCCGCGGTGAGCACCGCCCCGAACAGCACGCGCGCGTCCGCGCCGACCCGGACGTCCCCGCACAGGACGGCGGTCGGCGCGACGTAGGCGCTCGGATGGATGGTGGGTCGCTTGCCGCGGTGCTCGAGGATCATCCCGTGATGTTGATCCTTCGCGTCACGGTGGTGGGTGAGCTGTCCTCGGTCGAGGCGGTCACCTGTACGTCGGCGGTCAGCCCGCGCTTGCCCTTGAGCGCCCGAGCGAGCGACCGCAGGCCGGGCACGCTCAGCCGCGGGCGCACGGTCACGGTATTGCCCGCCGGGAGTGTCTGCGGCGTGAAGGCGAGCTTCACGGCCGGCGTCTTCTTCCCGCGCGGCGTCAGCGTCACCACCGCCGTCAGCCGGCAGCGCACGTCGCAGCGCACCCGCAGCGGGAACTGACGCGCCGCGAAGATCCCACTGGTCCGCGTCGGGGCGAGGAAGACGTCCGGCGGCACCGGGTCCGGCTGGGTGGCGAGGATCGGGTTCGGCGGCGGCGTGATGGGCGGGAGCGAGGCGCACGCGGCGGTTGCCGGGAGCTGGAACTGCTGCAGGCGGTTGTTGTCGGCTTCCGCGACCGTCACGAGGCCGGTGCAGGACACCGAGATGCCGGTCGGCTCCATGAACTGCCCCTGCCCCGCTCCGTGCTGGCCCCAGCCGAGCAGCGGCTGCCCGTCAGGCGAGTACGCCACAACGCGGTCGTTGCCGCGGTCGGCCACGAACACGTTGCCGGCGCCGTCGAGCGCCAGCTCGGCCGGTGAGCGCAGGTCGCCGGCGCCGATCTCGGCGATGTCGCTGCCCTGGGCACTGAGCACGCTGATCCGGTTCGTGCCCGCGTCGGTCGCGTAGACACGGCTGCCGTCGGCGGTCACGGCCACACCGCGCACGTTGCGGAAGCGCCCGATCGAGCCCAGATGGGTGCCGCTGGTGTTGTACCGGACGATCCGCCCGTTGCCGGTGTCGGCGACGTACACCGTCCCGCCGGCCGACACCGCCACCGCGCTCGGCGCGAGCAGCTGCCCGGCGCTGCGGCCGCGGCTGCCGATGGTGCGGACGATCGTGCCGCCACGGTTGAAGACCAACACGCGCGAGCGCTGCTGGTCGAGCACGTACAGCAGACCACGCGAATCGAACGCCACGGAGACCGGGTCCGGGAGCAGCGTCGGACCGGGAGCGGGCGCCCCGAACGCGGTGATCACGCTGCCGTCGGGGTTCAGGAGCTGGACGCGCCCGTTCACGGAATCCGCGACCGCGCGCACGCCGCTCGCGTCCGTGGCCACGCCGAGCGGCCGGATGAACTGCCCGGGCACGCGCCCGGAGCTGCCGAAGAACCCCTTCGGCGCGCCCTGGAAGTCGAACACGTCGATGCGGTTGCCGCCCGGGTCGGCGACGAACTGGTCGCCGTTGGGCGCGACGGCGATCCCGCGCGGGTACTGCAGCTGCCCGATCCGTGAGCCGTAGGAGCCCCAGCGCCCGCGGTACGTGTAGCTCGGCGCCGGGCCGTAGCGGACCACGCGGTGGTTGATGTTGTCAGCCACGAACACGCGGCCGAGCGCGTCGATCCCGACGTCATACGGGAAGCTGAGCTGCCCCGGGCGCGGGCCCGGCCCGGAGCCGAACGTCGTGAGCTGGTTGCCCATGTAGTCGTAGACGACCATCCGGTGCCCGTTGTCGTCGGCCACGATCAACCGCCCGCTGCGCGCGGCGAGGCCCTGCGGGCGCTTCACCCGTCCGCTCGGCACGATCACGAGCGCGCCGCTGCCGTCGAGCGAAATGCGCTGGATCCGGTCGTTGCGGGTGTCGGCGATGAACAGGAAGTTGTCGGCGATGGCGAGGCCGCCGCCGGCGCCGGAGTCGTTCCCGCCGCCCTGGCCGAAGCGGAACTCACCCACGCCCGAGCCCGTCCCTCCCCACTCGGACAGCAGCCGCCCGTCCGCGGCGTAGCGGTAGATCCGGTCCCGGCCGTCGGCGACGAACACCGAGCCGTCGGGAGCGACGGCGACAGCGCCGACGGAGGTGAGCCGGTCAGGGTCGCCGAGCTCCCGCACGAACTGGCCGCCGGGGCCGAAGACCTGGATGGTGTGCGAGTACTGGTCGGCGACGTACACCGAGCCGTCGGCGCCGACGGCGGTCGCCTGCGGGAAGCGCAGGACGCCGCCGGAGCGGTTGCCGACGACCGAGGAGGCGGAGTACGGACACGGATCGGCGCCGGGGCACGGATCAGCGGTGGCGGTCGCGGGCAGCGCGAAGAGCGCAGCGAGAAACACGATGACGAGACGACGCATCAAGGGCTCCCAACCCGAAGCGGACGCAGGAGTTCCGCTGGGAGCTCCGGCGAACGGCAAACACCAGCACCGACAGGGGTGAGCCTGCGTCGTCGCAGGGTGGGGTCGGAAACATCCGCTCAGCGGACCTTTGCGACCCAACCACACCGAGCGACGGGGGTGCGGTCGATTTCTTTCACATGGGACAAGGTTCCGACCTCGCGCGGCGTGGACCATCCCTCGGCGTGGAAAGACGTGAACGTCAAGGCGTTCACGCAGTGCGGGGCACTCGCCTCACCCGCAATCAGCACACCCGTGCCCGACGGGTCAAGAAACCCGTGACCACCGCCCATCCCGCCCCGCCGCCGCGGGCACGGGTTTCTTGACGCGGCGATCGCGGGCGTGCTCGCCGTTCACGCCGTCGGTGCCGAGGGGGGGGTCCCGCTCGGCCGGCTGGCGCCGGCGCGCCCGTGCGCGGACGAGCTCGTTCGAACACCCGCGCGCCGGGTCATTGGTCAGTTGAGGTCGCCATGCGACACCAATCGACCACTCGCCCCGCAAGCGAGCGGCAACGCGCCACCCAGGCACGCGCACCGCGTCCTCACCACCGCAGTAGCCGTTCGATTCTCCAACCGGCGTACCGTGCCGCCGCGCGCGCCTGGCGCAGACGGTCGCGCTACTGCTTGAGACGTCGCAGCGAAGCGGCGATCTCGATCATGCGCGCGTTGGACACCTTGCGCCCGATCGTGTTCGAGACCCAGTACGCGCCGCGCGGCGTGCGCCACGCCACCATGCGGATCTTCGACCCGTCGTAGAAGAGCATCAGCTCGCGGCCGCTGGCCGTCTTGCGGATGCGGTCCGGGTTCTCGAGGATCGGCGGGTTGCGCCACGTGAGGCCCTGAACGCCCCAGTACTCGCCCGACTCACCCACGGCCGAGACGATCCGGTAGGCGCGGTGCAGGTTGCCGTCCTCGTCGCGGAGCGAGTAGATGCGCGGCGTCTCGTTGACGTACTGCGAGCGGTTGGTGACCTTGCCCGGGAAGTAGAACGGCAGCTTCTTCAGACGCGGCTCGGCCATCACGGCCATGTCCTCACCGGCGCGGCGGGCGTCCACCATGCCGCTGACCGCCGAGGCCTTGCCCTTCTTGCGCTTGGGCGCCTTCTGCGGCTCCTCCTCGCGCTCCGGGTTCTGCGCGCCCTCGCCGGTCATGAAGGCGTCGTAGGCCTTCTGGGTGCTCTCGGGCCCGATGTACAGGCGCGTGTCGACCGTCGGGTCCTCGGACTCCGTGATGCCGGTCAGCGCGACCTGGTTGACCACGGTGTCGCTCATCGCGAGGTTGACCGCGGTCTTGAGCATGCCCGCGAGGTTCCTGCGGCTGAGGAACTTCTTGTCGAAGCGGAAGTACTCGAGCAGGATGCCGAGCAACTCCTCCGCCTCGTCGACGCTCTTGAGGTCGCGCACGCTGCGCTGCGAGGACGCCTGGCGCAGGAAGTCCTGCTGGCGCGCGCCACGGAACAGGTCGGAGTCCGTGTGGCGGTAGCGGACGTAGTCGAGCGCGTCCGAGCCCACGAGCCGCTGGTAGCCGGCGCCGATGTCGATCGACGCGTACCCGGTGCCCTCGGGGTTGTAGTACTTGCGATCCACGTCGACGTACACGCCGCCGACGTGGTTGACCGCCCGCTGGAAGCCGTCGAAGTTGACGTCGATGACGCCGTTGATCTTGAACGGCTTGTTGGTGGCGGTCTCGAAGAAGTGCTGGACGGTGTTGAGCGTCAGGCGGGCGCCGCCCTCGTCATAGGCCTGGTTGATCTTCGTGTTGTCCGCGTAGTCCGGGATCGTCACCGCGAGGTCACGCGGGAGGCTGAGCACGGCGACACGGTGGCGCTTCGGATCGAGGCGGACCAGCACGATGGTGTCCGAGTGCGGGTTCTCCCGCTGGCCGAGCTTGGCGTCCTTCGAGTACTTCGAGCGACGGTCGGACCCGAGCACGAGCAGCGTGCGCGGACCGCCCGGCTCGACCGGCTCGACCTCCTCTTCCGGCAGATTGGGGATCGTCTCCGGGTCCACCTCTTGGCCCGTGCCGGGGTCGAAGATCTTCGGCGGCGCGATCATCAGATAGCCCGCGATCGCGACGCCGGCGCCGGTCGACAAGAAGATCAAGAACACGCCCGCGAAGGCCTTCGCCAGGACCGCGGCACCCACGCGTGGCGGGCGCTCAGAGTTCTTGTACCGCCGACGCATTGGTCGAGAAGCGTAATGGTCGGACCGGAACTTCTAACCCGGACGTGCGTTTGCTGCCCGTGATGAGGCGACGTTCCCTGATCGCACTCGCGGCTTGCGGCACGGTGCTGTTCGCGCCCGCAAACGCCGACGCAGCGCGGAAAAAGGCTCCGGAGCTGACCCGGATCCGCTGCGTCCCGGCCACGTCGGCGACCTGCAAGTCCGGTGTCAAAGTGGTCGTCGGGCGCCAGCTCCAGCTCAGCGGCAAGCGGGTCACCAAGGGCATGCGCGTCTCGTTCCGGTGGTCGCGCGGAGCCCTCGCCACCAAGCTCGACCGCAGCCGCGTCGGGTACGTCGCGCGCGTCCCCACCGGCACGCGCGCCGGCAGTGTGAGCGTGACGGTGTCCGACCGTGCGGGCCGGCGCTCGAACGCGATCAAGATCACGGTCACCGCCCCGCCGCGGCTCGCCCCCACCCCCGCGCCCGCGCCGGGCGCGCTGCCGGAGATCTTCCGCGGCAACGGCATGTGGATCTGGCAACTCGCGCAGTCCGAGGGCGGAAACCTCGCGGCAATCGTCAATCGCGCTCGCAGCGCCGGCATCACCACCGTGTTCGTCAAGAGCTCCGACGGCGCCACCAACCGCTGGGCGCAGTTCTCGCCGGAGCTGGTCGCCGCCTTGAAGGCGCAGGGCATCCGCGTCTGCGCGTGGCAGTTCGTCTACGGCAACGATCCACTCGGTGAGGCGGCCCTGGGCGCCGACGCGGTCGCCGCCGGCGCCGACTGCCTCGTCGTCGACGCCGAGAGCGCCTACGCCAACAAGTACGCCGCCGCCCAGCAGTACATGGGCGCGCTGCGCGCGACGGTCGGCCCGGCGTACCCGATCGGCTTCACGAGCTTCCCGTACGTGGACTACCACTCGCGGATTCCCTACTCGGTCTTCCTCGGCCCGGGCGGCGCCAACGCGAACCTCCCGCAGATCTACTGGCAGGACATCGGCGGCACGGTCGACGCCGTCTCCGGCCGCACGCTCGCCCAGAACCGCATCTACGGCGTCCCGATCGCTCCCATCGGCCAGACCTACAGCAACGTCCCGCCTCAGGACATCGCGCAGTTCCGCGCGTTGTGGGCCGCCTACGGCAGCGCGGGCCTGTCGTGGTGGTCCTGGCAGGCGACGGCCGAGCCCGGCTGGGCGGCGCTCGCCGCGCCGGTCACCGCTCCGGTCCTCCCGCCCGTCGACCCGGGCTGGCCCGCCCTCACGCGCGGCAACAAGGGCGACCAGGTCGTGTGGCTGCAACAGCGGCTCGCGTCCGCGTACCCGACGGTGGCGGTCACGTCCACGTTCGACGACGCGACCGACGTGGCCTTGCGCGCGTTCCAGCAGTCCCGCGGGCTGCCGGTCACCGGCACGACCGACGCGCTGACCTGGCAGGCGGTGCTCAGCCTGGCCGTCAAACCCGTCGTCTGGTAGGCGATCGAACGCGGCAGCCGGCTTCGCCGGCGCCAAGCGCGATCGCGAAGAGATCGCTTCGCGGATCTCTCGGGTCCTGGACGCGCCTTGGCGCGTTGGCGCGCTGTCCAGAACGGTTGACGGTACGAACTTCCGGGAACCCGGTCTTTATGTTCCGAGCCCGTCGTGCTTGCCTCGTCCCCCTGATTGCTGCCGTGAGCCTGACCGGGGCCGTAGCCGCCCCGGCTGCCCTCGCACAAGGTCCTGAGCGCGTCGACGCGGCGGCCATGCAGGACCAGAAGGCCAAGCGCCGCGGTGGCAAGGTCAAGGCGGCCTGGCCTGCCGACAAGAACCGGCCGGCGCCGACGCGAGGGCTCGTGCGCTGGCTCGCCAAGCAGGTCGGGCCCGAGGTCACGGCGCGGAAGCGCAGCAAGCAGTCCAACGTCGCGACCGCTGCGCAGAGCAGTTCCTCCACCGGTCTGTTGCTCGTCCGCTCCTTCGACATCCCGAGCAATGACCCGGCGCGCGAGCGGCTCGCGGACGCGAGCTACACGTACGACAACGCGCTCGCCACGTTCGCGTTCCTGAGCGTCAGCGCCCAGTCGCAGGCCGTGCAGTTGCTCGATCAGCTCAAAGCGCTCCAGCGCACGGATGGCTCGATCGAATACGCGTTCAACGTCAAGACCGGCACGTCCACGGCGCAGGTGCGAGCGGGCGCGATGGCGTGGGTCGGCTACGCCGCGCTCGCCTACAAGAAGGTCTACGACTCCACGAAGTACGACACGGTGATCGCCGGCGTCGCCCGCTACCTGCTGACGCTGCGCAACGCCCAGGGCCTGATCAAGGGCGGCCCGGACGTGAACTGGGTCTCCACCCAGCACAACCTGCTCGCGGCGGGCTTCCTGCGCGACCTCGCGTCCAAGCTCGGGACCCGCGGGACGCTCGGCACCGGGCTCTCCTACACCGAGATCAACAACGCCGCCAACAGCCTCGGCAACGCGATCCTCGCGAACCTGATCGTCCAAGAAGGCTCGCTGGCGTACTTCCGCCAGGGCGTCGGCGACGCGAAGATCCCGTCGGACGTGCAGGCGCTCGGCGCGCTGTACCTGCAGGCTCGGGGCGACGGTCGCGCGGCGCAGGTCGCGGAGTACCTGCGCCAGAAGTACTACGTCGCGCCGCGCACGTCGACCGCCGGCCTGCTCTCGGGCTTCAAGCCCTACAACGGCACCGGCGCGCCCGACGTGATCTGGTCCGAGGGCACGATCCAGACGTCGCTCGCCCTCGACCGTCTGAGCCTCTTGAGCAACGCCCCCGCGGACACCGCGGTCCTGCAGATCGCCTCCACCATCAAGGGCTCCACCGCCGGCCCGGTCGGCGCGGACCGCGAATCGAGCTCCGAGGAGTGGGGCGAATACCACACGTGGCCGACCTCGGCCGCGGGGTCCTGGCTACTGATCCGGGCCGCGACCCGTCAGCTGCTCTTCGACACCTGATCGACCGGCGCGGTCTGAAAACCGCGCCGCTGCATGTCCCCCCAGGACTTCTTGCCGCGCAGGAGGTCCCAGAACGCGACGCCGCGCCAGAGATCCGTGAGCTGCCGGTAGCCCAGGTTCTCGACCGCGGCGTACGCGGACATGCGCAGGATCTCGCGGCCACGCGGGTGGCGGCGGAACGAGAACTCCTCGAGCGCCAACGCGCTGATCGACAGCAGCTGGCCGAGCATCACGGCGAACACGAGGAACGCCAGCACGAACGGCCACGACAGCAGCCCGAGCGCCCACGAGACGGGCAGCACGATGTACCCGAGCAGCGCCAGCGGCGGGCCGAGCAGCTCGAACACGATGAAGTACGGCATCGCGAGCATCCCGAGCGCGCCGTACTTCGGGTTCAGCGTCATCTTCTTGTGCCGCCACAGCGTCTCGGCAAGCCCGCGCTGCCAGCGCCGGCGCTGCCGTGACAGGACCTTCAGCGTCTCCGGCGCCTCGGTCCAGCACACGGGGTCGGGCACGAACTGCACGCGGTAGTCCTTGCCCTGCTCGCGCATGTGGCGGTGCATGCGCACCACCAGCTCCATGTCCTCTCCGACCGTGGTGTGGTCCCAGCCGCCGACGGCCTCGACGGTGGAGCGCCGGAAGAGCCCGAACGCGCCGGAGATGATCAGCAGCGCGTGCAGCTGGCTCCACCCCACGCGCCCGACCAGGAACGCGCGGAAGTACTCCACCACCTGCAGCGTCGCCAGGCGGTTCTTCGGCAGCCGCACCTCCGTCACGCGCCCGCCCTCGACCGTGCAGCCGTTGGCGATCCGCACGATCCCGCCGGTGGCGACCACCAGGTCGGGATCGTCGAGCAGCGGCTTGGCCACGCGCAGCAGCGCTTCCGGCTCGATGATCGCGTCGGCGTCCACGGCGCACACGTACGGGTAGCGGGCCGCGTCCACGCCGGCGTTCAGCGCGTCGGCCTTGCCGCCGTTCTCCTTGTCGACGACGAGCAGCTCCTGGTGCCGCGGCGCGCGGTAGGTGCCGTGGATCGGCTGGTGCTGGACCGTCCCGCGCAACGCGCGCGGCGCTGGAACGAGGTCGAACGCCTCCTGGAGCTGCTGCATCGTCGTGTCCTTGGAACCGTCGTTGATGACGATCACCTCGAACTCCGGATACCGCAGCTGCAGCAGCGCGTGGACGCTCTGGACGATCCCGGCCTCCTCGTTGTAGCCCGGCAGCAGGATCGAGATCGGCGGCGTGAGCGGGGACGCGAGCGCCTCGTCGATCGCCGCGTACTCGAGCGAGTGCAGATAGCGCGTGATCGACCGCCAGGCGAGCGCGGTGAACCCGATGTAGAGCAGGTTCAGGACGGCGAAGTAGCCGATGACGATGACGCCGAAGATCTCGATGGCGTCGCGCATCACGCCGGCTCCAGCTCGGCCAGCGCCGCGGCCTCGGCCAGGTGCGCGCTCGCGCCCTCGCCGCCGCCGAGCTGCATCGCCCGCAGCGGGTCGATCGCGGCCAGCGCCTGCGCGGCGGCCTGCGCGGGGTCGTAGGCATCCTCGGAGGCCTGGCGGACGAGCGCGTCGAACGCGTCCCGGTCACCGATCCGCCCGAGTGCGTGCGCCGCGGCCGTGCGCACGAACGGCGCCGGGTCGTTCAACGCGTCGCGCAGCCCGGCCGCGGCCCGGCGCGTCCCGATCCGGCCGAGCGCCCGCGCCGCCGCCGCCCGCACCTCGGCGTACTCGCGCCACTGGCTGGCGGCGATCGTCTCGGTCTCGTGCAGCGCCGCGTCCAGCGCATCCGCGTCACTCGCGTCGCCGGTGAAGCCGAGCAGCTCGATCGCGTTCGCGCGCACCGGAGCTTCCGGCGCGTCGAGCAACAGCCGGAGCCCGGGCGCCGCCTTCGCGCCCATGGCCAGCAGCGCGCCGCCCGCGATCGCGCGCGGCACCTCCCCTCCCGCCAGCGACCGCACCAGCCGGGGAACGGCGGCCTCGGCCTCGAGCATCCCGAGTGAGCGCGCGGCGGCGGATCGGACGTCGCGGACACGATCGTCCAGGGCGGCGATCAACGGCGCGACGGACGTCTCCGCGCCCATGTCGCCGAGCGCGAACGCCGCCGTGGCGCGCTTGGCCGAACGCCGTGAGCGCAACTGCTCGAGCTCACGCTGGACGGCGCCGCGCTCCTCGAAGAACTGCGCGATCCGGTCCCGCGGCTCGCCGCGCAGCTTGCGCGCGTAGCGTCCGAGGATCGCGGCCAGCGCGCGTGCCTCCTCCGCGGACAACCGCCCGAGCTCGGGCTCTTCTCCGTCCACCAACTCGAGGGCGACGGGCCGCAGCTGCGTTTCCAGCGCTGAGCGGCGGCGCTCCGCCCGTCCGAGCCGGAGCCGCCGTCCGACGAGCACGAACATGGTCGCCAGGGCGAGCAGCGACAGCGCCGCCCCGAACAGCTGGAGGGCTCCGATCAACGGACGCTCGAGCGTCTGGCGAGAATGGCCTGCACGCGCGACCGCAGCTCCTGCGGGCTGAACGGCTTGCGCAGGTAGTCGTCCGCGCCCGCCTCGAAGCCGCGACTCACGTCCGCCTCCTGCACGCGGGCGGTCAGCAGGATCACCGGGATCGCGGCCGTCGCCGGGTCCGCGCGCAGCTGGCGCGTGACCTCGTAGCCGTTCAGGCCCGGCATCATCACGTCCAGCACCGCCAGGTCCGGCTGATGTTGGCGCGCTGCCGCCAGCGCCTGCTGTCCGTCGGCGGCCGTGACCACCGTGTAGCCGGCACGCTCGAGGCGGAACGACACGAGCTGGAGGATGTCCTCGTCGTCGTCGGCCACCAGCACCGTGCGGGGTTCATCGCTCATCGTCGCGTCACCTCGTGGATGGGAATGGGCAGCTCCACAGTGAAAGTCGTACCAACACCTTCTTCGCTCACGCACGCTACTTCCCCACCATGCCCGCGTGCGATGGCACGCACGATCGAGAGGCCGAGCCCGATGCCCTGAACGGACGCCTCGGTCGCGGCCTTGGTGCGGAAGAAGCGCTCGAAGAGGCGGTCCTGCTCGTCCGCCGCGATGCCGACGCCCGTGTCGGTCACCTCGACGAACGCCGACCCCTCGCGCCGGCCGGAGCGGACGGTGACGCGGCCACCGGCGGGCGTGAACTTGATCGCGTTGGTGATCAGGTTGTCGACCACCTGTGCCAGGCGATCGACGTCGCCGTCCAGCGCCGGCACCGGCTCGGTCACGGCCGTGAGCGTGACCTCCGCCTGCTCGGCACGTACGCGCCCGGCCTCGACCGCGTCCCGCACCACGGCCTCCAGGTCCACTTCGCGCCGCTCGAGGCTGAGCGTGCCCGCCTCGACCTGGGCCACGAACAGCAGGTCGCCGACCAGGCGCAGGAGCCGGCGCGCGTTGCGCTCGATCACGCCGAGGAAGTGCCGCTGCTCGTCCGCGACCTCGCCCGCCTCCTCCTCGAGGATCAGCTCGAGGTACCCGATGATCGACGTCAGCGGTGTGCGCAGCTCGTGCGAGACGAGCGCGAAGAACTCGTTCTTGAGCTTCTCCGTCTCCGCTTCGGCGCGGCGGCGCTCGAGCACCTCGGCGACGAGCTCGGCGATCGCGTCCAGCGCGTCGCTGAGACTCGGGTCCAGCGGGACGCGGCGGCGTTGCCAGAACTCGAACGACCCGAATCCGGTCGGCCCGTCGCCGATCGGGACCGAGACGGAGATCGGCAGCTCGCGGCCGTCGTAGCCCGGGTCGCGCCACTCCGCCGCGCGCCGCAGCTCGCCGGCGAGCGGGTCGGGCACCCAGTGCACGGCCACGGGCCAGTGCAACGAGCGGCCGAGCGCTTCCAACAGCCGCGGGACGACGTCTTCGCCCGCGCCTGCCTCGGCCAGCGCCTGGCTGACGGCGCGCTGGGCTTCTCGGGCGCGCTCTTGGGCGACGCGCTCGCCGATGTCACGCACGAAGCCGTTGATCTGCCACGTGTCGCCGACTTGCAGCGGCGAGACCGAGACCTCGATCGTCAGCCGGCGCCCATCCCGATGCATCGCCGGAAGGTGGAAGCGCCGCGTCTCGGTGCGCGTCGCCAGCAGCGCGTCGTGCTCGGCTCGGTAGGCACCGTGCCAGCGCTCCGGGATCACCAGCTCGTCGATGAGCGCGCCGCGCGCCTCCTTCGCCGTGTACCCGAACAGCGCCTCGGCCTGCGGCGACCAGACCGTGATCCGCGCGTCGGCGTCGACGGCGATGAACGCGTCGTGCGCCGTCTCGAGCACCGCGCGGTTGACGTCGGCACGATGGCGCGCGGTCTCCAGCGCGAGCGCGTTCGAGAGCGCGATCGCCCCGGCGTCGGCCATCCGCTGCAGCGTCGCGAGGTCGCGCGAGACGGGGTCGAGCAGGGTCACGACGCCGAGCGGCCGGCCGGAGCTGGCGAGCGGGAGCAGCAGGTGGCGCACGAGCTCGCGCTCGACCGCGTCGGGCGTGAAGCACGGAGGCAGCGTCGCGGGGTCGATGGCCGCCGTCTCGTACAGCGCGAGCCCGCGCTCGAGGTCGATCGGGTCGGCGACGTAGAGCGCGCCGCCGCGCGCGCCCGCCACCGAGCGCAGCTTGCTCAGCAGCAGCGGCCCGAGCCGGGCGAGCTCGACCTCGGCGGAGAAAGCGGCGACGACGTCGTGGAACGTCTCGATCCGCGCCTGCTCAAGCTCGAGCTCGCCGACCGTGGCCGCGAGCTGCGCGCCTTGGGCCTCGAGCTCGGCGTTGTGGAGCTCGAGCTCCTCGCGCGCCTCCGCGAGCGATTCGGCCATCGCGTTGAACGAATGCGCCAGCTCGCCGACCTCCGCCACGCCGGATTCGTCGACCTGGATCAGCAGGTCGCCCTCTTCCACGCGGCGGGCGGCGCGGGCGAGCCGCTGCAACGGGCGCGAGATGCGGCGCGCGCTCGTGTACACGAGCAGGGCGAGCAGCAGCGGGATCGCGAGCAGGCCGATGATCGCGAGCGTGATCGCGCGCGAGGTGGCACCGTCGAGCTGCTCCCGGTCACTGCGCGCGATCTCCTGCTGTCGCTCGGTGAGCGCGGCGACGAGCCTGCGCATCTGGTCGACCTGGCGTTTGCCCGCACCGCTCGCGATCACGTCCGCCGCCGCTGCCGGATCGCGGCGGGCGAGCTCGAGCTGCTCGATCTGCCAATCGCGGTACTGCCTCCCCGCCGCGGCCAGCTCGCGCGCGGTCCGCGCCTGCACAGGATCGCCGGCGGTCGACGCCACCAGCTCACGGTCGGCCGCCGGGAGCTCGGCGATCCCGCGCCGGTACGGACCGAGGAACGCCTCGTCGCGGGTCACGACGTAGCCGCGCAGGCTCGTCTCCATGTCGACGACGAGCCCGAGCACACGGTTGACGGCCGTGGACCGCTCGTTGGAGACCTGCAGGCTCGCGGACGCGTCGCGGGCTTCGCGCACGAGGCTCAGGACGACGGCGAACGTGCCCGCACACAGCAGGAACGCGAGGCCTCCGACCAGCAGGAGCCGAGCGGTGAGTCCGCGGATCACTGTTGCCTTATCGTTGCCGATGTCCACGCGGTCAAAACCGCGTGCGAGCGCCTACTTTCTCACCTTCACCGTCATCGTCATCTCCTCGTGGAGCGTGCAGACGATCTTGTACGTGCCGGAGACCGTCAGCTTGCGCTTGAAGGTGTAGTCCGTCGCCGCCGACTCGGACTGGAACTTCTTGACGCCTTTCGGGCCGCTCTTGAGCTTGACGTCGTGCACGTCACCGGCTTCCTCGAAGCCGGGCCAGCGCCACGTGACCGTCGTGTTCTTGGCCACGGTGACGGTCTTCGGCGCGTAGTAATTGTCGCCGAGCGCGATCGTCTTCTTCGTCGCGCCGTCCACACCCGGCACCGCACCCAACAGTGCGGCGCCGGCGAGCACGGCGATGCTGCGTTTGATCAATTGAACACCTCGAGCGGGGTGTACCCGGCGATCGCCGGGTGCGGACGCTTGACCCAGCCGCTGAGCGCCCCCTTGCCGGCCCAGCCGAGCATCGTGCCCTGCGCGGCGGCGCTGAAGGCGTTCGTCGCGCCGCAGCCCGCGAACGTGGAGCCGTCCTCCGGGAACGTCGAGGTGGCGCCCGTGAAGCAGTTGTTGGTCCCGCTGCCGTCGTACATGACGTCGTGGCCGTTGAGGTCGGTGCCGTTGAGGCCCCAGCTGTTGTTCTGGATGACGTTGTTGCGCAGCACGCGCGCCTCGGGCGTCTTCTCCACGAGGATGCTCTCGACCGCGATGACGCCGGCGAGGTAGTTGCCGTGGATGCGGTTGTTCTCGATCCGGTTGCCGCGGCCGCCGAGCAGGATGATCCCGGTGCCGACCGGCGCGAGCGCCGCGACGCCGGTGTCGCGCTTGGCGAACGGCGGCTTGCCCTCGTGGAAGTTGAAGTTGTTCCAGAAGATGTCGTTGTCGATGATCACGTTGTCCTCGGCCGGCGGGTACTTCTCACCGTCGAGGGCGTTGGGGGCGATCCCGAGCGCGTTGTTGAAGAACTTGCTCTTGGTGATCGTCACGTAGCGCATGTTGGTCGCGCTGAAGCCGAGCGGGCTGCCCCAGCCCTTGACGTTGCGGACCATCGTGCGGATCGGCGAGCTCTGCGGCGGGGTCTGGCCGATGTAGAACGCGCCGTCGTTGACGTAGTAGGCCTCGGAGTTGAGGATCTCGCCGCCGATCGTGTTGAACGCGTACAGCCCGTACACGCCGGTCTGGCGCGCGATCAGGTGGTTCATCGAGTAGCCGTTGAGGTTCGTGAAGAAGAACCCGTTGGCCTTGTAGCCGCGGGCCATGAAGCCGTCGACGGTGACTCCGTCGGCGTCGTTGACCGCGATCCCGTTCTGCATGTTGCCCTTGGCCTTCAGCAGCACCTTGGCCGGGCTCTTCGGGTTCCCGATCAGCTTCAGGTAGCGCTTCTTGGTCCCGTTGACGCGCACGGCCTCCTGGTAGGTGCCGTTGCGGACCCGGATCGTGTCGCCCGCCTTCGCCTTGTCCACCGCCTTCTGGATCGTGGTGAAGTCGCACTTGCCCTTGCCCTTGCCCTTGCAGACCGTGTGGGTCTTGAAGGGGCCTTTCGGCTTCGCGGCGACCGGCCCGGGCTCTTTCGGGTCCGGGTAGGTCTGCGCGTCGGCGGCGGCCGGTGTGAGCAGCAGGGCAGCGGTGACAGCGACGGCGATGGCGTTGCGGCGCATCTCTCTCCTATTCGACGAGGTACCAGCCCGCCATGCCCACGTCCTGGTGGGAGAAGACGTGGCAGTGATAGAGCCAGCGGCCCGGGTTGTCCTCCACGAAGCGAGCCCGGATCGACTCGTTCGCCCCGAACCCCGGGTTGTCGGTGAAGGCCCCCGCCGCGTCCTTCCAGCGGTGGCCGTGGATGTGGAACGTGTGGTAGTTCGAGTCCTGCCCGAAGACGTTGACCTCGACGTCCTCGCCGGGACGGGCGCGCAGGATCGGCGTGTTGCCGGCGTAGGCGCGGCCGTTGAAGCAGTGGAAGTTGCGCTCCAGGCGCGTCACGGGCGGCGCGAGCTGGTGCGCGAACAGGTTGTGGACGCGGTCGGGCTGCTTCTCGCCCTTGGCCCGGACGATGATCGCGCCGAACAGGCCGCGGAACGAGTTCAGCGTGTGGTTGGGGCCGTGGTCGTGGTAGAGCCAGGCGCCGACGGAGTCCGGCGTGCACTCCCACTGGTAGGTGAAGCTCTCGCCGGGCGCGACGAACCCGCCGTCGCGCGTGAACTCGCCCATGTAGGCGCCGTCGTACTCCGGGTTGTACTTCACACCGTGCGGGTGCATGGTCACGGCCTGGCGCAGCTCGGTGTCGGCGTTGCGGAAGTGCACGACGAGCACGTCACCGACCTCGGCCTGCAGCATCGGGCCCGGGATCGTGGGGTGGTCGACCAGGTAGTCGGCGAAGCCCGCCGTCATCCCGCGATAGACGAACGCCGTGAACACGTTGCGCCCGCCGGTCGCCCGGCCGTGCCACTCGTCCTTTTGCTTGGGCGTGATGGCCCAGCGCGCGGTCTCGGCCTGGATCCAGTACTCGCGCCGGATGCCGCCGGGCTGCGGCTGGATCTGCGGCACGTTCTGCGCCGTGTTCGCGCGCGGCCGCTTCACGCGCGCCGCGGCGGCGTCGGCCTTGTCCAGCCCGCCGGGGGCGGCGACGTCGATCTCCTCGCCCCCGATGGTGCAGAGCAGCGCGACGCCGCCGGCTACACCGAAGAACGACCGTCGCGTTTGTGCCGATCCGCGCATGAGGTGGCCGGAATCTAGTACGCCCGTACTCGCCCCGCAAGTACGAACGTACCTGTACATTTGGCCACGTGCCCGTCACCCGTGCCGAAGCCTCGCAACAGGTCCGCGACGCCATCATCGGCGCGACCGTGCGGATCGTCGCGCGCGAGGGCGTCGCCGCCGTCACGCACCGGCGCGTGGCCACCGAGGCCGACGTCGCGCTGTCCTCGACCACCTGGCACTACGCCACCAAGGCCGACATCCTCGAGGCGGCGCTCGTCTGGACCGCCGAGCACGAGGTCGCCGGGATCGCGGCGATCGCCGAGCGGCTCGGCACCTTCGACGTGCACGCGTGGGCCGACGAGCTCGCCGACTGGCTCCTCGAGCAGGTCGGCGCCGAGCGCGAGGTGACCGTCGCGCTCTACCGGCTCCAGGCCGAGCTGCTCGGCACCGAGGGCGCGTTGGCGGTCCACCGGGAGTGGGCCCGCGGGCTGCGCGCGCTCGGTGACCATGTGCTGGGCGAGGCGTCCGCGATCGACGTCCGCCTCGTCATCGCCGCGTTGGACGGGCTGCGCATCTCGGCGCTCGCGTCCGGCGACGTCGACGTGGAGGACCTGCGGCGCGCGGTCCGGCGGCAGCTCGAAGCCCTGTTGGGCTAGGCCGCTCTATACCCAAACACCACTTTCAGGTTCCCTCAGCGTGGCGTATGGTCTGAGTCGTGGTTGTGACCGACACGGATGTCGAGTGGCTTCTCGCGCTCCCTGAATGCCCCGTGTTGGGTCCGATGGAGGCCGGCGATTGGCTGCTTCCAGTGGCTGAGTTCCTGCTCTTCGCGGAGTCACGCGGCCTTGCGCGCGAAGAAGTGCTCCCAGCGGTGGACGCCTACGCCGTCGCGCACGGCGGCATGCGCGTGTCCGTGCGGCCCCGGTTCCCCCGGGTCACGAACACCGCGCGACGCTTCGCCGGCCGCCGCCCGGTCGAGCCCGGCGAGGTCTGGATGTTCGAGCACGGACATACCTCCTAAGCATTTACACGTGTAACCTCTGCGCTCAAACGATCTCAGGGGGAGAGATGTTGAGGAGAGGCATCGGCGCCGCGGCGGTGGCGCTGGCCTGCGCGCTGCCCGCTTCGGCGAGCGCACAGTTGACGACGACGAGCTCGTCCGATCTGACACCGCGGGTGAAGGAGTACGTCGGGACGAGCGTCGCGCTCAACGCGACCACACGGCTGCGGGTGATCCTGCCGACGGGCTACGCGGAGAACCCGACGCGGCGATACCCGGTCCTGTACCTGCTGCACGGCGCGTTCGACGACTACCGCTCCTGGGTGGACAAGGGCGCGGCGGAGAACGCGAGCGAGCCGTACCAGATGATCGTCGTGATGCCCGACGGCGGCCAGTTCGGCTGGTACGCGAACCACGTCAACAACGGCCCGCGCTGGGAGAGCTTCCACATCGGCGAGCTGATCCCGTGGGTCGACGCGACGTTCCGGACCAAGCCGCAGCGGTCCGAGCGCGCGATCGCGGGGCTGTCGATGGGCGGCCACGGCACCGCCGCGTACTCGGGTCGGCATCCGGACCTGTTCGCGGCCGCCGAGGCGTTCAGCGGCGTCGTCAACCCGCTCGCGCTCGGCCCGGGCGAGAACGTGTTCGGCCCCAAGACGCCGGCGAACATCGCGCGGTGGGAGGGCAGCGACGGCACGTACCTGATCCCGAATTACCGGACGTACGCGCACTTCG
Source organism: Solirubrobacter taibaiensis (assembly GCA_027587225.1). GTDB lineage: Bacteria > Actinomycetota > Thermoleophilia > Solirubrobacterales > Solirubrobacteraceae > Solirubrobacter > Solirubrobacter taibaiensis. The sequence continues at coordinate 119,532 of JAPDDQ010000017.1, forward strand.
GGCTGCGCACCGGCAACGGCCAGCCCGGCCCGTTCGACTCGCCGACGCGGCCGGTCGACGGCCTCGAGGCCGCGTTGCACGGCCAGAACACGATCATGCACAACCGCCTCACCGCGGCGGGCATCCCGCACGTGTGGGAGGAAGGCCCGGGCACGCACACGTGGCCGTACTGGGAGCGCGGCCTGCGCCGCGCCCTGCCGGAGTTCCAACGGATCTTCGACGGTGTTGTGCCCACGCCCGCCCAGGTCAACTTCCGGCTCCCGGACAACACGATCAACGCGTGGGGCTGGACGATCGCGTTCGACGCCGCGCGCCAATTGGCCTGGACGACGCTCTCCAGCGCCGACGCCACGGGCTTCACGCTCACCGGCACGGGTGCCGCGACGGTCACCACGCCACCGCTCTTCCCGGCCGGGAAGGCCTACAAGGCGGCCGGCGTCACCGTCACCGCCGGGCCCGACGGTCGGCTGACGATCCCGGTGGACCTGGGCGCGGGCAGTGCGGCACAGGTGTTCATCGGCGCGCTCAGCAACGACTTCCCGGGCACGGTCGGCGGCACGGTGCCGGCCACGCTCAGCCTGACGCTCGGCGCTCCGGCCACGTTCGGCGCGTTCACGCCCGGCGTCGAGCGGGAGTACACGGCCTCGACGATCGCGACCGTCACGAGCACCGCCGGCGACGCGGCGCTGAGCGTCTCCGATCCCGGCCATCTAACCAACGGCGCCTTCTCCCTCCCCCAGCCGCTGCGGGTGGAGACCGCGAAGCGCGCGTGGACGGCGCCGGTGTCCGGTGACGCCGTCACCGTCACGTTCAAGCAGCTGATCGGCGCGGGCGACGCGCTGCGCACCGGGACCTACTCGAAGACGCTGACCTTCGCTGTCCACGACGAACCCGTGAAATGATCCGCACCGATGAGAATGCTCGCCGTCTCGGCCCTGCTCTTCCTCGCCGGGCCGACGTCGGCGGCGCTCGCCGGTGTGGACCTCCGGAGCGTCGGACGGGTCGGGTTCGCCGGCAGTGACAGCACGCGGCTCGCGGTAGTCGGCGACGTCAACGGCGACGGCCGCGGCGATTTCGCCTCCGGTCTGCAGGACGATCTGAGCAATCCGGAGGCGACTCCGCTCGACGAGGTCGCCGTCGTGGCGTTCGGCGGGGGTCCGGCCGACCCGCGGCGGGCGGGCTTCGCGGGCTGGACGCTCTCGCACCTGAACGAGCCCGCGCTGGACGACGACCGCGGCCGGGTCAGCTTCGGCTACTCGGTCGGCGGCGGCGTGGCCGGTGTCGGCGACTGGGACGGCGACGGGCTCGCCGACGTCGCGGTGGGTTCCGCCGGGGCGAGCGCGCACCGGCGCCCCAGCGCCGGGGCGGTGTACGTCGTGCTCGGCCGCGCGGCGTCCGGGCCGATCGACGTCCGCAGCGCGCCAGGGGTCATCCGGATCGACGGCCCGAAGCGCGCCGCGCAGACCGGCCGGATCCTCGCCCCCGCCGGTGACGTCGACGGCGACGGGCGACCGGATCTCGTGGTCGCGCTGCCCGGCGAGGAGGCCGTGGTCGTGCGCGGCGGACTTCCCGCCGGGACGACGATCGACCTCGCCGCGCCGCCCGCGGGCACGACGATCGCGATCCGCGGGCTCGACGGCGGCAAGCCGCTGTCCCCGCCGAGTTTCCGCGAGCGCGGTGAAGAGCCGGAGGCGGTCGCCTTCGCCCCCGCCGGCGATCTCGACGGCGACGGCCATGGCGAGTTGCTCGCCGGCGTCCCGGCGCAGGACCCGCTCCGGGGCCGCGGCCGCGTGTTCGTGCTGCGCGGCGCGCCCGCGGGCGCGACGATCGCCGCCCAGGGCGCGCTCGCCCGCATCGTCGGCCCCGCCCACCAGCCGGGGTTCGGCGCGACGCTCGCCACCGTGCCCGACAGCGACGGGGACGGGCGCCCCGAGTGGCTGATCGGCGCTGCGACGCCGTCCGGCACCCTGCAGGTGAGCGACGATGGCGAGCAGCTGCCCGGCGGCGCGTACGTGGTCTTCTCGCGAGCGCGCGGGGAGATCCGACCGCGGCGCGACGGCCACCCGGTGGTGAACGTCGACACCGGCGGGTTGGGACCTGACGCGGGCAGCGGTGTCGTCGGCGTGCCCGACCGGACCGGCGACGGCGTCCCCGACCTGCTGATCGGCCTCCCGGACGCCAGCCCCGGCTGCCGCGCCGCCGCGGGCGCGATCGCGCTCGTCCCCGGCCGCGCCACGCCCGGGACGGCGCGCGTGGGTCGCACGAGCCCGCGGGTGGACGGGCCGTACGTCGGCGCCGAGCTCGGCGCCGCGATCGCCGCGAGCCCGAACGAGCTCTTCCTCGGCACCGTCCCGTTCGACAACTCCGCCCGGCTCGATCTCTGGCGGACCGGGCTCGACGCGTTCACGACCCCTTCCCCCGCCCTGCCCGCACCCGAGGACTGCCTTCAGGTGACGATCCAGCGCCGCACGCGAGCGCAGCTGCTGCGCGACCCGGTGCTGCGGGTCCGCGTGCGTTCGAACGCCGGTGACGACCGGCCGCACCGCCTGAAGCTGGAGCTGGCCGTCGTCGATCGGCGGCGCGTGGCCGAGGGCCCCCGGAGCACCCTGCGGCTGACCGGGACCGGGACGCGCCGCCTCACGCTGCGGCTCCCTCGGCGCGCGCTCACGCTCCTGCGCGCGTCAGGTCCCGTGGGCGTGTCCGTCGGGGTCGAGCAGTCCGTCGGCACGGGCATCCGCGCCAGCCGAGGCGCCTATGGCGGGGACAACCTCTCCTTCCCGCGTTAGAAGGGCCGGTACTCGAACCAGATCGGGTCGCTGAAGCTCTCCAGGCTGTGGGCGTTCGTCGCTTCGGCGAACGCCTTGCCGGAGACGGTGCAGCCGGGCGGGAACGCCACCCGCCCGCTGCGCACGCGCTCGGCGGGGACACGGACGCCGGGCGCGATGCGAATTGTCTCGAGCTGGGCGGGTGGGAAGTACGCGGCGTGCTGACGCTCGGCGCCGTCGCAGCGCGTGGCGTAGACGATCGACACGCGCACGCGCCCGGTCCCGCCATCGGCGTCGCGGATGAGCGCCGTGGCCCGCAGCTCGGGTCGCGTGAGCCGGACCGCCGGGCGCGGCGTCGGCCGGACCGGCGAGTCGTGCACGACCGCCTCGGCGCCGGTTTGCAGTCGCAGCAGCGCGAGCGGCGGCGTGCGGTCGCTCGGCGGGACTTCGACGCGACCGCGCACGCGTTGCGCGAAGCGCTCGCCGGCATCCGCGCCGTGACCGGCGGCGACGCCACCGTCCGGCACGCCCGGCTGCGCGGCGGGCGCCGAACCGGTGCCGGTCTCCCCGTTGGCGAGCGAGGGCGTCGCACGCGGCGACGGGCCCGCGCTGTCGCCGCACCCGGCAAGGAGCACGGCGGCGACGGCCAACGGCGCGACGTGGCGCATGCGGCAAACGCTAGCGCGAGAAGACGGCGCCGCACTCCACGCGGTCGCCGACGATCTGCACGCGCACGATTCCGCCGTAGCGGCCCTTGAAGTACGCCTCGGCCTCCGCCAGCGGGCGCGACGTGATCACCGACACGGTGACGGTCTGCGTGCCCTCGGAGCCCTCTTCCTGGACCACGTAGAAGTCCTCGAGGTACCCGTCGTTGGCCCGGGCGTCGTCGCCGATGTACAGCGGCAGCGTGTAGAACCAGTCGCGCTGCACGGTCGAGCGCTCGAAACGCACCGGCACCTTGGTCAGCTTCTGCATCTCGCGGACGTGGAAGGCGAAGCGGCGGATGAAGCGCACGAGCAGGTACGGCGGCTCGGGATAGCGCGCGACGAGCGTCGTCCCGCCCCAGTCGGGCGACACGCGCCCGCCGTGCAGGTAGTCGTGGACGCCGTTCTCGAACTCCGCGGCGTGCACCAGCTCCAGCCACGCCTGCTCTTCCGGCGTGTACTTGACGTCCGCGTCGATCAAGGTCTGCAGGAACGCGGGGTCGACGTTCATGCCGTACTGCCCGCGCTCGGCCGCCAGCTGCTCCAGCGGCGTGAGCTCCTCGCGCGGATTGGTGGGGCACGGTGGCGCGCCCGGCGCCGGGCCGCGCTGCCGCATCCGCCGGCCGTCCGACGCGTCGTACACCGGCCGCGCGCCGAGCGGGCCCTTCAGCCGCACGACGGTCTTCCCACCCGGGTCGCCGAAGCCTGGATAGCGGCTGTAGGCGACCACGATCCCGACGGCGACGCGATCCGCGAACTCGGTCACCTCGACGCGGCGCGGCGTCTTCGGCGCGTCCGACCAGCTGACGGTGAGGCTCATCCCGTCCGGGGCGATCTCGTACCCCTCGGTCCGCGCGCAACCGTCGAACGTCGACCGCTCGTGCACGTGCACCTTGACCGCCGGCCCGTAGCGCTCGGCGAAGTACCGGGCGGCGTCCTTGCGCTTCGTGACCACCTCCACCACGACGCGGTCCACCCCCCAGGAGGAGCCCGCGTCGATGACCTCGAACCCCGCGCGCTCGAGCGCCTGGTCCTCGCGCTGGATGCGCCGCTGGATGCGGTCCTTGTCGCGGCCGCTGTAGCGCACGGTCACGATCCGGGTCGACCGCGCGAAGAACGCGAGTTCCTTGACCACGGCGCGATGGCGGGCCGGGTCACCCTTGAGGTAAAGCGCCACGTACGGGCCGCGCGGCCAGTCGTCTTCCACCTCCCAGAAGTCCATCACGTCCGTCTGCCGGCGCAGGTACTTGGCCAGCTTCGCCCCCGGGCCGATGCGGTCCATGCGCCACCAGCGGTCCAGGTATCGATCCTCGTCGCGCGTCACCCGGATCCCGTAGCGGCGCGACGGCGGACCGGCGGCGATCAGCCGCTGCACGTAGGCGCGATCGTGGCGGAACCCGTGGGCCCGCCGCACGCGGATCTCCTCGCGCAGCGTCCGTTCCACCTTCGCCTCCGGGCCGGTGACCGCGCACGCCGGCTCGGCGGCCTCCGCCCCGGCGGGCGCGGCGAGCAGCAGGATCAGGACGACGAGGAGGCGGCGCACGCCGCCGTTATGCCCGTTTTACGACTATTCAGCACTCAGGTCGCACTTCGAGGGCTCGCCGCTCTCGAAGCCGAGCAGCCACGCGGCGCGCCGCTCGTCGGGTGTGCCGTGGTGCTGCGCGTTGTTGGTGTCGAAGTCGCCGACCGCGAGCGCGGTGCCGATCGCCTCCTCGACGTCCCCCGGCTCGAGCAGCCCTTGCCTGTAGACCGAGTTGCCCCACGCCCCCGCGAAGCAGTCGGCCTGCAGCTCCAGCGGCCGCACCGTCGCCCCCCGGAACTCGGAGAAGACGCCGAACTCCTGCTGCAGGTTGTGCGCGTACTCGTGCGCGACCACATAGGCCACGCCGAAGTCGCCCGCGGCCCGCCCTTCGCCGGACAGCCGGCCCAGGACGCCGTCCCAGAGATCGGCGGCGAACCGTTGCGAGATGTAGATCGTGTCGTCCGCCGAGCAGTAGAACGCGGCGTCGTCGCCCGCGGGCCCGCACTCGCTCTCGGCCTCGCGGCCGGGCGGCACCCACACGTAGAACACGGACGGATCCGGCAGCCCGTTCTCCCGCAGCGTCTCGGTCCAGTACCCGTCGATGTTGGCGAGCACCGTCGTGAGGAACTCGTCCACGTCCTCCTGGCCGCGCCGCACCTCCGGGCTCGTCCGGCGCGCCTCGGGGATCGCGCGCTCGAGTTCGGTGAGGATGTCCGCGAAGCGCTCACGCAGCTGGTCGGCCTTCGCCCGGGCGCGCTGCTCGAGCTCCTGCACGCGGTCCCGCAGCCGATCGGTGTCCTCGGACCCGCACCCACCGACACAAAATCCCAGCACAAGAACCAAAAGCAGCCGTTTCACGGAGCGAGCCTACCCGGCGCTTGAGTTTGGGTCGCTCGTGCCGATGCACTAACTCGTGGACCGCTTGCGCGAGAACACCGTCGTCACCATCAGCCTCCCGACCGGGGGCAACCGGTACCGCATCGTCGACTTCGAGGCCACGGTGATCGCCGTGATCGAGTCCGGTGCTGCGCTGCACCCGATCGGGATCGACCACGGCGTGCTCCCCGCACGGGCCGAAGACGTGTTCTTGACCTTCGTCCACCAAGGTCAGCTGGTCGGGCTCAAGGGCGCGCTCACGTACCGCCACCAGGGCGGCGGGCTGCGCTTCCAGGTCGCGGACGGCGTGCAACGGCGCCGCAGCCGCTACACGCGCGTCGACGCCGAGCTGCCGGTGACCGTCACCCGCGCGGGCGGCGGGGAGACCACGACCGGCACGACGGTCAACGTCGCGCCCGAGGGCCTGCTGGTGAAGGCACCGCTGGACGTCGAGCTCGGCGAGTCGCTCTCGCTCGCGCTGACGGTCCCGGGCCAGCCGCAGCCGCTTCGCCTCAGCGCCGCGGTCGTCCGCCACGGTGGCGGGCTGTTCGCCGTGCATTTCCCGGGCGATCCGATGGCTCGCGCGGTGGTCGCGGAGTTCGTGGTCGAACACCGCGCGGCCCAGTTGTTCACCGAACCGATTCGCTGAACGCTACGCTGCGGCGCGTTCTGCCGCACGACGAGCCAGATTTCCGCGCCCTGTTCGAGCATGCGCCGGTCCTGCTGCTGGTGCTCGACCCTGGCCTGACGATCGTCGGCGTCACGGACGCGTACCTCGACGCGACGCTGACGCGGCGCGAGGCGATCGTCGGCCGCCACCTGTTCGACGTGTTCCCGGACAACCCGGACGACGACGGCGCGACCGGCGAGGCGAACCTCGGCGCCTCACTCAAGCGCGTCATGCAGACCGGCAAGCCGCACACGATGGCCACCCAGAAGTACGACATCCGGCGCCCGGACGGCTCGTTCGAGGTCCGCTACTGGAGCTGCATGAACTCCCCGGTGTTCGATGCCGACGGCGAGCTCGCCACCATCGTGCACCGTGCCGAGGACGTCAGCGAGCTCGTGCGCGTGAACGCCGAGCTGCGCGCGGCGAGCACGGCCAAGGACGAGTTCCTCTCACGCATGAGCCACGAGCTGCGGACGCCGTTGACCGCCGTCAGCGGGTTCAGCGAGCTGCTCACCCTGGCCGAGCTCGAGCCGCGTCAGCGCGAGTGGGCCGGGCTGATCCGGTCCGCCAGCCACCATCTGAGCCGGCTGATCGACGACGTGCTGGACATCTCCCGGATCGCGGCCGGGCAGCTGTCGATGTCGCTCGAGCCCGTCGCGCTCGGCCCGCTGCTCTACGACGTGATCGAGCTGCTGCGCCCGCTCGCGGGGCGCAACGACGTGACGCTCGAGCCGGTCACCTCCCCCGGCGGCCACGGCTACGCGTTCGCCGACAGCCGCCGCCTGAAGCAGGTGATGATCAACCTGGTCGTCAACGCCATCAAGTACAACCGGCGCGGCGGCAGCGTGCAGATCCGGGTCGGCGCCGGCGGCGCTGAGGCCGAGCTGGTCCGCATCGCCGTGACCGACACGGGCCACGGCATGAGCGCGGAGGCGATCGGGAAGCTGTTCGTGCCGTTCGAGCGCCTGGACGCCGCGGAGACGGGGATCGAAGGAATCGGGCTCGGCCTCGCGCTCTCGCGCAACCTGGTCGACGCCATGCACGGCGAGATCGGCATCGACAGCGTGCCGGGCGAAGGATCGACGTTCTGGGTCGAGCTCGCGCGCGGCGACGAGGTCACGCTCGCCGACGCGCCCGGGGGCGCCGTCGCGACGCTGGCGACGCGCGTCTACGACGGCGCACGGCGCGTGCTCTACGTCGAGGACACCCTGGCCAACATCCGGCTGATCGAGGCGATCCTGCACGCGCGGCCGCAGGTGGAGCTGCTGCCCGCGATGCAGGGGCAGGTGGGCCTCGACCTCGCGCGCGAGCACCTGCCGGACATGATCCTGCTCGACATCCACCTCCCGGACATCGACGGCGACGAGGTGTTGGCGCGGCTGCGGGCCGATCCCACGACGCGCGGGATCCCCGCGGTGGTGCTGAGCGCTGATGCCACCGAGAAGCAGCGGACGCGGCTCCTGGAGGCGGGCGCGGCGGCTTATCTCACGAAGCCGATCGACGTCGCGTTGCTGCTCGACACGTTCGACCGGCACCTGACCGGCGTCAGAACGCCGTCCTGACCGGTTAAGTCTTTCCGGCGCGCGCCGATGCACCGAAGGTGCGCCTCGCGCTCTTCGTCGCCCTCTATCTCGCCGCGGTCGCCCTCGGCCGCGCCACCCGCCTCGACGGGACCCAGCTCGCGCTCGTCTGGCCCGCGGCCGGCGTCGCCTTCCTGTGGCTCGCGAGCGGCTGGCACGTTCCGGCGCGGCGGCGGCTCGACCTGGTGGGGCTGTTCCTCGCCACGGTGGCCGGCAACTTCCTGACGGGCGCGGTCTTCTCGCTGGCCCTGGCGTTCGGCGTCGCGAACCTCGTGATGGCGGTCGTGTCCGTTCTCGTCTTCGCCCGGCTGCGACCCAACGGCATGGAGCTGAGCATGACCCGGCCGGAGGACGTGCGAGCGTTGCTGTTCGGATCGGTTGCCGGTGCGGCGGCCAGCGCCGCGATCGGCCCGCTGGCCGTGTGGCTGCTGACCGACGAGCACTGGCCGGTCGCGCCCGCGTCCTGGCTGCTGCGCAACGGCACCGGCACGCTCGTGATCGCGGGGCTCGGTCTGCGGTTGCCACGCGAGACCTGGCGCTTCGAGCGCGTGTGGGAGTTCGTGGCGGTGACCGTGCTGGCCGCCGGCGTGTACCTGGTCCTGTTCGGGCTCACGACCGGTGTCCCGCTCGCGTTCCTCGTCGTGCCGCTGAGCGTCTGGATCGCGCTGCGCTATCCCACCACGCTGGCCGCGCTGCACGGGCTGTTCATCGGCTCGCTGTTGATCGCGCTGACGATCGGGGGGACCGGCCCGTTCGCCTACCAGACGCCGCAGGTGCGGGTGATGCTCGCCGAGGCGTTCATCGGCGTCGTCGCCTCACTCACTTTGGTGCTCGCGCTGCACCGGGACGCCCGCGTGGCGCTCGAGCACGAGCTGGCCGCGGCGCGTGACGCCGCGCTCGCCGCCTCGCAGATGAAGTCGACGTTCCTGGCCAACATGAGCCACGAGATCCGGACGCCGATGAACGGTGTGATCGGGATGACCGAGCTGCTGCTCGACACCGACCTCGCGCCGCGCCAGCGCGGCTACGCGGAGCAGGTGCGGGGATCGGCGGAGGCGCTGCTGACGATCATCGGCGACATCCTCGACGTGTCCAAGATCGAGGCCGGCAAGCTCGAGCTCGACGCGGTGGCGTTCTCCCTGCGCGACGCGCTGGAGGACGTGCGCGCGCTGCTCGCCCTGGACGCCGAGGGCAAGGGCGTCGCGCTGACGCTGTCCGTGGCCGACGAGGTGCCCGCGTTCCTCTCCGGCGACCCCGTACGGGTCCGGCAGATCCTCACCAATCTGGTCGGGAACGCCGTCAAGTTCACGTCGTCGGGGTCTGTCGCGGTGTCGGCGACGATGGCTTCCGGCGTGGTGCGGGTGCAGGTGCGCGACACCGGTGTGGGCATCGCTCCCGACGTGCTGCCGCGGCTGTTCGATCCGTTCGCGCAGGCCGACGCGACGACGACACGCCGCTATGGCGGAACCGGGCTCGGCCTGGCGATCACGCGTGAGCTGGCGACGCTGATGGGCGGGCGGATCGAAGCTTCGAGCGCGATCGGTGTCGGCAGTGAGTTCACCGTCGTGCTGCCGTTGCCGGAGGCCGAGGGCGTCGTCGTGGAGCGGGTCGCGCAGGCGCACGTCGCGCCGGGCGTCGAGGCCACGCTGCCGGTGCTCGTGGCCGAGGACAACCCGGTCAACCGGATCGTCGCGACCGAGATGCTGCGCAAGCGCGGCGTGCCGGTCGAGATCGCCGTGGACGGGCGCGAAGCCGTCGCGAAGGTGCTCGCCGGGTCGTACGCGGCCGTGCTGATGGACTGCCAGATGCCGGAGCTCGACGGCTTCGCGGCGACGCGCGAGCTGCGCTCCCTCGGCGTGACGCTGCCGATCATCGCCGTCACCGCGAACGCGATGAAGGGCGACCGCGAGCAGTGCCTCGCCGCCGGCATGGACGACTACCTCAGCAAGCCACTGCACGCTGCCGAGCTCGACGCGGTGCTCTCGCGCTGGGTCTGCGGTGACCCGCTGGTCGACGCGTCCGTGCTCGGGCAGCTCGGCGACCCGGTCGTCGAGGGCGCGATCATCGATCTGTTCGTGGCCGATGCGGGCGCGCGGGTGGTCGAGCTGGTCGGGGCACTGGAGGCCGGCGAGGTCGAGGGGGCGCGCAAGCTCGCCCACACGCTCGCGGGCAGCGCGGCGAGCGTCGGCGCCGTCCGGCTGGCTGCGCTGGCGCGCAGCGTGCAGCACGCGGAGTCCGTGTTGCCGCCGGACATCGGCGACGATCTCACGCGGGCGTTCGCCGCCACCGCCCCCGCGCTCACCCGCGCGTAGTCGCCCGTCGGTCACAAATCCGCGGGCTCGCTCCAAGTTGGCTCTTGGATGGATCAGAGCGACGAAGCGCTGCTCGCCGCGTGCGAGCGTGACCGGGCCGCGTTCGGCGTCTTCTACGAGCGCCACGAGCGATCGGTGCTCGGGTTCTTCGGGGCCGTCACGCGCCGCCCCGAGCTCGCCGCGGACCTGACGGCGGAGACGTTCGCGGCCGCCCTGGAGGGCGCGGCGGGGTTCGACGCGTCGCGCGGCGTGGCCCGCATGTGGCTGTTCGGGATCGCTCGCAATGTGCTCTCCGGCAGTGCCCGGCGGGGCCGCGTGGAGACCGCCGCGCGCCGCCGGATCGGCCTCGAGACGCTCGTGCTGGCGCCGTCGCACGTGGAGCTGATCGAGTCCCTGGTGGCGGCCGAGGGCGACGCGATCGTCGAAGCCTGGCTCGCCGATCTCCCCTCGCACGAGGCCGCGGCGCTGCGCGCCCGGGTGCTCGACGAGCGCGAGTACGCGGAGATCGCGAGCGACCTGTCCGTCTCCGAAGCCGTCATCCGCCAGCGCGTGAGCCGCGGCCTCGGCCGCCTCCGCCGCCGACTCAGCGAGGACACCCGATGACCATCCTGCCGCAGCTGCGAGACGCGTTGGTCCACGCCCGGCCCCGTCGCCGCCGCCGGCCGTTCTTCGTCGGCCTCCTCGCCACCGGGGGCCTCGCCGTCACCGGCGCGGCGCTCGCGGCCACCGGCGTGCTCCAACTCCCGCCCGTCGGCGACCCGGTGGAGCCCACCCGGGTCGAGCGCAACCCCGAGCGGGGCGTCGGCGTGCCGACCGACCAGGCCGGGCGGCTGCTGGCGCTGCGCGTCCCTGATCCCGCCGGCGGACCGCCGTGGGGGCTGCGGATCGTCGACACCACGCGCGGGATGCAGTGCCTGCAGGCCGGGCGCGTCGTCGGCGACCAGCTGGGGGTGCTCGGCCAGGACGGGATCGCCGGAGACGACGGACGCTTCCACCCGCTGCCGCCGGCCACCAGGAGCGGGTGGGTCACGCAGTGCCAGCTCCCCGACGCGAACGGCCGGTTCTTCATCGCGATCGACAAGCTGAGCTACGCGAGCGGGGACGCGGACCCGCGCGAGCGAGCGTGCCGGGAACCGAGCAACCGCGACCCGGACAAGCCACGCTGCCCCACGGCCGACGCGCGGCGGATCGCCTTCGGGCTGCTCGGCCCGGAGGCGAGCACCGTCACGTTCGCCGACGGCAGCACGCAGGTCCCGACCGAAGGCGACGGCGCGTACCTGCACGTCAGCGCGGACGGCACCGAGCAGGGCGAGGTGGTCATCGGCGGCGGCCCGGTCCCGGGCCTTCCGGTCAGCGCGGTCAAGCGGATCGACTATCGCGACGGCACGCACTGCCCGACGGCCGGTCAACGCACGCCCAGCTGCATGCCCAAGGGCTACGTCGAGCCCGCGCCGGTGCCGAGCTCCAAGTCCTTGCGCCGGAACGTGAGCGTGAAGACCGCGCGGGACGGCAAGGCGACGTGGATCAAGGTCCGCTTCCGCGCCCCGGCGTCGATCACCGACGCCGGGCACGAGTACCGCCTCCTGGGCCAGGTGCCGGACAGCGCGGACAAACGCTGCCGCGGCGTCGTGATGTACGTCCCGAGCAACCGCAACATCGCGCGCGGCGACACGGTCAAGCTCGAGGGCATCGTGCCCGACGACTGCCAGGGCCGGCTCGTGGTCAGCGTGGTGCTGGCCGCGACGACCGAGCGCAACGACGGCGGCAAGCTGATCGGCCGGGTCACCCGCCCGATCGCTCCGTGACCAGGCGAGACGATCCGCCTAGCCCGTCGGGATCCTGGCGTGCAGCTCCGTGCCGGCGCCGGGTGAGGACCGGATCTCGATCGTGCCGTTGACGAGCGCGAGCCGCTCGCGCATGCCGATCAGGCCGAAGCCGCTCGACTGCAGCTGCGGGTTGAAGCCGGTGCCGTCGTCGCGGACGACCAGCGCGATCTCGCCGTCGTCGGCGGTGAGCTCCACCGCCACGCGGCGCGCGTGGGCGTGCTTGGCGATGTTCGTCAGCGCCTCCTGCACGAGCCGGTACACGGTGGACTCCACCTCGGGCAGGAAGCGCGCGTCGGTGACGTCGAGGTCCACCGCGATGTCCGTCTGACCTTCGAAGCGCGCGACCAGCGACTCGAGCGCGGGCTTGGTGCCGAGCTCGTCGAGCGCGGCCGGGCGCAACTCGGTGATGAGGCTCCGCAGGTCGCCGATCGCGGTCGTGATCTGCTCCAACGCGCCGTCGATCGCCCCCGCCATGCGGGTCGCGTCGCCGCTGCGGCGAGCGCCGGAGAGGAGCATCCGCAGGCCGGCGAGCTGCTGCAGCGTCTCGTCGTGCAGCTCGCGCGCCCAGCGCGTACGTTCGGCCTCGGAGGCCTCGATCGCGCGCTTGAGCGCCTCCTCGCTCGCGTTCTGGGCGGTGGCGACGGCGGTCGCCGCGCTGGCCGCGAACGCCTGCAGCAGCCGTTCGTCCTCCTCGTTGAACGGGCGGTCGCCGTGGAGGCGGTCGATCACCGTGAGCGTGCCGACGGTGCGGTTGCGGAAGATCATCGGCGCGACGATCCGGTCGCCCTCGTGACCCGGGTGCTCCCCGGCCTGCGCGGCGAGCACGTACGCGTCGCCCTCGCGCAGCGAGATCTCCGCCGCGCGCGCGTCGATCAGCGCCCGCGAGCGTTTGACGACCAGTTCCAGCACGCGGTCGAGGTCGGTCACGCCGCCGAGCGCGCGGCTGATCTCGGTCGTGGTCTCCAGACCGCGGATGGTGCGCTCCAGCTCGTCCCGGCGCTCCTGGACCGTGCGGTACAGGCGCGCGTTGCGGATCGCGATCGCGGCCCAGTCCGCGAGCACCACCGTCGCTTCCTCGTCCTCGTCCGTGAACTCGCCGGATTCCTTCTCGGTGAGGTAGAGGTTGCCCCAGGCCTGCCCGTCGATGATCAGCGGGACGCCCAGGAACGTCGTCATCTCCGGGTGCGCGAGCGGAAAGCCGAACGACTCCGGGTGCGCGCCGACGTCCGGGAGCCGCAGCGGCCTGGGGTCCGTGATCAGGACGCCGAGCACTCCGCGCCCGCGCGGCAGGTCGCCGATCGCGCGGTGCGTGTCGGGATCGATGCCGGCGGTCAGGAAGCGCTCCAGCTGCTCACGGCGCTCGTCGAGCACACCGATCGCGGCGTACCGCGCGCCCGTGAGCTCGCGCGCGACTTCCAGCAACCGCTGGAGGACCGCCTCGGGGTCGAGCTCGGTGACGAGCGACCGTCCGACGTCCACCAGCCTTCCGAGGCGGTGTTGATCCATGCGCGGCGTGACGCTAGCCGGTCTTCACGAGATCCTGCAGGGCCCCCGCGACCAGGACGGGCGGCCGCGCGGTGGCCAGCAGCGGCGCGAGGTAGCGCCCTGCCACCTTCCCCGGCGGCGACCACAGCGGGCGCCGCGAGACGTCTGCGGCATCGAGCGGCTCGCCGTCGGGCGTGAGCCGCGCGCGCAGGTACAGCGGCTCGCCGCCGGTGAGCAGGAGCCCACGCAGGACGGGGCGGAACGGGCTCGGCCGCACGGCGGCGCCGAGGTCGGCCGCGATCGTCTCAGCCGCGGCGTCGGCCTGCTGCGTGGCCAGGCCACCCTGCTTGAGCGCGAACGTCGTCGCGTCGCCGGCCGCGTAGACGCGCTCGACCCCGCGGACCCGTGCGTGCTCGTCGACCGGCAGGAACCCGTCCCGGTCCTGGGGCAGCCCGACGATCCCGGGCCCGATGAGCCGTGGCAACGCCACGACCCGGTCGGCGAGCACGGCGCCGCGCGCCGCGCCGCGGCCCGGCTGGTCCCCGCGCTCCTCGCCGCCGCCCGGCTCGCCCC
>JAPDDQ010000187.1 GCA_027587225.1 Solirubrobacter taibaiensis
CCATCCATGAAAAATAAAAACACAAAACATGATACGAAAAAGATTCCGGCAGAAGGTTCAGTTGAAGCGTTACAAGCTGAATTAGAACGCTTACGTATGGAAAATGCGTATTTAAAAAAGTTGAATGCCTTAGTTCAAAACAAGGGAAAATCACCAAACAAGACAAGGCACAAGTAGTCTATGAATTAAGGCATGAGTTTCAAGTGAAAGAATTAGTAAAGTTAGCGGATATCCCTCGAAGCACCTATTATTTTTATGTAAAACAAATGGATAGAATCGATCCAGATGCCGATTTAAAAGTAGAAATTAAAGCGATTTATGATGAACACGAAGGTCGTTATGGATATCGTCGTATTCGTGATGAGTTAGCCAATCGTAATCAAATAGTGAATCATAAAAAAGTGCAACGAATTATGAAAGAGTTAGGTTTAAAATGTCTTGTACGTATGAAAAAATATAAATCTTATAAAGGAACAGTTGGTAAAATTGCACCTCATATTTTAGAGCGTAAATTTACGACAGATACGCCAAATGAAAAATGGGTAACCGATATTACAGAATTTAAATTATTCGGTGAGAAACTTTATTTATCACCTGTATTAGACTTGTATAATGGTGAAATCATTACCTATACAATTGGCTCTAGACCGACGTATTCACTTGTTTCAGAAATGTTAGAGACAGCATTAGAAGGTTTACCTGAAAATCACCAACTAATGATGCATTCAGATCAAGGGTGGCATTATCAAATGAAACAGTACCGTCACGCATTACAAAAAAGAGGTATCGTACAAAGTATGTCTCGTAAAGGCAACTGTTATGACAACGCAGTAATGGAGAATTTCTTTGGAATCATGAAGTCTGAGTTTCTCTACATAAAAGAGTTTGAAAGTGTAGAGCACTTCAAAATAGAATTAGAAAAATATAT
>JAPDDQ010000188.1 GCA_027587225.1 Solirubrobacter taibaiensis
TGGCAATTGGTAACTTTGTATTATTCTCAATGAACACAAAAACTGGACTTTTCTTAGGATTAGGATTATTAGTTATTGGTAACGGATTCTTCAAACCAAATATTTCGACTTTATTAGGTCAATTATATAGCGAAAATGATTCTCGTCGTGATAGTGCCTTCACTATCTTCTACATGGGGATTAACTTAGGAGCTCTTATCGCTCCATTCATTTGCGGTTACTTTGCAGATTATAGATACGGTTTCTTAACAGCTTGTATCGGTATGATTATTGGGCAGCTTGCCTTTAATTTCTTAGCACCTCGTTACTTAGGGTCTATCGGAACAACTGTTGTAGGTAAACAATCTAAAGAAAAAAATGCAAAAGCAATTGAGAAAAAACCTTTAACAACACAAGAGAAAAAACGTACTGCTGCAATTTTAATTTTAACTTGTTTCGTAGTATTCTTCTGGGCAGGATTTGAGCAAGCTGGTAGTTCTTTAACACTTTACACAGATAAGTTCGTCGATCGTACAATTGGTGGATTTACAATTCCAACACCTTGGTTCCAATCTGTAAACCCACTATTCATTATCTTACTAGCATTACCTGTTTCTGCGTTATGGATTAAGCTTTCAAAAACAAAAAATGGCGATTTGAAAATCCCAACAAAAATGGCATTAGGTATGATTTTACTAGGGATTGGATATTTAGTTCTAACTTTAGCTGTTTTAAAAACTGGTAGCGATGAAGGTAACATTACAATGAAAGCAAACTTACTATTCATTGTATTCACTTACATGTTCCACACAATCGGTGAGTTATTCTTATCACCAATCGGATTATCTATGGTAAGTGCAATTGCTCCTGTTAAATTAGCATCATTATTAATGGGTGTATGGTTAGCTGGTACTGGCTTCGCAAACTTATTAGCAGGACAA
>JAPDDQ010000189.1 GCA_027587225.1 Solirubrobacter taibaiensis
GTAAAATTTTAAATAGTGATGAAGTTTCGAGGTGAATAGAAATGAAACGAATAGATCTCATTTTTAACGCAATACAAAAAGGCAATTATACAGAAGGTGTAACCGCATCAGAACTCGCTACATTTCTGCAACTAGATCGCGCCAATGTAAGTAGCGATTTAAACAAACTTGTAAAAGATAAACGTTTATTAAAAACAAATACGCGACCTGTTCGTTTTTACATAGAAACGAACACTTCGTTGGAAACGCATTCAAAAGGCATAACTTCATTAGATACATTTGCAATTGAAAATACGAGCCTTAAAATTGCAATTGAAAAAGCGAAAGCTTCTATTCTCTATCCTCCAAACGGTATGCATACTTTACTACTGGGAGAAACAGGGGTCGGAAAGTCTATGTTTGCTTCTTTAATGCACGAATATGCAATTGAAGTTGAACAGCTTCCCAAAGATGCACCATTTATCGTCTTTAACTGTGCTGATTATGCAAATAATCCCCAGTTACTACTCGGGCAATTATTTGGGATTAAAAAAGGAGCTTATACAGGAGCAAGTGATCAAAAAGGGTTAATTGAAAAAGCACATGAAGGAATTCTTTTCTTAGATGAAGTACATCGCCTGCCTCCAGAGGGACAAGAAATGCTTTTCACCTTTATTGACCGCGGAGTATACCGCCGCCTTGGAGAAACAGAGAACGAACGTAAAGCACAAGTATTAATCATTACTGCAACAACAGAAGAACCAAATTCATTTTTATTAAAAACATTTACAAGACGTATACCGATGACTGTTACGCTGCCACCACTTCGTGAGCGTACACATAAAGAGCGCTTTGCTTTACTACAGCTATTTTTCACAAATGAAGCAATTCGTCTGCGAAAAGACATTCACGTTAGCCCAAATGCAATGCGTGCTTTCG
>JAPDDQ010000190.1 GCA_027587225.1 Solirubrobacter taibaiensis
GTAGAAAGCAAAGACATCATGGCAGTACCAACTGTTTACCTAAACGGCGAATCTTTCGGAAGCGGTCGTATGACACTTGAAGAAATTTTAGCTAAAATGGGTAACGGTCCAGATGCATCAGAGCTTTCTGATAAAGATCCATACGATGTTCTTGTTGTTGGTGGCGGCCCTGCTGGTGCAAGTGCAGCAATTTACGCAGCACGTAAAGGCATCCGCACTGGTATCGTTGCTGAGCGCTTCGGTGGTCAAGTAATGGATACTATGGGCATTGAGAACTTCATCAGCGTAAAAAAGACTGAAGGTCCTAAGCTAGTAGCAAGCCTTGAAGAACACGTAAAAGAATACGACATCGATGTAATGAATCTACAACGTGCGAAACGTTTAGAGAAAAAAGAACTTATTGAAGTGGAACTTGAAAACGGCGCCATTCTGAAAAGTAAGAGCGTAATCGTTTCTACAGGTGCTCGCTGGCGTAATGTTGGCGTACCAGGTGAAGCTGAGTTCAAAAATAAAGGTGTAGCATACTGCCCACACTGTGACGGTCCATTATTCACTGGAAAAGACGTAGCAGTTATCGGCGGAGGTAACTCTGGTATTGAAGCAGCTATCGACTTAGCAGGTATCGTTAAGCACGTAACTGTTCTTGAATTCATGCCAGAATTAAAAGCTGATGCTGTATTACAAGAGCGTCTTAACAGCTTACCAAACGTAACTGTTCTGAAAAACGTTCAAACGAAAGAAATCACTGGTACTGATAAAGTAAACGGTATTTCTTACATCGATCGTGAAACTGAAGAAGTTCATCACGTTGAATTACAAGGTGTATTCGTACAAATCGGTCTTGTACCAAACACAGACTGGTTAGGCGTAACAGTTGAACGCGTTCGCGGTGAAATCGTAACAGACAAGCACGGCGC
>JAPDDQ010000191.1 GCA_027587225.1 Solirubrobacter taibaiensis
CCCTCTGAACTCCAGACGGAAGGCACTTTGATCGCAGCTCATACACATTTTGAGCTGCGTTTTTTATGGCGAGTATAAATTTTCTTTTTTTAGTTTTTATTACAGCTATTACTTAGATCTAAATTACCTAGCAACTTCGACTCAGTTTATAATCCGCATAAATTATTTTTACCTTTAAATTTTATGAAGATTCGTAT
Organism: Solirubrobacter taibaiensis; assembly: GCA_027587225.1. GTDB lineage: Bacteria > Actinomycetota > Thermoleophilia > Solirubrobacterales > Solirubrobacteraceae > Solirubrobacter > Solirubrobacter taibaiensis. The sequence continues at coordinate 198 of JAPDDQ010000191.1, forward strand.
TCTGACTATTGGGCAAAAAATGCCTGCATGGGTTCTCACTGGGTTTGAGGATTATTTCAAACGAATTCAGCCTTTCGTTCAAACCCAAGTCATTGAATTACCTATGGCTAAACGTGGTAAAAATGATTCAGAAGCAGATATTTTAAAATATTGTCAAATCGAAGGTGAGAGTATCTTAAATGCGCTCAAACCTAATGAAACCCTAATTGCACTGGAAGTCGGTGGCAGAGAACTCAGTACAGAAAAGCTTGCCGATACCATGAAACAATGGATGCTTGATGGTAACGATATTGCACTCGCAATTGGAGGACCTGACGGACATTCTGATGCAGTACGCAAAGCAGCAGCATGGCATTGGTCTTTATCTAAATTAACGATGCCTCACCCAATGGTTCGAATCTTATTAATTGAACAATTGTATAGAGCCATGAGCATTAACCATAATCATCCCTACCATCGTGCTTAACGTTGAATATGGTTGTTCTGATTATAGAACAATCTGTTGAGTTTAATCCGCTATCATTGTCTTGATGTTTTTGTCAGGATAAATAGGTAATTTCGATCAGGTGCCCCATTATGAATGTGCAAACTTTACCAGGCTTATTTATCTCCCACGGTTCGCCTATGCTTGCACTAGATCCAGAGCAGGTTGGTCCTGCACTACATCGCTTGAGTATCAACTTACCTGAGCCACAAGCGATTGTTGTCATGTCTGCACAC
>JAPDDQ010000192.1 GCA_027587225.1 Solirubrobacter taibaiensis
GTCATCAGTTACATCATCATCTTCAAAGCGATTTTCATATACTTCTTTCCAACCGGCATGTAGAATTGTTTTTCCGCGCGCAATGAACGTTTCATTGCCAACCTTTGTGCGTAACGTTAGTTGCTCATATTCGAATGCCGGGAATAACACAGCTAAGAAACGTTTTACAACTAAATCATAAATTTTGCGTTCTTTATCTGTGAATGCTGAGAAGTTAACGTATCCTTCTGTTGGAATAATCGCATGATGATCGCTTACTTTACTATCATCAACAAATGATTTGTTAGGTTTGATAGGCTTTTGTAATACTTTATGTGCGAAGGGACGGTATTCTCCAACACCACATGCTTTTAGACGTTCTGGAAGTGTTCCAACGATATCAGATGAAATGTAGCGTGAATCTGTACGAGGGTACGTTAGCACTTTATGCTGTTCATACAATTTTTGCATAATATTTAATGTTTCTTTAGCAGAGTAACCGAACTTTTTATTTGCATCACGTTGCAATTCAGTTAAATCGTAAAGACCAGGAGAGAATGACTTCTTCTGTTTCTTATCAATTTCCACAACAGTAGCATTTGGTTTATCTAAACTTTTTACAATACCATCGATTTTTTCTTTATTAAAACTACGGCTATTGCCATTTGCATCTTGCCAAGTAAGTTTGAGCTTCTCCATTGTTTGAGCTTCGATGCCGTAGTAAGTTTGTGCTTGGAAGTTCTTTATTTCATCCTCACGACTAGCAATCATAGCAACAGTAGGGGTTTGTACACGGCCGCAATTTAACTGGGCATTAAAGCGAGTCGTTAAAGCACGAGTTGCATTAAGACCGATATACCAGTCAGCTTCTGAACGCGCAACTGCTGAAGCGTATAAATTGTCATAGGCTTTACCTGGTTTTAAATTTGCAAAACC
>JAPDDQ010000193.1 GCA_027587225.1 Solirubrobacter taibaiensis
TCTTTTCCACGTAACGAATCGTAATGTTGAGTAAATTAAACTCATCTTCATTTAATACGTTACGTAAATCATCTATATACTCTGTGAAAGCATCTATAGGCACAAAGTATTCTTGTAACACTTCGGTCCTATTTGGATTTTCATATTCCATAAAAGCACTATCTGATCTCATAACATTATTACGCGTCTCATACTTTCCATCTGTACGTTCAAAAT
>JAPDDQ010000194.1 GCA_027587225.1 Solirubrobacter taibaiensis
CAAAATAACCTCTTTGTATATCCCAAAACGTATTCTTTCCCCAATCACTATAACGTGATAACCCAAGTAAAAATTTCGGTACCGCTATAATATTTTCTTCCTTTAATTCACTGTACTCTTCTCTCATATTTTGATTTTGTGCCAAAGTATAATCTGTCACATACATCTCTTTTAAAAATGAATTTGAAGCAACAGAAATACGCGCTAAGTGCATACGAACATTCTCATCTCTTTTCA
>JAPDDQ010000195.1 GCA_027587225.1 Solirubrobacter taibaiensis
TTTCTCTTTGAAATAAGATACGTATTCTTTATAATCTATCATTCTCGTGTGCATTTCATATAATTCATCATCTGTTAACTTCAGCGTCACATCTAAAATAACTCCAAATAAACCGTAACCCCCAATGACATATGGAAATAACTCTGCATTTTCTTCTCTACTTACATTACGTACCGTGCCATCTGCCATTAACAATCTAAATGAATCTACTGTATCAATTAGTGCCTCATGACGAATATCACGCCCGTGTACATTTACACTTAATGAACCACCAACAGTAAAAATATTTTGAGACTGCATGACCTGTACCGCAAGGCCATATGGATTTATTTTCTTCTGAATATCATTCCACGTGACACCACTTTGAACTGTAATCCACTTCTTCTCTGGATCAAATTCTAATATTTTATTATATCCTTTCATATCGAGCATCGTGCCA
>JAPDDQ010000196.1 GCA_027587225.1 Solirubrobacter taibaiensis
ATGCGTCGGTATTTCACGTATTTATTTAGGACTTCACTATCCGTCAGATGTATTCGTCGGTATGTGCCTTGGCACTTGCTCTGGCATCATCTCTTTTTATCAATTCATCCCACTTTTCACATAAAGGAGTGATATGATGAGAGTCGCCATTTTTACCGATACTTTTACGCCACAAGTTAACGGGGTTGCGAAAACGTTAGAGCGATTAACACGATATTTTCAGAAAGAACAGATCGCCTATTCTGTTTTCGCCCCTCAGCATACAGCTGAAGATAATTTTGTAGCGAATGTGAATAAGATGAGAAGTATCCCGTTAACAATATTATATCCAGAATGTCGTTTTTCTTTTCCTACTCCGCGTATTAAACGGGAACTACTTTCCTTTAAACCTGACATTATTCACATTGCCACACCTTTCAACATGGGACTTTGTGGATTGTATTATGCAAAAAAGTTAAACATCCCAGTTGTCGGTTCTTATCATACTGATTTCGATGCCTATTTACGTTATTACAAAATCGAATTCCTCTCCAATATGCTGTGGAACTATTTAAAATGGTTTCATAGTCATATGCAAAAAAATTTTGTACCTTCCTTTGAAACATTACATCAATTAAAAAACAAAGGCTTTCAGACCCTCTCTATATGGGGACGTGGTGTAGATTGCACACTCTTTCATCCTGCTTACAATACAGACCTATTCCGAAAAAAATATAATATTACAGCGAAGTATGTCCTTTCCTATGTTGGACGAATTGCTCCTGAAAAAGATATTGATACACTGCAATACCTTATCGTTAAAACAGCACATACTCGAAACGATATTCATTGGCTCATCGCAGGAGACGGTCCTCTAGCAACAAGTTTACGTGAAGCTGTTCCGAAAACAAATATCACTTTTACTGGCTATTT
>JAPDDQ010000197.1 GCA_027587225.1 Solirubrobacter taibaiensis
AAGGTGTTAAAGATCCTAAAGTTTCACGAGTAAACTTCAATGCCTTTCCAGTTATTTCGTTAAGCGTGGCAAGTAAGAATGAATCTTTAGCTACCTTAACTGAAAATGTAGAAAAAAATGTTGTACCAGGATTAAAAGGACTTGATGGTGTTGCATCTGTTCAAATTGCTGGCCAACAAGTAGATGAAGTACAGCTTGTCTTCAAGAAAGATAAAATGAAAGAACTAGGACTAAGTGAAGATACCGTAAAAAATGTGATTAAGGGATCGGATGTATCTTTACCACTTGGCTTATACACATTTAAAGACACGGAAAAATCAGTTGTTGTAGATGGCAATATTACAACGATTAAAGCGTTAAAAGAACTTAAAATCCCAGCTATACCTTCCTCACCTAACGGTCAAGGTAGTCAAAATGCTGGCGCTGGTGCACAAACGCCGCAAATGAATCCAGCTGCTATGAACGGGATTCCAACAGTTACATTAGAAGAAATTGCTGACATTAAAGAAGATGTGAAAGCAGAATCTATTTCTCGAACAAATGGAAAAGAAGCAATTGGAATTCAAATTGTGAAGGCCTCTGATGCAAATACAGTTGATGTTGTAAATGCAGTAAAAGATAAAGTAAAAGATCTTGAGAAAAAATATAAAGATTTAGAGATCATTTCAACATTCGACCAAGGTGCACCTATTGAAAAATCAGTTGAAACAATGCTAAGCAAAGCAATTTTCGGTGCTATCTTTGCGATTGTTATTATTATGCTGTTCCTACGAAATATTCGAACAACGTTAATCTCTGTCGTTTCAATACCACTTTCTTTATTAATTGCTGTTTTAGTCATAAAGCAAATGGATATTACGCTTAACATTATGACACTTGGAGCAATGACCGTTGCTATAGGCCGCGTTGTC
>JAPDDQ010000198.1 GCA_027587225.1 Solirubrobacter taibaiensis
TCAACATCAGACTTACCGTATGACTTTTATCGTGCAGGAGAAGAAGAAGAGCGTCTACCAATCCTACTTCTTATGCCAAACGGAGAGCTTAGAGAGCTTTCACGTGAGTCGGATATTGTTGAGGCGATTACAGGTAAGAAAAGAACGGATCAAAAGCTATTCTATCCACATGATTTAATCTATGAAGATGGAAGAAAAGGAAAATATAAAGAGAGAATTATTGAGTTGTTAGAAGGAAAGAAATAAGAAGCAGCTAATGGCTGCTTCTTATGAAAAAACTTGAAATTATTTGTCGCTTAAGCGTTTTCCGCCAACTGCATAATGGTTTTTAGACATTTCTTCGATGAAAACAACGATGTTTTCTTCAGGAGCACCAGTTGTTTCGCTTACTGCTGCTGTTACTTTCTCAGCAAGAGCTTTCTTTTGTTCTTCTGTGCGTCCTTCTAGCATTTTCACTGTTACGTATGGCATGTACAATCGCTCCTTTTATGTAAGTTACACTCTTATTATAGCGGATTATGGGGAAGAACAATCGAAAAAACAAATAATTTCTTTTTTTGACATATGGAAGAGGAGATGAAGCATGGATCAGTTATTTAGATACCCGTTGCACCAAATTGCTTTGGTAGCAATGGCCATTATT
>JAPDDQ010000199.1 GCA_027587225.1 Solirubrobacter taibaiensis
AGTTATTTAGATATCCATTGCACGAAATTCCGTTAGTAGCAATGGCAATTATTATTGCACTATGCGTTCATGAATTTGCACATGCATATGTTGCATATAAATTTGGGGACGATACAGCAAAGAGACAAGGGCGTTTAACGTTATCACCGATGGCCCATTTAGACCCTATCGGTTTGATTGCAGTATTAATTCTTGGATTCGGTTGGGCAAGACCAGTTCCTGTTAATCCATATAACTTTAAAAGACCGCGTCTG
>JAPDDQ010000018.1 GCA_027587225.1 Solirubrobacter taibaiensis
GTGCACACGTCCATCCCAGCGATAGATGCTGGTTACTGGATGCACGACGTGAGCGGACGACGCCGTCGTGGCGGCCCGCGCGGCGCACGAAGCGGCCGTCGGCCTGCCGCTGCTGGCCGCGCGGGCGCAGCTCGCCGAAGGGCAGGCCCTCGCGGCCGCCGGCGAGCGCATGGCCGCCATCGACGCGCTGACCGCGGCCGAGTCCGTGCTCGATGGATTCGGCGCCGTGCGCCGGCGCGATGAGGCCGTGCGCGAGTTGCGGCGGCTCGGGCACCGGGTCGTGCGCGCGGCGCGCACCGCGGACGGCGATCCGCTGACCGCGCGGGAGCGCGAGATCGCCGAGCTCGTCGCCGCGGGCCGCACCAACCGCGAGACCGCCGAGCAGCTCGTCCTCAGCACGCGCACGATCGAAGCGCATCTGCGCAACGTCTACGCCAAGCTCGGCGTGCGTTCGCGGATCGAGCTCGTGCGCGCGCTGCAGGCTGCGGAGCCTACGCGGCAACCGCCGCGATGAAGGCCGGCCCGGCGGTCGGCGCCGTCGTGCTCGCGAGACGCAGGCCCGCCTGATCGAACAGCTCCGTGAATTCCGCGCGGGTGCGCTCTCGGCCGCCCGCGTAGGCCAGCATGATCAGGTCGAGGAGGGCCGCGGACAGCATCGGAGCGGCGGCGGTCATGCGCTCCGGGAGGATCAGCTCGACGACGATGAGCCGCGCGGCGTCGTCCATCGCGGCGCGGCAGGTGCGGAGGATCGCGACGCAGCGCTCGTCGTCCCAGTCGTGCAGGACGCTCTTCAGGACGTACACCTCGCCACCGGCCGGAATCGACGCGAAGAAGTCGCCCTCGACGAGTGCGCACCGATCAGCCACGCCCTGCTCGGCGAGATAGGGCTGCGCGAGCGCCAGCATGCCTGGCCGTTCGAGCAGCACGCCCGCGAGATCCGGCCGGTGCCGGAGGACTTCGGCGACCAGGGTTCCCGTCCCCCCGCCGACGTCGACGAGGGTGTTCGCGCCGCGCAGCAGATCGGACGCGGCGAGCTCGCGAGCCACCGGCAGGGTCCGCGCCCGCATGCGGGCCGCAGCACTCGCCTCGGTCTCCGGGTGCGTGGCGTAGTACTCGAACAGCGGGGCGCCATAGACGTGGTCGAACGCGGTCTCGCCGGTGCGGACGGTGTGCAGCAGCTCGCCGAACGACTGATACATCTCCTCGCCGAAGTTGACCACCACGTCGCGCATGCCACCCGGCGCGCGGGCGCGCAGCGCTGCCGCTGCGTCGTTGGACTCGAAGCGGCCGTCCTCGAGCTCGCAGAACACGCCGGCGGCGACGAGCGCGCGCAGGACGCGCCGAAGCTCTGGCGCACGCGCGTCGACCGTTTCGGCGATGGCCTCGGCCGTCAGCGGCCCCGCGTCGAGTGCGTCGGCCACGCCCAGCTTCGCGACGGCGTAGAGCGCTTGGGAGAGCTGGTAGCCCCGGGCGATCTCCAGCACTTTCAGCTCGGCGGGCGGCACGGTGACGCCATCGTACGCCCGGGCGGATGGCACGGCGAACATTCTCAAGCTCGGTTGAGCATTGGAGTAGGCTCGCGCCATCGACGTTCCCGGACGCGTGCTCCGCTGGACGCTGGCGGTGCTCCTCGGGGCGGTGCTGGGCGGAGCTTCCGCGGCTGACGCGGCGGTGAACTTTCAGCGGACGGACATCCCGCTGTCCGGCTCACCCGGGTCCGTCGCCATGGGCGACCTCGACGGACGCAACGGCAAGGACATCGCGGTCGCGTTGCCGGCGGCCGGAGGCGTCGGCGTGTTACTCAACAACGGCGACGGCACGTTCGGTGCGCCACAGCCCTACCTCGCGGGGCCGCAGTGCGTCGGGCAGGCGGTCGAGGTCGAGCTCGGCGACGTGACCGGGCCGGCAGGCCCGTTCGTGCCCGACGGCAAGCTCGACGCCTACGTCACCTGCTCGCCGTACGTCGTCCGGCTCGCGGGCGACGGCACGGGCGCGCTGGGCGGCGCGACGGCGTTCCAGCTCTACCTGCCGCCGTACCTGGGCTCGGCCACGATCGACTTCCTCGCCCTCATGCGGCGTCCAGACGGCAATCCCGCTCCGCTGCTCGCGCTACAGCACTCGGTCGGCAGCTTCGGGCGCCAGCTGTGCATCAGCTACGAGCTGGATTCCGAGGCGCTCATCTGCAGCCCGACGTCGGTCGAGGGCCCGCTGGTCGTCGGCGACCTCAACGGCGCGTTCGGAGGCGTGCCGCCGGACGAGCTCTTCACCGCCGTGGCGGGCGGACTCGGCGTCTTCGGGTTCGCGCCGCAGATCCCGACGTACTTCACGAACAGCGTGCGCACCGTGCCGGGCGGGCTCGAGTCGGCGGCCGTGGGCGACCTGGACCGTGACGGGCGGCTCGACGTCCTCGTCGGCCAGCTCATCAACAGCGTGAACGCCAGGGTGAACTCGATCCACGCGTTCCGCATGGGTGCGACCGAGCTCGCGCAGGTCGCGGCCCCGTTGCCGTCGATCCCCGGACTCGACGCCGTGGCGATCACCGACGTCGACGGGGACGGGTGCACCGACGTCGTCGGCGCCGGCGGCTATGGGCGCGGCATGATCCATCTCGGTATCGGCACCGGCGGCTTCGACGGCGGCCAGGACCTCCCGCAGCTGGGCTATCAGAACCCCGCCACGGCGACGCGCGTGTCGATGGCCGTCGGCGACCTCACCGGCGACGGGCTCCCGGAGATCGTGATCGCCGACGTGCAGGCCCGGTCGGTGATGGTGTACGCCAACCGCTCCACCGCGCCCGGTGGTGCGTGCTCCGTCGCGCCGATCCTGCCGCCGCCGGTGGACGCCGTACCCGTGGTCACGAACACCGGCGCCGGGGTCGTGCCGCCCAGCCCGACACCCACACCCCCACCGGTGGTCCCGCGGACCTGCCAGCAGCCCGGGACCGCGAGCTTCATCGTGGGCACGCCCGGCGACGACGTGCTCGTCGGTTCCAACAGCCGCGACGTGCTCAGCGGACGCGGCGGAGACGACTGCCTGTTCGGGCTCGGCGGCGCGGACATCCTCAAAGGCGGCACCGGCGCCGACAAGCTCAAAGGTTCGAGCGGCGACGATCGGCTCAACGGGGATGCCGGCGACGACGACCTCCGCGGCGACAACGGCAACGACACGATCACCCCCGGCGCCGGCCACGACAAGGTCACCGCCGGCGGTGGCAACGACACCATCTCCGCCCGCGACTCGGCCCGCGACACGATCGACTGCGGCGGCGGCACCGACAAGGTCACCGCGGACCGCACCGACACCGTCAGATACTGCGAGTACGTGAAGCGGGCCAAGCGACGCGGCTGATTCTCATACCCTTGGGCGATGGCCTTGCGCGCTTCCGACCGCGATCCGTCGGCTGATCCCGGCGTCGACTTCTACCGCTTCGCCAACGGCGGTTGGCTGGATGCCAACCCCATCCCGGCCGGATACGGCTCGTGGGGATCCTTCGAGGAGGTCAGCCGGAGCAACGAGCTCGCGCTGCGTGAGCTGCTCGAGCGCGCGGCCGAGACGCCCGGGGATCTGCTCGGCGACGCGTTCGCCGCCGGTCTCGATCTCGACGCGATCGAAGCGGCCGGCCTGGAGCCGATCGCGCCGCTGCTGCGGGAGATCGAGGGCGCGCAGGACCAGTGGGCGGTGCTGGCGCTGCTGCCGAAGCTGCATCGCGCGGGGATCTTCGCGCTCTTCGGCTGGGGCGTGACCGTCGATCACGACGACTCGAACCGCTACCTGCTGTGGCTGGTCCAAGCCGGTCTCGGGCTGGCCGACCGCGAGCGCTACTTCGATCAGAGCGACGCTGCCGTGGAGCTGCGGGCGGCGTACGTCGAGCACGTCGGCGCCCAGCTCGCCCACGTCGGGTTCGGAGCCGAGCGCGCGGGATCGGTGCTCGAGTTCGAGACGCAGCTCGCCGGGCTGCACCTGAAGGGTGAGGAGCGGCGCGACGTCGAGCGCACGCACAACCGCTACACGCGCGGCGAACTGGCGATGCTCGCCCCGGAGCTCTCGCTGGTGAGCCATCTGAGCGCGCTCGGCGCGGGCGCCGCCGCGAGCGTGAACGTCGAGAACACGCGGCTGTTCGAGGGACTGGAAGAGGTCGTGGCGACGACTGCGCCCGCCACGCTGCGCGCGTACCTCGCGTTCACCGTCGTGCGGACACTCGCCAATGCGCTGCCCAAGCACATCGACGACGAGGACTTCGCGTTCTACGGCCGCCGCATCAAGGGCCAGCAACAGCAGCACGAGCGCACCAAGCGCGTCATCGACGCGATCGGCGAGGACCTGGGGGAGGCGCTCGCGGAGCGCTACGTCGCGGTCAACTTCGCGCCGGAGGCCAAGGAGCCCGCGGCCACGATGGTGGAGGCGATCGTCGAGGAGATGCGGGCCTCGATCCGCACGCGCGAGTGGATGGGTGCTGAGACCCGGGCCCGCGCCGAGGTCAAGCTCGACGCGATCCGGGTCAAGATCGGCTATCCCGACCGCTGGCGTGACTGGTCAGGGCTCGAGCTCAGCCGCACCACGTACGCGGCCAACCGGCTCAAGGCGACGCGCTTTGAGCTCGATCGCCAGCTCGCGAAGCTGACCGAGCCGGTCGATCGCGGCGAGTGGGAGATGCCGGCCCACATCGTCAACGCCTACTACCACCCGTCGCTGAACGAGATCGTCGTCCCGGCGGGGATCCTGCAGCCGCCGCTGTTCGACGCCGAGGCCGACGACGCCGTCAACTTCGGCGGCATCGGCATGGTCATCGCGCACGAGATCACGCACGGCTTCGACGACCAGGGCCGGCGCTTCGACGCCGACGGGGCCCTGCGCGAGTGGTGGACGGCGGACGACGCCGAGCGCTTCAACGCGCTCGCCGAGCAGCTGGTCGCGCAGTTCGCCGCCTACACCGTGCTCGACGGCGTCGCCGTCAACGGCCGCCTGACGCTCGGCGAGAACATCGCCGACCTCGGCGGCATGGCGCTCGCGCAGCGGGCCCACGCGCGCGTCGCCGCCGACGCGCCGGAGATCGACGGCCTCACGCCCGCGCAGCGCTTCTTCCTCGCCAACGCCACGCTCTGGCGCGCGAACATCAGCCCCGACCTGCAACGCACGCTCGCCGGCGTGGACCCGCACAGCCCGCGGTTCCTGCGCGTGCTCGGCCCGATCTCCAACCTGGAGGCGTTCCGGGACGCGTACGGACTCGCCGACGACGCCCCGATCATGCGGGCGCCCGAGGAGCGGATCGAGATCTGGTGACGCACGGATTGGACGCGTAATCGCGCGCCTCGTCGAAGATGCGGCACAGGCTGATGTCGGCGAGGCGCGTGTCCGCGTCGAAGCGCTGGAAGCGCGGCACGATGCTCGTCTCGATCCAGCGCCAGCGGTCCTCGTAGCGGGTGATCCGCGGCCACGCCTGCGGGCGCCGGATCCCGCGCGTGAGCGAGTACAGGTAGAACGAGGTGAAGTACGACGCTTCGTCGCGCATGCCGCGGACTTCGAAGCTCAGGGCCGAGCCGATCGAGAACAGGCGCGCGAACGCGCACGAGAGACGATCGAGGTTGGGTTGCACCAGCACGCGCTGCTCGTGCTCGAGCAACTCGATGTTGCCGCGCCAGATCAGGCCCATCGCCGTCGCGGCCGACGCCGTCCCGTCCTCCAGCGCCCGGCGGCCCTGATCGATCGCCTCAAAGCCGGCCAGCGCGCGCGTGTAGTGCGGATCGCCGGCCAGCAACTCGCGTAGGCATTCGATTCCGCTCTCGGCGGTGCCGTACGCGAGGTGCGCCCAGAAGATGTCGTCGAAGATGGCGTTGTTGGTCTCGCGGATGGTGTTCACGTCCGCGAGCAGCAGCGCGCGCTGGCGACGTAGGCTGCGCGGGATGTCCACGTAGCCGGTGCGATCGGTGTCCAGCCGGAACGGGAACAGCGCGAGCCGGACGTGGTGGGACGCGAACGCGGCCATCCCCGCCCACTTGAAGTACGCGGGCAGGAACGTGTAGAGCCACGCGTAGCGCGACGAGATCTCCAGGTTGCGGTGGAAGGCGCAGGGCTGGTCGGACAACAACCCGTCGCCCAGCGCCTTCCAGCCGGCGATCGTGTCCGGCACGCCGTGTCGGCGCACGAGCTCCCGTGGCTCAGGTACGAGCTGATCCGGCGTGAACATGAACCGCCTCGAGGATCAGCTCGGCGGTCTCCGCGGGGTACGACACGCCGACGACGTGCGACGCGCCCGCGATCTCGACGGTGCGCCGCGATTCGGCCCGCTCAGCCATGGCGCGATGCGCGCCCGCCGGGATGTTGCGGTCCAGTTCGCCGAAGACGAACCAGCTCGGGACCGTCTTCCACAGCGGCGCCTCGCCCGAGCCCTCGCCCAGCGCGGCCTCGGCGATCGGCCGCTGCGTGATCGCCATCAGCTGAGCCTGCCGTGGCGGGACATCGGCGCAGAACTGGGCGTGGTACTTGTCCTGCTGGATGTAGAAGTCGACCGCGCCGTCGGGCAGCGGGACGGGCCGGAGCGTCTCCCCGAGCGTCCCGCCGGGCACCGAGCCGGACGCGTCGGCGGCGCTTTCGCCGGCCTCCAACGCGAACGCGGCGACATAGACGAGGCCGACGATCTCGCCGGCGTCCGCGGGCACGTTGGTGATGACGGCCCCGCCGTAGGAGTGGCCGACGAGCACGACCGGTCCGTCGATCGAGCGCACCAGCTCCGTCAGCCCGGCGGCGTCCCCGGCGACCGAGCGCAGCGGGTTGGCGTAGGCGATGACCTGGTGGCCCTCGTCGACGAGGCGCTCCGCAACGTCATTCCAGCTCGAGGACTCGGCGAACGCGCCGTGGACGAGGACGATCGTGGGGGTCATACGCGCGAGCCTTTCGCGCGGCGCGCCGCTTCGCATCTGTGACTCCCTAGCGGTGTAGGTTCGGCTGGTGGTCTTCCTGGGCCGTCACAGCGAGCGCGAGGCGCTCGACCGGCTGCTGGATGCGGTGCGCGCCGGCGAGAGCCGGGCGCTGGTGCTGCGGGGGGAGGCGGGGATCGGCAAGTCGGCGCTGCTGGCGTACGCGGCCGAGCGGGCAATCGGGTGCGAGGTCGCGCGCACCGCGGGCGTGCACTCGGAGACCGGGTTGGCGTTCGCCGCGCTCCAGCAGCTGTGCGCGCCGCTGCTCGGTCACCTCGACGCCCTGCCCGACCCGCAGCGCGACGCGCTCGGCATCGCGTTCGGGCTCCGAGCGGGTCCGCCGCCGGATCGGTTCCTCGTCGGTCTCGCGCTGCTCGGGTTGCTGGCCGAGGCCGGGCGTGCGCAGCCGCTGATCGGTCTGGTGGACGACGCCCAGTGGCTGGACCGTGCGTCGGCGCAGGCGCTGGCGTTCGTCGCGCGGCGGCTGCGGGCCGAGTCGGTCGGTCTGATCGTCGCCGTGCGTGCGTCGGGCAACGGCTGGTCCGGGCTGCCCGAGCGGGTGGTCCGCGGGCTGGGCGTCAGCGACGCTCGCGCGCTGCTCGTGGCGGCGATCCACGGCCCGCTGGACGCGCCGGTGCGCGACCGGATCATCGCCGAGGCGCACGGCAACCCGCTCGCGCTGCTGGAGCTCCCGCACGCGCTGGCCGGCGGATTCGGGCTGCCCGACGACGTGCCCGCACAGCTCGTGGAGACGTTCCAACACCGGCTCGCGGCGTTGCCTGACGACACGCGCACGCTGCTGCTGGTCGCCGCCATCGAGGCCGCGGGCGCGAGCGCGGTGATCTGGTCGGCGGCCGCGCAACTGGGTGTCGGCGCTGACGCCGCAGATCCCGCTGAGGCGGCCGGCCTGTGCGAGTTCGCGGCGGCGGTGCGGTTCCGGCATCCGCTCGTGCGCTCAGCTGTCTACCGCGCGGCTGAGGTGGAGGAGCGGCGCGCCGTCCACCGCGCGCTGGCGGACGCCGTCGCCGACCCCGAACGCCGGGCGTGGCACCGCGGCCACGGCGCCGCGGGCGCGGACGAGGACATCGCGGCGGAGCTTGAACGGTCGGCCGGGCTGGCCCAGGCCCGCGGCGGGATCGCCGCCGCGGCCGCCTTCCTCGAGCGCGCCGCGGAGCTCACGCCCGCGCCCGAGAACCGCGCGCGCCGCGTCCTGGCGGCAGCGCAGGCCAAGTACCACGCGGGCGCGCCGGACGAGGCGGCGCGGCTGCTCGCCGCCGCCGGCCCGCTGGACGAGCTCGCACAGGCGCAGGTGGACGTCCTGCGCGCGCAGATCGCGTTCGCCGAGTCCCGCGGCCGTGACGCTCCGGCGCTCCTGCTGCGCGCCGCCCGGCGGCTGGAGCCGCTGGATCTGGCGGCGGCGCGCGACACGTACCTGGACGCGCTGGCGGCGGCGACGGTGGCGGGCCGGCTGTCCGGCGAGTGCCCACCCGCGGTGGTGGCGCGTGCGGCGCTCGCCGCTCCCGCGTCACCGGAGCCTCCGCGCGCTCCGGACCTGCTGCTCGACGGCATGGCGCTGCTCGCGAGCGAGGGCTATCCGGCCGCGGCCCCGACGCTGCGGCGTGCGCTCGCGGCGTTCCGCGACCCGGCGCTGCCGGTAAAGGACGCGCTGCGCTGGATGTGGTTCGCCGCGCACGCGGCGCTTGATCTGTGGGACGACGCGAGCTGGGAGCTGCTCGCCACCCGCCATGTCGCGCTCGCCCGCCAGGCGGGCGCGCTGACCGTGCTGCCGGCGGCGCTCAACACGCGGGCCGGCGTCCATCTCGGCCTCGGCGAGCTCGATCAGGCCGCGTTGCTGCTCGACGAGGTGCGGGCGATGAGCGAGGCGACGGGCAGCCCGGGCGCGGCGTTCATCGAGTTGGCGCTCGCGGCGCTGCGCGGGGACACCGGCGACGTGGAGCGGTTGGCCACGTCCGTCATCCGGGACGCGACGGCGCGTGGCGAAGGCATCGCGGTCAACGTCGCGCACTGGTCGCGGGCGGTGCTCGGCAACGGGCTCGGTCGCTTCGAAGATGCACTCGCAGCCGCCCAGCAGGCCACGCACAACCCGGACGAGGTATGGACCTCCGCGTACGGCGCCGTCGAGCTGATCGAAGCGGCCGCGCGGACGGGTGCGGTGGAGACGGCGGCCGCGCACTTGGAGCGGCTGGCGGTGGCCACGCAGGCCAGCGGGACCCCGTTCGCGCTGGGCATGGAGCTGCGCTGCCGGGCACTGCTCAGCGAGGGTGAGGTGGCCGATCGGCGGTATCGCGAGGCGATCGAGGCACTGGCGCGCACGCGGGTGCGCGTCGAGCTCGCTCGCGCACACCTGCTGTACGGCGAGTGGCTGCGGCGCGAGCGCCGGCGGCTGGACGCGCGCGAGCAGCTGCGGGCGGCGCGCGAGCTCTTCGCGGACATGGGCGCCGAGGCGTTCGCCGCGCGCGCCGGGCACGAGCTGCGCGCGACCGGTGAGACGGCCCGGCGCCGGCAGCCCGACACCGGGGCGGGGCTGACCGCCCAGGAGGACCGGATCGCGCGGTTGGCCCGCGACGGGCTCTCCAACCCCGAGATCGCGGAGCGGCTGTTCGTCAGCCCGCGCACGGTCGAGTACCACCTGCACAAGGTCTTCGCCAAGCTCGGCATCCGCTCGCGCGGCCAGCTCGAGCGCGCGCTCGAACGCTGACCGCCCGGCCGGTACGGTTCCAGCGTGCCCCGGGTCCAACGCAAGAGCGCGATGCGCGTCCGCGACGGTCGCGTGGCCAAGAAGAACAACTGGACGCCGGATCACCGCCACTACTACGCGCGCCCGCAGAGCGAGATCCAGATCGAGCGCGTCCATCCGGGGCCGGGCTACCGGCACGTCGTGACGGTCGCGCAGCTGCGCGAGTTCATCACCTTGCTGCCGGACTGGGACGAGCTGGCCGTCGGGCTCGACGCGATCTCGATCTGGTCCGGCAACGAGCGGTGGCTCGGCCTGTCCAACCCCGGTGTGGTCGTGATCACGGCCTGGAACCAGGACCTGTGGTGGGACGTGGAGCCGGACTTCCTCGTGCGGGAGCCGTGGGTGACGGCGCAGCTGGGCGTGGAGACCGGGCCTGCGCCCGACGACGGTCTCGTCGAGCTCCGGTGGACGCTGCCGCAGGCGCGGGCGTACATGCTGCTGGACGTCCTCGTGCACGAGCTCGGGCATCACCACGACCGGATGACCACGGGCGGGACCGACGCCCCGCGCGGCGAGCCGTACGCGATCGGGTACGCGGAGCGCGTGCGCGAAGCGATCTTCCCGGAGTACGTGGACCGCTTCGGCATCTGATGGCCGACGATCGCTTCTTCGAAGCGCTCTACCGGGCCGTCGGCGAGGCGTACGACCGCGTGCCGTGGGCGGCGCTCGAGCCCCGGCCGGCGCTGATCGAGTGGCTCGACTGCGACCCTCCGGCTCCCGGCGCCGCCGCGCTGGTCGTGGCCTGCGGACTCGGTGACGACGCGGAGGAGCTCGCCCGCCGAGGGTGCGCCGTGGACGCGTTCGACTACGCGCCGACGGCGATCGCCGAAGCCCGTCGGCGCTTCCCACAGTCGGTGGTCGACTACCGCGTCGCGGACCTGCTCGACCTTCCGCGGGCCTGGGACCGCCGCTTCGCACGCGTGGTCGAGGTGCAGACGATCCAGTCGATCCCGCCCGCGGACCACCGCGCGGCGGTCGCGGCCATCGCCGCCACCGTCGCTCCCGGCGGCAAGCTCTTCGTGCGGGCGGCGATGCGCGGGGAGCACGATCCCGCGCCGCACCGCCCGTGGCCGCTCAAGTGGTCCGAGCTCGAGTGGTTCGTGGACGAGGGCCTGACGCTGACCGACCGGCTCAGCGCCTACGACGACGGCGTCTTCGTCCACCTCGAATACACGCGTTGAGGGTCATTCTCCGGAGCCGACGATGGCGGTGACGCGGATCTCCACGCGCATCGCGGCAAGGCCGAGGACGGTGACGCCGGTCTCGGTCCAGATCGGCTGGCGGCCGTCGAGGCGACGGCGGAACTGTTCGGCCATGACCGCGTTGTGGTCGTCGCCGATGACGTCATCACCCGGTTTGACCTTGTGGTAGGAGTTGACGTGGATCACGTCCTTCCACGTCGCGCCGACCGTGGCGAGCGTGCGTTCGACGTTGTCGAAGGCCTGGATGATCTCGGCTTCCAGCGAGTCGGGGATGACCAGGTCGTCATCCACCCCGGCCTGGCCGGAGATCTCGACCCGGTCGCCGACGCGGACGGCGCCGCTGTAGCCGAGGGCGGCGTTCAGCTTCTCGCCGTAGCCTGGCGTGATGCCGAAGGTGACGTCGTTGACGGTCATGTGCGGGGCTCCCATCGGATCGAGCGTCGGGCGAGTGTGAGGGCGACGAGCATCCAGGCCGTGAGCACGAGCAGCGGCCCGGCCGCCTGACTCCAGGTCTCGGCGAAGCTCAGGGTCGTCTCGGTGGCTTCCGGTCCGTCGAGGCCGAACCAGCCGATGCGGATGAGGTCCGACATCGCGGCGCCGGGTGTGAGCGAGAGGATCTCCCGCACCGCGTCGGGCATGTCGGGAATCGTGTTGACCATCGGTCCGACGGAGGCCAGGAGGATGAGCGGCAGGCTGGACAGTTGAGCGGACTCGGCGCTGCGGGTCCACGCGGCGGTCCAGAACGCGAACGCGCTGAACGTGGCGATCACCAGCACCGCCAGCGCCGCGTAGAGCAGCGGGTTCACCGGGAGCGGCTGGCCGAGTACCACTGCCAGGGGGATGACGATCACGAATGCGATCAGCGCGCTCATCGCCCCGGGCGCGGCGATGCTCACGAGCAGTTCGGCGTCCTGCGCTTCGCCGGTTCGCATGCGCTTGAGCACGAGCTCGTCGCGGCGGCTGACGAACTGGGACAGCACGTTGTAATAGATCGTGAACAGCGAGGCGACGAGGAAGCCGGTGGTGATGGCGCTCGCGCCGAGCGACTCGTCGCCGCGGTCGCCGGTGAACAGCAGCGCGAGCGGCACCACCGGGAACACCGCGGCGTAGAAGAACGCGACGCGGTTGCGCGAGAGCAGGATCGTGTTCCAACGCGAGAGGCTCGCGGTCCGCCGGGCCGAGAAGCGGGCTGCAGCGATCTTCGTCATCGGCCGTCGGCGATCGAGAGGAAGACGGACTCCAGGCTCGGGCTGCGCGCGTCGAGGTCCTCGAGGGCGATCCCGTGATGCCCGGCCCAGGTCAGCAGGTCCGACAGTGAACGCTGGAGCGCGTCGGTCTCGAGGATCGTGCGCCCACGGTCGTGCACGATCCGGGTGACGCCGGCGAGGTCGTCCGGCAGGTCGGGAGCGCCGGTGAAGCTGATCGTCGACGGGTGCCCCTGGGCGATCTCGTGGGGCGTCCCCGACCGGACGATCCGCCCGGCGTGCATGATCTCCAGCCGGTCGGCCAGTGCCTCGGCCTCCTCGAGGTAGTGCGTCGTGAGCAGCACGGTGGCGCCCCCGTCGCGCAGGTCGGACACGATGCGCCACACCGCGCGCCGGCTCTCGGGGTCCAGGCCGGTCGTGGGCTCGTCGAGGATCACCAGCTCCGGGTCGCCCATCAGGGCGCACGCGAGCTCCACCCGGCGGGCCTCGCCACCGGAGAGCGCGAGCATGCGCACGTCCGCCCGCTCCTGCAGCGCGAGCAGCGAGAGCAGCTCGTCGACCGGACGCGGGGCGGTCAGCGTGCCGCTCCACTGGCGCAGGGTCTCGCGGACCGTCAGGTCGCCCGAGAACCCGCTGCGCTGCAGCAGCACCCCGGTGCGGCGACGCAGCACGGCGCGGTCGCCGATTGGGTCCAGCCCCAACACGCTGACGGTGCCGTCCGTTGCCGGAACCAGCCCTTCGATGACCTCCAGGATCGAGGTCTTCCCGGCGCCGTTGGTGCCCAGCAGGGCGGTGATCGACCCGGCCGGCACGTCGAGGTCCACCCCGCGGACGGCCTCGTACGCCGACGGCCCCTGGCCGTAGGTCCGCTGCAGCCCGCGCACTTCGATCGCGGGAGACAGCGTGCTGGAGGACGGCGACGCCGTCAGTGCTCCAGGTGTCTCGGTCATCGACATGCCTCTCAACGGTACGGACCGTTGCGTCTCGTGTCAAGACGGATCGTCTCGTCTCGCTCGGCACTATGATGGGGTCATGCCAGCGAACCCGCCAGATCCCGGCCGGCGCAACGAGCGATCTCGTCGCGCCATCCTCGATGCGTCCCTCTCCCTGATCGGCGAGCTCGGGTACGACAACGTCTCCGTCGAGGCGATCGCGCGACGGGCGGGCGTCGGCAAACAGACGATCTACCGGTGGTGGTCGTCGAAGGGCGAGGTCGTGCTCGAGGCCGCCACGGACAGCCTCGATCCCGTCGTCGTCTTCCCGGACACCGGTGACATCGTCGAGGACCTACGGGTCCAGCTGACGGGGATCGTGGAGCTGATCGCGAACACGGGCTTCGGGTCGGCGTACCAGGGTCTGATCGCGGCCGGTCAGTCCGATCGCGACCTCTTGCGCGCCCTCCACGACCAGATCATCGCGCCCAACATCACGGCGTTCGGCCAACGTCTCACGTCGGCCCAGGAGCGCGGCGAGGTACGCGCCGACGCCGACGTGCAGACCTTGCGCGATCTGCTCTACGGGGTCATCGAATACCGGCTGCTCCATGCGATGCCGATCGAACCCGGACACATCGACGCCGTGTTGGCGATCACGTTCCAGGGCGTGCGCTGATCGTGAGCAGCGCGATGCGGCCGTGTTCTCCTGACGCGACGGCCGCGGCGCACGCCGCTCATGTCCTTCTCGCGGGTCCTGCCGGATCGCTAGATCTCAGATGCGGAAGCCGGACTTCCAGCCCCAACGCCAGCCGTCGTGCCCGAGCTTGTACCCGTTGCGGTAGCCCATCGTTCAGACCCTCCAGGTCTGCTTGAAACCGTGACGCCAGCCTTCGATCGGACCGTGCTTCCAACTCATGTCGTTCCCCCTCGTGGTGGTTCGTTGCCGTGAGGGGAACTCTGCGGGTGTGCGGCTTCGTGGGAGCAAAGCCGCGGTAAAGCCGGGGGCAGCGGGAGCCTGAGCGTGTCAGAACATATGTCCAAACCGCGTCTTACAGGCGTGCACCGCGACGTCGCGACCCTACAGTCACGGCGTGCGGAGGGGGCTCACCACTTTCTGGCTGTTGTTCTTCGTCCTCGTCGTACCGGCGGGCGCGCAGACGAAGTTGCCCCCGGGGTTCGAGCAGACGACGGCCTGGAACGGGATCGCCTCGCCGACCGTCCTGCGGTTCGCCGACGACGGCCGGGCGTTCGTGGCGACCAAGGCCGGTCAGGTGTGGTCGTTCGACGGACTCGACGACAGCACGCCGACGCTCGTCGCCGACCTCAGGGCCGAGGTGCACGACGCCGGCGACCGCGGCCTGCTCGGCATGGTGCTCGACCCGGCGTTCACGCGCGGGCGTCCGTACGTGTACGTGCTGTACACGCTCGACCAGGCACCGCCCGGGTCGCTGCAGACCTCGTGGGGTGACAGCTGCCCGACGCCGCCGGGCATGGACCTCCGCGGCTGCGGCGTGATGGGGCGGCTCGCCCGGCTCACGCTGTCCGGCGAGAAAGCCGTGCTGCTCGACGGCTTCTGCCAGCAGTTCGGAAGCCACTCGGTCGGCTCGCTGGAGTTCGGGCGCGACGGGTTCCTGTACGCGAGCGCCGGTGATGGCGCGTCCTACTGGTTCGCCGACCACGGACAGCGCGAGAACCCGTGCGGCGATCCGCCCGGGCCGGCCTGGACGGACCTGGAGCCGCCGTCCGCGCAAGGCGGCGCCCTGCGCTCACAGGCGTTCCGGCGCCCCGCCGGACAGCCGGTCGCGCTCAATGGGGCGCTCCTGCGCCTGAACCCGGACACGGGCAAGGCCGCGGCCGGCAATCCGGCGGCCGCGACCGCCGACGAGAACCGGCAGCGGATCGTCGCGTACGGTTTCCGCAATCCGTTCCGGTTCACGTTCCGGCCCGGGACGGACGAGCTGTGGGTCGGCGACGTGGGGTGGAACTCCTACGAGGAGATCAACGTGGTCCCGGACCTCTCGCGCGTGCGCAACTACGGGTGGCCGTGCTACGAGGGGCCGGGGGTGACCCAGACCTACGATGCGCAGAACCTGGCGAGCTGCGAGTCGCTCTACGCGGAGGACGGCGCGACGGTCGAGTGGCCCTCGTTCACCTACCGGACGTCCTTGCCCGTGGGCGCGAACGAGCGCTGCCCGACGGCCTCCTCGGCCGTGTCGGGCGTGCACTTCTACGCGGGCACCCAGTTCCCGGCGCGCTACCGCGGCGCACTGTTCTTCAGCGATTTCGGCCGTAGCTGCATCTGGGTCGCGTTCCCCGGCCCGAACGGGCGGCCGGACTTCTCGACCGCAGAGACGTTCGCGTCGGAGGCGGGCGGCCCGGTGTGGTTGACCGAGGGCCCAGACGGCGCCCTGTACTTCCCGGACCTGTACACCAACAGCGTCCAGCGGATCGCCGCGTTCAATCAGTCCCCGGCGGCGAGGATCACCGCCTCGCGCACCGCGGGTGAGCCGCCGCTGCGCGTGGAGTTCGACGGCAGCGGGTCCGCCGATCCCGAGGGCGACCCGCTCAGCTACACGTGGGATCTCGACGGAGACGGCCAGTACGGCGACTCGACCCAGGCGCGCCCGACCTGGACGTACACGCGCAAGGGACCCGTGCTGGCGCGGTTGCGCGTCACCGATCCGAGCGGGCACTTCGGCACCACGAGCCAATCGATCACGGTGGGGACGCCGCCGACGGTCACCGTGCAGGTTTCCGGGGACGGGTGGAAGGTCGGCGAGGAGATCCCGTTCTCCGGCACGGCGACCGACAGCGCGGGACGGCCGATCGTGCCGTCCTCGCTGCGCTGGGCGCTCGCGCTGCGCCATTGCGGACGGTCCGACGCGACCGTCTGCCACACGCACGACCTCGAAGACTTCGTCGGCGTCGCGGGCGGGCGGTTCAACGCGCCCGACCACGAGTACCCGGCGCACCTGCTGCTCTCCCTGACCGCGACCGACGCGGACGGGTTGACCACGACGGCGACGCGGCGGCTGGACCCGGCCACCGCGCAGGTGCGGATGGAGAGCGTGCCGCCCGGGCTGGCCATGACGCTGGGGAGCGACACGCTGCGGGCGCCCTTCACGCACACGGTGCTCGCGGGATCGCGGACGATGATCGGGGCGGAGACGCCGCAGGGCTTCGGCGACGCGCTGTGGACGCTGACGGGGTGGAACCACGGCGGAGAGCCGACGCAGGAGCAGCGGATGCCGCTCAGCGGTTCGGTGACGTACACGGCCGCGTTCTCGAGGCCGGCCCGCACAAGCCTGGCGGGCGCCGAGATCGTCGGCACGGGCGTGCCGTACCTGGAGCCCGGGTTCGGCAACGCGTACCAGATGCTGGCCGGGAAGACGGGCACGGCACGGACGCTGCGGCTGTACGTGGACGAGACGAGCCAGGCGTCCCGGATCGACCTCGCGCTGTACTCGACGGCGGACGCCAAACCTGGCCGGCGGCTCGCGACGGCGACGATCGACGCGCCGGTCGAAGGCGCGTGGAACACCGCTCAGCTCTCGGTCCCGGTGCCGCTGACGGAGGGGATCGGGTACTGGTTCGCGCTGCTGAACGCGAGGAACTCGACCGGCAACCTCGTGTACCGCGACCGTGCCGGGGAGCGCTGGATCGGGCAGTGGACCTACAACGAGCCGATGACGCAACTGCCGCTGGACTGGATCAGCTTCGACGGCTACTGGCACAGCGACGGGCACGTGTCCGGCGGAGCGTGGGAGGACGGCATCGCCACCCCGACTCCGACTCCGACTCCGACGGCAACGCCCACGGCCACGCCCACCGCGACCGCGACGCCCACCGCGACCTCGTCTCCGACGGCCACGCCGACCACGACCGCGTCGCCGAGTCCGAGCCCGACCGCGACCGCGACGGCCACCCCGTCGCCCGAGCCGCCGGTGCCCACCCCGCCGCCGTTCATCTTCGAACAGCTCTTCCCGCAGCCGCATCCCGCGCCGGTCGGAGCGTGGGGCTTCGACGAAGCCGGCGGCGCCACGACCACCGACGCGTCCGGGAACAAGCACACCGGCCGCCTCGCCGGACCGGCCCGCGTGAGCGGGAAGTTCGGCCGCGCACTGCGCTTCGACGGCCGGGATGACTGGGTCACCGTCGCCGACCGGGCTTCGCTCGACCTGACCACCGGCATGACCGTCGAGGCCTGGGTCTATCCGACGCGCCGCGGCGGCTACCGCACCCTCGCCTTGAAGGAGACCGGCCGCGGGCTCGCCTACGCGCTCTACGCCGGCACCGGCCACGCGACGACCTCCCGCGAGCACTACGCGAACGCGACGGCGCTCCCGCTCAACCGCTGGTCACACCTCGCGATGACCTACGACGGCACGGCGCTGCGCACGTTCGTCGACGGCCGGCAGGCCCACACGCTCGCGCAGACCGGCCGCCTGCAGACGAGCTCGCACCCGCTGCGCTTCGGCGGCAACGCGGTCTGGCGCGAATGGTTCGCGGGCCGGCTCGACGAGATCCGCGTCTACGACCGCGCGCTCACGCCGGACCAGATCGCGCGGGACATGACCACGCCGATCGCCGGTTCCACCAAGCGCACCGCCGGCAAGCCCGGGACGGGCGCGACGGTGCGGCGCTACCGCGGCCCCCGCACCCACGGCGCGACCGCTCGCGCCGCGACCTTCGCGACCGCGACGCCGCGTGAAGAGCTCGCCGCCCGCGCGAGGGCGCTCAAGCTCCCGAAGGCTGACCGGATCGCCGCCGACGCGCTGCCCGGCGCGCGGCTCGTTCCGGGTGGCGTGGCGGCGGTCGGCGCGAGCCGGCTCGGCGGTGATCCCGACCTCCCGGCGAAGATGAAGTGGCCGACGTGCCGCGGCAAGAAGACGAGCTTCCTGGCGCAGCTCCCGCTCGCCGACATCGCTCGGATCAAGCCCGGCACGGTTCCGGCGGACGGCACGCTCGTCGTGTTCGCCCGCCTCATCCCGGACGACGACGGCGTCACGCAGATGGAGCAGGACCCGGGACGCGTGGGCCGAGCAACGTGTGTGTTCGCCCGGACGCTGCGCGGCAAGCTCGTCCGTCGCGCCACCCCGAACCGGGTCCCGAAGCTGCGTAGCCGGCCCGTGCGCTTTGTGCCGACGCTCACGGTCACACCCGTGGAGCTCGCGCAGGAGCGGTACGGCCTCACGGACAAGCAGGGCTACCAGTACTGGCGGCTCCAGTACGAAGCGGCGGCGGGGACGCTCGGCCGCGAGTCCGACGCGGTCCCGATCCACCAGCTCCTCGGCACGCCGATCCCCGTGCAGTACCCGCCGCTGTTCGGTTGCGGGACGACGTTCCCGAAGGCCCCGACACACCGCCTCCTGCTTCAGCTGGCCTTCGACGAGCAGCTGAACTTCGCCATCGGCGACGGCGGCTCGCTGTACCTCACCGGCCGGCCCGCCGACCTGCGCGCGGGCCGGTTCGATCGGCTGTGCTCGGAGTTCCAGCAGGGCTGAGCCGCGTCAGCACATCCAGCTGATGCGCGAGTACGCGCGCGGCACGCCGGTGATCCGGCCTTCGATGCACTGGTAGACGCGCTTGTCGCCCTCGGTGACACGCTTGGAGACCACGACCCGGACCTTCCCGCGCACGCGCCGCCCCTCGGCGCAGCTCGGCTCGCAGATCAGCAGGTTGGCGTTGCCGCGGGCGATCGCGCGTCCCCAGCCCCAGTGGACCCAGCGCAGGCTGGTGAGGTCGACATCGCGGAAGTTGAGCTTCTTCGGCTTCTGGGCGAGCTTGCTCGTGAGAGGGTCGCGGACGTAGGACTTCTCTGCGGCGTGGGCGGCGGCCGGCACCAGGGCGAGCACGACGAGGACGGCGAGAGCGACGGAGAACGAACGGCGCATGCGAGGAGCATCGCACGCCGCTCTCCTAGGCTGCGCCCCTCACATGATCGTGTGCATCGCACCTTCCCCGGCGGTCGACCGCCTCCACCACGTGAGCGGGCCGGTCGTCGTGGGCACGATCCACCGGCCGACCGCGGTCGTCTCCGTCGCGGGCGGCAAAGGCCTGAACGCCGCCCGCGGGGCCGCGTCGCTCGGCGCCACGGTGCGGGCCGTGGTCCCGCTGGGTGGCGCGTCCGGCGCCTGGATCGAGGCGGAGCTGGAGGCGGCCGGCATCGCGGTGTACCGGGCCGCGACGGGCGCGGAGCCGCGCGTGTGCGTGTCCGTCGCCGGTGAAGGGCAGGAGCTGACGGAGTTCTACGAGGGCGCGCCGGAACTGCTCGCGCACGAGTGGGACGCGCTGGTGCACGCCGTGCACGAGGCGGCGGTCGGCGCGAGTTGGGTGACGCTGTCGGGCTCGCTCCCGCCGGGCTCGCCGGCGGACGGCATGGCGGTGTTGATCGAGGCGGCGCGCTCCGCCGGCGCACTGGTCGCGCTCGACGCGCGCGAAGACGACCTGCGCGCCGGGGTGCGCTGCAGGCCGGATCTCGTGAAGGTCAACGAGCACGAGGCGGCCGACCTCCTCGGCCGCGGTGCCGCTGCGCAGGCGCTGCGGCCGCCCGGCGGCGTGGCGTGCATCACCCACGGCGCCGAGGGCCTGGAGCTCGCGGGCGACGGGTTCGTGCTGCGAGCCACTCCACCGGTCCGCGGCCGCTATCCGGTGGGTTGTGGCGACGTGACGCTGGGCGCGCTCGTCGCCGCGCGGGATGCCGGCGCTGACTGGCGCGAAGCCGTCGCGCTCGCGGTCGGTGCGGCCGCGGCGGCGGCGGAGGTCCCGGGCGCCGGCGTGCTGGACCCGCAGCGCGCTCGGGAGCTTGCCGAAGCGGTTGACGTGCGCGTCAGCTGACCGGCGGCGCCTCGACCGCCAGCAGCGACTCGCGCATGAACCCGATGAGCTGCTCCTGCTCGGGCGTGACGTGCGAGTCGGGACCGGCCGCGACGATCTGGCCGCGCGTCGCGTTGCTCAGCATGCGGATGTCCGGCCCGCCGTCCTCGGCGACCTTCGCCATCGCCCACCGGCCAAACACGCGACCGTCGACGTCGGACTCTTCGAGCACGCTGACGCTTTCGTGGCGCGGATCGCGACTGATCCGCGCGAAGAGATCGCGCACCGCTCGCTCCTCGCCCTCCAGCGTCTGCGCGAACGCGCTCTCGGTGATCAGCAAGGCGCCGGTGATGTCGAGCCCTTTGTTGTTGCTGCGGGCAGTGGTGAAGATGGCGCCCAGCTCGGTTCGCCGGCTCTCCGGAACGACCAAGCTGCGACTGCGATAGACCAGGCGAAAGACTGTTGACGGCTCGGGCATACGGACGCTGCTAGCAGCCGGACGGGCGCGCGGTCAAGAACGCGGGCGTGGTTCCCAGATAGCCACACCAAGCTGGCGCGTGCGGACGCTGTCTACACCCGCAGGTGTGTGGGTCTCCGCGCGGTAGGAGTGTGGGTACCCGCCCCGAGCGGTCCCGGTTGGTGGGGGAGGCTTCATGCACTCCCCAGGACTTCTCATAAAGGTACGGACGCCGCCTTGAAGATCTACCCCCGCGCAAGCGTGTTGCTTGTCGCTGGGTTCGCGCTGCTCGCGAGCCCGGCTTATGCCGCTCCCGCTCGGCCTGACCTGACGGTCGCCAAGCTCCAAGTCGCCGGTCAGACGGTCACGATGACCGTCAAGAACGCCGGCCCGGGCAAGGCCAAGGGCTCGCAGCTCGCCTTGAGCCTGTCGACGGACGCGAAGGCGAGCAAGAACGACCGCGTGCTGAGCACCCCCGCGACGAAGGCGCTGTCCAAGCGCGGGTCGGCGACGACGACGGCGAAGGTGACCGTGCCCGAAGGCACGTTCCACGTGATCGCCTGCGCGGACGCGAAGAACAAGGTCCGCGAGCGCAACGAGAAGAACAACTGCCGCGCTTCCGCCGCCATCACGGTCCGCGGTGGTGGTGCCCCGACGCCGGCGCCACCGGGCGGGCCTTTGACGCCGGTTCCCGCACCCGCGCCGCGCCCGACGGTCGCGCCCACGGCGACCGCCACGGCCACGACCACCGCGGTCCCGACGGCAACCGCCACGGCCACGGCGACGGCCACCGCGACCCCGACGGTCGTCCCCACGGTGACGGCCACGCCGACCCCCGACTTCCCGGAGCCCCCGCTCCCGCCGGCGCAGAACCCGGCCGACGTCGCGCCGGCTCCTGAGCCGACCGAGCCGACCACGCTCGCCGACGGCACGGAGTTCCTCTACACCGGCGCGAACCCGATCCAGAAGGAGGTCAAGGCGGACACGATCGAGGCCCAGCAGGTCGCGGTCATCCGCGGCAAGGTCCTCAAGACGGACGGCACGCCGATGAAGGGCGCACGCGTCACCGTGCTCGACCACTCCGAGTTCGGCTACACGTCGACGCGCGAGGACGGCGGCTACGACCTGGCCGTCAACGGCGGCGCGGACTTGACGCTCACGTTCGAGCAGGACGGCTACATGAGCGTCCAGCGCACGGAGCCGATTCCGTGGCAGGACTACGTGGACATCGCCGACGTCGTCATGACCGCGTACGACGCGAAGGTCACGCCGATCGAGGAGAACGCGAACACGCTCCAGGTCGCGACGTCCAAGACGACGCCCAGCGACGACGCCGACGCCCGCCAGGCCACGCTGATGTTCGAGCCCGGCACGGACGCCACGATGGAGCTCCCGAACGGCCAGATCAAGCCGCTCGGCGACCTCGAGGTCCGCGCCACCGAGTACACCGCCGGCGCGAACGGCGAGGAGCGCATGCCCGGTGAGCTGCCGGATTCGAGCGCGTACACCTACGCCGTCGAGTTCAGCGTCGACGACGCCGTCGAGGCGGGCGCGACCGACGTCAAGTTCACCAAGCCGGTCACGACCTACGTCGACAACTTCCTCGGCTTCAAGGCCGGCACGATCGTCCCCTCCGCGTACTACGACGAGGGCAAGGGCGCGTGGGTGCCGTCCAAGAACGGCCTCGTGATCAAGATCGTGTCCGAGTCAGGTGGCCTCGCGAACGTCGACACCAACGGCGACGGCACGGCCGACAACACCGGCATCGACGACGCCGAGCGGCAGAAGCTCGCCCAGCAGTACGACGCGGGCAAGTCGCTGTGGCGCGTCGAGGTCGAGCACTTCACCCCGTGGGACTACAACTGGCCCTACGGCTGCCGCGCCCAGTGCGACGCTCCGAACGAGGAGCCGCCCCCGCCGCCGTACTGCCCCGAGTGCGAGGCCGCCGGCTCGATCATCGGCGTCTTCAACCAGACGCTCGGCGAGAAGCTGTCCGTTCCGGGCACGCCGTTCGACCTGTACTACAGCTCCGCTCGCGTGCCGGGCTACAAGGAGGCCTACCGGCTCGACATCCCGCTGACCGGGAACTCCGTCAAGTCCAGCCTCCGCCGCATCGAGCTGGAAGTGACCGTCGCCGGACGCGAGTTCCGCCAGACGTTCACGCCGGCCGCGAACCGCACGCACACGTTCGAATGGGACGGCAAGGACGCCTACGGCCGCACCGTCGAGGGCGCGCAGAACGCCGAGGTCCGGATCGGCTACGTCTACGCCGGCGAGTACCTCGAGCCCGCTGAGTTCGAGGCCTCCTTCGGTCAGTTCGGCGGCGCCCCCGTCACGCGCAACGAGACGGGCGCCGACGAGGAGTCGCGCCGCGAGATCATCGCCTGGCAGGAGTGGGAGCGCCCCGTGGGCGTCCTGGGCGCGGGCAGCGACGCGCTCGGCGGCTGGACGCTCGACGAGCACCACGCCTACGACCCGCAGGCCCGCACGCTCTACAAGGGCGACGGCAGCCGCGTGACGACCGAGGCGATCCGGCCGCAGCTCGACACCGCCGTCGGCGTGTCCGAAGGCAAGGTCGACCCGAGCAAGCCGTCGACGATGTTCCCGCTCGAGACCGCCCGTGGCACCGACGCCGGCGCCGACGGCTCGATCTACGTCGCCGAGACCAGCGCGGACCGCGTGCTGAAGGTCGACAAGGACGGCAAGGTCGAGATCCTCCTCGACGACGACCACCTCACGGCACCGCGCGATGTCGCCGTGGCCGACGACGGCACGCTCTACATCGCCGACACCGGCAACGCCCGCATCCTCGAGCGCGACCCGCTCGGCAACGTCTCCACGTTCGCGGGCGGCGGCGACCCCGACGTCCTCGGTGACGGCGGCGCGGCCACGGCCGCGAGCCTCAAGCAGCCGCGCGGGCTCGCACTGGCCGCGGACGGCACGCTCTACATCACCGAGACGGGTCGCAACCGCGTCCGCCGCGTGGCGCCGGACGGCCGCATCAACACCGTCACCACCGACCTCGACCTGCCGACGGACGTCGCGGTCGACGCCGAGGGCACGCTCTACATCGCGGACGCGAACCACCACCGCGTGCTGAAGATCACGGCCCAGGGCGAGACCACGACGCTGGCGGAGATGGACCAGCCGTACGGCCTCGACGTCGCCGATGACGGCACCGTCTTCGTCTCCGATCGCATCCATCACGTCGTGCGCCGGATCGCCAAGGACGGCACGATCGCGGTCTACGCGGGAACGGGCCGCAGCGGCGACGAGGGCGACGGCAACGCGCCGCAGCAGGCGCAGCTGACGTTCCCCGAGGACGTCACGGTCGCGCCCGACCAGTCGGTGCAGATCGCCGACACCGGCAACGCGCGCATCCGCCGCGTCTCCGCCGGCCTGCCGGGCTTCGTCGACGCCGACTTCTCGCTGGCGAGCCAGGACGGCACGGTCGTGTACCAGTTCGACCGCACCGGGCGCCACATGCGCACGGTGGACGCGCTCAATGGCCGCACGCGCCTGCAGTTCGGCTACGACGCCGACGGCCGCCTCACCAAGATCACCGACGGTGACGGCAACGTCGTCACGATCGAGCGCGACGCGGCCGGCAAGGCGACCGCGATCGTCGCTCCCGGCAACCTGCGCACGAGCCTGACGATCCGCCCCGACGGGATGCTCGGCGAGGTCAAGAACGCCGAGAACGAGGCGCACACGCTCGACTACACGCCCGACGGCCTGCTGAAGACGTTCAAGGACCCGCTGGGCAAGGACGCGCACTTCACCTACGACGCCGCGACCGGCCTGCTCAAGACGGACGAGGACAAGGCCGGCTCGGTCGTCACCCTCAAGCGCGAGCGGACCGCGACGGGCCACCGCATCACGCGCACCTCCGACATGAACAAGGCGACGGTGTTCGAGGCCGAGCAGCTGCCGGGCGGCGGCACGCGCACCTCGACGACCGACCCGAGCGGCGCGAAGTCCGTGTTGGAGCACCGCCCCGACGGGGTCACCAAGTCCACGCAGGCGGACGGCACGGTGAGCACCAGCACGTACTCGGGCGACCCGCGCTGGGGCATGGCCGCGCCGTACCTGTCCCGGGCCACCGTGACGACGCCCGCCGGTCGCACGAAGGTCGTGACCACCGAGCGCACGGTCGACCTCAAGCAGCCATCGAACCCGTTCAGCGTCGAGTCGCTGGTCGAGGAGACCACGCGCAACGGCAAGACGTCGCGGCGCGAGTACGACGGGGCGACGCGCACGCTCACGAGCACGTCGGCGGAAGGCCGTGAGACCACCACGACGTATGACGTCAAGGGCCATCCCGTCACGCACAACTACGGCGCCGGCGTCGCGCCGCGCACGCTCACGTGGGACGTGCTGGGCCGCCTGACCAAGGTCGTCCAGAGTGGCTACGAGACCCGCTACACCTACGACCCGAGCCGCCCGCAGCGGATGCTCACCCGCACGGACGGCAACGACCGCACCGTCACCTACGGCTACGACGCCGTCGAGCGCGTCACGTCGGTCAAGCTGCCCAGCGGCGCGACCTACGGCTTCAGCTACGACGACATGGGCAATCGCACCGGCTTGACGATGCCCAACGGCAAGACGCACACATTCGCGTTCACGCCGACCGGGCGCCAGCAGTCGTACACGGCCCCGGGTGTGGCCGCGCAGACGCAGGGCTACGACGACGACCACTTCCGGACGTCACTGTCGCTCCCGGGCCGCGGTACCACGACGTTCGCACGCAAGACGGACGGGCGTCTGTCCGGCGTGGGTGACGCCGTGTTCGGCTACGCCGACGGAACGGGCCGGATCAGCGCCGCCACGCGCGGCCAGCGGGCGGACACGTTCGTCTACGACGGCGCGCTCACCACCACCGCCGGGGAATACGCGTACGGGTACTCCGGCGAAGCGCAGCTGGAGTCGATCCAGCTCGCGGGCACGGCCAAGCTCGGACTCACCTACGACAACGACAACCTGATCACGGGCTTCGGGGCGCTGCAGTTCGAGCGCGACACCCCGCTCGGCGACGTCAGCAGGGTCACTGACGGCGCTCTGGCGCTCGCGCTGAGCTACGACGGCCTCGGTCGTCAGCGCGGACGCACGCTCTCCGTCAAGGGCACCAAGCGCTACGAGAACACGCTGACGCGCGACGACGCCGGCCTGATCACCAAGCGCGTCGAGACGATCAACGGCGCGAGCAAGACCTACGACTACGAGTACCACCCCGACGGCGAGCTCAAGAGCGTGAAGGGCGGCGCGACCGTGCTCGAGGCCTACACGTACGACGCGAACGGCAACCGCGCCGGGCGCACCTACGCCGACGATGACCGGATGACCGGCACGCACGTCTACGACGCGGCGGGCTTCCTCGTCAGCCGCGGCGCGGACACGTTCACCTACACCGACCGTGGCCACCTGAAGACGGCGACGGTCGGCGGCGTGCACGTCGACTACGAGTACGACGCATCCGACCGGCTCGCCGCGCGTATGGCCGGCGGAATGCGCACGGAGTTCCTCTACGGCACCCCGGGCAGCCCGTTCCGCGTCACCGCGAGTCGCACCGGCGGCGTGCTCACGCAGTACCGGTACGACCACAGCGGACTGCTGATCGGGCTCGAACGCGGCGGCGCGCGGTTCTATGTCGGCACCGACCAGGTCGGCACGCCGCGCGTGGTCACGGACGCCGACGGCGCGGTCGTCAAGACGTTCGCGACCAACGCGTTCGGCGTGCGTGACAAGGGCGCCGAGACCGGGACGTTCGAGCTCGCGCTCGGCTTCGCCGGCGGCATCGAGGACCCGGCCACGGGGCTCGTGCGCTTCGGCGTGCGCGACTACGAGCCGGCCACCGGTCGCTTCACGGCGAAGGATCCGATCGGGCACGAGGGCGGCATGAACTTGTTCCTCTACGCCGGCAACAACCCGGTGGCCCAGCGCGACCCGTCCGGCATGGACGAGATCGACCCTTCGCTGCTGACGCTCCCCACCCCTGGGGAACGCCTCGTCGGCCACTTCAACAAGTTGGTCGAGTGGATCAAGAGCGAGGACGGTCGCGACACGATCGAGAACCTCGCCGAGATCCCGTCCGAGAACCAGGCCATCAAGAGCGTCGAGATGCTCGACAAGGGCTTGTCGGCGGTCGACTTCGCCGAGGATGCGATGGCGGTCTACGAGGCCGAGTCGCAGAACATCTCGGGGCCGGAGCAGGCGGTCGCATGGATCCAGTGCGGCCTCGGAATCATCGACGACGTACAGCCGATCCCGCTCTCGCCGGGTGAGCTGTTCGAAAAGGCGCTGGACGCGCTGCTGCCCCACGCACGCCGTGTGCGTGACTCGGGCACCGGCCGGATCGGCGAAGCAGCCGCGCTGGAAGCGCAAGGCATGGGACCGGAGAACCGGCGATGAAGCGACGGATCGCAATCCTCACCGCGGCGCTTATGGCGTTCGGCGGCGGTACGGCCCTGGCGGCCGACCTCACCTACACGGGCGCCAGTGGCGCCTGGACGACGGCGGCCAACTGGTCGCCGGCGCAGGTCCCTGGGGCCACCGACACGGCCATCGTTCCGGCGGGCAAGCAAGTGACGCTGGACAGTGCGGCGAGCGTGACCGGGCTGCAGCTCGCCGGCACGCTCACGGGCGCGGGCGACCTCACGGTCGGCTCGGGCACGTGGTCGGGCGGCGCGATGAACGGCACGGGCACCACGCGCGTGACCGGGACGCTGAAGCACTCCGCCAACACCACGCTGGGGCGCACCCTCGTGATCGAGGGCACGCTCGAGCTGGCCGGCGGCTACATCAACAAGAGCGGCACCCCGGTCGTGCGCAACACCGGCACGATCAAGCGCACCGCCGCAAGCGCGACGCAGATCTACGCCGCGATCGACAACGACGGCCTTGTGGAAGGCGTCGACCTCGAGGGCGGCGGCACCGGCTCCACCGGTGACTTCACCGGCGTGAAGTTCGCCGGCGGCACGACGTTCGAGCTGGCCGACGGCGCGGCGCTGAACACCGTGACGATCGCCGGCGCGACGCTCGACGCGACCGGCACCGTCACCGCGTCCGGGACGATGACCAGCGGCACGATCGGCGGCGCGGGCACGCTGCACGTCAACGGCCCGTTCACCTGGTCGGGCGGGACGATGGGCGGGACGGGCATCACGCGCGTCACGTCCACGCTCACCCACGCCGGCAACACGACGCTGAGCGGGACGCGCGTGCTCGCGAACGAGGGCACGTTGAACCTGGCCGGCGGCTACATCAACGACGCGAACACGCCGCTCGTGCGCAACACCGGCACGATCAGGCGCACGGCCGCGACCGACGTGCAGATCTACGCGCCGATCGACAACGACGGGCGCGTCGAGAACGTCGCGCTCGCGGGCGGCGGCAGCGGCTCCACCGGCGAGTTCTCGGGAGTGCGGTTCATCGACAACGTGACCTTCGACCTGTCCGAGGGCTCCAAGCTGATCGGTACGACGCTCGCGGGCGCGACGCTGAACGCGACCGGCACCGTCACCGCGAGCGGCACGACGCTGCTGTCCTCCGGCACGCTCGGCGGCACCGGCACGACCGTGCTCAGCGGTCCCACGACGTGGTCGGGTGGCGCGATCAGCGGCGCCGGCACCACCCGCGTCACCGGGACGCTGACGCACACCGCGGCGAATACGGCGTTGTCGGCAGGTCGGGTGCTGCTCGTCGAGGGCACGCTCGACTCCTCGCGCGCGATCAACGGCTCCGGCGGCGCGGCGATCCGCGTCACCGGGACCTACAAGGGCTCCGGCTCGACCACGGCCGCCGTCGACAACGACGGGCTCGTGCAGGGCATCGAGCTCGGCGGCGGCGGCAAGGACACGTCCACCGGCGAGTTCTCCGGCGCGACGCTCAAGGCCGGGACGTTCGAGCTGGCCGCAAAGCTCGCGGGCGACGCCGTGATCGGCGGCGCGACGGTCAACGGCACCGTGAACGTCGTGTCCGCGCGCTTCACCGGCGGCACGCTCGGCGCCGCGACCGAGGTGACCGGCACGCTCGAGTGGACGGCCGGCAAGATGGCCGGCCCGGGCACGACGAAGGTCACCGGCACGCTGGTGCTCAACGGCATCTCCTCGCTGGCGACCGGCCGCGTGCTCGAGAACCGCGGCCTGATCGATCTGCGGGGCACGGCGACGCTGTTCGACGACGCCTCCGGACGGGTCGAGAACTTCGGCACGCTCCGCAAGACCGCAGGCACCAGCTCCACGATCGGCGCGGCGCTGCGCAACACCGGCACCGTCGATGGCCAGGTCGGAGAGCTGCGGCTGGAAGACGGCACCGATCAGCCTGACACGGGCACGTTCACCGGCGTCGTGTTCGTCGGTCCGCGGACGTTCACGAGCGCGGTGGCGATGCCCGGGACGGTGGAGTTCGCCGACTCGCTGACCGTCCGCGAAGGCGACACGCTGACGATCGCCGGCACCGCGGTGCAGCGGGCCGGCACGCTGCGCGGCAACATCACGGTGAACGGGCGCCTCACGTGGGACGGCGGCCGCCACGCCGGGCCGGGCACGACCACCGTGGGTGCCGCCGGGCGGATCGTGCTCACGCCGCTGGCGACGTTCTCGTGCGGCTCGGCGTCGCTGGCCGACGGCCGCGCGCTGGTCAACCACGGCCTGCTCCGGCTCGAGAAGGGCGCCGACCTCAGCACCTCCGCGGGCGTGCGCATCACCAACGCCGGCCGGCTCGAGCTCGACACGCCCGACGACGACTCGTGCGGCTCCTCCTCGGGCGTCCACGGCGAGGGTTCCTTGCTCAACACGGGCACGGTGCAAAAGACGGGCGGGACGAGCCCGTCGCACCTGCGCGTCCTGGTCGACAACGACGGCACGATCAACGGGCCGCTCGAGCTCGAGAGCGACGAGACGGTCACGCACACCGGGACGTTCAAGGACGTGACGGTGGGCAACGGCGTGCTCGTGGTCGACACGGGCGCCACGCTGACCGGGACGACCGAAGTGGCCGACGGCGAGCTGCGCGTGCTGCGCCCCGTCACCGTGGCCGCGCTCAAGCAGTCGGGCGGCCTGATCGCGGGCGCCGGCACGCTGACCGTCACCGGCGCCTTCACCTGGTCCGACGGCGACCAGGAAGGACCGGGCGCGACGGTGCTCGCCGTGGGCGCGACGGGCGTCGTGAGCGACAACGTCGGCCTGCACGAGGACCGTGAGCTGCGCAACGCCGGCACGCTCACGATCGACGACGCGACCGTGTTCATGGCGCGCGGCTCCGCGATCCGCAACACGGGGCTGCTCATGTTCGACGGCACGGCTTCCGTGGACGACTCCGCCTACCGCTTCGGCTACGGCGACGCAGGCCTGGTGCACAACACCGGCACGCTGCGCAAGACCGGCACGGGCGCCGCCATCGCCGAGGCGACGATCGACAACGACGGCGTGATCGAGGTGCTCGACGGGCGGCTCGAGCTGCCGGAGCTGCTCAACTGGAGCGGCCCGATGTTCTCCGGCGGCGCGGGCACGCTCGCGGGTGGCACGTACGTGGTCGGCAACGGCGCGGCGCTGCTGCTCCCCGGCCCGCTGAAGGCCAACGCGGCGCGCCTGGCGCTCGGCGCGGGGTCGCAGGTGCTCTACAACGAGCTCACCGGCACCGGTGTCAACGTGCGCGACGGCCTCGGCGGGCTGGTGCGCAACGCCGCCGGCGGCGCATTGGAGCTCACCGGCGGCCGTTCGCTCACGGTGGCGGGCACGTTCGTCAACCAGGGCGTGCTGGCGCTCGGCGCGGGCTCCGTGCTCAACACCGGCGGCTTCACCCAGGCCACGGGCGCGGTTCTGCGCCCGACGGTCACCGCCGCCTCGGCGGGCCGTGTGGCGGCGGCCGGCGCCGTGCAGCTCGGCGGGCGGCTGGATGTCGTCGCGCCGGTGGCGGTGGGCGGCGACGTCTCCGTCCTCACCGGCGCGGTGGCCGGGACGTTCGCCGCGGTCACGGGCGAGTACGCCCCGACCTACGCGGCGGGCGGTGTGACCGTGCGTCGCCCGGGTGGCGAGGAGCCGAAGTCAGCGGCGGTCGCCCCGGCGCTCGCGGCACCGGCGCTCGTCGCACCCGCCAGCACGCCCGCGGTCGTCAAGCCCGCCGCGAAGGCCAAGGCCAAGGCGAAGCAGCCCGCCAAGCGCAAGGCGAAGAAGGCGGTGAAGAAGAAGCGGCGCTAGTCGTGATACGCGAGCCGGGTCCCGTCCGGCGACCACTCCAGGCCATAGATCGCGCTCTTGCCGAACGGGATGAGGATGCGTGGCGCACTGCCGGGCGTCATCACGGCGAGCGCGGTCGGGTCGTCCCAGTCGTGGCCGCGCATCACGAACGCGAGTTGCGTGCCGTCGGGTGACCACGACACGCCGCTCGCGGTCTCGGCGGTCTCGACCAGAGGACCGAAGCGCTGGTCCTCGCCGCTGACCATGATGCCCTCGCCGGTGCTGAGGGCGATCCGGTTGCCCGCCGGCGCCCAGGCCTCGAACAGGCCCCGTGCGCCGAGGCGGCGGCTCGTGCCCGAGGCTATGTCCAGCGCGTGCAGTTGCCCAGCGGAGCCGCTCACGTAGATCAACTGGTCGCCGGCGGGGGAGAACGCCTCGGCTGCGACTCCCGAGATCCGCCCGGCGTCGACGCGGCGCAGTACGCGGCCGGTCCGCGCTTCGGCGATCCGTAGCGTCTGACCGCGTCGCTCCCGCGCGCTGTAGGCGACCCGCGCGCCATCGCGTGACCAGGCGAGGTCGAGGAAGCTCTCGTAGAGGTCGTCGCCTTCAGCGGACTGCGGGAGCTTGCCCAGCGTGCGGTTCGTCCCCAGGTCGCGGATCACGACGCCGCCGGTTCCACCGCGCAGGCCTTGGCCATAGTCGTAGAGCGCCGCGACCCGCGTGCGATCGGGGCTCAGTACGGCGTCGAGTGCCTCCCGCAGGCGCCGCACCGGCTTCGCGGGGCCACCGGCGGCCGGATAGCGACGGACGGCCAGGTCGCCGGGCGCCTTGTTCGCCACCGCGATCAGCGCGGAGCCGTCCGGCGTCCAGCGCATCGACGTGAAACCCTCGGGCGGCGCGTCGCGCGTGATGATCGTGCGCTTTCCCGTCTCGACATCGACGACCTTCAGCGACGCATCCGCCGGAGCGGGCGTGAGCAGCGCGGCGGCGAGCGCGAGCAGGAGCACTCCCCAAGGGTGCCCGCATAACTGCCTCGCAGTCATGGGTAGTCCCACGGGTGTCCACTCGAAAGGA
Source organism: Solirubrobacter taibaiensis (assembly GCA_027587225.1). GTDB lineage: Bacteria > Actinomycetota > Thermoleophilia > Solirubrobacterales > Solirubrobacteraceae > Solirubrobacter > Solirubrobacter taibaiensis. Next base: position 31,540 of record JAPDDQ010000018.1, read on the forward strand.
GCCCCTCATGGGTGACGGAACCGCAGACAAGCTCAAGGGTCACGCGAAGGAAGCGACCGGCGACGTGACCGGCGACAAGGACCTCCAGCGCGAGGGCAAGGTCGATCGCGCGTCCGGCTCGGTCAAGGACAAGGTCGGCGACGCCAGCGACAAGGTCAAGGACGCCATCCGCAAGGACTGACGCTCAGAACGCCGCGCGGTAGAGCCCGAGGATCTCGTCGCGGGAGATGTCGCGCGGGTTGTTGTCGAGTAGGCGCCGGATGGCGTGCGCCTCGTCGGCCATCGCCGCGAGGTCCGCCTCCGGCACGCCGTGCGCGGACAGCCGCACGTCGATGCCCAGCTCCTCGCACCACCGCGAGACATCCGCCTCGTCGGCGCAGCCGAGCGCGTCCAGCACGGCCGCGGTCCGCTCGGGCACGGCGGGCGCGTTGAACGCGAGCGTGTGCGGGAAGATCAGCGCGCAGGCCAGTCCATGCGGCACGTGGTGGCGCGTGCCCAGGGGATAGGCCACCGCGTGCCCCGCCGTGGTGTTGACGGGGCCCAGGCAGAAGCCGCCGTACAGCGAGGCGAGCGAGAGCCCCGCACGGGCTTCCCGGTCTGATCCGTCACGCACGGCGCGGGGCAGGTAGCGGCCGACGAGCCGCGCGCCCTCCAGCGCGTGGAGATCGATCAGCGGGTGCGCCTTGCGGCTCGTGTAGGCCTCGACGCAGTGGGCGAGGGCGTCGACGCCGGTCGCCGCTGTGACGTGCGCGGGAACCGTCAGCGTGAGGTCGGGATCGACCACCGCGAGGTCGGCGAGCATGTGCCGGCTCTGCACCGCGAGCTTGTTCTGCGTGACCGGGTCGGTGACGAGCGCGCGCGTGCCGCCCTCACTCCCGGTGCCGGCGGTGGTCGGCACCTGCACCAGCGCGACCTCTCGGCCGTGCACGAGCTCGGCACCCACGACGTCGTGAAGCGACTGCGCGCCGAGCACGGAGACCAGCTTCGCCAGATCCATGGCGCTGCCGCCGCCGAAGCCGATCACGACCTCCGGGCGGGCCTGCGCGGCCGCCGCCAACGCCGCGTCCAGCGTCGCCACGTCGGGCTCGAACGCGACCTCGCCGAAGACGGTCGCATCCACGAGCCCCAGCACATCGACACGCGACGCGTTGAACGGGTCGGCGATCACGAGCGCGCGCCGTGCGCCGACGAAGCGAGCGACCGCGCCCACGGTGCCGGGGCCGAACTCCAACGCGCGCGGACGCTCGATCGCGATCGGGGCGAGCAGGGTGGGCGTCTCGAGCAGCGTGGTCATGTCGTGGCCTCAACGGGTCGGGCGAGCGTGGAAGCGAGATCGAGCGCGGCGCGCATGCTCGCGTGGTCGGCCTTGCCGGTGCCGGCGATGTCGAACGCCGTGCCGTGGTCGACGCTGGTGCGGAAGAAGGGGAGGCCGACGGTGACGTTGACGCCGTCGTCGAAGCCCATCAGCTTGATCGGGATGTGACCCTGATCGTGGTACTGGACGACGACGATGTCGAAGCGCCCCTGGCGGGCCTGCATGAACACCGTGTCCGGCGGCCACGGGCCTGACGCGTCGATGCCCTCGGCCCGGGCGGCCTCGACGGCGGGCGCGATCACGTCGCGGTCCTCGGTGCCGAACAGGCCCGCCTCACCCGCGTGCGGGTTCAGGCCCGCGACGGCCACGCGCGGGTTGTCGATCCCGAGCTGCCGGAGCGAGCGGTCGGCGAGCCGGATGACCGTGAGCTCACGCTCGGGCTGCACGCGCCGGATCGCTTCCGACAACGCCACATGCGTGCTCACGTGCACGACGCGCAAGCGGTCGGCGACGAGCATCATCGCGTAGTCGCGCACGCCGGTCAGCTCGGCAAGGATCTCGGTGTGGCCGGGGTACTTGAACCCCGCGAGGTGCATGGCCTCTTTGTTCAGCGGCGCCGTCGCCACGGCGTGGACCTCGTCGGCCAGCGCCAGTTCGACCGCGCGCTCCAGGTACCGGAACGCGCCTTCGCCGCCACGCGCGTCGACCACGCCGAACGGCAGGTCCTCGGGCAGGTCGGTCACGGGCAGCACGTCGATCACGCCGGGCTCGAAGCGGGCGTCGCCGACCTCCTCGACCGGGTTGATCTCGAGCGAGAGACCGAGCAGGCCCACGGCGCGGCGCATCATGGCCACGTCGCCGACCACGAGCGAGCGCGGCGCGCCCTCGTCGGCGAAGACCTTGGCGATGATCTCGGGGCCGATCCCTGTCGGGTCGCCCATGGTGATCGCGATCACGCGTTCGGCGCTCATGCGCGGGTCCTCCCTCCCGCGGCGAGCGCCGCAGTTGCTCTCCGGAGGGCGTCGGGGGATCCGAAGCCGCCGGCCTTGGTGACGATGCGAAACGGGTTGGGGCCGATCAAGCGGCCAAGGACGACGCCCGGCTCGAGCTCGTCCTCGACGAGCAGGCCGGTGGCGCCGAGCCGGCGCGCCACGTGCACGGCGGTGTCCCCGCCCGTGAGCACGAGGCCCGACAGGTGCGGCGCCGCGCGCGCGGCGGTCTCCGCGAGCGCTGCCGCGATCACGCGCGGGTCACCGGTGCCGTCGGCGGGATGGAGCACGCACGCGCGGGCGCAGTGCAGCGCGTCGATCACCTGCGCGGAGACGTCGCGTCCGTCGAGCGGCATCGCGACCGCCGGGGCGCACACGCGGGCGATCTGCTCCCGCGCCGTCGCGTTCGCGCTGCCGACGACGACGAGCACGCGCCCGCCGGGCCCGTCCTCCTCCGGCTCCTCCACGCCCGGCCCGGGATAGACGGCGCCGAGCGCCGCGGCCAGCCCCGCCGAGCCGACCCACAGCACGGACGACGGATCGTCGACGGAGCGTACGATCGTTTCCAGGTCCTCGTCGGTCTCCGCGTCACGCACGTCCGCATTCGGGAACAGCTCGTGGAGATCGGACTGGTGGACGGGGGAGACCGGGTCGTGCGCGAACCGCGTCTCGTGCACCGGCACGCCGTCGAGCCGCTGCACGCCGCCGACCGTCGTCCGGCCCGTGGCGGGGAACGCGGGCGCGACGATCGCTCGCGTGCGCCCGCTCGCCGCCAGGGCCGCTTCGACCTCCGCGGCCAGCGGCCCGCGCAGCGTCGAGTCGACCTTCTTCATGACGATCTCGGCGCCGGCGAGCTGAACGGTGCGCACCCTGGCGGCCGCCTCGGCGGCGGGCAGCCCACGCGAGTCGGTGTCGATGACGACCGCGTCGGCGTCCATGCGCTCGCCCCGGAACGCCACCGCGGTGCGGTGGCCGGCGCGCACCAGCTGCACGCCCGTGTCGGCGGCGCCGGTCAGGTCGTCGGCGATGACGGCGATGCGCATCAGAACGGGTGCGCGTGGCTGACGTGCTCGCGGTAGACCCAGTCCACCTCGGACCGGATCCACGCCTCGGTCACGCGGACGTACTTGATGCACTGGCGCCCGCGGTAGGAGTAGGCGACGTGGATCGCACCGTCGTCGCCCGCGACGACCGTCGGGTACGCGCACACGCGGTTGCCGGGCTCGTTCGCATCCCCGAAGAATCCGTCGCCGGGATCGACGTGGCGCATGTACGGCCAGGTCTTCCCGCCGTCCTCGGACAGCGCGATCGTCAGCGGGTAGCGGCGCTTGGGCCACGTCGGGGTGCCCGGATCGTCGTTGGCGCTGAAGTGGTTGAACACGATCGCGATCGCGCCGCTCGGCAGCGTGGCGGCCTGGATCGACGCGTTGTTGTTCGGGAGCACCGTGCGCTCGGCTTCTGACCACGTCACGCCGTCGCTTGACCGGCTCACGTAGATGCGGTCGGCGGCGCGGCTGCGGAAGAACAGCGCGAGCCCGTCCTCGGTCTCCACCAGCGACGGGTGCACCCGGCCCTTCGAACCGGGCACCGGATGCTCGGTCCACGTCTCGCCGTCGTCCGACACGCGCACGACACTGTGGTCGTCGCCATGCCGTCCGCCGGCCTCGAGCGAGTAGTACATGGGAAACAGCCAGCGTCCGTCCGCGAGCACCTTCGGCGGGTGCCGGCAGAACGAGCCCGGCGTGTCGACGTAGACCTCCTCCTCGCCCCACGTGCGGCCCTCGTCGAGCGAGATCCGGCGCCGGATCTGCGACGTCCACTGCATGGGGAAGAGGCCCTCGAAGCCGCCCGCGTCCCATTGCTCGCGCGTCATCCCGCGCGTCTCCTGAGACGTGTACAGCAGCCACAGCGCACCGGCCGGCGTGAGGAACAGGCACGGGTTCTGCTCCGAGCGATCCAGCGACGTCGTGACGAAGTGCGGCGCCTCCCAGGCGCCGGCGCCGGCGGGCAGCCGCGACAGCCCGATGCGGATGTCGCCATAGCCCTCCGCCGAGCCCGCGAACCACACGCACAACAGGTCGCCGCTCGGCAGCAGCGTGAGGTTCGGCGCGTGGTCCTCATCGCCCAGCGACGGGATGAACGCGTCGACGCGGCCCTTGTCGTCGGGCGGGAGGAACAACTCGCCACCCCGCACCTGTGCCTGCAGGTCGAGCACCGCGGAACCGATCAGCGCACTCACGCCCGCACTCCTTCGATCTGGTCGGCGAGTTCACGCAGCGCGCCGTCGTCGGTGACCGGTGTGAGCGGTGGGCGCACCGTCCCGAGGTCGTTCCCGGAGCGCAGGCTCGCCAGCCGCTTGCGTGCCGCGAACCCGGTGGCCGCGTCGCGGATGGTGCGCAGCCGCGCCGACCGCTCGGCGGCGGCCTCGGCGTCGCCGGACCGGACGGCCTCGTAGATGCTCACGACGAGCTCCGGCGCCGCATTGGCCAGGCCGGAGACGACGCCGGACCCGCCGCGGCCGAGCCGCGTCGCCAGGTCGTCCTCGGTGCCGACGAGCACCTCGCGGCCCGCGGCCACGATCGCGGGCGTGTACTCCGCTTCCTCACCCGAGTCTTTCACGCCCCACACCGGCAGCGCACCCACCACCTCCGGCGGGATCGGGACCGAGAAGCGGGGGATGTGGTAAAGCACGACGGGGTGGCGGGAGGCCGCCACGACCGGCTCGTAGAACGCGAGCAGGCCCGCGGCGGACGCCGGCTTGAAGAAGTACGGCGGCAGCACCATCACGCCGGGCGCGTCGAAGTCCTCGAGCGCGGCGAGCAGCGCGAGCGTGTCCGGCAGGTTGGCCTCGGCCACGGTCGGGATCACGGGCACGGGGGAGTCCGCGAGCGCGCGGAGCACCTCGAGCTTCTCGTGCGCGGCCACCGACGGACCCTCGCCGTTGGTGCCGAACGCGACGATGCCCGTGACCCCGCGCTCCGCGAGCCACTCCACGTGCGCGCGGTACGCGTCGAGGTCGATGGAGAAGTCGTCGCGGAACGGCGTCACCGCTGCGACATACACACCTTCGATCATCAGAACAGGCCTCCGATCTGGCTGGGAAGGTTCTTGGCGATGCCCCAGGCGGCCCAGAACCCGATGCCGCCGATGACCAGCAGGATCAGGTTCTCCCACCACTTGTTCGCCCAACCCTTGAGCATCCACTTCTTGTTGTTGGTCATCCAGATGAGGCCGATGATCATCGCCGGGACGACGAACACCTGGATGGCGTTGCCGAACACGGTGATGGACACCAGGCCGGGGCCGTTCGGGAGCGTGAACAGGATCGGCGGGATCAGCAGCAGCGCCTGGATCCAGCGGAACATCGGGTCGCGCACGAGCGCGGCGATGCGGACGTGCCGCTGCGGGGTGACGACGTCGGCCGGCGTGTCGGGCAGCCCGGCCGGCTCGGCGGTGTTGTACTTGGCGGCGCGCTTGGGGAAGGTCTTGTGGACGGCCTCGATCGCGATCCGCGGGAACGTGTAGACCTGCGTGCCGATGTTGTCGAAGACGGCGAAGAAGATCGCGATCCACAGCAGCGGTGGGCCGGCCGGGCCGATCGCCAGCTCCATCATGCGGGCGAGGTCCTCCGGGCCGTCGATGGTCGCGCCCTGGCCGCGCATGAGCTCGGCGGCGACGACCCAGATGGCGATGTTGAGCACGATCAGCGTGCAGACGCCGAACAGCAGGTCGTAGACCTGGAGCTTGCGGTACTTCGGGCCCTTCCAGCCCTTGTCCGCGACGAAGTACGGGTACATCAGGTTCGCGACCGAGCCGCCGACGGCGCCGATGATCGCGACGACGACGAGCCACGCGCCGTACGCGCCCCGGTCCTCGGGCATCGAGAACGTCAGACCCTGGAAGAACGCGCCGACGTCGATCCCGCTGCCGATCAGCGCCCAGATGAAGATCAGCACGAGCGTCGCCATGGCGAAGTTGGCGGTGTGCTCGAGCCACTTGTACTCGTTCGGGCGTGAGGCCATGAAGACCACCGCGGCGAGCACCACGAGCGCCCACATGAACACGCCCCATTGCCCGCCGAACTCACCGAACAAGTAGAAGAGCGCGGTGCCGGCGCCGAGGAACAGGAAGCAGTGGTAGACGATGCCGAGCGCCACCGAGCAGATGCCGAGGAACATCGGGAACCCGCGCCACACGCGCTCGAAGCCGTCGAGGATCGTGTTGTCGCCCGTGCTGTTGCAGAGCTGGTACTTCGTGAGCGCCGACACCACGAAGTAGCGCGCGAGCGTCGCGATGACGAGCGCCCACATCAGCACGTAGCCGTAGTTGGCGCCTGACACCGAGGAGTTGATCAGGTCGCCGGTACCGAGCCACGACAGCGCGACCACGATGCCGGGGCCCATGCCCTTGATGTAGCCCGCGAAGTTGTGCGGGACCGGGATCTCGGCCTCGGCGGCCGGCGCGTTCGGCGCCGACGCGGGTGCGGTGCGCGGCTCGAGCATGGTGGGCGTGGACGGGGTCACAACGTGCCTCCGGTCGCCCCATTGTCGCGCGGAATCGAAGCGGACATGGAATCTCTCTCCCTGACTCTGGAACTTCTACGAACTCGGCCTTGCGGCCGACGGATACAACTTATAATCTGTGACCTACAGGTTGTCAACTCGAACTTATGTAAGGATTGAGGAAATGGCGGAAGGCGAGCGATGAGCGGGTTGGTGGCCCTGCGGCGGATGCCGGCGTGGGACTCGCCGGTCGTGACCGGGACCGCGCTGGCCACTGCCGTCTCCACCGTGGGCGTGCTGCCCGCGTATCTGGCGGGCGCGCTCGCGCCGCAGATCCGCGCGGAGTTCGGGATCGGGCCGGCCGCGGTCGGGCTCGCCCTGTCCGCCTGCTTCATCTCGCAGTCGCTGTTCTCCGCGCGACTGGGCCGGGTCGTCGACCGGCTCGGGGCGATCCCGAGCCTGCGCGCGGCCGCGCTGACGACCGCGGTCGTCGCGGGCACGATCGCGGCGCTGGCCGGCTCGTTCGCGATGTTCGTCGTGCTCCTGCTCGCGACGGGCATCGTCAACGGCATCGCGCAGCTCGCCGCGAGCGCGACGGTCGCCGACAACGTGCCGGCGCGACGGCAGGGCGTCGCGTTCGGGATCAAGGAAGCCGCGAAGCCGGGCGCCACGCTGCTGTGCGGCATCGCCGTGCCGATCGCCGTGCTGATCGACTGGCGCTGGGCGTTCGTCGCGTGCGCCGTGCTCGCGCTGTCGCTGCTCGTCGCCTCCAACGGCTTCGCGAGCGCGCGCGTGCACGAGAAGACCGCCGCCGCGCCCGCCGGCCGCGCGTCGCTCGCGCTGATGATGTTCGCCGTGGCCGCCGCGCTCGGCTCGGCCGTCGGCACCACCGCCGGGACGTTCATGGTCGACACGCTGATGACGGACGGCATGTCGGCCGGCGCGGCGGGCGCGCTGCTGGTCGTCGGCAGCGTCACCTCGATCGTGATCCGGATCGTGATCGGCGTGCGCGCCGACCGGATGGAGCGCGGGCACTTCCTGCGCGTCGCCGCGCTGCTCGCCGCGGGCGCGCCCGGCTTCGCGCTGCTGGCCGTCGGCTCCGGTCCGCTGCTCGTGCTCGGCGCGATGCTCGCCTTCGGCGGCGGCTGGGGGTGGGCGGGACTCTTGAATTTCGCCGTCGTGCGCCGCAGCCCGAAGGCGGCCGCCACCGCCGCGGGCGTCGTGCTGGCCGGCGCGTCGTTCGGCGGCGGCTCGGGGCCGCTGCTCTTCGGCCTCGTCGCCGAGCACTTCTCCTACGCGACGGGCTGGTGGCTGTGCGCGCTGCTGGCGCTCGTCGCCTCCGGCATCGTGCTCGCGGCGCGGAGGCGTCTGATCCGCCAATAACCTATAGGCAGTGGTCAGCGCCGTCCTCTTCCAAACCAAGGCCGACCATGCCTACTTTTATCTGCGGCAGGAGATCGCGCGCGGTGCGCTGCCGGCCGGCGAGCCGATCAACCAGGAAGAGCTCGCGCGCACGATGGCCATCAGCGTCACGCCACTGCGCGAGGCACTTCGTCGGCTCGCCGCCGAGGGCTTCATCGTCCTCGCCGCCCACCGGGACGCGCGGGTCGCGCCGCTGAGCGACGAGGAGGCCCAGCACCTGCGTGAGATGCGCGTGCCGCTCGAGTCGCTGGCGGCCGGTCTTGCCGCCTCGCGCATCACCGCGGGCCAGCGCACCGAGCTCCAAGCCCTGGCTGACGAGCTCGAGCCGCTGGGCGAGCACGCCACCGAGCGAGCGCTCGACGCCCACCGCGCGTTCCACGCGGCGATCTGGGAAGCGGCCCACAACCCACCGCTGACGAGCACCCTCGCGCTGTTGTGGGACCGCGCCGACCGCTACCGCCGCCACACGCTGAGCGAGATCCGCGGCACCGGCACCACGCGCACGGCCGACTTCGAACAGCACTACGAGCTGCGCGACCTGATCGTCGCCGGCGACAGCCCCGGCGCGTCCGACCTGATGCGCCGCCACGTCGAAGAGAGCCTCCCGAGCCGCGGCGTCGCCGCGGCCGAAGAAGTGTCCTAGACAATATCTTCCTAGGACGCTAAAGTTGTTTCCATGGAAGCAACTTGGCGATGGACGTTGATCACCGCGATCGCCCCGATCGCGTGGGGCTCGAACTACTACGTCACGCGTGAGTTCCTGCCGGCGGACAGCGCGCTGTGGGGCGCGGTCATCCGGGCCTTGCCCGCCGGGCTGTTGTTGCTGCTGATCGCCCGGCGCAGACCGCGCGGCGCGTGGTGGTGGCGCTCGGCGCTGCTGGGCGCGATGAACGTCGGCGCCTTCTTCGCCCTGATCTACCTCGCCGCGCAGCAGCTGCCGACGAGCATCGCCTCGACGATCATGGCGGCCTCGCCGATCGCGCTGATGCTGATGGCCTGGGCGCTGATGGCCGAGCGCCCGCGCGTGGTCCCGCTCGTCGGCGCCGCGATCGGGATCGCCGGCGTCGCGACCATGCTGCTCGGGGGCGGCGGGTCGGTGTCGGCGCTCGGAGTGGCGGCCTCGATCACGGCCATGCTCATGTCCGCCGCGGGCTACGTGCTGGCCAAGCGCTGGAGCGGCGACGTCGACCTGCTGGCTTCGACCGCGTGGCAGTTGCTCGCCGGCGGACTGCTGCTGGTCGTCCCCGCGGCGCTCGTCGAAGGCGCACCGCCTGCGCTCGACGCGCCGGCCCTGCTCGGCTTCGCCTACGTGACCGTGATTGCGACCGCGCTGGCGTTCGTGGCCTGGTTCGGTGGGCTGCGTCACCTGCCCGCCTCGACCGTGGGGCTCATCGGGTTGCTCAACCCGGTCACCGGCGTGCTGCTCGGCACGTTGCTCGCGGGCGAGCTGCTCACCTGGCGCCAGCTGTTCGGGATGGCGCTCGTGCTCGGCGCGATCCTCGTCGGACGAGCGACGGCGCCTGTGTGGCCTGCTTCACGGTGGCTGTCGGTTCACCGCCGCCGGTTGGCCAGCTGACTCCCCATCGCGCAGGGCCGCGAAAAGAGAGAGTTCCGAGTGCAGCAACCAACGCTCTCGAACCGCAAAAGGACCTCTCAGATGATCATCCGTGGCTTCCTCGCTCTCGCCGTCTCCGCCGTCCTTGGTATCGGCACCCTGGTCGTCGTCAACAACGCCTCCAACGACGCCAACGAGACGGCGAAGGACATCACCCGCCAGTCGCTCGAGTACCAGAAGGAGGCCATGAAGGACGCCGACGCGCAGTCCAAGGCCATCCAGGAGGACGTCGCCGCGCAGATCGACGCGGCCACCAAGTAGACCCTACGCCGGCGCCCGCCAGAGCTCCGGGAACACCTCGTGTTCGAGCGGCGCGCCGGCTTCCAGCGCCACCTCGGGGTACGGCGGGGAGGTCCGGTGCGGGCGCGGGGCCCAGCGCACGTCGTCGCCGGTCAGCCGCAGCGACACCACGCGCCGGCGCGTCGGTGACCCGGCGGCGGCGTGCAGCGTGAGCATGTTGAACGCGACCGCGTCGCCGGGCTCCATCGCCCAGCCGACGATCGGCCACGCGTCACGGTCGGCCTCGACGTCCGGGACCTCCTCGAGCGCGCCCTCGTCGAACACCATCGCGGTGCCCTTCACGAACGAGCGCGGCATGTACCACTTGCCCTCGGCGTGTGAGCCGGCGACGAACTCGAGCGTGCTCGGCCGCGCGACCGGGTCCAGCGGAATCCAGTACGAGACGGTCTGCGTGCCGTCGATCGAGTAGTACGGCTGGTCCTGGTGCCACGGGGTGCGATCCAGCGTCCCGGGCTCCTTGACCAGCAGGTGGTCGTGGAACAAGCGCACGCTGCTCGCACCCATGAGCGCGGCCGCGGCCGGAGCCAACGCGGAGGCGCGGAACACCTGCTCGTACTCGGGGATCCGGTGCCAGTTGCGGAAGTCCTCGACGAACGCGCCCGGCTCACCAGGCTTGGTCGCGTTCATGCCGAGCGGGCCGAGATCGGCGAGGTTGCGTTCGACGCCGGCGCGCAGCGTCTCGACCTCGTCGGGCGTGAGGACGCCTTTGAGCAGCGCGACCCCGTCGCGCTGGAATGCGGCTCGGTCGACCTCGAACTGCTCTGGTAGGCTCGTGGACATGTTTTGGCACGTTAGTAGACCAAAGCGAGATCTGCAAGCGTGATCCATCCCGTGCGCACCCGCAGCGTCATCGACGACATCGTCGATCAGCTGCTCGAGCTCATCCGCAGCGGCGCCGTGCGCGAGGGGGACCGGCTGCCGTCCGAGCGTGAGCTGGCGGAGCGCATGCACGTCGCGCGCGCGAGCGTGCGCGCGGCGATCGGTCATCTGCAGGCGAGCGGGGTCGTGGCGAGCGGGGCCGGGCGGCGCGGGACGGTCGTGCTCACGAGCTGGGTGCCCGAGGATCTCCAGCCCGCCGCGGCGCCCGACGCCGACCGCTTCCGCGCGCTCCTCGAGGCCCGGCGCGTGTTGGAACCCGCCTTGGCGCGACTGGCAGCGGCGCGCACGGACCACGCGGGGTTGGCTGCTCTGGAGGAAGCGGTGGCCGAGCAGCGTGCGTTGGGTGAGGACCGCCCGCGCGCCGTGCAGGCCGAGGGCCGCTTCCACCGGCTGATGTGGCGCCTCGCCGACAACGCCGCGCTGGAGCGCGCGATGCGCGACGTCTACGTCGAGCTCGAGGCCGTGCTCGACATGGCCATGCGCACCGCCGACGACACCGAGCGCTCGCTGCAGGCGCACGAGGCCACCCTCGCCGCCCTGCGGGACGGCTCCCCGGCCGCGGTCAACGCCGCGATGCACGACCACTTAGCGCTGATGGAGGACATCTACGCCACGTCCACGGGGCGCCGCTTCCGCTGAGCGGGACAACGTCAACTGCGAGCACGCCCGCGGCCGCCGCGTCAAGAAACCCGTGCCCGCGGCGCCGGGGTAGGCCGCGCGGTCGTCACGGGTTTCTTGACCCGTCGGGGCGGGCGTGCTGATTGCGGGTGAGGCGGGTGCCCCGCACTGCGTGAACGCCGGGGCGTTCACGTCTTGCCACGCCGAGGGACGGTCGTTCGCCACGCGAGTGATCAGTTCTCACCGTTATACGGTCCGAACTCGACGCTCGCGTGCCGGGTGGCGCGTTGCCGCTCGGATTGCCCGGGGGTGATGCACGAACGGGTCCTGTCAGGACCTGATCGTGCACAACCCCGCCGAGCACGCGCCCCAGGCCCGCGCCCGGGCGCACCCGGTGCAACCGGCTCACCCGCACAAGAGCGCGCCGGCCGCGGCGGGTCAAGAAACCCGTGACCACCGCCGCGCAGCGCCGCAACCGCCCGGGCACGGGTTTCTTGACGCGACGCCCGACGGTGTGCTCCCCGAACCCGGCCGCGCAACTACAGGGTGGGCGCGCGGAGCACCACGCGCGCGCTCAGCCCAGGTCGACGACGATCCCCGTCCAGCCGGTGAGCACGGCCGCGACGCCGGCCCTCACCGCGGGAGCCGCCTGCCGCGGCGCGAACGTGGCGGCCGTGACGTTGGCGGTCGGCTCGCCCAATCGGCCGCCGAGGAAGAGGAACTGCTGGTTGAGGTGGCTCGCCGTGACGAGGTCCAGCGGCTCGACCAGGCTGGGCCCGGTGGCGATGATCAGGTCGGGTTTCATGTCCATCGCCGTGACGATGCCCGGAACGTGCTGGGCGGGTTCGGACGCCGTGACGGTCTTCAGCGACGCGTCCTCCGCGTCCGCCCACTCGCTGACGGCGGCCTCGGTCGCCTTGTCCTCGCCGGACGTGAGCAGCACGACGCGGTAGCCCTTGGACGGGTGGACCGCATCCCACGAGCCCGGCTCGGGGGTGATCACGGACTCCGGCGCGGGCGGCTTGGCGGGATCGACGAAGCCGGACCCGAGGGTGCCGAGGGCAACCGGCCGCGAGTGCGGGGTGGACCAGTCATCGCCGGCGCCGCAGCCGGCGAGCAGCGTCACCAGCACGAGTGTGGCGAACAGGGAGCGCACGGGGGAGAGCGTGGCGGGTTCACGGATGCCGTCACAAACTCGTTCACACACACTTCACAGGTCGCTCGTCGGTGACAGATGAACATGCCCGCATGGTCAAACGGTTCGCACGGATGCTGTTAACGATCGGTGTCACTTTCATCTTCACCTCATCTGCGTTTGCGCACGGGTTCACTTCGGTGGTGTACGTGGACGCGACCTCGCCCGAGCGGGGTCACGTGCGCACGGAGGTCGGGCTCGAGTACGACCTGCTCGTGGTCTCGGCCGCCGACTTCGAACACGACGATGACCTGTTCAACGCCGGGACCGCGGCGTTCGAGGGCGGCGATGCGAACGCGCAGGCGGCCGCGCTGGACGCGCACGCCGCGACGGTCCTGGCGTACGTGACCCACCGCTTCGCGGTCACCGCCGAGGGTGAGAACTGCGCGCCCACGCGTGACGGCGCCGTCCGCATCGAGCAACGCGAAGGCGTCCCGTACGCGTTCCTCGCCCTCGACCACCGGTGCGCGCAGGGCGCCGAGGTGCACGAGATCACGAGCCGGCTGTTCCCCGCCTCCGAGGAGTACGTGCGCGACACCAAGACGATCGTGACCTACGAGGACCTCGACGTGCAGTCGGGCACCGCGAGCCTCGACGCCTCCCATCCGACGTTCTCCACGCACCAGACGCGCTGGGAGCAGTACTGGGAGTTCTTCACGCTCGGCGCCGAGCATCTGTACGGCGGGATCGACCACATCCTGTTCCTGTTGGCGCTGATCGTCGGCTCGCGGCGGCTGCGCGACATCGTCGCCGTGGCGACGACGTTCACGGTCGCCCACTCGGTCACGTTCATCCTCGCCGCGCTCGGCGTGGTCAGCGCCCCCGCATCGATCATCGAGCCGGTCATCGCCCTCTCGATCTCGGTGGTGGCCGGCATGACGCTGTGGCGGCTGTGGAAGGGCGAGGACGCAGGCAACGCGCGACTGGTGTGGGTGTTCGCGTTCGGCCTCGTGCACGGATTGGGATTCGCGTCCGCGCTCGGGCTCGACCGAGACTTCTCCTGGTCGCTGCTGTCCTCGTTGCTCGTGTTCAACCTCGGCATCGAGACCGTGCAGCTCGCCATCATCCTCGCCGTCTTCCCCGTGTTGACCCTCCTGCGCCGGCGCGTGCCGGTGGCCGGGATCTCCGCGACCGGTGCGATCGCCGGCGGTGTGTGTGCGATGGGTCTGGTGTGGTTCGTGCAGCGCGCCATTCTCATCTAAACCTCACACACTGTTTGTTCACACCGACTTACCTTGCGCTGGTGAAAGCTCAGCCGCGGTCTATGTCGCAGATAAGGAGAATGTCGTTGAAGCTTTCACATAAGGCAGGGCTTGTTGCTCTTGCCGCGTCGGCGGCGCTGGGGATCGGTTCGATCACCATCGCCGGGGCGCAGTCGTCCGCCACGTCGTCGAGCATCGTGCTCGGCGTCGGCTCCAGCGCCTCACAGCGCGTCGTGTCCTGGTACACGTCGGCCAACACGGCGCAGTCGGTGCAGGTCGCGCCGACCTCCGCGCTGGTCGACGGGGCGTTCCCCGCGAGCGCCACCACCTTCGCGGCCACGGTCGCCGCGAACACCGTCAACGGCGGGTTCAACGGCCACGCCGTGGTCGACGGCCTGCAGCAGGACACGGCGTACTCGTACCGCGTCGGTGGCGAGGGCGCGTGGTCGAAGCCGTACACGTTCAAGACGCAGAAGTTCACGGGCGCCTTCGACTTCCTGTTCTACGGCGACCCGCAGATCGGCTCCTCGGGCAACGTGCCCAAGGACGGCGCAGGCTGGGACGACACGCTGGACGTGTCGCTCGCCGCCAACCCGGACGCCGAGTTGCTCGTGTCCGGCGGCGACCAGGTCGAGACCGCGAACACCGAGACGCAGTGGAACGCGTTCCTGAACTCCGACAAGCTGCGCCAGTACCCGTGGGCGGCGACGATCGGCAACCACGACGTCGGCGGCAAGGCGTACGACCAGCACTTCTGGACGCCGAACACCGACCGCTCCGCGAACTTCTACTCGGGCAGCACGACCACGCAGTCCGGCGGTGACTACTGGTACGTCTACAAGGACGCCCTGTTCATCCACCTGAACTCCAACGCGTACGCGAGCGGCAAGGACGCGGCGCACGTCGGCTACGTCACCAGCGTCGTCAACGCCCACGGCGCCGAGGCCAAGTACACGGTGCTCGTGTTCCACCACGCGATCTACTCGCCGGCCGCGCATGCGCTGGACGGCGACGCCGCGGTCCGCCGTCAGGACTTCCCGACGGCGTTCTCGAACCTGGGCGTGGACCTCGTCCTCGCCGGCCACGACCACAGCTACTCGCGGTCCTACTCGATCAAGAACGGCCAGAAGGCCAACGCGACCGAGCAGCCCGGTGCCGCCCAGGTGGCCACGGGTCCGGGTGGCGTGATCTACGTCACCGGCAACTCCGCGTCGGGCTCGAAGTACTACGACCTCAGCAAGCCGGGCGGCACGCAGCCGCCGGACCCGCTGGACCCGACCGGCAACCGCCACGCGGCGAACTCGGTCGAGAACCAGGAGCACGTCCGCAGCTACGTCAAGGTGCAGGTCCGCAAGGACGCGCTGGTCGTGGAGAACATCCGCTCCGGCACGTGCGCGGCCCCGAACGCGGCCGTCGAACTCGGCAACGTGTCCTGGTGCGGCCCCAACAGCGGCGCCTCCGCGGCCCAGCCGGTCGGCTCCGTGGTCGACAAGGTCACGATCCATGCGGCCGAGTCCAACACCGACGCCGCGGTCGGCGGCACCGTGCCCGCCACGCTCTCGCTCACGCTCGGCTCGGCGCCGACGTTCGGCGCGTTCACGCCGGGTGTCGAGAAGACGTACGAGACGTCGACGACGGCCAACGTGGTCTCCACGGCGGGCGACGCGGCGCTGACGGTGTCCGATCCGGGCCACCTGACCAACGGCGCGTTCTCGCTGCCGGAGCCGCTGCAGGTCGCCTTCTCCAAGGCCGCCTGGACCGCGCCGGTGTCCAACGACTCCGTGAACATCGCGTTCAAGCAGCCGATCAAGGCCACCGACGCGCTGCGCACGGGCGCCTACTCGAAGACGCTCACGTTCACGCTCTCGACCACGAACCCGTAGGTCGATGAACATGCGCCCGACCAGTCTCCTGTTGTTGGCCACGCTGGGGCTGGTCGGGCTGCTCGCCCGGCCCGCGGCGGCCGCGGACTGGAGCGTCCAGCCGGCCGCCAACCAGTTCGGTGACGGCCGCGAGGACTTCCGCTACACGCTCAACCCCGGTGGCGAGGCCGAGGACGCGATCGTCGTGACCAACCAGGGCACGGCGCCGCTGAAGGTCGCCCTGCGCGCCGACCTCCCCTGGATGAAACTCGACGCCGACGCGCTCACAGTCGCCCCCGGCGAGAGCGCCGAGGTGCCGTTCACGATCACGCTGCCCGGCGACGCCACGTCCGGTGATCACGCCGGAGCCGTCGCCGCCACCGGCGGCGGGATCACCGCCACGCTCCCGATTCGCCTGCGGGTCGGTGGCCCGCTCACGCCGCAACTGACCGTCGAGGACGTCCAAGTCTCGGACGCGCGCGTGACGTACGTGCTCCACAACACCGGCAACGCGATCCTCGGCGCGCATCAGCAGGTGAAGCTGACCGGCCCGTTCGGACGGTTCGCGGCCACCGTGGACGCGGTCCCCGACGCGACCGCTGTGCTCCCGGGCGAGCGGCGGACGGTGTCCGCGCCGGTGCGTGATGTGACACCGGCCGTACGGCTCAGCGCCAGCGTCACGCTCACCCCACTGCTGACCGACGCCGCCGGCTCGACGGCGCCGCTCGCGCCCACCGTGGCCA
This sequence comes from Solirubrobacter taibaiensis, assembly GCA_027587225.1. Taxonomy (GTDB): domain Bacteria; phylum Actinomycetota; class Thermoleophilia; order Solirubrobacterales; family Solirubrobacteraceae; genus Solirubrobacter; species Solirubrobacter taibaiensis. The sequence goes on from JAPDDQ010000018.1 coordinate 48,182, forward strand.
CGGGCCACGCATGGGCGATCCCGTGGCTGCTGTTGCTCGTCCTCGTGGTGACCGTTGTGCTCGCCGCCGTCGCCACCCGCGTCGTTCGTCGCTCCAACACCGCGTTGACACGTGTAAGCGGACCTGGTTAGCTCGCGCCCGAAGTCTGTTCAGGTACGAGGGGGAGAGATGTCCGTGCGAGCTGGGAACCGACGGCGGGTGCTGCTGGGCGCCGTCGCGTGTGCGTCATCGTTGGCGGCGGCGGGGCCGGCGTTCGCCGACGAGCCGCCGGTCAGCACGGCGACCTTCGCCGCTGCGCAGAACGGGAACGGCAACTGGCGGTTGACGGCGCCGCAGACGCTGCGGCTGGCGGCGACGGATGACGTGTCGGTGGCGAAGCTGCAGTACTCGCTCGACGGCGGCGCGACCTACATCGACGCTCCGATCATCCCGGGGCCGTCGGTGTCGGCGAACGTCACGTTCTCCGAGGAGAACAACGTCACGGTGCGCCACCGGGCGCAGGACAGCGCGGGGAACATCACGCGCGGAGCCACCACGAACACGACGCTGAACGCGGCGTCGGTGGTGGGAGCGACCGCGGTCCGGCTGACGAGCACCACCGGGCGCGGGCCCGGCGACACGCTGCTGATCGACACGGGCGCCGCGCAGGAGACGGCGACGATCGCGTCGCTCATCACGCCGGCGCCGGCGGCACCCGCGCCGAACGTCAACCTCACCGCTCCGCTCGCGAACGCGCACGCCGCGACCGTCGCGGTGGCCGGCACCCAGAACTACCTGACGGTCCCGGTGCAGATCGACACGAAGGCGCCGGTGGCGACCTGGGCCACGCAGGCGACGACGACCGCCGCCGCCGCTGCGGCCGGAGCGACGACCGTCCGGCTCACGAGTGCCGCGGGCCGCACGGTCGGTGACACGCTCCAGCTCGATCAGGGCACGAACGCCGAGACGGTGAGGATCACGGCCATCGACGGACAGGACGTGACGCTCGCCGCGGCCCTGACCAAAGTGCACCTGAGCGGCGCCGCGGTCTACCAGCCGTCGATCGTCGACGGCAAGATCCTGCAGTCCCAGACGCTCACCCCGCTGCGGACCGACCCGCGCCTGCGCGACGCGAGCGACACCGTCGCCAACGGCGCCGGCGGCGCGGCGATCCGGCGGATGGAGCTCGACGGCCAGTTCATGGTCCCGAAGACGGTCGCGCTGAACCGGCTCACGGTCGGCAAGCACACACAGGCCGTGTCCGTGCAGGACACCGCCGGCAACGCGACCAAGTACACGAACACGTTCGCGGTCACGACCTCGTTCGCGGATCTGGCGACCGTGATCGACCAGCTCGCCGACAACGCGCTGCGGACCACGCTCAACGGCGCGACCGCCGTCGGCGCGACCGGCGTGCGGCTGCAGGTCCCGTTCGGCTTCCGTGCCGGCCAGCAGCTCGTCATCGACTCGGGTGAGAGCCAGGAGACGGTGACGATCACCAAGGCGATGGTGCCGCCCCCGCGCGTCAACACGACGGTGAGCGCGGCGGCGACCGCGGGCGACACGCGCATCCGCCTCACGAGCTACACGCAGAACGGCGCGACGGGCACGCAGGCGCCGACCAGCAACGGTCCGGTGATCGGCGAGCCGATCGTCATCGGCACGGGCGCCAGCCAGCAGCTCGTCACCGTCAAGCGTCACCTCACGCCACCCGAGGTCGAGCTCAGCGCCCCGCTGCAGAAGGACATCGCGGCAGGCACCTCGACCTCGCTCGTGAACGTCCTGCTCAGCGCGCCGCTGACGAAGGCGCACGCGACCGGCGTGACCGTCGCCAACCCGCGCCCGATCGTCGCCGCCGCCAAGGCGAGCGAGCTCAAGACGCTGCTCGCCACCGCGCAGGCCGCGAGCACCAATGCGGCCGCGATCGCCGCGCTGCAGCAGTTCAAGACGGCGGCCGGCAGCGAGGCCGCTCTGACCAGCGCGGCCGACGCGCTGATCGCCCAGGTCAACGGCACGCCCGTCGACACGAGCGGCACCGGCGTGACCGTCGGCGCGGCCGACCCGGGCGCCCAGGCGCTGCGCGTGTTCAACAACCCGATCCCGTTCCGCGCGAACCCGAACGCCACCTACAAGGTGCTCATCAGCGGTCGTGCCGGCGGCTTCCGCCACCAGTCGATCGTCGACTACGAGTGGATGATCCAGCAGCTCGGCGACGCGAACGGCTTCGACGTCGAGATCTGGGACCCGAACATCGGCGCGAGCCCCGGTCGCCAGGCGCCCGCGGGCGTGTCGCTCGCGACCAGCCCGTTCCTCGATCTGGCCACGCTCAAGCAGTACACGACGATCGTCATGAACTCGACCGTCGGCATCAACGGGACGGCGACGCTCAACGCGGTGGAGTTCGCCAACCTGCAGGCGTACATCCGCGGCGGCGGCGGCATCATCCCCGTCCACGGCGGCACCGACTCGATGCAGAACGTGCCGTGGTACATGGACCTGATCGGCGGCGGCTTCACCAGCCACGGCGGCAACCAGGGCGGCATCCTGATCGACACCGAGTCCGGCGGCCACGTCGAGTTCATCAACGCCGACCCCGCGCATACGAGCACCGTGTCGATGCCCGCGCGCTGGTACTCGGTGGAGGAGCTCTACAACACCAACCGCGACCCGGTGGACCTCGGCATCGTGCACCCGTTGGTGTACGAGAACGAGGACTCGCTCGTCGGGCAGATCGGCTACTCCACGGGCGCGCTGCACAACACGGACCGGCACGGCATGGTCCGGTGCCGTAACTTCGAGGGCGGGCGCTCCTTCACGTCCACCCTCGGGCACAACTGGCAGTACGCGACCGAGGCCTGGTTCCGCGACATGATGCTCAACGCGATCCAGTGGACGAGCGGGCAGGAGTACGCGAACTGCGTGACGTTCAACGAGGTCTCCGAGCTGCTCGCGGACGCGGCGTCCGGCGGCAACGTCACCGCCGCGGCCAACACGGCGATGAGCTCCTCGCTGGCCGCGGCGGATGCCGCCTACCGGGCGGATGACAAGGCGGGCGCGGCGACACACGCGCGGGCGTTCGTGGCCCAGGCGAAGCGTCTCGCGAACGCCGGCGCCGACGGCGGCGAGGCGCTGCTCGAGCTCCAGACCAAGGGCGTGGAGCTCGTGAACTGGATGACGTCCAACGGCGCTGCGCCGCCCACGCCGACGCTGCAGTCCGAGCCCGCCACGGGCACCGTCGGCGGCACGGTGCCGGCGACGCTCGCGCTGACGCTCGGAGGCCCCGCGACGTTCCCGGCGTTCACTCCGGGCGTGGCGCGCGAGTACACGGCCACGACCACCGCGTCGGTGCTCTCCACCGCCGGTGACGCGGCGCTCAGCGTCTCCGACCCCGGCCGCATGACCAACGGCGCCTTCTCGCTTCCGCAGCCGCTGCAGGTGGCGTTCTCGAAGGCGGCCTGGACCGCCCCGACCTCCAACGAGGCGGTCACGGTCACGTTCAGGCAGGCGATCGGCGCCAATGACGCGCTGCGTACCGGCACCTACAGCCGGACGCTGACGTTCACGCTGTCGACCACGACGCCGTAGATCCACTCCATCCGCGCCGCCGCCTCAGGGCGGCGGCGCGGGGAGTAGGGTGCGCCTGAGTTCCCTGACAGAGGAGAGACGGATGGCTCAGGACGTGCTCGCAGGCCGGTATGCGCTGGTCACCGGTGGTGCCCAGGGGTTGGGTGCCGGGATGGCCAAGGCGCTCGCCGAGGCCGGTGCGCAGGTGATGATCGGCGACCTGCAGGACGCCACCGAGACCGCGGAGGGCATCGGCGCCGAGTCGACGCATCTCGACGTCACCGACGAGGCGTCCTGGGAGGCCGCGGTCAGCGCGACCGTCGAGCGGCTCGGCGGGCTCGACATCCTCGTCAACAACGCCGGCATCGAGCTGTCCGGCCTGCTCGTCGACGCGGAGGCCGACGACATCCGCAAGATGCTCGAGGTCAACGTGCTCGGCACGGCACTCGGCATCAAGCACGGGCTGCGCGCGATGCGCCCTGGCGGAGCGGCCGGCAACGGCGGCGCGATCGTCAACATCGCGTCGGTCGCGGCGACGATCGCGTTCCCGGGGATCGGCGGCTACTCCGCCACCAAGTCGGCCGTGGACCGCCTCACCCGCGTGGCCGCCTTCGAGGCCGGCAAGCTCGGCTTCGGCGTGCGCGTGAACTGCGTCTACCCGGGCCTCGTCCCGACCGCGATGGGGCAGAAGCTCGCCGTCGACATGGCGGAGCTGGGGCTGTTCGAGTCGCCCGAGGCGGCGGTCGGCGCCGTGATCGAGCAGACACCCGCGGGCCGACTCGGCGAGGTGGCGGACATGGCCGACGCGGTCGTGTTCCTCGCCTCCGAGCACGCGCGGTTCATCACCGGCATCGGCTTGCCCGTCGACGGCGGGATGGGCATGTGAGCCTCGCGGGCTACCTGGACAAGGGCGCGTCGCTCGGCCGCGACGCGCCGTGCCTGGTCGAGGGTGACCGGACGCTCTCCTACGGGGACGTCCAGGACCTCAGCCACCGGGTGGCCGGCGCGCTGGCCCGCGATGGCGTGCAGCCCGGGGGCAAGGTCGGGATCCTCAGCTCCAACAACGCGCTGGCGTTCGCGTGCGTGTTCGGGATCGCGCGCCGCGGCGCCGTCTGGTGCCCGATCAACCCGCGCAACGAGATGGCCGAGAACCGGGCGCTGCTGGAGCTCTACGACTGCGAGTTCCTGATCTACCACCCCGGCTACGCGCCGATGGTCGAGCAGCTGGGGATCGCGAGGACCGTCTGCATCGACGACCTGCAAGCGTGGCTGGGGGAGCCGGGTGGCGCTGCCGATCCGGTGGACGACCTGGCGATGCTCGTCGGCACGGGCGGCACGACCGGCCTGCCCAAGGGCGTGATGCTCACCACGCGCAACCTCGAGACGATGACCGCGATGACGCTGGTCGGCTACCCGTTCGAGGGCCGGCCCGCGTACCTCGCGCTCGCGCCGCTCACGCACGCGGCCGGCGTGCTGTGCTTCCCGGTGATGGCGAGCGGCGGGCGGATCGTCGTCATGCCCAAGCCGGATGTGGGCGCGTTCCTGGAGCTGATCGAACGCGAGCGCATCACGCACACGTTCCTCCCGCCGACGCTGATCTACATGCTGCTCGGCCATGAGGCGCTCGACGGCACCGACCTCAGCTCACTGCAGTGCTTCTGGTACGGCGCGGCGCCGATGTCGACGGCCCGGCTGGAAGAGGCGCTGACCCGGATCGGACCGGTGATGGCGCAGCTGTTCGGCCAGACCGAAGCGCCGATGATGGTCTCGATGCTCCCGCCCGCGGACCACTTCAACGCCGACGGGAGCGTCGCGACGCAGCGGCTCGCGTCCGCGGGCCGGCCCGCGCCGCTGGTGACCGTCGGGATCATGGACCCCGAGACCGGTGCGTTGGTCGAGGCCGGCGAGCGCGGCGAGATCGTCGTGCGCGGCTCGCTCGTGATGGCCGGCTACTACAAGAACCCCGAAGCCACCGAGGCCGCGTCAGCCGGCGGCTGGCACCACACCGGCGACATCGGCTACCTCGACGCGGACGGCTACCTGTTCATCGTCGACCGGCTCAAGGACATGATCATCACCGGCGGTTTCAACGTGTACTCGGCGGAGGTCGAGCAGGCGCTGATGCAGCACCCGGCGGTGCGCGACTGCGCCGTCGTCGGACTCCCGGACGACAAGTGGGGCGAGCGCGTGACGGCCGTGATCGAACCGAGCGCCGACATCGAGCCCGACGAACTGATCGCGTTCGTCAAGGCCCGCATCGGGTCCGTCAAAGCGCCCAAGCAGATCGAGCTGTGGCACGAGCTCCCGCGCTCGCGTGTGGGCAAGATCCTCAAGGGCGACGTCAAGCAGGAGCTGCTGCGCGGCTAAGCCGTGCGGCAGGCGGGGCAGTCCGGGGCCCACACGGGGCTCCGGCCCTGCCGGGCCAGCGCGGCGATCACGCGCGTCCGCAGCCGTGGGCCGGCGAGCGGCTCACCGTCGTCGGGCGTTCCCGGCCGCGCCTGGAGGACGCCGGCGCGGTCCCAGACCGCGACCGACACACCGCCCTGGTGCGCGCCGCGGTAGACGACGCCCGCGAGCGCGGGCAGGTCCTCGTAGATCGCGCGGCCCCAGCGCTGCGTGAGCCGGCGCGGCTCGTTGCCGGCGCCGAGCGTGGCCATCGCGCCGATCGCCATCGCGCCGTCGCCCCGTAGATCCAGCAGGGGCAGCGGACGGGTCGGCGCGGCCTGCACCACCCGGTGGTTGGCGCAGATCCCCACCTCGGGCCACTGCTCCGGGAGCGCCTCCGCCAGCCCGCAGCCGAGCGAGTCGCCGAGGTACTGCACGCCGCGCCCGTCGGCTTGGACCTTCGGGCGCTGGTGGCGGTCACGGGCGTGCGGGTCAAAGCGCGCGACGGGCCCGAAGACCCGGGCCCGCAGCGGCGCGCGCGCCGGGTCCGGGTGGGCGTGGAACACCCGGAACATCCACGCGTCGGGCTGCCAGCGGACGATGTGCTCGGCGCCCGGGACTGCCAGCGGCCGCACGGGCGGCCGCAGCGGCGTCACCACGCCGCGGCGGACAGCGCCTGCGCGATCTCCAGCACCCGCTCGGGCCCGCCCCGGCGGGTCAGCTCGCGTGCGGGGGTGTTCCCGTCCAGGTCGGGCGAAGGGGTGACCGCCCAGACCGACAACGCCAGTGGGGTGCCGGGATAGGCATCGATCAGTTCGGTGAGCGCCGGCAGGGTCCCGTCGTCGGCGAACTGCCACGCCGGGAACCGCCACTCACGGCCACGGCGGAGCCCGACCAGCTTGCCGGCCTTGCGGCGCTCGGACACCGCCTGGGGGGTGGTGACCCCGATCCGGGACGCGACCTCTTCGCGCGACAGCGCTCCGGTGAGCGCGCCCTCGAGCACGGTGCTGGTGGCCCGCTGCGCCGAGGCCTGCGCCGTCTGCAGTTCGGCGGCCGACGGCTCGGGGCCCCAGACGTCCGCCGCCTGCACGTCGGTCACCCGCAGGTCGGTGTCGGCGAGGGCGATCATCAGCACCTCGGGATCGTCCACCTCCGACAGCTCACGCGCGATCTCGCTGATCGAGATGCCCGGGCGGCGGCGCACCAGCGCGAGGACAGCGTCACGCGCACGGTTCCGGCGAGCGAGGGTGATCGCGGCGACGGCCATACCTCCAGGATACGCCAACTATGCCATCAGCGCAAGATACGCAAATCTAGGCGGCGCTGAGGAACTGGTTGCAGGCAGCGGGATCGCCGGACTCGAAGCCGGTGTTCCAGGCCGTCGCGCGCTGCTCCGGGGTTCCGTGGTGGCCGGGGTTGCTCGCGTCGAAGTCGCCGACGGCGAGGGCCGCGTCGATCGCTTCCTGCACGTCGCCCTCCTCGAGCTGGTTGTTCACGCCGGCGCTGTGAGCCCAGGTGCCCGCGTAGCAGTCGGCCTGCAGCTCGAACGCGGAAGTGGGGACCTGGGTGCCGTACTGGTCGTAGAGCCCGAGCTCGTGCTGGACCTGATGGCCGTACTCGTGCGCGACGATGTACGCCACGGCGAAGTCGCCGACCGCGCCGCCGTAGCCCTGCGAGCTGCCGGGGAGCTGCTGGTCGAGCGCGCCGTCGTAGATCGCGGTCGCGAACTGCTCGGAGATGTAGATCGTGTCGTCGGCCGGGCAGTACGCCGCGGCGCTGGCGCCGAGCTCACCGCACTGGCTCGACGCGGTCTGGCCGGCCGGGATCCACGCGTAGTTCACGCGCGGCTCGGGCAGCCCGGCGTCCGCAAACGTCGTCGTCCAGTACGAGTCGACGTTCTGCGTGACGTCGGTCAGGAACGACTGCATGTCGGTGACCGGTTCGCTCGCCTGCGCGGAAGCGAGGTGGACGGCCGCGCCGCCCAGTGCCAGTGCCGCTGTCGCAGCGGCCATCCATTTCTTCTTCATGTCCGAGCATTGAAGGCATCGCGCGTAAGAGCGATGGGAGAGACGGCTAACGACAGGATCAACACGGAATCTGCACGGGGCCTGCACGCACGCGGCCTAGGCTCGCCCGTCATGTACCGAGCTTTGGTCGCGGGGCTGGCGGCCGGGTGCGTCGCGGCGTTGGTGCGCCTGCACGTGCCCGGGTGGCCCGACGTGTTCGTGAACTCCATCAGCACGTGGCTGCTGCTGCCCTTCCTCGTCGGCCTGTTCACGTCGTCGGTGCCACGCGCCGTGGTCGCATGCCTCGCGCAACTCGCGGCGTTCTACATCGTCGCGGGGGTGAGCGGACTCGGGACAACGGTGGTGCTCGTGGCCGTCTGGACGGTATTCGCGGTGGGCGGCGGCTCGGTGTTCGGCGCGGCGGGCCGGTGGTGGCGCGAGGGCGGCTTGGCGCTGCTCGGCGCCGTGTTCGTGCTCGAGGGCGTGCTTGACACCGGGTGGGTGTGGGTCGCGGTCGGCGTCGCGCTCACGCTGTCTACGTACGGACTTCACCACTCAAGTAACACCGATCAGGGTCGAACGATGGGCAAGACCCGATCAAACGAAGGAATCAAATGAAGTTGAAGTCGCTTGTCGTCGTTGCTCTCGCCTCGCTTTCGCTGTCCGCCTGCGCGGCAGTCGAGGAGCCCGACTCGTTCTCCGAGCAGGGCCGCACGACGGAGCAGGTCGCCGAAACGAAGGACACGTCCTCGTCGAAGCCGGCCGAGAAGAAGAAGGCTTCTAAGCCGAAGTGGAAGCGCAACATGAACAAGGTCAAGCTCGGCATGAGCCAGGCCAAGGTCAAGTCACTGCTCGGCAAGCCGAGTGACACGAACGCGAGCGAGACGACGGTCCCGGACATGGACGAGGACACGTTCGAGGTCACCGAGCGCGTCATGACGATGGACACCTGGACCTACGGCAACGTCATCACGGACGAGTCGACCTGGATCCTGCAGTTCACCGACGGCAAGCTGGACAGCAAGTCGCGCATCTAGCGCTTCGCGAACCCGCACGAAGGCCGCCCGACTAGGCGGCCTTCATGCGTTCTGCGGTCAGTGCGCGCCAGCGAGCTGGCCGGACAGCGTCGCGTGCAGGTGCTCGCTCTCCCGGGTGAGGCCCGTGATCTCCACGGTCGTGCCGTGCTTGGCGTAGTGCCGTTCGATCGCGTCGAGGGCGGCGACCGCTGACGCGTCCCACACGTGTGCACGCGAGAGGTCGATGATCACGTTCGGCGGATCGGCCGCGAAGTCGAACATGTCGATGAACTCCTGGTCGGAGGCGAAGAAGAGCTCTCCGGTGACCGCGTACATGACGGTCGTGCCGTCGGGGTCCGCGACGCGCTGCACGTGCACGAGCTGGGCCGCCCGGCGCGCGAACAGGACCATCGCGGTGAGCACGCCGAGCCCGACGCCGATCGCGAGGTTGTGCGTGGCGACGGTCGCGCCGACGGTGACGAGCATGATCACGGTCTCGCCGACCGGCATGCGCTTGAGCGTGGCGGGCGCGATGCTGTGCCAGTCGAAGGTCGCGACCGAGACGAAGATCATCACCGCGACGAGCGCCGCCATCGGGATCACCGCGACGATGCCCCCGAGCGCGACGCACAGGATGAGCAGGAAGAAGCCGGCGCAGAACGTCGAGATGCGCGTGCGCGCGCCGGACGCCTTCACGTTGATCATCGTCTGGCCGATCATCGCGCAGCCCGCCATGCCGCCGAAGAACCCCGTGACGACGTTGGCGATGCCCTGGCCGCGCGTCTCGCGCTCCTTGTCCGAGCGCGTCTCGGTGATGTCGTCGACGAGCTTGGCCGTCATCAGCGACTCGAGCAGGCCGACCGCCGCGAGCGTGATCGAGTACGGCGCGATGATCGTCAGCGTCTCGAGGTTGAAGGGCACGCTCGGGATGCCGAGGATCGGCAGCGCGTCCGGCAGCGCGCCCTCGTCACCCACGTCGGGCAGGTCGGTTCCGGAGACGACCACGGCGACGGTCAGGACGACGATCGCGACGAGCGGCGCCGGGATCGCGTTCGTGAAGCGCGGCAGGATGAAGACCATCGCCAGACCGACCGCGACGAGCGCGTAGCCGAGCGCGCCAGCACCCGTGAGGTGCGGGATCTGCGCGAGGAAGATCAGGATCGCGAGCGCGTTCACGAACCCGGTCATCACCGACCGCGGCACGAAGCGCATCAGCTTCGACACGCCCAGCAGCCCGAGCGTGATCTGGATCACCCCCGCCAGGATCGTGGCCGCGAGCAGGTACTCCACACCGTGCTCCTTCACGAGCCCGACCACCACGAGCGCCATCGCCCCCGTCGCGGCGGAGATCATCGCGGGGCGGCCGCCGACGATCGCGATCGTCACCGCCATCGTGAAGCTCGCGAACAAGCCGACGCGCGGGTCGACCCCGGCGATCAGGCTGAACGAGATCGCCTCGGGGATGAGCGCGAGCGCGACGACGAGGCCGGCGAGCAGCTCGACACGGAGCACGCCGAACGACGGCAGGGTGAAACGGACGGGCAACGGAGATCCTTCGGGGGGAGCGCGGGGAGAGAGACGTGCCAAATGCATCGGCACGGGCGCTCACTCTAGGCGAGGCGGGTCGTCGGGTCGGAAACGCTACTCCCGCTTTTGGTCCGGAGCGGTCCGCAGGCTCAGCCGCAGTTGCTGCTGCGCGCCCGAGTAGCCGAGCACACTCGCTTCGACGGCCGCACCGACCGGGGGATAGTCCTCGGGACCTCTGATCCATCTCGTCGCTGATCTGGGGAACGTCGACATGGCCGTACTGGTCGTGGGCTTCGATGTACACGCCAAGGCCGTACGGGTGGTGGCACACGACGCACCCGACCAGGAGAAGACCCTCGGGCAGCAGCCGATCGGCTGCGACTGAGGGCAGGGCCCCGGCGTCGTGCATGTCGAACTCGGGACTCACGCGGGCAGTGTCGCGCCTTCCGCAACATCGGGGAGAGAAGGCGTCAGGGTCCCAGCTCGATCGCGCGATACGCGAGCGCGGCATCGACGATCTGGGCGGCGCTCATCTCGTGGGGCGCTCCGTCCGCGCGACGCTCGGGCCAATAGATCAAGTCGCTCGCGCCCGGGCGCGGCACGCTCTGCTCAAACCGTCGCACCAACGCTTGGTGTTCGGTCTCTGTGCCTTCCACTCGCAGAATGCGCTCGACGAGATCGATGAGCTCATCGCGCGATAGCGCGCCGAGGCTGCTGACCGGCGGCCCTTCATCGTCGGGAGGGACGACCTTCATCGTCGGTGATGGGCGGCACGCAGACCTTGATGGCCTGTTTCCCGCAGACCCAATGAGGGACTCCGCCGACCGCCCAGCAGCTCCCTGAGGCCGTGATGGTGCGTGCCGGCGCGTGCCGGCACGCCTCTACTCAGCCCTTCGACCCACGCGGGTCCGCGGATCGCGGATACGTGCGCTCCTCCTGGAACTGCCCGTTGCGCTTGTGAATCATCAGCGAGGTCGGCTTGCGGGCCTTGCGAGCGACCTTCGCGGCCTTCTTGACCGTCGTCGACTTCTTGGTGCCGCTGACCAGGACCTTCGACCCGCGCTTGGCCACCCAACCCTTGCCGCGCTTCTTCCGGACAACTCGGATCCGCCTCACGGTCTCTCCCTTCGTGCTGAACGTTCCGGTCGTGAACGTACCCGCACGTGTGAGGAGCTAGCCGTCGGCTACGACTCGACCCCACAACCTATGCCACGGCTGACCGGTCCGCCCGTGCTGACCGCGCCGCCCGGAGTGGAGTCGGGCGGCGCGCAGCGGTGATCAGGCGCGGAGTCGGACGACTTCGGCGCGTGCGTATTGGACGGAGGGTGTCTCTTTGCCGCCGCTGGCGGCGAGTTCGTGGGCGAGGTCGATGACGGCCTCCAAGACGTGGCGCGCGTGCTTGTGGGCGCGGTGGCCGTGCGTGGCCTTCTCGAACGCCTTGCGGTGCTTGCGTCGGCCGGCTGCGGCGTCGATCTCCTCCGTGGTGACGTGACCGGCCGCGACCTCAGGGGCGAGGATGTCGCGCATCCACTGCTGCTCGAGCGGCTGGGAGAGCCGGAACGCCCACAGCAGCGCGACGAGCGCCAACACCGAGCTGAACAGCAATGCACCGATTGTCCCGAACCCGTTGCCGTCGGCGATGGCGGCGGCGGCGTCCCAGGTGCCGTGGATGGTCATCGCGATCAGCATGAACAGCAGACCCTTGGGCACGTTGCGCTTCACAGCTGGGGTTCCGAGCACGTAGAGCAGCCCGACGCAGAAGATCCCGGTGTAGGCGGCGTGGGAGATCAGCCCGGTGGCGATGCGGACCACCGCCGTCTGCAGCACCGCGCCCGCCTGGTCGGCATAGAACGCACCGGCCGCTCCCTGCAGCGAATACAGATCGTCCTCGAGGATCTGGAACCCGAGCCCGATGAACGCGCCCGTGATCAACGCGGCCCGCGGGCTGTGCAACACCGCGGGCGCCAGCGTGAAGAACAGCAGGAAGCCGACGCCCTTGGAGGTCTCTTCGACGATCGGTGCCGAGAGGCCCGCGCCCCAGTCGCTCTCGAACCCCTGGCCGATCAGCTTGGCCAAGAGCTCCATGTTGGCCGAGTTGGCGAGGATCGCCATCCCGTACGTCGCGGCGAACCCGCCCCACAAGAACGCACTCACCAACAGCAGGACCGGCAGCCGGTCATAGCGGTCGATCGACTTGAAGAACAACCACAACACAGCGCCGAAACCCGCCGCCACCAGCGCGCCGACGGTCAGCGCCTCCCCCGCGACCGGCGCCTGCGGCGAGAACAGCTGCAGCGCCGACCACACGCCGAAGATCACCCCAGCGGCCCAGACCCAGAACGCGAGGTTGCGCGGCTGCAGCAGCCGGAACGGCCGGCCCCAACCCGAGGTCGCGATCGCCGCGTCGCGGCGTGCCAGCTGCTCCTGCGTCACGGCGGGAGCCGTCACGCCGCTCATGACACACCCTCGGCGTCGAAGTCGATGCTGGCCAGCATCCGGCCCAACTTGGTCGCATCCTGCGTCAACGCGTCATCCGTTCCGGCGACCACGAGCGAGATCCCCTGACCGTCCTCGACGAACCCGAACACCGCGCCCTCGCCGGTCACCGTCTTGAACTCCTGCACGACACCATGACGCCCGTCGATGGTGATGGTGCGCGGCTGGCCCTTGATCGTGAACGACGACGACGCCGCGATCTTCTCGTCGGTTTCCGAGAGCTGCTTGACCAGCGCCCCGGCGTCACCACGGAACGGCCCCGTCGAGGTCGTAACACTCACCCCGTCGCCGACCAGCGCGACACGCGGATCTGACACACCCGCTCGCACGGGCTCGCCGACCCGGATCCCGGACTCCACGCCCCATCCCACCGGCGGAGCCATCGTCGCCGTCGAGCCGATGATCAGCACGTCGCCCGCGCGGACCGGGTCGTCGTAACCGATCGAACCGTTGATCGTCGGCACCACGAACGCCCACAACACGAACACGCCGACCACGATCAGCGGCAACGCGAACGTGCGCCGATCCAGGCCCAGAAACCGATACTCGACCGGTGGTCGACCACCGGCAACCGCCGGCAGATCTGTAGGAAGTGGCGTGCTCACGTGTACCCCTCTCGCGTAAAGCCGCCCGTCCCGCGACGACAAGACCCCCCGCGCCGGACCCTAGCGCCATAGGTCACCCTCCACGACTCGTGGTCTACGCATCGGTCACAAGGCCAACCATGTGTCAGCAGCGTCCGCTGGTTGGTTTGGCGCGGGTCGCGCGGCGATGCACAATGCCCACCGTGAACGTCGCTGCCCTGTGGCACGATCTTGAGTGCGGTGGGTATCGCGAGGATCTGCCTGCGTGGCGGGCTCTGGCGGCGGCGACCGGCGGTCCGGTGCTCGACGTGGGGGCGGGAACCGGACGCGTGACGCTTGACCTTGCCGCTGAGGGTTTCGATGTGGTTGCGCTTGACCGGGACGCGGCGTTGCTCGCGGCGCTCGAGCACCGGGCCCGCGGGCTGGCAGTCGAGACGGTCCACGCCGACGCCCACGAGTTCGAGTTGGCGCGACGGTTCTCGCTGATCCTGGTGCCGATGCAGACGCTGCAGCTCCTTGACGGACGGGCGGGCCGCGAGGCGTTCTTGCGCTGTGCGAGCGCGCATCTGCATCCGGGCGGGATCGTCGCCGCGGCGCTCGCGGACGCGATGGACTGCTTTGACGACGAGCACAGCGTGCCGCCGCCGCCCGAGGTGCGCGATGTCGCCGAGGTGCGGTACTCGAGCCAGTTGTTGGCGGTCGTCGAGGAGTGTGGACGCGCAGCGCTTTGCCGTCGCCGCGAGATCACGGACTCGACACGGCGTCGAGATGCCGAAGACGTCGTGCTGCACCTGGACCGCGTGTCGGCCGAGCAGGTCGCAGCCGAAGCGTTGCCGCTCGGCTTGGTGGGCGAGGACCCCCGCTACGTGCCGGAAACCGAGCAGTACCTCGGATCGACGATCGTCATCTTGCGCAAACCGCGTCAGTAACGCGGACACTGCTGCTGTGCGCGCGAAGGCCTCCGATGTGCGGCCCAGGCGCGTGTGTGAGACGCTCGCCCGATGGAGTTCGGAGTACACCTCCCGCTGATCGATCTCGGCGGCGGCACGCCGACACTCGCCTGGTTGCGCTCCTATGTGCGCGCCGCGGCCGCACTCGACTACCGGTATCTGTGCGCCAACGACCATTTGCTGTTCGCGCGCCCGTGGCTCGACGGCCCAACCGCACTCGCCGCGGTGCTCGACGCCGCAGACCCGATGACGATCGCCACCACGGTGGCGCTCCCGGTCGTCCGCGGCCCCACCCAGACGGCCAAGCTCTTGAGCGCGCTCGATGTGCTCTCGGGCGGCCGGCTGATCGCCGGCGTGGGCCCGGGGTCATCAGCGCGCGACTACGCGGCGGCCGGTATCGCGTTCGAGGAACGCTGGCGACGTTTCGACGAGTCGGTCCTCGCCTTGCGGGCACTGCTGCGTCCAGACGCGGAGGACTTCAACGGCGCGTTCTACAGCACGGCCGGCGTGACCGTCGAGCCGCACGGCCCGAACGGTCCGCCGCTGTGGATCGCGAGCTGGGGCTCTCCCGCCGGGCTGCGCCGCGTCGCTCGGCTTGGTGACGGCTGGCTGGCGTCGGCCTACAACATCACGCCGGCCGCGCTGCAAACCGGTTGCGCCGCTCTGGGCGCGGACATGCCCAACGCGCTCGCAACCACGTGGCTCCACGTCACCGAGAGCCGCCGCGACGCCGACCGCATGCGCACGGAGGTCCTCGCCCCCCTGCTCGGCCGGCGCCCCGAGACCCTCCGTGACCTTCCGATCGGGCCGGCCGAGGAGTGCGCGCAGCGCCTCAGCGCCTACGCAGCCGCTGGAGCGCAACGGGTCTTCCTCTGGCCGCTCGTCGACGAGCTCCAGCAACTCCAGCGCTTCCAGGAGACCGTCGTCCCACTGCTCAGCCCGAACTGACGTCCCGGCGCCCAGATGGACCCACGAGCGATGTTGGCGGCGTACGACGAGCAGGTCCGCAGGCGTCCGACGCCCGACCTGCCCGGTGGATGGGTCGAGCGTGATCGCGGCGTGGTGCGCTGCATCAGTGGTCCCGATGCCTGGAACGGCGTGACGTGGTGTGCGCTGGAGGACGCCGACGTCGACGCGGTCATCGCCGCCCAGATCGACGCGTTCGCTGGGATCGCGGAGGGTTGGGAGTGGAAGCACTACTCGTACGATCAGCCCGCTGACCTGCCGGATCGGCTGGTCAGGGCCGGGTTCGTACGCCGCGAGACCGAGGCTCTGCTCGTCGTGGACCTCGCGGAGACCACACTCGACGCGTCGCCGCCGGCGGACGTGCATGTGCGCGCAGTCGTCGATGCGGCGGGTGTGGACGCGCTGGTGGTCGTGCACGAGGAGGTGTTTGGTGAAGACCACTCGGCCCTGGGCCGAGTTCTCCTCGACGGGCTGCAACGCCGGCCCTCCCCGGTTGCCGCCGTGGTTGCCGTAGCGGGCGACACGCCGATCGCCGCCGGGCGCGTCGAGTTCCACGGCGGCACGGAGTTCGCGAGCCTGTGGGGCGGTGGGACGGTCGCCGCGTGGCGCGGCCGCGGGGTCTTCCGGGCGCTTGTCGCATACCGAGCCGCGTTGGCGGCCGAGCGCGGGTTCCGATATCTGCAGGTCGACGCGCTGCCGGCCAGCCGCCCGATCCTCAAGCGGCTTGGCTTCGTCGAGCTCGCCACGACGACGCCCTTCGAATTCACACGTCGGGTGTGAGCCCTCAATCGGGCGGGTGTCGTCGAGTCAACACCCCGGGTGGGTGGTCCGCGCGGCGGAGCCCGCGTAGAACCCGACCCGTGTTACAGCTCGCGCTCGGTCACGACCCCGGTGAGGAAGGCCCGCTCGGCCAGCCGCACCCGCTTCTGCATCTGCGGCAACTCGTCGACGCCGAACTTGGCGAACAGCGTGCGCAGGTGACCTTTGACTGCGTCGACCGAAAGGAAGAGCTCGGCCGCGATCTGCTGGTTGGTGGCCGGGGTGGCGAAGGCGTCGTTGTCCTTGAACGGGCGGCAGAGCGCGATCAGCACGCGGCGCTGGGACTCGGTGAGATCGGCGGCGGTGGCGTTGTCCGCGGCGACGGCGGTGGCGTGCGACGCGCCCTGCAGCGGCGCGCGGAACTGCACGAGCGTCTCGCCGAAGCGCAGCGCATCGCCGTCCCGCAGTCGGCGGCGTCCGGTCAACCGCTCGCCGTTGACGAACGAGCCGTTGCGGGAGAGGCCGTCGTCGATGAGCATCCACTGGCCGCCGGAGATCTCCAGCTCGGCGTGCAGGCGCGAGACGTCGGGGTCCCAGGAGAGCGTGAGCCCGGTCTCGGGCGCGCGGCCGACGCTGACCGGGGCCTCCCCAGGGTCGAGCGGGCGGATGTGCTGCGTGTCGTCGCCGTCGCGGTAGAGCAGGAACGGCGTGCCGGTGCGTTCGGCCTCGAGGCGGGCCTTGATGTCGACGGGGGAAGGAATGGCTGTGGGCGATTCTAGGGTTCGGTTGGTCGTTCTCGACGGTCCCGACAGCGGCCGGGAGTTCCCGCTGGCGGGCGCGTTCGCGATCGCGATCGGGCGGGACGACACGGCCGGGATCGTGATCGAGGACGACCAGGTCTCCCGCCGGCACGCGCTCGTGACCGTGTTCGACGACGGCGCGCGCGTGAACGATCTCGGCTCGACCAACGGGACGTGGGTGAACGGCGCGCGGATCGCGATGCCGCACCCGCTGCTCGAGGGCGACGAGTTGCGCGTCGGCGGCACGCGGCTGCGGCTGCTCCTGTGAGCGCGGGCGTGCCCAAAAACAGGTTGGTTACGCGGACCGCCTATTCCTCTTATAGATTGGCGCGCTTCCGGATGGGCGCAAGGAAGATGGATGGAATGCGGACGTGGCTTGCGGGGGCAGTCGCGCTGTTGGTGCTGGGCGTGTGCGCCGCACCGGCGGCTGCCCAGTTGCGTTGCACGCAGGAGGGCTACACGCGCGACGCGCCGTACTGCTTCAACGCGCCTGGCACCAGGGCCCCGGCCCCGGGCGAGACGCCGGCCATCGCGTCCTCGAACGACGATGCGCAGGACACGGCCCTGAAGGCGTGTCCTGACGGCGGCACGTTCGGCATGACGTTGTGGATGGCCGTCCACCCGCACACGGCCGGTAGCCTGGCGATCGCGGTCGCGGGGATCGACGTCCGGATGATGATCGAGGACGTCGCGACGGGCCAGAAGATCTGCTCGGACGACTCCTTCGACGAGGGTGACATCTACGGGCGCGAAGGGCTCGCCGTGCGCGGGCTCGAGGCGGGCAAGACGTACCTCGTGGCGGTCGGCGGACGCACGCGGCGGACCGGCTCCCCGGCGATCGGCATCTTCGGCAGCGCCACCGGCTTCGTGCCCGACGACGGGTCGGGCGGTGGCGGCGGCACCGGCGGTGGCGGTGGCGGTGGAACCGGCGGCGGCAGCACCCCGACACCGAACACCGGCTTCGGGACCAGCCCGACCGATCCCGATCCGGACTTCGACGGCATCCGCGGCGCCAAGGACAAGTGCCCGGGCGCGGGCACGCGCGGGCGTGACATCAATCAGGACGGGTGCGAGGACCGCAAGCGTCAGGAGATCGACGTCAAGTGGCGCATCGTGCCCACGAGCGGGCGCGGGATCATCATGCGCGAGTTGCGGCTGAGCGGGGCGAGCAAGGGCGTGACGGTCACCGTCAAGTGCTCGCGCGGCTGCCGGAAGCAGACGTTGCGGCCGACCAGGTCGCGGCTGAACGTGAGCGCGAAGAAGCTGCGCGCGGGCCGGCTGAAGCCGGGCACGACGATCGACGTCAGCGTCTCTCGGCCCGGCTACAACGGTGAGACCTACCGCTACACGGTGAAGAAGACGACGATGACGCAGGCGTGGACGCGCTGCCTCCCTGAGGGCAAGTCGACGCCGGTGAAGGGAGCGTGTTACTGACATGCGGACCGTCGTAGTCGCCCTGGTGGGCGTGGCGCTGATCGCGGTGGCCTTCGGTGTCGGGCGCGTGACCCGCGCGGATGCGGGCGGAGCGCCGGTCGTCGCTCCCGCGCCGACGCCCGCGCCGCTGGCGCCGAGCGCGCCCGTCTCCGCCTCGAGCGTGAGTGCCGGGAAGTCGATCCCGGCGCTGCGGCCCGTGCCGACGCCGAAGCCCAAGAAGAAGCAGAAGGCATCGTCGACGGCGCCGTCCACGACGGTCGCGACCCCGGCGGCGACCACTGCGCCGTCGACGTCCGGGCCGTCGACCCCGAACACGTCCTCGCCGCCGCCGGCGAAGAAGAAGCAGCCGGCGTCGAAGCCGGTCGAAGAGATCGGCTGAGCCGTGCTCGCTCCGGGCGACGACGTCGCCGGCTACCGGATCGACAGCGTCCTCGGGCGCGGCGGGATGGGCGTCGTCTACACGGCGACGCAGCGGTCGCTGAACCGCACCGTCGCGCTGAAGTTTCTGACCGACGTGCTCGGCTCGGACGCCGACTTCCGCGAGCGCTTCCGGCGTGAAGGGCTGATCCAGGCCGCGCTGGATCACCCGAACATCGTGCCCGTGTACGAGGCCGGCGAGGTCGACGAAGGCCTGTTCCTCGCGATGCGCCTCGTGCGCGGGAGCAACCTGAAGGAGCTGATCGTCGGCGGCGGGCTTGGTGTCGCGCGCACGTTGAACGTGCTCAGCCCGATCGCCGACGCGCTGGACGCCGCGCACGAGGCCGGCCTGATCCACCGCGACATCAAGCCGCAGAACATCCTGGTGGGCGCGCGCGACCACGCGTACCTGGCTGACTTCGGGCTGACCAAAGAGGCCGGCGCGACGGGCGTGACCAAGACCGGCCAGTTCGTCGGCACCTTCGACTACGTGGCGCCCGAGCTGATCTCCGGCGACATCGGCGGGCCGTTGAGCGACCAGTACGCGCTCACGGCCGTGCTCTACGAGTGCCTGACCGGCGAGGTCCCGTTCGTCCGGCTGACCGACGCCGCGCTGTTGTACGCGCACGTCGCCGACCCCGTGCCGGCGGTGACCGACCGTCGCGACGACCTTCCGGCCGAGATCGACGCCGTCATCGCCCGCGGCCTGGCCAAGACGCCGGACGAGCGCTTCGAGTCCGCGAGCGCGATGATCGCCGCTGCCGCGCGTGCCCTGGCCGACGTGGCCCACGATGCCCCGGGCCCGTTCGGCAGCCCGATGCCGACGGACGTGCGCCGTGCCCCGACGACGGTCCGCGGCACCACCCGCGCCGCGCAGCGTGAGCAGGTCACGCCGGCCTCGCCGCTGCGCACGGCCGCGGCGGTCGCCACGCCACCCCCGGTGGAGACCGCGCCGGAGACGCGAGTGTCCGCGCGGGCCGCGGCGGCCGAGGCTGCGTCGGAGACGCGCGTGTCGGCCCGCGGGGTGGACACGCCTGTGCCGGCGGAGATCGCGCTGGAGACGCGCGTGTCGGCCCGCGGGGTGGAGACGCCTGCGCCGGCGGAGATCGCGCCGGAGACGCGCGAGGTCGCGCCGGCGCCGGGCGGGTTCGAGACGGCCGACGAGACACCAGCCGCTGCCCGCGCGGTCGCGCCCGACACGCGCGTGTCCGAGTGGGAAGTCGTGCCCGAGACGCGCGTCTCGCGCCGCCCCGTCGCGCCGGCCGCCGACTCGTCGGCGCCCACCGCCGCGCCGTCGGCTGCCGCCGGCCAGGCGCGCACCTCTGCGCGGCCTCGGCCCGTGCTTGTGCTCCTCGCACTCGTCGTCCTCGGCTCGGCCGCGGCCGCGTTCCTCGCCGGGCGTTCCGGGGCGCCCGAGCCCGTCGCGGCGCCCACGCCGGTCACCGTCTCGGCCGGTGGCGTGCGACTCACGGCGCCGTCCGGATGGCAGCGGGCGCAGGCGCCGGTGATTCCCGGGCTCGACTTCAAGGACCCCGTGTCGGTCCGGGCACAGGACGGGGCCGCGGTGGCCGGGACGCTGCAGGACGTGTCCGGTCCGCAGCTCCTGCCCGCGGCGTTCCTCGACGGGCTCGGCACGCCGCCCGGCACCGACGACCGCGTGCTGCTCGGCGACACGCAGGCCGTGCGCTACCGCGACCTGCGGCCGAACGGGTTCGACAAGCCGCTCACGGTGTACGTGGTCCCGCTCGCCACGGGCGCGGCGGCGGTCGCGTGCCACGGACCGCAGCGCGCGTGCGACCAGACTGCCGCCTCCCTGAGACTCACGGGCCACGAGGCACTGCCGGTCGGGCCGAGCCCCGCGTTCGCGGAGGACGTGGACGGGCTCGCCGCCGATCTCGAGACCGCGCGCGCCGCGTCCAGCACGGCGCTCGACCGGGCCCGTACTCGCAAGGCCCAGGGCAACGCCCTCGCCGCGCTCGCCACCGCATACGACGAAGCAGCGTCCACGGAGCTCGCCGCCGGCCCCGCCGAGCGCGAGCTCGCACGCTCGCTCACCACCCGCATCACCGCCGCCGCCGACGCGTACGGCGACGCCGCACAGGCCGCCCGCGCGGGCCGGGAGGGCGCGTACGCGCAAGCCCGCGGCGCCGCCCGCCGTGCCGAGTCCGCGCTCGCGGCCGCGTTCGCGCGGCTCGAGGACGCGGGCTATCGCGTGGGGTGACCCCCGACGACACCATGGGGCCCTAGAGCGCACCGCGGCGCGCTCATAGAACTCCGTCCATGACCCCGACGGACACGCACAAGCTCCTGGTCACGGACGGCAACGCCAAGGGCCGGGAGATCGTCATCGGCTCCGGCGAGTTCGTGATCGGGCGGCTCGCCGACGACGACAACGGCCGCCTCGCGGACGACCCGGAGCTCAGCCGCCGCCACGCGCGCATCCAGGCCACGCCCGACGGGGGCATCGAGATCCAGGATCTCGGCTCGACCAACGGCACGTACGTCAACAACGAGCGCGTGACGACGCGCCGGCGCCTGCAGGCGGGCGACGTCGTCGAGGTCGGCCAGACGAAGCTCAACGTGCTCGACCCGCTCGGCCGCTCCGCGCAGCCGACGCAGTTCGGCCGCGTCCGCAGCCAGGACACGCCGCGCACGCCGCTCGCGGTCCCGGTCACCCCTGCCAAGCAGCCCACCGTGCCTTCCCGCGCCCTCCCGCGTGGGGTCCTCATCGGCGGCGGGGTGTTCGGCGTGCTCGCGATCACCGGCGTGGCGGTCGCGCTCGCCGCCGGTGGTGGCCACGACGAAGGCGACGCCAAAGCTGTGAAGAGCCCGATCGAGCCGAAGACGCTCACGGTCGCGCAGCAGATCAAGAAGGGCTCGCCGTCCACCGTCGAGCTCACCACGCGTGGGCCCGGCTTCAACCGCGGCCGCAAGACGACGCTGTCCGGCGGCGGCTCCGGCATCGTGGTCGACGCCGAGAAGGGCCTCGTGCTCACGAACGCGCACGTCGTCGCCGGCCAGACGTCGATCAAGGCCAAGGTCGGCAGCGGTCCCGAGATCAGCGCCCGGGTCGTGTCGCAGGCCCCGTGCGAGGACCTCGCGCTGGTCTCCCTGCGGCCCACGCCGAAGACGCTCGTCGAGGCCCAGCTCGGCACGTCCTCCAAGGTCGCCGCCGGTGACCGCGTGATCGCGCTCGGCTACCCGTCCGCGTTCGAGGAGCGCGTCTCGGACCGGACGCTGCAGGCCTCCGAGGGGATCGTGTCCGCGCCGACGGGCAAGACCCGGCTCGGGAACGCGTCGCCGGCGCTGCCGGAGGTCATCCAGCACCAGGCGCCGCTCAACGGCGGCAACTCCGGCGGCCCGCTGTTCAACGAGGCGGGCGAGGTGATCGGCGTCAACACGTTCACGAGCGGCCGCGGCGGCAGCCAGAACCAGAACGCCGCGATCGGCATCGACCGCGTGAAGTCGATGCTCGCCGACCTGCAGGCCGGCAAGAACAGCGGCTTCGTGGGCTGGCAGCTGCTGCCGATGACCGGCGGCCAGCTCCCGCTGCGCCCGCGCACGACCGGCCGCCAGGGCAGCGCGCTCGTCATCCTCAGCGTCGACGCCGGCTCGCCCGCCGACAAGAAGAAGTTCGAGTTCGGCGACACGATCTACGAGATCGACGGCACGCCGGTGCGCAAGTTCCAGGACGTCTGCGACATCCTCAACTCCAAGAGCTCCGGCGACACCATCCGCGTCGAGGGCTACCGCTTCCCGCCGCTCTCGCTCTACGGCGCGCGCCTGAACTCGCTGCAGTCCGCGATCGTCCGCGGCGGCCTGCACTTCAAGCGCACGATCAAGCTGCGCTAGTTTCGGCGCGTGAGCTCGCTCGCGCGCCGCTACGGCTTCGACCTGCTGATCGTGATCGGCGCGATCGAGGCCACGCTCGAAGCCGCCGTCTGGGACGACGTGACCACCGACGAGTGGTTCGCCGTTCCTATGACGGCGGCCGTCGTGCTGACGTTGCTCGCCCGCCGCCGCTTCCCGTTCGCGGCCCCGGCGGCGACCTGGCTGCTCGCCGCCGCGATCACGTTCATCGACGGCCGCCTCACGGTCGACAACTTCGCCGTGTTCGCCGCCGGGATGGCCGCCGCGCTACTGCTCGGCAACCTGCCGGACGCCGCTCAGGGGCGGGCCGGACTCGCCATCACGGTCGGCGCCGCGGGCGTCGTGGTGTACAACGACCCCGGCCACACCGCGGGCGCCTACCTCTTCGTCCCCGTCCTGTTCGCGATCGCCTGGCTCGCCGGCTACACGCTGCGCGAACGCACCGTGCAGGCCGAGCACGCCGTGTTCGAAGAGCGGGTGCGGATCGCGCGCGAGCTGCACGACGTGGTCGCGCACCACGTGAGCACGATGGGCGTCCAGGCGGGAGCGGCGCGGCTCGTGATCGACCGCGACCCCGACCAGGCCAAGACCGCGCTGGCGGCGATCGAGGCGTCGAGCCGACAGGCCGTCGCCGAGCTGCATCGCCTGCTCGGCTTCCTGCGCCAGGAGGGCGACCGCGACGAGCTGGCCCCGCAGCCGGGGCTCGAGCAGCTCACGCAGCTGACCGAGAGCCTGCCGCTGACCGTCGCGATCTCCGTCGACGGGGCACCGCGCGCGCTGCCTCCGACGGTCGACGTCTCGGCCTACCGGATCGTGCAGGAGGCCCTCACGAACACGCTCAAGCACGCAAACGCATCACGGGCCGACGTCCACGTGCGCTACGCGGCGGACGCGGTCGAGCTGGAGATCGTCGACGACGGCCGGGCCGGCAACGGCAGTTCGCGGTCCGGCCTCGGTTTGATCGGCATGCGCGAACGCACCGCCCTGCACGGCGGCCAGCTCAGCGCCGGCCCGGGCGCTGCCGGTGGGTTCGTGGTCAAGGCGACGCTGCCGACGTGAGCACCACCGTCCTGCTGGCGGACGACCAGTCGCTCGTGCGGGCCGGATTCCGCATGATCCTCGAGTCCGATCCCGGCATCGAGGTGATCGGGGAGGCGGCCACCGGCGAGCAGGCCGTGGATGCGACACGACGCCTCAAACCCGACGTCGTGCTGATGGACATCCAGATGCCGGGCGGCGACGGCCTGCAGGCGACGCGGCAGATCACCGGTAGCCGCGTGGTGATCCTCACCACGTTCGAGCGCGACGACTACATCTTCGAGGCGCTGCAGGCAGGCGCGAGCGGCTTCCTGCTCAAGAACGCGCCGCCTGAGCAGCTCGTCGAGGCCGTCCACACCGTGGCGGCGGGCAACGCGCTGCTGGCACCGTCGGTGACGCGGCGGATCATCGAGCAGTTCACGCGCCACCCGGTGGACCCGGGCGTGCGTGCGCGGGTGGAGTCGCTCACGTCGCGCGAGCGCGAGGTGCTGGTGCTGCTGGCGCGCGGGATGAGCAACAGCGAGCTCGCGGCGCAGCTGGTCGTCAGCGAGGGCACGATCAAGACGCACCTGTCGAGCCTGCTGGCCAAGCTCGAGCTGCGTGACCGCGTCCAGGCCGTCGTGCTCGCCTATGAGAGCGGGCTCGTCACGCCCGGTCGTCCTCTGCCGTAAGGCGGAGACGGGGTCGCCGAAGATCGGCCATTCGGCCGAGTGGCACCCGGCGCGACGGGCGATGACAGGCGCCCTCCGCGCCCGGACACTCGGTCGATGACCTCCCCAGTCCTCGTACTCGCCCTGGCCGCGGCGCTGCTGGCGCCGGCCACGGCCCGAGCGGACACGCCCTGCCCGCCGCGCGCGCAGTGCGGCACCGTGACCGTGCCGCTCGACCGCGCCGACCCAGCCGCCGGCACGCTTGACGTCGCCTACGCGCTCGTGCCCCGTGCGGACACCGGCCGCCCGGCACTCGGCACGATCGTCCCGAACCCCGGCGGCCCCGGCAGCGGCGCGATCGCCGAAGCCGCGACCTACGAGGAGTTGTTCGCCCCACTGCGTGAGCGCCGCGACCTGCTGCTGATCGACCCGCGCGGGACGGGCGGCTCCGGCGCGTTGGCGTGCCCGTCGCTGGCGGCGCGGGACCCGCTCACGCTCGACCTGGCCGGGCTGGTCGCCACCTGCGGCGCCGACCTCGGACCGCGCGCGAACTTCTACGGGGCAGCCGCCACCGCCGACGACTTCGAGGCGGTGCGGGCGAAGCTCGGGATCGAGCAACTCGACCTCTACGGCCAGTCCTACGGCACGTTCCTGCTGCCGGTGTACGCCGCGCGGCACCCCGAACGTGTGCGTTCGATGGTGCTGAGCGGCGCCTATCCGCTTGCGTTCGACCCGTGGGCGCGCGACCTGGCGGGAGGCGTGCGGGAGAGCATCGAGCGGGTGTGCCGGCGAACGGGCGAGTGCTCCGGCCGCCGGGTGCTCGACGATCTCGCTCGCCTTGCGCAGCGGCTGCGCAAGGCGCCGGTGCGCTTCACCGCCCCGACGGCGAACGGCCCCGTAGAGCTGACGCTGGGGGAGGCCGAGCTGGCGATGGCGACCTACGGCCGCGGCGACCCGTCCGTCTACGGCCTGCTGCCGGCCGCGGTCGCCGCAGCGCTCGACCACGACTACGCGTTGCTGCAGCGCCTCGCGGCGCGGGCGCGGTTGTTCCAGGCCGCGATCGTCACCTTCCCGCCGGAGGCCGTCAGCGTCGCCCAGCTCGCCGCCACCACCTGCCACGACTACCCGATGCCGTTCGACCGCGCGACGCCGTTCGCGGACCGCAAGGCCGCGTTCGACGGCGCGCTGTCCGTGCTCGAGCCGGCCGCGTTCACGCCGTTCTCCGCGAGCGCCTGGTTCCAGTCCGGGGTGTGGGGCGGACCGGCCTGCATCGGCTGGCCCGGTGCGCTGACCGGCTCGCCGCTGGAAGGTCGCTCGCTGCCGGACGTCCCGGTGCTCGTCCAGTCCGGTGACCTGGACACGAACACGCCGGTCGAGCAAGGCCGGGCCGCCGCGGCGCAGTTCCCGCGGGCGACGTTCGCGGTGATCGGCAACGCCGGGCACACGCCCGACGCCGACCCGTGCGCCGCGGCGATGGCGATCGAGTTCGTTCGGCGCCTGCGCACCGACGCCAACCGGTGCCGCACGGCCGGCAGCCCGCCGGACGTCGTCGCCCGCCCGGCGCGGCGCGCGGCGGAGCTTGCCGGCACGCCCGCCCGCCGTGCCGTGGCCGTCGCGCTCGCCACCGCCGCCGACGCCCAGGCGACCGCGGAGCTGACGCAGCTCTTCGGCACCGTCGGCGCGCTGCGCGGCGGCGCCTACGTGGCCGCCGGTGACGGCATCCGCATCGACGCCGCGCGCGTCGTCAGCGGCGCGGTCGCGGACGGCACGCTGCGCCGGGACGGCAGTGCGTTCATCACCCGGCTCCGGGTGCGCGGCCGCGCGGTCTCCTCGGCCCGGCTCACACTCCGCACCACGCAGACGGGAACGAGGATCACGGGCACGGTCGCGGGAGTGCGTCTACGCAAGGTTGCGTAGACGCGCTGCGGAGCGGCGGGACGGGAGGCGCGGAGCGGATTACGGTTGGCGGGGCATGGATGCTCTCGTCTCTCGCGCCTTCGCTCTGGCGCTCGTCGCCGCCGCGCTGCTCGCCCCGCCCGCCCGCGCTCAGGCGCCCGTGCTGGCCACCAACGGCAGCGCGCTTCAGGCCCCGGCCAACCTGAACCTGCCGGGCGGCGCCAACCAGTGCCTCGCGCGCCCGTACATCGGGCTCGGCGCCGGCCAGATCCAGTTCATCAACACCGGCATGACGTCGTGCATGTGGTGGTCGACGCAGTACGGGCCGACCGGCGACATCATCGCCAACACCTACGTGCCGCGGGGAGCGGGCGCGGTGACGAAGGTCCGCGTGCGCAGCGGCACCGCGCCCGCGCCGCTGGCGTTCGCGATCGTCTCCTCGGGCAGTGGCCTCTGCTGCACGACGAAGGTGGTCTCGCCGGTCTTCCAGCCCGTGGCCGACCAGGTCAACGAGTTCGCGGTCAACCTCCCGGCGGGGTCGGGCGTCGGTGACACCACCGGGTCCCAGTTCAACGACATCCTCGTGGTGGTCGGCGCGGGCCCGGGTTCGCTGCCGGTGAACGACCGCGGCGCGCACGGCTTCCTGTTCGGGTCCACCGCCAACCAGGCGCGGGCCGCGTTCCTGCATCCGGCGCTCGCGCTGAACGAGTCCAACACCGACGTGGGCCTGATGGACGGCTACGAGGTGCTGCTGCAGTACGACTGGTGCGGCGTGCCGATGACCGGCTCGAACCTGCGACCGGTCGCGCCCGCCGATCCCACGACGGCGTGCCTGCCCGCGGTCGCGCCACCGCCTCCGCCGCCGGTCACCCCGACCCCTGGGGCGGCGGGAACCACGCCGGTCACGCCGCCGCTGCAAGCCGTCTCGACCACCGCGCGCGTGCGCGCCGGCCGCGCCGCCGTCCGCCTGCGCTGCACCCAGGCGACACCGTGCACCGGCACGCTCAAGCTCGTCCCACGCACCGGCCGCGCGCGCACCCTGGGAAGCGCGAAGCTCCGGATCGGCGCGGGCAAGACCGCGACTGTACGCGTGCCGCTCACCAGCGCCGGCCGTGCCGCGCTCCGCCGCAAGCGCAGCCTCGCCGTCAACGCCGTCCTGCCTCAGGGGACGCTGAAGCTCACGCTCAAGCGATGAAGAACGCGAGGAGGTCCGCGAGGACCTCCTCGGGCGCATCCTCGACGAGGAAGTGCGAAGCGCCTTCGACGGCTCGGCCGGTGATGTCCGGCGCGAACGTCCGCCACGGCTCCAGCGGGTCCGCGTAGAAGCGCGGGAGGCCGCCCGCGCCGCCCCAGAGCGAGCGCACCGGGCAGGCGATCGAGCTCTGGGTGGCGTCGTCGTGCTCGCGGTCGATCGTCGCGCCCGCGCGGTAGTCCTCGCACATGGCCGTGATGAACGCGGGATCGTCGAGTTGCGCGCGGTACGCCCGCAGGACCGCGTCGGGATAGCGCGGGTCGCCGGGCTTGAGCCCGATCCGCTCGGCCGCGAGCCAGAAGCCGTCCGGGTCGGCGCTGATCAGCCGCTCCGGGAGCGGCGCCGGCTGCGCGAGAAACGCCCAGTGCCAGTACCCGAGGGCGAGCGTCGCGTCGGCGCGGCGCCACACCTCACCCGTGGGCACGACGTCCAGTACGGCGAGGCGCGTGACGACGTCGGGATGGTCGAGCGCCATCCGGTAGGAGACGCGCGCGCCGCGGTCGTGCCCGGCGACCGCGAACGCGTCGAAGCCGAGCGCGGCCATCGCGGCGACCAGATCCTCCGACAGCGCGCGCTTGGAGTGAGACGCGTGATCGTCGGACACGGGCGGGCGGAACGAGTCGCCGTACCCCGGCAGGTCGACGGCGACGACGGTGAACCGCTCCGCCAGGCCGGGCGCGACGGGATGCCACATCAGGTGCGTCTCGGGATAGCCGTGCACCAGCAGCAGCGGTGGGCCATCACCGCCGACCCGCGCGAAGATGTCTCCGCGCGGGGTGGGGATGCGCTTGCTCTCGAAGTCGTCGAACGTCATCGCTCCTTCAGGATGACGTGAACAGCAACTGCTGGTGGACCGACGGGGCGACGCTGACGAGGTCGTTGCCGAGCTTGGTGTCGACGTGCAGGTGATCCAGCGACGGTTCGCCGAACCCGACGGTCGTCTTCGCCGCGAGCCCGGTCGTGAAGACGAACGCGCCGCCGGTGGTCGCGGAGATCTTGTCCGTGCCGTTGGTGCCCTCGACGCGCACGCTGTCCGGGCTGCCGTCGCGAACCGTCGAGGCCCGCGCGACGGTCAACGGGAAGTCGACGTTCGTGACGTCGGTGCCGCTCATGTCGCCGACCCGCATCAGGTCCGCGCCGGCGCCGGGCAGGATGTCGAACCGCTCGACGTCGCCGAGGTCGACGCTCTCGGCCGCGAGCGTCGCGCGGGCGCGGCCGCCGACCGGGGAGACGCTGATGGTCTCGTTCGCGGCGGTGCCGTCCATCCGCAGGAAGTCCGTACCCGCGCCGCCCTCGACGATGTCGCCGCCGTCGCCCGCGGCCCAGGTGAAGGTGTCCAGACCGCCGGCGAGGAGCGCCACGTCGACGCCGGTACCGCCCGTGACGACATCCTGGCCCGGCGAGCCGACCACGATGTCCTTGCCCGGCCCACCGAACAGGAACGGCTGCGTCTTGTCCTTGATCATCGTGCTCGCGTCGATCTCGTCGTCGCCTTCGCCGCCGTCGACCACGACCTTCTGCCCGGGATCGGTCGTGTTGATCGTGACGGCCGCGGTGAGGCCGGTCACCACGTGGCCGGCGCCGCTGGGGGCGACCTTGATCTTGTCCGGACCCGGGGTACCGGAGACGGCGACGGTGTCCACGCGTGAGTCGAGCCCGCCGAGGTCGACGGCCACGGTCTTGATCGCCGACCCGGTCAGGTCGCCCACGTCCACGGTGTCGGTGCCACTGGCCGGAGCGGGCTCGACCGTCTCGACTCCCGCCACGGTCGCCGGGCCGACGCGCGTGGCGCGGACCTCGACGACCTCGTCGGCGCTGGTGCCCGGCACGGCCAGGCGGTCGACGCCGCCGTCGCCGGAGATCGTGTCGGCGCCGTCGGCGAGCCGGACTGTGGCGACGTCGTCGCCCTCACCGAGCTCGACCCGATCCGCTTCGCCGTTGCCGCGCACGCGGTCGTTGCCCGGCCCGCCGCGCAGCGTCTCGGCCGCGGCGCCGCCGGTGATGTCGTCGTCGCCCTCGTTGCCCTCGAGCGTGATCCCGGGCACCGTGCCGATCGCGGTCAGCTTGTCGTTGCCGCCGCGCGCCTGGACGGTCACGCGATCGTCGCCCGCGCGCTCGACCCGCACATCAGCCTTCAGGCCGGACACGCGCACGGCGTCACCGAGCATCGACGCGCCGATGCCGTCGTTGCCGTCGGTCCCGGAGACGAACACGCTGTCCGGCGCGCCGTCGAACAGCCCGAGGTCGGTGTCGAGGCGCGTCAGCTCGGTGGCGGACAGATCGCCGACGTCCACCAGGTCCTGCCCACCGCCCGCGAACACCTCCGCCGTCTCCACGCCCGCCACGTCGATCAGCCCGCCGGTGTCGCGGACGATCCGGGCGTGCGTGCCGACCGCCTGCAACGTGAACTCCTCGGATTCGTCGCCGCCGTCGAAGCGCACCGTGTCGGCGCCGCTCTGGCCGTCGACGCTGCCGTCGGTCTCGAGCGCCGTGTCGTCCCCGGCGCCGAGCAGGATCGTGTCCTGGCCCGCGCCACCGGCGACCAGGTCGGCGTCGTCGCCGGCCAGGATCACCTCCGGCCCGGGCCCGCCGGTGATCACGTCGGCACCGGCGCCGGACTCGATCGTCGCCGGGAGCACGACGCCGTCGATGCGGATCTCATCCGCGCCCGCCCCGGACCGGACCGCGAGCCGGGTCACGCCCGCGAAGCTCTGGCCGTTGACGGTCACGCCCGGCCCGATGGTGATGCGGTCGTCGGCCGCATCACCGGTCACGGTGAGCGTGCCGCCCGACACGGTCGACAGCACGGAGGCGTTCGCGGCGGCGGGGCAGGCGAGGGTCAGCAGGACGAGAGGAAGGAGGAGTCGGCGCATCGCCGCATCCTCGAGTCGGGCACCCCCGGTCGGTATGGGGGACTTCCCCTAAGCGTTCGTGATGGGGACGTGAAGAAACCCTGGGGCACGAGGGAGACGAAACGCGGTATCTGTCGATGGCGTGTTGAGAAGAAGTCCGATCGTGTGCGCTGCTGCGCTCCTCGTGGCGTGCGGCGGTGACACGCAGAAGCCGCAGGCCCCGACACCCACCGTGACGCCGAGCGCGACCGCGACCGCGACCGCGAAGCCGGTGGACACCCGCGCCTTCAAGCGGCTCGAGCGGGAGTTCGACGCGCGGCTCGGGGTGTACGCGCTCGACACCGGCTCCGGGCGCGAGGTCGCGTATCGGGCCGATGGGCGGTTCCCGTTCGCATCGACGTTCAAGGCGCTCGCCGCGGCGGTGATGTTGAGCGAGTACGGGCTCGACGAACTCGACACGCCGGTGGAGATCACGACCCTCGTGAACGCGTATTCGCCGGTGACCGAGCGCAAGCTCGGGTCGAGCATGACGCTCAAGCAGCTGTGCGATGCCGCCGTGCGCTACAGCGACAACACCGCCGCGAACCTGTTGCTGCTGCAGCTCGGCGGACCGACTGGGCTCGACGCGCTGCTCAGAGAAGCGGGCGACGACGTCACGCGGATGGAACGGCCGGAGCCGGAGCTCAACTTCTGGGAGAAGGGGGACACGCGCGACACGAGCACGCCGCGGGCGCTCGCGCAGAACCTCGACCGGTTCGTGCTCGGGGACCTGCTCCCGAACGCCGAGCGCCGGCAGCTCATCCGCTGGCTGCGCCGGAACACGACGGGCGACGCGCTCATCCGGGCCGGCGTGCCGGACGGCTGGGTGGTGGGGGACAAGACGGGCACCGGCGCGACCTATGGGGCGCGCAACGACATCGCGGTCCTGTGGCCTGCGGATCGCGAGCCGATCGTGCTCGCGATCATGTCCAACCGGCCGGGCAAGGAGGATGAGCACGACGACGCCTTGATCGCCCGGGCGGCCACCGCGGTGGTTGATGAGCTTGCGGTGAGCGGGGCGAGCGGGTAATACTCCGCTTGGTCATGCAGCGCGCGTTGGTCATGCCGCGCCGCACCGTGCTCGCGTTCCTCGCGCTGCTGGTGCTGGTGCTCGGAGCGGGGATCGCCGATCCCGGGCTCGCGTTCGCCTTCGCTCCCGCGCTGCTCCTGCTCGCGCTGCTCACAGCAGGCGTGCGGCCGGGCGAGGCGCTGATCGAGCGCCTGCGCGCCCGCGCACCGCACGCCGTCCGCGTCCGTGCCTCGTCGTCGCCGCGTCCGCGGCTGCCGCTCGTCGTGCGGCCCGTCGGACGGTCGTTCGCGACCGCCCTCGCGATGCGGCCACCGCCGCTCGCACTCGCCCAGCAGCGGTGAATGAACACGCGCCCGCGGCGCGTTGCTGACCCCTGCCCGGACCCAGCAAAAGTCCTGGAAATCGCCACTTGACGGCGTCCCCCAGGGTGCGCTATTGCTGAAAATGGTCATGCGGTCACACCGTGCATACATCGCCGCCCTCGTGGTGCTCGCCGTGCTCTTCACGGCAGGACCGGGCGCCGCGCTCTTCGCGCTGCCGCTCGTGGCGATCTTCACGCTGCTGGCCAGTGGGCGCTACGTCGGCGAGGAGCGCCTCATCGCTCTTCGCGTCCGGTCTGCGCCCCGAACGCGGCGCGTGCCGCAACAGCGCTGGCGGCCGGCCCGGCCGAGCCTCCATCGCTCGCTCTTCGCGAGGGCACCGCGGACGTTCCGCGGCCCGCCCGTCTGCGCCGCGGCGCTCTAGCGCCGCCCTTTTCGAAGCGTGCCGCCGGCTCGTGCCCCGAGCCGGCGGTGCGGAGCCTGCGTGACCCACCTCTCCTCACGCAGGCTCCGAAAGTGGCCGCCGGCCGGGCCCTCATCCCGGCTGTGGTCGCCTCTCACGTGTCCCGCGGCGGACCCTCTCACCCGCCGCGGGACGCGTCCCACTCATTCCATTCCGTCGTAGGAGACGAATGCACCACGTACGAGTGTGCGGCGCGATCGCGCTGGCGCTGGCGCTGTCCGCTGCGCCCGCACAGGCCGCCAAGCAGCAGAAGGTCGACATCAAGTTCGCCGCGGTCGCCGGTGAGGAACCCGTCGCGTGCGGGACACCGATCCCGGGCCTGGGCTCGACGGCGCAGGCCGCGCAGCTGCAGGACCTGCGCTTCTTCGTCTCCGACGTGAAGCTGATCCGCCGCGGCGGCAAGCTCGTGCCGGTCAACCTGGCGAAGAACTCCGCGTTCCGCATCACCCGGGACGGCGTCGGTGTGACGCTGATCGACCTCGAGAACGGCACCGGCTCGTGCGCGGTGGACGGCGACGCGGCCATGAACGCCGTGGTGCGCGGCACGGTGCCCAAGGGCAACTACGTCGGCGTGCGCTGGACGGTCGGCGTGCCGTTCGCGCTCAACCACACCGACGCCCCCGCCGTGCCCGCGCCGCTCAACAGCGCCGCGATGGCCTGGTCGTGGCAGGCCGGGCGCAAGTTCACCAAGATCGAGTTCGCCGATCCCGGCGGCGCGACCGGCAGCTGGACGGCGAAGTCGTTCTTCGTCCACCTCGGCAGCGCGGGTTGCCAGGGCAACCCGGCCACCGGCGCGACCGTCAGCTGCGCCGCCTCCAACCGGCCCAACGTCCGTCTGAAGCAGTTCGATCCCGCCGAGCAGCAGGTGGCGGTCGACGTGCAGGCGATGCTCGCCGGCAACGACATCACGGTCAACAAGGGCAACGCGCCGGGCTGCATGTCCGGCCCGACCGACCCCGAGTGCGCGGGCGTGTTCGCCGCCTTCGGCCTCACCGCGAAGCAGACCGTCTTCAAGGCGATCGACCGGTGAGTCGCGCGCGGCGCTGGTCCCTGACGCTCGTCGGCATCGCCACGGCCGCGTTCGTGGTGCAGTCGATGGCGTCGGCATCAGCGCCGCGCGAGTACCGCTGGGAGCTCCCGAAGGGGTTCCCGAAACCGAACGTCCCGTCCAACAACCCGATGAGCGCGGCGAAGGTCGCCGTCGGCCGACGGCTGTTCTACGACGTGCGCCTGTCCGGCAACGGCACGCAGTCGTGCGGGAGTTGTCACCGGCAGGAGTTGGCGTTCACCGACGGCAAGGCCCAGGCCATCGGCTCGACCGGGCAGGCGCACCCGCGTGGCGCGCAGTCGCTGATCAACGTCGTCTACAACTCGACGCTGACCTGGGCCAATCCCTCGCTCGTCACGCTCGAGCGCCAGATGGAGGTGCCGCTGTTCAGCGCCGACCCGGTCGAGATGGGCGTCACCGACGCCAACAAGGACCAGGTGCTCCGGCGCATCCTCAAGGACCCCTGGTACAAGGCCCGCTTCCAGAAGGCCTTCCCGGGCCAGAAGCAGCCGATCACGTGGTCGACGATCATCAAGTCGATCGCCTCCTTCCAGCGCAGCCTCGTCTCCGCCGACTCGCGCTATGACCGCTACCTGACCGGCAAGGAGCGCTTCACCGCGGCCGAGAAGCGCGGCATGGAGCTGTTCATGGGAGAGCGCGCCGAGTGCCACCACTGCCACGGCTCGTTCATCTTCAACGACCAGGTCACCTACAAGGGCTCACCGAACGTCAAGCCGCTGTTCCACAACACCGGCCTCTACAACCTGGGCGGGACGGGCGCGTTCCCCGAGCCCAACCGCGGCGTCTTCGAGCTCACCGGCGTGGCGAAGGACATGGGTGCGTTCAAGGCGCCGTCGCTGCGCAACGTCGGCGTCACGGCGCCGTACATGCACGACGGATCGGTCCCGACGCTGGAAGCCGCCGTCGAGCACTACGCGGGCGCCGGGCGCAACATCACCGACGGTCCGCTCGCCGGTGACGGGCGCGCGAACCCGTACAAGGATCCGCTGATCACCCAGATCGAGCTGACCGCCGGCGACAAGGCCGACCTCGTCGCGTTCCTCAAGACGCTGACCGACCGGCGCGTGCTCACCGACAAGCGCTTCTCGGACCCGTTCAAGCGTTGAGGTACGCGTAAGCGAATCGGCCTATCGTTCGCGGCCATGGTGAACACGATCGAGCCGACGGCGCCGCAGAAGGACGATCGTGTCCGCGGCCTGATGCTGGTGGCGGCGATGGCCGCCGTGATGTGGGTCGTCGAGATCGTCGACGTCGTCGCCGGGGACCTGGACTCCGCCGGGATCCGGCCGCGTGATCCCGAGGGCCTGGTCGGCATCGCCACCGCGCCGTTCCTGCACGGCGGCTTCGGGCACCTGTTCGGCAACACGATCCCGTTCCTCATCCTCGGCGCCGTGATCGCGCTCAGCGGGCTGGCGCGCGTCGCGGGCGTGACCGCGATCGTCGCGCTGGTCGGCGGCCTCGGCGTGTGGCTCGTGGCGCCTGCCTCGACGCTGCACATCGGCGCGAGCGGCATCGTCTTCGGCTTCATCACCTACTTGATCGCGCGCGGCATCTATAGCCGCCGCGGGTTGCACCTGGCGGTCGGCGTCGCCGTGCTGTTCGTCTACGGCGGCACGCTCGCGTTCGGGTTCGTGCCCACACCCGGCGTGTCCTGGCAGGGCCACGCGTTCGGTGCCGTCGGAGGAGTCGTCGCCGCATGGCTGTTCGATCGACGTCGCTCGTAGTCGCGCTCGCCGCGGCTGTCGTCACGTTCCTGCTGCTCACCGGCGGCAGGAGCGACGAGCAGGCGGCGCAGGTCCCGACGCTCCCGCTCGAGGGCGTCGAGCAGCGGATCACCCCCGAGGGCCTGGGTGAGCATCTCGACGCGCTCCAGCGGATCGCGAACGAGAATGGTGGCAACCGCGCTACGGGGACGCCCGGGGAACGCGCGACCGCCGACTACATCGCCGGGCGCCTGCGGGCCGCGGGGTATCGCGTGCAGGTTCAGGAGGTGCGTCAGCCGGTGTTCCGTGAACGCTCGTCGCCGCGCCTGACCGTCCCCGGCGGGCGCCAGTACGAGGTGGCCACGCTGCGGTTCTCCGGCAGCGGCTCAGCGGCCGGCACGGTGCGCAAGACCGGCACCGGCTGTGCGCGCGCGTCGTTCAATGCGTTGGAGCGAGGCGAGATCGCGCTCGTCCGGCGCGGCGGCTGCACGTTCCGCGCGAAGGTGCTCGGCGCGCAGCGCGCGGGGGCCGCGGCGGTGATCGTCAGCGACCCGGATCCCGTCCGCGGATCGCTGGAGCGCTCGGTCCGGATTCCCGTGATCGCCGTGGGGGATCGCGGCGCCGGGCTCACCGGCAAGCGCGTGCGGGTGCGGGTCCAGGCGCAGACGACGACCGTGCGCGCTCCCAACGTGATCGCGGAGAGCGGCGCGACCGGCGCGCCGCGCGTCGTGATGGCCGGCGGTCACCTGGACTCGGTGCCCGCTGGTCCGGGTCTGAACGACAACGGCAGCGGCGTCGCGGCCGTGCTCGAGACGGCGGAGGAGCTCGGCGGACGGCCGTTGCCCGAAGGTGCGGCGCTGCGGTTCGGGTTCTGGGGCGCGGAGGAGATCGGCCTGGTCGGTTCGACGTACTACGTGAACGAGCTCTCGCGGACGGAACGGCGCCGGATCGCGGCCTACGTGAACCTCGACATGGTCGGCTCGCCCGGAGCCACGCCGTCCGTGTACACCGGCAATGAACGGATCGCCACGGCGCTCCGCCGCACGCTCGGCGCCGACGCGCCGAACACGACGCTCGGCGGCGCCTCCGACCACGCGCCGTTCGACGAGGCGGGCATCCCCACGGGTGGCATCTTCACCGGGCTGGACAAGTGCTACCACCAGCGCTGCGACACGGTCGAGAACGTGGACCGCAACCTCGCGACCACCTCGTCGCGGGCCGCCGGCGCCGCGCTCGTCGAACTGCTGCGCACACCCTGATCGGCCGGTACGGTCAGGGCCGATGCGGCCGCTGATCGCCACAGTGCTGTTCGCGGCTTACTGGCTGCCGATGGTGTGGGGGTTCGTCGATCTCGACACGGGTGAATGGCCCGTGCACACGCGCGAGCTGTTCTACGGGCTCGTGGTCTTCCTGCCCTGCGCGATCGTCGGCGCGATCCACGGACGCTGGTGGGCGCCGACCGTCACGCTCGTCTTCCTCGTCGCGGTCGTGCTCCCGGAACGCTGCACCACGACGTACGACGTCGACGTCGTCACGACGCGCTGCGGGGGGTTGGACGAGTTCGGCGAGCTCGTCGAGGTGCTCGTCCTCACCGTGCCAAGCGTGCTCGCCGGCGTGGTGGCGGTGAAGCTCGCCGGGTTGGCGCGCTCCGCGCTCAGCCCGTCGGCGGGCTGAGCAGCGCGTCGGCGGTGCGCGCGTCGGGCGTGCCGTCGGCGGGCAGTCGCTGCCCGGCCTGGAACCGCGCGACCGCGTCGAGTGTGGCGCGGTCATAGCGGCCGGTGACGGCCTCCGCCGCGAGATAGCCGTGCGCGACGAGACGTTCCTGCGCGACCCGCGCGTGCAGCGCAGGTGCTCCACCGGCAACGCTGCCGGGGACGGTGACGGCGCGCGCGGCGGCGCCGAGCCCCTGGAGGCGGGGGAGACGCGGGACGCGCGGCCGGAAGACAAGCGGGTGGTGGAGGTGCCGCCAGGGAAGGCCCGGTGGCGTGTCATGTTGTGGCGCCGGCATCGTTATGCCCACCACTGTCGCTCTCGGTCCGTCAGGATTCCATTAGGAGTTCCCCCGACACGGGTCAGGGATGTCCCGGAGGCCCCTTAAACGCGGAAAGCCCACCCGTGGGTGGACTCTCGGCCATCAGAAGATCAGGCGGCTTTCGCTGGAAAGGGGACGTTCATGAGAAGGTCTCGCCCTCTGGTTGCCCTCGCTGTCTGACGTAGTCCAGAGTAGCGGCTCGGCCCGACAACACCAGCCCGGGCGTGTGCGACGTCACGCTCGTAGGATGGACGGCCGTGGGAGATCACCTCATCGTCCTTCATTCCGCCGTGCGCACCTGCCCGGGCTACGACCGCCACGAGGTGCCGTCCATGTTCCTGGACGGCGCGTCGATCGCGCGCGAGACCGAGCACGGGCGCGTCGTCACCGCCCAGCTCACCCGCCGCCACAACACGCTGGAGGAGGCGATCGAGGCCGGTTTCTTCGCGCTCGGCGCCGCCGCGATCCCGAAAGCCATCCGGCGCCAGGCCCGCGAGGCCTGCGAGGACTACTTCTACAAGCGCCTCGGGCTGGAGCCCGGGTACGAGCTCAAGCCACTGACGGCGATCCCGCCCGGGCTCGAGCTGGTACCCGACGCGATGGCCAAGGTGCTCGAGGACATCGTCGAGCTCGTCGTCGACGGCGACTACGAAGAGCTCCGCGAGCTGTCCGGCGAAACGCTCGAGATCGACGACATCCGTCGCCGCGTCGACGATGACTGTCCGGCCGCGTACACGATGCCCCCGCCCGAGGTCTACCGCGTCGAGGCGATCACCAAGTCCGACGAGCCCGAGAACCCGGGTTGGGCCTACTTCTTGGAGCTGTGGACCGAGACCGGCCCGGCGCGGCTGCACATCGAGGGCGAGATCACCGAGAACAACGGTCGCTACGAGGCGACCTTCCTCGACGTCCTGCCGTAGCCGACCGACTACTTTGGCGTGCTTTGCATGCGCCACTGCATGCTGGTAGACACTCGTCGTGTCTCCCAGAACACTTCTCGGCGCCGTCGCGCTGCTCCTCGCCACCGCCGCCCCGGCCCAGGCCGCAGTGGTCATCAACGAAGTCTCGTCCACCGGGACCGACTTCATCGAGCTGACCAATACCGGCGCCGTCGAGGTGGACATCGGCGGCTACCGGCTCAAGGACAACGACGACGGCCGCACGTTCGCGATCCCAGCCGGGATCAAGCTCGCCCCCGGCGGCTTCTACGCCGCGAACGTCGGCTCCGGGCCGGGCAACTTCGGCCTCGGTGACGCCGACTCCGCGCGCGTCTACCTGCCCGGCGGCGTCACGCTGCTCGACAGCCACACCTGGACCGCGCCGTCGTCGACCACCTTCGGGCGCTGCCCCGACGGCACCGGCGCGATCACGCAGACCGAGCGCCCGACGCCCGGCGCGGCGAACGACTGCTTCTCCCCGCTCACGGCCTGGCCGGGCGGCGTCTCGGTCGTGACCGGCGATGTCGCCGGCACGTACACCAACAACATGAGCGGGCTCGCCTACCAGCCGTCCGGCACCGCGCAGCCCGGCACGTTGTGGGCGGTCCGCAACGCTTCCGGAGGCATCGAATCGGGGCTGTACCGGCTCACCTACGACGGGACGAACTGGCGGGACACGGTCGGCTGGGCGGGCGGCAAGCAACTCTTCTACCCGACGGGCGCCGGCCGACCCGACACCGAGGGTGTGACGCTCGTCGACGGCGAGCCGAACGCGGTCTACGCTGCGGTCGAGCGTGACCTGGCCGGCGGCGGCAGCGCGCCCAAGGTGCTGCGCTTCGACGTGTCCTCGCCGAACCCGACGCTCTCGGCGACGCACGAATGGGCTCTGACGGGGCTCCCCGCCCTGGGCGACAACACCGGGCCGGAGGCGATCGCGTGGATCCCCGACGACGTGCTCGTCAAGAAGGGCTTCGTCGACGAGGTCACGAACGCGAAGTACAACCCGGCGAGCTACCCGAACCACGGCGCCGGACTGTTCTTCGTCGGCATCGAGCAGGACGCCTCGATCGTGGCCTACGCGCTCACCCCCGGTGTGGCGGCCGCCAAGGTCGCGACGATCGACAGCGGCTTCCTGAGCGTGATGGACCTCGAGTATGAGCCCGCGAGCCGGCTGTTGTGGGCGGCCTGCGACGACACGTGCATCGGCCGCACCGCCACGCTCGACGTCGCCGCCTCCGGTCGGTTCGCGGTCACGAACGTGTACGAGCGGCCCGCCGGCATGGACAACTTCAACAACGAGGGCTTCGCCATCGCCCCCAACGCCGAGTGCGCGAACAACGTCAAGCCGGCGTTCTGGCTCGATGACACCAATGCGCTCGGCACGGCGCTCCGGGTCGGGACGATCCGCTGCCCGGTCCCGGTAGTGGATCCGGTCGCGACACCGGACGCCACGGCCTCCCCGCAGCCGACGGTGGCGCCGACCCCGGTGCCCACCACGCCGGCGGCGGACCGCACCGCGCCGAAGGTCCGGCTCTCGCTGACCAAACCGGCCACCAAGGGCACCTACGCCGTGCGCAAGACGGGCAAGCTGAAGCTGACGATCACGCTCGACGAGCGAGCCGACCTCACCATCAAGGTGAGCGCGCGCAAGTCCTCGAGGGCCAAGCTGCGCACGCTCACCACGACCACCCGCAAGGGCGTGCCCGCCGGCAAGCCGAGCTACACGCTCACCCTCTCGAGCAAGGTGCGTAAGGCCCTGAAGAAGGGGGAGAAGCTCACCATAGCCGTGCAGGCGCGAGACGCGGCCGGCAACGTCGGAACCGGGAGCGCCTCAGGGACCGTCCGGTAGCTGGACCGTGGCCGTCCCGACCTTCGCGTTGGGACGGCCCACCGGTTGGAACGGCATCTGGCTGGGCGTGCGCGGCTGCTCGTAGCCCACACTGATGGTCAGCTTCCCGCGGCAGCGGTGGTTCACCCAGAGCGTCTCGGTGATCACGGTCCCGGCCTTGATGTCCCGGGCGACCGGTCCACCCATGCTGTACCCGCACCGCGGGCCGCGGCCGGAGAGCTCCGCGCGGTACGCGTAGAAGGCCTTGGCGTCCGCCGCCCGGCGGGCCCGGAACGAGAACGTGATCCGGCGCTGCCACGGGAGTCGATCGAGGTCCTTGCGGGTGATGCCGGGGTAGCGGGGCTTCTCGCGCTTGGTGCCGACCACCACGCGCAGCGGGGTCTCGATCTCGGCTCGCGTGGCGACGTCGACCTTCGGTGCGACGTAGCCCTTCAACGGGCACGAGCGCACGCCGTTGATCCGCTTGCGCTTCGCGGGGCGGCAGCTGCTGCCGTCCCGGAACTCGATGCTCTCGACCCAGTTCGGCGACAGGCTCGGTGACCACCAGCCGACGTTGGTGCGGTTCGGGTTCGTGGCGCGGACGACGAGGTACGCGCCCTCCGGCCCCTTGACCTCCTGACGGATGAGCTTGCCGCCCTCGCGGTAGGTGATCGCCGCGGCCTCAGGGCCGAGCAGGCCGGAGAACACGTCGCGTAGCGAACCGCGCGGGCAGGCGTTCGCGCCCTTGCGCGAGCGGGCACGGCACGCGCTGCCGTCGGCGCTCGCGGGAAGGCCGATGGCGGTGACGGCGATGAACACGTTCCCGTTCGAGTCGGACTGCTGGCAGAACGTGGTCTCGAGCACCTCGGCGCCGAGCTCGTGGAACTTGCCGTCGTTGTCGAAGGCACCGTCGCGGCCGAGCACGCCGAGCTTGCC
Source organism: Solirubrobacter taibaiensis (assembly GCA_027587225.1). Lineage (GTDB taxonomy): Bacteria > Actinomycetota > Thermoleophilia > Solirubrobacterales > Solirubrobacteraceae > Solirubrobacter > Solirubrobacter taibaiensis. The sequence continues at coordinate 88,981 of JAPDDQ010000018.1, forward strand.
GTCCACGACTCGGGCCGTCTGGAGGCAGCCGAGCCCGCGTGAGGTCTTGACCAGGCGCACGCCCCACTCCGGCCCGCCCTCCGGGTCGGCCGCGCGCACGTCGAAGAGCTTTCCGGGACCGTCGTTCACGCCGACGCCGACCTTCGGGTCCTGCCGCGTCCCGGGCGGGTTCTTCACCGGTTCGCCGAAGATGATGCCCGTCGTCGCGGCCACGGCGACGGTTCCCACGCACAGCGGGAGCAGCACGAGCAGCGCGGTCGAGCGCCGCCACCAGCGGCGCCGCGCCGGCACGGGCTCCGCCGCGTAGGCGATCCGCTCGATCTCCCGTTCCAGATCGTCCAGGAATCTCATGACCCGCCCTCCACCGACCGCGGTTCCAGTGCCGCCGCGAGCGTCCGCAGCCCGCGCGACACGCGAGCCCGGGCCGTCGCCTCGGTCACTCCGAGGCAGCGCGCCACCTCGGGATATGGCTGTTCCTCGACCACACGCAGGCGCAGCGCCTCACGCTGATCGCCGCCGAGCCGCGTGAGCTCCTCGGCCAGCGCCGCGCGCAGCGGCGCGAGCCCGGCCCGGCGCTCGATCTCCTCGGCCTCACCCGGGTCCAACACCGGCGTGACCAGACCCAGCGCCTCACGCGCGCGCCGATCGAGCGCACCCTTCTTCAGGTACCGCGCGACCTGCCGCCGCGCGATCGTCAACAGCCACGCGCGTGCCTCGGCCTCGGTGGACCCGCGAAACCCGGTCCGGCTGCGGAAGGCCTGCGCGAACGTCTCGGCGCACAGGTCCACGCCGGTCTCGGCGTCGAGCACCCGGCGGGTGCAGAACCGCAAGACGAGCTCCGCCTCACGACGGTAGAGCGCGACGAACCCTTCAGGCGTCGTCAGCGCCGCCCCGAGCGGTGTCGTGTCCTCCGTCATCACCCCAGAGTGCGCGGGGGCGGCGATCTTGTGACCGCCGCCCCCGATCAGTGCACTACTAGGGGTTGGTGGTGCTGAGCGTGAAGGTCAGCGTCTTGCTGTACGAACCGGTGCGGAGCGGGTCCGTGCGCTTGATGAGCTGCTTGAACGTGATGTCCACGTTGTCGTTGGAGACCGGGGCGGTCCACGCGGACTTCGAGAACGAGACGCGCAGCGGCTCGGCCAGCGAGAACGCGCCGTTGGTCAGGTGACCGGGCTCGCTCACGGACAGGGCCGCGTCACCCGCGGTGGAGATGACGTTGGCCGTGGTCGACGCGGTGTAGTCGTTCTCCACGCCCGGGACGAACGCGCCGAACGTGGCGGGCGCGCCCAGCGTGAGCGAGAGCGTCGCCGGAACGGTGCCGCCGACGTTGCCAGGGGTGGAGGTCGTGGTCGCGTTCGGGGCGGCCGCGAACAGGACCGCGCGGCCGAACTGCGCCCACAGACCCTTGGCGTGCAGGCGGGTGACGACGCTCGTGCCGATCAGGGCGACGCCGTTCTTGCCGCTCGGGCTGATGGCCCGGACGACGCTGGCCTTGCCCGCGGCGTTCGTCTGGCCCTGGGTGCCGGCCACCGGCCACCAGCCCGACCACAGCGGGTCGGTGGCGAACGTCTGCTCGACGACGGCGTTGGAGCCGAGGCTCGAGTACCACGCGGGCTGGAAGATCCACGCGGTCGACGGGGCGCCGTTGACGATCGGGCCGCCGTTGTTGACGACGTTGGCGACGCCGGAGGTGAGGCTCGCGCCGGCCTGGCCGGTCGCGGTCAGGAGGCCGGCGTTGGTGGTGTGCGCCGAGCCGGCGGTGCCGAGGCCGACGACGCCGCCACCGCGGGCGATGAACGCGTCGTAGGCAGGCTTGTTGGCGGCGTTGAGCGTGGCCGGGTTCAGCGTGGCGCCGACGACGAGGACGTCGACGTCGGAGGTCAGCTGCGTGGCCAGGGTCGTCGCGGTGACCGGCTTGACCGTGAAGCCGAGCTGGCCGAGCACGTCCCGCACCTCGGAGCCGCCGGCGTAGGCCACGACGACCTTGTCCGCGATCGTCGCGCCGCTCCAGGCCGCCGGGGCGCTCGTGAGCGTGAGGCCGCGCGTCTGGGCTTCCGTCAACGCCGCAGTGCGCGCGCTGGCGGGGATCAGGACCGAACCGTCGTTCAGACGGGCGAGCTTGATGCCCTGGGCCAGCAGCGCGTTGATCGCGAGCAGGTCCTCGGCGTCACGCGGATCGAGCACGAGGTCCGTGTTCGCGGTCGGGACCGACGAGGTGATCGCGCCGGAGAGCACGCGCTCGGTCTCGACTACCGGGAGCTCGGTCTCGAGCGTGTCGACGGTCGCGCCCCACGTCAGCCCCTGGCTCCACGCGGCCGGGCCGGCGTACAGGTCGTCGACGCGGTCGGTGATGTCCAGGCCCGGCTCCAGCAGCGTGTTGACGATGCCGCGGTGCGGCTGGTGCAGGTCGATGATGTACGAGCCCGCCGGGTAGGAGCGGCCCTCGGCCGTGAACGGGGCCTTGGCCACCGTCACGCGGCCGTTGCTGGAGATCAGCAGCTCCAGCAGACGCCGGACGGCCGGCGCGGAGCGCTGACGCTCACCGGCCGGGATGACGTACGAGCGCGGGAACGGCGCGCCCTTGTAGATGTCGTCCGGATCCCAGCCGGGCACGAAGCCGACCGGGATGTCCTTCTGCGGCTCGCCCGCCCAGCCACGGCGGAAGAACTCGGCCTGATCGAAGATCAGCTGGCTGCGGTTGGTCTGGATGTACGCGAGCGACTTCTTGATCGCCACCTCGTGCACGTCGGTGTTGATGCCCGAGCGACGCAAGCGCTCCGCCGGCGTGAGCGTGCCGCCACGCGGGTTCAGCGGCGCCTCGATCGTGTACGGGATCGTGGCCTGGAAGAGCCCGAACGACGGGACGTAGATCGGCGGGTAGTCGTCCCACACGCCCGCGGCGTCGTCGCGGAACGGGATCCGCGCGCGCTGCGTCTCGGCGTAGCCGAGGTCCTTCAGGCCCTGCTCGATGTCGAGCGCGCCGGCCAGGCCGTGCTTGATGTAGAGGTCGTACTCGGTGTTGGGGTTGTGCGGCGGCGTGCTCGGCCACAGCAGCGTCGGCGTGACGTAGCCGTGCAGGTCGAGCAGCCACACCGACTGCGTCTGCGCGGTCAGGTCGCGGATGATCCGGGCCTCCGGCTGCACGGCGTTGACCTGGTCGCGGTTGAGGTCGTAGCCGGCCCCGTTCTCACGCGTGCCGGCGACGCGGCCGTCCGGGTTCGACGTGACGTTGAACACGAGGCGGTTGCGCTGCAGCAGCGTCTCGACGGCCGGGTCGGTGCTCTTGGCGTACTGGTCGATCACGCGCAGGATGGCGTCGGTGCCCTCCCACTCGTTGCCGTGGATGTTGCCGTTGATGAAGATCGGCGTCTTGTAGCCGGCGAGCAGCGCCTCGTCGTTGCGCGCGGCGACCGGCTCCTCCACGATCTTGCTCTTCCACGCCGCCTGCTGCGTCTCCTGCGCGTCCGTCTCGGGGGCCGTGACGGTCACGACGTAGATGTCGCGTCCGCCCGACGACCGGCCCGCTACTCGCGCCGAGACGCGGTTGCTGGCGGCCTGAAGAGCGTTCAGCTTGGGCGCGATCTCGTCGTACGGCGTGACACCGATCGCGATCGACGCGTCATTCGGGTTATCCGGCCAGACGGGGAGGGTGTTCTGCTTCGGATAGGCGGCCGACGCGACGGACGGCGCGACCAACAACGCGGTGGCGACGACGGCGGCCGCCGTCTTCGCGAGCCGCACGGACAGGACTTGGGGCACTGAGAGAGGGACCTCCACTGGATGGACGAGGAGAAAGGGCGAAGCTCGCCCTCTAACACGGATCTCATCCTTACGACCCGTCGCGGCTAATGTCAAGTAAGCCGACCGCCTTTCGGGTCATTCGGGTGACGGGTATCGTCCGGCCGCATGAAGGTGATCGGAGCAGGGCTCCCGCGCACGGGCACGCTGTCGCAGAAGGTGGCCCTCGAGATGCTCGGGTTCACGCCGTGTTACCACATGGTCAGCGTGTTCGCGGACCTGTCCGTCGCTCGCCGCTGGCGGGCCGCGATGGACGACGAGTTGCGCGCGTCGGAGATCCTCGGCGACCATCCGGCCACCGTCGACTGGCCGGGCTCCTACTTCACGCAGGAGCTGATGGAGGACTTCCCGGACGCGAAGGTGCTGCTGAGCGCGCGCGACGGTGACGCCTGGGCCAAGAGCATGCGCGCGACGATCTGGCAGGCGCTCTACGGCGAGGACCTCATGGGTCTGATGGCGCGGGCGCGGACGAAGGTCGATCCGCTGTGGGCCGAGTACTCGGACATGATGCGCGAGATGTGGACGCGCAGCGGCCTGATGGACAAGGACACGACCGACGCGGAGTTCGCAGCCGGCTGCGAGCGCTACACGGAGGAGGTCAAGGCCCTCGTGCCCGCCGACCGTCTGCTCGTGTGGTCACCGAAGGAGGGCTGGGAGCCGCTGTGCGCGTTCCTCGAGGTGCCCGTCCCGGACGCCCCGTTCCCGCGCGTGAACGACAGCGAGGCGTTCGGCGGGATGCTCATCGACGGCGCGCTGGAAGCGATCCAGCACTACCGCGCGACGTAGAGCCCGTTCGCGCGCAGGTGGTCGAGGATCGCGTCGGCCGCCGCTGCGGGACCGAGCGTCGCGGTGTCCAGGCGGACCTCCGGCGCCTCCGGCGGCTCGTAGACGCCGTCGACGCCGGTGAAGCCGCGCAGCTCGCCCGCACGCGCCTTGCGATAGAGGCCTTTCGGGTCGCGCGCCTCGGCGACTCTCAGCGGGACGTCGACGAACACCTCGACGAACTCGTCCGGCTCGAACAGGGCGCGGGCAGCATCACGCTCGGCCCGGAAGGGCGAGATGAAGGCCACGATCACGATCAGGCCGCTGTCGACCATCAGCTTCGCGACCTCCGCGACGCGGCGGATGTTCTCGTCGCGGTCGGCGGCGCTGAAGCCGAGGTCGCAACACAACCCGTGGCGGACGTTGTCGCCGTCGAGGACCGCGGTGTGCGCGCCCTCGGCGAACAGGCGCTGCTCCACCAGATCGGCGATCGTGGACTTGCCCGCACCGGACAGTCCGGTCAGCCAGACGACGCGTGGACGATGCCCGTTGAGGGCGACGTGGGCGTCCTTGTCGACGCCGAGGCAATGGGGGTGCAGGTGCGGTGCGGGCATCGCTGAAGTGCGGTTACCCGGGATCGGGGTACTTATGGCTTCGTCCGACTCTCAGGGGGAGTTCATGCGAAGCAGAAGTGTGGCCGCGCTCGTCGCGGCGTTCGTGCTGGTCCCGGCGGGGCAGGCCGCTGCCACCGGCGGCGGGCATGGGGGCGGTGACCGCCAGCTCGAGGAGTACGCCGCGAAGACGTGGGCGTCGTTCGAGGCGATGACGGATGAGCGGTCGGGGCTGCCGTCCGACATCCTCAACGCCGACGGCACGCGCAGCGTGCAGACCTCGACGACGAACATCGGCGCCTACATGTGGAGCGCCGTCGTGGCCGAGCGACTCGGCTTCATCGGCAAGCGCGAGCTCGAGCGGCGGCTCGAGCGCACGCTGGCGTCCGTCGAGCGCCTGGAACGCCCGCAGAACACCGGCGGCCAGTTCTACAACTGGTACGACCACCGCACGGGCGCGAAGCTCACGGCTTGGCCGCCCACCGGCGCGCCGCTGACGCCGATCCTGTCCTCGGTGGACAACGGCTGGCTGGCCGTGGGCCTGCGGATCGTCGAGAACTCGGTGCCGAAGCTCTCGCGCCGCGCCGGAGCGCTGTACGCGTCGATGAACTTCGGCTTCTACTACCGGCCGGAGGTCAACCGGATCCTGTTCCACTACGTCCCCGACACGGGTGAGGCACCCTGCTGTTACGACACCGTCGTCAGCGAGAGCCGGATCGCGGACTACATCGGGATCTCGCGCGGGCAGATGCCGCAGAAGGCCTACTTCGGGCGCTGGCGCACGTTCCCGGACTCCTGCGACTACTCATGGCAGGAGACCAAGCCGGTCGGCAAGTGGCGCACGTACTTCGGCGTGAACGTCTTCGAAGGCGCCTATCCGTACGCCGGGATGCTCGTCACACCCTCGTGGAGCGGCTCGATGTTCGAGGCGCTGATGCCCGACCTGTTCGTGCCCGAGGACAAGTGGGCGCCGCGCTCGTGGGGCGTGAACCACCCGGCGACGGTGCGCGCGCAGATCCATCACGGCTTGAACGAGGCCGGCTACGGCGTCTGGGGCTTCTCGCCCTCGAACGTGCCCGAGGGCGGCTACTCGGTCTACGGCGTCGACGGCATCGGGCTCGACCCGTCCGGCGCGCCGTCCAACAAGGACGCGACGCTGATCGACAACGGCTTCGCGGGCTGTGAGGGCCGGCCGGCCGTGCCCAACCCGCCGCGTTCCGCGTACACGAACGGCGTCGTCACGCCGCACGCCGCGTTCCTCGGCCTGCGGTACGCGCCCGAAGCGACGTTGCGCAACCTGTCCAAGCTGCAGCGCGAGTTCCCGGGCCTCTACACCAAGTGGGGCTTCCGGGACAGCGTGAACGTGCAGACGCGGGCGGTGTCGGGCTCCTACCTGTCGCTCGACCAGGGGATGATCATGGCCGCGCTCGGCAACGCGCTCGACCACGACGTGCTCCGGCGGGCGTTCGCCGACCGCGCGCTCGAGCGGGGGCTGCGTCCGGTGATCGGGGTCGAGGAATTCGGCGCACGGTCTTCTGGCTGACGAATATCCGCGTCCGGACCCGATCGACTTCACCGAGTCGATCGGGGTCCGGCCGGGTTATCCGTCCGTGGCCCGTAGGATGACGGCGCTGCATAAGACGGAATTCCAGCAGGAGGCAGTACGTGAAGGTAGGGGGAAGGATGCTCGTGGCCGGTCTGGTCGCCGCGGGCCTGTTCGCACCGGCGAGTGCGAACGCGGCGATCACTGCCACGCTGACGGGTGACGACGGACAGCCGGCGCCGCTGACGGTCGGCGTGCCGTCGGCCATTCGCAACATGGACGTCAGCGTCGGTGTCACGCTGGCGCAGGGGGACGGGGCATCGTGGAAGTACGTCGTCCTCGATCCGACGGGAGCGATCGTCTACGAGAGCTCCTGCTCGACCTTGACCGGTACGCCGCGTACCGGCTTCGTGCCGTACCGCGGCAACGGCACCTACCGCCTGGAGGTCGGCGCGTACAACGCCGCGAACTGCGCCGGAGGGTTCAAGTCGGCTCCGGTCTACACCTGGACCGTGAGCGCGGGCGTCGCCATCGGCCAGCCCGCCGGACCGCTGGCGACCCGCGCCGCGGGCTCGCTCAACAGCAACATCCACCTGCTCGATTTCGCCGGGAACCCGGGCACCTCGCTGTACGAGATCCAGTACGCGAAGGGCGGCGTGATCGGTCCGGACGGCGCGATCTCGGGGCCGAGCAAGGGCACGTACCTGGACGCCTCGGGCAAGGTCCGCCTGCCGAGCTTCGACGGCCCAGGCACGTACGTCGTCGTCGCGCGCGCCCAGAAGGGCAGCTACTACACGCCGTGGAGCGCACCGGTGACGGTGACGCTCGTCGCGCCGTTCGACCTGTCGAGCGTCTCCTTCCCGGATTCACGCGGCCCGAGCTACCAGCTCCGCGGCATCGTGCGCGAGAAGGCCATCGCCGGCAGCCGCGTGACGGTCGCCGCGGCCAAGGGCAAGAAGGGCAAGCGGTTCCGCACCCTCGGCAAGGGCAAGGTCAACAGCCAGGGCGTCTTCAAGGTGCGCTTCCGGCTCTCGCGCGGCACCTACCGCGTGCGCTACTCGTTCAGCGGCAACGCCGCGGTCTCGAAGGGCACCGCCTACGAGGTCATCACGATTCGCCGCGTGATCCGCTAGCTCGGACTCAGCGCCGCCGGTACTCGAGACGATCGATCACGGTCGCCCGGGTGCCGGTGGGCGCGAGGCCGCCCAGCCACGCCGGGAACCACGCGTTGGCGTACAGGTTCATCGGCGCGGTCGGCACGCCGCTGGTCCACGTCCGCAGCGCCACACCGTCGACGGTGAAGCGCACCTGACCGGGGCCCCACGCGATCTCGTAGGCGTGGGCCGCGGCCGTCGGATCGAAACCCAGCTGACGCGTCTCCGTGTTCGTCTGGCGCCCGCCGGCGTACGTCGAGAACAGCACGGTGCCGGTGCGGTCGTTCATGATCTCGATGTCGATCTCGCTCGCGTAGTCCGGCGCGGCGTACAGGAAGAAGCCCGTCAGCGAGGACGGCGCGTTGGCCACGCGGATGCGGGAGCGCACGACGCCCGAGCTGTACTGGAGCGCGCTGCGGATCTCCGCACCGTCGACCGTCTCGGCCGGCAGGTTCAGCCGGAACGTGTTGTTGCGCTGCACGACGTTCGCCGGGTTGATGTGGCTGCGGCCGAGCTGATGGTCGGGGGTCGTGAACGACAGCGGCGTCGGCGCCGCATCGGCGACGGCAGGGGAGAGCAACAGGGCGAGTGCGGCGACCATCAAGACCTTCATGCATTCTGCATCGGAGGGCTTCGAGGCGGTTGAGGCCGCGACTGGACAACCGTCCTACACCGGACGAAAATGCTTCAGTTGGCGCGTTCGACCTCGCCGGAGCCGTCGTCCTGCTGGGTGAGCCGCGGTTCGCCGTGATAGCGGACGTCGCCCGAGCCGTCCATCTTGACGTCCAGCCGCTCGGCCGCTCGGATGTCCACGTTGCCGGAGCCGGTGGCGTTGACGAGCGCGGCGCGCGCGGTGAAGGCGGCGAGCTCGGCGTCACCCGACCCGTCTGATCTGAGCTCGAGCGTGTCGGCCTTGCCGTGGACGCGGACACCGCCGGAACCGTCCGTGCGGACCGTGAACGCGCGGGCGACGACACCGTCGGCCTCCTCGGAGCGGATCGCGTCCAGGCTCGGCGTCCACGCTTCCACTTCGACGTCGTCGCCACCCCAGCCCCGGTGCTCGAAGTCGACGCGCAGGACGCCGTCTTCGACGTCTGTGCGCACGTCGTCGATCACGTTCTCACCGGCGCGGACCTGAATCCGCTGCGGCCCGCCGACGTGCAGCCGCACGTTCACCGACGTGTCATTGACGACCTGCGTGAACGCGGCGACATCGCGGGTCTGGCTGGTTTGCGGACCGTCATCCCCACACGCCGCGAGCGGCAATGCGAGGGCGGGAAGCAGGAGCAGGAAGCGCATTCCGCCAAGCTACGTCCGCCGCGGCCGCCGCACCGTGGTGCACGCCCGCGTCTGACGGTGGGGCATTCCCCAGGTTGGCGGAAAACCGACAGCGCTCGGAGGCCATACTGTCTGCGGATGGCCACCACGGTCTTGATCGTCGACGACCACAGCGCGTTCCGCTCCCGGGCGAAGCGCATGCTCGAGGCTGAGGGCTTCGAGGTGGTGGGCGAGGCGGCCGATGGTGCTTCCGGCGTGGATGCGGCCAAGCGGCTCGCGCCCGACGTGGTCCTGCTCGATCTGCAACTGCCGGATACGACCGGCTTCGACGTCGCGGAGGCGATCTCCGCCGAGGCCGCGCCGCCGGCAGTGGTCATCACGTCGACCCGCGAGAACGACGACTACGACGACCGCGCACGGCGCTGCGGGGCCCGTGGCTTCGTGAGCAAGGCCGAGCTTTCGGGCGCGGCGATCGAAGAGCTCCTTCCCTGACGCCGCTGGTCCGGGTAGGCTCGCGCGCCGTCCGATGCCGTTGATTGACGCCGATCTCCCGGAGCGCTACCGCGCGCTCCTGTTCTCCTCCAACGACGCCGTCGTGGCGATGGACCACACCGGCGCGGTGATCGAGTGGAACCCCGCCGCCGTGCGCACGTTCGGCTGGACGGCCTGGGAGGCGGCCGGGCGGGACATGGGCGAGCTGATCGTCCCGCCGTCGCTGCGCGACCGCCACCGGGCCGGCCTCGCCCGCTATCTCGGCGGTGGCGAGCCGGTGGTGCTCGACCGGCGCGTCGAGATCACGGCGATGCGCCGCGACGGCAGCGAGTTCCCGTGCGAGCTGACGATCACGCGGATCGCCCAGCCCGGCGACCCCGTGTTCGTCGGCTACCTGCGCGACATCACCGAACGCCACACCGCCGAGGCCGAGCTGCACGCGTCACGCGCCCGCATCGTGAGCGCGGCGGACGAGGCGCGGCGCCGGCTGGAACGGGACCTGCACGACGGCGCGCAGCAGCACCTGGTCGGCCTTGCGCTGACGCTGCGGCTCGCGCGCCGCAAGCTCGAGACCGACCCGGCGTTCGTCGGGGAGTTGCTCGACGAGGCGCTGGTCGACCTGGCGACGGCCACGGCCGAGCTGCGCGAGCTGGCCCGCGGCCTGCACCCCGCCGTGCTGACCGAAGGCGGGCTGAAGCCGGCGCTCGTGAGCCTCGCCAAGCGCGCGGGCGTGCCCGTGACGATCACGGCCTCGCCCGAGGAGCGGTTGGACGCGAGGGTCGAGATCACGGCCTACTTCGTGGTCGCCGAGGCGCTCACGAACGTCGCCCGGTACGCCGAGGCCACTCAGACCGTGGTCAGCGTGCGGCGCCTCGGCGGTGTCCTGCACGTCGAGGTGCGCGACGACGGCCGCGGCGGCGCGACGATGGGCGGCGGCAGCGGCCTCCGCGGCCTGCTCGACCGGGTCGCCGCGATCGGCGGCACGCTGTTCGTCGAAAGCCCTGAAGGAGTCGGAACCCTCTTGCGAGCGGAGTTGCCATGCGGATCGTGATCGCCGAGGACTCGGTGCTGCTGCGGCGCGGAGCGAGCCGGCTGCTGGAGGACGCCGGGTTCGACGTCGTCGGCGAGTGCGGCACGGCCGAGGAGCTGCTCGACCTGGTGCGCGCCGAACACCCGGACGTCGCTGTCGTGGACATCCGGATGCCGCCGAACCACCTCGACGAGGGCCTGGTCGCCGCGGCCACGATCCGCGCCGAGCTGCCCAAGATCGGCGTGCTGATGCTCTCCCAGTACGTGGAGGAGCGCTACGTCACGGCACTGCTCGAACAGGGCGCCGCCGGCGTCGGCTACCTGCTCAAGGACCGGATCTCAGAAGTCGAGCGTTTCACCGACGCGATCCGCCAGGTCGCCGCGGGCGGCTCCGTCCTGGACCCCGAGGTCGTGGCGCACATGCTCGGCTCGCGCGGCAGCGGCGGCCCACTCGCCCAGCTCAACGACCGCGAGGGCGAAGTGCTGTCGCTGATGGCCGAGGGCAAGACCAACCGCGCCATCGCCAAAGGGCTCTACATGTCCGAGCGCGCCGTGGAGCGCCACGTCACGGCGATCTTCACCAAGCTCCAGCTGCCGGTGACCGACGAGGACCACCGGCGCGTGCTGGCGGTCCTCGCCTACATGAAGACGTAAGGCGGTTCTCCGCCACCGCGGAGGGGAGTTAGGCGCATCGCCCCGGACCGACCCGTCCGGGACCGTACGGGGCATGAACTTGCCGCCCGCCACCCCGCACCTGCGCCACGGCCTTGGCGTCGGGACGCAGCGCGCCTACGCCGCGTCCCCGAAGAACCTGCTGCAGCCCGCGGAGACGCGGCCGGAGCGCGAGACGACCGTGCTGCGCAGCGGTGTTCTGCCGGGCGGCATCGAGGGCGTGCTCGCGCACCACACGTTCCTGGGCCCAGCGGCCGGTGGGCACGGCCTGTCGTGGGCCGAGCGCGCGTCGACCATCGTCTACGCCGAGCTCCCCGCGGCCAATCGTCTCGTCAGCCACGCCTCCTACGGGCATCGCGAGCCGGTTCGCGCGGCGTTGACCCTGTCGCTCAACCGGCGCGAGGCGATCCCCGCCGCCCCAGTCCGTACCGGGCCGCCCGTCACGGTGCCGGAGGGGGTTCAGCTCGAGATCGAGCACGGCGTGCTGTGTGCCCGGATCGACGGCCGGGTCATGGACCCCGCGCGACTCGACGCGTTGTGCCGGGCGGCCTCGGCCGTGGCCGACGCGATCACCACGGAGGTCAGGCATGAACCTGAGCTGGAGGTTGAGACTCCGGTCGCTCCACCGGCAGACGACGCCCGCCGCCGCTGGATCGTCGCCGGCGCGGCGAAGGTGCGCTGGGACAAGCCACCGGCGGACTTCGGCACCGCCGTCGCGGCCTACGAACGCGTCGCGGCGAAGAGCGGCCGCGGCCTCGGGCTGGTCCTGGGCGGGTTGTTCTTCCTCGCTGCCGCGCTGATCGGCGCGTTCGGGCTGTTCACCGGCGTGCGTACCGGGTGGGCGCTCAGCGCGGGCGTCGTCGCCGTGCTCGTGGGCTCGATGCTGTGGCGGGCCCTGCGCGCGGCCATCCAGGTCTCGCGTGATCTGTCGGAGGGCGAGCGCGACGCGCGCGCCCGGCCGTGGGGGCTGGAGGCGTTCGTCACCGGCTACGCGCGGTCGCGCGGGCTCACCGTCGAGGACCCGGTCCTCGTCCAGCGCCGCTTCGACAGCCCGGTCCTCGGGCACGCGGTCGCCGCGCTGCACGGGCCTGACGGCCACGTCCTGCTGTGGCTGGACAACCAGGGCCGCCGCGGGATCGTGACCGTCGCCGTCGACGGCGTGCACGCGACGCTGGTCGACTGGTCCACGGCCGCGCTCGACGCGAGCCGGTCGCGGACCCCCGTGGCCGCGTAGAACCTAAAGGGGCCTGGCCCCTTTATTTTCGCGCCAGGACGCGCTGGGTGTCGTCGCGGATCTCGCCCACGAGCTCCTCGAGCACGTCCTCGAGCGCGGCGACGCCCAGCACCGTGCCGTCCGTGTCGTCCACTCGGGCGAGGTGCGCGTTGTCGCGCTGCATCGTCGCCAGCACGATGCGGAGCGGGTCGGCGGCGTTGACCACGGCGAGAGACCGGATCCACGAGCGGGCGATCGGGCGGTTGCGGTGGCGGTCCTTGAACTCGAGCGCGTCCTTGAGGTGCAGGTAGCCGATCAGCTCCTCGCCCTCCTGCACCGGGAAACGCGAGTAGCCGGTCCGGCCGGCCACGTCCTCCACCTCGGCCGGCGTGACGTCCACGGGCACGGCCTCGACATCGGCGAGCGAGAGCAGGACCGACCGCGCGTCGCGCTCCTCGAACTCGAGCGCGCCGATCAGCAGCCGCTGCTCGTTCGCGTCGAGCTTGCCCTCGCGGGTGGACTCGGAGACGAGGCCGGCGACCTCGTCGCGCGTGAACGAGCTGGTGACCTCGTCCTGCGGGACGACGCCGAACGCCCGCAGCGTGCGGTTCGCGATCCAGTTCAGGAGCGCGATCGCCGGGTGCAGGACGCGTACGATCAGCGTCATCGGCGGGGCGAGCAGCAGCACGGCGCGGTCCGGGCCGGCGAGCGCGATGTTCTTGGGCACCATCTCGCCGAACACGACGTGCAGGTAGCCGATGATGCCCAGCGCGATCGCGAAGGAGATCGGGTGGACGAGGCTCTCGGGGACACCGATCGTCTCGAACGGGCCTTCGAGGAAGTGCGCGATCGCGGGCTCGCCCAGATAGCCGAGGCCGAGCGAGCAGATCGTGATGCCCAGCTGCGCGCCGGCCATCATCAGCGACACGTTCTCCATCGCCTTCAGGGCCGTGCGCGCGGCGCGGCTGCCCTCGGCGGCGCGCGGCTCGATCGAGCTGCGACGGGCGGAGATGAGCGCGAACTCGGCGCCGACGAAGAAGGCGTTGAGCGCCAGCAGGATGACGCTGATGCCGATGGCGAGGCTGGTGCTCATGCCTCGTCCCCTTCGTCGGTCTCGACTTCGATCGGGACCGAGACGAGCCGGACCTGATCCACGCGCAGGTCATCGAGCGCGACCACGGTGAGCGTGACCTCGAACGGCACGCCGTTGTTGTCGTCGACCTCGAGCGTCACGCTGTCGTCGACGGCAGGCATGCGGGCGAGGTGGTCGCCCATCAGGCCGCCGATCGTCTCGTAGTCGTCGTCCTCGGGCAGGCGCAGCCCGGCGATCTGGCGCACCTCGTCCGGCCGCATCAGCCCGGAGAACACCCAGCTGCCGTCCGCCTCGCGGCGCGCGCGCTCCTCGCCCTCGTCGTGCTCGTCGCGCACCTCGCCGACGATCTCCTCCACGAGGTCCTCGAGCGTCACGAGCCCGTCGACGTTGCCGAACTCGTCCACGACGAGCGCCATCTGCAGGCCGCCCGCGCGGAGCTGGTCGAGCAGGTCGTCGAGCTCGAGGCTGGCGGGCACCAGCACCGGCTCGTTCATCACCTCGGAGACCTTCACGTCGCTGCGGCGCTCGAACGGCACCGCGACGGCGTGCTTGACGTGCACGATCCCGGTGATCGCCCCGTTTTCGCCCAGCACCGGGAAGCGGGAGCGCCCGCTCTCCCGCGCGGCCTCGGTGACGACGGCGATCGAGTCGTCCTGGGAGACGGTGACCACGCGCCCGCGCGGGGTCATGATCTCGTGCGCGGTGCGTTCGCCGAACGCGAGCGTGCGTTGCAGCAGCGCCGCGGTGCCGCGTTGCAGCGTGCCCGTCTCGGCCGAGCGGCGGACGAGCGAGCTGAGCTCCTCGGCGGAGCGGGCCGAGGCCAGCTCCTCCTGCGGCTCGATCCCGATCCGGCGCAGGATCGCGTTCGCGGTGTTGTTGAAGGCAGAGATCACCGGGCGAGCGAACCGCGTGAAGCCACGGTGGAAGCCCTGGACGGCCTTCGCTGTCGCGAGCGGCCTGGCGATCGCGAGGTTCTTCGGCACGAGCTCGCCGAACACCATCGTCGCGCCGGTCGCGAGGATGAGCGCGATCGCGAGCGCGATGCCCGGCACGACGTCCTCGGGGATGCCGATCGACTCGAGCGGTCCGTCGACGAGCCGCGCGATCGACGGCTCGGCCATATAGCCGATCAGCAGGTTGGTGACGGTGATGCCGACCTGCGCCGAGGAGAGCTGCGTCGAGAGGGAGCGGAGCGCGCTCTGGACGCCCTTGGCGCCCGTCTCGCCGTTCTCGACGGCACGGTCCACCGTGCCGCGATCGACGGTCACGAACGAGAACTCGGCCGCGACGAACGCGCCACAGGCCGCCACCAGCGCAAGCGCGCCGAGGATGAGGAGGATTTCGATCATCGCGCGCCCTCCCGGAGGGGGACGCGCTTGGGACTACAGCTGGGGTCGTCGGTCATCGACCACGGAAACGGCGACTCATATGTGCTCACGCAGCTTAGGGACTCGCCTTAACGGAATCTCAGCCGGATGCCAGGATGGTCCGCTTGCTGGCCGTTCTCGTCGTCGCGCAGATCATGAGCGTCGCCAACGCGAACCTGATCGCGGTCGCGCTGCCCCCGTTGAGTGCCGACCTCGGCGCGTCCGAGGTGCAGGAGCAGTGGATCGTCGACGCCTACGTGCTGGTGTTCGCGGCGCTGCTCGTCGCCGGCGGCGTGCTCGCGGACCGCTACGGACGCCGGCGCGCGCTCCTCGCCGGGTTCGCCTTGTTCGGCTTGGGATCGTTGGTGAGCGCGCTCGCGCCGGATCCGGGCGTGTTGATCGCCGCGCGTGTGGTGCAGGCGCTCGGACCGCCGCTGATCCTGCCGGCGTCGCTGGCCATCCTTACCGCGAACCTCGCCGATCCCGCGGCGCGGGCGCGGGCGATCGGCTACTGGGGCGCGGCTTCGGGGTTCGGCGTGGCCGTCGGCCCGCTGATCGGCGGCGCTGTCGTGTCCGGATTCGGGTGGCGCTGGGCATTCGGCGTGAGCGTGATCGCCGCGACGGGCCTGGCGTTCGCGACGTTGCGGGTGATCCCGGACGACCGGCCTTCCCGCTCCGCGCATCCGTTCGACTGGCTCGGCGCGCTCCTCGTCACGGGCACGCTGGGCGCGCTGGTCTTCGCGCTGATCGAGGGCCCGGAGCGCGGCTGGGGGTCAGTAGAAGTGCTCGGAAGCTTCGCGGTCGCGGGTTTGGCGCTGGTCGGGCTGATCGTGGCCGAGCGGCGGCATCCGGCGCCGCTCGTGGACCTGGACCTCGTGCGTCAGCCCGTGTTCGCGGCCGCCAACCTCGCGGCGGCGACGGTGCTGTTCGTGATGCTGCCCACGACCGTCTATCTGTCGGCGTTCCTGCAGGAGTTTCGCGCGCTGACGCCGCTGCAGACCGGGCTCGCGCTGCTCCCGCTCGGCGGCGCGGTGGCGCTGCTGGCGCCCGTCTCGGGGCGGCTCACCGCGCACGTCCCGCGGCGCCTGCTGATCGCCGGCGGGCTGCTCTGCGCGGCGGTCGGCACGTTCGGGCTGAGCCGCATCGGGGGCGAAGACGGGGCGGGGGAACTGTGGCTTGCGCTGCTCGTGCTCGGGGCGGGCGCGGGGTTCGCGCTCCCGCCCACGACGGCCACCGCGGTGTCGGCCGCGCCGCGCGCGCGGACCGGGATGGCGTCCGCGATCCACAACGCCGGCCGCCAGGTCGGGGCGACGCTCGGCGTCGCCGCACTCGGGTCGATCGTCATCGCCCGCGCCGCGGACGGCGGCCCCGCGGCCTACGCCGAAGGGCTCTCCGTGGCGTTGGTGGTCGGTGCCGTCGCGCTGGTGGCCGCGGCGCTGGTGGCGCTGAAGGCGCTCCCGAGAACGGGCTGACGGGTAGCGTCGTCGAGTGCGATCGGAGCGCCTGTTCAAACTGCTGTGGCTGTCGGTGGCCGCGGCGCTGGCGACGATCGCGCTCAAGACCGTCGCCTACCTGCTGACCGGATCGATCGGTCTGCTCTCCGACGCGGCCGAGTCGGTGGTGAACCTCGTCGCGGCCGTGGTGGCGATGGCGGCGCTGCGCTGGGCGCTCAAGCCCGCCGACGAGGAACACGCCTACGGGCACCAGAAGGCCGAGTACTTCTCGGCCGGCGTGGAGGGAACGCTCGTGCTCGTCGCCGCCGTGAGTATCGGCGTGACCGCGTTCGGGCGGCTGCTGGACCCGCAGCCGATCGACACCGTCGGCCTCGGCCTCGCGGTCTCCACCCTCGCGACGCTGATCAACCTGGCGGTCGGCGTGGTGCTGCTGCGAGCCGGCCGCCAGGAGCGCTCGATCGTGCTCGAGGCCGACGGCAGGCACCTGATCACCGACGTCTGGACGTCCATCGGCGTGATCGTCGGCGTGGCCGCCGTCGCGGCGACCGGCTGGGAGATCCTCGACCCGCTGATCGCCCTCGCCGTCGCGGTCAACATCGTCGTCACCGGCGGCGTGCTCATCCAGCGCTCGGTCGGCGGGCTGATGGACCGCGCCCTCGACGCCGGCGACCTCGCGCGGATCAAGGCGGTGCTGGCGGACTTCCGCGAGCACGAGGGGATCGACTTCCACGCCCTGCGCACGAGGCAGGCCGGGTCACGCGCGTTCGTCTCCGTGCACGTGCTCGTCCCGGGCGCGTGGACGGTCCAGCACGGCCATGACCTGGTGGAGCGGGTCGAGGACGACCTGCGGGCCGGGCTCCCGCACGCCACGATCTTCACGCACCTGGAGCCGGTCGAGGACCCGAAGTCCTTCGCCGACACCGAGCTCGACCGGGCGATGAGTTCTCGCCGGGAGCCCGGTCTCTGATCTGTATGCCTCTCAAGGAACTGTCGACAGTGGTCGTTCCCGTCCGCGATCAAGACGCGGCCCTGGCCTTCTACACCGAGGTGCTCGGGCTGGAGAAGATCAGCGACTTCACCTATGACAGCGGCGAACGTTGGCTGGAGGTCGCGCCGCCCGGCCAGATCATCAGCTTGTGTCTGGTCGCGTCCGAGCGGGCGGGAGTGGAGACCGGGATCGCGTTGTGCAGCGACGACGTTCCCGGCGATCTGGAGGGCTTTCGCGAGCGCGGCGCGCGCGTGGACGACGCGCTCTTGGCGCCGGGCGAGGTCGTGGTCTGGGCGGGTGCGCCGTTGGCCGGGCGTCCGCCGCAGTTCCGCGTGTACGACCCGGACGGGAACTCGCTGCTCATCGTCGCGTCGGTACCGTGAGCGATCGTGGCCGATGAAGCGGAGATCCTGGAGCTCGGCGGGCACGAGGTGCGCGTCACGAGCCCGGGCAAGGTGCTGTTCGCCGAGCGCGGTGAGACGAAGCTCGATCTCGTCCGCTACTACGTCGCCGTCGGCGACCCGTTGCTGCGCACGATGGGCGGGCGGCCCGTGCTGCTCCAGCGCTTTCCGCAGGGCGCCGGCGCGAAGGGGTTCTTCCAGAAGCGGGTACCCGACAACGCGCCCGAGTGGCTGTCGACCACGACGGTCCAGACGGTCAACGGGACGCCTTCGCGGGCGCTGGTGATCGCCGATCTCGCGCACGTCGCGTGGGCGGTCAACCTGGCGTGCCTCGGCTTCCACGTCTGGCCCTCGCAGGCCGACGATCAGGAACACTCGGATGAGCTGCGGATCGACCTGGACCCGATGCCTGGCACCGATTTCGGCATGGTGCGCGAGGGGGCGCGGGAGCTGCGCGCGCTGCTTGACGAGGTCGGTCTGACGGGTTTCGTCAAGACCACGGGCAGCAAGGGCTTGCACGTGTACGTGCGGCTTGAACCGCGGTGGACGCCGTACGAGGTGCGCTCCTGCGCGGTGGCCGTGGCGCGTGAGCTGGAACGCCGTCGCGGGGACCTGCTGACGGCAGCGTGGTGGAAGGAAGAGCGCGGCAAGCGCATCTTCGTGGACTACAACCAGAACGCGCCGCACAAGACCGTGTTCGGCGCCTGGTCGGTGCGGGCGCGCAACGGCGCCCAGGTGTCGGCGCCGATCGCGTGGGATGAGCTCGACGAGATCCATCCCGACGAGCTCACGATTCCGGTGGTGTTGGAGCGCTACGAGCGCGCCGGCGACCCGTGGATCGACATCGGCCCCCAGTCCTTGGAGCCGCTGCTGGAGTGGCACGAGCGCGACACCGCGGCGGGCCTGATGGACGCGCCGTGGCCGCCCGTGTATCCGAAGATGCCGAACGAGCCACCGCGCGTCGCGCCCAGCCGGGCCAAGGCCGTCCCCGAAGAGGACTAGGTCCGCACCGTCTGGCCCACGCGCAACACGCCCTTCGGGTCGTGGCGCTCGGCCAGCGCGGACAGCCACGTCCGCGTGTTCTCGTCGTACACGCGGGCCATCCGGGCCTCGCCGATCGCGGCGCCGAAGTTCGGGAACTCGTTCCCGGTCAGGTAGGGGCCCATCGCGGCCTGCACGGCCGCGTTGTGCTCCGGGACGCCCGGGATCATCGGCACGCCGATCACGAGCAGGGTGAACGCCGCGTCCCGGTGGCAGAACGCGCTCGTGTGCTCCGGCTCGCGGGCCAGCGCCCCGCCGAGCAGCCGCAGTTCGACGATGATCTGCGGCGAGCCTGCGTCCGGGCCGGCGACGCGCAGCAGCGTGTCGATCGCCTCGGGCGTGAGCTCGTCGAGCAGCCCGCTGGTCTCGAGCACGGGCATCGGGTCGACCGGGTCCGCGTGGACGGCGCCGATCGCGGCGTACGGGAGCGCGCCGATCGTGTCGATCAGCGGGGTCGCCACGGCGCGCATCGGGGCGAGCAGCGCGTTGCACTCGTCCGCCTCGGCGATGCTCGTGAAGCGCACGGCCACGGTGAACCGGCCGGCGAGCGGCTCCGGCACGCCCGGGAGCGGCGGGAGCTGCAGCAGCGCGATCGACGTGTTCGCGTGCTCGGGCAGCGCCTGCGACCACTCCCGCCACATGTGCAGGACGCCGCTCGCGTCGGTGCCGTTGAAGTAGATCGCGCCGCCGTGGACGGTCGTGAGGTTCAGCAGCGCGATCTCCACCGCCGTGACGACGCCGAGCGTGTTCTTGCCGCCCCGCAGACCCCAGAACAGGTCCGCGTGCTCGTCCGGCGTGACCCGAAGCAGGCGCCCGTC
Source organism: Solirubrobacter taibaiensis (assembly GCA_027587225.1). Classification (GTDB taxonomy): domain Bacteria; phylum Actinomycetota; class Thermoleophilia; order Solirubrobacterales; family Solirubrobacteraceae; genus Solirubrobacter; species Solirubrobacter taibaiensis. The sequence goes on from JAPDDQ010000018.1 coordinate 108,695, forward strand.
GCCCGTCACGACCTCGAACGCCAGCACCGTGTCGGACGCGAGCCCGTACGTGCGGACGAGCGGGCCGACGCCCCCGCCGGTGAGGAACCCGACGACCCCGACGCCCGGTGCGGACCCGACGAGCGGCGCCAGCCCGTGCGGCGCGGCCGCGTCGAGCACCTGCCGCCAGATCACACCCGCGCCGACCCGGGCGCGCTTGCCGACCGGGTCGATCTTGAGCTCGTCGAGCCGCGTGGTGTGGACGAGGAGCACGTCGTCGAGGTTGGTGGCGACCGCGCCATGCCCCGTGCGCTGGGGGAGCACACGCAGTCCGTTCTCGTTGGCGAAACGGACCGTTTCCGCGACGTCGTCGGCGTTCGCGGCGGCGACGACCGCCGCCGGGGCTATCTGCACGGCGACGTTGAACGGCGCGGCGAGGTCATAACCGGGCTCGCCGGGGAGGGCGAGCGATCCGGTGAGCCTGGCGCGAAGCCAGGAGATTTCGGCTGGGGAGGAGACCGACATGGCCGCAGCTTCCGGCATGCCGCTTGGCGCTCACTTGGAGCCGGCTTGAAGCGCGTCTCCAAGCGCCGCTTCGCAGCGACGCGCGGTGGGGGCACCGCCCGTGGCGTGGGCCAGCTCGAGTGCGGTCTGCAGGACCTCGCGGGCGCGGTCGGTCTCGCCCATCAGCGCGAGCAGGCGGCCTCGGGCGAGGTCGACGGTGTTGATCACACCGATGTGCCCGACGACGGCGAGCTGGCCCGCGTAGGGGTCGAGCATCGCGAGGAGGCGCGGGGCGTGGTGGACCAGATCGGCTTCGACCGCGGTCTCGGCGAGCAGGACGACGTGGCCGAGCGTGATCCAGATCCACGGGCCGAGCGCGTCGAGCCATTCGGTGAGGCGCGCGTCGGCGTTGGCGAAGTCGCCGCGCGCGGCGGCGATGGCGGCGTCCCACGGGACGGGGTCGAAGGTGCCGGCGGAGTTGGCATCGACGAGGCCCTCGACTTCGCGGCGCAGGCTCAGCTTCGCGAGGCCGGCCGAGCCCGCGTAGTAGAGCTCGGTCTGCAGGTGCACGCGGGTGCCGATCTCGTAGTGGCGGCGGGCGTCGTCGAAGTCGCCGCGCCAGGTCGCGAGCGTGCCCTCCATCCAGCGCAGCTGCACGCGGATGACCGGGAGCTGGAGGACGTCGCACTCGGCGACCGCGAGCCGGACCTCCTCGGTGGCCTCGGGCACGCGCGCCAGCGACAGCAGGGCCATGCTCGCGACCGCGCGCGCGATCGCTGCGTCGACGCGCGCCTCGCGGTGGCTGAGCGCGATCAGTCGTGCGGCGTGCAGCAGCAGCTCCTCGGCGCGCGCCGCGACGCCAGAGTACGTGAGCAGCCGGCCGAGCAGTGCGTCGGCGATCGCCTCCTCGTCGCCGGACGCCTCCGCCAGCGCGAGCGCCTGGTCGGAGAGCCGCTCGGGGACGCTCCCGTCGTCGTCGTAACAGCGGCCGACCGCCACCGCGGCGAGCAGACTGGCGTGCGCGACGGGGTCGTCGGCGACGAACGGCTCCAGGCTCTGCAGGCGCTCGAGCAGCGGGCCGGGATCGTCGCCGTAGGTCGGCCACGGCCACGCACCCGCGCTGCGCAGCAAGGAGCTCGCGAGCCGGCCCACGGTCCGTGCGCGACCGGCCCGCGCGGCATCGAGCAGCGCCGCGTCGATCACGTTCAGCACCGTCTGGCCACGCCCCGCCCGGGCGAGCGCCGCGACCTGCGCGACGAGCAACTCGTCCCGGTCGTCGCCCGTCGGTTGGAGGTCGTACACGCGCAGCGCCTCGGCCCACCACTCGGCCGCGGCCTCTGAGCTCCACCGCTGCTCCGCCACCCGCGCGGCGGCGCGGCAGGCCTCGACCACCTCGCCCGACTCGACCACTCCGAGCGCCGCGACGAGGTGCTGCGCGCGGCGCGAGACCCGATCACCGTCGTCGCCGGTCAGGGTCGAGGCCACCCGCGCGTGCAAGCGCCGGCGCCGCATCGCGGGCAGCCCGGCGAGCACCTCGTCGCGCAACAGGCCGTGCGCGAACGCGTACCCCGCGGTGTCCTGGCTCGGCACCAGCACGCTCTCGTCGGCGGCCTCGTCCAGCAGGTCGGCGACGAGGTCCGCGTCCATCCCGAGCGTCGCAGTCAGCGCCGGCAGGTCGACGACGTCGCCGATGATCGCCGCCGCCCGCAGCACCTGCAGGATCTCCGGCTCGAGCCCCGCGAGCCGCCGCCCGAGCACGGACCGTACGGCGAGCGGCGTGTCGCCCTGCTCGCGCGCCTCGGACGGCAGCCGCGCGTACTCGCACACGAACAGCGGGTTGCCGCCGGTGCGCCGCGCGAGCTCACCGGCCTCGCGCTCGCTCAGCTCCTCGCCCGCGATCGCGCCCGCGAGCACGCCCACCTCGGCACGCGCGAGCGGCCCGACCGCGAGCTGCCGATGCCCCTCGCTCCGCGCGAGCGCGGCGAGCAACGGCGCGATCGCGTCCCCGGACTCGCCGTCGCGCAGCGTGAGCGCGAACACGACGGGCACCCCGCGCAGCGCGCCGGCGAGGTGCGCGAGGCACCGCGCCGAGGTGGGATCGGCCCACTGGGCATCGTCGACGACAATCGCCTGGGGGAGACCGGAGGCCTGCACCAGCGCGGCGACGCGCTCGTACACCGCGAAGCGGGCGGCGTCGGCGTCTACGCCGGCGGGCGGGACGAGCAGCGTGTCGGGATCGTCGCCGAGGGCGCGGACGAGCTGGCGGATCGGCCACCAGGCGGGGGCGCCGTCCTCCTCCGAGCAGCGGGCCCAGGCGTCGCGGCCGCCCGCGGCGCGCATCCTCGCCACGAGCTCCTCCGCCAGGCGAGTCTTGCCGATCCCGGCCGGACCGGTCAGGACGAGCCAGCGGGTGGCGCCGCCGCGGACGTCGGCGAGCAACTCGTCGAGCACGCGGGTCTCGCGGGCGCGGCCGACCAACGACGACACCGGCTCCTCGGATGCCGCCGCCTCGGCGGCCGCCTCCGGCGTGTGGATCTGCGCCGCGCCCGTCCAGCTCGCGGGGCGGGGCCAGGCGGCCAGCGCCGGCTCGTGGCGGAGGATCGCGACCTGCAGCTCACGCAGCTCCGCGCCCGGCTCCAGCCCGAGCTCCTCGTCCAAGCGACGCACATGTTCGGCGTACCGCTCCAGCGCCTCGGGCGAGCGCCCCGCGCGATGCAGCGCGATCATGTGCAGCCAGCACGCGCGGTCGCGCAGCGGGTGCGCCGCCCGCAGCTCCTGCGCCGCGGTCAGCGCCGGCGCCACGCGGCCCGCGGCGAGGAGCGCCGTGATCTGCGTCTCGCGGCATTCGGTGCGCAGCTCCTCGACCGCGTCGGCCTCCGCCCGCACCCACGCCTGGTCGGACAGGTCCTCCAGCAGCTCGCCGCGCCACAACGCCAGAGCGGCGTCGGTCTCCGCCAGCGCGTCCGTCCAGCGCTGCTCCTCCGCGGCCGTCCGCGCGGCGCGGGCGGCCACGCCGAACGCCGCCACGTCCACCCGATCGGCGCCGACCTCGAGCACGTACCCCTGCGCGCGACGCACGATCGGCGCGCTCGCTCCAGCCTCGTCCCGCAGGGCGCGGCGCAGGTTGGACACGTACGCCTGGATCGAGGCCTGCGCGCTCGGTGGCGGCTGGTCACCCCACAGCGCGTCGACCAGCCGGTCCGTGGACACCTGCCGGCCGCGGTGCAACAGCAGCAACGCGAGCGCCGCCCGCTGCTTGGGCGGGCCGAGATCGATGACGGCTTCGCCGCGGAGCGCCGTCAGCGGGCCGAGCAGCCGGTAGGACGCGTCCACGTCAGCGGCGCGCAGCGGCCCGGGCGTGGGCGAGTTCGATCAGCTCGCGGGCCGTCCGGTCGCCGGGGTTGACGACGCACGCGAACCCTTGCGCGGCGTACACCGGGTGGGGCATCACGACGTCGAACGCGGTGTAGTCGAAATCGCCCTTCGGCAGCCGGTCGCGGCCCACGTTCACGTTGAGCCGGAAGACACCTTCACGGTCGAGTTGCGAGACGTCGTCGAAGTCGCCGTAGTCCTTGACGACGATCGTCGCGAACGGCTGTTTGGCACCCGTGTACGTGGCGAACGTGTCGCCCCACGCGATCTCGGGCGCGCCGCTCGTCTCGTCGACGGTCAGCACGTCAGTATCGGGGAGTCCCGCGAGGAGCTCGATCAGCTCGGCTTCGGTCACTCCCCGATTCTGGCGTACGCGGCGTTACCAGCGCACGTTGCGCAGGTAGTTCACGCCCGCCTGGGCGGTCTTGTACTCCGCTTCGGGGTCACCCGGGTGCGAGAGCACCGGCTCGTCGTGCTCGACGAAGAAGTGCTTGTCGAGGCGGCGGCCCTGGCCCGCGGCGAAGATGTCCGGGAAGTCGATCGCGCCGGGGCCGACGTCCTCGAAGTCCGGTGCGTCCGGCCGGTCCTTCCACGTCCGGTCCTTCACGTGGTACGCGGGGTAGCGGGCGGGATCGCGCGAGAGGTAGTCGAGCGGGTTCTCGCCGCCCTCGATGATCCAGAACAGGTCGAGCTCGAACTTGACCAGGTTCGGATCGGTCCGCTCGAGCAGGATGTCGTAGACCGGCGACCCGTCGGCCTGCTTGTTCGTGAACTCGAAATCGTGGTTGTGGTAGAAGAACTGCAGCCCGGCCCGGGCCGCCATCGCACCCGCCTTGTTGAAGCGGTCGGCGAGGAACGTGAAGTACTCCGCCGTGTACGGGCCCGGGAACCACGCGAAGCCCGTGAGTTTCTGGCCGAGCGTGTTCGCGTCCTCGAGCGTCTTCTGGTACTTGGACTCCCACTGCCCGTCGGGCACCGTGATGTCCAGCGGATCGTGCCCGGACACGGCTCGCAGCCCGGCGTCGTTGAGCCACCCGCGCACCTGCCGCGCCGTGAAGCCGTAGTAGCCGGCCATCTCGACCTGGGTGTAGCCCACCCGGCCGAGCCAGTTGAGCACCCGCCGCACGGCCTGCCGATCGTTCGCCGGCATCAACCTGCGCATCGTGTAGAGCTGGATGCCGATGCGGTTGTTCGGCACCTGGCCGCCACCACCGCCGCCTCCGCCGCCACCGCCGTGCGCCCGCGCCGCCGGAGTCCACGCTCCCGCCGCGGCTGCCGCTGCTCCCGTTCCGATGGCGGTCCCCAGGAACCGCCGGCGGTTGACATCATCCATTCGCTTCTCCTCCCGTAAGAAGACTCGGACGTTGCCGAAGCTAACACATGTCACCCATTGAGCCTTCCCCCGCGATGCACGCTTGGCTGGCGCGTACGACGCAGCATTGGGCCACCCCCGCGCAGCTCCCGCAAACCCTGCCACCCGGGGAGGTCCGACGGGTCGCGAGCGGCGGTCCGTTCGGTCATCTTTTCGACGCCCGGATCGACGTGATCGACGGTCGCGTCGCGCTCGAGGTGTTCGAGAACAGCCGGATGGCCGGCGAGCACTACTTCCGCGTCTGGGAGGACGGGACGACGGAGGAGCTCGATCCCGCGCCGCAGATCGGCTACGGCTATCGCGACGAAGCTGATCGTCCGGCCGCGGAGGCGGCGTACTTCGCGCACAACCGGCGCGCGTACGACCACCTCCGCGAGCGCGGGTTCAAGGGCTCGTCGTCGACAGGGTGAACGTGACCGTCTTGGAGTAGGTGCCGGTGCGCAGCGCGTCGGTCGCGCCGATCGCCTGTTTGAACGTGACGTCGACGATGTCGTTGGAGACGGGGCCGTCCCAGGACGCCTTCGAGAACGCGACGGACAGCGGCTGCGGGAGCGAGAACGCACCGTTCACCAGCCGCCCGGGATCGCCGACCGTGAGCGCCGCGTCGCCGGCCGTCGACACCACGGTGGCCGTCGTCGCGGCCGTGTACTCACGCGCCACGCCCGGCACGAACGGCGCGAACGTCGCCGCCGCGCCCAACGACAGCGAGAGCGTCGCCGGCACCGTGCCGCCGACCGTTCCCGGCGCCTCCGCGATCAGCGACGGCACCACCTCACCCACGCTGCTGACCGCGAACGATTCGAACGCGACGTCGAGGTCCGTCGACGTCCCGCCGCGATTGAAGGCGAGCAGCCCCGCCCGCGCCGGTTCGACGTTCAGCGTCGCCGTCGCGAAGTACCGCCACACGGAGCCGTCGGACGAGTAGTACGCCTTGTACGTGCCGCCGCTCTTGGCGATCCGCAACCAGATCGCGCCGCCCGCGCCGACGATCCGCTGCGCGTCGGCGCCGGTGACCTGGAACGTCTGCGCCGTGCCGTTCTGCTCGCGCAGGAACACGACCCGCAGCTTGTTGATCGCGGCGGTGGCGCTGGTCATCTCCCAGGCGAGCTTGACGTAGTTCTGGTCGTCGGCGTACGCGACGATCCCGCCCTGCTCGTTGTTCGCGGCCAGCGTGCGTGAGAAGACGACCTTCGACTCCATCGTCCAGTCGCCGTTGACGTCTTGGAGCGTGAGGTTCCGCGCGGTGTTCGCCGTCCCCTGCAGGTCACCGGCCTGCGACGTGATCACGACCGAGCCGTCGTCACGCACTCGCCGGCGCGCGTCGTCCGGGCGCACGACCGACCACGGCCCGCGCCGGATCACGCGGTTGACGTTCACCGTGTACACGGTCGAGGCGGTCCCGTTGACCACGGTCACGCGCCCGGGTTCCACGGTCACCGCGGCGGCCGGATCGCTCGCCACCGCGTCGATCACGGGCGCCGGGAACGCGCCGGGCTCGATCAGCGCGGTGTAGCTCGTCACGCCGGCGCGCAGCGTCAACGGCTGCCGGTTCACGCGCAGCGACGCCAAAGACGTGTCCGGCACGATGTTGAACACGTAGTTCTTCACCAGCGGCCCGAAGGAGTCGGTCTTGGACACCTTGACGACTGCCTGCGTCGCCGACTGCGAGACGATCTCGGCGCGCGCGGCCGGGTCGAGCGGCCGCACGGCGGTGATCGCGCCGGGCACCGTGTACGACGCCGCTGACAGATCAAAGCCGCGCCGCTCGACGCCACCGACCGTCACGGCCAGCGACAACGGCGCGGTGTCGACCGGTATCGGCCGCCCGCTGAACTCGCGCCAATACGCGACGTTCGTGTCCCGCCAGGAGATCGCATCCGCCTCGTGCAGCACGAGCTTCGCGCGTACCTCGGCCCACCGCCGCGCGCCGACCACCGGCTGCAGGGTCTCCCACGTCTCCCGCAGCCACGTCACGTACTGCACGCCCATCTGGTAGCGGTAGACGAGCTCGTCCCAGAACGGCCGCCCACTGGCCATGCGCCGGTCCCACGGCACGTGGTGGAACCACATCAACAGGTTCTCGGGCGTCGTCTCGATGTTCCCGTACCGCGTGGCCAGCGGCGGGAAGTACTGGGCGATGAAGTTCGAGCCCGAGGCCGTGCGGTTGAACCCGAGCCCCGCCGAGTCGGCCTTGTTGTAGTAGACGGGGCTCCAGTCGTCCTGCTGGAACCACTCGTTGGGCATCGGCCCGTAGTGGTCGCTGGAACGGAACTGATGCGCCACGCCGAGCGGCGTCTGGTAGCTCACGTTCGCTTCCCAGGAGCCCATCATCATCGCCACGACCGTGTCGACGACGCGCGGGTCGCTGCCCCACGTCGCGCGCACCCACTCGCGCGCCATCGCCTCCGAGCCGAGCGTCCAGTCCCAGGCGAGCCGGCCGAACGCGTACAGGTTCGCCTGCCCGAAGTGATGGCCGGTCAGGTTCTCGTGGTTGCCAAGGTTGGCGACGCCCACCAACGCGGACTCCGAGTGGCCTTGGGAGGACCCGTCGACCACTCCACCGACCAGCCCGGCGCCACCGGTGTCCGTCTTCAGAACCTCCTCCCACATCGGCGCGAGGTACGTGAGCATGCGCGACTGCCCCGTGTACTCCTGCGTGACCTGGAGCTCCATCGCCTGGTTGGTGTTCTCCATGCGCCCGAACATCGGGTGGATCGGCTCCCGCGCCTGGAAGTCCAGCGGACCGTTCTTGGTCTGCAGGAACACGTTGTCCTCGAAGCCGTTTTCATCGTCGATGGCGCCGAACTCCATGTACGCGCGCTTCAGGCGGTCGTTGTCGAGGCCGGCGTTGTAGACGAACGTGCGCCAGAACACGCGCATCCCCAGCGGCGCCACCGCGGCGCCGATGCCGTTCGCGCCGTCACCGTGGTCGTAGCCGAAGTCCTGCGGCCCGGGCTGGCCTTCCGAGTTGGCCTTGACCGTGAAGCCCATGAAGTCCGGGATCGACGTCTGGATCAGTTGCGCCTTGCGCGTCCACCACGAACGGAAGGCCGTGCTGTAGGGATCGAGTTGCGCGTTGGTCAGCGTGTCGGGCGCGAACCGTGCGTCGGTCGGCGCCGTGTAGTTGATCGCGAGCGAGAGCTTGACGCCGTACGGTCGCAGCGCATCGGCCAGCGCCGCCTCCTGCGCGATGTACGCGTTGGTCAGGTAGACGTTGTTGGCGTTGACGAGGTTGATCTCGAACCCGTTGATGCCCAGCGACGCCAGGGCCCGAGCGACGACGACGTAGCGGTCCAGGATCACGGGCAGGTTGCGCGCCGCGGACGCGCCCGTGGCGGAGAAGTTGAAGATCGTCCCGTTCTCGCCGTTCAAGCCACCGGTGCCGTTGGCGTTGTTGCCCGAGTACAGCCGCGTGCCTTCCCAGTTGTTCAGATGCCGGTGCTTGATTTTCGGCGCGGAAGACACGTTCAGCGCCGTGATCGGCTGCCCCGTCTGAACGCGCCGCAAGAACGCGAACGTGCCGTACAGCGCGCCCAGCTCCGTGCGGCCGGCGATGATCGTCCGCGACCCGACCGAGCGGATCACGTAGCCCTCGGCGTTCAGCAGGTCCGCCGCCGGAATCGCCGCCGCCACCGTGGGGGAGCTCTCGCGCGTGCCGACCACCACGGAGCCGTCGCCCGGGGCTTCGGCCACCGGGATCGACGTCCCGAGCAGCCCGGACAGCCCGCGCGCGAGCTCTTCGCGCGCGGCCTCGAGGCTGGAGCGCACGAGCTTCTCCGTCGCGCCCGCCTCCATGCTCAGGTTCGCGGTATGGCGGTACACCGGGTTCGCCGTCGCGTTCTCGACGACCACGTTGGTCACGGTCGCCCGATAGCGCTCTGCGTCGCTCACCGGCACGTACCGGAGCCACAGCTGGGACCCGTTGTACGTGTCCTCCTGCGCCGCGGCCGTCGCCGGCGCGACGAAGCACAGCAGCAACAACAACACCAGGACGCGGCGCAGGTTCATCGAGCTCTCCCCCCGAGTATTTGACCCCCCAAGCAACTATTCCGCTTGTGTGACTGTCTGTCAACCGTCGCCGGGACGCTGGCGATGTGCGTGACCGAGTCCGACATCGGTGCTGCGAGTGCGTCCGGCGGGCCGGGGAACGACCTGCTCGTCGGCACGCGCGGCGCCGATGTTCTCTCGCCTGGAACGGGCCGTGACCGTGTGGAGGGAGGAGCCGGAAGCGACAGGCTGAGCTACCAGGACGGCGGCGGCAGCATCCGTGTCGATCTCGCCCTCGGTCGCTCCTGGAGTGCGCAAGGGAGCGTCGCATTCACCTCGATCGAACACGCCTCCGCCGGCCGCGGCTCCGACGTGATCAGTGGCGACGAGCGAGACAACCAGCTCGATGGCGGGCTTGGCCGCAACGCGGTCCATGGCCGCGGCGGCGCCGATGTGCTGGCGAACATCGGCGCTGGAAGCTCGTGCGGAAGCGGCCGCGACAGCGTGATCGTCCCGTCGCGCGGTGATCTGGTTGACGAGTACGACGAGGAGGACGACGACACGATCCCCGCCGGTGCTGTGGCGCTCTCGCTCCCGCTTCCTCTCGACTGCGAGCGAGCGGACCTGCAGCACGCCGGTGTCGCGATCGCCGCGCGCCCGCTCGTGACGGCGCGCGAGGTCAGCTTCACTGACGTGACGGGTCTCACTTCGGAGACCCTGACTCGATGGGAACTGCGCACCGGATGGCGCCAAGGCGGCCGACTGCTCGGACGGACGACCACCGACGACGGTCGCGCCCAAGTGCGCCTGAGGCTCAATGCCCGCCGCGGACGAGTTCGCCAGCAGCCCGCTCCCACTCGTTCTTCGTCAGTGACGCGACCACGCGACGGCGGTCATCGTCGCGGCGCGGACATACTCGCCGAGTGGATGACTTTGACTCGTGGCGCCAAGAGCTGCTGGAGGTGGCGGTCATCGCTCAGGATGGCGACGGAACTGATCCGGTCATCGCCGAGCGTCGCTTTCTGCGTCTGGTCGACATGCTCCAGGCGTTGACGGGTCGCGAGCAGGACAGGGTCTTTCACGCCGTATTGGAGACGCTTACCGACCAGGAGGACTACGGCGCGTATCAGTCGGTCATCAGCGTGATCTTGCGCTTTGAACCCGAGCGGCGAGGGCGTCTGATCGCCGAGGGGATCACCGGCGTGCTCGACCGCACAGAGGAATGGGCAGGAGACGTGCTCGGCCAGCTCGCGTACTGTGACGACGATGCGGTTCAGGCCTTCAATCGGGCCGCTGCGGAGCTTGCCCCATCTGAACGGCAACGGCTCGCGAAGTTCATCGCCGAGCAGGAGGCAGAGGATGGTTGGCTCTCTGGGGACCGGCAGCGAGGTCGGCTGCGCGTCTCATGACGCACCAGCCACGAAGAGATCATTGATCCGGAGAGCGACGAGCGCTCCACTCGTCCACGCCGATCCAAGCCACAGCTATCGCAACTCCCGCAAGGGCCATCCACCACTTGCCGTCACGAACCGCCCGCCAGCTGCAGACGCCGAGAGCCAAGAGTGCAAGTGAAACGCCAACGGCCCGAACCGCGCGACGCTCTGCAGTGGATGCAATAGGTCGTCCCGCATGGCTATGTCTCGTTGCGGCGGATGCGGGCCGCGCCGAACGTAGCCTGCTGGCACACGGGGCACGGGCATGGTGGGGTGCCGTGCGCCTCCGGCCAGTAGCGCCAGCCGACGACCTGGGGCACATGACGGACGCCGGCGATCTCCTTGGGGGTGATCGCTCGCGGAATGACGACTTCGTATCCGCGTGAGTCTTCGGCGTGCATGATGACCGCGCTCGCTTCGGCTGCGGTCATCGACGCGTGTGCGGCGGAGTAGTGGCCGACTTGCACGCCCTCGTGGTCGTCGATGAGGAAGTCCACCGCGACCAGCGGCGAACTCCTGAAGCGGCGGAGTTCGCGAAGCCATTGATGCGACGCGAAGAAGTTCGGCAGCACGGGCATTGCATAGACGCCGCGGGTGCCGTCGCCGAGCTCTCGCGCCTTGATCCCGCGTTTCAGGATGCGAAGGCTGTCTTTCTCGCGGGCGAGATGCGTGAAGCGTGCCACCCGACGATTGTGTCGCCTTCGAATACCGAATCTACGACGCCGCCGCGGTCGTGCGGCTGATCCGGATCCGCACCCTGGCCGATGCCGGTGTGCCGCTGGCCCCGGACTCACGCGTACGTACGCACCGGTGCGGAACCCCACGTCCGTGACTTGACGCCCGACCCGCCGCGATGTTCGAATCGCGTGCAGACCCAAGAAGAGCCACCTGAGGGGGTGGGCGCATGCTGGGCTGGTGTCGCAGTGTCGTCGGAACCATGGTCGCCGCGCTGGTGATCGCCGCAGGGGTGCCGAGCGCAGCCGAGGCGGTGACGATCGCACCGCCGTGGTGCGGCACGCCTGAGCCGGATGCCACCGCGGCGTTGCCGGACGGCAGCGACCCGGCTCATCCGGTCGGCAGCTTCCCGCACATCCCGCATTACGCGATCGGCTGCACGCTCGAGAAGATCCGCGCCGAGGGCGTCCGCGGGCGCATGACGATCGAGCAGCACGGCGTCTCGGCGCAGGGCCGCCCGATGTGGCGCGTGACGATCAACGCGCTCGAGACCTCCGCGCAGAAGAAGGCGTTCAAGCACTGGGAAGAGCTGCGCAAGGACGCACGTGACAATCCCGCCCGCGCGCAACGCGAGCTGCGCGACGCCCGCGGCGCGGTGAAGGTCCCGCTCTACATCCAGGCCGGCATCCACGGCAACGAGTCCGAGGGCGTCGACGCGATGATGGAGTTCATCAACCGCCTCGCGACGAGCAAGCGTGGCAAGGACGCCGAGGTCGACCGCTGGCTCGACCACTCGGTCCTCGTCTTCAACGTCGTCCACAACCCGGACGGCCGGGCGCTGGGCCAGCGCGCCAACGGCAACGGCTTCGACCTCAACCGCGACTTCCTGACGCAGTCGCAGAGCGAGACGCAGGCGTCCGTGGCGACGATGCAGAAGTTCTTGTTCCCGGACATGCTCGACCAGCACGGCTATGTCACGCCGACGCTGATCGAGGCCCTGACCAAGCCGCATGGCCCGGGCATCGACTACGACATCTTCCTCAGGTGGAACCAGCCGCGCACGGCCGCCAACGGCACGGCCCTCGCCTCCGTCGGCCTCGGCGTGCAGCGCCCGGTCAACGACTGGTGCGTGAACGCGGACCTGCCGCCGATCGGCTCGACCGTGTGCGCGGACGGCAACCCGCCCGGCCCCGCCGTGGCCGAGGGCTGGGACGACTGGGGCCCGTTCTACACGCCGATGTACAACCAGCTCGTCGGCCTCAACGGCTCGACGGTCGAGATGTGCAGCAGCACGGCGAACAACCCCGCCACGCAGCGCGTGTGCGGCGCGCCTGGCCTGACGAACTTCCCGCGCGGACGCGCGGCGGCCAAGCTGGCGCAGTACGTCGTCACGACCTCGACGATCGAGTACGACGTCGCCAACCGCGTCGCGCTGCTCAACGACATGCTCGAGGTCTACCGGCGCGGCCGCACCGGCGCGGCACGCCCCGCCTGCTGCCCGGCGCCGTTCGATCGCGAGAACAACTGGATGTACGAGTATCCCGAGGCCTACGTCATCCCGATGGGCAACGGGCAGCGCAGCGACGTCGAAGGCAACCGGCTCGCCAACTGGCTGCTGACCAACGGCATCGAGGTGCACAAGCTGCTGCTCCCCGCGCGGATCGGGGGCACCTGGTACGAGCACGGCTCGTACGTGATCGGGATGAAGCAGCCGCATCGCGGCCTGATCGAGGAGTCGCTCGGCGCCGGCGTGGACATCTCGGCGCGGATCGGCCAGCTGTACGCGCCACCGGCGGCGTTCAGCCACGGCCTGCTGTGGGGTGCGGACGTCGTGCAGGTCCCGCGCGGCACGCCGATCTGGGCGCTCGCGCTCCCGATCGACCGCGTCCCGAAGGTGCGGGGCGGCGTGGAGCACTCGCACCGGGCGACCGCGTACGCGCTGGAGCTGGACTCCCCGACGGCGGTGCGCACGCTCAACGCGCTGCTGCGCGCGGGCGTGCCGGCGCACATCGCCGAGACGCCGTTCGGGCGCTACCCGGCGGGCACGGCGCTCTTCGACCGCTCCGCCCGCAATGCGCTCGACCGCGCCGGCGATGACGCTGGGCTGACGTTCCGCGCCGTCGATGGACCGCTCCCGCCGGTCACGCCGCTCACCCGCGTCCCGCGGATCGCGGTGCTCACCGGCGGGCTGACGCAGGAGATCTGGGTGATGCGCCAGCTCGGCTTCGAGGCCGACCCGGTCACCGCCGCGCTCAACAACGCCACCGCCGCGGACCCGCTGCCCGCGTACGACGTCGTGTTCAGCACGGCCGGCTGGCCGGTCAACGTCACGGCGCGTGAGCGGCTGACGGCGTTCTTCGCCGCCGGTGGCGGCTACCTCGGAGCGGGCGCGAACGGCGTGAACTTCGTCAGCGCGGCCGGTCAGGTCGCCGGGCTCGCCGCGGCGGCGCGGACCGGCGCGGGCCGCAGCGGCATCGTGCGCTGGGACAACACGGGTGGCGCGAACAGCCCGATCACCGGCGCCTACCCGGCGCAGGACACGGCGATCATGGACCCGCCGACGTGGCTCACCGCCGTCCCGGCAACGCTGAGCGTCGACGCGCGGCTCCCGAGCACGAACTTCTTCGTCTCGGGGCTGTGGCTGCTCGACGCGCAGTCCTCCACGGCACCGGGCGCGGCCTTGGTCGCGCACGGCCCGAACGCGGCCAACACGAACCGGCTGACCGTGTTCGCCATGAACCCGCTCTACCGGGCCGACCCCGAGCGGGAGTGGCCCGCGTTCGCGTCGGCCACCTACTGGGTCGGCCGCCGCGCCGGCGCTCCGGCCGCCGCCGCGCTGCCGGTGGTCGCGGGGGAGGAGGAGGTGGTGGAGGTCCCGACCTCCCGCTCAGGCGAACGCTGACCTTCGCATCGGTCACTTGACTGTCATGGCCTTCGCGGCCATGACAGTCATGCACCCGATGCGACGTGGGTGGGTCCGGACGTAGGTTCCCCGGCAGGTCAACGAGGTTCGTTCCAAGGGGGAACAACGCATGTCAGCTCCGGACACGATCGTTCTGATTCACGGCTTCTGGGTGACGCCGCGCAGCTGGGAGGACTGGGTCAGCTACTACGAGGCCAAGGGCTTCAAGGTCGTCGCTCCTGCCTATCCCGGCCTCGAGGTCGAGGTCGAGTCGCTCAATGCAGACCCGACGCCGATCGCCGAGCTCACGGTGCCCAAGATCGTCGACCACCTCGAGTCGGTCGTCGCGCCGCTCGAGAACCCGATCATCATGGGCCATTCGGCCGGCGGCGTCTTCACGCAGATCCTGCTCGACAAGGGCTACGGCGCCTCCGCCGTCGTGCTGAACTCCGCGCCGACCGAGGGCGTGAAGGTCGCGCCGCTCTCGCAGCTGCGCTCCACGTTCCCGATCCTCAAGAACCCGGCGAACCGCCACCGCGCGGCCGGCTTCACGTTCGAGCAGTTCCACTACGCGTTCACGAACGGCGTCGACGAGGAGATCGCCCGGCCGCTGTACGAGCGCTACGCGGTCGCCGCCCACGGCGGGATCCTGCTCGAGAGCGTGCTCGCCAACGTCAAGCCGGGCCACCAGGACACGTGGGTCGACTACCACAACGACGATCGCGCGCCGCTGCTGTTCATCTCGGGCTCGGACGATCACATCATGCCGCCGAGCGTCCAGAAGTCGAACGCCAAGCACTACAAGTCCGAGAAGACCGTCACGGAGATCACCGAGGTCGAGGGGCCGCACTTCATGCCGGCGCTCGCGGGCTGGGAGAAGATCGCCGATCAGGCGCTCGAGTGGGCGCTCGCCAACGCCCGTCCCTCGAAGACCACCGTGGAGGCCTGAGTCATGCCGTTCCTCACCACGTCGGACGGCGTCGAGATCTTCTACAAGGACTGGGGCTCCGGTCAGCCGGTCGTGATGGCGCACGGGTGGCCGCTCAGCAGCGACAGCTGGGAGGCGCAGCAGCTCTACCTCGCCGACAACGGCTTCCGGGCGATCGCGCACGACCGCCGCGGGCACGGCCGCTCCTCACAGGTGTGGGACGGCAACGACATGGACCACTACGCGGACGATCTCTCGGCGCTGATCGAGGCGCTGGACCTGCGGGACGTGATCCTCGTCGGGTTCTCCACGGGC
Organism: Solirubrobacter taibaiensis; assembly: GCA_027587225.1. Lineage (GTDB taxonomy): Bacteria > Actinomycetota > Thermoleophilia > Solirubrobacterales > Solirubrobacteraceae > Solirubrobacter > Solirubrobacter taibaiensis. The sequence goes on from JAPDDQ010000018.1 coordinate 124,162, forward strand.
GGCGGGGAGGTCGCGCGCTACATCGGCCGGCACGGCACCGAGCGGGTGGCGAAGCTGATCTTGGTCAGCGCGGTGCCGCCGTTCATGCTGCTCACGGACGACAACCCGGGTGGCGTGCCGATCGAGGTCTTCGACGGCATCCGCGCCGGCTCGCTGGCCGACCGCTCGCAGCTGTACCGGGACCTGGCGGACGGGCCGTTCTTCGGCAACAACCGTGAGGGCACCGAGATCTCCGAGGGCATCCGGGCCGCGTTCTGGCGCCAGGGGCTGCAGTCGGGGCACAAGAACGCGTACGACTCGATCGCGGCGTTCAGCGCGACGGACATGCGGCCGGACCTCGACAGCGTCGACGTGCCGACGCTCGTGATCCACGGTGACGACGATCAGGTCGTGCCGTTCCCGGTCGGCGGCCAGGCGTCCGCCGCGCGGGTCGCGGGAGCGCGGCTGAAGGTGTACCCGGGCGGGCCACACGGCCTCACCGACACGCACAAGGACGAGTTGTCCGCCGACCTGCTCGCGTTCGCGCGCGGCGAGGCCGTCGGGGAGCTCGCCGGTACGGAAGCCGCGGTGGCGTCATGAAGCGCCTGCTGCTGGCGGCGATCTTCGCCTTCGCCCTGTTGGCCGCGCCCGCGGGTGCGAAGACGACCAAGCCGACGATCGTGCTCGTGCACGGCGCGTTCGCGGACGCGTCCGGCTGGAACGGCGTGACCGAGCGCCTGCAGGACAAGGGGTACACGGTGCTCGCGCCGGCCAATCCCTTGCGGGGCGTGAGCGCCGACGCGGCGTACCTGAAGAACGTGCTGTCGCACGTGAAGGGGCCGATCGTGCTGGTCGGTCACTCCTACGGCGGCGTCGCGATCACCAACGCGGCGACCGGCAACCCGAACGTGAAGGCGCTCGTGTACGTGGCGGCCTTCGTGCCCGCGCAGGGAGACACCGTGCAGACGCTGTCGACGCCGGAGGGCGGGGCGCAACTCGGGCCGGACAAGCTGGACATCGTTCCCGACGGGACGCCTGAAGGGCTCGAGGCGACGATCAAGGTGTCCGCGTTCCGCGACGTGTTCGCGGCGGACGTTCCGCGCAAGCTCGCGGCGGTCATGGCGGCTTCGCAGCGGCCCGCCTCGCTCGTGACGCTGGGCGAGCCGTCCGGCGCTCCCGCGTGGTTGAGCATTCCGTCCTGGGCGGTCGTTCCGACCAAGGACAACACGATCGGCACCGGCAACCTGCGCACGATGGCCAAGCGGGCGAAGGCCAAGATCACCGAGGTCAAGGGCGCGTCCCACGTCGTCATGGTCTCGCAGCCGGGCGTGACGACCGACGTGATCCTGCGGGCGGTCAAGGGCAAGTAGCGGTGCACGCCGCGGTCCTCCTCGTGCACGGCGCGTTCGGTGAGACGTCCGTGTGGGCGGACGTCATCACCGCGCTGCGGCGCGAGGGGATCGAGGCGATCGCGGCGGCGAACCCGCTATCCGGCCTGTCGAGCGACGCCACCTACGTGGCGTCGCTCGCGCGTGCGTTCGACGGGCCGGTGGTGCTCGCTGGGCACGACTACGGCGGGGCGGTGATCGGCGGCGTCGATGCGCCGAACGTGGTCGGGCTCGTGTACGTGGCCGGGTTCGCGTTGGCGGCGGGGGAGACGTGCGTCGGGCAGCTCGCGCCGCCGGTGCTGGCGGCGCTGCGGCCGGGCGTGGTGCGCGGCGGGGCGTTCGAGATCTCCGTCGCCTCGGATCGCTTCCGGGACGTGGTCGACGGTGAGTTCGCGCTGCAGCGGCCCGTCTTGCCGGGCGCGTTGGACGAGCCGGCGGCGGCGCCGTTGTGGGCGCGGGTGCCGTCGTGGTTCGTGGTCGCGGCGCGGGACGGGTTCGTGGGCGCTGCGGCGCAGCGGCGGATGGCCGCGCGGGCGGGCTCTTCGGTGGTGGAGCTGGACGCCACGCACGGGGTTCCGCGCACGCATGCCGCCGAAGTGGCGGCGGAGGTCTTGCTCGCCGCGCAGCGAACCTGACAGGCTTCGTCGTGCATGGGGACCCTGATCGGGCGTGAACGCGAGCTGGCGCGGCTGGACGCTGCGCTCGCTTCCGGCATGGCGACATTCGTGCGCGGGCCGCGCGGGTGTGGGGTCTCCGCCCTGCTGGACGCGGCCGTGACGGACCGTCAGGGGGTGCTGCGCGCCGCCGGCGTGGAGGGCGAATCGGGCTTCCCGTACGCCGCGTTGCACCAGCTGCTGCGGCCGCTCCGGCGAGCGGTGCGGGAGTTGGAGGGGGAGCCCGGGGAGGCGCTGCGGGCGTCGTTCGGCTTCAGCGACGAGGGCGTGCCCGCCGCGGCGAGCGTCGCCGCGGCGCTGGTGTCCTTGGCGCGAGACGCGGGGCCCGGGATCGTGTGCGTGGACGATTGGCAGTGGGTCGACGCCGAGAGCCGCGCCGCGCTCGAGGCGTTCATCGCGTCCGGGGTCGGCGTGCCCGTGCTGCTCGGTGGGCACGGCGCGGGGCCGTCTGGGGTGGCTGAGCTGGCGGTCGGGCCGCTCGACCCCGTGGCCTCGAGCGTGCTGCTCGGCGACGGGTTGCCGCTGCTGGTGCGGGAGCGGGTGTTGCGCGAGGCCGCGGGGCGGCCTTTGGCGCTGATGGAGCTGCCGCTCGCGTACACGGGCGCGAGTGATGGCGTGTTGCTCGGTTCCTGGGCGCCGCTGACCGGGGTGTTGGAGGAGGCGTTCGCGGACGGCCTGGAGGGGTTGGAGCCGGACTGCGTGGTGGCCGTGCTCGTGGCGGCGCTGGACGACGGCGGGCGGTTGGGGGACGTGCTGTCGGCCGCTGCGGTGCTGGTCGGGCGGGAGTTGTCGGATGTGGACTTGGCCCCGGCGGTGTCGTGCGGGCTGATCGAGCTGGACGGCGACCGGTTGACGTTCGCGCATCCGCTGACCCGCGCGGCCGTCCGGCACGCGTCGAGCCCGGCGGCGCGGGCGGCGGGCCACGAAGCGTTTGCGTCGGTCGTGGCCGGTCGCGACCCGGACCGCGCGATCTGGCACCGCGTGGTCGGCGCACCGGGCACCGACGGAGCACTGGCGGCGGAGTTGGAAGCCGTCAGTCTGCGCTCACGCGCGGGCGGTGACTACGAACGCGCCGCGGCCGGGCTGCGCCGCGCAGCCAACCTCACTCCCGCGGGCCCTGAGCGCAGCCGCCGCCTGGTCGCGGCCGCGGAGCTCGCGGCGGAGATCGGTGGCATCGAGGTCGCCGACCGGCTGGTCGAAGCCGCGGTGCCCGCGCACCTCGACGCCGTGGGCCGCGCCCGCTTGCTGGCGCTGCGCTCGCGCGCATCCGCCTCGTCGTTGGCCGCGGCGGCGCGGGCGTGCCCGGACCCCGACCTCGCCCTGCGCCTGTGGTGGCGCGCCGCGACGGAGATCCAGGCGGCCGGCGGCGACGGCGCCGCGATGGCGCGCGAGGCCGAGGCCCGCGCGACGGCGGCGG
>JAPDDQ010000200.1 GCA_027587225.1 Solirubrobacter taibaiensis
AATTGTTAGTGAGAAATTTACACTACAAGAGCAGGAAATCGTAAGCGATAACGTAGCGGTTCATGAAGAAGAGCTGAAAGGAACGGCGGCTTTAAATATTCAGCGGATATTAGAGAAAGTGAAAAAAGCTGAAACGATATTAGAGCCATTGCCAGCGCTGAAACATGTACAGCAAGAGGTAATAGAGGAAAGAAGACGTGTGGAAACAAAACAATTTACAGTAGCGTTATTCGGGGCATTTAGTGCTGGAAAATCATCATTTGCCAATGCCTTACTCGGTGAGAAAGTACTTCCTGTATCACCAAACCCGACGACGGCAACGATTAATCAAATTTTGCCGGTTACAGAGGAAAAACCACATGGAACAGTAATTGTTCAGTTTAAATCAAAGCAAGCGTTATTAGAAGATATGAAAGCTGTTTATAAGCTGTTTCATTATGAGATTGCTACGTTAGATGAAGCGTTAGCACAAATTGATAAAGTTATGAAATATCCTTCACCAACTGGGAAGCAAAAAACAACATTTAGCTTTTTACGAGCGGTACAAAAAGGATATGATGCAGTTTCTACTTATTTAGGAGAACAAGTACAAGTTACATTAGAAGAGTTCTCTGATTATGTAGCGAATGAAGAGAAATCATGCTTCGTTGAGTATATGGAACTTTATTATGATTGTGCTTTAACAAGGCAGGGAGTAGCGCTTGTAGACACACCTGGAGCGGATTCTATTAATGCTCGCCATACGGATGTTGCATTCCAGTATATTAAAAACGCAGATGCTATTTTATTTGTAACATATTATAATCATGTATTCTCTCGTGCTGACCGTGAATTTTTAATTCAGCTTGGTCGTGTAAAGGATACTTTTGCCCTTGATAAAATGTTCTTCTTAATTAATGCGGCGG
>JAPDDQ010000201.1 GCA_027587225.1 Solirubrobacter taibaiensis
TCAAGAACATATGCCGGCAAATCTGGTTCTACTGAAACGGATAGTTGGATGATCGGATTTACTCCGCAAATCGTAACAGGTGTATGGGTCGGATATGATCAACCTAAATCTATTTCAAACGTAGCAGAACAGGGGTATGCGAAGAAAATATGGACTGATACGATGGAGAAGGGCTTAGATGGACAGCCTAAAAAAGAATTTAAACAACCAAGTGACGTCGTAGCGGTTAATATCAATCCAGAGAACGGTAAAATTGCTACAAAAAATTGTCCTATTTCTGTGAAAATGTATTTCGCTAAAGGTACCGAACCGACTGAATATTGTATGGATCACGTCGATGATAAAGAAGAATTTGAAAAAACGACTGAAGAAAAGAAAAAAACAAGTTGGTGGAAAAAATATCTTCCTTGGTAAAAAAAATAGCTGACGGGCATCCGTCAGCTATTTTTTATTCACTTAATAATGCACGGCGCAATTCTTCACTAGATTCGTTCCAAATCGCTTCATTATGTTCTTTCAAGAACGTACCAAGTACCTTTTTAGATGATTCATCCATATGGTCAACCATAATGTGACGCTTCAATGATTTATCCATTTTATTTACGTGTTCTGGAAGTGATTTATATCCGCGGCGAATCTCACGGTCAACTGTCATTTCACAAGCTGTTACACCTGCGTAATACGCACCTGTCGCAGTTCTTTCAATTGTTACCCAAACAAGCCAAAATGGTTTTCCATTTGGAACTTCATCTTTATTTGTTAAAAACTTAATACCTTTTTCTACTGTACTACGCGCATGCATCGCACCGATATCAACGAATGCAGTCTTCTCTAGTACATCAACAAATACAGGTGAAAAGTTTTCTAAGCTTAATGCTCCAACACCAAATCCACCATGTCCATCT
>JAPDDQ010000202.1 GCA_027587225.1 Solirubrobacter taibaiensis
CAAGTTTAATGCCACCAAAATAGCGTGTTACGACGACGACGGTATCTTTTAGTCCGCGTTTTTTTAGTACCTCTAACATTGGTACGCCAGCTGTACCGCTAGGCTCACCGTCATCATTTGCCTTTTGAATATGATCTTGTTCGCCAATTAAATAAGCGGAACAATTATGTGTTGCATTCCAATGTTGTTTTTTTATTTTTTGTATAAATTCTTGAGCCTCTTCCTCAGTCGTTGCTCGGCTAATATAACAAATAAATCTTGATTTTTGAATGACGATTTCGTGTTCGCCGTAGTCTTTTATTGTTAAATATTGTAATAGCACTTGTGTACGCCCCTATCTATCAAAATGACTAGTACTTTCCATTTTAAAAGCGAGCCTTTTTATATTCAAACATTTTTTCTAAATATGCTGAAGTTTTTGGTGAGTATTTTATCTTTTTGTTGTAATTTGTCGAGATGGTAGGTATAATTTCAACCGGCATTTTCATGTATGGATGCACCATTTGTAGTTTTCGTGTAAAATTAGGAAATAAAACTTTTTATAAGGCAGGTACGAAAATGAAAATAGCTATTGTTACTGATAGTACGGCATATATACCGAAGCAAATTCGTGATGAACTCAATATATATATGATTCCATTAAACGTTGTGTTTGGAACAGAATCTTATCAAGAAGAAGCTGAAATTTCAGCAGATGATTTTTATGTGAAAGTACGTGAACAAGAGGAACTTCCAAAAACTTCTCAACCAGCAATCGGAAAGTTTGTTGAGCTATATGAAGAACTAGCTAAAGATTATGATGCAGTTATTAGTATTCACCTATCAAGTGGGATGAGTGGTACATATCAAACATCAACGACAGCTGGAGAGATGGTAGAGGGGATTGGTGTATAGACGTATGAC
>JAPDDQ010000203.1 GCA_027587225.1 Solirubrobacter taibaiensis
GACGCCGGTGGCGGTGCGGCCGGAGCGACCGCCGGGGCCGAGGCCGCGACCGACGCCGGTGGCAGCGCGGCCGGAGCGACCACGGACGCCGGTGGCGCCGAGGCGACGGCGGACTCTGCCGGCGCCGAAGCCGCGACGGCCGGTGGTGGCGGGGGCGAGGCGACCACGGACGACGGCGGCGGAGCGGGCGAAGCGACCACGGACGACGGCGGCGCCGAGGCCGCGACCGACGGTGGTGGCGCAGGCGCCGAGGCGGCCGTGGAAGAAGACGTCGAGGGCGAGGGCGGCGGAGCGGATGCGGCCCCCGAGCGTGGCGCGGCGGCGACGGCTCCGGGCGGTGGCGCCGAGAGCGGTGCGGCGGCGATGGCGTCTGGCGGCGGGGCCGGCGGCGCGGCGGCCACGGCGTCCGGTGGCGGAGCTGCGGTGGCCGGTCCAGAGGCTGACGGTGGCCCGGCGGCGGCGGGTCCCGAGGCCGCGGGCGCGCAGAGCGACGACGCGGCGGGCTTGGCGGCCGAGTCTTTCGGTAGTGAGCCGGCGCAACCCGTGGCGGGCACGGCCGGCGGCGGGGCGGCGCCGGCTGGTCAGGCCGAGGGAGCCGCGGCGGGAGACTTTGCGGGCGGCGAGAGCGACCCAGCAGCGGAAGCCGAGGTCGCGGTTGCCGCGACCGATGGCGCCGCGTCTGACTTCAACGGTCTCGGGGAGACCTTCGCGGCCCCGGCGGCGGGAGCGGCCGGAGCCGCGGCCGCAGGTGCCCAGGCCGACCTCGATGACGGCGGTGGCGCGGACGCAGGCCCCGAGTCTGAGGCCGACGCAGCCCCGGCGGAAGGCGGCATGCGAGCCGGCGGCGGCGCGGACGCGGACATCGCGGCAGCCGGCGGTGGCGGCGCGGCGGGCCAAAGTC
>JAPDDQ010000204.1 GCA_027587225.1 Solirubrobacter taibaiensis
AATTCTTTTTTGTTCCTTAAATCGTTCTGCTAAAAAGTACACTTGTAGGTGGAAGCTCCAGCGAGTGAAGTCCGCATAGAACTTGTCCAAATATGGATTGGAATCTACTTTTTCAAATGATGTGCGATAACCTAAAGCATTAGCTAATGCAGTTGTCATAGTTGATTTACCCACACCTACTGTTCCGGCGATAGTGATTACTGCGTCATTGGGTATATCATATTTTTGCCTTAAATTCATTATTATTTCGACTCCTTTAAGAGAGTATTTTGAAGGGCAGATAGGATAACGTTTAAATCATCAGGATTTTTTACAAAATCCATATCGTCGCCATTAAATTTCAATACTGGTATTTCCGGATGATCTTTTTTAAAAGCATCCATTGCTGTTTCATAATCTTTTGTGAGCTGTAGTAAGTAATTTGGATCCATGTTTTTTTCAAATTCTCTTCCGCGCATGGCGATTCGTTTTTGCAATGTTTCTAGGCTAGCTGTTAAATAAACAATGACATTTGGCACAGGCATATCTTGTGTAAGGATACGATAAATTTGCATGTATTTGTCATATTGAGAGTCTTTTAATGTGCGGGATGCAAAAATTAAATTTGTAAAGATATGGTAATCCGCTGCTACTGGGTTCCTTTGATTCAAGTACTTTATGTTAATGTCTTCTAATTGTTTGTATCTATTACAAAGAAAGAACATCTCTGTTTGAAAACTCCATTCGTCGATGTCTTCATAGAACTTTCCTAAAAAGGGATTTTCATCAACAATCTCTTTTAGTAAGTGGAGTTGCATGTGAGTTGAAATTTCCTTCGCAAGTGAATTTTTTCCAACACCAATTGGTCCTTCAACCGTGATAAATGGTACTCCGGTCTCGCTGTTTCCTCCTTTCAA
>JAPDDQ010000205.1 GCA_027587225.1 Solirubrobacter taibaiensis
AACGGCGGCCGTAACTATAACGGTCCTAAGGTAGCGAAATTCCTTGTCGGGTAAGTTCCGACCTGCACGAATGGCATAATGATGGCGGCGCTGTCTCCAGCAGAGGCTCAGTGAAATCGAAATCGCTGTGAAGATGCAGTGTACCCGCGGCTAGACGGAAAGACCCCGTGAACCTTTACTGCAGCTTGACATTGAACTTTGACCTTACTTGTGTAGGATAGGTGGGAGGCTTTGAAGTTGGAACGCTAGTTCCAATGGAGCCGTCCTTGAAATACCACCCTGGTAATGTTGAGGTTCTAACTCTGTCCCGTAATCCGGGACGAGGACCATGTCTGGTGGGTAGTTTGACTGGGGCGGTCTCCTCCTAAAGAGTAACGGAGGAGTACGAAGGTGCGCTCAGCGTGGTCGGAAATCACGCGTAGAGTATAAAGGCAAAAGCGCGCTTAACTGCGAGACCCACAAGTCGAGCAGGTACGAAAGTAGGTCTTAGTGATCCGGTGGTTCTGTATGGAAGGGCCATCGCTCAACGGATAAAAGGTACTCTGGGGATAACAGGCTGATACCGCCCAAGAGTTCATATCGACGGCGGTGTTTGGCACCTCGATGTCGGCTCATCTCATCCTGGGGCTGAAGCAGGTCCCAAGGGTATGGCTGTTCGCCATTTAAAGAGGTACGCGAGCTGGGTTTAGAACGTCGTGAGACAGTTCGGTCCCTATCTACCGTGGGCGCTGGAAATTTGAGAGGATCTGCTCCTAGTACGAGAGGACCAGAGTGGACGAACCTCTGGTGTACCGGTTGTCACGCCAGTGGCATCGCCGGGTAGCTATGTTCGGAAGGGATAACTGCTGAAAGCATCTAAGCGGGAAGCCTACCTCAAGATAAGATTTCCCTAGGAA
>JAPDDQ010000206.1 GCA_027587225.1 Solirubrobacter taibaiensis
TAGTTGCAATTATTGATTGCTTCAAAGATTCTTCCCTATCGGTGCTAACACAAAAAACAGGTTAGGAAGAAAATCCTCTTCCTAACCTGGCCCTCCTCTCACTAGGGACGTTTTCATTCTCACATCGTTTCTCTTAAGAAATTTCATATCAACAGAATAACACTATTGCCCCACCGAACAAACTTACAAATACAATAAGAAGACATGAACATAGAGCGAGTAATTTCTCATCTCATCTACGCTTCCTTCTAACTGCAATTAGAAAGGCAATAAATAATACATTCACACCGATTATTAAGGAGATAAATAACCAATTCACACCTGTTTCTCCGTTAACTTTATACACATTTGATTCTTCACGTTTTAAAACGAGATAAAACTTTCCGTTTTCCTCTCTTATAATTTCATCCTGTAACAATCCTCTTAACTCTTGTTTTTCACCAATTGCACTTGCAGGTAAGGAGACTTTTTGTGTTTCTTTCGTATTATTAATTGCTACTAAAGTTACTTCATCTTTATATTTTCGTTTTAGTATGCTCATCCCGCTCTTATCATACAGAAGCTCAAACGTACCGCGTCGTAAAGACGGTCTCGCCTGCCTAAGTTCACCTAGTTTTGTTATGTGCTGCATAAATTTTTCGTCTGACTTAAAATCCATTAATCGTCTATTATCGGGTACACTTCCTCCATCTAATCCAATTTCCGTTCCGTAATAAAAATTCGGAATCCCAGGTGATGTTAACAAATAAGTAAGCGCCAGTTTTAAACGTGATGGCGGATAATACATATTTTCTTTTGCAATACGCGCATATCTTTTTGTTTCTTGATCATCTAAAAGCGTAACAAATTCTCCTTCTTTTTTACTCACATCGTATAACGATTTCACCGATA
>JAPDDQ010000207.1 GCA_027587225.1 Solirubrobacter taibaiensis
AGCTTGTGGATAAACCTTGTACATATACTTCTTGTGTATTACGCCCTTCTGGCTCTAAGAAAATTTGATGGCGTGGTTTATCATTAAATCTTACTACTTTGTCTTCAATAGAAGGACAGTATCTAGGGCCTGTTCCTTTAATCATACCAGAATACATAGCTGAACGATGTAAATTTTCATCTATTAAACGGTGTGTTTCTGTACTTGTATATGTCAACCAACATGGAATTTGATCCATAATAAATTTCGTTGTTTCAAAAGAGAACGCACGTGGCTTATCATCACCTGGTTGAATTTCTGTTTTACTGTAGTCAATTGTATTACTGTTTACACGCGGAGGTGTCCCTGTTTTAAATCTAACAAGATCAAATCCAAGTTCCTCTAAATGCTCAGATAATGTAATAGACGGTTGCTGATTATTTGGACCGCTTGAATATTTTAAGTCGCCCATGATAATCTCGCCGCGTAAAAATGTTCCAGTTGTAATTACAACGGTTTTTGCTGTATATTCTGCACCAGCTTGTGTAACTACCCCTTTACATACACCTTCTTCAACGATTAAACGCTCTACCATTCCTTGGAACAACGTTAAGTTTGGTGTTTCTTCAATTGTTTTCTTTAATTCATGTTGGTAAGCGAATTTATCAGCTTGCGCTCGAAGTGCACGTACGGCTGGTCCCTTACCTGTATTTAGCATACGCATTTGAATATGAGTTTTATCAATATTACGTCCCATTTCTCCGCCTAATGCATCAATTTCACGAACAACAATCCCTTTTGCTGGTCCACCAACAGAAGGGTTACATGGCATGAATGCTACCATATCCAAGTTAATTGTTAACATTAATGTTTTTGTGCCCATTCGTGGTGCCGCAAGAC
>JAPDDQ010000208.1 GCA_027587225.1 Solirubrobacter taibaiensis
GAGAACTTAGGGAATTTATACATAAGCTTGTAAAAGAAGAAAATATGAGCGTGTTTATTTCAAGCCACTTGCTAAGTGAAGTGCAAATGATATGCGATCGCGTTGCTATTATTCATAAAGGAAAGATGATAACAGTTGCCAAGGTTGAAGAATTAATTAAAACAGCAAGTGATCGTGTAGAATGGATTGTTACACCGATTTCTAAGGCGAAAGATATGCTAGAAGCGGCCGAAGAAGTAAGGGAAGTGAGTGTAGAAGGCGATCGATTACTATGCCGCATGGATATTGCATCTATAAGTAGTTGGAATAAACACTTTGTCGCAAATGAAATAGATGTACATAGCGTTAAGGAGCTTGTATTTACGCTAGAAGATTTATTTATTGAACTCACAAGGGGTGAGCAGCATGCGTGAATTTGCGTATCTAGTTTTAAATGAATCAGAAAAGATTTACCGCAAGAAACGTATTTTTGTTGTCATGCTTATTTTAGCAATCTTGATCCCGCTTTTTGTGTACGCGCAGTATCGTGAAATAGAAACGACACAAAAAAGACTCGGTACAACTGATTGGAAGGTTTCATTGCAACAGCAAATTGTTGATTCTCAGAACCGGTTGAACAATTCTAGGTTGCCAGAAGAATGGCGTGATTGGTTAAAGGTAAGAGTTGAGCAACAACAATATTATTTAGATCATGATATTAATCCGATGGCACCGGGTGCACCGACTTTTGTCAGAGCATTTATTGAACAAGGAATTACATTATTTATTCCGCTTCTTGTAATGATTGTAGCCATTGATATCGTTTCAGGAGAACGAAGTGATGGGACGATGAAGATGTTACTTACGTGGCCAATTCGGCGTTGGAAACTAGTCCTTAGT
>JAPDDQ010000209.1 GCA_027587225.1 Solirubrobacter taibaiensis
ATAAATTTGATAGTGGATGTGGATGGCCTAGTTTTACAAAACCAGTGATGTGAGCAAGTGTGAAAGAAAAGATGGATGTGAGTCATAATATGACACGTACAGAAGTGAGAAGTAAAGAAGGAGATTCACATCTTGGGCACGTATTTCCAGATGGTCCAGGACCAAATGGCCTTCGTTACTGTATTAATTCCGCAGCTCTTCGATTTATTCCAAAAGAGGAATTAGAGAAAGAAGGATATAGCGATTTTCTAATCTTGTTTGGAAATAAAAAATAACCTCGCAGTTAGCGAGGTTATTTTTTTGTTATTTTGTTTTTTTCTTTTTAAATTTGCTTAATACTTCATAAACGATTGGAACAATAAGAAGTGTTAATAACGTTGAACTTGTTAATCCACCAATTACCGTTACTCCAAGTCCTTTAGAAATTAAGCCACTACCTTCAAATCCTAATGCAAGCGGGATAAGAGCACCGATTGTTGCAATTGCAGTCATTAAAATTGGACGAAGGCGTGTTGCACCAGCTTCTAATAAAGCTTCACGTGTTGATAGTCCTTCATTTTCCTTATGAATAACGCGGTCGATAAGCACGATTGCGTTTGTTACAACGATACCGATTAACATAAGCGCACCAATCATTGCAGATACACTTAATGTTTCACCAGAGATTAATAAGGCAACAAGAGCCCCAATAATTGTAAATGGTAGCGAGAATAAAATTGCGAATGGTGCTAGGGCACCACCAAATGTAACGACAAGAACGAAGTATACAATGGCAATCGCAGCTAACATCGCTAGGCCAAGTTGCTTGAATGATTCTTGAATATCTTTAGTAACACCGCCCATAGAAACATCTACACCAGAAGGAAGATGCATTTTAT
>JAPDDQ010000019.1 GCA_027587225.1 Solirubrobacter taibaiensis
CTCGCCCGGCGCAACTGCGCACTGCTCAACCATCCGGTGGCGCGCGACCGCCGGGCCGGTGCGGCGCCCGGCCATGGGCCGTCGCCGAGTGGCGCCGCGTCACGCGTCGTCGCGTCGTCGTCCGCGCGGCGGGCCGGCGGCGGTACGTCGGTGCCGGCGAGGGCGGCGTCGAGCGCGGCGACGAAGCTCGTCGCGTCGGCGTACCGCTCACTCGGCTCCTTCGCGAGGCCGCGCTCAAGCACGGCGTCGACGGCCGGCGGCAGCTCGGGGCGGCGTTCGCTCGCCGGCGGGACGGGCGCGTCGACGTGCGCGAACAGGATCGCGGCGTCGGTACGGCGGGGGAACGGCACGTCGCCGGTCAGCAGCTCGTAGGCCATCGCGGCCAGCGCGTAGCGGTCGCTCGCGGGCGTGGCGCGACCGCCGCGCACCAGTTCGGGCGCGAGGTAGGGCAGCGAACCGAGGACCGCGCCCGTCCGCGTTCCCGCCGCTGTCGTCACCTCCTCGCGCGCGAGCCCGAAGTCCGCGAGCAGCACGCGATCGGTGTCCGCGAGGACGTTGGACGGCTTCACGTCCCGGTGCACCACGCCGACCGCGTGCGCGTGGTCCAGCGCTGCCGCCACTGCGCAGAGGACGGTGAGGGGATCGGGCAACGGCCCGTCGACGAGCTCCATCGCCAGCCACGGACCGTGCGTCGGGTCGGTCCCGTACCCGTGCACGGCGGCGATCGCGGGATGGTCGAGCCCGGCCTGGGCCTGGGCGCCGCGCAGGAACCGCGCGCTGTCCGCGGGGTCGCCGACCTTCAGCGCCACGGCGCCTTCCTCGGACGTCGCTTCGAACACGACGGCCGTGGCGCCTCGCCCGAGCACCCGCACCACGCGATATCCGCCGATGATCGTCCCCGTTGCGATGGCGACGCTCACCGGCGCGGTCACCGGCCGAGCCTAACCGCCCGTCAGCGGCGGCGCTTGGGTTTCGTGCGCGCGGGCGGTGGCGCCGCCGCGTCCCGCAGCACCTCGGCGACGGCCTGTTCCTCGCGCGGCGGCCCGGAGTACGGGGCGAGCTCGGCGTCGGGCGCCATGCGGTCGGTGAACAGCACGCCGTCCAGGTGGTCCATCTCGTGCTGGACGATGCGCGCCTGGTAGCCCTCGAACTCCAGCTCTATCGGCTCGCCCTCGACCGTGTGGTTGCGCACCTTGATGGCCACGTGCCGCTCCACCGGGCCGCGCCAGCCCGGGAGGCTCAGGCACCCCTCCGGGCCGATCTCGGTCTCATCGGAGCGGTCGAGGATCTCCGGATCGCGCAGCAGGACGGGCACGTGCTCGCGGTCGTCGATGGCCGCGATGCGGAGCCCGAGGCCGACCTGCGGTGCCGCGAGGCCGACGCCGCCGCGCTCGTACTGCTCGCGGAACAGGCCGTAGGCGAGGGCGCGGAGGAACTTCGGGTCGAGCTCGATGCCCGGCGCGGACGGTGGCCGGACGACGATCGGGTCGAGCTGCCACAGCTGCGGGTCGAACGTGGCGACCGAGACGGGCTCGGCGCGGCGGCGCTCCGGCTCCAGTTCGCCGAACAGCAGCGCGGCCGCCCGCTCCGCCTGCGCGTCGGGCATGGGCATGGTGCCGAGCGGCTGCACGCCCTCGTGGTCGAGGAAGAGCCGCCCGTCGAGGATCTCGATCTCGTGCTGGAGCACGCGCGCGTGCCAGTCGTGGAACGTCTCGGTGCGGTCCTGGCCGGCGAGCGTCTGCCAACTCACGGTCACCGTCTGTGCCCGGCGGACCTCGGCCCGAACTCCGGGCAGGCACAGGTTGCCCTCCTCGCCGGCGACCATCCGGCCCGACGTCTCCTCGATCCGCGGGTTGAACATCGCGGTAGCCGGCCCTTCGGCCGCGTCGATGATCACGCGTAGCCCGACGCCGAGCATCGGCGCCGCCAGGCCCGCGCCGACCGGGCCGCGGACCAGCGCGGCGGCAAGGCCGCCGGCGAGGCTTGCGCGCAGCTCACGCGACGTGGCGTCGAAGTCGACGGGCGCGGCGCGGGCGCGCAGGGCATGCCCGGGCAGCCGCAGGGCGCGCACGCTCGTGGTGAGCATGGTCAGTGGTGACGGCGGCGGGATCGGCGGCACGACAATCGAGCCTACACGGGACTTCTCAGTCCGTAGCCGGGCGTAGACTGCCGGTCACTCATGTTCGGCGACGTGATTCGGCGGCGGTGCGAGGAGCTCGGGCTCACGCAGACCGAGCTTGCCGACCGGGTCGGCGTGCATGTCCGGCAGATCCGGCGCTACGAACGGGGCGAGCAGCAGCCGGTGCTGGGCGTGGCCGCGAAGCTCGCCGCGACGCTGGGGGTGAGCCTCGACGAGTTGGCCGGCGCCGGGGACGGGCCGCTCGACGGCGAGTGGTGGTCTGCGCGCCAAGTTGAGGTGGACGGGCGGGCGCTGATCGCGACCGTGCCGGTGACGTTGCGGCGGCGCGGGGACACGATCTCGGTCGAGGGACGCGGCTGGCGGGGTGAGCTCCGGCTGTGGGAGGACGAGCGGACGTTGACCGGCTGGTACGGCGGCACCGGGGCGCCGGGGACGATGCTCTTCGCGCTCGAGCAGGACGGAACGAGCGCGACGGGGCGCTGGGTGACGCAGGCCGGGACCGGCCATGCGGCACTGGCGAGGACGCGCGAGCAGGCCGCGGCGGTGATCGCCGGTCTGACCCCCTGACTAAAGGATTGCTAACCGAAGCCGACGACTGTGGCCATCATCACTCTGTCGGCCGGCTGACACGGCCAGAAAAGGAATGGCGCCGTGTCCAGGCCCTTCAACTTCATCCCTCGCGGGCGGCTTGCCGCCTGGCTCGCCTTCGGGGCCACCGGCCTCGCCACGGGCGCCGTGTGGGCGACCGGCTTCGCTTCGGTCTCCGCCGGCAACGGCACGACGGGCGAGTCGCCCGCGTTGACCAAGACCGACGCCGTCGACGCGACCTCCGCGCTCAATGGCACGGCGGCGGCCGTGAGCCCGATCGTGTTCGACTGGGACGGCCGCTGGGGCAAGGTCACCGCCCCGAAGGTCATGTTCAAGGTCGACCTGAGCGACGCGAAGTTCGCCGACCCGAAGCGTTACAACGTCGCGATCCTGCTCTCGAACATCACGGCGCTCACGGGTTGGGCCACGCTGCAGCTCGAGCTCGAGCACGTCGAGAAGGCTGCGAACGGCTCCTGCGTCGCCGCTGACTTCGACGGCACGAAGGATCCCAAGCTCCTCAACATCGACGACCAGGACGCCGGCGTCTACTGGAACACCCTCGAGGGTGAGAAGGTCCACTGCTTCGGCATCGGCGTCACCCCCGCGTCCGCCGACTACACGACCACGTTCCTGCGCGCCGCGCAGGACACCGCCCCCGGCGTCTTCCCGTCGTTCATCGCGACGGTCGACCGCGCCGCCTAGCGAGTTGCGGTCATGCCGCCGACTCACCTCCTCGTCGCCGCGCCGGGGCTGCGTGTTTCGCGCCCCCGCGCGGAGCGAGCGCAGGCCCGAGCCGGCGGCACCCGCTGGATCTTCGTCGCGACGCTGCTGCTGGCCGTCGCGGCCGCGCTCGGCTATCTGAACACGTGGCCGCCGCTCGCGACCGTGATGTCGGCGAGCATGGCGCCCACGATCAACACGGGCGACATCGTGGTGCTCAAGCGCCTCGACGCGCCCGCCGCGATCGGCCAGGTCGTGATGGTGCGCGTCCCCGACGACGCCCGTGCCCGGTTCGGCTATCCGCCGGTGGTCATCCACCGCGTCGTCAAGATCGCGGCGGACGGCACGGTCACGACCAAGGGCGACGCCAAAGAGGAGATCGACCCGTTCACGGTCCCACGATCGGCGATCGACACCCACGTCCTCACCCACATCCCCGCCGCCGGCCAGGCCTTTGGCTTCCTCAGCAGCACGCTCGGCCTGCTCTGGCTCGCCGGCGGCGCCGCCCTGTTCTTCGGGTGGCCGCTGCTCGAGCGCTACCGCGAGACCCAGCGCCGCGTCGTGAGCGACCGCGAGGAGCGCGAGCTCGTGCTGGAGGCGCTCCGCTCGCAGGTGGAGCTGCTGCCGAGCCAGATCGAGCGGGCGGTCGCCACCGCCGTCGCGGCGATCGAGCCGGCCGCGCCTCGAGCAACGCCCCGCCTCGTGGCGTCGAGCACCGTCGCTGCCCCCGCGCCCGTCGTCACTGCACCGCGCCCCGCCGCCCCCGCCGCCCCCGCACCGCGCCCCGTCGCGCCCGCCGTGCCCGCCGTCATCGCGCCGACCCCCGTCGTGCCGGCCGTGGTTGCGCCGGCCCCCGTTGTGCCCGTCTTCGCCATGCCGGCCCCCGGCGCGCACGTGCTCGCCGCGGCCATCGTCGTCACCCCGGTGGTCGCAGCGCCCGCGCGGGTCGTGTCGGCCAGCCAGTTCGAGGCCCTCGCCCTCGCGCGGCGGACGCCGCCGCCCGCACCGACCGCGCCCCCGGCGCCGCCCTCACGCTTCCCCACCGCGCCCGCGCGGATCGCCGCGCCCGCTTGTGCCCCGCCGCCCGCCGCGCGTGTGGCTCCGCGCCCCGGCGCGCTGTGCGCGGTCGGCGGCCCTTGACCCACGCGCACCGCCTTGGCAACGTGCGGGGTGATGCACCACACGTTGATCGTCGCGAACCGGACCGCCTCGACGCCCGTGCTGCTGCAGGAGGTGGACCGGCGGGCTGAGTTCCGGCGCACCGCGTTCACGCTGCTCGTACCCGACGCCACGCCGGCCAACTGGACGCTGGAGGACGCCGTGAAGACGTTGCGGAAGGCCGCGGCGGGCATCAACGGCAATCGCAAGACCTACGTCGACGGGATCGCGAACGCGAGCGAGGACCCGTTCGAGGCGGTCAAGACGGCCGTGGAGGCCGGCGAGTACGACGACATCGTCATCTCGACGTTGCCGTCGCGCACGTCGCTGTGGCTGGGCCGTGACCTCCCGCGGCGCGTCGAGGGCCTCGGCCTCCCGGTGGCGGTGATCACGCCGCCGAACACGCACGGGTTCTCGCTGTTCGCCAAAGGCCCCGGCTCATACGAGAGCGGCCGCTGACACCGCCGCGGTGAAGTCGTCGAAGCCGTCGTCGGGGCCGCCCATCGCCTTCTGCGTGAGCAGCACCGCGACCGTGTCGTGGCTCGGGTCCACGCTCGCGGTCGTGCCCGATCCGCCAGTCCACCCCCAGGCTCCGGTCTCCGGGATCACGCCCGTGCCGAGCCCCCAGCTCGCGAAGGACGGCAGGAACGCCGCCGGTGCGGCTGCGCGCTGCTGCGCGGTCAACGCGTCGGAGGTCAGCGCCGCGCGGGACGCGTCGCTCAGCAACTCGCCGTCCGCCATCCCGCTGTAGAAGCGCAGCACGTCGCCGGCGCTCGACACCAGCCCGCCGCTGAGCTGCTCGAAGCCCGGCGGATGGGCGAACTTGCCGTCGGGCGGGTCGATCAGCTCGAGCGAGCTGTCGTACGCTGCCGCAAGCCGCGCCGGGTCCGCGGCGACGAACGCCGTGTCGCGCATCTTCAGCGGCTCGAAGATCCGCTCCGCCATCAGCTCCCCGAGCGACCGCCCCGTCGCCCGCTCGAGCACGATGCCGAGCAGGTTCATGCTCGTCTCGTACTGCCAGCCTTCGCCGGGCTGAAACAGCAGCGGCAGCGCTCCCACGCGCGCCATGAACTCGTCTCCGGCGATTGAGTGGCCGATCGGACTGGGGAACACGTCACGCTCGAACATCGCCGCCTGCAGCGGAGTCGGCTCGATCACGACGCCCCACCCGGAGGTGAGTGTCAGCAGGTGCCGGATCGTCACCGGACGCACCGCGGGCACCGTGTCCTCCAGCGGCCCGGCCGGGTCCCGCAACACGCGCGGGGACTCGAGCTCCGGCGCCCACTGCGCGACCTCGTCGTCCAGCGACACGACCCCGTCCTCGACCAGGCTCAGCGTCAACACGCCGCCCATCGGCTTGGTGATCGAAGCGATCCGGAACAGCGTGTCGGTGCGCATCGGCGGGCTGTCGGGCTCGACGGCCGTCCGCCCCGCCGCGTGGATCTCGACGTGCCCGCGCACCCGCACGGCGGCCACGTAGCCCGGGCGGCGCGCGTCCGCCACGCGCCAGATGTCATCGAAGCTCATACCCATCTTCGACCGTCCGACGTGCCCGGATTCATCGCGCTACAGTCGCCGTATGGACCGGTTCGACGATGTCGAGACCCGGATCGTGGATGAGCCCGCCCCGGCCGCGCCCGTGCGCAGCCAACGGCGGCTCGGGCATGCGGTTGTCGCCTTGACGGCGGCTGCCGTCGTCACCGGCACGCTCGCCGCCAGCGCCACGGCGCTGACGAGCACCGCCCAGGCCCCGACTCGCGCCGCGGAGAAGTCCGCGGCGGAGAAGTCGTGGTGGGACGGGAAGTGCCGGAAGGGCGAAGGTCACCGCCGTTCAGCGGTGACCTACTAGTCATCTCTACGGATTCGTCGTCGACAGAGTGAAGGTCAGCGTCTTCGAATAGGCGCCCGTGCGCAGGGCGTCGGTCCGACCGATGCTCTGCTTGAACGTGACGGCCACGGCCTCGTTGGCGGTCGGGCCGGTCCAGGCCGCCTTGCCCAG
This sequence comes from Solirubrobacter taibaiensis, assembly GCA_027587225.1. Taxonomy (GTDB): domain Bacteria; phylum Actinomycetota; class Thermoleophilia; order Solirubrobacterales; family Solirubrobacteraceae; genus Solirubrobacter; species Solirubrobacter taibaiensis. Next base: position 6,606 of record JAPDDQ010000019.1, read on the forward strand.
CTCCACCCGCAACGGCTGCGGGAGGCTGAAGGCGCCGTTGGTCAGGTGCCCCGGCTCGCTCGTCGTGAGCGCCGCGTCCCCGGCGCTCGAGGTCACCGTCGCGATCGTGGACGCCGTGTACTCCCGCTCCACACCCGGCGTGAACGCCCCGAACGTGGCCGGAGCGCCGAGCGTGAGTGACAAGGTCGCCGGGACGGAGCCACCGACGGTGCCGTCCGTCTGCGTCGCGTACTCGCGGGCGAGCGTGTACCCGGCGGGGACGTACTTCGCGGCCGGCGCGCCCACGGTCAGGCCGCCGAGGTCGGTCCCCGGCGCATCGACGAGCGGGAGCCGCAGCTGGAGATCGCTCACGCCCACCGACTGCTGGCCGATGGGCGTGCGCAGGTACTGCGAGTCCTGCGCCAGCAGCTCGAGCTTGAGGACGTGACCGGGCAGCACGTTCCAGGCCTGCGGGTGCAGTTGGAAGACCTGCTCGGTCGGGCCGGCACCGACGCCGAGCGGCCGCACCACGCCGCGCGCGATCAGCCGCTGCGTCGCGCCATCCACGTCGTACAACCGCGCCGCGACCATGTCGTTGGCGCCCTTGACGTCGAGCTTGGCGATCACCGTCGGGGAGCCCGCGAGCGTGTACGCCTTCGTCGCCGGAGCGGTCTTGTAGGTCGCGGCAGACGCGTTGTCGGCACTGGAGGTGGTCGTGCACACGTCGCCGGAGGTGAACGCGTTCGACGGCGCGGTGCCGGGAGCGACCACCGTCTGCGCCGTCGCGCCCTCCACGCGCAGCTCACCCGGCGCGAGCTGCGCCCACGTGTCCGCGTGGTAGCGCGTGCCGGCGCCGGTGACCGGGCACTTGGACGTGAGGATGTCGACGCCGCCGCGCGGCGCTTCCCCGACGCCCTTGACGTAGTAGTCCAGCCACGCGTTCTCGACGGCCGCCAACGCGGCGCGATCGGCGGTGGAGCCGGACGCGGCGCGCGGGGAGTGGCCGAAGTCGAGGTGGAACATCGAGATCGGCGCCGACGGGTGCTTCGCGCGGACCTTGTTGTAGTACCGGAGCGACTCGTCGACCGGGAACAGGTCGTCGTTCCAGCCGTTGGCGAGCAGCGCGGGCGCGGGCGGGATGCTGTCGTCGATGTAGTAGCCGGAGTGGTTCTTGGTCAGCTCGTCGACCATGCCGGCGGCCGCGGGGTTGGCGTCGTACGGGCCGCCGGTGTCCGTCAGCGCTTTCCAACCGACGATGTCGGCAGACGGATCAGTCCCAATGGGGGCGTAATAGCCCAGGGCGAGGCCGCCGAGGTAGAGCGAGTTGTTCCACGACTGCTTCTGGATGCCGACGCGATGACCGCCGCCGGAATAGGGCGCCTGCGCGACGTAGTCGAGCGAGGAGCCGTTCGGGTTCAGCGCCGTCGCCAGGTCCGACCACGTGAACTCGGGGATCGTGGCCGCGATCGCCATCGGCTCGCCGAGCGGGCTCGTCCACGGCATGAGGCTGCCGTTCGGGAGCTGGATGCGGTTGCGCAGGGCGCCGAGCGCCAGCGAGATGCCGCCGCCATAGGAGCCGCCGGTCGCGCCGATCCTCTGCGGCTCGATCACGCCGTCGTCGGCGAGTTGGCCGAGCGCGTACTGCGCGTCGCGCACCTCGTACGCGTTGTGCATCAGCCGGATGTAGCCCTTGTTGTCGCGGCAGCGCGCGTCGGCGAGCGACATCACGCGCCCGCACGAGTTGCCCCAGCCACGGTCGGTCATCGTGAAGACGGCGTAGCCGCGGCCGAGCGCACGCTGGACGTCCGTGCCCGTGAGGCTGAGCTTCGTCCCGCCCCAGCCGTGGAAGATGCCGATCACGGGGAACGGGCCGTCGCCGCCGGCCGGGAACGCGACCGCCACGTCGAGCGGGACGCCGTCCCAGCTCGTGATCTGGGCCGTACCGGAGCCGCAGTGGCGTTGCCCGTTGGCCTGGACCGTGCAGTTGATCGGCGTGGCGGTCTTCGTGAAGACCTGCGGGATCGCCGCGTCCGCCGCGGACGGGACGATCAGCGCCGCAGCCGCGCACGCGGCCGCAGCAAGCATCCTGCGCATAAGTTCTCTCCTCCTTGAGCGGGACCGAGGAGAATCTGACAGCGCGTCAGCTGCCGCGCAAGTCCGCGATCACCGCGCTGGCGAGGCGCAGGCGGAGCGCGAGGATGCGCGCGAGGTCCCGCAGCATCAGGTTGGCGATCGCCGGCTCGTGCTCGTGCAGGCGGTCGAAGGCGGCGAGGTCGATGCGCACGACCTCGACGTCCGTGGCCGCCTCCAGCGTGGCCGACCGCGGGTAGCCGTCGAAGAACGACAGCTCGCCGAGGACCGACGGCGCCTCGATCGTCTTGAACGAGCCTTCGTCGCGCGGCAGCCGCACGCCGACGGCGCCGTCGGTGAGCAGGTACAGCGCGCGGTCGTGCTCGCCGGCCTGGACCACCGCCAGCCCCGCAGCGACGTGCCGGACCTCCGCGTACGAAAAGACGGTCGCCCAGTCGGCCGCGGTGGCTTCGGGCATGAAGAGCAGGTCGGAGGAGTCCTCGTGGGCCTCCTCCACGAAGACGGTGAACGGTCCCGCGTGCACGGCGCAAACGTACAAGGTCAAGCCATGAAGTCGGCCAATGCGGCGGCTTCTTTGTCCACCTGGGTACGTTGGCGCTTGGTCAGGTCCACCAGCGGCGTGACCGTGCCGTCCGGTTTCCATGTGCCCGCGACCTGCCCGTCAACGAGGAACGTGCCGATCGACTGCGGCATCTTCACGTGGAAGACGTGCTCGCGCAGCCCCTCGGGCAGGATCAGCGCGCGGCGGGCGTGGACGAGCAGCGTCGCGTCCCACGTGGGCAGGAACCGCACCGGCGCGGGCGTGTCCTCGTCCGGGAGCGGGAGGTCCGGGAGGTCGTAGAGCGTCGTGCCGTCCTCGGCCTCGTGCGTGACGAGACCCGCGAGCGTCGGCGCGACGTCCTTGTTGGGCATGCCCGCCCAGTTGGCGATGTCGCCCTGCGCCGCCGGGCCGAACCCGGTCAGGTAGCGCGCGACCAGGTGCCGGAGCGGATCCTCGACCTCGGGCCGCGGCAGCCAGTCGTCGGCGAGACCGAAGTTGTCCGCGCGGCGCTTCTCCCACGTGCCCTGCGGCGGGACGCGGACCAGGTCCACCCACGCGCCGATGCCCTGGATCGCGTCCTTGCCGATCACCGCCTCGATCTCCTTGCGGCGCAGCGGCCCCGCCTTCAGGGCCTCGCGCAGCTTCGCCGCCGGTTCGTCCAGCGGCTCGTGCTTGGTGACCCGCCCCCACCAGGCGCGGCGCGAGTCGCGGATCGCGAGGGCCAGCGGCCAGTAGTCACCCGCGGACACGAGGTGGATCGTGAAGCGCATGAGCGTCGCTTGGATGATCTCGCGCTCGTTCAGCGCTTCGGTCACGGCGTCACGCCGCAGGTCCTTGACCCGGGACCACAGCCCGATGTACATCGAGGGCGCGTACTGCGCCTGCAGACATCCCATCGCGTCGAGCGCGTCCGGCAGGTCGAGCGCACGCCGCTCGAGCAGGCCCTGACGGGCCAGCACCGCTCGGTTCAGTTGGCGCTGGCTGAGCTTCACACGGTGAAGCGAAGCACGCGCACGGGCGCGGCGTTGCCCGCGGCGTCCCGCACGCGGACCGTGAGCGTGTAGCGGCCGCGCTGGAGCTTGGCTCGTCCGGCGAGCCGCCGGGGGGTGAGCGTGTGCCGCCCGGCGGCCAGCGTGAACGTGCGCCGGACGGTGCGCTTGCCGCGCTCGAGCGTGGTGGTGACGGTCGCGCGCTCGGACAGCGTGAGCCGGGCCACAGAGCCCCGGGTGAGCTGGACGCGCGGCGCGACCCGGTCGGGCGAGACCAGTTGGCCGCCAATGACCGGCGCGGCGGCGACCGCGAGCGAGGCGGGCGCGGACTGGTCGGGCGTAGATGCGGGGTCGGGCGACACGGTCGGCTCCGGCGTCGCGGTCGACGACGGGAGCGAGTCGGGCGTGGCGGTCACCACCGGCGGCGTCGGGGGCGACGGCGGCGAGACGGTCGGGACGGGCACCGGCGTCGCGGTCGGCGTAAGCGACGGCGGCGGCGGGACCGGGGGGCCGGGCGGCGGGGTCGGCGACACGGTCGGACCCGGGCTTGGTGTCGGCGGCGGCGGAACCGGCGGGCCAGGCGGCGGAGTCGGCGTCGCGGACGGCGACGGGACCGGGTCAGGAGTCGTCGGCGCGCCCGACCCGGCGAGGCGGCGGACCGGGAAGGCGGCGATCCCGCTGACGGTCACCGGCGAGCTCGCGATGAACGCGCCGCCCGCGCTCACGACGCAGCGCAGCGCGCGGCCGAAGTCGTTGGGCTCGAGCAGGATCGACCGGCCCGTGAAGCCCGCGATCGGCGCTCCGTCGAGCGTCCACGCGTAGCGGTAGGCGGCTGGATGGCCGGTCCATGTGCCGGGATCGCACTCGACGAAGCCACCCGGGGCCGGGGCGCCGATCACGGCCGGCGGCGTCGTGTTCGCCGGCGTGCCCGGGACGCGCCCGACGGCCAGCCGCGCGTAGCGGTACCAGCGCCCACCGAACTCGGAGTATCCGCCGACGTGCAGTGTGCGGCCGTCGGGGGAGAGCTCGAGCGCTTTGATCCCGCAGTCGCCGCAGTAACCGGCGTTCCAGTCGAGCCGGGCGCCGGTGCGGGCGTCGAGCGCGTAGAGCCCGATGCCGGCGACGATCAGCGTCTCGCCGTCGGCGAGCGGGACGAACGTCTGGGGCCGGGACCAGTCGGCGCGCACGGTGATCGCGCCGTCGCTCGTGCGCAGCCCGATCAGGCCCTCCGGATCCTCCGGATCGCCGAACGTGCCGCTCACCCACAGCGTGCCGTCGTCAGGCGACAGGCGCATCTGCCTCACCGGCCCCGCCAGCGGCAGCGTGAACGGTCGCACGGCGCCCGTGGCGGCGTCGACGGCCGCGAGCCCGGCGCGCGGCGTCCCGTTGACCGCCGTAAACGTCCCTTCCAGATACAGCGTCCGCCCGTCGCGCGAGAACAGCGTCGTCTCCACCGACCCGCCCGTCACGGCGACCGGCCACGGCGCGTCGCCGCCGTCCGTGGTGCGGACCGCCATATGCGTGCCCGGACCGGTGACGTACAGCGTCGCCCCGTCGGGCGAGAGCGTCGGCGTCGCCCCGCCCTCGCTCAACTGGCGCTCCCACCGCACCGTGCCGTCGGCGGCCCGCGCGGTCAACAGACGCGTGCGGGCGAGGTACACGGTGCCGGCCGCGTCGATCGCGAGCTTGGTGGTGTCCGGCCAACCACCCACGGGATCGACCCACGAGGTCAGGTTGCCGGTCTCGTCGACCATCGCCAGGCCCGCCCGGCGGCGGGAGTCCACGTATCCGCCGCTGTCGATGAAGACGGCGTCGCCGGAGACGGCCACCGCATCGACCTCGGCCATGTCGCGGGTGCCGGGCGCCCAGCCGAGCAGCGCGCCGTCCCGGGTGGAGATCGCGAGTGCGCCGGCGCGCGGCCAGCCGGCGGCCTCCGCGCGCCCGAGGTACGCCGTGGCGCCGTCGGGCGAAAGCTCGATCCTGCGTGCGCTCGTCACCGGCGTCTCGAACGCCAGCGGGGAACCGTCCGTCGCCGAGAGGGCGATGACGCCGGGCCGCGTCGACCCGCCCCAGGGCCACCACTGTGTCGCCAGCACCTTCTGGCCGGTGACCGCGAGTCCGGTCACGTCGCCGTGCGTGTTCGTTCGCCAGCGCTCGGCCAGCGAGACCGGGTCGAGCCGCACGACGTGCGAGGACAGCGCCGCGTACAGCGCACCGTCGACCAGCGCGAGCGCCGCGCTCGACCCCTGCGGACCGGACGCCCGCACCGCGCCGGTGCCCGCGTCGAGGGCGACCACGGCGGCGCTCGAACCCCAGCCCGACGCGTACACGGTCCCGCCGGCGACGACCAGGTCGGTGACCGTCATCGACCGGCCACTCGTCCACGGCCGCGGTGATCCGTCCACCCGGTCGAGCGCGACGAGCCCGCCCGTCCCGCCGACCCACAGCGTCGACCCTTCGAAGGCCAGCGCCCAGACGTCGTCCACGGACGTCGCCACAGAGAACAGGATGCTGCCGTCGGCGCTCAGCCGGCGCACGCGGCCGTCGTCGGTGCCGAAGTACCAGCCGCCCGCGCCGTCCGCGATCGCCACCTGCGAGTCGTAGAGCAGCTCGACCGCGTGCCGCAACTCACCGCTGTCGGCCGAGACGATGGCCGCCGCGGCCCGGGTTCCGGCCGCCGAGAAGCGCCCGACGAGCGCGGTCCGCGACCCGTTCGTCGCGATGCCGCCGACATCGTTCTCGAACGAGGCGGCGCCGGCGTCCGGCTGCAGGGACGGCAGATCACGGGCGAACGCGGGCGCCGTCCAGGCGAGCGCGAGGAGGAAGATGAGCAAGCCGGTCCGTGGCATTCGCGCCGAGTCAATACCCCGGCGCGTGGTAATTCAAGCCGGGGGTAACGTGCGGATCATGTCACTGGAACGCCCGCAAGCGCCCGACCCGTACGACCTGCTCCCGCAGAAGCCGTCGTTCACGCTCGAGAGCGACGAGGTCACAGACGGTGAGCTGATGGACAAGAGCTTCGTCGCCCCGATGGCCGGCGGCGACTCCGACCACTCCCCGCACCTGCGCTGGTCCGGCTTCCCGGAGGAGACGAAGGGCTTCGTGGTCACCTGCTTCGACCCCGACGCGCCCACGCACAGCGGTTTCTGGCATTGGCTGCTGGTGAACCTCCCGGCGAGCACGACCGAGCTCGCGAGCGGCGCGGGCAGCGGCGGCGAGCTCCCCGCGGGCGCGTTCCACGTGCGCAACGACTACGGCGAGAAGGCGTGGGGCGGGGCGGCCCCGCCGGAGGGTGACCCGCCACACCGGTACGTGTTCGCCGTCCACGCGCTCGACGTGGAGCAGCTCGACATCAACGAAGACGTCTCACCCGCCTTCGTGGGCTTCAACCTCGCGTTCCACACGCTCGCGCGCGGCGTGATCCGCCCGCTGTTCAGCGCGTAGCGGCAGCGGCGATGACTTCGACCACGGTCTCGGTGCCGAGCGAGGTCGAGTCGATCACGAGGTGGTAGAGCGCGGGGTCGCGGGCGTCGCAGCCGTAGAAGTGCCGCACGTAGGCCTCGCGCGCGCGGTCGCCGTCCCGGCGCAGGCGCTCGGCGTCGGACTTGGAGAACCCTTCGAGCTCCATCGCCTGCGCGACGCGGCGCTGCGGCGGGCCGTCCAGGCGCACGTGCACCGCCCCCGGGTGGTCGCGCAAGATCACGGCGGCGGCGCGGCCGAGGATGACGGCGCCGCCCTCGGCGGCGTGCTCGCGGATCAGCGTCTCCGTCTCGCGCCGGTAGTCCTCGCCCGCGAGGACGCCGGCCTGGACCATCGCGCCCGCGAGCTCGGGCAGGAGCGCGAAGCTCGAGGCCAGCCGCCCGATCGCGTCGCCGAGCGACTCGTCGTGGGCGAGCGCGTCGTCGAGCGAACAGCCGAGGCGGTCGGCGACGCGCGTCGGAATCGCGCGGTCGAGGAACTCGACGCCGAGCCGTTCGGCCACGGCCGGTCCGATCCGGCTCCCGCCGGCGCCGTAAGAGGCGGAGATGGTGACGAGCGGTGGCGTGTGCACAACTTACTGCCAGAGGACGTCGCCGAGCCGCGCACCTTCAGCCTCGGCGGCCTCCCGCACGGCTTTGCCGAGCTTGCCGAACGGTTCGATGCTCACCACGCCGTCGTCGAGCTTCCACACGCCGGCCATCACGCCGTCGACGAGCAGGACGGGTGAGAACCAGCCGCCCGGGCGGTAGATGCGATCGTCGCCGCGCGGCGCCGCGACGACGAACTGATCGAACGCGGGCAGCAATCGCACGTGGCCCTCGGGTTCCGCGGCCTCGATGGCCTCCACGTCCTCCTCCAGGGCCAGCCCGAACTCCGTCTCCACGACGTCCTCCGGGAACCACTTGCCGGCCTGCGCAGGCGAGTGGTGCCCGAACCACTTCGCCAGCTCCTCGCGGGAAGCCGGGCCGTAGCGGGTGAGGAAACGGCGCGCGACCTCGCGCGTCGCCTGCTCGGGCGCCAGCGGCTCGAACGGGTCCGGCAGCGCGAAGCGCCCGTCCTCCGTGTAGATCAACTCGCCCCGGAACGCGAGCGGCTTGAGCAGGTCGCCGTAGCCGCGCTTCAGGAGCGGGTGGATCTCCGCCAGCTCCTCGCGGGTCTTCGGGCCCTCCCGCAGCGCCGCCGGGACGCCTTCGAGGATCGTCTGCACGTCCTTCTGGGTGAGCTTGAAGTGCTTGAGCCACGACTTCGTCTCGTAGCGCGGCTTGAGGGCCGCCTGCGCGCCCACCCACAGCGGCAGCTCGTCCGTGCGGTGCAGGTGCAGCGTGCCGCGCTGCGCCCACGTCTTGACCAGGCTGCGGTCCCGCCAGAGCAACTCGTTCACGTCGGGCGGGTCCTCGACCCGCGCCCACAGGGTCAACTGGGCGCTGGAGAGCACCTGCGCGTGCAGGCCACAGATGTCCGAGACGACCGCGAGCGGGTCAGCCGCGCGCGCCGTCAGGTGCTGGCGCTGCATGCGCCACGCCAGGACGGATTCCCACTTCATTCCCGACAAGATCCTGGATCGTCGCCGCTCCCGCCGCCCGCACGGCGGCCGCCAGCTCGCGGTTGATGCGCCGCGCCCACAGCGGCCCGCCGTAGACGAAGCCCGTATAGCCCTGCACGAGCGTCGCGCCCGCCCGGATGCGCGTCAGCACGTCGTCCGCCGTCTCCACCCCGCCGACCGACACGAGCAGCACCTGGTCGCCCACCCGCGCGCGCAGGCGCTTCAAGACCTCCAGCGAGCGCTGCTTGAGCGGCGCCCCGCTCACCCCGCCCGGGTTGGCGAGGACCTCGGCGGGTGCGTGCAGGCCCGCGCGCGAGATCGTCGTGTTGGTGGCGATCAGCCCGTCGAGCTTGGCCTCGACCGCGAAGTCCGCGAGCTGGTCGAGCTGCTCGTCGGTGAGATCGGGCGCGAGCTTGACGAGGACGGGGCGGCCCGCCGCCTCGGCCCGCACGGCGGCCAGCAACTCGCGCAGGTGCTCGATCGTCTGCAGGTCCCGCAGCCCGCTCGTGTTCGGGGAGCTGACGTTGATGACGACGAAGTCGGCGTGGGGCGCGAGCAGCTTCGCCGAGGCCTGGTAGTCGGCGGCCGCGTCCTCCAACGGCGCCACCTTCGACTTGCCGACGTTGATCGCGACGATCCCACGGCCCGAGCGCCGCGCCAGCATCGGCGCCACCGCCTGCGCGCCCGGGTTCGGGAACCCCATCGCGTTCATCAGCGCCCGGTCCTCGGTGAGCCGCCACACCCGGGGGCGCGGGTTCCCGGGCTGGGCCACAGCCGTGATGGTCCCGACCTCGACGAACCCGAACCCGAGGTTGCCGAGCCCTTCGAACGCGGTCGCGTGCTTGTCCAGCCCGGCCGCGACGCCCAGCGGCGAATCGAACGTCAACCCCAGAGCGTTCACGCGCAGCGCCGGGTCGGCCTTGGGCCGCGGCAGCCGCGCGGCGAGTGCCAGCGCGCGGGTGCCGAGCACGTGCGCACGCTCGGCGTCGACGCGCGAGAGCACGCGGGAATAGAGCAGGCCGTACAAGCGGACCACACTAGCCTGGACGCGGTGCTTCGCCTCCGCCTCGCGCTGCTGGCCGCTGTCCTCGTCGTGGCCGCCGCCCTGGTCTTCGTGCTCCAGTCCGGTGACCCGGACCCTGACGTCCCGGTCATCCCGACGCCGCCCGGCGCGCAACGCGGGGAGGCCGTCGCGGACCCGTTCGCCTACTCGGCCGAGCGCGCGCCGGAGCTCACCCGGCGCGCCGCCAGAGGCACGAGCCGGCTGCTGTACACCCGGTCACCGGGCGGCGCGGCCGAGACGGCCAAGCGCGTCGCCGAGTTCCGTGAACCGGTGGAAGCGGCCGCCAAACAGGCCGGGGTCAACCCGGATCTGCTCGAGGCACTCGTGTTCCTGGAGAGCGCCGGCCGGCCCGACGTGCTGGCGCCCGGCGGGATCGAGGGCGCCGCGGGGCTCACGCAGATCCTCGCTGAGACCGGCCAGAACCTGCTGAACATGGACATCGACCTCGAGCGCAGCCGGTCGTACACGCGCCGCCTCGACGCGGCGCTGCGCGACAGCAACCTGCCCCGCGCCGCGGCGCTCACCCGCGCCCGCCGGCGAGTGGACGACCGATTCGATCCCGCGAAGGCGCTCGCCGGCACCGCCCGCTACCTCAAGCTCGGCCTGAAGGAGTTCGACGGCCGCGAGGACCTGGCGTTCGTCTCCTACCACATGGGCATGGGCAACCTGAACAACGTCATCAAGGCGTTCGGCGGTGGCCCGCGGCCGTACGTGGAGCTGTACTTCGACTCCACGCCACAGCGTCACCAGGCGGCCCAGGAGCTGCTCACATCGTTCGGGGACGACTCCTCCAACTACTACTGGAAGCTGCTCGCGGCGCGGGACATCATGCGCGCGCACCGCAAGGACCCGGCGGCGCTCGATCGCACCGCGGAGATCCGCGCGGCGGACGCGAGCGGGCGGGAACGGCTGCTCGCGGGCGCGGAGAAGGGCGGCACGCGCACGTTCGAAGCGGCGCCCGAGAACACCGGCCTGGAGGTGTCGACCGGCCTGGAGCTGCGCCCCGAGGCGCTCGCGGTCGCGCTGTACATGGGCTCCCAGGTCCGTTCGATCCTCGGCGACGGGACGCTGCGGGTGCAGAGCGCCGCCGACGGAGGCTGGAGCTTCCGCATCTCCCGCACCTACGCGTCCGACGAGCAGGCCTTGGCGTTCCAGTACGTCCTGGACCGCCTGCAGGTGCTCGACGTGATCGCCTGGTCGCGCTCGGAGCGCACGATCCGCGTCACGGCGGGCCGTGACGCGGACGTGCTGGAACCGTTGCTCGACCGGCTGGGCTAGCGGACCAGTTCTTCTTCTTGCGCCGGCGCGGATTGCGCGGCGCGGGCCTCGTAGGCGGCGCGGGCGCGGGCGTCGGTGTCCTTGACGCTGTTGGAGTTCATCGCGCGGGAGACGGCCTCACGCACGCGGCGCGGCATGACGGCCCCCGACCAGATGATCCCCGACAGGCGCTTGGGCGCCCAGACGTCGAACTTCGGGACCTTCAGCGCGTCGACGGTGAGCGCCGCGATGTCCTCGGGCGAGATCCGCGGGACGCCGCGCAGGTCCGGCACGCCGGACGCCAGCTCGGTCTTGGCGAAGCCCGGCATCACGACCGTGACCTCGACACCGGTGCCGCGCAGCTCGGCGCGCACGGCCTCGGAGAGCCCGATCACGGCGTGCTTGGTCGCGCAGTAGGTCGCCAGGCCCGGTGCGGCGGCGCGGCCGGCCAGGGACGCGATGTTCACGATGTGGCCCGTGTTGCGGGGCCGCATGCGGCGCATCGCCTCCTGCGTGCCGTGGATCACGGCGCGCACGTTGATCTCGAGCTGGCGCGAGATCGACGCGTCGTCCTCGTCCTCCAGCTGGGTCACGTGCATGATCCCGGCGTTGTTGACGAGGATGTCGATCGGGCCGAGGCGTTGCTCGACCTCGTCGAGGAAAGCGGTGAAGGCAGGGCGGTCGGTCACGTCAAGAGCAAGGCCGAGCGAGCCGTTCGCGAGGCTCGCGGCGGACGCCTCGGCGGCGGCACCGTCGAGGTCGCCGATGGCCACCACGACCCCTTCGCGCGCGAGGGCCTGCGCCAGCGCAAGGCCGATGCCGCGCGCGCCTCCCGTGATGACGGCGACCTTGCCCCTCAACGAGCGGGGAGTCTTGGACATGGCGTCAATTATGGCTCGTAAGTGGCTGCCCGAAAGTCGAGTCGGTCACAGGAAGGCCCCGCTGGGCAGATATGGCGTGAACGGACCCACGTCGCCGCCGGTGAACATGGCGCCCGCGTCGAGCCGCAGCTCGAGCCCCGCTTCGACGCAGACGGCGATCGCCCACTGCTGCTTGGCGGTCATCGCCTCGACGCGCACCTCGTCCTCGACACGGGCGAGCGCGGCGCGCAGGAGGTTCGATGCCGCTTCGTCATCGAGCGCCGCGAGCAGCCGCACGCCGCCTTCCGGGCGCACCACCGCGTAGCCGCGCTCCGGCGCGATCAGCAGGTCCTGGCCCATCTGGAGCTGCACGCCGATGTCCGCCCCGTGGGCGGCGCCGCGCACGTGGCGGTCGACCTCGGCCGTGAACGGGATGTCGCTCGCGTCGCCGGCGCGAAGCCCGTCCGGCGCTTGCAGGTTCGGCTTCCCGTGCGCGCTGACCGCGGGATGGAAGTCCAACCCGAGCCGGAAGTAGGCCCGCAGCGCCCGCGGGTCGGACGAAGCCATGATGATTCGCCCGCGAGCGCCCTCCGCGTACTCGTGCGCGCGCCGCAGCAGGGCGCTGCCGGTCCCGTTGGACTGCGCGTCGGGGTGCACGATCAGCAGCGACAGGCCCCACACGTCCTCGCGGCGCAGCGCCAGCGCACAGCCGACGATCGCGCCGTCGAGGGTGGCGACCCAGGCGCCCTCGGGGTCGGTCTCCACCAGGTGGCGGTAGCGCGGGTAGACGACCGTCGGGTCGGGCGGCGGCGGCTCAGGTGGCTCGTTGCGACTCGCGCTGAGGGCGTCGAACGTGAGGACGTTGAGGTCATGGACCTCCTCGACGTCCTCGATACGCATCGGACGGAGCTCCGGCATGACTACGATCCTGGCATGGGGAGCTTGGAGATCGGCGGTCAGCGGCTTGCCTACACGGAATACGGCACCGGCCCCCGGCTGACGATCCTGCTGCACGGACTGCTGTTCAACCAGCGCATGCACGACGCGCTGGCGCGAGCCCTCGCTGAGCGCGGGCACCGCGTGGTGACGCTCGATCTGCTCGGGCACGGCGACTCGGACCGCCCGACGGACAAGTGGCGCTACTCGATGCCGGCCTTCGGGGCGCAGGTGATCGCGCTGCTCGACGAGCTCGGGGCGGACGAGGCGGTGCTGCTGGGCACCTCGCTCGGCGCGAACGTCGCGCTCGAGGCCGCCGTGCGCGCGCCCGAGCGCGTGCGCGGCCTGGTGATCGAGATGCCCGTGCTCGACCACGCGCTGATCGGCTGCGCGATCGCGTTCACGCCGATCATGATCGCCCTGACCGCCGGCGAGCCCGTGATGCGCGGCGTCTCACGGCTGACGCGCCTGATTCCGCGGCGGCGGCTGCCGTGGCAGGCGGACATCCTGCTCGATTGGGTGCGGCAGCACCCGGCGCCGAGCGCCGCCGTGTTCCAGGGCCTGTTCTTCGACCGGATCGCGCCGCCGCGCGAGGAGCGCGAGGCGATCGCGGCGCCGGCGCTCGTGATCGGCCATCAGTTCGACATCGTCCATCCCTTCTCCGACGCCGGTATGCTCGCCGAGGAACTTCCTCATGGAACTCTCATGCAGGCCCACTCGCTGATCGAGTTGCGGGTCGCTCCCAAGCGACTCACCGACGAGATCGGAGCCTTTCTGGACGAGTGTTGGCTCCCGCGGGCGGCTAATGTCCGCGCGCGAGCGTCTTAAATCAACTTTCCACCGCTACCATCGCCCGCCGGATGTCGAGCCGCCAAGAAGAAAAAGAACGCCGCAAGCGCGAGCGCCAAGAGCGCGAAGCCGCTGAGAAAGCCAAAGTCGCGAACCGCAAGCGCATGCAGATGGTCTTCGGCGGCGCCCTCGGCTTGGTCGCCGTAGTCGGCGTCGTCGCCGTGCTCGTCTTCGTCGTCTTCGCCGGCGACGACAGTCCTTCCGATGAGGTTTCGGCCTCGGCGGCCGCGATCCCGGCGCAGAAGGAAGCCGACCCCGAGAAGGCGGCGGAGCTCGCGAAGTGCACGTACGAGCCGAAGCTGGCCAACGAGGGCTCGGGTCACGAGGAGAAGGACTTCAAGGCCTCGGACTACAAGCAGAACCCGCCGACGTCGGGCAACCACTTCCCGCAGTGGTACGAAGACGGCATCTACGCGGCGGGTGACACGCCGGAGCTCGGCAAGCTCGTCCACACGCTCGAGCACGGCCGCATCGACATCCAGTACAAGCCGGGCACGCCCGCGACCACCATCGCGCAGCTGGAGACGCTCTACAACGAGATGGACGGCGGGCACCACCTGCTGCTCTTCGAGAACGCCACGGGCATGAAGGCCGCTGTGGCCGCCACCGCCTGGGACGCGTCGCTCACCTGCGACACGATGAACCCGCAGGTCTTCGATGCCATCCGCGCCTTCCGCGGGGAGCACATCGACAAGGGCCCCGAGGTCGTGCCGTAGGCCGTCAGGCCGCCCACTGAACTTCCCGAAGGGGCGCCGCTCGGCGCCCCTTCGTCGTTAACCGCGCCAGCCGCCGGTCTCGCCGCGATACAGGCCGTGACCCGTCACGGCCATCCGCGCGCTGAGGACGATGATCCGGAGGTCCAGCCGCAGCGACGCGCGCTCGAGGTACACGAGGTCCAGCTCGATCCGCTCGCTCCACGGCAGCGAGGCGCGGCCGTTGATCTGCGCCCACCCGGTCAGGCCGGGGCGCACGCTGAGCCGCCGGCGCTGACGGTCCGTGTACTGGTCCACCTGGACCTGGATCGTCGGCCGAGGGCCGACGAGCGACATCTCGCCCTTGAGGATGTTCCACAGGTTCGGCAGCTCGTCGATCGAGGTGCGGCGCAGGATCGCGCCGATCCGCGTGATCCGCGCGTCCCCCGCGTCCACGGCCATCCCGGCGCCCATGTGCTCGGCGCCGGAGACCATCGTGCGCAGCTTGTAGACCTCGAACGCGTGGCCTTCGAGGCCGACGCGGCGCTGCTTGTAGATCGGGTGGCCGGACGACTCGAGCCGCACCGCCAGCGCGGCGAGGCCGACGACCGGCGCGCTCACGACGAGCAACGGCACGGCGACCGCCAGGTCCAGCGCGCGCTTGCGCCGAGAATGGAGGTATCGGTTCACCTTGTGCCCTCCGGCGCTTCCCAGCCGGCGGTGGTGCCGTGGCGCAGCCAGTCGTAGAGGCCGAGCGCGAGGGCGGCCGTCGTGAGGACGTAGTAGCGAGCGATCAGCCCCGGCTTGCCGCGCCCGTCGCGCGCGGCGACGAGCAGGCTCGCCTGCGCGGCGGCGGCGACCTTGTAGATCGTGCCCTGGCGCAGCAGCGCGAGCGTCGCCAGCGCGGTGAGCACGTGCAGGAACGGGGTCCCGTAACGCAGCAGCCGGTGGCTGGCGATCATCAGCGCGTAGAGCGGCGAGTACCCGCGCGGGTTCAGCAGGCCGCCCTGGAGCACGATCGGCCAGCCGTAGGACATCATCCGCCGCTTGCGAGCCCACTCCCCCTCGATCGAGGGGACCATCTTCTCCGTCGCGCGGGCCTCCGGCACGTAGACCGCGCGGAACCCGTGCTTGACCATCTGGAACGGCATCGCGAGGTCGTGCCCCATCGTCGGGTCGACCCTGTCGTAGGCCGCGCGGCGGACCGCGTAGATGGCGCCATTGCCGCCGGTGACGCTGGCCAGGGCCGACTCCTGGGCGCGCAGGAACATCTCGTAGCGCCAGTACAGGCCCTCCTGGTTGGTCCCGGCCTCGTTCGTGAACGACACCTGGCCGCACGCGTAGCCGACCTGCGGGTCCGCGAACGCGCGCACGAGCGTGCGCAGCGCGTCCGGCGCCCACATGGTGTTCGCGTCGCTGAACGCGATGATCTCGCCGCGGGCGACCTGCACGGCCGCGTCCTGGGCGACGTACTTGCCCCCACGCGGGAGCGCCAGCACCTGGTCGGCACCCTGGGCGCCGTGCACCGTCCCGTCGTCGCCCCCGTCGACGGCGACGATCACCTCGAGGCCGGGATAGTCGAGGGCGCGCGCGTTCGCGACCTTGGCCGCGATCACCGCCTCCTCCTTGTACGCCGCGACGATCAGCGTGACGGACGGTGTGAAGTCCGCGCCGGGCGCGGTGGGCGGCGAGCCCTTGAGCCGTCGCAGCAGCGCCAGCGCGGGTGCGTAGAGCACCTGCGTCCAGACGATCAGGGCGGCGGAGATCCAGAAGAGCGCACGCATCTTGGCGGCGAGAAGAGTGGCAGACTGGCCTGCCGTGCTCACCTTTCGCCCGCCTCAGCTGAGCGACGCCGACGCGCTCGTCGCGGCCTGCCAGGACCCCGAGATTCCGCGCTGGACCGGCGTGCCGAGCCCGTTCGCGCACGAGCACGCCGTCGAGTGGATCCAGCGCAGCAGCCCGACCGTCGAGCCCTATCTCGGGTTCGAGGACGGTGTGCTCGTGGGCTCGTTCAGCCTGCTCGAGATCGACGTGGACACCGGATACGCCGAGATCGGCTACTGGGTCGCCAAGGACGCGCGCGGGCGCGGTGTCGCGACGCAGGCGGTGGCGTGGCTGCGGGAGCGCGGCGCGCAACTCGGACTGACGACGTTCGAGCTGCTCGTGCACGAGGACAACGCGGGCTCGCAGGGCGTCGCCCGCCGGGCGGGCTTCGAGGACACGGGCGAGCGCCGGCCTGCGCCCCGGGTCGAGCCGGTGACGCCGCCCCACCACATCGTCTACCGCCGCAAGGACGCGTAGAGCGCAAGGGTGCGCTGGGCGATGTCGTCCCAGCCGTACTCGCCCTCGGCAGCGGCTCGTGAGGCCGCCGCCATCCGCTCCAGCCGCGCCGGATCGCCGAGCAGCGCCTCGAGCTCTGTGGCCAGCGCGTCCGGGTCGCCGGGCGCGACGATCGCCGCCGCGCCGGTGGCCGCCACCTCGGGGAAGCCGCCGACGTTCGTGAGCAGCATCGGCTTGCCGAACGCGAGCGCCGTGAACAGCACGCCGCTCTGGTCGATCTCCCGGTACGGGAGCACGACGAGTGACGCGGCACGGAACGCGCCCGCCAGCTCGCCCGCCGAGACGAAGCGCAGCGCGGTGCGCACGTTGCGTCCGTGCACCGCGGTCACGTCCATCCGCGGCATGCCGACGATCCACAGCTCGGCGTCGACGTTCGCCCGCTCCCACGCCTCCAGCAGCACGTCCACGCCCTTGTAAGGGCGCAGGAGACCGAACATCAGCACCACCGGCCGGTCCGGTACCGCGAACGGCGCCTCCCCCGGCACGTCGAGCCCGGTCAGCGTCCCGTGGCGGATGACGTGGACCAGCGCCGGATCGAGCCCCAGCTCGTCCCGCAGCCGCGCCGCCCCGTGCTCGGAGTGCACGACGACCGCGTCCATCCGCTCGTAGAGCCGCCGCTGTGCCTTGAGCTGGCCGGGCTTGGGCTCCCGCGGGAGCACGTCGTGCGCGGTCAGCAGCCGCGGATGCCGGCGGGGCAGCAACCACCCGTCGACCTGCTGCACCGGCAGCCACTGGAAGTGCACGACGTCCGCGGGGTGGGCGGGACGAATTCGGTAGCGCAGCATGTCGGGCCCGTGCTGGGCGAGGCGCGCGAACCGTCGTCCCCGCGCCGGTGCCCAGCGATAGAAGGCCTCAATCACGTCCACCCCGGGCGCGTCCGGCACGTCGCCGTACGTGAACGCGCTCGTGATCAACGACACCTCGGCGCCCGCACGTGCGAGCGCCGAAGCCAACGCCCGGTCGTACGGCGGCGTGTAGGCCGCCGGATCGACCAGGTGGACGCGCATGCGCCCAGGTTAGATAAAGGTGCCTGGCACCTTTAGGAAAGGGCCTTGACCAGGTTCACGCGGCCGAAGCCGAACTGCGGGTCGCGGCCGGCGGCGCCGAGGTCGTCGACGGAGGTGCCGAGCTTGGAGCGGATCTGCGTGGGCGAGAACGAGGGGTTCTTGGCCGCGATCAGCGCCGCGACGCCCGCGACGTGCGGCGTCGCCATCGACGTGCCCGAGAACGCCACGTAGCCGCCACCGCGCTTGGTGGAGAGGACGTCGACGCCCGCCGCGGCGATCTCGACGTCGGAGTTCGCGTTCGAGAACGAGGCGCGCGCGTCGTTGCGATCCGTGGCGGCCACGGAGACGACCTCCGCGTAGGCGGCCGGGTAGTTCAGCGTCGCGTCGCCGTCGTTGCCGGCCGCGGCGATGATCAGCGACCCGCCGGAGGTGGCGTTGCGCACCGCGGTCTGCAGCGTGGTCGAGGACCCGCCGCCGAGCGACATGGAGATGATCTTCACGCCCTTGCCCGCGAGGTAGGTGATGCAGTTCGCGACGCCGGCGGTGGTGCCGGAGCCGACCGCGTTCAGCGCCTTGCAGATCGCGAGGTTGGAGTTGTAGGAGACGCCCGCGACGCCGACCGAGTTGTTCGCCTTGGCCGCGATCGTGCCCGCGACGTGCGTGCCGTGGTCGTTGTCGTCGTTGCAGGAGCCTTCGCGCACGCGGTTCGTCAGCAGCTGCACGGAGGCGCAGGCGACGGTCTTGCCCGCCAGGTCCTCGTGCGCGTTGTCGATGCCGGTGTCGACGATGCCCACCGTCGTGGCCGGGATGTTCGGATAGCCGGCGAGGTCCCAGCCCTCCGGCGCGTCCATGTCCGCGTCGTTGGCGTTGTTGAGCCCGTAGAGCTCACCGAAGCGTGCGTCGTTGGGCACGCCGAACGCCTTCAGCTCGAGGTTCGGTTCCGCGTACTCGACGGTCGAGGACCGGTTGAGCACCGCGGCGGCCGCGGCCGCGTCGTCGACCTGCACGACCTGCGCGCCCGTGGCTTCGACGGCGCCGAGCACCTTCGACAGGCCGGCTCGATCCGCGGCTGCGGTCTTGGACTTGGCCGCCGCGCCCGACTTGTACTTGACGATGACTTCTTCAGCGCCGGCCGTGGCCGGAACCAGCAGCAGCGCGACCACGCTCAATCCCGCCGAAATACCCCTGTGCATTGGAATGCCTCCCTTGAGTCTCCCGTTGGAGGCGTGAACGCACGTCCGCGGCGCGACTTGCCGTCGCCCCCTGACGCGGTGTCAGTTATCTGGCACGCGGATGCCCGTGCGCCGCGTGCGCCAGACTGCAGCCCTCGTGCCCGTCGAGCTCTCTTTCTGCGTGGTCAACACGGAGCAGCGTGGACTGCTGCGCTACTGCCTGGACTCGATCGCCCGGGAGCGCGCCACGTTGGACTTCACAACCGAGGTCCTGGTGCTCGACAACGCCTCGCAGGACGGCTCGGTGGAGGCCGCCAGCCGCCACCCGGTCACGACGGAGGTGATCGCGTTGCCCGAGCGCCAGGGCAAGGCGGCGAACGACAGCCTGCTGCTGCAACGCGCGAGGGGCCGGTTCTGCCTGCTGCTCAACGAGGACTCCGAGCTCGAGCTCGGCTGCGTCGTCGCCCTGTACGCCGCGCTGAACCGCGACGAGGAGGCCGGAGCGGCCGGTGGGATGCTCGTGCAGCCCGACGGCGCGCAGCAGCCCTCGGCGTGGCGGTTCCCGTCGGCCGGCACCGCGCTGCTGTCCGCGCTGTGGCTGCACAAGCGCTTCGTCGTGCAGAGCAAGGGCGACGCCGTGCGGCCGGTGGACTGGGTGCAGTCGGCCGCGATGCTCGTGCGCCGCTCAGCGGCCGAGGACATCGGCTACTTCGACACCGACTTCTTCGTCTATTCCGACGAGGTCGACTTCTGCAAGCGCCTCCAGGACGCCGGCCACTACGTGCTCTACGTCCCCGCCGCCCGTGCCGTCCACCACGAGCAGCTGCAGACCGGCAGCGTCCCGAGCCGGCGGATCGTCGAGTTCTCCCGCAACCGCGACCGCTACATGCGCAAGCACCACTCGTGGCTCTCGGCCTATTCCGTGCGGTTCCTCACCGCCTGGACGTACGCCGTCCGGGCCGTCGCCGCCCTCGTCCTGCCCGGCCACAATCCGAAGCGCTACTTCAAGCACGTCACCGCGACGCTCTTCCCGCGCCGCGGCGAGGGCCTGCGGGAGGGCGCCGAGGAGTTCAACCGGCGGCTGGAGCCTCCTGTGGGTCGCGTCGACTTCGATTGAGCAGGCCGCGGGCGGCACGCAGCTCGCCCGGCCGGAAGAAGCGCGTCGCCACCAGCGCGAGCGGCAGCGCGACGAGTACGAGTGCCCGGCTCAAGAAGCCCACGGCGCCGTCGGTCGGGAGCAACAGCTCGCCGGCGGTCGTGAGCCCGCCGACGACCACCACGAAGCCGAGGAGCCGAGTCCACTCGAAGGCGACCGGGAACAGCTTGTGGATGAGCGCCCACATCGCGACGAGCATGACGGCGTAGGCGCCCACCAGCGCAAGCCCCGCCCCCGCGATGCCCAGTGACGGCACGAGCACCACCAGCAGGATCACGTTGACCGTGAGCCCGCACAGCGCGGCGGGTGCGTTGCGGACCGTCACCTGCGCCCGGCCCGCCATCGCCACCAGCACCAGGAACAGCCCGTAGAGGGCCCAGCCCAGCGCGACCCAGGTCAGCGCCTCATGGGCGGCGTAGAACTCCGGCGCCGCGAAGATCCGCACGACCCACCGGCCCAGCAGGGCGATCCCCGCGACCACCAAGCCGGTGAACAGGACGTAGTAGGTGGTGATGCGGGCGTAGACCCGGGCCGCCTCGGCGTCCTCCACGATCGAGTAGGCCAGCGGCGGCCACGCGTACTGGAACGCCCGGACCGTGAACACGACGATCCCGGCGAGCTTTACTGAGAGCGAATACAGGCCGGCCTCGTCGGGCGATTCCGCGCGGTAGAGCCACATCCGGTCGACGAAGAAGATCAGGAACACGGACACCTCGGCCGGGACCGTCGGCAGCCCGAAGCGCAGCATCGCGCCGAGCTGCGGCCGGGACGGCAGCCCGAGCGCGTCACGTTCGAACCACCACAGGCCGAGCAGCACGGCCGCGGAGGCCGCGTAGTTGCCCAGCACGAGGCCGAACGCGCCCTCGTCGAGCCCGACCACGAGCACGATGGTGAGCGCGACCGTCAGGCCGACGTTGATCAGCGCCGCGATCGCGAAGTCCCGCGCCCGCTCCTCCACGCGCAGCAGCGCGTAGGCCAGCTCGAGGTTGGTGAACGCCCACAGCCCGAGCGCCCCGGCGCGCACCACGTCGACCTGCTCGCTGTCCAGCACCAGGCGACTCACGGGCGCCGCGAACACCACGATGAGCAGCGCGGCGACCGTCGTGATGGCGAGCAGCGTGCCGGTGGCCGTGCGCGCGAGGTGGCGGCGGCGGACCGGGTCGGCGTCGAGGTAGTGGAAGCGCACGAACGCCTCCCCCAACCCGAGCCGCAGCACGATCGAGGCGAGGATGATCGTCGTGAGGACGACCTCGGCCGTGCCGTAGTCCGCGCTCGTCAGGTGCCGCGTGTACAGCGGCAGCGTCACCAGCGCGATGACCTTCGAGACGGCGTCGGCAAGCTGATAGGCGGCACCCGTCCGCAGCAGCCGTCGCAGATAGCTCGTCATCGCCGCTTCAGACGCTAGCGTGCCCGTCCGATATGACCGATCCGGCCGGAGGCATTGGGTGGCGTGCAGGACCCGCGGGCGCGGCCGCCAAAGCCGCGCGGGTCGGCCAGGATGATCCGCCGCCGATCGGCGTGCTGCTGCTCCCGCGCGCGCTCGAGTCCTTCATCCTGCGCGACCAGGCCGAGGACCTGCTGAGCGCGCCCGGCATGGTCGCCGTCGAGCCCGCGCGGATGTCCTACGGGGCCTACCTGCGCCTGCCGGTGACGGTCGGCGACGGGCTCGCGGCCACGCAGGCGCGGCGGATGCGGCTGCCCGGCGTGCCGCGCGTGATCGTGATCTTCCACCCGCTGCAGTACCCGCTCGCGCGCGGGCTGATCGCCCAGCACCCCGACGCGGAGCTGTGGTACTGGCAGTGGGACCGCTTCGAGGCGGCCTACGACGCGACCCCGCGCCAGCGCGACCGGCTCCAGGACCTCCACGTCGCCGCTTCGATGCGGGCGAGCGTCAACATCGTCGTCACCGACGCGCTCGGAGAGCTCGTGGACCCGGAGGCCGGCGCGCCGCAGCTGATCCCGCTCGCGGCCGACTCCTTCCCCGCTCCCGAGCCCGGCGCCACGGTGGTCGCGGTGTCGCTCGGGCACCTGGGCCACCGCACCGACTGGAAGCTGCTCCGCGCCGTCGCCGAGGGCATGCCGGAGCTGGTGCTGCTGCTGATCGGCGAGTGGCACGCGGCCGAGTCCGGCCACGACGAGGACTTCCAGGCCTGCCGGACGGCGCCGAATCTGATCTGGCTCGGCCGGCGCACGGACGAGGAGGCCGCGCGGCTGATCGCGTGCGCGGACGTCGGCATCGTGCCCTTCGAGCGCTCGGACTTCAACGACACCGGGCTGCCGTACCGGATCCTCAAGTACGCGCGGCTCGGGCGAGCGACGATCTCCCGGGACCTGAAGGGCGTGCGCACGTGGGCGCGCGCGGTCACGACCGCGGAGACGCCGGAGGAATGGATCACGGCCCTGCGCTCGCACGCGGGCGCGCGTGTGAAGCCGGACGCGGAGCTGCGCGAGTGGGCGCTGAACCAGTCCGCGCACGAGCAGAACAAGCCGCTGTGGGAGCGGATCGAAGCGTTGGGGATCGAGAGCGGGCGACTGGGGTCCGAGCGCGTCAGCAGCGCACGTACGCCGCCAAGATCCCGGCGGAAGCGACGCGCCGAAACGCCGGATTCGGCAGGTTGACCGTCGGGTTCGTCCCGTCGGCGAACCCGTAGCGTCGCAGCGCTTTCTGGCTCAGCGCGTAGACCTCGACGCCCCGGTCGCGCCGGCGGGCCGAGCGCGCGCCGATACTGGCGTTCTCCAGGTGCCACTTGGCGTCCGGGACGAGCCGGTAGGTCGGGAAGGTGAGCGTGCCGCAGCGCATCCCGGCCTGTACCTCGGGGTCGTCGAGCAGCGTGACGAGGCTGTCGTGGGTGGCGCGGATGAACCGCATCTCCTCGGTGACGTTGGTGAGCGACGGCGCGAGGATCAGCATCCCGATCGCGCCGACCACCGCCGCGCCGGCGCTCACGCGGAGCCAGATCGCGCGCACGCGACCTTCGGCCTCCGTGAAGCCCAGCAGCGCGTACCCCGCGAACAGGCACATGGCGATCGCCGGCACCGTGAGGTAGCGCGGGAGGATCGAGAGCCCGAGCACGCCCGTGCCGACGAACGTCACGATGCCGCCGACCAGCAGCGCGCCCGGAACGAGCAGCCGCCGCCAGCCGAGGTACCGCCACGCGAGGTACGCACCGATCGGGGCGAGCAGGGCGACCGGGGGCCGCACCGTGGAGCCGATGAACGTCACGAACGAACCCGGCACGTGCTGGATCCCGCGCACGCGCCCGAGATCCTCGGCGAGCGCGCTCGTGGACTGGATCGAGTGGATCGGGTTGCCGGTGACGATCAGGTCCGTCAGCGACCAGATGACCGGCGCGATAAAGACGATCGGCAGGTCACGCAGGCGGCGCTTCCACAGCCACCACAGGCCTGTGAGCACCCACGCTTCAGGACGGAGCAGCCCGGCGAGGACGAGCAGGACGGGCACACCGCGGCGGTCCTCGGCGGCCAGCACGCCCGCCCAGACGACGAGCGCGAGGAACGGCGGGTCCACGTACCCGCGCGCGGCGTAGAGCAGGAACGAGGCGCTCGCGGCGACGAACAGGGCCGCCAGCGCGCCGCTCCAGCGCCCGAACACCGCCGCCCCCAGGCGGTACGTCCCGAGCACCAGCGCGGCGTGCGCGAGGAAGGCCAGCAGGACGAGCGCGCGATCCCCGCTCTCCCCGAACACGAGCCCCAGCACGGCCGCCACCGCGATGTAGAGCGGATGCTGCGTCGGCGCGGCGTAGGCCTCGAAAGACGGGAGCGAGCCGTTGAGCAACTCCCGGCCCCACACCAGGTGGTAGTACGAGTCGTAGTTGGGATACGTCCGCGTGACCCACCACACGAGCACGGCCGCGCCGAAGGCAACCAGCGTCGCGGCCAACTCGACGGAAGGCGAGAACCGGGATCTTCGCCCCCTGGGCGAAGTCCCAGCGACGTCGAGCCCCCCGGGCGAGACGTCGCCCGTCATGGCAAAGCGACTTCGCGGTGCTCCTTGCGGTGCCCGTTCAGCGCCGCGGCGACGTCCTCGTCGGACTCGCGGCGCGAGAGCACGGGTGCCGCCAGCGCCGACCCCAGCGCGAGCAGCGTCCACGTCATGGGGTCCTCGAGGAAGGCGGCGTAGAGCCAGGTGTGGAGTACGAGCGCGGCGAAGCAGGCCAGGATCGCCGCGCGGACCGGGTTCCGCCACGCCCCGCGGGCGAGCCGCCGGAACGCGAGCACCAACAGCGCGACGTAGGCCACGAGCCCAAGGAGCCCCTGCTCGGCCGCGACCGTGATCGGGATCGTGTGCGAGGCCGACGTCGCCTCACGCCCGGACGCGTCCTCCGCGCGGCGGTACTCGGTGTTGAAGCTCCCGGCCCCCCAGCCGAACAGCGGCTGCTCCTTCGCGAGGTTCAAGCCGCCCTCCATCAGCTCCACGCGGCCCGAGGTGGCGTCGTCGAGCGTGTCGGAGTCGAAGCTGTCCAGCCCCAGCGCGCCCGGGAACGCGAAGATCAGCACCGCCGCGGCCGCGAGGGCCACGAGTGCCGGCCCGAGCACGTATCTCCCGCCGAAGCGCAGCCAGGTGAGGACGGCCAGGCCGAGCAGCAGCGCGGCGAAGCTGGACTGCGAGAGCGTCGTCAGCAGGCCGCCCCAGAGCACGACGAGCGCGGCGATCGCCAGCAGCAGGTTGCGCGGGCGCTTGGCCCACAGCAACACCGACGCCAGGCCGAGCATCACGAGCGCGAGGAAGCGCCCGTAGATGTTCGGGTCGAAGAACAGTGAGTTGACGCGGAAGTACTCCTCGACCTGGTTGGACGCGATCACCTTCGGGTTGAGCAGCAGGTGCCGCGTCTGGAACTCCCAGAAGCCGATCCCGGCGAACAGCAGCGCGAGGACGACGAGCGCGCCACCGCCCCACAACAGGCGCCGCCGTGTCCACTCCATCCCGCGCAGGAGCACGAACAGCAGCGCGAACGGGACGTAGAAGAAGATCACCTGCTCGAACGCCTTCGCCTCGCCCTCGCCGTAGATCGACTGCAGCGCGTAGAGCACGATCCCACCCAGCAGGACCCATTCGAGCCAGCCCGCCCGCTCGGCCGGCGTGCCGGCGTGCCGGGCGGCCAGCCGCGGGATGAGCCAGGCGAGCGCGCCCGCGCCGATCACGACGTACAACGGCACGAGCAGGTTCGCCGTGCTCCCGCCCGCCTGCACGGGCACGCGGAACGGCAGCGCCGCCAGCGCCAGCACGGCGAAGAACCCGGGGCGGCGCGCGAACAGCCAGGCCAGGCCGGCCATGGCCGCGAGGCCGACGGCGGCCGCGGCGAGGCCCAGCACTCCACGGTCGCGCACGGTCTCCACCTGCGGCGAGTTCCAGATCTCGCCCACCAGCAGCACGGGCGTGAGGACGAGCGCGCCGAGCATCGCCCACGCGCGGCCACGCACGGTCCGGCCCAGCACGGCGGCCGCGGCGAGCACCGCGGCGAGCACCATGCCGCCCAGCAGCACCCACTCGGGGAAGGCGGCGGTATCGCTCACTGCTCTGACCGAATCCGCGGTTGCACGCCGCGGAGGATGTCGTAGATGTTGCGCGTCACCTGCGCCACGTTCGGATCATCCAGCCGCTGCGGCCATTCGGGAAGCCCGACGCGGATGATCGTGCCCTTGCCGAGCTGGACGGCGGAGAGCGCCGAGCGGATCTCACGCGCAGGCTTGCCGGTCTGGGCGGCCTCGAGCTCCTCCTCGGGCGTGAGCGGCTGGCCGATGGCCGCCAGCACCTTGCCCTTGCCGAGCGACGACGCTTCCTCGAAGCGCGTGAACCCGGGCAGGTCGAGCGCGCCCTCCATCAGGCCGAACGACGTGTCCTCCGGCTCGTACTGGACGAGCGGGACGGCCGCGCCGACGCGCCGCTCCTTCGCGACGCGCGTGCCGAACGGGTCGGCCGCCGCGGGCTGCGTCGGGCGCTCGAGCGTGCCGGCGTCCTCGTCGTTGAGCACGCGCAGGCGGACGCCGCGGCGGAGCGTGTCCGAGCCGAAGACGGCGAGGTTGCCGCCGTCGGTCACGTACTTGCGCAGGCGCTGGCCCAGCGAGCGCGTGACCCAGGTCAGCGAGCCGGCGAGCAACACGCCCTCACGGTCGGTCGCGCGCGGATTGCGCGTGAGGTCCAGGTCGATGTCACTCGTGAGGTCGTACCGGATCTTCCGGCGGTCCAGGAACACGAGCAGCGGCGCGATGCTGTCCGCGAAGCCCGCGGGCAGCCCCTTCTCGCCGGAGAACATGCGCGGCCAGCGCACCTTGTCGCCGGTGGGGAGCCGGTTCGGCAGGCCGTCGAACGGCGAGTCGTCGATCTTGTCCGCGCCGATCCAGCTCAGCGTGGGCACCACCACGAGCACCTTCGCGCGCTCCTTGGCCTGCACGAGGAACGGCACGGTCGTCGACCAGCGCCCCGCGCGCAACTCGAGCAGGTACACGCCGGAGTTGCCCTCCGGCGCGCGGAACACGAGGCTCGCGTCCTTGGCCGTGCCGTCCTTGACGGGCCGGCCCTGACCCACGCGGCGCACGCGCCAGCGGTACTCGGCACCGCGCGCGTCGACGAAGAACTCCGTCCGGCCGCCCGCCGTGACGGGCCGCACCGGCGGCTGGGCGGTGATGCCGCGCACGGTCAGGCCCGGTCGGCCGGCGACGGCGCCGGGCTCGAACTCCGCCGGCGAGACGCCGACGTTGCCCGCGGTGTCCCGGACGCGCGCCTGGATGAGATACACACCCGGGTCCAGCGGCTCGCCGTTCGCGAGCCGACCGTCCCAGCGCAGGCGCCGATTGCGGCCACGCTGCTTGAGGGTGTGGACGAGCTTGGGCGCTCCGCCCTGGTCGGTGCGGTAGACGCGCAGGTTGGTCGTGAACCGCGAACGGCCCTTGATGAAGATGTCGATCGCGCGATCGCCCTGGGAGACGATGTTCTGCCACTCATCCCGGGGGTCGCTGCACGGACCGCCGATGCACACCTGCGGCGACGGCGCCTTCGTATCCACGGTCATCGTCTTCTGCACGATCGCGGAGCGGCCTTCGTCGCGGAGCGCGACGCGCAGCCGATACTGGCCGTCGGGCACCACGGCGCCGTCGTCACCACGGGCATCCCACGTCAACTGCTGCCAGCGGCCGGCGCGCATCGGAACCGAATCGGCGAGCCGGCGCACACGATCGCCGTCGAGATTGACGACGTCGACCGTCGCTTCATCGTCGACCTTGAGAAAGACCGCGATCTTGCTCACGTCGCGATTGCCGTCGCCGTTGGGCGAGAAGGACGTCGTGATCTGGGGGACGTTGATGACCGGCGGCTCGCTCTTGAGCCGCTGGGCGACGAAGAAGGCGGCGAACGTCGAGAGCACCAGGACCACGAACGTGACCCTGGCGACCAACGGCATCGCTGCCTTAGCCGGTGGACTTGTCTTGGCCAATGATCGCGACCACGTTCCACTCGCGGTCGCCAACCTTGACGGCTTCCGCCTGAGTGGCCTCGTCGAGCTGGGCGACCCGTTCGATGCCCAGGACCTCGGCGACCCCTTCGGCGGCGCTCTTGTCGCCGCGGGCGTACATGACGGTGGACGTCGTCGCCTGCCCGGCCTCACCGAGGTTGCCGACCTCGATGTTGCCGTCGGGATAGCCATCTTCCACGAGGTTGGTCTGGTACGTCGCGGCGAGGCCGGTCTGCGCCGTGGCGTTGAAGACGACGATCTGCGCCTCTTCCTTGCTCACGCCGGGTTCGGCCGTGGGCGCGGGGGTCCCGCCGCCCTCGGGCGTCGGATCCTCCCCGATCTCGTTCTCGCCCGGGGTGGCAGTGGGGGTGGCGTTCGTCGTCGGGTCCTCGCCGCCCAGCTGGGTGAAGGCGAACCCGACCGCGACCAGCACGAACACGGCGACGATGGCCGTGATGATCATCGCGCGGGCGTTGCCCTCGCGGCGCGGCGGCGGCGAGGCAGCCCCGCGGCGCGGTGGTGCCGGCGGCGGGGTGCGGCGCACGGGAAGCGGATCGGCCCGGCGCGCGGCCGGCGTGGCCGGCGGGGGTGCCTGCCCCGTGCCGCCGCCGTTGGCGGACGGTGCGGGCGCGGGCGGCACCGCGACGGTCTGCGCAGGAGCCGGTGCGGCGGCGGTGGCCATAGCCGGGACCGGCGCCGGCGCCGTCACTGGAACCGGGGCCGCGTGCGGCTTGGGCAGATGCGGCTCGTGCACGCCTGCCGCGCGCGCGAACGCAAGCGCGGCCACTTCCTCCGGCTTGAGCTCCACGGTGCCGTTGGCCGGCGCGACCGCCACGGGCTGCGCCTGGACCACGGGCCGAGCCGCGGGCTGCGGTTGCGGCTGCGCGACCGGCTGCGGCTGCACCGCGGGACCGCGGCGCGCCTCTTCTGCGTACTCGTACGCGTACTCGAGGTCCTCGGCGCGCTCGGGCATACGACCCGCCCAGGCGCGCAGACGCTTGACTTCGCGCGCCTGGGCGAAGTACAGCAGGGTGAGAACGGCCAGTCCGAAGAAGGCGGCGATACCGACGTACGCGCCGTATTTCTCGACCTGGTCCTGAAGCGAGAACGCGAGGAAAACCATGGAGCCGGAGCCCAGAAGTCTAGGAGGCCGTGCCCCCGGACGGTTCCGCGGAGGTCTCGACCATGGCCGTTCGGCCGGTGGAGAGCTCCGCGACGGCAGCGGCCAGCGCGGCCGCGTCCCCCTCGGCGACGAGCAGCCCGACCTTGTCGAACACGTACTCGACCCAGGCGGGATCCACGCCGGGACGGCCCGCCCGCCGGATCTTCTCCGCGGGGGTCGGCTCGGGCGTCTCGTAGGAGTTGAAGAGCTGCTCGTGCAACTTCTCGCCCGGGCGCCGGCCGATGATCTCGATCCCGATGTCGCGCCCGACCTTCAACCCTGAGAACTCGATCATCTGCTGCGCCAGCGCCATGATCGAGATCGGCTCGCCCATGTCCAGCGCGTAGACCTCGCCGCCGCCGGCGAGCGAGCCCGACCGGATGACGAGCTGAACGGCCTCCGGGATCGTCATGAAGAACCGCGTCATCTCCGGGTCGGTCACCGTCACCGGGCCGCCGGCCGCGATCTGACGCCGGAAGATCGGCACCACCGAGCCGGACGAGCCGAGCACGTTGCCGAAACGCACCGCGCAGAAGGCCGTGCCGCCGAAGCGCGCGTTCGCGGACTCCACCGCCCACTCGGCGAGCGCCTTGGAGGCGCCCATGACCGTCGCGGGGGCGACCGCCTTGTCCGTCGAGATGAGGACGAAGCTCAGCGTGCCCGCCTCGCCGGCGATGTTCGTCAGCGTCCGCGTGGCGAGCGCGTTGTTGCGCACGGCCTCGATCGGGTTGGCCTCCATCAGGCCCACGTGCTTGTAGGCGGCCGCGTGGAACACGATCTCGGGCTCGTGCTGGGCGAACACCTCCCGCATGCGCTCCTCGTCCTTGACGTCGGCGAGCACGGAGACGGACGTCTGCACGTGGCGCTCGTCGACCATCTCGCGCTCGATCTCGAAGAGGTTCGCCTCGCTGTGATCGAGCAGGACGAGCCGGCTCGGGTTCACCCGCGCGATCTGGCGGCAGATCTCCGAGCCGATCGAGCCACCCGCGCCCGTGACCAGCACGCGCCGGCCGGTCAGGTAGCCGCCGACGGACTCGATCTCCATCCGCACCGGGTTGCGGCCCAGCACGTCCTCCACGCGGACCTCGCGCAGCTGGCGGGTGAGGTGGTTGCCGCCCTGCAGCAGCTCGAAGACGGTCGGGACCGTCCGCACCGACACGCCGTGCTCGCGGCAGGCGATCACGACGCGCCCGCGCAGCTCGCCGGAGGCCGACGGGATCGCGATCATCACCTCGTCGGGCTCCACGTCCTCGAGGATCTCGTCGAGGTCGAAGGTGGTGCCGAGGATGTCGGCACCCTTCTTGTTGTCGTCGACGTAGCCGATCGGGCGGTAGCCGAGCTCCGGGTTCTTGCGCAGCTCGCCTTCCAGCAGGTGGCCGCCGCTGCCGGCGCCGACGATCAGCACCTTGCGCCCGCTGCGGCGCGTGCGCCAGCCCGTGACCCCGCGCATGAAGATCACGTGCGCGACGAACCGCGTGGCGGTGATCAGCGCGGCGGTCAGCAGGCCGAAGACGAGGAGCACGCCGGACGGGACGGTCAGCGGGCGCAGACCGTCGACCGAGACGACGAGCACGGGCTGGATGATCACGACGTAGCCGATCAGCGCCAGGACCGCGAGCACGGTGCCCTCGGCGATCTTGAGGTACTCGCGCTGGGACGAGTAGCGCATCCAGTGCCGGTACATGCCGGCGATCACGAAGCACACGAGCGACCCGCAGATGGCGAACGCGAGCGTCCGCCAGAACAGGTCCGAGTACTTCGCCGGGATCTCCCCGTCGAACCGGAACCAGTAGGCGAGGTAGTAAGCCAACGCGACCAGCCCCGCGTCCATGGCCAGCTGCGGAGCGGAGTGGCGATGGATCGGTAGGGCCGCGCTACGGAGCCGGCGGCGCATCCGAAGGAGTGTATTGGGCGCCCCGGCGCATTGACGCAGGGCTAACGCACGAAAAGATCCGTGAAGACGGCGGGGTCACGCCGCACGCGCTCGGCCGCGACGCCATCGCGCTTTTCGAACACCACGTCCTCGGCCCGCTCGAGCCGGCGCATCCGGGCGGAGCTGATCAGCTCCTCGTCGACGGCGCCGAGCCGGCCCTCGAACGTCGTCCACACCGGCGTGCCGAGCGCCACGGCCTCGCGGTTCATCGTGCCGCCGGCGGAGATCACCAGGTCCGCGTAGGCGATCAGCGACTGCGCGTCGATGGCCCGCTCGGGGACGATGAACCCGCCCTCGCGCGCGAGCTCGGCGCGCTGCTCGTCCGTCCGCGGCAGCACCACGACCTGCCCGCCCTTCAGGCGCTGCAGGACCTGCGTGAACACCGGTGCCTCGAAGCGGTGGTAGAGCGAGACGGCGGGCGGCGTGCGCACGACCGCGAGCGGCTGCGCGACGTCCAGGCCCAGCTCGGCGAGCACCGCCGGGTCGGGCTCGAAGTCCGCCAGGTAGTACTCCTCCTTGAGGCCCTCGTACGGCCGCCACTTGGCTTCGGTCACGCCGTACTGCGCCAGCCGGTCGAGCGGGATCGCGGCGGGCACGACCACGCGCGCGGCCAGCCGGCAGTTGATCGCGTGCTGCTGGCGCGCCCACTCGTAGTCGAACGCCGTCGCGGACGGGATCCGCAGCAGCTTCGCCGCGACCGAGATGTCGTTGGAGCCGTGCCCGAGCGCGAGGTCGATCCCGCGCCCGCTCGCCCAGCGCACGAGCGCGCCCGAGCGCTGGAACAGGCCCACGCCCTTGGCCGCGAGCTTGCCGCCCCGGTGATGGCCGATCGCGGTGTGGTCGAGCTGGAACCGCTCGAGCAGTCCGAGCGTCTGCGCGAAGTCCCGCGCCGTGATCAGCACCTCGTCGCCGCGCGCCCGGAGCGTCTCGATGACGGGCCGCATGACGAGCACGTGCGGGGAGTTCGTGAGGTCGATCCAGACGCGCAAGCGCACCACTCTAGATACCGCAAGTTTTTGTTCAGACCCGCGTTCGTGCCGATATGAACAAGCGCCTCATCGCCGGACTCGCCGTCGCCTTCACGCTTGTCGGCGCCGCCTCCGCCTCCGCCCAGACCTGGGCCCCCGCCGCCTCCGCCACGGTTCATCCGGGCGTCCAGACGTACACCAACGGTGGTCAGTGCACCGCGAACTTCATCTACACGGCCGGCTCGGACATCTACATCGGCCAGGCCGCCCACTGCTCATCCACGGGCGAACAGACGGACACGGACGGGTGCTTGGCGGCGAGCCTGCCGAACGGCACCGCGGTCGAGGTCACCGGCGCCTCGCAGCCGGGCACGATGGTCTACAACAGCTGGAACGCGATGCAGGCCGCCGGCGAGACCGACGCCGACACGTGCGCGTACAACGATCTCGCGCTGATCAAGCTCGACCCGGCGGACTACGGCAAGGTGAACCCGTCGGTGCCCACGATCGGCGGCCCGACCGCGCTCGGCAACACCACCGCCACCGGCGACACGGTCTACAGCTACGGCAACTCCTCGCTGCGCCAGGGCATCACGCTCCTCTCGCCCAAGATCGGCAAGAGCCTCGGCGCCTCGGGCGGCGGCTGGACGCACCTCGTCTACACCGTCACGCCCGGCATCCCCGGTGACTCGGGCAGCGCCTTCATGGACGACAAGGGCAACGCGTTCGGCGTGCTGTCCACGCTCCAGCTCGCCCCGATCGCCGCCTCCAACGGCGTCTCGGATCTGGCCAAGGCGCTGGCCTACGCCCGCTCCCACGGCGGCCCGGACGTGACGCTGGCCAAGGGCACGCAGCCCTTCACGGGCTCACTCATCGGCTGAGCCTTCACTTGCAGGCTTGACGGCCCAGCGGCGCGGGACTTACGCTCTCGATGGCGCCCCGCGCCGCCCCGTCCAGCCATGTTCACGTCCCAGTCCCTACGAGCCGTACCCAAGCCTGGCTCCGTTGGGTTCAAGGAGCACCGGCTCGACGACGTCGTGCACCAGATCGACGTCGCCGGGGCGCTCGAGGACACAGGGGAGCTGAGCCGCCGGATCGAGGACGCGCTCGCGGGTGGCGTCCGCTGGCTCATCCTGGACCTCAGTGAGGCTGCCACGGTCTCCGACATGGTGCTCGAGGGCCTCGTCGACGCCGCGGGCGCGCTCCGGGCTCGCAAGGGCGAGCTGATCGTCGCCGGCGCCCAGCGCCACGTCGCGCAACGGCTCTCCATCTACGACGTCGCCCACCGGCCCGCGGTCGCCGCGAACGTCGACCAGGCCGTGATGATCCTCAAGATGCTGCGCCCGAAGACGGACATCCGGCGGGCCAAACAGCGCATCACCTCTCTGACGCTGCCGCGAATCGAACCACGCTGACTACCCTCACCGGGTGCTCTACGCGTCAATAACCGATCCGATCGTCAACTTCGCCGTGGATGTCGTCCGCGAGATGGGGCTGGTCGGCGTATTCCTGCTCATGCTGGGCGAGAGCGCCTGCCTGCCGATCCCGTCCGAGGCGACGATGCTGTTCGCGGGGTTCAACGTGGCCGAGGGTGAGTACTCGCTCTTCCTCGCCACCTTCATCGGCGTGGCGGCGAACGTCGTCGGTTCCTGGATCGCGTACGCGGTCGGCTACTTCGGCCGCGTGGACCTGATCGAGAAGCACGGCCGCAAGGTCTTCATCAAGCCGCATCACCTGCAATGGGCGGACAACTGGTTCGAGAAGTACGGCGACGCGACCGTGTTCTTCTCGCGCATGCTGCCGATCGTCCGCACGTTCATCTCGCTGCCGGCGGGCGTCGCCAAGATGCCGTTCTGGCGCTTCACCGTGCTGACCGCGCTCGGGTGCATCCCGTGGGTCTTCGCGCTCGTGTTCATCGGCAAGCAGGCCGGTGACCGCTGGGAGAACTGGAAGGACAACCTGCACTACATCGACTACGCGGTCGTCGCGTTGATCATCGTCGGCGCGGTGTGGCTGTTCATCCGCTGGCGCCGCGGGCGCGTTGCGCCGGCCACCTGAGCTCGCGCAGGTCGCAGCGCTCGGGCTGATCCAGGGCGTCGCCGAGCTGCTGCCGGTCTCGTCGTCGGCGCACATCGCCGCGGTGCCGCAGCTGTTGGGGTGGGAGGTGGCCGAGTGGGATGCGGCGCGCCGGAAGGAGCTGGAGGTCGCGTTGCACGCGGGGGCTGCGCTCGCACTCGCACCGGAACTGCTGCGCCTGCTGCCGGACGCGAAGACGCTCGCCCTCTCCCTCGCTCCGCCCGTGATCGTGGGCGGGCTGTTCGAGCGCGTGATCGAGGAGCGGATGGGGGATCTCGTCGCGGGACTGCTGCTCGGCGCCACGGCGCTCGCGCTCGCCGATCAGGTGCCGGGAAAGGGGTCACCACGTGACCCGGGGCTGTTCCTCGGCCTGGCGCAGGCCGCGGCGCTCGTCCCGGGTGTGTCGCGGTCCGGGGCGACGCTCGCCGTCGCGCGGGCGCTCGGGTATTCGCGCGCCGAGGCGACCCGGCTGTCGTTCGGCGTCGCGGGTCCGGTGCTCGTCGGCGCGACGGCGCTGAAGGCGTGGCGCGGCCGCCGCACGGCGGACCGGAAACTGGTCGGCGCAGGCGTGGCGGCGTCGTTCGTGGGCACGCGCGCGGCGCTGAAGCTGTTCGGGCTCGAGCGCGGCGCGTTGTGGCCGTTCGCGCTCGAGCGGGTCGTGCTCGCGGCGCTCGTGCGCTACCGTCGGCGCGCGTGAGCACCGACGCGTACGCCCAAGCTGGAGTCGATCAACATGGCGCCGACCGTGCGGTCAGCGCGCTCGTCTCCGTCCTGAAGACGATCGATCCCGGCCGCGCGTCGCGCAGCCGCCTCGCCAGCGGCCACTACGCCGCCGTGCTCGAAGTGGCGCCGAATCTCGGCATCGCCGTCGGCACCGACGGCGTCGGCTCGAAGCTCATCCTCGCCGAGCAGACCGGTCGCTACGACACCGTCGGCATCGACTGCGTGGCCATGAACGTCAACGACGTGGTGTGCGTCGGCGCCGAGCCGATCGCGCTGCTGGACTACCTGGCCGTCGAGCAGGCTGTGCCCGAGGTGATGGAGCAGATCGGCGTCGGCCTGAAGAAGGGCGCCGAGCTCGCCGGCGTGGAGATCCCGGGCGGCGAGGTCGCGATCCTGCCCGAGCTCATCCGCGGCCACCCGTCACCGAACGGGTTCGACCTGACGGCCACGTGCTTCGGCACCGTCGCGCTCGACCAGGTGATCACCGGCGACACGATCGCCCCGGGCGACGCGCTGATCGGCGTTCCGAGCAGCGGCCTGCACTCGAACTCGTACACGCTCGCCCGCAAGGTCGTCGAGGACCTGGATATCAATACGCCCTTCGAGGGCGGCACGCTCGCCGACGCGCTGCTCGAGCCGACCGTGATCTACGTCCGCGCGGCGCTGGACCTGATCCGCTCCGACGTCGAGGTCCGCGGCCTCGCCCACATCACCGGCGGCGGACTGCTGAACCTGCTGCGCCTCAACGAGGCGGCGGGCTTTGTGATCGAGGACCCGCTGCCCGTGCCGCCGATCATCGCGTTCGTGATGGAGCGCGGGAAGATCGCCGAGGCCGAGGCGTGGGAGATCTTCAACATGGGCTGCGGCTTCGTCGCCGTCGTCCCGGAAGCGCAGGCCGACCAGGCCACCGAGATCCTCGCCGCGCACCACCCCGGCACGCGCCGGATCGGCACCGTCTCCGACGAGGCCGGGCGCGCGAGCGTCACCGGCGGGCGCTACTCGTCAGGCCAGGGCGCGAGCTCGTCCTGATCGTCGTCTGAGTCCTTTGGGGCCGGCGGCGTGCCGGGCACGTTCTCGTCGGCCACCTTGTTCTTCCAGTCCTCGCGGGCGTCGGCGATCTCCTCGCCCAGCTCCGAGGACCGCTGCTGCATCTGCTCGGCCTCGTCGTCGAGGCGGTCCGCCCGCTCTTGGTGCTCGCTCATGCAAGAGCAGCTACCCGTTTTCCTCCTCCGACCGCGCGCGCTCGGCGAGCTTCTCCTTCAGGTACGCGTGCTTGTCCGCCCGCGCCTCGTGGATGCGCTCCTCGCGTTCGAGGTCGCTCTCGTCCGCCTGCTCCCGCTCGGCGCGCTCGCGGTGGATCTCCTCGAGTTGCAGCTCTTCTGTCTTCGGGTCCGCCATGGGACCCGGGACGTTACCCGAGCCGGACGTAGCCGATCGCGGGGCGTGAGCCCGGCGGGTACGAGCGCGTGGAGACCTTGTCGGACGAGTTGCCCTCGATCGTGTTGATCGTGCCGTCGGCGCTGACGGACTCGACGACGCCGATGTGCTCGTCCCACACGATGAGGTCGCCCGGCTGTGGCTTGACGTCGCCGCCGGTGTTCGGGACGGCCTTGCCGGCCTTCTGCGCCCAGGCGTAGACGTCGTCCACCCGGCCGAAGCCCTGCCCGTTGTCGCCGAGTGGGACGCCCGTCTCGCGCGCGGCCCACGAAGTGAAGTACGCGCACCAGGGGCCCACGCCGGAACCGGCGGTCGCCTGACGGAACTGCGCGATGCGCGGAGAATCGTTGGAGCCGGGCGGCTGCTCGGCGACGCCGATCTCCTTCTTGACCAGGTTCACGATGGCCTGGCCCGCCGTGCTGGCCGGAGCGTCCGGCGCGATCGTGGCGGGCGTGGCCGCGCTCTGGAGCTGCGTGGCGAAGCTCGTGGTCGGCGCGGTCGTCGGAGTGGCGGTCGCGACGGGAGCAGCGGCAACCGGGTTCATGAGGCTCTGGAGCTGCGCCATGCGAGCCATTGCGACATCGAAGCTCATCTGCAACTTCTGTCGGCTGCGGCGCCGCTTCGCTTTAGCCCCTTTGTCCGTACGATGCACCGCCATGGATCAGCAGGGGCATGCACCAGCGCCGTACCTCGTACCCGACGCGGATCGCGTGATCGCGGCTGTCACTTCGTTCTGATGCTCGAGCCACTTCCCGAGAAGCCGTTCTTCAGCGCCTACGGGTTGACGTACAACCACGAGGACTTCGTCGCCGAAGCGATCGAGAGCGTCCTGTCGCAGGGCTGGCCCTCGGATCGCTTCGAGTTCGTGTTGCTGGACGACGGGTCCACGGACGCGACGCCGGAGCGGGTCAAGCCGTACCTCAAGCACATGACCTACGTCCGGCAGGAGAACCAGGGCATGAACGCGGCGGTGACGCGGGTCATGGGCATGCTCAAGGGCGACGTCATGGCGCCGTGTTCGGGCGACGACATGTGGCCCCCGGGCAAGGTGCAGCGCGTCGTGAGTCACTTGCAGGAGAACCCGCAGACCGGACTCGTCTACGGCGACATCGAAGCGATTGACGAACACGGCGATGTGCTCTCCCCGTCGATGGTCAAGACCCACGGCTACGGGCCGCATCAGGGGCAGATCGCGGGCCGGCTCATGGACCGGAACTTCGTCTCGGCCGGCGCGATGACGATGCGGACGTCCCTGCTGCCCGTGTTGTTCCCCATGCACGCGTACGTCGCGTGGGAGGACTGGTGGTTCGCGTGGGCGCTCACGAACGTCGTGCGGGTCGACTTCATCGACGACGTCGTGTTCCGCTACCGGCAGCACGGCGGCAACTTCATCTTCGGGGCGACTGAAGAACGCGGTCTGGACCGGCTCCAGGCCGAGATCCCGTTCAGGCGCTACATGCTGGGGAACGTCCGGCCCGGGACGGCCTCGCCGGGTGAGCTGTTCAGCGCCATTCACATGCTGCACAACTTCCTCGACACGCTCAGCAAGGCCGGGCGTTCGGTCGAGTCCGTCCTCGATCTCAGCGACGCCGAGCGCGCCGACGCTCAGCGGCTTGCCGCGGAGGCGCAGGCCCTGGTGTCGACCGCGCCGCAGATCGCGTGCTTCACCGCCGCTCGCGCACTGGCCGCGAACCCGGTTCACGGCCCGGCCATCCGCGTGCTGCAGGAACTGTCGGGCCGGCGCAAGATCCCGCCTCCGGCCTACTTCGATGCGGTCCGCAGCGTCACCGTCTACGCCGAAGCCGAGGACCTCGTCGCGCATCCGGAGCTCGTCCGGGGTTACGCGGCCGCGTTCGACTCCAGCGACGACGTGACGCTGCTGATTGTCGCTCGCGAGTGGACGGCCGCGCAGCTCGAGACGGAGATCGCCCCCCTGATCGAGCTGCTCTCGGGCCCGCAGGCGCCCGACGCGACCGCGGCCCCCGCAGACGTGCGCGCGCGGCTGATTGCGTTCACGCGGGCCGACTGCGTCCTGGGGCTTGCAGACCTCGCAGTGCCCGGGGTCGAGCACTTCACCGACGTCGCCGAGCTGCGCGCGTTCGTGGAGCACCGCCTGCGGTTCCCGCGGCTCGATGAGTGAGCGGCAACTCGAACGCAGACGGGCGGCCTCAAAGAGGCCGCCCGTGCGATCCGTCCCTCGGTGGGGTTATGTGTGGGTCGCCCTCCAGCAACCCGTATGGACCTCGAACCGCAAGTGGAGGAGGGCGGGGAAGCCCTGTGAGTAACTCCTGCCGTGCCGTCCGTGGCTAACCAGGGTGATCGGCAGACGTCGCCGGACCTGTAGGCACGGATCCAACTTCTTCGAGAACCGCGCGCCAGTTCTCGGCCATGACCTCGATCCGGCGCTCCTCCGCGACCTTCTCGTGGGCTTGGCGGCCGATCCGCTCGCGCAACTCCGGGTCGTCGATCAGCCGCAGCAGCGCCGCCTCGACCTCGGCCGGCGTGCTCGCGTGCAGGCCGGTGACCCCGTCCTCGATCTCCGGATAGACCTCCGGGTGGGCGACGAGCGGGATGCTCAGCGCGCTGGCCTCGAGCCACCGCAGGTCGCTCTTGCCGCGGAACAGGTTGTTCTCGGCAGACGGCGCGATCGCGATGTCGAACAACGCCATGGTCGCCGGGTAGACCTCGATCTTCGCGCCGGGGTAAGGCATCGCGCGCTCGAGCCCGAACTCGTCGATGAACGGCGTCGCGGCGCCGTAGCCGACGGAGACGAAGCGCGTCTCGGGCCGCGCGCGCATCACGTTGCGGACGGGCGCCTCCCAGCGGGCGAGCGAGGCCTTGTGGCCGATCCCGCCGGCCCAGCCGATCGTCACGCCCTGCCGTGGGGGCTTCGTGTGGCGATACCGCGGCAGGTCGATGCCGTTCGGGCACGCCCACGTGCGCTCGTTGAAGCTCCGGTAGCGGCGGGCCAGGAAGTCGGTCGTGACGATGACGCCGTCACAGACGCGCATCACGAGCTCCATGTCGCGCACCATCTTCTCGTCGAAGACGTCGCTGAGCTCGTGCGACTTGGTCTTGCGCGCACCCTGGATGTAATCGTCGACCTCGTACAGGACGCGGACCCCGCTCGCTTGGAGCTCGCGTACGATGTTGAGCCAGCCGCGCCCGGACGGCTGCTGAAGGACCACGATGTCGTACTGGTAGAGCACGTCGGGCTCCGGCAGGTCGCCGAGTCCACCGAGCAACTCGGCCCCGCTCTTGCCGAACCGCCAGACGAGATGGTCCGCACCCAGCACCATCGCGGGCAAGAAGCAGCGGTAGTAGGAGACCGTGCTGTCGTAGTTCCAGCCGATGAAGACCGTCTTGGGAAGCGCGGTCATCCCAGCACCAGCGGGCTGTAGGCGGCGAAGCTCATGTCTGCGTGCTTGCGGCGGAGCGCCTGCGCGATCGGCAGCTTGTAGTCCGGTTCACCTTCGAGCTCGGTCAGGCCGTACGCCCGCACGGTCGGCTCGAGGATGCACTCCCCGCCTTCGGCGATGACTCGGAGGCAGTAGTCGAGCGCGGCGTGCGGCCCCTCCATTCCCTCATCGTAAAGGCCGACGGACTGGACGAGCGCGCGACGGATCAGCTGCACCTCAGAGCCCACGGGGCATGCGCGCGGATCGTCGACGTCGAGCATGACCTCCGGGACGTTGCCCAGACGGGCGCTCCAATCCCGGCGGAACAGCGAGAAGAAATACCCGGCCTGACGGATGGTGCCGTGCGGGTTCAGGGTCGCGCCGCCTGCGACCGGGGCAAGCTGCCCGTCGGACGCGGTCCGATGACGGAGCCGCTCCAGCCAGCCAGGGGAGCGGAAAACCACACCGGCGCTGACGAGGCAGGTGTCCAGCTCGTGTTCGGCGGCGACCGTGAGGCCGACGTTGAAGGCCGCGGACGTGCCGTCACCGTCCTGCTGCATCACGTACGCGCATTCGAGCTCGGTCGCTGCCACCTCGATCATCTGCGCCTGCTCCGCGGGCGAGCGGTCGTCGACGACGAGCACGGTCGCGCCCGGCGCCGTCGCGGTGACGGAGACCAGCGTCTGCAGCAGCGGCTCGAGCTCTTCATTGGTCTCGGCCCGCGCCGCGACGACGATGAGGGTCTGATCGGGTTCCACGTCGTGAACACTATTGCCCGGAACGCGTGCGGCGGAGACAGGCAGTTAAACGCCGAAGGGCGGGCCCGAAGGCCCGCCCAGCGGAGACTTGCGATGGATCTGGTGACTTAGCGGAGCAGCGAGAGAACGCCCTGCGGAGCCTGGTTGGCCTGCGCGAGCATGCTCGTGCCGGCCTGCTGCAGGATGCCAAGCTTGGTGAACTTGGTCATTTCGGCAGCCATGTCCACGTCGCGGATACGCGACTCGGACGCGGTCAGGTTCTCCTGGTACGAAGCCAGGTTGTTCAGACGCGACTCGAGGCGATTCTGGATCGCGCCGAGGTTGCCGCGAACGTTCGAGACGTTCTTGACGGCGTTGTCGATGCCGGCAACCGTCGAGAGGGCACCCGAGGAGAGCGCCGTCTTCGCCGTCGCGGCGTCGCTGATGGCCATGAGCTCGGACAGACCGCCCGTGCCGGCCGAGCCAACCGCGCCGGACAGCGAAACCGCGCCCGTCGAGATCGTCTCACCGTCGTTGGCACCGACCTGGAACTTGAAGCCGGTCGAGTCGAGCAGCTTGTTGCCGTTGAACTTCGTGTTGTCCACGATGCTCTTGATCTCGGAACCGATCTGCCCGATCTCGGACTCGATCGCCGACTGATCGTCGGTCGAAAGGGTGCCGTTGGCGTGCTGCACCTTCAGGTCACGCACACGCTGCAGCATGTTGTGCACCTCGGAAAGCGAACCTTCCGCGGTCTGGACGAGCGAGATGCCGTCCTGAGCGTTGCGCTGCGCCTGCGCGAGGCCGCCGATCTGACCACGCATCTTCTCAGAGATGGAGAGGCCGGCAGCGTCGTCGGACGCGCGGTTGATGCGGTAGCCGCTGGAGAGCTTCTCCATCGACTTCGAAGCGTCGCTCGCCGTAGCCGTGAGGGTGCGGTGCGCGTTGAAAGCTTCGACGTTGTTCTGGATACGAAGGCCCATGATCTTTGCTCCTTGCGATGATCTTGTGGTTGAGGGCGGACTTGCGAGCGACTCCGTGTCGCTCTACTCAATTGATCGGCCCGTGAGGGCCGATCCTTGAGGACTTTTCGACAAAGATGTCTTTGCCGTGACCGGGCTGATTAGCCCAGAAGCTTGAGGACGTTCTGCGACGACTGGTTGGCCTGCGCGAGCATGGACGTGCCAGCCTGCTGCAGGATGCCGAGCTTGGTGAACTTGGTCATCTCGGCCGCCATGTCAACGTCACGGATGCGCGACTCGGAGGCCGTCAGGTTCTCCTGGTACGAAGCCAGGTTGTTCAGGCGGTTCTCGAGGCGGTTCTGGATCGCGCCGAGGTTGCCGCGCACGGTGGAGACGTTCTTGACGGCGTTGTCGATGCCGGCGATCGTCGAGAGCGCGCCCGAGGAGAGCGCCGTCTTCGCCGACGCGCCGTCGCTGATGGCCATCAGCTCGGACAGGCCGCCGGTACCGGCGGAGCCAACCGCCGCGGACAGCGACACCGCGCCGGTCGAGATGGTCTCACCGTCGTTGGCGCCGACCTGGAACTTGAAGCCGGTGGCGTTGTCGAGCAGCTTCGTGCCGTTGAACTTCGTGTTGTCCACGATGCTCTTGATCTCGGAACCGATCTGCCCGATCTCGGACTCGATCGCCGACTGATCGTCAGCCGACAGCGTGCCGTTGCTGTGCTGGACCTTCAGGTCACGCACACGCTGCAACATCGCATGGACCTCCGACAGCGAACCTTCCGCCGTCTGGACGAGCGAGATGCCGTCCTGCGCGTTGCGCTGCGCCTGAGCGAGGCCGCCGATCTGGCCGCGCATCTTCTCGGAGATGGCGAGGCCGGCAGCGTCGTC
This sequence comes from Solirubrobacter taibaiensis, assembly GCA_027587225.1. Classification (GTDB taxonomy): domain Bacteria; phylum Actinomycetota; class Thermoleophilia; order Solirubrobacterales; family Solirubrobacteraceae; genus Solirubrobacter; species Solirubrobacter taibaiensis. The sequence goes on from JAPDDQ010000019.1 coordinate 48,319, forward strand.
CGCCGCGCGATTGATGCGGAAACCGCTCGAGAGCTTCTCCATCGACTTCGACGCCTGCGACGAAGTGGTCGAGAGCTGGCGATGCGCGTTGAACGCTTCGACGTTGTTCTGGATCCGAAGGCCCATCTGGACTCCTTGTGCTGATGCCAGGCCGCTCCATGCGGCCCCCTACGTTTCACAAGGGGTATCGGTCGCCGTCAGCGACGACTTGAGGGCTTCTTTTAGAGACGCAAAGCGCCCCCTGTCCGCGTGCGAACAGGGGGCGCCAGAGCAAGGAGCAGTTGCGGGTTACTAGCGGAGCAGCGAGAGGACGCTCTGCGGGGCCTGGTTGGCCTGCGCGAGCATGCTCGTGCCGGCCTGCTGCAGGATGCCGAGCTTCGTGAACTTGGTCATCTCGGCAGCCATGTCCACGTCGCGGATACGCGACTCGGAGGCGGTCAGGTTCTCCTGGTACGTGGCCAGGTTGTTCAGACGCGACTCGAGGCGGTTCTGGATCGAGCCCAGGTTGCCACGGACGTTGGAGACGTTCTTGACGGCGTTGTCGATGCCGGCGACCGTCGAGAGCGCGCCCGAGGAGAGGGCGGTCTTGGCGGAAGCCGCGTCGCTGATGGCCATGAGCTCGGACAGACCGCCCGTGCCGGCGGTGCCGACGGCGCCGGACAGCGTGACCGCGCCCGTCGAGATGGTCTCACCGTCGTTGGCGCCAACCTGGAACTTGAAGCCGGTCGAGTCGAGCAACTTGTTGCCGTTGAACTTCGTGTTGTCCACGATGCTCTTGATCTCGGAACCGATCTGCCCGATCTCGGACTCGATCGCGCTCTGATCGTCGGTGGACAGCGTGCCGTTGGCGTGCTGGACCTTGAGGTCACGGACGCGCTGCAGCATGGAGTGAACCTCGGACAGCGAGCCTTCCGCGGTCTGGACGAGCGAGATGCCGTCCTGCGCGTTGCGCTGCGACTGAGCGAGGCCGCCGATCTGGCCGCGCATCTTCTCGGACATCGCGAGGCCGGCAGCGTCGTCGGACGCGCGGTTGATGCGGTAGCCGCTGGAGAGCTTCTCCATCGACTTCGAAGCCTGCGCCGACGTGGCGGTCAGGGTGCGGTGCGCGTTGAAAGCTTCAACGTTGTTCTGAATACGAAGGCCCATGGTCAACACTCCTTGTTGATCTTGTAGTGAGGGCTACTCAAGGCGACTCCCTGTCGCCTCAACCGAGGTAGTCGGTCCCACCTCCGCGATCTTGAGGCGATTTCTTCGGAGGTCTTTTTGCTGACCTTTCGCGCTCTTCCACCTCGCGGCGCTTCTCCTCGCGCTGGCGGCGCGCCTCCTCGCGTTCCGCGGGCGAGAGCAGGCGCAGCTGGTCCACGCGCTCGACACGGCCCGTGCTCGGGTCCCGGCGCAGCACGCGATAGACCGGGTCCATCAGGACGCCGCCCGCTCGGCGTTCTCGGCGGCGAGCTTCTCCATCCGCTCGCGCTGCAGGCGCATCTGCTCCTGCCGGTGCTCGGCGACCTGCTCGAGCTCGTGGAGGATGATGTGCCGCCACACGATGATCGCGCAGCGCCAGACGACGACGTTGACGACGATGCCGGCCACCAGCGCGCGCCAGACGGCGTCGAACAGCGCCTGGTCGCCCATGACATTGAGCGCGAAGACGGCGATGAAGGCGATGAAGGCGGCGCGCGTACGGGCGCGGCGGATGCCGGCCTTCGCGCGCGGGTGCTGGGAGATCGAGACGAGCGCCTCGCCCTTGCCGTCGCCCTTCTTCTGCTTCTTGTCGGCTTTCTTGGCCATCATCGACCTCGGGCGGCGCGCAGCGCCTGAACTTCGCGGTCGCGGATGTAGCGCATGAGTCGATCTTCGTCGGCGCGAGCGATTCCGTCCATCCGGATGCCCTTCTGCTCGGCCTCCTGACCGACGCGCACGACGCGGCCGAGCGCGCGCAGCGGCGGGCCCTCGGGCAGCTTGAGCTCCACGCGCACGTCGATCCCGAGCGGCAGCTCCCACTTGTCCTGGATCTGAATGCCGGAACCTGACACGTCGACGGTCGTGGTGTCGCCGCCGACCTGCTCGTCCACGCCGCGCACGGTGACGTCGAGGAAGGCCTCGATGCGCACGAACTCGCGCCGCTGAATCCGCTCGACCTCGCCGGAGAGCGCCATGCTCAGCGAACCGTTGCGGTCGGCGGTGAGCCGGCCGGGATAGCGGAAGATGCCGCGTCCCGACGTCGCCTCGACCGCCCAGTCCTGGCCGATCGTGCGCCCGATCCGGTCGTCTTTGACCGCCAGGGCCACGACCACGCTGGCGCCTTCCACCTGTTCCACGGTGCCCGGAAGCATCCCGATATGCAGGTGGCGGACGATGACGTGCTGGCCCACGGCCAGCTGCGAGGCAGGAGCAGTCACAGCAGGCATTATCAGGGAAGCAGCTGTGCGGCCAGCGCGGCGGGGTCCGCCGGAGATGCCCCTTCGCGCGAGCAGACGTAGGACAGGGGCCGCCCGGCGGCGAGCGCGAGCTCGAGCGGGGCGCCCGGCCGGGACGTCTCATCCGTGTGGGTGAGGGCGACGTGGCTGGGGTTCAGCGGTGCGAGCGCAGCGGCGACCTCGCCCGCGGCGGCGGCGCTGATCGTGGCCGGCAGGACCATGTGCACCTCGGCGCCCAGCGCCCTGAGGTCCGCGGCGAGCGCCTTGACGTCGGCGGCCTTCGCGCTCGGGCCGGTGGCCGGCGTGTCGATCAGGGTGATCAGCGGTTCGCGGGCGCCGAGGCGCTCGATCGCCTGTTCGGCGCCGGAGGCGGAGATGACGCCCACGCCGAGCGGCTGCAGGCGGTGCGCGAGGCTGCCGTTCCCGCGCAGCTCGATCACGGCGACCTCCGCACCCGCCGCGGCGTACGTCGCGGCGAGATGGGCGACGGCCGAGGACTTGCCGGCGCCGCCACCGCCGACGATCGCGATCGTGCGCGGGCCCGGGCCGAGCGAGGTCGGCGTCGGGATGCGACGGGCGAACGCGGCGCGCACGAGGCGCTTCATGTTCCGCGGCGCGGAGAAGGGCAGGGCGTGCACGACGGCTTCGCCGACCACATCGGCCGCGAGCGCGGCACTGATGCCGCTGGCGATGAGCCGCTCCTCGGCGGCATCGGCGGACGGCGGACGCGGGACGCCGGCCGGGCGCGCGGCGGGCACGGGCGCCGGCTGGATGTCCAGGCCGGAGACGGGCTCGGACTCTTCGGGGGCCGCAACGGGCTCCGGCGCGGCGGCGGCCGGTGCGGGCTCGGCGACGGGCGGCGGGGCGAGCGGCGGTTCCTCCACCACGGGCGGCGGAGGCGGCGGCGTCATGGCCTCCGGCTCGGGCTCGGCGACCGGCTCGGGCGCGGACGGCTTGGGTGCAGCGTCCTCGATCGCGGACACGTTCGGCTGCGGGCCGTAGAGGCCGGCGGGCCGCGACGGCGTCTCGGGCACACCGCGGTCGCGCATCCGGCGCGGGGTCTCGGCCTCGGGCTCCTGCGGGAGCGCGGAGAACCCTGAGGTGTCCGGCGAGAAGCTCGCGGAGAACGTGTCGTCCTCCATCCGCGTGTCGCGGGCCGCGGCGGCGAGCGCGTCGGCGAACGGCGTCGCCTGCTCGAACAGGGCCTGGACGGCCGGGGACGACAGCCCTTCGGCCGTCGCCCGGTCACTGCGGATCTCGAGCGGACGCTCGTCGGCGTGCGGCGCACGCGCGTCCACCTCTACGAACGGTCGTTGGAAGAAGCCTCCAGCCTTCTTGTCACGGCCCTCGCGGCGCCGCAACACGATGGCGTCCGGGCCGAGCTCAGCCCGAATTTGCGGCAGCAGCTCTTCAAGGCTGCGGCCGCGGAACGTCTTGACGTCATCCGGGGTGTTGCTCGTCGAGGCTTCCATCCATACCTTCCTAGACCGCGACCGCCTGGGCCGCGCTGATCACACCAGTGGTTTCCACTCCGATACCCGGAGCGATCTCGTTGTACGAGCAGACCGCCATCTGCGGGAGACGCTGCTCACACAGCATCCGCAGGTGCCGGCGGACGCGGGCCGAGCACAGCAGCACCGGACGGCCGCCGGCGCCGATCGCCATCTCGACCTGCTCGGCGGCGGAATCGACGACCATCGCGGCGAGGTTCGGGTCCATCGCCAGGAACTCGCCGTCGGCCGTCTGCACGAGCGCCTCGGCCATCGCCTGCTCGAGCTGCGGGTCGAGCGCGATCACGCGCAGCGTGCCCTCGTGGTCGAGGAACGGCGCGGTGATCGTGCGGCCCAGCGCCTGACGGGCGTACTCGGCGAGCATCGCCGGATCGCGCGTGAGGCGGGCCTTGTCGCCGATGGCCTCGAGGATCGAGCCCAGGTCGCGGATGGAGACGCCCTCGCGCAGCAGCGACTGCAGCACCCGCTGCACCTCGCCGAGCGACAGCACGTCCGGCACGACCTCGGTGACGACGGCCTCGTTGAACTCCTTGAGCTGATCGAGCAGCTGGCGCGTCTCCTGGCGGGAGAGCAGCTCGGAGGCGTGGGCGCGGATCATCTCGGTCAAGTGGGTGACGACGACGGACTCGGAGTCCACGACGGTCCAGCCCAGCGCCTCGGCCTCTGCGCGGCCGGACTCCGGAATCCACACCGCCGGGAGGCCGAAGGCCGGCTCGGTGGTCGGGATGCCGGGAAGCTGACCCATGGCGTCGCCCGGGTTCATGGCCATATGGTGACCGGCCATCACGCCACCGCGCGCAACTTCCGTGCCACGAACACGCATGACGTACTCGTGCGAGTCCAGTGAGACGTCGTCGCGGATGCGGACGGGCGGGATGACCATGCCGAGCTCGGAGGCGATCTGGCGGCGGATCGTGCCGACGCGGGCGAGCAGCGTGCCGCCGGCCTGCGCGTCGACCATCGGCACCAGGCCGAAGCCGATCGCGAGCTCGAGCGGATCGAGCGCGAGGGCATCGAGCGCCGCGTCGCGCGGGGCCGCCAGCTGGGCCTGACCGGCGTCGGAGATCGCCGTCGCGGCGGTCTGCTTGTCGATCACTTCCTGCTGGCGCGAGCTGGGCTTGTTGCGCAGCGACCAGCCGACGGCGAAGAAGATGCCGCCGATGACGAGGAACGGGAGCTTCGGAAGGCCCGGGACGAGGCCGAACAGGATGACCATCACGCCCGCGACGAGCGGCGCCTTGCGCTGGTCGAGGATCTGCGTGGAGACCGTCGTGCCGAGGTCAGAGTCAGAACCATCCGAGCGCGTGACCAGGATGCCGGTGGCGACCGAGATCAGCAGCGCGGGGATCTGCGCGCAGAGGCCGTCGCCGATCGACATCAGCGAGAAGTGGTGGGCCGCCTCGCCGAACGGCATGCCCATCTGGACGACGCCGATGATGATGCCGCCGAGCAGGTTGATGCCGGTGATCAGGATGCCGGCCATCGCGTCGCCCTTGACGAACTTGGAGGCACCGTCCATCGCGCCGTAGAAGTCGGCCTCCTGGGAGACCTCCGCGCGGCGCGTGCGGGCCTCTTCGTCGGTGATCTGACCCGTGTTCAGGTCCGCGTCGATCGCCATCTGCTTGCCCGGCATCGAGTCGAGCGTGAAGCGCGCGCCGACCTCCGCCACGCGCCCGGCGCCGTTGGTGATCACGACGAACTGGATCACGATCAGGATCAGGAAGATCACGAGGCCGACGACGATGTTGCCGCCGACGACGAAGTTGCCGAACGCCTCGACCACGTGGCCCGCGTCGCCTTCGAGCAGGATCAGACGCGTCACGGACACGTTGATCGCGAGGCGGAAGAGCGTCGTGAGGAGCAGGATCGTCGGGAACGACGAGAAGTCCAGCGCGCGCGGCACGTACATCGTGGCCACGACGATCATCAGCGCCGCCGAGATGTTGATCGTGATGAAGAAGTCGATCAGCAGCGGCGGCAGCGGGATGATCAGCATCGCCACGATCAGGACGACGCCGCCCGCGGCGAGGATGTCAGCCTTGCGGCCGATCTTGGACATCATCGAGTTCATGCAGCACTCCGGAGGCCGGCGACGCGGTAGACGTACGCGAGGAGCTGTGCCACGGCGTGGAACATGTCCTCGGGGATCTGACGCCCGATGTCGACGTTGGCGTACAGCGTGCGCGCCAGCGGCGGGTCGGGGACGATCATGACGCCGGCGTCCTTGGCGGCTTCACGGATCTTGTGAGCGAGATTGTCGACTCCCTTGGCGACGACCGTGGGTGCGTCGCCGCCCGCCTCGTACTTGAGGGCGACGGCGTAGTGGGAGGGGTTGGTCACGATCACGTCTGCAGTGGGAACTGAATCCATCATTCGCGAACGGGACATTTCCATCGCCCGTCTGCGCTGATGAGATTTCACTTCGGCAGGAAGCTCCTGTTGCTTGAATTCTTGTTTGAGTTCCTCCTTGTCCATCTTCAGACCCTTCTCGTGCTTATGCCGCTGCCAGGCGTAATCCAGGGCGGCGAGCGCGAGGTAGGCCATCGCCGCGCGCGTGGCGATCGACATCACCAGCGAGGCGATCTCGGGGATGATGTCGGCGGGCGGCGTGCCGACGAGCGAGGCGAACTCATCCAGCTTGGGGAAGACCGCCATCGCGGCGATCACGCCCACGGCGGCGGTCTTGGCGACGTTCTTGAAGGTCTCGACCGCGAAGTGCTGCGGGTTGAAGAGGTTCTTGAGGCCTGAAGCCGGGTTGAGCTTCTTGAAGTCGGGCTTCATCGCGCCCGGCATCGGCTTGAGGCCGACCTGGGCGGCGGACGAGATGAAGCCGGCCACGAGGCAGATGCCCATGACCGGCAGCGCGGCCAGCATGATGTGCTGGCCGACGAGCATGAACAGCGTCCCGATGCCCTTCTCGTTGACGACCTGTGGCGTCTTCGTCAGCTCGAGCACCTGGAGCATGGCCAGCTTGCACTGCTCCATGATCCGCGGGCCGAAGGCGTTGAGCGCCATGATCGAGGCCAAGAGGACGGCGGCACCGTTGACGTCCTGCGAGCGCGCGACCTGGCCCTTCTTGCGCGCCTCTTCCTTCTTCTTGGGTGTTGCCTTCTCGGTCTTGTCGTTGGCCATGGCGCTGCGTCACCCCACCTTCAGGGTGGACAGCGCCTGGGCGACGGAGAGCTGGAGCTGATCGGCGATGAAGCCGGAGACGAACGGGAGCGAGGCGCCGATGAGCGTCAGGCCGACGATCATCTTGGCCGGGAAGCCGACCGCGAAGACGTTCATCTGCGGGACGACCTTGGTGACGACGCCGAAGGCCGCGTCGACGATGACCAGGGCGATGATGACCGGCGCGCCGATCATGAAGGCCGCCGTGAAGATCCCCGAGAAGGCGACCTGGGCGCCCTGAACCATCGAGCCGATGGCCGGCGCCTCGAGCAGCGGCACCGCCGCGTACGTGCGGGCCAGGCCCTTGATCACCCAGGTGTCGCCACCGATCGTGATGAAGATCAGGACGCCGAAGAGCGAGTACATCTGCTGGATGACGGCGGACTGCGTGCCCGTCACCGGGTCCACGATCGCGCCGAAGGAAAAGCCGATCAACGTATCCAGCAGGGTGCCCGCAGCCTGCAGGGCCGCGAACATCGCGTGCAGGGCGTAGGCGAACGCGAGGCCGACGACGATCTCCTTGAGCAGGAGGCCGGCGTAGGCGAACGAGTCGAGGTCGATCTCGCCGTGCTTGACGACCGGCATGATCCCGACCGTCAGCGCGACGGCGACGATGCCCTTCACGCGGCCGTTGATCATCTTCGAGCTGAACAGCGGCGCCAACAGGAACATCGGCGAGATCCGCGCCAGGACGAGGAAGAAGGCCGCGACCTGCTGCTCGGAGAAGTGGGCGAGAAGGGTCTCAGGGGCCATCTTCGCCACCGACGGGCTTGAAGTCGACCTGCTGGGCGATGCCGCCCCACAGGTTCGTCGTCCAGTCGGTGATCGAATTGAGCATCCACGGACCGGCGACGATCAGCACGACCACGAGGGCGACGATCTTCGGGATGAAGGAGAGCGTCTGCTCCTGGATCTGGGTGACGGCCTGGAAGACCGAGATGAGCAGGCCGACGATCAAGGCGGCCAGCAGCATCGGCATGGCGACCTTGATGGTGATGGCCATCATGTCGACCATCAGGCTCGTGACGGAATCCTGGGTCATGTGTGGAAGCTCTGGACGAGGGACCCGCAGATCAGGTTCCAGCCGTCAACGAGAATGAACAGAAGAATCTTGAACGGAAGAGAGATGAAGACCGGAGGCAGCATCATCATGCCCATGGCCATCAACGTGGACGAGACCACGAGATCGATGATCAGGAACGGCAGGAAGATCAAGAATCCGATCTGGAAGGCCGTCTTGAGCTCGGAGATGATGAAGGCCGGGATCAGGACCTGCGTCGGGACGTCCTTGCGGGTCTTGACGTCGTCCATCTTCATGTCGGCGAGGCCGATGAACAGCTTGAGGTCGTTCCCGCGCGTCTGATCGAACATGAACTCGCGCAGCGGCGCCTCGGCCTTCTTGAACGCCACTTCCTGCGTGATCGCGCCCTTCTGGAGCGGATCGTAGGCCTCGGTCTTGATCTCCTTGATCGTCGGGCTCATGACGAACAGCGTCAGGAAGAAGGCGATGCCGACGAGGACCTGATTCGGCGGCGCCGTCGGCGTGCCCAGGCCCGAGCGGATGAAGCCCAGGACGATCAGGATGCGGGTGAAGCCCGTGACCGTGAACAGCAGGGCCGGGACGAGGGAGATGCCGCCGATGAACAGCAGCATCTGGACTGCGGACTGACCGTCGGTCTTCACTTCGTCACCGCCTTCGCGCGAATGAGGTTCATCAGGCCCTTCGGCGCGGCGCTCTCGGCTTCGAGGCTCGCGAGCGTCATCGCCGGCGGCTCGAGCAGGCCCAGCGCGGTCGCCTCGGCCTCGCTGTAGCGGCGGATCGGCGTGACCTGGTGCTCAGCGGCGCCCAGGAGGACGATCTCGCCGCCGACGCGCACGAGGTGCAGCGACCGGTTCGGACCGAGGTTCAGCTGCGCGATCGACTCGAGCGCATCGCCGGACTCGTCGGTCTCGTCCTTGCTGGCCTTGACCTGCTTGAGGACCCAGTGGAGGCCGTAGATCACGCCGAGGACGACCGCCAGGCCGACGATCGTGCGGACGATGCTGCCGCCGCTGGTCGCCGAAGCGCCCGTGGCGGCGCTGCCGGCGTCGTCGCCGAGATCCAGCGGGGCGTCGGGGCCGTCGGCCGCGAAGGCGACGGAGGCGGTGAGCCCGAAGGTGAGGGTGGCCGTCGTGACGGCAGCAAGAATTGAGGAGGGGGTGCGCATGAAAAGCCGAGGGGGGTGAGCCGGGAGGATTGGCTCGGTGTGGCGCCGGATCAGCGCCACACGGCAGATATCGGCAGGTGGGGTCCAGACCTGAAGTCCACATACGGACCTCAAGCTTTCGCCCTGCGGTCCGATGACCCCCGCGCGAGTAACTGATGGGCTACAGCGCTATGGCTGAGACGAACCCGAGGGCCCGCTCGACCCGCCACCAGGTGTACCCGCGCTCGCCGACGCGCCCGGCGTCGGTGATGGAGCGGCGGGTAGAGCCGTGGCAGCGCGCGGTACCCCCACATCGACAGTTCCCGCGCGGCGGTAGCGCAGGCGCTCAAACCGCAGCTCGTTGATCACCGCGCCCGAGAGCACGATCAGCGCGAGCACGTAGAACCACACCAGCGCGATCAACACGAACACCGCGCTGGTGCCGATGCGCAGGGTCGAGATGTTGGTCAGGTAGACCGGGAACGTGACGTCCACGATCCCGGTCGCCGCCGTCGCGGCCAGCGCGCCCGGCCACACGCACGACCACGGGATGTAGCCCTTCGGGACCGCGGTGTAGGTGATGCACAGCGCGCCGAAGAGCACGATCAGGCCAAGGCCGACCGAGGCGAAGTAGACGAGATCGGTCGTGCCGCCGAGGCCGAACGGCAGATCCTCGGCGCTCGACGCCAGCAGCGCCTGCACGGTCGGCACCGCGACGCTGGCCGCGATGAACACCAGCACGACGGCGAGCATCGCGAAGCCGAACAGCTTCTGGTGCACCCACGTGCGGCACGGCCGGTGGTAGATGCGGCAGAACGCCGTGTCCAGCGCGCCCCAGAAGGACGCGCCGACCCACAGCGAAGACACGACGGCGACGATGCCGACGGTCGTGGAGGACTCCTGCAGCCGGCGGATGCCGTCCACGAGGGTGCTCTCGGCCGCGGTGGGAAAGATCGTGCGGGCGTCCTGGATAACGGACGCGGCGAGCTCCGGGGAGCGCACGACGCGACTGGCGACGAACAGCGAGATCAGCGCCAGCGGGAAGATCGACAGCAGCAGGTTGTACGCCACCATCGCGGAGAGGCCGGTGATGCCGTCCTCGTAGGCCTTGCGCCAGAACGCGGCAATAGAACGGGCGGCGCGATGGATCACGCCGCCCGTTCTAGCCGAAACGTTGGTGCTAGACGTCGCCCTCAGCGCCGTCGGCGGACTCGGAGCCCGACGGAGCCAGCACTTCGGTGACCCGCAGGCCGAACTCCTCGTCGATCACGACGACCTCGCCGCGCGCGATCGGCTTGCCGTTGACCAGCAGGTCGACAGGCTCGCCGGCGAGCTTGTTCAGGGTCACGATCGACCCCGGGCCCAGGGCGAGGGCCTCGCGGATCGTCATCTTCGTGCGCCCCACTTCGACGGCCAGCTCCACCGGCACGTCGTGCAGGCGGGAAAGCTCCTCGGCGCTGACGGGCTGCGTGGCGGAGTGCTCCGCCGGCCCGGCCGTGGTGGTCTCGAAGGGTGCGTAATCGACGTTTTCAGCCATGGGTGTCCTTACTGGACGGTCAGGTCCGAGAAGATGACGTGCTCGACCTTGACATCGGTGTGCTTCTTGATGTCCTTGAGGATCTCCTCCTTGAGATGCTCACGGCCCTTCTTCTCGATGAGCTCCTTATCGGTCGCATCAGTGAGGGTATCCGTGATGACGTCGCGAACAACGCCTTCCTGCAGCATCGCGCCGTAACCCTCGGGCGGGGTCGGGGCCGCACCGTGGCCGCCGCCGGCCGCGACCGTGGAGACGTCGTCGTGGGCGAGGATCAGACCGACCTGCAGCTTGGCGAAGCGGCCGTCGGCCAGATTCACCAGGAACTCCTTCTCGAGCATGTACACCGAGCCGTGAACCTTGGGCTCCGGCTCCTTCTTCGCCTCGGCCGGCTTGGCCAGGACGAACTTGTACACGCCGCCGAGAACGGCGAGCAGGGCGATGACTGGAACGATTTTCTTGACCATGATTTCAGCGCCTCCATGCGCTAGGGATGTGACTCCGTGTCAGTGGTGACGGGTGCGTTCAGGCGCGAGAGCACGATCTCGACCCGTCGGTTCTTCGCACGCCCTTCGGACGTGGAATTGCTGTCGATGGGCTCCTGGCTGGCGTACATGCCGCCGGAGACCCGCCGGGGGTTCACGCCATTGGCGGTGAAGTCCCGGATCACTGCGCCGGCGCGAGCGCCGGAAAGTTCCCAGTTGCTGGGGTACTGCGAGCCCGAGATCGGCTGCGAGTCGGTGTGACCCTCGACGACGATCGGGTGCTCACGTTCGCCGCGGATGACGACCGCGATCTTGTCCACCAGGCCTTTCGCGTACGGCTTCAGCGTCGCTGAGCCGGACTGGAAGAACACCTTGTCGGTGAGCAGCTGGATCACCAGGCCGCGGCGCCGGACGGTCACGTTGACCTTGCCCTGCAGACCCGCGTCCTTGGCCAGGTTGTCGATCCGGCGCTTGAGCGCGCGGAAGTCCTGTTCCTCCTGCTTGGACTTCTTCTCGGCTTCCGCGGCGGACTGCTTGGACGTCTTGGCACCCTGGATGTCGGTCAGCGGACGCAGCGAGGGCAGCGGCGGCTGGACCGAGGACTGCTGCGTCTCGTCGGCGCTCGAACCTGCGTTGAGCATCGACTTGCCGCCGTCCAGGACCGCGCCCGAGAACGCGTCGTTGAGGGACTTCTGGAGCGCCTCGAACTTCGACGTGTTCACGGACGAGATCGAGAAGAGCACCATGAAGAGCGCGAAGAGCAGCGTCATCATGTCCGCGAAGGACACGAGCCAGCGCTCTTCGTTCTCGTGCTCCTCCTCGTGGTGCGCTTTGTGTTTGCGGGCCATGACGAAGGACCTACGCGGCGGCGGCGGCCTTGGCGGCAGCGGCGGCCTCGGCCTGCTGCTCCTCGCTGAGGCGCTGCTTCGGCGGGACGAAGGTGATGAGCTTCTCCTGGACGACGCGGGGGTTGTCGCCGGCCTGGATGGAGAGGATGCCCTCGACGATCAGCGAGCGCGCGTGGAGCTCTTCCTGAGAGAGCTGCTTCAGGCGGGCGCCGGCCGGGAGGAAGACGACGTTGGCCGAGGCGACACCGAGCAGCGTCGCGATGAACGCGGCCGCGATCATCGGGCCGAGCGTCTCGGGCTGGTCGAGGTTGCCGAGCACGTGGATCAGACCGAAGACGGTGCCGATGATGCCCATGGTCGGGGCGTAGCCGCCGGCCTTGTCGAACGGCTGCACGGCAGCGGCGTGGCGCTTGCGCATGGCGTCGTTCTCGGACTCGAGGATGTCGGCGACCAGGTCGGGGTCCGTGCCGTCGACGACGAGCTGCAGGCCCTTCTTGGTGAACGGGTCCTCGATCGAGTTGGTGACCTCGTCGAGGGCCAGCAGGCCGTCACGACGGGCGGCCTCGGCGTAGCCGACGAGCTCGGTCACCTTGGCGTTCAGGTCGGGCGAGTCCGGCGCGAAGACGCGCTTGTACTGCATCGGGATCGCCTTGACCGAATCAAAGCTGGTGCCCATGATCGTCGCGCCGAGCGTGCCACCGAGCACGATGAGCATGGCGGGCAGGTTCAGGACGGCAAAGGGGTTCGACCCCTCGAGCGTGGCGCCGAGGTAAAGGCCGGCGAGGCCGACGACAAGGCCGATGAGCGAAGAGACCTTCATCGGTCGTTCTCCTCGTGATCAGGGTTGGAGGGGGGAGGGGCGGCTGCGGCCGCGACGAGCGTGAGAGCCGCGTCGCTGCGGCGCTTGACGGGGGTGCTGGGGAGCGCTTGGCTCAAGATGCCGGCGCGCCAGTCCTTGATGGCGGTCACGACGACCTCAGGAGAGTCGGACACCAGCACCTTCTGGTGCGTGGTCAGCGTCACCACCGTGTCGGGCGTCGAGTCGATGGCGACGATCAGGTCGGGGTTGAGGTAGAAGACCTCAGCCCGCGTCGATAGGCGGTGGAGACGGATCACACCCCTGTCATCGGCAGATGTACGAGAACCCTTAAACGAAAAAGCCCGCCAGAGGCGGGCTTTTTGGCTCTACGTCAGGAAACTACTACCGCTTGAGGTTGACCAGATCCTGCAGCATCTCGTCGGCGGTGGAGATGACGCGCGAGTTGGCCTGGAAGCCGCGCTGGGCGGTGATCATGTTCGTGAACGTCTGGGAGAGGTCCACGTTGGACATCTCGAGCGTGCCGCCCCACGTGCTGCCGGCGCCACCCTGGCCCGGCGTGTTGACGATCTTCTGGCCGGAGTTGGCCGACGTCGTCCACGAGTTGCCGCCGTTGCGCTCGAGGCCCGAGGCGTTCGAGAACGTGGCGATCGTCAGGCGGTAGCCGGTGACGCGGTTGCCCGTGTTGCTGTCGACCCAGGACACGCCGCCCGTGTTGTCGACCGCGACGCCCGTGGCGCCGTTCGGGACCTTGATCGCGACTTCGGTGTTGATCGGCTGGTTCGTGTTCTGGTCCATCTGGTAACCGACGACGTACTGGCCGGACGCGGTGGTCAGGTAGCCCTCGTTGGAGACCGAGAAGTTGCCCGCACGGGTGTAGCTCGTGGGCGTCAGCGGCGAGTTGGCCGCGGTCGGCTTGCCCTCGGCGACCTGGAAGAAGCCCTCGCCCTCGATCGAGACGTCCAGCGGGTTGCCGGTCGTCTGACGGGTGCCGCCGGACATCAGGTTGTCGATCGAGCCGAGACCGACACCGAGGCCGACCTGAGAAGCGTTCGAGCCGCCCGTGCTGTTGTTGGCACCGGCCGCGCCGCGCTGAAGCTGGTTCAAGCTGTCCTGGAAGGTGACTCGAGCGGACTTGTAGCCGATCGTGTTCACGTTCGAGATGTCATTCGCGGTGACATCGAGCATGACCTGGTGCTGCTTCAGACCGCTGATCGCGGAAAACATGCCTCGCATCATGAGAGGGGGTGCTCCTTGGGGGTTTCTGCTTGAAGGGGAGAGTCGGCCGCGGAACTACGCGGTGACTTCGGCGAGCTTGGACGGATCGATGCCGGGCTTGCCGGCGACGGTCAGGGTGGCCTGGCCGTCCTTTGTGGTCGAGACACGCTCGACCTTGCCGGTCTGCAGCTCGCCCTTGTCGTCGACGTAGCTGACCGTGCGGCCGATCAGGCCGACGGCGGAAGAGGTGTTCAGCGAGGACGCGATGTTCGAGTTCGTCGCCTGCATGTTGTTCATGCCTTCGACCATCGAGAACGAGGCCATCTGCGCGATCGACTCGCTGGCGTCCATCGGAGCCGACGGGTCCTGGTGCTGGAGCTGGGCGATGAACAGCTTCAGGAAGCCGTCCTTGTCGAGCGACGCCTTGGGGTTCGCGAGGGCCGCGGTGCCCGACCCTGCGGCCGTGTGCGTGGCCGTGGTCGGGGTGGTCGCGGTCGTGGAGGAGATTTCGGTCATGAGGAGGGAGGTGGCTCCGGATCAGGCAAGGACGTCGACGTGCACGCCGTTCGGGAGGACAAGACTCGTGTCGGCAGGTGCAGCGGTTTCCGTAAGCCCCGCGTCACCCTGCGGACCAAAGCGGAGGTTCTGCACGCCGCCCGGGTTGTGGTTGTCGCCGAAGATGTCCGCCTGCCTGGAGCCGGCCTGCTGCTGCTCCTGGTACTGCTGCTGGGTCGAGACGTCCAGCGAGAGCAGGTTCACGTTGCGGTCCGCGAGGTCGCGGCGCAGGTCGTCGGCCGCGTGCGTCAGCAGCTTCGCCGCCTCGGCCGAATCGGCCACCAGCTGGGCGGTGACGCCGTGCGGCGTCGACTGCAGGCGCACTTCGATGCCGCCGAGCTCGACCGGCTTGAGGTTGAGCTTCGCGTGCGTGATGCCGCGGTCGGCCGCCATCTGGATCAGCTGGGCGGCGCTCTCGGGCGCCCGGTAGAGCGGAATCGCGCGCTGCAGGGCCGTGGGCGCGGGCGTGGCCACAGACTGCGCCACCGGCGCGGCCTGGGTGAGCGGCTGCGTCGTCGCGGCCGGGGCCGGCGCGTCGGCGGGCTTGCTCGCCTGCGCAGTGGCGTTCGCGGCCGCCTGCGGGTTGGGCTGCTGCTGCGAGGAGTCCTGCGAGGGCTGCTCGCCGCCCGCATTCGGTGCCACGGTCGTGGCGTCGAGCTGCGGCGCGGCGGCGTCCGCCGTCGGCAGCTCGGCCGGAAGCTCGATCGTGGGCAGGTCGGTCTGCGCCTCGGTCGCCAGGCCGGCCAGGAACGGCAGCGGAATGCCGCCGGGCGCAGCCGCGGTGGCGCCCTGCGTCGGCGCTTCGGCCGTCGTCGCCTCAGTGCCCGGCTGCGCCGGAGCGATGCCGTTGAGCAGGTTGAGCGCGGGGAACGCCGGGATCGCGACCGTCGTCGCCTCACCCTCCGCCGTCGCGGCGGCAGCCGGCACCGGCGCGCCCGTGGGCGTCGCCGCGACGGGCGTGGGGGGCAGCGGGCTCGCGAGCTGCAGCGCGAAGATGTCGGGCGTCATCGGGCGCGGCGCGCCCTCGGTCGGCTCCTCGGTGGTCGGCTCCTGCGCCGGCGCGTCGGCCTTCGGCTGCTCGTCCGCCGGCTTGGCGGCGGGCTTGGCCTTGGGCTGCGAATCGTCGCTGCGCTGCGGGCGCTGCGCGTCACGGGCGTCGTTGCGCTGGGGACGCTGGGCGTCGTCGCGGCGCTGGCGCGGCGCGTCGCTGCGCGGGGCGTCGTCCGTGCGGGGCGCGGCAGCACCGAGCAGCGCGGAGAACGCGTCGGTCGGCGCGGCCGGCTGACGACCTGCCGGAGCAGCGGACGCGTACGCCCGCTGGGGCAGCGCCGTGGTGCGCGTCGAGGTTGGGCGGTCCGTGGTCATGGGCCTCAGATCTCGGAGGGTGCGTTGGAGCTTGAGTAAGAAGAGACGGCGGATGCGGCGGAGGGAGCGGCGGGCGTCCGGAACGACGCGGCGTTCTGCTGGACGATGCGGACGTAGTTCTGCGTCTCCGCGTACGGCGGGATGCCGCCGAAGCGCTTGACGGCGCCCGGGCCGGCGTTGTACGCGGCAAGCGCGAGCGCGGTGTCGCCGTTGAAGGCGTCGAGCTGCTGCTTGAGGTACTTGGCGCCGCCGTTGAGGTTCTGGACTGGGTCGAGCACGTTGGTGACGCCCAGGCCGGCGGCCGTGGCGGGCATCAGCTGCGTCAGGCCGCGAGCGCCGGCGTGCGAGCCCGCGTCGGCCTTGAAGCCGGACTCCTGCTTGACCAGGCCGGCGAGCAGCGCGGGGTCGAGGCCGTTGGCCTTCGCCGCGGCGGTGATCTCGGCGGCGTACGGCGTGCCCGCGGGCAATTCGGACGTGCCGGTCGCGGCGGTCGCGGCGGTCGCGGCGGTCGCCGTCGTAGCCGGCGGGCCCGCGGCGGCGGACGCGAACGTGCCGCCCTGTGCGGTCGCCAGCTGGGACGAGAAGCTCGTGCTGGAAGGCTTCGCCGGCTGCGTGGGGGCCGGGGTGACACCCGACGCGAACATCGACTGGATCTGGTTCATGCGGCTCATGACCGCGTCAATGCTCATGCGGAAACGACTCCTCGGCGGTGGACGGCGGCAGCGAGCTCGTCCAGCAGGTTCTGGTTCTTGCGCGCCCATTCGGCGTTGTGGTCATCCTGCTGGCGCTCTTTGAGCTTGTCGATGGCCTGGCGGTCGCGGGCGGCGGAAGCGAGGAAGCCGCGCTTGACGGCGACCTCGTCGTCGCGGCGCGAAAGCTCGATCGCCGCGCTGTTCTGCAGCTGCTCGGTGCGCTCCACGTAGGTCTGGATCGCGCGCAGGTTCACGGCGGACGTCAGCCCGCCGCCGGCCATCGCGTTGCGGTTCATGTCACACGCGGCGCGGACGTTGGCCCGCGCTTCGTCGAGCAGCATCCTGCCCTCGTCGCGATGACGAATCTCTTGCGTGAGTGCCTCCCGCGCCTGTTCTTCAGCGCGCTCTCGGAGGGTCCGGACCCGCTCGAGCCGGAACGTGAAGGAGGGTGTCTCCACGTAGGCGGTATCGGCACATGGGGTCTAGACCTGAAGTCCGCTTCGGGACTTCTTGCCAGACGTCCACCGTAGAGGTCGTGTGCACCTGGTCAAGCTCGCCCTCTTCGCCGGATTCTCGTGGACGCTCCCGGCGGGCTGGCAGTCGCCGCCCGAGCCCCCGCCGCTGCGCTGCCCGGCCCCTCCGGGGCTCGTCGCGGCGTCCGGCGCGACCGTGGTGATGGTCGGTTCCACCGCCGACATCGAGCCACGCGATCTCGCGCGCCTCCCCGAGCGGCCGGAGCACTTCCGGCTCCCGCCCGACCAGCAGTTCGCGTGCCTGGGCCTCGGGGCCGTACTGGCGTGGCAGGAGCAGGGTCGGGCCCTGTCGGCGTGGGTGCGTGGTGGTCATCAGCGGCGCGACGAGGTCGAGGCGCTGTTGGACTCGCTCGTCGTCGAGCGGGTTCCGCCGCCACCGCCGCCCGCGGGCTGGCGGACCGCGTTCTCCGGCACCGCGGACTCGATCCGGGTGCCGCCCGGATGGTCGGTGCGGGCGTTGCGGGTCCAGCGCGGCGTCGCCCGGCCGCGCGTGCTGTACCGGCTCGCGAACCGCGACGGCTCCGTGATCCTGCGCGTGCGCGAGCACCGGCGCGGGCCGGTCTCCACCGCGTTTGCGCGCGGACCGCTGGAGTTCGACGCACGCCGCCGCGCGGGGCTGGGCTTCCGCGGCTACCGGGTCTCGTTCCGGATCTTCTCGCGCGCGGGCGCGAGCGGGCGTGATCTCGCGTGGGCGGAAGTCGCCGCGCGCTCGGCCGGCTTCTCCCCGATCGGGCGAGAGTAGGGTTGGCGCCGTGCAGGACGCCGTCGCGGGCAGGCTGCGCATGGGACGACCGCTGAGTCGCCGGGGAGAGCCTGCGCTCGTCCGCGCCGCCCAGGCCGGGTCGGCGGACGCGGTCGACGAGCTCTTCCGCCGCCACTGGCCCGCGGCCCACCGGGCGGCCTGGCTCGTCGTGCACGACGCGGCGGCCGCCGAGGACATCGCGCAGGAGGCGTTCCTGGCGGCGCTGCGCGCACTGGATCGCTTCGACCGCCGCCGGCCGCTCGGTCCGTGGCTGCACCGGATCGTCGTCAACCGCGCGATCGACTGGTCCCGGGCCCGCGCGCTGCGACCGGAGACGGGCGCCGTGCCGGACGTCGCCTCGCTCGACGATGACAGCGGCCTGGGCGAGGACGTGGTGGCGGCGCTCGCCGCGCTCGGCCCGGAGCACCGGGCGGTGGTCGTCCTGCGGCACCTGCTCGGCTACACGCCGGGCGAGATCGCGACGATGCTCGACCTCCCGCGCGGCACCGTGAACTCCCGCCTGCGCCGCGCCCTCGACGCGCTCGCCGTCGCGTTGGAGGAACGATGAACGAGCTCGAGCGCGCCCTGCGCGAGGCAGAGGTTCCGGACGCTGTGGCCGCGCGCGAGCGGGCGCGGCAGACCGTGCTCGCGGCCCACCGGCCGGTGCGGCGGCGACCGCGGCTCGCGCTCGTGTACGCCGCGATCGCCTGCGCGGTGGCGGCGGTCGTGTTCTCCGCGCGCGACACCGGGCCCGCGCGTGCCATCGAGCGTCAGGTCCGCAGCGTGTTCGCGGCGCCCACGCCCACGCTGACCCCGACGGCCACCACACTCCCCGGGCGGCTGCTCGTCCTCGACAGCGGAGCGCTGTTCGTCGTGCGCGGCGGCAAACGCGCGGAGATCGGTGCCGGGACCGACGCGACATGGTCGCCGCGCGGGCTGTTCGTCGCCGTGGCGCGGGGGCGCACGCTCGCGGCGGTCGAGCCCGACGACGGGAAGGTCCGCTGGCGCCTGCGCCGGCCGGCCGCAGTGCAGTTCCCGCGCTGGGCGCCGGGCGGCTTGCACATCGCGTATCGCTCCGGCGGGAACCTGCGGATCGTGTACGGCAACGGGCAGCACGATGTGCTCGCGGGCCGCAAGATGGCGCCGGTACCCGCGGCGTGGCGACCGAATGAGCCACGCACCGTCGCCTGGGCGGCGAAGGACGGCGCGGTCACGGTCGAGGACGCGGACACGGCGCAGGTCCAGTGGTGGCACCGAGACGGCCCGGTCCGCCACCTCGCGTGGTCATCCGACGGCCGGCGGCTGCTCGTCGCCGGCGTGCGCAACGGGACGATCCACGACTTCTCCGGCGGCGAGCCCGCGCGACTCGGTGTGCCGGGCAGGATCGTCGCCGTGGCGTTCTCTCGCCGGCTCGCCATCGCCGCGTACGACCGCGGCCGCACCACCGTCACCATCGACGGGCAGACCGTGCTCACCGCGCCGGGGCGGCTGCGCGATCTCGAGTGGTCACCGGATGGTCGGCGGCTGCTCGCCGGCTGGCCGGGCGCCGACCACTGGCTCGTGGTGCGGGGCGACGACGTCGCGGCCGTCCGGCACCGCTTCGCCCCGGACGCCCGCACCCGCGGGTGGGTGGCTAGCCCGTGACCGCGTCGAGGCTGACGGGGACGCCGTGGGTGAGCATGTCGAACACCGCGGAGCGCTTCTGGGCGTGGGCGACGAGCGCGCGCAGCCTGTCGTCGGAGGCGTCGCCGTTGACGCGGAACGTCCCGCGGATCGCGCTGAACCCGTTGCGCACCTCCGAGTCCAGGCCGAAGCAGCCGCGTACGTCCATGTCGGCCTCGAAGGTCGACTCGATCTCGGTCAGCCGGATCTTGCGCGCGGCGGCGCAGTAGACGATCGTGGTCGTCAGGCACGCGGCGAGCGCGTGCAGGAGGTACTCCGCCGCGTTCGGGCCCGAGTCGGTGCCGAGCAGGACCGTCGGCTCACCGGCGTCGATCACGAACGCCTCACGGCGCGTGTCGTCCTCCCGCCCGGCCCCGTAGAACCCCTGGAGGCGCGAGCGGTTGTGGGCACCGTTGATCCAGCGGTTCGTGGCGCGGAACGTGAACGCGCCCAGCTCCGGGTGATCTCCGACGGCGTCGAGCGTGCCGAACAGCTGCTGGGTGTCGACCCCGTTGCGGACCGTGGAGATCATCTGCGCCATGCCCTGCAGCGTCCTGCAACCCGGTTGGGCCTCGGTATACGCCCCGGTAAACGCTCGGTAGCTATCGCTCTACGGTGAACAATCGCCACTCGCGCGAGGTGCCTGCGAGCGGCAGCTCCACGGGGCCGCGTTCGGTGAACTCGATGCCGCTGCCCGCGACGAGGTCCTGCACGGTCGAGGTGGCGAGGATCTCACCCTCCGCCGCGGCGCGGGCGACGCCCGCGGCGATCTCCAGCGCCGGGCCGGCGAGCCGGCCGTCGCGCAGCTCGCACTCACCGGTGTGCACGCCGGCGCGCAACTGCGGCATCGATTCGGCCAGCGTGCAGGCGCAGCGCACGGCGCGGGCGGGGCCGTCGAAGGTCGCGCGGACGCGGTTGTACGGCGCGTCGAGCAGCTGCCCACGGAAGCGCGCGACCGCCGAGCGCACCATGCCCTGCTCGGCCTCCGGCACCTCGGCGTCCAACACCGTGGTGAGGATGAGGTTCGGTTCGGTCGGCTCCTCGCGCAGCCCGGCGAGGAACTGCTCGATCGCCGCCAGCACGGAGCTCTGGTCGCCCTCCCACGGAAGGTGGTCGGCGCCCGGTGTCTCGACCACCTGCGCGCCGGGAAGCCGCGCGCCCATGTAGCGGCTCGCCTCGCGCAGGTACTCGTGGGCGCGGTAGAGCACGAGCGTCGGCACGCGCACGGAGGCGAGCACGTTGCGGACGTCGATCTCCTCGTTCATGTCGGTGATCGCCGCCACCGCCGCCGGTGACGCGCCGCGCACCAGGTAGGACGTGTACCAGTCGATCGCGGCCTCGTCGGTGGCGATGCTCGGCGCGCGCTCCTGCAAGAACCGTTCCGTCGCGTACCGGCCCCATTGCTCGGCGGTCGGGCGCAGCCAGCCGTCCTGCTCCGCCCGGCGGCCGATCGGGTAATCCGGCGCCCAGTTGCGGCGCGCGTAGGCGCCGAGCGTGATCAGCGCCTGCGTGCGGTCCGGGTGCGTGGCGGCGAACAGCGTGCACATCGGGCCGCCCTCGCTGACGCCGACGACGATCGCGCGCTCGGACCCGACCGCGTCCAGCACCGCGCGCACGTCGTCCATGCGCTCCTCGAGGCTCGCGATCCCCAGCACCCGGTCCGACAGACCGGTGCCGCGTTTGTCGAACAGGATCAGCCGGCCGAACTTGCTCAGCCCGCGATAGAACGAGCCGAGCGCCGGCCACTCCCACCCGGGCTGGAACGAGCAGATGAACCCGTGCACGAAGATCAGGTCGAGCGGGCCGTCGCCCACCACCTGGTAGGCGATCGAGTACCCGCCGACGGATTGGACGTAGCGGATCGGCTGGAGCTTGAGCGGCGCCGCCTCGTTCGACGTCTCCTGGCCTTCGAGCGTCTCGTCCTGACGCAGGATCCGCCGCTCGAGCTCGCGCATCCGCGCGCTCGGCTCCAGCCCCAGCTCGTCCGCGAGCGTCTCGCGGTACGTCTGATAGACGGCGAGCGCATCGGCCTGGCGGCCCGACCGATAGAGCGCGACCATCAACTGCGCCCGCAGCCGTTCCCGCAGCGGGTTGAAGGCCACGAGGCTCTCGAGCTCACCCACCAGGTCCGCGTGCCGGCCGAGCGCGAGGTCGGCGTCGATCCGGTCCTCGACCGTGACCTCCTGGCGCTCGCGCAGGTGCGCGGCCTCCACGAGCGCGAACGGCTCGCTGAACTCCGCGAGCGCCGGTCCCCGCCACAGCTCGAGCGCCTCCGCGAACCGGTCCGCCGCGGTCGCGGCGTCCCCGTCGTCGAGCGCTGAGCGGCCCTGCTTGCGCAGCCGCTCGAAGCGCGCCAGGTCCAGCGCCCCGGCCGGCAGCTCGAGCGCGTACCCGGGCGGCCGCGTGTGCAACGTGTCCGGCGGCAGCGCCTTGCGCAGCGCCGACACGTGGATGTGCACCATCTTCACCGCCGACTCCGGAACGTCCTCGCCCCACAGGTCGTCCACGAGCTGCTCCACGGACACGGTCCGCCCGGCATCCAGCGCGAGCCGCGCGAGCAACGCCCGTGGCTTGCGCCCACCGAGCTTGAGCGAGTCGCCGCCGTGATCGACGACCTCGAGCGGGCCGAGCAGCCTGAAGTCCACGAGCGAACGCTATCCGCTCACAAGGTACGGCTGTCCGCCGTTTACCGAGTTGCAACCACCACCCGCTCCAATCCCGCTTCTCCCCATGCGCTCCTTCCACTCCGCTCTCAACGCCACGGTCTCCGGTGTCACCGTGGTCACCACCCGCGTCGGCGGCCGCCCCCTCGGCCAGACCGTGACGACGCTCACCTCCCTGTCGGACGAGTCCCCGCTCCTGCTCGTCGCCGTCTCGGGCGAGTTCGCCGCCGCCGTGACCGAGCGCGGCGCGTTCGCCGTCAACGTGCTCGGCGACGACCAGGCCGCGCTCGCCGAGACCTTCCGCGGCGAGTCCCCGGAGTTCTCCGACCGTCACTGGTGGCCGGTCGGCGGCGGCGCGCTCCCCCGCCTGCACGGCGCGGCGGCGTGGTTCGAGTGCCGCGTGGAGCGCGTGGTCCCCGCCGGCGAGCGCGTGCTCGTGATCGGCGCGGTCACCCGCGCACAGCGCGGCACGGCGAGCCCGCTGGCGTACGTGCGCCGCGGCTACGCCGCGCCGCTCGCCGCCTGAGCGCGCCGGGGCAACGAACCTTTCGCTATGCGAAAGGTTCGTCGCACTTGTCGCGCTGGGCGAGCGGGAACGCGCCACTTGACGCGTCGCCCGACGGTGTGCTCGCCGTTGCGGTTCGTCCTACGAAGGGATGTGCAGCGGCGGAATGGCGTTATGCAAAGGCATGCCGCCGTCCGCGCCGTTGCCGGCGGCGATCGAAGCGTTCGGGTTGACGAGGTAGCCGTCGACGACCGGGGCTTCCCAAGTGCCGCTGAGCTGTGCGAGCTGGGACAGGGTCGCGTCGGCGGAGTCCGCGTTCGAAGGCTCGGACACGAGCTGCTTGAGGAACCCGTCGATCGGCTGGCGCGCGGAGATGGCGGCGTCGGTCTCGGGGTCGGAGCCCGGCTGGTAGGCGCCGATCGAGATGAGGTCGGCCTTTTCCTTGTAGGTCGCCATCAACTTGCGGACCTCGTTGCCGGCCGCGCGCACGTCGGGCGTCGTGATCTCGGTGACCAGACGGGAGACGGAGGCCAGCACGTCGACGGCCGGGTAGTGACCGGCGTGCGCGAGCTTGCGCGACAGGACGATGTGGCCGTCGAGAATGCCTCGGACGGCGTCGGCGATCGGCTCGTTCATGTCGTCACCGTCGACCAGCACGGTGTAGAGCGCGGTGATCGAGCCGCTCGGCGACGTGCCGGTGCGCTCGAGCAGCTTCGGGAGCATCGCGAAGACGGAGGGCGTGTAGCCGCGCGTGGCGGGCGGCTCGCCGATGGCCAGGCCGACCTCGCGCTGAGCCATGGCGAAGCGCGTGACGGAGTCCATCATCATCATCACGTTCTTGCCCTGATCGCGGAAGTACTCCGCGATCGCGGTGGCGGTGAACGCGGCCTTCAGACGCACGAGCGCCGGCTGGTCGGACGTCGCGCACACCACGACCGAGCGCGCGAGACCTTCTTCACCGAGGTCGCGCTGCATGAACTCGAGCACCTCTCGACCACGCTCGCCGACCAGGCAGATCACGTTGATCTCCTCGGACGTGGCGCGGGCGATCATGCCCAGCAGAGACGACTTGCCGACGCCGGAGCCGGCGAAGATGCCGATGCGCTGACCGCGCCCGCAGGGCACGAACGCATCCAGGGACCGGACGCCCAGTGACACGCGCTCGTGGATGCGTGGACGGGACAGAGGATCGGGCGGAGCCTGCTCGGCCGGATACCAGTTCGTGTGATCGATCGGGCCCTTGCCGTCGAGCGGGTTCCCGAGGCCGTCGAGCGCGCGGCCCAGCAGGGCGTCGCTCACATCGACCTTCAAGGGCTGGCCCGTCGCCACGACCTTCGAGCCCGGGCCGATGCCCTTGGGCTCGCCGAGCGGCATCAGCAGCGTACGGCCGTCGCGGAAGCCCACGACTTCGGCCGGGACCGTGGCACGGCCGCGACCGGTCTCGATGATGCACACCTCGCCGACCTCGGCGTCGAGGCCCGTGGCCTCCGTGATCAGACCGATGAGGTCGACCACACGGCCGGTGCGACGGTGCAGGTCAGCCTCGCGGATCGCGAGCTTGGCCTCGTCGAGCAGGGTGTCTTCGGCGCCGACCGCATCGAGCGCGCTGTCCATCAGCGAGAACATCTAGGAACCTATCGGCAGGCGACAGCAAGACTTGAGGGCGCGAGTTCGCGCGGTGGGCCGCGCCGAAGCATCGCCCCCTGGGCGATGCGACTAGGACTTCGCGCCGAGAGCGGCGGCGACGACTTCCGAGGCGCGCTCGAGCTTGGTCTCGACGCGCGCGTCGACGTCGCCGACCGGCGTGCGCACGATGCAGCCGCCGCGACCGACACGGCGCTCGGCCTCGATCACGCAGTGCTCGATGCCGCCCAGCGTGGCCTTGAGCTCCTCGGCCGCGCCCTTGACGATCTCGAGATCCTCGGGATTGACCATGATGATCACGCGCTCGCGCTCGACGATGCCGCGCAGCGCGCCCTGGACGGAGTCCAGCACCCGCTCGGGCTCGACGGACAACGCACCGGCCAACACCTTCGAAGCCAGCGCCAGACCGAGCTCGACGGCACGCCGCTCCAGCTCCGCCGCGGCGGAAGCCTGCGAAGCGCGCAGCTCGTCGGCGGCGGCGCCCAAAGCGGCCAGGGCCGGAGCCAACGCTTCCAAAGCCTCGTGGCGACCCGCCATGTAGCCCTCTTCGAGCGCCTGACGGCGAATCGAGTCGGCCTCGGCGCGCGCCTGGGCGAGCACGTCCATGACGGCGGCGGCCTGGTCGGCCGGCGCCATCGGCGGCGTGACGGGGTCGAGCGTCTCGAAGTCGTATTCAGCGACGAAGCCCATGACCTAGACCAGCGCGTCCTCGCCGGACCCGCCACCGCGGGAGAGGACGATCGCGCCGGCCTCTTCGAGGCGACGGACGACACCGACGATCCGGCCCTGCGCCTCTTCCACGACGCGCTTGCGCTGTGGGGGCTGGAACTGGATCTCTTCCTTCAACAGCTCGGCGCCACGCTCGGACATGTTCCCGAAGATCTTCCCGGCAACCTCTTCGTTGACACCACGAAGTGCGATCGCGAGGTCCTTCTGGTCGACCTCCTTGAGCACCATCTGGATCGAGCGGTCGTCGAGCTTGACGACGTCCTCGAAGGTGAACAGCAGGAGGCGGATCTCTTCGGCCAGCTCGCCGTCGGCCTTGGCCAGCTCGTCGAGCACGTTGCGCTCGGTCGTCCGGTCGGAGCTGTTGAGGATGTCGGCCAGGGACTTGACGCCACCGGCAGCCGCGTACTCCTGCGAGCCGACGGCGGACAGACGCGACCGCATGACGGTCTCGACCTGCGAGACGACCTCGGGCCGGGTCTCGGCCATCAGCGCGATCCGCAGGGCCACGTCGGCCTGGATCTCCGGATCGATGTCCGACAGCACCTGGGCGGCCAGCATCGTGTGCAGGTTCGAGACGACCAGCGCGATCGTCTGCGGCGACTCGTTGCGCAGGAACACGACGATCTGCTCGGCCGGCGTGCGGCGCAGGAACTCGAACGGGCGACGCTCGATCGTGGCGGCCAGACGGCCGATGATCTCGTCCGCGCGATCCTCACCGAGCGAGCGCATGAGCACGCTGCGGGCGTAGTCCACGCCACCCTCGGCGAGGTAGTCCTCGGCGAGGACCGACTCGACGGCCTCGGTGATGATGTCGTGGCACAGCTCCGACGTGATCTTCTGGGCCTTGGCGAGCTCCAGCGAGAGCGCCTCCACCTCGGGATCGCCGAGGAACTTGAAGATCTCGCCCGCCCGCTGCTCGCCGATCGCGACCAGCAGGGCGGCGGCCTTCTCGATGCCCTTCATCGACTTGACGCTCTTCGCGGCGGCGTCCGGCTTGGTCAGCTCCTTGGTGGCCATCTGACTAGTCCTCCGCCATCCAGGCCTTGACCTGGGCCGCGACGCGCTCGGGCTCGCGCTCCATCAGCTGGTCGAGCTGGTTCAGCGAAGCGTCCGGGGCACGCGGGGGCAGCATCTTCGTGGAAGCCTGGTCGAGCGTGAAGCCCTGACCGGCGCCCGCCTCGAGCTGAGCCAGGGAGACCGGCTCGGAGATCTCGGTGAGCCAGCCCGGCGTCAGGTTCTCGTTCTCGCGCTTCTTCATCCCGCGGGTCATGAAGAAGAGGAAGAGCAGCGCGGCGAGGCCCAGGCCGACCCACTTGGCGGGGCCGAGGAAGGTCGTCGGGACCGGGCCCGCCTTGGGCGTCGCCGGCTTGGCGAACGCCAACTGCGTGGCGGTGATCGAGTCGCCGCGCGTCGTGTCGACGCCGGCGGCCGTCGCGACCGTCTCCTTGAGCGCGGTGGCCACGTCGGCCGGGACCGACTTGTCGATCAGCAGCGCGACGTTCATCTTGTTGACCCCGCCGGCCGCCTTCTGCGTCTTGGTGATCGTCTTGTTGACGCCGTTGTTGCGGGTGACCTTCTTGTTCTCGTAGTTGCCCGCGCCGGCGGCGGCGTCGTCGTCCGTGCCGGAGTAGGTCGGGACGTTGGAGCCGGTGCCGGCGGTGCCGCCCGCATTGCCGCTCCCGGCGCCCTCCATCTTCTCGCTCT
Organism: Solirubrobacter taibaiensis; assembly: GCA_027587225.1. Classification (GTDB taxonomy): domain Bacteria; phylum Actinomycetota; class Thermoleophilia; order Solirubrobacterales; family Solirubrobacteraceae; genus Solirubrobacter; species Solirubrobacter taibaiensis. The sequence goes on from JAPDDQ010000019.1 coordinate 75,303, forward strand.
CGGTCGTCTCGGTGAGCGGGACCGTCGTGCCGCCGTACGTCAGCTTCTCTTCGCTGGACTGGTCGACGTTGAGGTCGGCGTTGACCGTGACCTTGGCCAGGTTCGGGCCGAGCGTGGAAGCGAGCATCGCGTTGATCGCGGCTTCCTTCTGACGGGCGTAGCGCGCCTCGGCGGCCTGCTTGCCGCCGGTGCCGCCGGCCGCGCCGCCGGCCTCGTCGGACGGCCACAGGATGGCGCCGGAGGAATCGGTGATGGTCACGTTCTCGGACTTGAGGCCCTTCACGGAGGCGGACACCGTCTGAGCCATGCCGCGCACGGCGCCGGGCGCCAGCGTGTCGGCGGAGTTGCCGAGCATGACGGACGCGGTGGCCGGCGTGGCCTCGTCCTGGAAGAGGTCGTCCTGCGGCATCACGATCTGCACGTTCGGGTTCGAGACGCCCTGCACGCCCTTGAGCGACTTGGCGACCTCGCCCTCGAGCGCACGCTGGTACGTGACCTGCTGCTGGAACTGGGAGGCGCCGAGCTTGCTCTCGTCGAGCAGCTCGTAGCCCGGCTGGGACCCGCCGCCAGAAGCCTCAACACCCTGCGAGGCCAGGGAGATGCGCGCCTCGCTCATCTGCGCCTTCGTCACCGCGAGAGCCGTGCCGTTGTTCTGGATCTCGTAAGCGATGCCCTGCTCGTCGAGCGCGGCCGTGATCTTGCCCGTCTGGGCGGGATCGAGGCCCGACGCGATCGTCGAGTACGCCGGGGCCGTCGCGATCTTGAGCATGATGAACGCGATGCCGATGATGGCGACCGCGGAGACGGCCAGGATGGCCTTCGTCTTGGCGGGAAGCGCGAGGATGTTCTGCATGAAAGGCGGCATGAGGAGGCTTTAGAGCTCGGCTTAGACCTGGGTCTGGAAGATGGTCTGGGCGGCCTCGACGGCCTTCGTGCGGATCTGGCTGGCCATCTGCATCGCGAGCTGCGCGCGCTCGACGGCCATGACCACCGCGGTCGGGTCGGAAGCTTGGCCCGTTGCCAGCGACTGAGCCGCATCTGCGGCTTGCGTCTGGCTGTCGGCCAAGGACTGAATCGACTGGGAGAGCATCGAACTGAAGCCCTTGCCGGCCTGGGTGTCAGAACTCGGAGCATCGACGCTGCCGATGCTGCCGACGTTCCACTCACTGCCGAGGCCGTTGACGGCCATGGTCGGATCGATGGTCATCGGAGGATCTCCAGGGTCTTGGCGAACATCTGCTTGGCGGCCGACATCGCGGTGACGTTGGCCTCATAGGCGCGCTGCGCATCGATCAGGTCGACCATCTCGGTCACCGTGTCGACGTTGGGCATACGGATGTAGCCCTGCTCGTCAGCGTCCGGGTGGCTCGGGTCGTACACGAGCTTCCCGTTGGTCTGGTCCTCCGTGATCTCGGTGGCCTGGACGCCGCCGGGCGCAACGCCCGAGGTGCCCATGGCGCGAGAGAGCTGCGAGCCGAAGGTGCCGGCCTGGCCGACCGACTGCAGCGTGACTTCCTTGCGCCGGTAGGGATTGCCGTCGGCACCCTTGGTCGTCTCAGCGTTGGCGATGTTCTCCGCCGTGACGTTCATCCGCAGGCGCTGCGCGGTGAGCGCGCTGCCCGAGATCTCCATGCCGCCGAACATGCTCATCAGGCGACACCGAGCGCGGAGCGCATGATCGCGGTGCGGGCCTTCAGGACGGACACGGCAGCCTGCTGCTCGAGCGCGTTGGCGGCGAGCTTGGCCGACTCGTTGTCGACGTCAATGGAGTTGCCATCGGCCTGCGTCACGCCGACCGAAGCATCGGCCTGGGTCGTGAACGCCGTGTGCTCGACGGCGGACTTGTCACCGGTGCCCAGCGCTGCGGCGAGGGCGCCGTGGAAGTCCACGTCGACGCGGCGGTAGCCGGGCGTCGAGGCGTTGGCGAGGTTGGCGGCAAGCGCTTCATGACGCTGTGCAGCGCCTGAAATGCTGCGCTCAAGCGCCAGCTGTGTGGTATCGATCAGCACGAGGGACGGGGTCTCCTGGAGGGAAGAGGGGGCGGTCCGTCCGTGGACCTCAAGGCGCTCCTTCCTTGGTGCGCACTCTCCGTATCGGCACCCCGTCCGAGGGCCTTTAGGGTCTGGACCCGATTAAGCAAAACGACCCGCCGGAGGCGGGTCGTGCGAAGCGCGTGCTGACGCGAAGCGTCAGGCGGAGAAGTCCTGGTGGCCGTGCCGCGATGGCGCGGGCCCTGCGTAACCGCGTAAGGCGGTCGCGCCGCGGCTCATACTCCCGAGCTTCTGCCGGGTGAAGGCGCACGCGGCCGAGAGGCCGGCGTGGATCTCGGCCTGCAGCTCGGCCAGGCGCTCGAGGTGCGGGCGGGCCGCCGCGGGCGGGGTGCCCAGCGCCTGCGAGACGCTGAGGCGATGCTCAGAGACCGCCGGGAGCTCTTCCCAACGGCTCTCACGCACGAGGTCGCGCTCACGCTCGGCGAGCACGACCAGGTCGGCCCAGGGCTGGGCCACGGAGCTCATGCCTTCGAGACGCCGGAGTCGGCGATCTCGGCCCAAGCGTCGCGGAGCTCGGTGAGCAGCTCGGAGACTTCCTCGATCTTCGCCGGGTTCTGCTCGATCGACGCCTCGATCAGGTGCTTGCGGCAGAAGGCGTAGATGCCCTGCAGCCGGCCGGCGATCTCGCCGCCGCGCTCGTGGTCGAGCGTGACCGTGAGCTCGTCGATGATCGCCTCGGCCCGCCGCATGCGGTCCTGCGAGTTGGTCTTGTCGCCCTCGCGCATGGCGTAGGCGGACTGGAAGAGGAAGCGCAGGCAGCCGTCATAGAGCATCACGACGAGTCGACCGGGAGGGGCGGTGAGGATGCTCTGCTGCTTGTACTGGGCCGTCGGGTTGGCGGCGTAGGTGGCCACTGCGTGAGGCTCCTGGTGGGTCGGATGGGAGGGACGGTTCAATTCGTTGATCGGCGCGTGCGGCGACAGGCTTGAGGCCGTGTCGCCGACTAGCCGAGCGCGCTGAGCTGGCTGGTGAGCCAGGCCTGCTGGGTCTGCGAGTTGCTGAGGGCCGATTCCATGGCCGCGAACTGCGCCTTCAGGCGCTTCTGCTCCGACTCCATACGGGTGTTGAGCTTGGTGATCTGATCGGTGAAGCCCTTGAGCCGGCTGTCATCCGACGTCATACGGCCGGTGATCGTGCCCTGCGAGCCGGTCTGCGTGGCCACGTAGTCCGACAGCGTCGCCGAGAAGCCCTTGGTGGCGCCCACGCCGGCGAACAGGTCGCGGACCTTCGTGTAGTCCGCGGCGATCGCCTTGCTGAGCTTGTCCGTGTCGAGCGTCAGCTTGCCGTCCTTGGCGTCCTGGGTGGTCTGGCCACCCGTGGACTTCGGGATCGTGATGCCGAGATCGCCGAGGCTGGTGAGCCCGAGGCCGCTCAGGGACTGCGTCATCTGCGTCTTGAGCTGGCGCAGCATGCCGTTCATGCTCGAGTCACCGAACAGCTGGCCCTTCTGCAGGTCCGCGCTGGTCTCGGCGCCAGGCACCTTCTTCTCGTTCAGCTCCAACCGAGTGAACGTGACGACGGCGTTGTAGGCCTCGACGAGCGACGAGATCTTCTTCGTGATCGCGTCCTGGTCGACGGCCGGCGAGGTGGTGCTCACCGTGGCCGGGCTCGCCGTGATGCCCTTCAGGGTCAGGCGGACGCCCGGGATGATCGTCTCGAGGACGTTGGACTCGGGGTTCTGCTCCGCGCCGCCGTTGACCTTGATCGACGCGTTGAGCGTCGCGCCCGTGCGGGTGTAGGCGGTGTCCTCGTTGAGGACGGTGCCCGCGCCGAGCTGCGACGTGTCGACCGTGAAGTCCGAGTTCTGGCCGGTGGTGCGCGAGGAGAAGACGAGCTTGTCGACGCCGCCGTCCTTGACCACCGCGGCGTACACCGGGGCGGCGTCGGAGCCGTTGATGGCCGCGGCGACGTCAGCGGGGGTCGCATTGGCCGCGATGTCGATCGCGACGGTCGTGCCGCCGGCGGTGAAGCCGATCTTGCCCGCGCCGGAGCCGGCCGTGTAGTTGAAGCCGTGCTGCGCGGAAGACGCGAGGCGGTCGACCTGGATCGACTGGCCGCCGATGCCGGCGCCGCCGAGCACGGTGGCTTCGACCTTCGTCGGGTCCGAGGACGTCGTGGCCTGCTTCGCCTTCCAGAGCGAGGCGTTGCCGAGATCGGCCGCAGCCGTCTTGAAGGCGTCGAGCTTGGACTTGATCGTCTGCAGGTCCGTCTTGTGCTGATTGACGGAGACCTGCCGCTTCTGTACGGCGGTGACCTTGGTCTGCTCGATCTGCATCAGCTGGCTGATGATCGATTCGGTGTCAAGGCCAGACGCCAAGCCGGTCAGGGTGATAGGCATTGGGGTTCAGGCTCCTTACAGCTCGCCGCCGGCCATGACGTTCAGGGCCTCCGACGGCGGGATCGTCTTGAGCACCTTGCCGTCGAGGTCACGGACCTCGATGACGACTCGGTTCGAGTCCTCGTCGCGTGAGAAGTGCAGTTCGCGGTTGTTCTTGCGCATTTGCTCCACGACCTCCGCAGCCTTGGCCACGAGCTCGCGGGCTTCCGGGGTGGGGGCCGGGGGAACGTCGCCGACGATCGTCCCGGTCTCCTCCACGCCCTTGATCTGCTGCGGCGCGTCCTGGGGGCGCGCGGCAGCGGGAGCCACCGGCGCCGCGAACGTCGCGGAAGCCAGTTGCTCGTAAGGGGTGAAGCGACCGATCTGAAGAGTCATCTCAGACCCAGTAGTCGGCGCCGCGCGGTGAAGCTTTAGCCGACGGCGGAGAAGAGGACGGCGTCGTCTGCCAGCTGCTGCTTGAGCGTGCGCTTGAGCTGCGAGTGGATCTGGCAGATGCGGCTCTCGGAGACGCCCATGACCTCGCCGATCTCGCGCAGCGTCAGGTTCTTCACGTAGAGCAGCACGGCGACTTCGCGCTCACGCTGCGGCAGGGTGTCGAACGCGCGGCGGAACTTGGTCTTGGCCTCCGAGTTGGCGGCCTGGTGCTCGGGGTCGAGCTTGAAGTCACCGTCGGCGAGCGTGTCGATGCGCTCGACGGTCGTCTCGTCGTCGGAGATCACGAGCGTGTTCAGCGACGTGACGTCGGAGACGGAGATGTCGTCCTCGCGGCGGCGCAGCTCCTCGACGGTGATCGAGAGCGCGTCAGCGAGCTCTTCACGCGTGGGGCGGCGGCCCTGGATCGTCGTGAACGCGTCACGCGCCTTGGCGATGTCGCGCTCCCAGCGGCGCAGCGAGCGCGGCGCCCAGTCCTGCCGGCGCAGCTCGTCGAGCACGGCGCCGTGGATGCGGGTCCACGCGAACTGCTCGAGCGTGGCGCCCTTCTCCGGGTCGTACCGGTCGATCGACGCGATCAGTGCCTCGAGGCCACACGAGATGAAGTCTTCGACCTCGCAGCGCGCCGGAAGCTCACGGACCTTCTTGAAGACGATGTACTTGACGAGCGGCGCGTAGGTCATCACCAGGCGGTTGCGCACCTGGATGCTGCCGGTCGCCTTGTACTCACGCCAGAGCGCGAGGGCATCCTCAGCGCTTACACGCTTGCGGCTGCCTGAGGACGTCGTGGACTTCATGGCGGGTAGAGAACTCCTGAGAGGGCGAAACGGACTGACGGACTCAGCCTGTATCGGGCGCTGACCCGAGTTTCTTCATCACCGATTTGGAGTAGGGCGCTTTTCGGACAACCCGTAGGCCCAGGCCAGCACTTGTGCCACGGCGGTCCACATCTGCTCCGGGATGTCCTGTCCCATGGCGAGCTGCGTGAGCGCTGTGGCGAGATCGGGGTCCTGGTGGACGGGCACGCCGGCCTCACGTGCGCGCACGAGAATCTGAGCGGCGATATGCCCCCTGCCGGCGGCGACGACTTTCGGCGCCCCGTCGCCCGTGTACTTCAGCGCCGCGGTGACGTCGGGATCAGGCATACAGATCCAGCGGCGTGTGCCGCGGCCGCACGTTCACCGTGGCCTCCAAACCTACGGCCTCCAAGTTGGCGCGTAGACGCTCAGAGGCCCTCGAGGCCACAACGTGCGGAAGGCCGGCAGCGGTCGTCACTTCGGCCAGGATGCGCTCTTCTCCGCGCAGTTCCAGGCGCAGGTCGAGCTTCCCCAGCGTCGGGTGCGTGAACGCAAGGGAGACGACGTCGACGGACTCGCCGTCCGCGTCCTGGCGACGGACCGGCGGCTCCTCCACCTCCACGTGCCCTTGCAGTTGCGCCTGCGGCATCGCCTGGCCGATCAAAGGGGTGACCCCTTGCGGTGACGTGGACTGGACGGGCTGCTGTGGGTCGATCTGCATCGTGACCCGTTCCGCGGTCACTTCCTTGACCTTGAGCTTGAGCACCGCCCCGGCCTCCACCTCGGGCGGGAGCTTGGCCGTGACCGGGAGGCCCGCGATGACGATCACCGCGTGCGTCTCGCCACGCGAGGCGACGCGCGCCATGAGCGACGCTCCCTCGCGGATCGGCACGTCCGGCAGCTGCGCGCGCAGCAGCGCGGCGGTGACAGCGATCGGATCCATGACTCAAGGATGCCCGTCCGGCGGCCGATGGGAGACCCAGTATGGATCGCGGCCTCTATCTCGCAGCCTCAGGCATGCTCACCGAGCAGATTCGCCAGGACCAGATCGCGAACGATCTCGCGAACGCGTCGACCGCCGGCTACAAGGCCGAGCGCACCACGCAGCAGTCCTTCGGCGAGATGCTCCTCACCAACTCCGTCACCGGCCAGCAGGTCGGCCGGGTCACCACCGGCGTCGCCGTCACGAACACGCAGACCGACTGGTCGCCCGGCGTGCTCAAGGACACGGGCGAGCCGCTGGACTTCGCCATCAACGGCGACGGCTTCTTCGCCGTGCAGACCGACGCCGGCACGCGTTACACGCGCAACGGCCAGTTCTCCAGCGACCCGCAGGGCCGGCTGACCACGCTCGAGGGCGATCTCGTCCTCGGTCGCACAGGCCAGCCCGTCACGCTCGGCGCCGACGGCAAGGTCGATCCGCGCACGCTCAACGTCGTGACGCTGAACAACCCCGAGAAGGTCGGCAACTCCTACGTCACCGGCACGCCGGGCAACGTCGCGGGCCAGACCGTCGGCAGCGTTCGCGCCGGCGCGCTCGAGGCCTCCGGCGCCGACCCCACCCAGACCATGGTGGACATGATGGCCTCCTACCGGGCCTACGAGTCCGGCCAGAAGGTCATCCACACCATCGACGAGACCCTCGGCAAAGCCGCTTCGTCCGTCGGATCCCTGACCTAGTTCAAGTCGCCCAGCGCAGAAGCCGATCTAGATATCAATGCTCGAAGGACTCCGAACCGCCGCGGCGGGCATGCAGGCGCAGCAGTCGAAGCTCGACGCCGTCTCCAACGACCTGGCCAACGCCAACACCACTGGCTACAAGCGCCTGCGCGTCGGGTTCTCGGACCTGCTGTACGAGCAGGGTGGACGCCCGACGATCTCCAACGCCGCGCAGCTGGGCACCGGCTCTCGCGCCATCCAGGGCGGTCGTTCGTTCGAGCAGGGCAACCTGGCCCGCACCGACAAGCCGACCGACGTCGGCATCGAGGGCGACGGCTTCATGCGCGTCAAGCTCGCCGACGGCCGTGAGGCGCTGACGCGTGACGGCAACCTGCACGTCGACGGCGAGGGCCGCCTGGTCACGAGCTTCGGCGGGTTCATGAGCCCGAACATCCAGATTCCCAAGGGCACCCCGGAGTCCAAGATCGCGATCGGCGAGGACGGCACCGTGCTGGCCGCGGGCCGCAACGTCGGCCGCATCCAGCTCGTCAACGTGCGCTCGCCGCAGAACCTCGAATCCGTCGGCGACAACGCGTTCGTCGCCACCGCGCGCTCCGGCAACCCTGTGGCCGCGCAGGCCGACACGGTGCTCAAGCAGGGCACGCTCGAGGCCTCCAACACGGACATGGCGCAGGCCATGACCGACATGATCGAGGCCCAGCGCACCTACCAGCTGACCTCCAAGGCGATCACGACCGCCGATCAGATGATGGAGATCGCGAACGGGGTCAAGCGATGAGCTCGATCAACTCGATCTCGACGCTCTCGCTGCCGGCCGACATCCGCACCGCCGGCACCGACGCCGTCAAGGACTACAAGACCGCGGTCGGGTTTGAGCAGATGCTCGCCGGGCAGCTGATCAAGAGCATGGTGAGTGAGAGCTCGCTCGGCGAAGGCCCGTACGCCTCGACCATGCAGGACACGCTGACCTCGGCACTGACCACGGGTCAGGGTCTTGGCCTCGCCCGCCAGATCTACAAGGAGATGCAGTCGTGAGCACGGTCCTCGAGGCCGAGCTGCTCGTCCACCTGGACCAGCAGATCAACTCCGCCCGTCAGCTGCTCAAGCTCGTGCTCGCGCAGGGCTCCGCCATTCGCGAGCGCGACACCGAGGCCGTTCTGGCCCGGCTCGCCGACATCCAGACCGAGATGGTCCGCCGTGGCTCACTCGAGCAGGAGCGCACCGGCCTGCTGCAGCGTGCCGGCATCGCGCTCGGCATGCCGGCCACGAACGTCACGCTCGAGCGCCTCTGCAGCCTGATCACGCCGGACGCCGCCACCGCGGCGATGCAGCGCTCCGCCGAGTTGCGCGGCCTGCTGGCCGAGATCGCGCGCGAACACGGCATCAACCGCGCCCTGATGCGCCAGGAGCTCGCGTTCCTGTCGCACCTGACGCGTCTCATCGGCCAGGAGCCCGAGCCGGGCTACACCGCGCCGAACGCGACACGCCCCCACACCCCCGCGCCGACCGTCTACCGCGCCCTGGACCTCCAGGCCTAACCCCACTGGACTCCCGATGCCCGTCTCCTCTTTCTACGGCATGCAGACCTCCCTGAGGGGCCTTTTGGCTCATCAGCGCATGCTCGACACCACCGGCCACAACATCGCGAACGCCTCCACCAAGGGCTACTCGCGCCAGGAGGCGACGCTGCAGGCGTCGCCCGCGCAGCACCTGACGATCTCCAACGGGATGAACGTCACGGGCGCGCAGCTGGGCTCGGGCGTCGATGTCACCGGCTTCCGCCGCATCCGCGACCAGTTCCTGGACTCGCAGTACCGCGCGCAGAACACGAACGTCAACGAGTGGTCCGCGAAGGCCGAGGCGCTCGACAGCGCCGAGCTCTCCCTGGCCGAGCCGGGCGAGAACGGCATCAACGCGCAGCTCGCCAAGCTCTGGAACTCGTGGTCGGATCTCTCCAAGAACCCGACGAGCGCGGCCGCCAAGCAGGCGCTCGTGCAGACCGCGAACGGCCTCACCGACTCGATCCACTCCGTGCGCTCCCAGATGGTGGCCGCGCAGGACATGGCCAAGGGCCAGTACGAGGCGATCGTCGGTGACGGTGGCGAGGTCGACAAGATCGCGACCGAGCTCGCGGGTCTCAACAAGACGATCTCGCAGTTCATGTCGGTCGGCGAGTCCCCCAACGACCTGCTCGATCGCCGCGACGTGCTGATCGACCAGCTCTCCACCTTCGGTCAGGTCTCCGTCGAGAACCTCGAGGGCGGCTCCGCGAACATCTCGTTCGTCGACCGCACGAGCGGCACGGCCTATCCGATCGTGTCCGACAAGACCGCGGCCTGGGACGGCCCGCCGATCGGCGGCTGGAACCCGGGCGGCCAGATGGGCGGCCTGCTCGAGGTCGGCAAGACCCCGGGCGGCACCATCGACGGCTACCTCGCCCAGATCGACACCATCTCCCAGTCCCTGGCGAGCGCGGTCAACGGCGTCTACGGCGGCGAGTTCTTCTCCGTCGGCACGCCGGCGGGCTCGTCGATCAAGGTCGCCGACGCGCTGCAGGCCGACCCGAGCACCGTCATCACCGGCACGGGCACGGGCGCCGCCTCCAACGACATCGCGCTCGCGATCTCCCAGTTGCGCGGCAACGCGTCGGTCGACGGCGCTTACAAGGCCTTCGTGGCCAAGGTCGGCGGCGACCTGAACGAGTCCCAGCGCATGCAGGGCAACGCGCAGATCCTCGCCGACTCGGTCGAGAACCGCCGCCAGAGCGTGCAGGGCGTCTCCATGGATGAGGAGATGTCGAACCTGGTCCGCTTCCAGCGTGCCTACCAGGCATCCGCTCGAGCCATGTCCACGATGGACGAGATGCTCGACGTTCTGATCAACCGAACCGGCCGAGTGGGGCTCTAAGTCATGCGTATCACGACCTCGATGATCCAGCGCAACGTCCTGTCGGACCTGAACTCGCTGTCCGAGAAGATGTCGCGCACGCAGAGCAAGGCGTCCTCCGGCAAGGAGATCACGCGCCCGTCCGACGACCCGTTCAACACCGCGCGCGCGATGGGCCTGCGTCAGACGATGGACGCGAACGGCCAGTACTCGCGCAACATCGATGATGCGATGGGCTGGCAGGAGGCGACGGAGTCTGCACTGGGCTCCATGAACGACTACGTGCGCAGAGCCCAGGACCTCGTGCTGCAGGGCGCCAACGACTCCACCGACGCCGGCTCCCGCAAGATGCTGGCCGGCGAGATCGACCAGATCATCGAAGGGCTGAAGGAGACGGCGAACGCCAGCTACGGCGACAGCTACCTGATGTCCGGCACGGCCACGGGCCTGCCGCCGTACAAGCTCGGCGCCGACGACACCTACCAGGGTGATCAGGCCGGCCTGGACCCGACGATTCCCGGCGTGGTCCGCGAGATCGGCCCCGGCGTGACGATGTCGATCAACACGGTCGGCTCGGAAGTCCTGGGCAACGGCGGCAACGACGGCAAGCTGCTGAGCGTGCTGCGCAACCTCTCGGCCAACATGAAGTCCAACAACGTCGACGCGATCCGCGACGTCGACGTCAAGGCCCTGCAGGGTCGGGTGGACGACATCCTCCAGGTCCGCGCGCGCAACGGCGCGATGTCGAACCGTCTCGAGGCCGCCTCCACGCGCCTCGGCCAGATCCAGGGCGCGGTCAACGAGCAGCTCTCGAATACCGAGGACGCCGACTTCGCCAAGACGATGATCGAGTTCAACCAGCAGTCGGCCGCCTACCAGGCCTCGCTGCGCGCCGGCGCGAGCATCGTGCAGTCGTCGCTAATGGATTTCCTCCGTTAGCCGATAAGGACTTAGATCCCCTCCCTCTCCCCCCTCCAGGAGAACCCCTTCAGAATGTCCAGCCTTACCTTCGAGTCCTCCCGCTTCGGCACGATCGAGATCGCGTCCGACGACGTCATCGAGTTCCCGACCGGCCTGATCGGGCTCGGCGGCACGCGTTACGCGGTCGTCGCCCCGTCCGAGGACGGCTCCTTCGCGTGGCTGCACTCGGTCGACGACGCGGAGCTCGCGCTGCCCGTCGCCAACCCGTGGCAGTTCTTCGCCGACTACGAGGTCGAGCTCTCCGACAAGGCCTCCGAGCCGGTCACGGGCGACCCGTCCGACGTCGTCGTGTGGGTGACGGTTCGCGCCGGCGCCGAGCTGAGCGACTTCTTCGCCAACCTGCGCGCCCCGATCCTCATCGCTGAGGGCAAGGGCCACCAGATCATCAACGAGGCCGCCGACGCTCCCGTCCGCGCCCCGCTGTTCCCGGCCGCCGTCGCGGCCGCCGCGTAGCACCCAACCCAGAAAACACGCCGCAGCGTAAATCCAAGGAGGAATCATGCTGCTTATCACCCGCCGTGTCGGCGAGAAGATCATGGTCGGCGACGATGTCGTCGTGCACGTGATGGAGATCGTCGGAAACACCGTTCGCGTGGGCATCCAGGCCCCGCGCAGCACCCCGGTCTACCGCGAGGAGATCTGGCACGCAGTCCGCGAGGAGAACCGCGCCGCGGCCGACGCCGCGCCGGTCGAGTTCCCCTCGCCCACGAAGGCGTAGCTGAAGGCAAGCCGCCCAGGCCTGTAAGGCCTGGGCGATCCGGGTACGGTCTTGGCATGGACTTTGCCAAGACCGCCCGCAACCTCGCGGTTGCTGACATCGCCCTCGCTTTCGCTCGCGATCGCGTCGCGTCGATGCTCCCGGGCGTCGAGCCGCGTAAGAAGCGGCGCCCCGGCGCCAAGACCCTTCTCCTGGGCGGCGGTGTCGCCGCCGCCGTCGTGGCCTTGTTCTTCAAGCGCGACGCCGTGAAGGGCCTCCTCCCCGGTGGTGACACCGAGACCGCTCCGGCCCCGCAGCCGGACGCGTACACGCCGCCGCCCGTGTCGAATTACGACGCCGCTGGTCCGGTTGCGAACACCGCGACCGCCGTGCCCGTCCCGCCCGCCTTCGAGGAACCGGCGATCGACGAGGCCGCCGAGGAAGCCGCCGCCGCGGCCGAGGCCGCCAATATCGGCGGCACCGTCTCCGACTACGCCGGTCCTGACGGCGAGATCGCCGACGAGTCCGAGCGCCCGCTGGCCGAGGCCGGCGAAGGCGAGTCCGAGGGCCAGGAGCAGACCGAGGACGAGCTGCGCGAGGCCGCCGAGTCGACCGAGGGCGTGAGCCCCGAGGAGGCCCAGATCGAGGACGCGATCGAGGCGGCTTCGAACCCGACCGAGGAGATCGAGCCGGTCAAGCCGGGCGACGACTCCGAGTGGAACACGTGGTCCGGGAGGTCCGTCAACCCGTAGACGCCAATGTGCGTCTCGGCTTTGCGGTCAAAGTTCTAGGTGAAGGCGGGCTGCCGAGCCACGATGCGCGGCGCTGGCAGTCCGGCCCTCACCTGAAGCAGTCGCTCGAGTACCTCACCGACGTCCTCGAGTACCTGGGGCGCCACGAGATCCGGATGTACCGGCTGACGTCGGATCTCGTCCCCTACGCGACGCACCCCGACCTGCCGCAGTTCCACGGCCAGGTGGACGAATGCGCGGACGAGCTCGCGCGCGTGGGAGCGCTCGCGCGGGAGCTGGACATCCGGCTCTCGTCGCACCCCGGCCAGTACATCGTCCTCAACTCCGAGAATGAGACGGTCGTCGCGGGCGCGGTGCGCGACCTCGAGGTCCAGGCCGCCCTGCTGGACGCACTGGGCTGCGGCCCCGAGGCCGTCGTCGTCCTGCACGTCGGGAGCGGTCAGGGTGACGCGCTCGGACGCTTCGAGGCGGGCCTCGAGCGCCTCTCGGACGCGGCGCGCGCTCGGCTGGTGATCGAGAACGACGACCGCACGTTCAGCCTGCGCGACGTCTTCGAGCTGCACCGCCGCACCGGCCTGCGGGTCGTGTGGGACATCCTGCACCACCACTGTCACGACCCGGACGGCATCCCGGACCGCGAAGCGCTCGAGTTGGCGCTCGCCACCTGGCCGGACGACGTCGTGCCCAAGATCCACTACTCGACGCCCAAGACCGCCCTGGAAGAGCGCAAGCGCAAGGTCGGTCGCAAGACCGTGACCGAGTGGGTGCTGCCGCAACTGCGCGCCCACGCGGACATGATCGACCCGATCGCGTTCGGCCAGTTTCTGCGTGAGACCGCGGCCGGCCTGCACTTCGACGTGATGCTCGAGGCCAAGGGCAAGGACCTCGCGCTCTTACGTCTGCGTGAACAACTTGAGCGGGAGATGGCCAAGCCCCAGCGAACTTAACCCGAGCCCTTGCCCGGATCGGCCACAATACGTCCCATTCCATGAGCACGCTCGTGGGCATGCAACTGAGCGGCCGATATCGGCTCGATGCCCAGATCGGCGCGGGAGGAATGTCGACGGTCTATCGCGCCTTCGACATGAACCTCGAACGCCGGGTGGCGATCAAGCTCCTGCACCGTGAGATGCAGGAGGATTCCGACCAGCTCGAACGCTTCCGGCGCGAGGCGCGCGCCGTCGCGCAGCTCTCGCATCCCCACGTCGTCGGCGTGATCGACACGGGCGAGGACGACAACCGGCCCTACATCGTCTTCGAGTACGTCGAGGGCGAGACGCTCAAGGACCGCATCCGGCGGCTCGGCCGGCTGCCGGTCGACGAGTCGCTGGCGTACGCGATCGAGATCGCCCGGGCCCTCGGCTCCGCGCACGCGCACGCGATCGTGCACCGCGACGTCAAGCCGCAGAACGTCCTGCTGGACCCGGAGGGCTCGGCCAAGGTCACCGACTTCGGCATCGCCCGCTCGCTCCGCGACGACGGGCTCACCGCCGACGGCCGCGTGCTCGGCACCACGGACTACGTCTCGCCCGAGCAGGCGCTCGGCCACGACGTCGACGGCCAGTCCGACATCTACTCGCTCGGCGTCGTGCTGTTCGAGATGCTCACCGGCGACGTCCCCTTCCACGGCGAGAACCAGATCGCAGTGGCCATGAAGCACGTCCGCGAGGACCTGCCGGACATCCAGGCCCTGCGCCCGGAGGTGTCGGCCACCACCGCCGCCGTCCTGGACCGGATGACGGACAAGGACCTCGCGCACCGCTACCCCGACGTGCCGGCGCTCGTCGCCGACCTCGAAGAGGCGCTCGCGATCGAGGCTGCCCGCTCGGGCACCTCCACCGGCGAGGCCACTGCCGTCATCCGCACGCTCCCGGCGCGCACGCAGCGGCGGCTGCCGTTCCGCATGCGCCACTCGATCCCGCTGCTGGCCGTGATCCTCATGGTCGGCGTCGGCGCAGCCCTGATCGCGATCCTGGCCAAGGAGGGCGTCGAACGCGCGAACCCGGGCACCGGCCCCGGCAACGTCGCCACGCCGACGCCGCAGGGCGAGCGGATCGTGTCCGTCAAGCGCGGCTCCGCGCACGACTACGACCCGCTGGGGGACAGCGAGGAGCACGACGAAGAGGCTTCCCGCGTGGTGGACCGCGACCCCGCCACAGCGTGGTCGACCGAGAACTACCAGGCCGGGATCGAGGGCGCCGGCAAGGCCGGCGTCGGCCTCTACATCGACGCCCGCCCCAAGGTCGAGGCCGTGTCGCTGCAACTCGAGACGCGCAAGCCCGGCTTCAAGGTCACGATCTACGCCGCGCCCCCCGGCGCCGTGCCCAAGTCCGTCCCCGACGGGTGGACGAAGGTCGGCGGCGGCACCGTCAACGAGAAGGACAAGAGCTTCAAGCTGGACACCGACGGCACCGCCTACCGCTACTACCTGGTCTGGATCACGGAGCTCGCCGAGGGCGCGTCGCACGCGGAGATCGCCGAGATTCGGTTGTCTCAGCGGGTTGCCGCTTAGTCGCCGGCCGCGCTGAAACGGCTCATCGAGGGGGAAGGGAGCGGCGTTTCCGCCCCGCGGCGCGAACATCGGTGTCCGGGCCCGGCGTGCAGGGTTGCGGTGCTGTGCCGCTCTCGGTCAAGTTACGGGCACCGGAAATCGCAAGGGGCGGGTTTGGTTGCTTCACACCGCTCCACGTCCGATCGACCACGTCCGACCACGACCGCGCTCCGAACAAAGGAGGTGGTGGATGAAAGTATCGCTATCCGATAGTTACATCCACCACCCCAAACCAGCGCGTGTTCGTTTCCGCGAGATCCGCAGAAGGCCGGCGGACGGGCGTGGCGCCCCACGTGTTTCTTCGATGCCCGTACCTTGACTGAGAGCGGCACGCCAACCCGGCCGTGCCGCGCGGAGCTCGGACTCCGGTGTTCGCGCCGCGCGAGCGCAAACGCCGCTCCCTTCCCCCTCGATGAGCCGTTCTACTCCACGGCGCTAGAAGGCGACGCTGCGCTCGAGTTCAAAGCGCTCGATCGCCAACGCGATCAACCGGTCGCAGAGCGCCGGGAACGGCACGCCCGTCTGCTCCCATAGCTTGGGGTAGACGCTCGTCTTCGTGAAGCCCGGCAGCGTGTTGAGCTCGTTCACCAACACGCGCTCACCGTCCTCGACGAAGAAGTCCACGCGGGCGAGGCCGGCGCAGCCGACGCGCACGAACGTGTCCACGGCGAGCCGGCGGACGTCCTCGAGCACGTGGTCGGGGAGCCGGGCGGGCACGACGAGCTCCATGCCGCCGTCCGTGTACTTGGCCTCGTAGTCGTACCAGTCGGCGCCGCCCGTGAGCACGATCTCGCCGGGGACCGACGCGTCGGGTTCGCTGCCGATGCCGAGGACCGCGCACTCGACCTCCATGCCCGGCGAGAACCCCTCGACGATCACGAGGCTGTCGTGGGCGAAGGCCGTGTCGAGGGCGGGCCCGAGCTCGGCTTCCGAGCTGACCTTCGCGATCCCGACGGACGAGCCCAGCCGGGCGGGCTTGACGAACACGGGCGTCCCCAGCACGGCCAGCTCGCGGAGCACGAGCTCCGGCTCGGCGCGCCAGCGCGGCTCCCGCACGCCCGCGTAGGGCACCTGCGGCACGTCCGCGGCGGCGAGCACCTCTTTGAAGACGACCTTGTCCATGCACAGCGACGAAGCCAGCACGCCCGCGCCGACGTAGGGCACGTCCAGGAGCTCCAGCAGGCCTTGCAGCGTGCCGTCCTCCCCGAACGGACCGTGGAGGACCGGGAAGACGACGTTGACGCCGAGCAGCCCGCCGCCCGGCGTCAACGACAGCATGTCACCGTCGTGGCTCCAGGCGCCACCACGTTCGATGAGGACGTCGATGACCTCGTGGCCCGCGGCGAGAACCCCCTCGCGGACGGCGGCGGCGGAGTTCAGCGAGACGTCGTGTTCGGAGGACCGGCCACCGGCGAGGACAGCAACTTTCATGGTGTGGGGGTCGCCGTGGGAGCGGTGTTGGGGTCAGGCACGACGGCAATGGTGACCGTGCCACCGGTCGAACGCCGCGTCCCGGCCTCCGGCGACTGCCCGATCACGCGCCCGATCAGGTTCGGATCGGCCGAGGGCCGGTCGGTGGTCTTGACCTTGAACCCGGCCTCCTCGAGCGTCTGCGTGGCCTCCTCGATCGTCGGGTTGCCCGAGGACACGTCGGGGATCTCCGGGCGCTCCTTGGCCACGACGAGGTTGACGGTCGCCCCCGGCGGGAGGTTCGTGCCCTCCGCCGGGTTCTGCTCGAGCACGGTCCCGGGCGCCTCCGAGCTCTCCTGCTCGGTGATCTTCGAGCCCAGCCCGGCGGCCTTCAACACGTCATTCGCGCCCGAGCTCGTGTTGCCCACCACGCCCGGGACGGTGACGAGCTCCTGCCCGCGGCTGACGGTCACGGTGATCGTGCGGCCCTTGGTCGCTTGACGGCCGGCGGGGACCGACGTGCTGATGACGGTGCCCTCGGGCACGCTGTCGGAGTACTCGCGCTCGACCTTGGTCTTGAAGCCCGCGTCGCGCAATGCCTGCACCGCGGCCTCCTCCTCGCCACCGACGACGTCCGGCACCGCCGTGGTGCCGGGGCCCGCGGACACGCGGACCTCCACGACCGTGCCCTCACGCACCTCCGAGCCGGCCTCGGGATTCTGCGAGATCACCTCGTCGCGCTTGACGTCCTCGTCGACCACGTCCTCGAAATCGGGCTCCAGGCCCCGGTCCTGCAGGATGTCGGCGACCTCTTCCGCGTCGCGGCCGACCAGGTTCGGCACCGTCACGCGGTTGCCGGCGAACAGGAAGTACGCGCCGACCGCGAGGGCCGCCACCGCGAGCGCCACGAGCGCCCACACCCACCAGCGCGAGCTGGGCTCGGGCTCCGGCAGAGGCTCGATGACGCGCTCCACCACCGGAGGCCGGGCCGCGGGCGCGCGGCGCGCCTGCTCGAGCGCGGCGATGAACTCCTCGGCGCTCTGGTAGCGCCGGTTCGGGTCCTTCTCGAGCGCGCTCATGACCACGGCCTCGAGCGCCGGCGGAATGCCGGGCTGCAGTTGGCCGGGCGGAACCGGCCGCTCGTTGACGTGCTTGAGCGCGATCGAGATCGGCGCCTCGCCCTCGAACGGCACGCTTCCCGTCAGCAGCTCGTAGAGCACGATCCCGGTGGAGTAGAGATCCGAGCGGCGGTCGACCGGGTAGCCGTTGGCCTGCTCGGGCGAGAGGTACTGGACGGTGCCGATCATCGCGCCCGCCTGCGTCATCTCCGAGTTGCCGGCGCGCGCGATGCCGAAGTCGGCGACCTTCGCCTGGCCCTCAGGGTCCAGGATCACATTCTGCGGCTTGACGTCGCGGTGGACGATCCCCTGCCGGTGCGCGTAGCCGAGCGCGCCCAGGATCTGCTCGGTGAGGCCGATCGCGATGTGCGGCGGCATCGGGCCGCGCTCCTGCACGATCTCCTTGAGCGTCTGCCCGTCGACGAGCTCCATCGCGATGTAGGGCGTACCCTCCCACTCGGAGCGATCGAAGATGCCGACGATGTTCGGGTGCGTGAGCCCGGCCGCGGACTGGGCCTCGCGGCGGAAGCGCTCACGGAACTCCGGGTCCTCGGCGAAACGCGACCCGAGCAACTTGAGCGCGACGCGCCGGCCGAGCACCTCGTCCTCGGCGCACCACACCTCGGCCATGCCGCCGGAGCCGAGGCGCTTCAACGCCCGGTAGCGGCCATCGATGATCGTGTCGCGCGCGACGATCATTGCCCCAGGGCCTGCAGCACCTGCTTGGCGATCGGGGCCGCGACGGTGCCGCCCTGACCCTGCTCGCGCTCGATGATCACGGCCACGGCGACGTCCTTCGTGAAGCCGATGAACCAGAGGTCGTTGATCCCCTGCTCGATGTTGATCTCGGCCGTGCCGGTCTTGCCCGCCACCTCGACGCCCTCCAGCGCGGCCGCCGTGCCGGAGCCTTCGCGGACCACGGACCGCATCATCGTCGCGACCTTGTTCGCGCTGGACTGGGACATCACGCGTTCGGCCTGCTCGGGCATGGGCTCGTCCACGGTGCGTCCCTCCGGGTCGGTGATCCGCTGCACGAGCCGCGGCTCCATGCGCATCCCGCCGTTGCCGATCGTCTGCGCGACGGTCGCCATCTGCAGCGGCGTCACCAACAGCAAATCCTGCCCGATCGCCGTGCGGCCGACGTCCACGCGGTCCGAGCTCATCGGGATGATCTCGTTCTTGACGGTGTCGCGCGGACCGCTGGAGAACATCTGGCGGTCGGGGTAGTCCATCGGCGGCTTCTTCCCGAAGCCGAACCGGTCCATGTACTCCTGCATCCGATTGCGACCGAGCTTGACGCCGACCTCGGCCCACACCGTGTTGACGGAGTTCGTGAGGGCCTCGGTGAGCGTGATGTCGCCATAGCTCTGCTTTCCGAAGTTGTTCAGCGGCGTACCCGAGATCACCTTCCCGTTCTTGCCGTTCACGCGCGAATCGGGTTGGTAGCGACCGCTGTCTATCGCCGCGGTGGCGGTCACGGTCTTCATCGTCGAGCCCGCCGGATACAGGCCCTGGGTGGCACGGTTGAGGGTGCTCGCGGCATCCTGCGGGCGGTCAGGGTCGAACGAGGGCGTCCCCGCCAGCACTTTGACCGAGCCGTCGCGGACGCCGAGCGCGACGACCGCGCCCTTGTGGCCTTCGAGCAGGTCGTACGCGAGCTCCTGCGCCCGCGGAACGAGGGTCGTCTGCAGGTCGTCACCCACCTGCGGCTCGGAGATCAGCGAGTCGACCAGACTCGACAGCTCCTCCTTGCGGCCGACGAGCGCGTCGTTGTAGTAGTCCTCGAGGCCCTGGCGCCCGAAGCGCACGCTGTCGAAGCCGACCGGCAGCGCGAACAACCGCCCCGTCGGGTAGCGCCGGCCGAAGCGGTCACCGGACAGCCGCGTGCTGCCCGCGAGCACGTCCTTGTTGGCGGCCCGGATCACTCCCCGCTTGATCTGCTGCTCCTCGATCCGCACCCGCGCGTTCTTCGGGTTCTCGCGCAGCCGCTGCTGGCCGAACACGGCCCAGCGCGACGTGAAGCCGATCAGCACCGCGAACAGGAGCAGGAACACGAGGAAGAGGCGATAGATCGGGACGTTCATGCCGGCTTCCGCGCCCGGTCGGAGATCAACAGCAGGAGCGCGAGCAGGATGAAGTTCGCGACGATCGAGGATCCGCCATAGCTCACGAAAGGAAGGGTGACGCCCGTGAGCGGGATCACGCGCGTGACGCCGCCCACGATCACGAACACCTGCAGCGCCATCACCGCGGTCAGGCCGGTCGCGAGCAGCTTCGAGAAGCTGTCGGTCGCCAGCGTGGCGATCTTGAAGCCGCGCTCGGCGATCAGCAGGTAGGTCGCGATCACGCCCGCCCCGCCCACGAGACCGAGGTCGTTGACGATGACGGCGTAGATCATGTCCGTTTCGGGGGCTGGGATGAGCCGCCCGCCGCCGGGCACGTTGAGCACGGCGGCGCCGAGGCCGCGGCCGAACAACCCGCCGTCGGCCTGGGCGAACATCCCGTTGGCGATCTGGTAGCCCGTGCCGTCATAGGTCGCGAACGGGTCCAGCCAGATGTCGATGCGGTCCTGCACGTGGCCGACCGTGGTGGCGAAGAACCACGCGCCGACGCCGAACATCAGCAGACCGATGACGACGAAGCTGAGCCGGTTCGTGGCCACGTACAGCAGGGCCAGGAACGCGCCGAAGTACATCAGCGACGAGCCGAGGTCGCGGATGAACACGAGCATGAACATCGCGGCGCCCCAGACCACGAGCAGCGGCCCGAGGTGCTTGAGCGGCGGGATCGTGACCCCGAGGATGCGGCGCGAGCCCTGCACGAGCACACGACGGTTGTCCTGCAGGTAGGCCGCCAGGAAGATGACGATCGCGATCTTGCCCAGCTCGGACGGCTGGAACGAGATCGACCCGACCCCGACGCCGAGATAGGCCCCGTTGACCTGCTGGCCGATGCCGGGCACGCGCGGGAGCAGCAGCAGCGCGAGGCCGGCGAGCGCGATCGTGTAGCGGTAGCGCTCCAGCACGCGGAAGTCGCGCAGCAGGAAGATCGTCAGCGCGAACGCGATCAGGCCGATCACGAACCACTGCGCCTGCACGCGCGCGAGGTCCTCGTCGATGCGGTAGATCACGACGAGCCCGAAGCACGCCAGCACGGCGACCAGCGGGAACAGGTACGGGTCCGCGTGGGGCAGCGTGAAGCGGATCACGAGGTGTGCGACGAAGCACAGCCCGAGGAAGATCCCCCCGTACGTCAGAGAGACGTTGGAGAGGACCTCGTTGCGCTGGATGAAGATGGCGGCGAAGCCGACGGTCACCAGCAGCGACGCCGGGATCAGCGCCATCAGCTCGCGGTTGCGGGCGGACATCGCCTAGGAGATGCGGCCTTGTTCGGCGCTGAGCACGAGGTCCTCGGCGTCGTCCTTGGAACGCAGCTTGTGATCGGTGAAGTTGGCGCGGCGGGCCGCGGGCAGGCTCTGGAGCGTCACGCCGGAGTGGCGGACCGGCTGATAGAGCTCGATGCCGAGCGGGAGTTCGTACGGCAGCCCGTGGTAGAGCGTCACGACGTTGCCACGGGATTCGTCGACGCCGACGAAGTAGACCTGTCGCGTCGCGAGCCAGAAGGCGGCGATCAGGCCGGCGAGGCTCCCGAGCGCGATCAGCTTTCCGGGCGAGAAGAGCCGGCGGATGCCCTTGCGGCGCCGCTTCGGGCTCGGCGGCGCGTGGTTGCGCTCCTCTTCTTCATCGATCAGCTGCGCGCGTGGGCGGACCGCGGAGAGCGCGACGGTCCCGGAGGCCCGGTACTCGGCCTCCGCGTCGTCGCTGGCCCGGCCGCGGACGGCGTCCGTAGCGCGCGTGTGGCCCGTCGGCCGGCTGACGCCCTGGCGCGGCTCGGCGACCGCTTCGCCGCTGAAGGTCTCGTACTCGTTCGTCTCCCCGTCATTGGGGATCTCGTACGCCTCGGTGGGCGTGTCCAGCGGGGAGCCGACGGGCGCGTCGATCTCCTCGAGCCGGAACAGGACGACCGTGATGTTGTCGCGCCCGCCGTTGGCGTTGGCCGCCGCGATCAGCCCGCGGCCGATGTCTTCCAGTGAGCGACCCTCGCCGACGAGCAGCGGCGCGAGGTCGGGCTCGCGCACCATCGACGTCAGGCCGTCCGAGCAGAGCAGGAACAGGTCGCCGGCGTGCGCGGGCTCCTCGAGGATGTCGACCTGCACGTTCGGCTCGGGCCCGAGCGCGCGCGTGATCACGGACCGCTGCGGGTGCGTCTCGGCCTGCTCCTCGGTGAGCTTGCCGCGGGCGACCAGCTCGGCGACGAGCGAGTGGTCCGTGGTGATCCGCCTGACCTCACCGTCGCGGACCACGTAGCAGCGCGAGTCGCCCACGTGGGCGATCGTCACCACGTGCTCGCCGACGTGCGCGGCGGTGACCGTCGTGCCCATCCCGGCGCGCCCGGACTGCGTCCGTGAGCGCTCGTTGATGTGCCGGTTGGCCTCTTCGATGATGTGCCGCAGCCCGGGTCCGGGGCCCGCGCCGTCGGGCAGGCCGGGGCCGAACGCCTCCACGGCCATCTCCGACGCGACCTCGCCCGCCTGCGCGCCACCCATGCCGTCGGCGACGACGAACAGCGGGGAACGCACGAAGTAGTTGTCCTCGTTGCCCTGCCGTTGCAGGCCGAGGTCGGACCCGTGCCAATGCTCAGCGATTCGCAACATCAGCGCTCGAAGTGGAACTCGCTGTCGCCGATCCGGATCGTGTCGCCCGCGTGCAGGGGCGACGCTCCGCGCAGCGGCTCACCGTTGAGATACGTGCCGTTCGTGGACCCGAGATCCTCCAAGACCATCACATCCCCCTGTGGGACGAGGCGTGCGTGCGCAGAGGACGCGAATCCGTCCTCGAGCCGGATGTCCGCCTGATCCCCGCGACCGAGCAGGGCTCCCTCGGTGAGATCATAGGCAGAGCCGGACACCAGACCGGCGGCCGTGTTCACGCGCAGCTTCGGACGGCCGCGGCTCGGGGCCGGCGCGGACGAGGCCGAATGCATGCCCGTCGCGCCCTCGACGTCCGCGCTCGGACCGCTGTAGGCCACCTCGGTCCCGCGCCGCAGGTCCTTCAGCGCCGAGCGCGCGACCCACAGCAGGAACAGGTACAGCACGGCCAAGAAGCCGAACTTGAGCGCCACGGAGACGGGTTCGAGCTCCATCCCTACTCCAGCTCGAATGTCACTCGCGAGGTACCCAGCTCGATCACGTCGCCCGAGCGGATCGACTGCGGGCCGTCAGCGCGGCGCCCGTTGACCTTGATGCCGTTGGTGGAGCCCAGGTCGTTGACGATCCACGACCCGCCGGACGGCCGCACCTCGGCGTGGCGGCGGGAGACGTTGGCGTCGTCGAGGACGACGTCGCAGTCGCGGCTGCGGCCCAGCACGGCGCCCCGCGAGGCGACCGTCACGCTCCCGGCACCTTCCACGTGCAGGCGAGCCTCG
The DNA here is from genome assembly GCA_027587225.1 of Solirubrobacter taibaiensis. Classification (GTDB taxonomy): domain Bacteria; phylum Actinomycetota; class Thermoleophilia; order Solirubrobacterales; family Solirubrobacteraceae; genus Solirubrobacter; species Solirubrobacter taibaiensis. Next base: position 98,480 of record JAPDDQ010000019.1, read on the forward strand.
CCGCGGCGCGGGTCGGGCTCGCGCAGCGGCTCACTCAGCCGGGCGGAGGCGGAGTAGACCTGCGTGTGGCCCTCGTCGCCCTGGCTCGGCGGCTCGTGCTCGCGTCCAGCGGGCTTGACGAGCCGCGCCTGGATGCCGAACTCGCCCAGCCGGAGGCGCTCATCCGTGCGGAAGGAGATCTTCGGGCTCGTCATCAACGCGATCTTCTCGCGCCGCGCGTGCTCGAGCAGGTACCCGGCCAGCTCCTGGGCGAGCTCGTCCTCGTAGCCCTCGAACTGCTTGCGGTCTTCCTTGGACAACCAGACGGCGTACTCATTGGGGGCGTAGACGCGCGAGAGGGACTGGACCTTGTGCTCTTCCATCTCCTTCGCGAGCTTGCGCGCGATCTCGACCGGCCGCACCTCGGACTTGAAGGCACGTGAGAACGTGCCCTCGACGAGCCCGGCGAGCTTGGATTCGAGGTTGCGCAGTACGCTCATGCGCCGCTACGCGGATGGGAAGGCCATGATTGCCGGTGCACAGTATCCGGCCCGGCGTCACGGCTCCACCACCGGCACTCGCCGTAGGTGGGGGATCGCGAGCGCGAGCGCCCCCGCGAGGACGCTGACGGCAATGGTGTGGCGCGGCTCTACGACGCCGATCGCGTCGGCAATCCCGACCGTTGCGGCCCCCAGTCCGGCGGCCCAGGCGCACGCGCCGATGAAATCGATCGCAAGCCACCGGCCGCGGACGATCCACGGCAGGACCGCGGCCGCGACGGCCCACAGCGCCACGTAGAGCAGCACGCCGCTCTCGAACAGTGGCCGCAGCACGAGGTCGACGGCCTCGTCGACGCTCGCGCCCTCGGCCAGAGGCCGACCCTCGATCAAGATCGCGCGGCCGAGCAGCGGCGCGGCCAGCAACGCCCACCAGGCGCCGAGCCCCCCGAGCGCGGCGCGGGTGAACCAGCCCTGCGCGCGGCCCGCGAGTGCCGGGTACGCGCCCGCGACGGTCGCGACGCCCAACAGCGGCGCGAGCGCGGGCACCGACCACAAGAGGCCGTGGCGGCGTAAGAGCAGCGGGACCGGGGCGAGCGCGAAGCCGACCAGCAGCGCGGCGCCGGGGTACTCGACCGACAGCGCGGCAACCGTCGCCACCGCGGTGGCCAGCCACCCGAGCCGCGGGAGCAGCGCGACGGCGACCACGGCCGCGAGCGCGCCCACGACCGGCTGCTCGGCCCAGGCCAGCGCGACGGCGCACAGCCCACCCGCGGCGACGGCGGCGAGGCCACGCGCGGCGCCCCGCGGGAGCGCGATCGCGGGGGCGTCGAACGGGAGCGCGACCGTGCCGCCTTCGTCGGACACCTCCGGGAGCGCGTCCGCGAGCGCGTCGGCCAGCTCGTCCAGCGTGCCGCGCTCGGCGGGCTTCGGCCGGACGGCGCGATCGATCGCCGCGCACAGCTCGGGCGGGAGATCCTTGCGCTGGCGCTTGAGCGGCGGGAGCACGGTGCCGACGCGCCGGGCGGTGGCGGCCGGCGATCCCGCACGGACCGGATGGACGCCCGCGAGCGCCTCGTAGAGCACGATCCCGAGGCTGTAGAGGTCGCAGCGGTGGTCGATCCGCTTGCCCTCGGCCTGCTCGGGCGCCATGTAGGCGAGCGTGCCGACGACGTCGCCGGTGCGGGTCAGCGGCTCGTCCCCGGCCAGGTGGGCGACGCCGAAGTCCGCGAGCTTGGCCACACCGGCGGCTGAGCGGGGCGCGTCGGGGATCAGCACGTTCTGGGGCTTGACGTCGCGGTGCACGACGCCGCGCTCGTGCGCGTGCTCGAGCGCGCCGCACAACGCGAGCCCGATCGCCAGCACGTCGCGGTCGCTCAGCAGCCCGTCCGCGTTCAGGTCGTCGACCGTGCGGCCGTGGACCAGCTCGGACACCAGGTAGCGCGCCTGCTCGTCCTGGCCCGCGTCGAAGATGGCGACGATCCCGGGATGGTCGAGCCGGCCGGCGGCGAGCGCCTCACGCTGGGCGCGCGTCGGATCGCCGCTGCCGCCGGACGGGATCACCTTGACCGCGACCGCGCGCTGGAGCCGCTCGTCCGTCGCCGCGTAGACCGTCCCGAACCCGCCCGCGCCGAGGCGTTGGCCGAGCCGGTAGCGGTTCAGGACGAGGTCCGCCGCGAGCGGAGCCGGGAGCTCGTCCGTGATCTCCATTGCAGGCGATTTCGCTGCAACGGCGTAATTCCCTCCGATCGCCCTGTCATCCTGGGAAGACCAGTCGCCGCTGAGGAGACCCGAACTTTGTCCTTCTTCGACGAGGACGACGAGCCCACCCGCACCACTTCGCGTACGCGTACTCAGACGCGCGTTCGCCCCCGCGCTGGGCGCGTGTCCGGAGCGGGTGCGCAGCCCGATTCGCAGGCGCTGCTCGTCCGCCGCATGGTGGCGGTCGTCGTCGGTGCGCTCGTCCTTTTCGCGCTCTTCTTCTTCGTCCGCTCGTGCAACAACTCGCGCACGGACAACGCGTTGAAGGACTACAACCGCTCGGTCGCCGGCATCGCCACGGAGTCGCGGCAGACCGGCGAATCGCTGTTCGCCGCGCTCGCGGCGGCCCGCGAGGGCTCCCCGAACGACCTCTATCAGCAGATCGTCGGCATGCAGGCCACGTCGCGCAAGTCGCTCGAGCAGGCGCAGAACCTCAGCGTCCCGGGGGACATGGTGGACGCCCAGCAGGCGCTGCTGATCGCGCTGGAGCTGCGGCGGGACGGGCTGGAGGCAGTCGGCGAGAAGATCCAGCCCGCGCTGGGCGACGAGGGCGAGGCGGCTGATCGCGCGATCGAGTCGATCGCCGGCCAGAACCAGGCCTTCAACGCCTCGGACGTGATCTACAAGGCGCGCGTGCAGCCGTTCATCAAGGACGCGCTGGACAAGGCCGAGGTGACGGGGCAGGAGATCCCACCCTCGCGGTTCATGAACGAGATCTCGTGGGTCTCGCCGTCGTACGTCGCCACCCAGCTCGGGAAGTCGCTGTCCACCGGCGGCGAGGACGGTAACGGCAACACCACGGACAACAAGGAGCCCACAGGTCCCGGCCTGCACGGCTCCGGCCTCACCAGCACCTCGTTCGGCAGCGTGACCCTGCAGCCCGGGCAATCGAACCGCCTCACCTACACGGCCGGGTCCGAGTTCACGGTCGTGTTCGCCAACCAGGGCGAGAACGACGAGTTCAACATCAAGGTCTCGGTCAAGATCGCCCGCGCCAGCGGCGACGGCGAGACGATCTCGCTGTCGAAGACGGTCCCGCGGGCGGCGCAGGGTGAGACCATCACGGTCGCGATCCCGCTCACCAAGGAACCGCCGATCGGCACGGCGCTGAACATCTCGGTGAACGTCGCCAAGGTTCCGGGCGAGGAAAAGGTCGACAACAACAAGGCGACGTACCCGGCGCTCTTCGACCAGGGGTAGCCTCCTCGCCGTGTCGGAGTTCTCGGACGCGTCGGGAATCGTTGCGCTCGCAGCCGCGGGCGCAGCGGTGATCGCACTGATCTGGTTGCTGGTGCTCAGCCTCCGGTTCCGGCGCGTGCGCGTGGCGCAGCGGCTGGTGCTGGGTGAGCACGGGCAGCGGGACCTCGTCGAGCACGCGAGCGAGCTGCAGCGGGCGTTCGCGGCGCTGCACGCACGCGTCGACGAGGTCTCCGAGCACCTCGCCGAGCGGATGTCCGCGGCGGAGGACCGGCTCGACGGCACGATCGCCTACCGGGCGCTGGTGCGCTATGACGCCTACAACGAGATGTCCGGCCACCAGTCCACGACGATCGCGTTGCTCGACGCCGACCACAATGGGGTCGTGCTCTCCTCGATCGTCCATCGCGACCAAGCCCGCCTGTACTGCAAGCAGGTCCACGGCGGCCGCGGCGAACATCAGCTGTCCCCGGAAGAAGAGGAAGCGGTGCGCCTCGCGCTCGCCGGCGAGGTGGGCTCCGTGATGTTGGAGACGCAGTGAGGGTCGCGTATCTCGGGCCTCCCGGGACCGTGAGCGATGAGGCGTTGACGCGGATCGCCCCGGACGCCGAGGGCGTGCCGCTCGCCACGCTGCGCGACGTCGTCCTGGCCGTGCAGGAGCGCCGGATCGAGCGCGCGCTGGTGCCGATCGAGAACGCGCTCGAGGGCGGCGTGGACCCGGTGCTCGACTGTCTCGCGCTGGAGGCGCCCGACGTGTCGCTCGTCGGCGAGATCATCCAGCCGGTGTCCTATTGCCTCGCCGCCGGCAGTGAGCTCGCGCTCGAGGACGTGACGATGGTGCTGTCGCATCCGCAGGCGCTGGGGCAGTGCAAGGGCTGGATCGCCGAGCATCTGCCAGGCGCCGCGGTCGTCCCGGCGGCGTCCACCGCCGAGGCGGTGCGGATCGTGGCCGAGGAGCCGAAGGGCACGCGCGCGGCGATCGGGCCGCGGCTCGCCGCCCGGCATTACGGGGGCGTCGTGCTCGCCGAGGACTGCGAGGACGACCCCGGAAACGCCACGCGGTTCGGCTGGCTGGCCCGCACCGAGGAAGCGCCGCCGGCTCCGGAGGACGGACCGGCGAAGACGATGCTGATCTTCTGGGGCTCTGGCTCCGGGTCGCCCGGCTGGCTCGTCTCGTGCCTGGCCGTGTTCGCCTTCGCGGGCGTGAACCTGACGCGGATCGAGTCGCGCCCCTTGCGCCGGAAGATGGGCGAATACATGTTCTTCCTGGACCTCGAAGGCTCCACGGCGCGCCCCGCCGTGGCCGGTGCGGTGGCAGATCTCCATAAGCACGCGCAGGTGGTTCGAGTCCTTGGCTCATTCGGGAGTGCGTAGAACGGTCCGGATAGCCCGCTACACTCCCGAACCAGATGGCTAGCGCGGTACCCCCAGGCCCACTGGGGTCCGTGCCGCTTGAAGACCACCAGCGGCACGGACCTGAATCCGATGGCTCACCGAGCCGTTGGAATGGTGGTCGTGTGCTGGTGCTCAACGCGACATTCGAGCCCATCAACGTCTGCACGGTTCGTCGTGCCACGGTGCTCCTGCTCAAGGACAAGGCCGAGGTCATCGAGGTCGGCACGATGGACCTGCACTGGGCCACCGGGTCGCTCCCGCGCCCGGTCGTGATCCGGCTCGTGACGTACGTGCGCATCCCGCGCGACACGCACAAGCGCAAGATCACGCGCCGCGCGGTCTTCGCGCGCGACGGGTGGATGTGCCAGTACTGCGGCGCTCGCACGAGCCTGACGGTGGACCACGTCATCCCGCGCTCGAAGGGGGGCGGCTCCGGCTGGGACAACATCGTCGCGGCCTGCGCCCCGTGCAACCGCCGCAAGGCCGACCGGCTCCCGCACCAGATCCACATGCACCCGCGCACCAAACCGCACACGCCGGGCGCGCACATCTTCATCCAGCTCGCGTCGCCGACCATCCCGGCGACCTGGCGGCAATACCTGCCTCAGGCGGCGTAACCGCAGCGGGCTCGGCCTGCGGCCTCGCCGCGGGCGGTTACTCAGAGAGTTATGGCCCTGGGGGCCAGAACTCTCGCCGCGCTCAGGGGCCGGCCAAAATCCGGAGTGATTGTGAGCGCTTTGGGGAACCAGAGCGCTTGCAATGGCCTCGACTCCCATTCCTTCCACCGCCGGCCCCTCACTGGCCGGCCGCTACGCCGCCGCGATCGCACTGACGATCGGTTTCTACGTGCTCGCCCTGATTATCGGTGGCGGCCTCATCGCCGCGCCGATCTACGGCTGGGCCAACGGCACGGGCAACATCTGGCTCACCATCACCGCGCTGTTCCTCGGCGGTTCCATCCTGTTCGCGATCGTGCCGCGCCGGCTCAAGTTCGAGACGCCCGGACTGCGCGTCACCGAGGCCGAGCAGCCTGAGTTGCTGCGGCTCGTCGCGGAGGAGGCGAAGGCCGCCGGTGAACCGATGCCCGATGACGTCTACCTCACGCTCGAGGCCAACGCGGCGGTGACCCAGGCCTCGCGGAGCCGCCGCGCGCTGATCGTCGGCGTGCCGCTGCTGCACATCCTGTCCGAGCGGGAACTGCGCGGTGTGATCGCCCACGAGTTCGGCCACTACTCGGGCGGCGACACCAAGCTCGGCCCGTGGATCTACCGCACCCGCGAGACGATCATCCGGACGGTCCTGCAGCTCAGCGATGACGAGGGTGACGAAGGCTGGTCGCAGCGCGCCGTGCGCAAGCCGTTCATCTGGTACGGCAACGCCTTCCTGCGGATCACCGCGAAGATCAGCCGCCGGCAGGAGTTCGCCGCGGACCGGTGCGCCGTCGCCAGTGTCGGCCGCGCCGCCTACGCCGCGGGCCTCGAGCGCGTCCACGCGTACGGGCCGGCGTTCGACTCCTACTGGGGCGGCGAGGTCGCCCCCTTGCTCGGTCGCGGGCATCGACCCGCGATCTCGGAAGGCTTCAGCCGCTTCATCGCGCATCAGAACGTCGCGGAAGCCGCGGACACGCACCTCGAGCGGCTGCGCGACGAGGAGACCGATCCGTACGACTCCCATCCGTCGTTGCCCGAGCGGCTCGCGGCCATCGACGGCTTGCCGGCCGGCGATCCCGACGAGTCGCGCTGCTCGATCGAGCTGCTCCGAGACCCCGCGGGCGTGGAGCGCGCGCAACTGCAGTTCCTGTTCGGCGCGGACATCGAGCAGCTGTCCCCGATCGAGTGGGACGCGGTCGGCCCCGTGGTCTACGGCGCGCGTGCCCGTGAGCTCACGCAAGAGTTCCCACGCCTGCTCGAGGGTGTGACCGTGGGCACGCTGCCCGAGGCCGTCGCCCGGCGCGGCGACCTGGCCGCGCGGATCACCGACCCGGAGATCGAGGACCGCGAAGAGCTCGCGCTCGTCGTGCTGGCCGACGCCACGCTGCTCGCCCTCGAAGCCGCGGGCTGGACGATCGTGGCCGACCTCGCGGAGCCGATCAGCGCTCGACGCGGCGACACCACGCTCTTCATCCACGCCGCCATCGGCCGGATGGCCGAGGGTGAGCTGTCCGCGGAGCAGTGGGAGGCGGAGGCACGGGAACTCGGGATCGCCGACGTCGGGATCGCCTCGAGCGATCGCCAGGAAGTCGCCGCTTAAATGGACGAGGCCCCGGTCGACACCGGGGCCTCGCTTTACGAACCTGCTGGACTTCTGCCGTCGCCGATCTTTCTAGGCGGCCAGAGGGACTACTCCTGGCATCGTTGACGGCGGTGCACCGGTGTGGATTCCGCTAAACGCGGGGTCCAGCGCCGGCTGGTCTAGCGGCCGGGCACCTCCAGGGTCCCACAAGAACTGTCACTCAACTTCGGACCACCCCCTTTCTCTGGTGATTCGAAGAGTACCGAACCCGCGGACGGAACGGGAGGGTTAGATCGTGTCCTGACCATCCTGGTCGTCCGGGGAGTCGGATTCGGGCGCCTCGGCGCTCTCGTCGAAGGCCTCTTCCACGGGGCCCTCCTCGACGTCGATCTGGATCGGGAGCTCCTCGTCCGGCACCGCGGCGGTGGTCGACGACTCGCTCTCCACGACCAGTGCGACTGCCGAGACGGCGTCTCCCTTGCGGAGGTTCATCACCTTCACACCCTGCGAAGCGCGGCCGTAGCGGTTGATGCCGCGCACCGAAGTCCGCTGGACCATGCCGTTCTGGGAGATGAAGACGAGCTCTTCGTGCTCGCGCACCACCATGGCGCCGGCGAGCAAGCCCTTGGCTTCCGTGAAGGTGATGGTCTTGACGCCCTTGGCACCACGCGACGTGAGCCGGTACTCGTCCACCGAGGTGCGCTTGCCGTAGCCGCCTTCGGTCACGACCAGCAGGTCCTGCCCGGGCCGCGCGACGTCCATCGCGAGGACGTAGTTGTCCTTGTCGGCCACGTCCATGCCGCGGACGCCGCTGGTGTCGCGACCCATCGCGCGGGCGTCGGACTCCTTGAAGCGGACCGCGAGGCCGGCGTGGGAGACGATCAGGATCTCGTCGTCCTCGTCCACCCGGCGCACGGCGACGAGCTCGTCGTCCTCGCGGATGTTGATGGCGATGATGCCGTCGGCGCGGATCGGCGTGTTGTAGAGGCCGAACGCCGTCTTCTTCACCGTGCCGTTGCGCGTGGCGAACATGACGTACGGGGCCTCGGAGAAGTCCCGCGTCGCGAGCACGGACTGCACCCGCTCGCCTTCGCGGAGCGGCAGGACGTTGCCGAGGAAGCGACCCTTCGACGTGCGGCTCATCTCGGGCAGGTCGTAGACCTTGGACCGGTAGACCTTGCCGCGGTTCGTGAAGAACAGCAGGTAGTCGTGGGTCGAGGACACGAACAGGTGCTCGATGAAGTCCTCGTCCTTCATGTCCATGCCGATGATCCCGACGCCGCCGCGGCGTTGGGCGCGGTAGGTCGCGAGCGGCAGGGACTTGATGTAGCCCGTGTTCGTGATCGAGATGACCATCTGCTGGTCGGCGATCAGGTCCTCGATGTCGATGTCGTCCTCGGACGGCGCGATCTTCGTGCGTCGCTCGTCGCCGTAGCGCTCGGACACCTCGAGGAGCTCGGTCTTGATCAGCTCGAGGACCATGTCCTCGTTGCCGAGCAGCTCCTTGAGCTCGCGGATGCGCTCCATCTTGTCCGCGTGCTCCTTGCGCAGCGTGTCGGCCTCCAGGCCGGTCAGCTGCTGCAGGCGGAGCTCGAGGATGGCCTGCGCCTGGACGTAGGAGAGCTCGAACCGCTCCATCAGGCCGGTGCGCGCGGAGTCGCGATCGCTCGAGGCGCGGATCAAGGCGATGATCGCGTCGATGTGATCGAGCGCGATCAGCAAGCCCTCGAGCACGTGGACGCGGCGCTCGAGGCCCTTGAGCTCGTGCTTGGCCCGCCGCACGATGACCTCGCGCTGGTGGCGGACGTAGTACTTGATGACGTCCTTGAGGCCCAGCAGGCGCGGCACGTTCTCGACGAGCGAGACCATGTTCACACCGAACGTGGTCTGCATCGGCGTGTGCTTGTAGAGCTTGTTGAGCACGACCTTCGGGTTCGCGTCGCGCTTGAGCTCGATCACGACCCGCATGCCGTTGCGGTCCGAGTGGTCCTGGATGTCGGAGATCTCGGTGAGCTTCTTCTCGGCCACGAGCTCGGCGACCTTGCGGATGACGCCGCCGTCGCCGCCCTTCTTGACCATGAACGGCAGCTCGGTGACGACGATCGCCTCGCGGTTGCCCTTGATCTGCTCGAAGTGGGCGGTCGCGCGCAGGCGCACCCGGCCGCGGCCGGTCTCGTATGCGTCCCGGATCCCGCCGAGGCCGAGGATGACGCCGCCGGTCGGGAAGTCGGGGCCCTTCATGTGCTGCATCAGCCCGACGACGTCGATGTCCGGGTTCTCGATGAAGGCGATCGTCGCGGCGATCGTCTCCTTGAGGTTGTGCGGCGGGATGTTCGTCGCCATGCCGACGGCGATGCCCGACGAGCCGTTGACGAGCAGGTTCGGGAACCGCGCCGGCAGGACCAGTGGCTCGGACTCGGAGCCGTCGTAGTTCGGGCCGAAGTCGACGGTGTCGGCGTCCAGGTCGCGCAGCAGCTCGCGCGCGATCGGGGCGAGCCGCGCCTCGGTGTACCGCATGGCGGCGGCGGGATCGTCATCGACGGAGCCGAAGTTGCCCTGGCCGTCGACGAGCGGGTAGCGCAGGGAGAAGTCCTGCGCCATGCGGACGATCGTGTCGTAGATCGCCGAGTCGCCGTGCGGGTGGTACTTGCCCATGACGTCGCCCACGATGCGGGCCGACTTCACGTACGGGCGGTTCGGCTGCAGGCCGTTCTCGTTCATCGAGAACAGCGCGCGGCGGTGGACGGGCTTCAGGCCGTCGCGGACGTCGGGCAACGCGCGCCCGACGATGACGGACATCGCGTAGTCCAGGTAGGAGGAGCGCATCTCCTCCTCGAGCCCGCGGGGCTCGACGTTGCCGCCAGAGATCGTGGTGCTCATGTGTTAGACGTCCAAAGTTGCGACGCGGGCGTTCTCTTCGATGAACTCGCGGCGCGGCTCGACCTTGTCACCCATCAGCATCGTGAAGAGGCGGTCGGCGGCCGCGGCGTCGTCCATCGTGACTTGCGCCAGCGTTCGGGAGGTCGGGTTCATCGTGGTGTCGGCGAGCTGCTCGGCGTTCATCTCGCCGAGGCCCTTGAAGCGCTGCAGCTTCACGCCCTTGGCGGCAACGGCCATGACCGCGCTGCGGAGCTCCTCGAAGGAGGCCGCCTCCTCGGTCTCGTTGCCGAGCGCGATGTTGAACGGCGGCGTGCCGGCGAGCCGGACGAGGTCCGCGTGCACGCGGGCGAGCTGGCGGTACTCGTTGGACGTGAACATGTCCGTGCGCAGGCGATGGGTGCGGGCCAGGTTCGACCGGCGTTCCGTCGCCTTCACGCGGATGAGGTGCTCGTCCTGGGAGAGGAGCTCGGTGAAGAACGGGTCGGTCTCCACGATCTCCTTGGCCAGCAACTCGAGCAGCGCCTCGGGCGTCTTGATCTCGTTGTCGAGGATCTGCGACTCCTCCAGGAACTGGACGACCTCGTGGCCGTGCTCGGCCCGGAGTGCCGATGACCAGCCCTCGTACTGCTTGAGCAGGCGCGAGTAGCGCTGCCAGCGCACGTCGGTGAGCTTGAAGGCGCGGCCCTCGTTGTCGGAGATCTCGAACCGCTCGAGCTTGTCGTTGAGCAGGATCGCCTCCAGCTCGGAGTCCTTCTCGATGTACTGGTCCCGCTTGCCGATCGTGACCTTGTACAGCGGCGGCTTGGCGATGTAGATGTGGCCGGCCTCGACCAGGTCCTGCATCTCGCGGAACAGCAGCGTCAGGATCAGCGTGCGGATGTGGGCGCCGTCGACGTCGGCGTCCGTCATCAGGATGATCTTGTGGTACCGGAGCTTCGCGATGTCGAACTCGTCACGCACGCCGGTGCCGAACGCCGTGATCATCGCCTGGATCTCGGTGTTCTGCAGCACCTTGTCGATCCGGGCCTTCTCGACATTGAGGATCTTGCCGCGCAGCGGGAGGACGGCCTGCGTGGAGCGGTCGCGCCCCTGCTTGGCCGAGCCGCCGGCGGAGTCACCCTCGACGATGAACAGCTCGGCGATCTCGGGCTCCTTGACCATGCAGTCGGCGAGCTTGCCCGGCAGGCCCATGCCACCCAGGGCGGACTTGCGCACGGACTCACGCGCCTTGCGGGCCGCGGCGCGGGCGCGGGAGGCATCGACGGCCTTGCGGACGATCCGGTCGGCTTCCTTGGGATTCTCCTCGAGGAACTCCGCGAGCTTGGAGTTGACCACCGAGGCGACGAAGCCCTGCATGCCCGGGTTGCCGAGCTTGGTCTTCGTCTGGCCTTCGAACTGCGGCTCCTCGAGCTTGACCGAGATCACCGCGGCCAGGCCCTCGCGGATGTCCTCGCCCTCGAGCGCCTTGTCCTTCTCCTTGAGCAGGCCGGAGCTGCGCGCGTAGCGGTTCAGCGTGCCGGTCAGCGCGGAGCGGAAGCCCGACAGGTGCGAGCCACCCTCATGGGTGTTGATGTTGTTCGCGAACGAGAACACCGACTCCTGGTAGGTGCCGTTCCACTGGAGGGCGACCTCGACGGCGCCTTGGCGCTCGTCCTCGCCCTCGAAGTAGATGACCTTGCCCGCCGGGTCCTTGTTCTCGTTGATGTAGTGGACGAAATCCTCGATACCGCCCTCGGCGAAGAACTCGCGGGACTTCTTCTCCTCGCCACGCTCGTCCGTGATCGTGATCCGCAGACCGCGGGTGAGGAACGCCGTCTCGCGCAGGCGCTGCTCGAGAACCGTGTACTCCATCGTCAGCGTCTCGAAGACGTCGCCGTCGGGACGGAAGTGGATGGTGGTGCCGGTCTCGTCCGTGGGCTCGCCCTGACGCAGCGGAGCCTGCGGCGCGCCACGCACGTAGGTCTGGTGCCAGTGGAACCCGTCACGCTTGATCGTGACGTTCAGTTCGTCCGACAGCGCGTTTACGACGGAGACGCCCACGCCGTGCAGGCCGCCGGAGACCTTGTAGCCGCCGCCCTCGCCGAACTTGCCGCCGGCGTGCAGGACGGTGAGGACCACCTCGAGGGCGGACTTGCCCTCCTTCTCCATCGTCGCGACCGGGATGCCGCGGCCGTTGTCGACCACCGTGACGGAGTTGTCCGGATGGATGTTGACGGTCACCGTGTCGCAGTAGCCGGCGAGCGCCTCGTCCACCGAGTTGTCCACGACCTCGTAGACGAGGTGGTGCAGACCGCGCACACCGGTCGAGCCGATGTACATACCCGGGCGCTTGCGAACGGCCTCTAGACCCTCCAGGACGGTGATGTCCTGGGCGTCGTAGCCGGGCTGCGGGTTGCCGTTCTGGGGATCGCCGGTGCTCAAGGGTCTCCTTCGTCCACACACAAGCGACGACCCGACTCAGACAGTGCGTCCGGAGCCGGGCCGTGGCCAATCGTTGCGTCAGATATTAGCAGTCGGCGGGATCGGAATACTGACGCGCGCGCGTACCACAGCTTCGGAGATTGTCAAGCCTCAGACGCCCGTCGCCTGGGTCTTCAATCGCGTGATCGCGGGGCGCCCGAGCGCCTCGTTCAGGCGGGCGACGACGAGCTCCGACATGAGGTTCAGCTCCTGCGCCTGGACGGCGCTGGTGCACGCCACGGTGAGCACGCCGTCGCGCTCGTAGCGGGGCTGGGAGCAGCTCGCGAAGGCGCCGGCGACCTCCGGCCACCGGCGCTGGATGGCCGCCAGCAGCGTGGCCGGCTCCAGGTCGTCCTGCAGCGAGCCGAGCGCGAACGAGACGGGCCGCGGCGTCCGGCGGCGCTTCATGCCGCCACTTCCTGCAGAACCTCGCCGTCGACGATCTCGATCCGCGTGACGTCCGACTCCTCGCCGCCGGGCACGTGGTCGAGCTCGGTGGTGGTGATCACGGACTGCCCGTCGCGGCGCAGAAGGTCCACCAGACGGCCGCGGCGGGTCGCGTCCAGCTCGGACATCACGTCATCGAGCAACAGGAGCGGAGCGGCCCCGTGTGCGTCCGCCAGCTCCTCACGCTCGGCGAGGAGGAGCGCGAGCAGGCCGAGCCGCTGCTGACCGCGCGAGCCGTAAGACCGCAGCTCCCGGCCCTCGCGGCGAAAGCCGACGTCGTCGCGATGCGGGCCGTGGCCGGTGAAACCGCGCTCCAGGTCGGAGTCCAGGCGCTCGGCCAACTCCTCCGCCAGCGCCTCCGCGCTCTCGGCCGTCGAGCGCGGCTTGTAGCGCAGCTCCACCTTGCCCTCGAGCCCCAGGCCCTGTGCATGCTGTGCATAACGAGGGCGGAGCCTGGCGACGGTGGCCGCGCGATCGGCCATCAGCGCCACACCGTGGCGGGCGAGCTCCGCGTCCCAGGCGGGCAACGAGGCCCGGGAAGCGCGGCCCGCGCGGATCGAGGCCAGCAGCGCGTTGCGTTGCGCGAGCGCGGCGCTGTACGACCGGCGGGTCCCTGAACGCCCGGGCCAGAGCGCGGCGATCACCTGGTCCAGATGCGCGCGCCGCAGCGCCGGCGCACCGACGACCAGCTCCAGACGATCGGGCAGGAAGACGGACACGAGCGGCCGGGCACCGGTCCCCACCAGGTTCTCCACCGGAGCACCGTCGGCCCGCAGGCGTTTCGTCTCACCGGGCTTGAACCCGACCGTCACCTCGTGGCGGCCGAGCCCGTCCTCGCAGACGAGCTCGGTGCGTGTGAGCTCCGCGCCGAAGCGGACCACCTCGCGCTCGTTCGACGTCCGGCACGAGCGCGCCGTGCAGGCGAAGTAGATCGCCTCCAGCAGGTTCGTCTTGCCGGCGCCGTTGCGGCCGGTGATGACGGTGAGGCCCGGGCCCAGCCGGACTTCCGCGGCGGAATACGTGCGGAAGTCGCGGAGGGCCAGGGACCTGACGATCACACGTTCAGGCGGATCGGCATCAGGAGGTACTGGAAGCCCGAGCCGTCCGCGGCCTCGAGCAGGCCGGGGCGCAGCGGCGAGATGAGCTTGATGATCACGTCGCCCTCCGTGGTTTCCAGGCCGTCGCGCAGGAACTCCGGGTTGAAGCCGATCTCCAGGCCGTCGCCGGCGAACGGGACCGGGATCGTCTCGCGCGCCTCGCCCACGTCCGGCGTCCGCGCCGACACCGTCAGCTCACCCTCGATGAACGCGAGCCGCAGCGGCGCGTTCTTCTGCGCCAGCAGCGAGATACGACGGACGACCTCCGTGATCTCCCCACCGGCGAGCCGCAGCTCGTGCTCGTAGGTGTCCGGCAGCAGCTGGCGGTAGTTCGGGAACTGCCCGTCGATCAGCCGCGAGGACAACACGACGCCGGCGACCGAGAACACGACCTGGTTGGCGCGCACGGACACGGCGAGCGTCTCGGCGTTCTCGTGCTGGACGATCCGGGTGAGCTCCTGCAGCGCCCGCGCCGGGACGTTGGCCTCGAACGAGCCGGCCAGCGGCGCCTCCAGCTTGGTCTCCTTGACGGCGAGCCGGTAGGAGTCGGTCGCGACCATCCGCAGCTCGTCGCCGCTGGCCGAGACGAGGATGCCGGTCAGCACGGGGCGTGTCTCGTCGCGCGAAGCCGACCGGGCGACCTTGTTCACGGTGCCGACGAACGCCTCACCCGGCACCTCGACGACGTCGCCGTCGACTTCCGGGAAGGGCGGGAAGTCCTCGAGCCGCAGCGTGCGGATGTAGAAGGACGCGGTACCGCCGAGGATCTCGACGTCCTGCTCCACGGGCCGGAGCTCGAGCGAGACGTCCTTGCCGGGGAGCGCGCGGATGACGTCCACGGCCAGTCGTGCCGGCAGGACGACGGAGCCCTCACGGACGACCTCGCCCTCGAGCGGGACACGGAGACCGATCTCCATGTCGGTGGCCCGGAGCTCGATGCCGTCCTTGGACGCCAGCAGCTGCACGCCGGAGAGCGCCTGGACCGCGCTGCGCGTGGACGCCGCGCGGGTGACGGTCTGCAGCTGAGCGAAAAGCGCGTCGCGCCGAGTGGTGATCTTCATGCGGCTGCTGCCTCTCGCGTCGAGATCGGGTGATGAATCTGTTCAGTGGTCATCGGGGTTGTTCAATCTGTGCACAAGCCTGACGAAGGACGCCGCAGAGCGGACGCGGCCTGTGCATGAACTGTCGAAGTCTGTCAGGAAGGTCGGACCGCATCAGTTGCCGGCGAGTGACCGGAGCAGGCTATGCACAGCCTCGTAGGCTTCGCGATCCTCGGCCATGCGCTCGGTCGTCCGGCGGCAGGCGTGGAGGACGGTGGTGTGGTTGCGGTTGCCGAACGCGCGTCCGATCGTCGGCAGCGTGGCGCCAGTCAGTTCACGCGCGAGGTACATGGCGACCTGGCGGGCGAACGCCGCCGGCTGGGTCCGGCTCGACGACAACATCGTCTCCATCGAGATGCCGAACGCCGCACACGTCCGCTCTTGGATCTCCTGGACCGTCGGCACGGCTTTCTTCTTCGCCAGTTCGGGATAGAGACCCGCGAGGACCTCCGCCGCGAGCTCGGCCGTGACCGGCTTGCCGGTGAGCGAGCCGAAGGCGATCACGCGGATGAGTGCGCCCTCGAGCGCGCGGATGTTCGCGTCCACGCGGTCCGCGATCAGCTCGAGCGCCCGCGGGTCGACCTCGCCCACGTCGTCCTGGGCCACGCGCTTGCGCAGGATCGTGAGGCGCGTGGCGCGGTCCGCGGCGCGCACGTCGCACACCAAGCCGGCCTCGAACCGCTCGCGCAACCGGTCCTCGAGCGACTTCATGTCCCGCGGGAGGCGATCCGACGTAAGCACGAGCTGCGCGCCGGCCTGGTGCAGGACGTTGAAGGTGTGGAAGAACTCCTGCTCCGTGCGGGCCTTCTGGGCAAGGAACTGCACGTCGTCGACGAGGAGGACGTCGACGCCGCGGTAGGCGGCCTTGAACGCCTCCATGTCGCCGCCTTGGATCGCCGCGACGAAGTGATCCGTGAAGGCCTCGGCAGTCGTGTAGCGGGCGGTCATGCCACCGCCGTGCTCGTGGACGTAGTTCGCGATCGAGTGCAGGAGATGGGTCTTGCCCAGCCCGGGCGGACCGCAGATGAAGAGCGGGTTGTAGGCGAGCCCGGGCGTCTCGGCGACGGCGAGCGCGGCCGCGTGCGCGAGCCGGTTGCTCTCGCCGATCACGAACTGGTCGAAGGTCAGGCGCGGGTTGAGCTGCTGCGCGGCCGCGGCCTTCGGCGGGGGACCGACGGTCTTCGCGGGCGCCGGCGGCGCTTCGTCGGGCGCGGCGACACGGACGGTCGCGCCCGGTCCGAGCACGGTCTCCGCGCAGGCGGTGAGCACACGGCCGAAGCGGGCATGCGCCCAAGTGCGGACGTCGTCGGGCGCCTCGAGGACGATCGTCGTTCCCTCGAGCTCGCGGAAGCCCATGCGCTCGAGCCAGATGTGCCACGTCGACTCGTTGACCGCCTTGCGCAACTCACTGCGGAAGCGGTGCCAGATGGTGGCTGGATCAGGCTCTGACACGGGCGCGCGAAGGGACCTCCTCGGCGACACCGAGGATCGAGATCGACTGGAAGAGAAGGCCGCCGAGGCGGCCGGAGCGCAAACCTAGCAAAGCCCTGGCGACCCGATCCGCCGGTTCTTCGAGCGCCTCCGCAAATCGCGTACGAATGTCGATCAGCGCGATGTGAACATCTGTCCGCAACGTGTGCTTTGCCCTGTGCACGACGCGAGCGTTGTATCCTTCCTCGCCGCCGCGCAGCGAGCCCGGCTCGGTCCTGCGCCGAGCCGCCCGAACCATCCCGGCCCGCGGCGAAGGAGTCCACGAACTGTGAAGCGCACCTACCAGCCCAAGAAGCGAAAGCGAGCCCGCACCCACGGGTTTCGCCAGCGTATGAGCACGAAAGCGGGTCGCCTCGTGCTGAAGCGCCGTCGCGACAAGGGTCGCAAGCGGCTCAGCGTCAGCGACAAGTAGCGCCAGGCCCGTGCGCGATCGCGCTCCCCGCCGCCGCAGGTTGTCCCGCAGCGCGGAGTTTGAGCGCGTCTATCGCCAGGGTCGCTCCAAGGGCAACCGCTTTCTCGTCCTCTACGCGTTTCCGCGCTCGGACGAGGATGCGGAGGCTCGTGCCTCAGCCGAGGAGGAGGGCCCGCGCCTCGGGCTCTCCGTCTCGCGCAAGGTCGGCGGCGCCGTCGATCGCAACCGCGTGAAGCGCGTCCTGCGCGAAGCGTTCTGGCAGGAGGCCGAGCGGTTGCCGGCCGGGTCGGACTACGTCGTCGTCGCGCGTCCCGACGCGCGCGACCTCGCGGAGCGTGAGGGCGCCGAAGGCATGCGCACCGCGCTGGCCGAGCTCGTCGACGGGCTCGGAGGCGCGCCCGCATGAAGGTCTTGGCCCTGGCTCCCATCCGCTTCTACCAGCGGTTCATCTCGCCGGCGTTCCCGCGTCGGTGCAAATACCACCCCACTTGTTCGGAGTACGCGGTCCAGGCCATAGGGCGCTATGGCATCCTCAAAGGCACGGCGCTGGCAGCGTGGCGCCTGCTGCGCTGCAATCCCTTCAGTCACGGGGGCTATGACCCTGTGCCCGCCGCCAAGACTCCGCACCCCACCTCATGAACTGGCTCAACCTCTTCGCCGACGCCCACGGCGGCACACCGGTCATCCAGCCGCTGATCGACTTCTTCCACTGGATCCTGATTCACATCCACGATGTGATCGGGTCCTGGGGCTGGTCGATCATCGCGCTGACCGTACTGGTGCGCGCCTGCCTACTCCCGCTGACGTTCAAGCAGTTCCACTCGATGCAGCGGCTCGCCCATCTCCAGCCGGAGATGAAGAAGCTCCAGGAGAAGTTCAAGGGCGACAAGGAGCGCATGAACCAGGAGATGATGAAGTTCTACCGGGAGAACAAGGTCAATCCGTTCTCTTCGTGCCTGCCGATGCTGGCGCAGTTCCCGGTCTTCATCTCGCTCTACTACATGCTCCGTATCGATCTGCGGTACGACATCTGCCCGCAGATCAACGAGGGCTTGGAGACACCGAAGCCCTGCGGGTCCACGGATGCGTCGCAGTTCCTGTTCATCAGCGACCTGACGGACAAGGCCACAGGCGCCACGCTGGCGATCCTGATCGTCCTCTACGTCGGCTCGCAGCTGCTGTCGACGCTGCTGATGTCCACCACCACGGACAAGACGCAGCGGATGATCTTCCTGGCGCTGCCGTTCATCTTCGTCCTGTTCGTCATCCAGTTCCCGGCGGGCCTGCTCGTCTACTGGATCACGACGAACGTCTGGACGATCGGCCAGCAGGCGATCATCAAGAAGCGCCTCGGCCCGCTGCGTCCCGCGCTCGCGGAGGGCGAGAAGCCGCCGGGGTTGTTCGACGCCTTCAAACAGGCGAGCACGAGCACATCGGCCGCGCCCGAGAAGAAGAAGGCCCCGAAGGCGCGCGGCGAGGAGCCGAAGGGCAAACCCGCCGGCCCGCCACCGAAGTCACCCCGTAAGAAGAAGAAACGTTCTGGGAGGCGCCGATGAGCGAGTCCGCCGATCGCGTGCGGGATCTACTGGAGCACGTGAGCGATGCGCTCGCGTTGGATGCCGACGTCCTCATCGAGGAGGAGGGCCGGATCATCAAGGCCACCCTCGAGGGTGAGGATCTGGGCCTGTTCATCGGCCGCCACGGGCAGACCATCGACGCCGTCCAACACCTGGCGTTCAAGACCGCCACGCGAGACCAGCCGCCCTCGGCTGGGGTCCGCGTGGTCGTCGACGCCGCGGGCTACCGCGAGCGCCGGGAGCAGGCGCTGCAGCGCCAGGCCGATGAGGCCGCCGAGAAGGCTGCGAGCTCCGGCCGTCCCGTGGCGCTGGACGCGATGAGCGCCACCGAGCGCAAGGTCGTCCACGAGTACCTGAAGGACCGCGAGGATGTCGAGACCTACTCCGAAGGCACGGAGCCGGATCGACACCTGGTCGTCGCCCCGCTCTAGAGCGGAGCGTTTCACGTGAAACATCTCGAGGACGTCGCGCCGGCGCATGCCGTTGATGCGCTGGCCGTGATCCTCGGGCTGCAGGCGACGGATCCCACCGCGTCGACGACCGTGCGCGATCCCGGCGAAGCGGTCGGCAGGCACGTTGCCGACTCGCTGAGTGCGATCGAGCTCCCGTACGTCGCGGGGGCCCGCCGCATCACCGATCTCGGTTCCGGTGCGGGCTGGCCCGGCCTGGCACTCGCCGCGGCGCTCCCGGACGCGCACGTCTGGCTCGTCGAGAGCGCGATCCGGCACTGCCGCTACCTGGAGCGCGCCGTCGAGCTGAGTGGGTTGACGAACGCCACCGTCGTGCACGCGCGGGTCGAGGAGTGGAGCGGGCAGCACGATGTCGTGACCGCTCGCGCGCTTGCCGCGTTGCCCGTCCTCGTGGAGTACGCCGCGCCGCTGCTGGAGCTCGGCGGGCACTTCGTCGCCTGGAAGGGCGCCGCTTCGCCGGAGGAGACTGCGGCGGGCGCGGTGGCGGCCGGAATCGTCGGGCTGGAACCGGTCGAGGTGATCCCCGTCGTGCCGTACGAGGGCGCGCGCGATCATTCCCTGCACGTGTTCCGGAAGATCGGGGAGACGCCCGAACGGTTCCCGCGGCGCCCCGGCATGGCCACCAAGCGCCCTCTGGCCTAGGCGCTCCGGCGCAAATAACGCGTTTCACGTGAAACATCGCTGCCGGTCCGACCGACCGCGCCGCTAGCGTCGACCTCCGAATGGGCACCATCTACGCGATCGCGAACCAGAAGGGCGGGGTCGGCAAGACGACCACCGCGGTCAATGTGGCCGCGTGTATCGCCGCTGCCGGCTACGAGACGCTCGTCGTGGACGTCGATCCTCAGGGCAACGCCACCGTCGGCCTGGGGGTCGCGCGCGAGGGCGCAGGGGTCTATGACGTCCTCTCAGGGGACGTTTCCGCCCGGGAAGCCGTCCGTAGCACCGACATCGACCGGCTTTCGATCCTCGTCTCCACGCCAGATCTCGCCGGCGCCACGATGGAACTGCCGCGGCTGGCCGGTTCTGAGCGCCGCCTGCGTGAGGCGCTGGACCCGCTGCGCGAGGAATACGCCTTCATCCTGCTCGACTGCCCGCCGTCGCTCGGTCCGCTGACGGTCAACGCGCTCGTCGCCGCCGAACGCGTGATCGTCCCGGTTCAGACCGAGTACTTCGCGCTGGAGGGGCTCGCCGGCCTGCTGGAGACGTTGTCGCTGATCCAGCGTGACCTCAACCCGCGGCTCACCGTCGCGGGGATGCTGCTGACGATGCACGATGCACGCACGAAGCTGGCGCAGGACGTGGAGCGCGAAGTCCGCGCGCACTTCCCGGCCCTGGTCTTCGACACCGTCATCCCGCGCAACGTCCGGCTCGGCGAAGCGCCGAGCTACGGCATCCCCGTGATCCATCACGACCCGCACTGCTCAGGGGCCGAGGCCTACTTCGAGCTCGCCAAGGAGGTGGCCGCACGTGGCTGATCGTCCTCGCGGGATGGGCCGCGGCCTGGCCGCCATCCTCGCTCCGACCGAGGGTGCCGAACCCGTGCCCGAGCTCCGCCGCCTACCGGTGGACCTGATCGCCCCGAACCCGCTCCAGCCGCGCAAGGCGTTCGACGAAGCGGCGCTCGTCGCGCTCGCGGAGTCGGTCAAGGAGCGCGGCGTCGTGCAGCCGGTGCTCGTCCGGCCCAGCCCCGGTGGCACCTACGAGCTGGTGGCGGGTGAGCGCCGCTGGCGCGCCGCGCGGCTCGCGGGCCTCGAGCTCCTGCCGGCGGTGGTCGCGACGCACGGCGAGCTGGAATCGCTCGAGATCGCGCTGATCGAGAACATGGTCCGCGAGGACCTGAACCCGATCGAGGAGGCGCGCGCCTGCTCGATGCTCGTCGACGAGCTCGGGCTCACCCGTGAGGAGGTCGGCCGCCGCGTGGGCCGCTCCCGCGTCGCGGTCTCCAACCTGCTGCGCCTGCTGGACCTCCCGGACGAGGTCCTCGAGATGCTGATCGAAGGCAGCCTCACCGAGGGTCATGGCCGAGCGCTGCTGACGGCGCCGGACCACGCTGATCGCCGGCGGCTGGCGCGTACGGCCGTCGAAGAGGGCTGGACGGTGCGTGAGACCGAGGCCCGGGCGCGCGAGGCGGCCCGTCCGCCCGAGTCTGGGCCGAAGGCTTCACGTGGGCTGCACCCGGACCAGGAAGACGCGGCGATCCGTCTGGGCGACGCGTTCGGCCGCGCCTTCGGGACCGATGTGAAGGTCAAGCCGCGTGGTACCGGGTACACCGTGGCGCTGTCCTTCGACTCCCTGGACGAAGCGTTGCAGCTCGCCGAACGACTGGCCGCGTAGGTCGCTATCATGCGGCCTCGCGGGCGATTAGCTCAGTCGGTTAGAGCGCTTCTCTGATAAGGAAGAGGTCCCTGGTTCGAATCCAGGATCGCCCACTCGCAAGGCTCCGGGATTCCGGGGCCTTTCTTCGTTCAGGGCTGGTACGGTCGCGCGATGATCGTGCTTCGCGCCGTACTCGCGTTCGTCGTCCTGCTCGTGTTCCCCGCCTCCGCCCTCGCCGGGCAGGTGCGCGTGGAGAATGGGACGATCGTCTTCACCGGGGTGGGCGCTGAGAACGTCACGTTCAGCTTCGACAGCGCGTTCCACGTGATCGATTCCGACAAGCCCATGACTCTGGGCGGGCCGGGGGCGTGCACGCTGCCGACGCCGAACCAGGCGAGCTGCATCGGCTCGGCGTTCGACGCGACCCTGATCGGGACCGGCAACACGCTCACTGCGTCCGCGGTCACGTCCGGCGCCGCGCTCAAGGCCAACGGCAGCCCGGGGAACGACGACATCACCGGCACGCCGGCCGCGGACACGATCGCCGGCAACGCGGGTGACGACAACCTCTACGGCGGCGAGGGTGACGACACGCTCAGCGGCGGCGCGGGCGCGAACGGGATCGACGACGGGCCGGGCAACGACTACGTCACCGGCGGTCCGCAGAACGACACGTTCAACGTGGGCACCGGCACCGACCTGATCTTCCCCGGCGACGGCTACGACGTGATCTCGTACGCGAACCGGGTGAACCCGGTGACGATCACGCTCGGCGGCAACGCCGACGACGGCGAGGCGGGGGAGGGCGACAACGTCGGCAACGACGGCGAGCAGGCCACCGGTGGCTCAGGCAACGACCGCATCGTCGCCAACGATCTCGGCAACCGGCTCTACGGCGGGCCGGGCAACGACCAGATCTTCGGCGGCAAAGCCGAGGACCGGCTGGAGGGCAACGAGGGCGACGACGTCATCGACGCCCGCGATGGCCGCTACGACTCGATCGACTGCGGCACCGGCACGGACACCCTCTACGCCGATCCCGTCGATTTCGCCGAGAACTGCGAGATCGCGCCGGACCGCGATGGCGACGGCTACGCCAACGAGGGGGACTGCGCGCCGGACAACGCGGCGATCAACCCCGCGGCGGGGGAGATCATCGGCAACGCGGTCGACGAGGACTGCAAGAACGGCCCGCTGTACGCGCGGGTCGTCTCACCCGTCTCCTACAGCATCAAGCGGCAGGCGAGCAAGAACCGGATGCGCTTCACCAAGGTGACGGTGGGCGAGATCAAGCCGGGCGACAAGATCGAGATCCGCTGCTCCACGAAGGCCCGTGGCTGCCCGTTCACGAAGAAGACGGTCACGGGCAAGAGCAAGCGCACGGTCAGCGTGCTCACGCAATTCAAGTCGCGTTACCTGCGCAAGGGCGCCGTGATCGAGATCCGCACCACGCGGGCGAACGAGATCGGGTCGGTGCGGCGGCTCACGGTCGGCAGTCGCGGCACCGTCAAGTCACAGCTCCTGTGCTTGAACGTGGGTGCCACGAAGCCGACCCGCTGCGCCTAGAGCTCCTGGGCCGTCGGGCGGACGAGAATCTCGTTGATGTCCACGTGCGCGGGCTGTGAGACCGCGTACAGCACGGCCCGCGCGATGTCGTCCGCCTCGAGCCGCCCGTCGGACGGGTTGTCGAAGAACGGGGTCTCCGTCCCGCCCGGGGAGATCAGCGTGGTGCGGATGCCCGTGCCGTTGAGGTCGATGCGCACGGCCTCGGACATCGCCGTGACGGCCCACTTCGTCGCTGAGTAGAGGCTGCCCGGCATGACCCGGCGGCCGGCGACGGACCCGGTGAGGAGGACGTGCCCCTTCGACGCCTTCAAGGCGGGAATGGCCGCGCGCACGGTGTAGGCCGCCCCCAGCACGTTCGTCAGGACCATCGCGCGCCAGTGCTCGGGCGTCTCCTCGAGCCAGCCGCGCGTGGCGCCGAAGCCGGCGTTGGCGTAGACGACATCCACCTGGCCGAACGTGTCCGTCGCCGCCGCGATCAGCGCCTCGTTGGCCTCCCACTCGGTCACGTCGGTCTCGACCGCCAACGCGTGGTCCGCGCCGCCGAGGTCCTCCACGAGCCCGTCGAGCTTGTCCTTGGACCGTGCGGCGAGCACGACTCGATACCCGGCCTCGACGGCCTGGCGGGCGGTGGCGGCGCCGATGCCCGAGCTGGCACCGGTGATGACGAAGACGCGGGACATGCCCGGAGTCCTACCCGATCACCTTCATGGTGCGGATGTTCGTGAACTCGTGCATGCCGACGGCGGCGAGCTCGCGCCCGTAGCCGGAGCGCTTGATGCCGCCGAACGGGAGCCGCGGATCGGACGCGACGAGCGCGTTCACCGACACCAGCCCGGACTCGATCCGGCGCGCGACGGCCTCGCCGCGCTCGGTGTCCTGGCTCCACACCGTGGCGCCGAGCCCGTAGCGCGTGTCGTTGGCGAGCTCGACGGCCTCGTCCTCGGTCGCGAACGGCGTGATCGCGACGACCGGCCCGAACGTCTCCTCGACGAACGCCGTCATCCCGGGCTTGACGCCGCCCAGGACGGTCGGCGGGAAGAAGAAGCCGGGCTGGTCCAGGCGCGTGCCGCCTGTCTTGAGCTCCGCGCCCTCCGCGATCGTCGCGGCCACCTGGCGCTCCAGGTTCTCGAGGATGTCCTCGCGGGCGAGCGGGCCCAGGCCGACCCCCTCCTCGCGCGGGTCGCCGATCTTGACCGCCTCCAGCGCCGTCACGAGCTTGGTCTGGAAGGCGTCGACGACGGTCGCGTCCACGAGGAAGCGCTTCGGCGCGATGCACGTCTGGCCCGCGGTCATCAGGCGGCCCGTGACGGCGTGCTTGACCGCGACGTCGAGGTCGGCGTCCGCGAGCACGACGAACGGGTCCGAGCCGCCGAGCTCGAGCACGCTCTTCTTGAGCGCCTTGCCCGCCTCGGCGGCGACGAACGCGCCCGCGCGCTCGGAGCCCGTCAGCGTGACGGCCGCCACTCGCGGGTCGGCGATCAGCCGCGCCGACACGTCCGGGACGTTCTGCGGCGCCACGATCAGGCTGGTGAAGACGCCCGCGGGCGCGCCTGCCGCGGTGAACACTTCCTCCAGGGCCAACGCCGTGCCCGAGACGTTGGGCGCATGCTTGAGGAGCGCCGTGTTGCCCGCCATCAGCGCAGGCCCGGCGAAGCGGATGACCTGCCAGAACGGGAAGTTCCACGGCATCACGGCGAAGATGATCCCGATCGGCTCGTAGCTGACGATGTGGCGCCCGTCGCCCGCGTCGACGGTCTGGTCGGCGAGGATGCCGGGCGCGGTCTCGGCGAAGTACTCACACGCCGACGCGCTCTTCTCGATCTCGAAGCGTGCCTCGGCGAGCGGCTTGCCCATCTCCGACACGACGAGCTGCGCGAGCTCCTCGGAGCGCTCGCGCAGGATGCCGGCGACCGCGGTCAGCAGCGCGCCGCGCTCCTCGATCGGGAGGCGACGCCACTCGCGGAAGGCCGCGTCGGCGGCGGCCACCGCGGCGTCGATCTGCGCAGGCCCGTGCTCGGCGTAGGAAGCCACCTCCTGCTCGGTGGCGGGATCGACGACGGTGACAGTGGACATTTGGCTCCTTCAGGCGGCGGCAAACGATTGCCACCGATCCTACTCGGGAGCGTGAGAACTCTCTCACGGGTTCCTCACGGTCGGCTTACGGCCCAAGGAGATTCTGCTTCTCGCAAGGTCAATCCACCCACGGGAGGCACCCCATGGCTCACCGCTCGTTCAAGGCCATCTCGGCCGCGGCACGCATCTCAAGCGCCAACTCCGACAGCAACAGCAACTCGGGCCGTCGCCGCAAGAAGGTCCGGCGTCGTCGTCGCCGCCGCGTCGCCCGCAACCGCTCCAACACCTAGCAGCCGCACGTGCGCCTGCTCGACCGCCTCAGCGCCTCGCTGGCGCCGGCCGCGGACGACGACCAGATGGTCGCCGCCGCGCCGGCCCAGCGGGTTCGCAGCATCCTGCGCCGCTTCTGGCCGTTCGCTCGCCCCTACCGCAAGCGCTGGCTTGCCGGGCTCGCGTTGGCCGCCGCGTTGCCGGCGATCGAGGCGGTCGAGATCTGGCTCTTCAAGTCGGTCGTCGACGACGTGCTCGTCCCGGCCGACCTCGCCGCGCTGTGGCCGCTGGCCGCCGCGATGGCGTCGCTCGCGCTGGTCGGTGCGCTCCTCTCCTTCGGTGACGAGTACATCGCGACCTGGGTGGGGGAGCGGTTCACGCTGTCCGTGCGGGCCAAGGTCTTCGACCACCTGCAACGGCTCGAGCCCGACGCGCTCGACAAACGCCGCCACGGCGACGTGCTCTCCCGGCTCTCCGGCGACCTGCACGCGATCGAGACGCTCCTGCTGTCCGCGCTGGCCGAGGCCGTTCAGGCCGCGGCTCGCCTCATCTTCTTCGTCGGCGCCCTCTTCCTGCTGTCCTGGAAGCTCGCGCTCGCGTCACTGGTCGTCATCCCGCCCTTGTGGCTGGCCGCCCGCGCGTTCGGTCGCCTGGCCCGCCGCGCCGCGCGCGAACGCCGGCGTCGCAGCGGCACCGTCGGCGCAGTGCTGGAGGAGGCGCTCGCCAACACCGCGCTCGTCCAGACCGCCAACGCGCAAGGGCGCGAGCAGGCCCGCCTGAAGCGCGAGGCCGAGGGCGCGTCCGAGGCCGAGCTGGCCGGCATGCGCGTCGCCGGCCTCTTCGCGCCCGTGATCGACATGATCGAGCTGGCCGGCGCGATCCTGATCCTCGCGCTCGGCACCTGGGCGCTCAGCTCGGGCGACCTCACGCTCGGCGGCCTGCTCGCGTTCCTCGCCTACCTGTCGCAGCTCTACCGCCCGCTGCGCGACCTGACGCGCCTGTACACGAGCGTGTTCGAGGCCACCGCCGGCGCCGAGCGCGTGATGGAGCTGCTGGACACGCAACCGCGCGTGGTCGAGCGCCCGCACGCGCGGGAGCTCACCCGGGCCACAGGCCGGCTGGAGCTGCGCGGCGTGCACTTCAGCTACGACCGCCAGGCGCTCGCGGGCGCCAGCCTCGTCGTCCCGCCCGGTCGCTTCGTCGCGCTCACGGGCGCGAGCGGGGCGGGAAAGTCGACCGTGGCCAAGCTCGCGGTGCGCTTCCTGGACCCCGACGTCGGCACGGTCCACCTCGACGGTCACGACGTCCGCGACCTCACGCTCGCCTCGCTGCGACGCAACGTCGCGCTCCTGCTGCAGGACGCACCGGTGATCGACGGGACCATCGCCGACAACGTCGCCTACGGGCGCCCGGACGCCAGCGCGGAGGATGTCCGCCGGGCGCTCGCGGTCACGGGCCTCGACCTCGACCCCGCGACGCCCGTCGGCCAGAAGGGCCGCGCGCTCTCCGGCGGGCAGCGCCGGCGGGTCGCGATGGCCCGGGCGCTGCTGCAGGACGCGCCCGTGCTGATCCTCGACGAGCCCACCGCCGGGCTCGACGCCGAGGCCGCCCAGGCGCTCGTCGCGCCGCTCCGCGCCATCGCGCGCGACCGGGCCACGTTGTTGATCACCCACGACCCCGTGCTGGCCCAGGCCGCCGACGAGGTCGTCGTCCTGGATGGAGGCCGTGTGCGATGAAGGGCTACGAGACGATCGCCCACCTCAACCGGTCCAATCGCTACGACACGTACGAGGTCTGGAGCGAGGAGCGCCAGTGCTCGTGCGTGGCCAAACGGCCGCGCCCCGATGCGCCCAAGCGGACCACCGCGGCGCTGCGGCTCGAGGGTCGGCGGCTCGTGGAGCTCTGCCACCCGCACCTCGTGCGCGGCTACGAGGTCGTCGAGGACACGCTGGTGATGGAGACGCTCGACGGCGAGACCGTCGCGCACCTGATCGCCACCAAGGCGCTGGAGACCGACGAGGTGGCGTGGCTCGGCCTGCAGGTCGCCGGCGCGCTGCACTACCTGCACGGCCACGGGCTCCTGCACTTGGACGTCAAGCCCGGGAACCTGATCGCCACCGGCGGCCGCGCGGTGCTGATCGACCTGTCGATGGCCCGGCCGCCGGGGCGTTACAAGCGTGGGCTCGGCACCTGGTGCAACCTCGCGCCCGAGCAGGCCCGCGGCGACGAGCTGACCACCGCGGCCGACGTCTGGGGGCTGGGCACGGTGCTGCTCGAGGCCGCGACCGGCGCGCCCGCGTTCCCGCAGGAGGAGCCGGAGTTCCCGCAGCTCGTCCATGCGCCACCGCGCGTGGCCGGCCCGCTCGGCGACGTCATCGCCGCCTGCCTGGCCTTCGATCCCGAGGACCGCCCGACCCTGCCCGACCTCGCCGCCGCGCTGCGCCCGCACGCGCCCGGCGCCCGACCCTGGAGCGAACCATGCGCCGCTACATCCTGACGATCGCCGGCTGTCTGATCGTGCTCGGAGGCGCGTTCGCGCTGATCGGCGGCACGCGCGGTTCAAGCACGCCCGCGCCGATTCAGCTGCGCGTGAACGAGACGACTACGCCGTCTCCCACGCGGACGCCCACCGCGAGCCCGACGCCGACGCGCGAGGCACGGCCCAAACCGGAGCGCCGGCGCGAGCGCGAGCGCGAGCGTCCGCGCCGATCGTCGACCCCGGCACCCACGGCGTCAGCGCCCAGCCGGGCCGCGACGGCCCCGACCGCCGCGCCGCGCCCCCAGCGCACGGCCACGCCCCGCCCGCAGCGGACCGCGACCCCGCGTCCGCAGCAAGTCGGATCGGAG
>JAPDDQ010000001.1 GCA_027587225.1 Solirubrobacter taibaiensis
CGGGCGACGATCGCGTCCGCGTCGACGTCGCCGCCCAGGAGCAACGTGGCCTCCGCGGCGGTGGTGGCCCGCAGGGCTCGGGGTCGCCGGGGCGCGCCCGTCGCGATCGTGGCGGCCGGCGGCATCGGCACGCCGGAGGCCGTGCGTGCCGCGCTCGCGCTGGGTGCGTCGGCCGTGCAGGTCGGCACCGCGCTGCTGCTTGCGGACGAGGCCGGCACCGTCCCCGCGTACCGCGAGCGGCTCGCGGCGGGCGATGCGCCGACCGGCCTCACCCGCGCGTTCAGCGGCCGGCTCGCTCGCGGCATCCAGAACCGCTTCATGGACGAGCGTCCCGACGCGCCGCTCGCCTACCCCGAGATCCACCACGCCACGGCGAAGCTCCGGGCCGCGGCGCGGGCGGCGGGCGACGCGGATCGGTTCAACCTGTGGGCGGGCGAGGCGTACCCGCTTGCCCGCGCGCTGCCGGCCGCCGAGATCGTCCGCTGGCTCGCGGGGGTGCCGCAATCCGGCGCCGGCAGGTGACGCTCAACTGCTGCACCCCCCGGGCAGCAGATCGATCAGGTGCCCAAGGGTCTCGCGAAGGTGCACGTCGAGGCGGGCGCGCTCGGGCCGGAACGCCCACCAGGTGACGGCGCCCTGCCAGTGCGCGGCGAGCAGCGCGCCGGTGCCGGGGCCGCAGCGCGCGTCCAGCGCCGCGATCAACTCGATCTCCCACGCCGCGCCGCGGGCCCGGAGCACCGGATCGCGCAGGTCCTCGCGCAGGATCATCAGGTTCTCGGCGTACTGCTCGATCTCGTCGTACTGACCGGAGAGCCCCACGAGTAGCTCGATCGCGTCGATCGGCTGGGCGGCGAGCTCGGCCGTGCGTGCGTCGAGTTGATCCCACGCGCGCAGCAGTGCCCGCTGTCGCAGCCCGTCCTTGGACCCGAATCGCTGCACCAGGGTCGCGCCCGACAGCCCGCTCGCCTCGGCCAGCGTCGCGAACGTGAGCCGTCCCTCGCGCAGGAGCGCCAAGGCGGCATCCAGCACGTCTTCGTCAGAGCGGGTCTTCCGTCTCGGCATCGTCGTGGTAATAATAACCGAATGCTTGGTTATAAACCGCTCGAAGGCAAAGTGGCACTCGTCGCCGGGGCGACCCGCGGGGCGGGGCGGGGGATCGCGACGGAGCTCGGCGCGGCGGGCGCGACCGTCTACGTGACCGGCCGCAGCACCCGCGCCCGGCAGTCCGAGTACCAGCGCACGGAGACGATCGAGGACACCGCTGACCTCGTAACCGAGGCCGGCGGGACGGGCATCGCCGTGCCGACGGACCACCTCGAGCACGAGCAGGTCAAGACGCTCGTCGACCGCATCCGCGCCGATCACGGC
This sequence comes from Solirubrobacter taibaiensis, assembly GCA_027587225.1. Lineage (GTDB taxonomy): Bacteria > Actinomycetota > Thermoleophilia > Solirubrobacterales > Solirubrobacteraceae > Solirubrobacter > Solirubrobacter taibaiensis. The sequence continues at coordinate 1,369 of JAPDDQ010000001.1, forward strand.
CGGCTCGACGTCCTCGTCAACGACATCTGGGGCGGCGAGCTGCTGTTCGAGTGGGACAAGCCGGTGTGGGACCACGACCTCGACAACGGTCTGCGGCTCCTCCGACTGGGCATCGACACCCACTTGATCACCGCCCACTACGCGCTCCCGCTGCTGATCGAGAGCCCGGGCGGGTTGCTGGTCGAGATGACCGACGGCACCGCGGAGTACAACGCCCGCACCTACCGGATCAACCCGTTCTACGACCTCGCGAAGGTCGCCGTGAACCGCATGGGCTGGTCGCACGCGCAGGACCTGGCCAAGCACGACGGGACCAGCATCTCGCTCACCCCCGGGTGGCTGCGCTCGGAGATGATGCTCGAGCACTTCGGCGTCCGCGAGGACAACTGGCGCGACGCGCTCGAGAAGGTCCCGGGCTTCGTGATCTCCGAGTCGCCGCGCTTCGTCGGTCGCGCGGTGGCCGCGCTCGCCGCCGATCCGGACAAGGCCCGGTTCAACGGCGAGTCGCTGTCCAGCGGCGGGCTCGCGCAGGTCTACGAGTTCGACGACGTCGACGGCTCGCGACCGGACTGCTGGCGCTTCATGGACGACGGCAGTCCCGTCGCGGACGTGGCCTCCTACCGCTAGCGGGAGAGCAAGCCCGCGTCGAGCACGAACTGCGACCCGGTCACGAACCGCGCCTTGTCACTCACCAGCCAGCGCACGGCCTCGGCCACGTCCGAGGCCTCGATCCACGGCACGGGCTGCAGGTTGCCCGCGGACGCCTCGGCGATCTCCTGCGGCGTCTTGCCCTCCATCATCGCCAGCCCGTCATTCAAGGCGCCGTCGACGCCGGTCGGGTGGATCGAGATGACCCGGATGCCGTGCGGGGCGAGTTCGATCGCCCACGACTTCGTCAGTCCCGTCAGGCCCCACTTGGACGCGGCGTAGTGCGACAGGCGACCCATCCCGCGCAGACCCGCGATCGACGAGTTGTTGAGGATCACGCCGGATTTCTGGCTGATCATGTGCGGGATCACCTGGCGGGCGACGATCCACGCGCCCTTGAGGTTGATGTCGATCATCGCGTCCCACTCGGGCTCGGTCAGCTCGTGGGCCAGCCCATAGGCGCAGATGCCGGCGTTGTTGAACAGCACGTCGATCCGGTTGAAGCGCTCGATCGCGGCCGTCACGGCGGCGTCGACGGCCTCGTAGTCGCGCACGTCGGCAACCACCGTCAGGCACTCGCGTCCCAGGCCTTCGATCTCGTCCTGCAGCGACTCCAGCTCCGCGGTCGAACCCATTCGGTAGGCGGGATAGGTGAGCTGCGCGGCGACGTCGAGCGCGACGATGTCGTAGCCGTCCTCGGCCAGCGCGAGCGCGGTCGCGCGGCCCTGCCCGTGGGCGGCACCGGTGATGAAGGCGATCACGCCGCGTACTCCTCGAGGTAGTCGTCGAGCTCGACGCCCATCGCGTCGTTGAAGATGTTGGTGGCGAGCATGATCGCCCCGAACGCGATCAGCGTGACGATCTGCGGCGGCGTGAACCGCTCGGCCAGTTTCGCGTGCAGCGCGTCATCGACCGAGTGCGGGTCCACGGCCAGGCGGCGGCCGAGGTCCACGATCAGATCGTCGAACTCGTCCAGCTGCAGATCGGACGGGTCCTCGCCGCCGTCGATCAGCAGCCGGCGGAAGAACGTGGAGCAGATCAGGCAGTTGCTCTGCGTCGAGATCGCGTGGCAGAACAGCCACGTGCGCCGCTCGCCGAGCACCGGCGTGAGCTGGTCGTAGAGCGGATACCACTGCAGCAGCGCGTCGAGCGCGACCGGCGCGTGGGCCAGGGTCCATTTCATGTTCGTCATCCGGCCACCGGTCGCGGCGTGCGCGGCGGCGAGCTCCCGAGAAGCCGGCGGGGCGGACGTTTCGTCGACTGGTGCGATGCGGGCCATGCCGCAATAATGCCGATCAAGCGCGACCGCAGGCGCCCAACTTCTGGACAATCGGGCCGCCCCATGCCGTTTAAAACGCTCATCGCCGCGCTGTTCCTCTTCCTCGGGGTCTTGGTCGCGGGCGCCCACGCGTCCGGCGAGACGACGAGCATCCAGGCGAACGCCGCGCACGACGGCTACGTCGACGACCCGACGCTGCGGCCACCGCTGACGCGCGCGTGGACGCGCGAGTTCGACGGCCCGACCGGGTTCCCGCTCGTCGCGGGCGGCCGCGTGTTCGTGATCGCCGGAGGCGCGGACACCACCGGGACGCTGTACGCGCTCGACCGCGCTACCGGCCGCACGCTCTGGCGCCGCGCGGTAGCGGCTCACGGCTCGCACCTCACCTACGACGGCGGCCGCGTGTACGTGGTGTCCTACTACGGCGTCGCGCAGGCCCTCGACGCGGCCACCGGCGAGGCGCTGTGGGCGTTCCGCACCAACGACTCGATTTTCAACCTGGTCCCGGTGGCCACGGGCGGCCGCGTCTACGTCAACGCCGACGGCTACCTCGACGCGCGCGACGGCGCCGCCGGCACGCAGATCTGGAGCGCGCTGCTGCGGGCGCGGAACGTCCCGACCATCGGCGGCGGATTCGCGGTGCTCGGCGACGGGATCGAGGAGTACGGCTTCGGCCTCGACAACGGCCGCGAACGGTGGATCAGCGCCGACGACCCGGAGCACGGCAGCGAGACCGCGGACCTCGCGATCCACGCCGGGCGCGTGTGGTCGGACCGCGGGCTCGTGCTCGACCTCGCCACGGGCGCGAGGCTGCGCGACCACGCGTCCTCGCAGCGCCCGGCGTTCGCGGGATCGCTGGCGATCCTCACGGTCGGCGGCGCACTGGTGGCCGAGGACGAGGCCACGGGCGCGAGCAAGTGGTCGCGGCCGCTCGAGGGCGGCGTGAAGGGCGCGCCGCTGGTGGCGGGCACGACGGTGTACGCGGTCTCAGGCGATGATCACGTCGAGGCGTTGGACGCGGCGACGGGCGCCCCGCTCGGCCGCTATCCGGTCGCCGAGCCGCGGGCGATCGGGCTCGCCGCGGGCGACGGAACGCTCGTCGTGCCGACCACCGACGGGGTCACCGCGTTCACGGCGGTGGCGGCGAGCGCCGGGCTGCCCGCGGTCGCGCCCGCGGCCTTCACGCCGGACGCGCCGGGCTCCAGCGACGACGCGCGCGCGTTCCAGCAGGATCCCGCGCACTCCGGCGCGCTGGCCGCGGGCGCGCCGGCCGCGCCGTTGCGCGAGCGTTGGGCGCTCGAGCTCACCGAGCCCGCCGGCTCGCTGATCGCCGACGGCAAGGTGTTCACGATCGACACCCGCGGCACCACGCACCGGTTGCTCGGGCTCGATGCGCGCGACGGCCGTGAGCTGTGGAGCGCGCGGCTGCCCGGCTCGCACCCGTCCGGCCGGGAGGCCGACACGGCGTACGACGCGGGACGGGTGTTCGTGGTCGGCGGCGGGCGGGTGCATGCCCATGACGCGGCGACCGGCGCGCTGCTGTGGACACGGCGGGCCTCGCAGGGGCCGATCGCGTTCGGCGGCGTCGTCTATGTCACCGACGACCGCGGGATCATCGCGCTCCGGCAGGTGGACGGCGAGCAACTCTGGAAGATCGCGGTGAACGAGCCGGGTCCGCCGACCTCGGACGGGCGGACGATCTGGGTGGCCGCGCTGTGCGGCTGGCGCGGCTACGACCTCACGACGCGCGCGCTGATCGCCACGGCCTCCGGTTGTGAGCCGTCGCTGGGGTCGCGGACGGCGATGGGCGGCGGGGTCTTCGTGGCCCCGGACGAGCAGGTGGTCGTGGACTCGGCGAACGGAGCGATCCGCGACGCGATCGACGTGACCGGGACGCCGGCCTTCGCCCACGGGCTGCGGTTCTCGCTGAGCGGCCGGGCGCTCGATGCCTCACCGGCGGCGGGCGGTCCGCTGCGCTGGCGGTTCCTCGGCGACGGCGGGTTCACCTCGCGGCCGCTCGTGGTCGGGCGGCAGGTCTTCATGGCGTCCGACAGCGGGCGCCTGTTCGCGGTGGATGCGGACACCGGCGCGCGGGTGTGGACCTCGGCGGCGGGTGACGAGCCGCGCCTGGGGCAGTCGCTGGTCGCCGGTGAGGGGCTCGTGCTGAAGGCGTCGCGCAAGCGGCTCGTGGCGTTCGAGAGCGCGGGCGCGGCCGGCGGCCCGGACCGCGGCGCGCCCGAGACGACGGTGCAGCCACTGCTTGGCGGGCCGATCCGCGAGCGCGATCCGCTGATCTCGTTCAACTCCGACCGCCCCGGCTTCTTCGAGTGCCGCGTGGATAACGGCGAGTGGCTGCCGTGCAGCGCGCCGCACCGGCTGATCGGGCTGCCCGACGGCCCGCACGCCGTGCGCGTGCGCGCGATCGACGCCGACGGCGTGGCCGACCCGGTGCCGGCGCACCTGTCGCTGACGGTCGACGCGGCACCCGACACCGCGCTGTGGGCCGACCCCGTCTCCAACACGCGCCCGACGATCCAGACGCTGTCCGACGACCCGCGCGCGACGTTCGAGTGCCGCGTCGACGGCGGCGCCTGGTTCGCGTGTGCGTCCGGGCCGCTGCCGGGGACGTACCCGGACGATTGGCACACCCTCGAGACCCGCGCCGTCGACGCCGCCGGGCAGACGGACCCGACGCCGGCCACCTTCACCTGGCGCCAGGACACCGTGGCGCCCACGGGGCTCACTCTGGACGGGCCGGCGGGCACCGTGCGCGTGTCGCACCCGGTGGCCTCCGGGCGGGCCGAGGGCGACGGGCTCGGGTTCGTGCGGGTGGAGTGGTTCACCGCGGGCTCGTATGACGGAGGCTTCGGTGCGCTCGAGAACGAGCGCGCAACGATCGTCGGCGGCCGCTGGACGGCCAAGGCGCCGCGGCTGGTCGACCGCAACTACGTGGTCACGGTCACGCATCGCGACGACGCGGGCAACGAGACCGTCGTGGTCTCGCGGTTCACGGTGGACACCAGCGAGCCGGACGGCATCGCGCCCGACACCGAGGTCACGCCGTCGCCGTCCGTGCCGGTGGCGAGGGACGACGTGCTCGTCGACTGGGGCTCCGACTACGCCGGCGCGAGCTTCGAGTGCCGGCGCGACGGTGCGGCGTGGGGCGCCTGCCCGCAGTGGGGCGTGATCGAGGCCGCGGACGGCCCGCACCGCTTCGAGGTGCGCGCCGTGCGGCACGGCTTGGTGGATCCGACGCCCGCCGTCTTCACGTGGACCTTCGACCGCGCCGCGCCGGTGGTGACGGTCAGCGTGCCGGCGACCACGACCGACGCCACGCCGCGCGTGAGCGGCACCGCCGAGTACTGGCCGGACGCGACCGTGACCGTGAGCCACTACGGCGTGACCGGCGGGCTGATGACGGCGACGGCGCCGGTCGCGCCGGACGGGACGTGGCAGGTCGACGCGCCGCCGCTCCAGGACGGCTCGCGGACGGTGCGGGTCACGCAGCTGGACGCGGCGGAGAACCGCGGCGCGATCGTTTCCGAGCCGTTCGTCGTCACGGCCGCCACGCCGGTGACGGTCATCGAGTCCGAGCCGCCTGGCCTCGTCCAGGACGGGCCGTTCCTGATCTTCCGCTCGACCGCCGAGGGCGCGCGCTTCGAGTGCCGCGTCGACGCCCGCCCGTGGACGGCCTGCGCCTCGGGTTGGGAGCCGACCGGCCTCGCCGACGGCGAGCACACCGTGTCCGTGCGCTCGATCGACGGCGCCGGCCACGTCGAGCCGCAGCCGTTCATCCACCGCTTCACCGTCGACGCCACGCCGCCGGAGGTGACCATCGAGACCCCCGCGGATCACACCAGCCTCAACGACGGCGACATCACCGGCCGTGCGAGCGACGCGCGACCGGTCCTCGTGCGCCTGTATCCCTACCGCCGCGCGTACCCGGTCCTCGAGCCGGCGTTCTCCATGACCGTGACGCCGACGACGGACGGCCGTTGGACCGTGACCGCCCCCTCGACGCTCCCGCCGGGCCGTTACGAGCTCGAAGCCGGGCAGGGCGACGAGGCCGGCAACCAGGGCGCCGCGCGGCTGCGCGACGTCTGGATCGGCCCGGTCACGCCGACCCCGACCGTCACGCCCACGCCCAGCGCGACCGCATCGCCGACCGCCACGGCGACGGCGACGCCTGGCGCGACGGCCACGCCGACCGCGACGGCCACCGCGCCGCCCGACCCGACCGCGACTCCCACGCCCGACCCGGTCGCGACGGTCTCGCCGGTCCCGACCGCCTCGCCGTTGCCCGGCACCCGCGTCGTCCCGCCCGGCCCCGCGCGCCCGGCGCGGCCCACCGTGCACCGGTCGCCCGCCGCGCTCACCCGCGCGATCCGCTCCGCCCTCAAATCCGGCGCGCCGCTGCAATTTTCCTACCGCGCGACCCGGCGGGGCACGTTGACGGTCAAGGTCGGCACCCGGACCACCCGGATCGCCTTCAAACGCGGGCAGACCAGGGCCTTCTCGCTCCCCACACGCACCGCGAGGAAAGCGGTCGTAAAGGTCCGTTTCATGCGTTAGCAGCTGTTTTGAACCGGTGAAACGTCACTCGACACCGCGGCCACCCCTGTTACCACTTATGGGGCATGCCGTACGTCGACCTTCATTGCCACATCCTGCCTGGCCTCGACGACGGCGCCCGCTCCCTCGCTGACGCCGTCCACTTCGCCCGCTTGCTCGACCGCGAGGACGTGCTCGATGTCGCGACCACCTCGCACATCAAGCGCGCGCATTTCCCGGACATCGACATCTTCGAGCTCGACGGCCGGCGCGAGGAGCTGCAGGAGGCCATCCGCGCCGAGGGCCTGAAGGTCACGCTGCACCCGGGCGGCGAACTCGCCCATGAGGACGCGCTCGCGCTGCACGACCGTGAGCTGCAGCTCATCGCCCAGGGTCCCAAGCACGCGCAGTGGCTGCTGCTCGAGTGCCCGTTCCGCGGCCTCGACGACGAGTTCGACGCCGCCGTCGAGCGCCTCACCGCCCTCGGCTACGGCCTGCTGCTCGCGCACCCGGAGCGGATCTACGACGGCGACCTGAGCCGGCTCGCCCCGCACACCGAGGCGGGCGCGCTCCTGCAGGTCAACGTCTCCAGCCTGCTCGGAGCCCACGGCCCGGACGCGCAGCGGATCGCCGCGCGCCTGGTGCAGACCGGCCGCGTGTACTGCCTCGCGTCCGACACGCACCCCGGCACCCGTGAGGAGATCCTCCCGTTCGGCGCCGACGCGCTGCGCCGGCTCGGCGTCAGCGACGTGCAGGCCTTCCGGCTCACGCAGTCCAATCCTCGCTTCCTGCTCCGAGAAGGCAATCCTCGCCTGGCGCTCCCGGAAACAGAGGATCGGACCAACAGCACCCGCTGATGGCGTAAGTTCGGTCGCGGTTTGGACCGAGGGCTTCAGGAGATCGTCGATTCGTTATCCCTGAGCCTGGGTCGGCCCGTCCTGATCGACGACGCCGAGCTCAGGCCGCTGGCCTACAGCACCCAGTTCGGCGAGCTCGACGCGGTCCGCACCGCCAGCATCCTCGGCCGGCTCGCACCCGACGAGGCGCGCGTCGCGCTGTTCGCCGAAGGCATCCGCACGGCCACGGCGCCGGTGCACATCCCCGCCCGGCCGGAGATCGGCATGCGCGCCCGGGTGTGCGTCCCGCTCGTCGGCGGCGGTCGTCGCCTGGGCTATCTGTGGCTGTTCGAGGACCCGGCCGTCAGCCCCGACGAGCTCCGGCTCGCGCGCTCTGCCGCCGCGGAGGCGGCGGCGCTCGTCGGCCCTGACGCCGACGCACAACTCATCCGTCGCCGCCACGAGCAGCAACTCGTCACCGCGTTGCTCAGCCTCGACCCGGACGAGGCCGCTTCCGCCGCGCATGACCTCGAGGCCGATCACTACCTGCCGCTGCGGCCGCTGCGGGTGTGGGTCGCCGCCCCGGCGGGCCCGGCGGGGGAAGAGTGGAGCGCGGAGGCGCTGGACCGGCTGCGGGCGCGGCTCGCGGCCAAGCAGGCGCTGTGCGCGGAGCTCGAGCAACGGCTCGTGTGCTTAGCGGGGGAGCGCGGGGGCGCGGCGGTGCAGGAAGCGCTGGGCGCCCTGAGCTCACCGCGGGCGCTGATCGGCCAGGGCGACGCGGTCGAGCACCTGATCGACGCGGGCAACTCGTACCGGCGCGCGCTGGCGGCGCTGCGGGTCGCGGCCCACGAGGAGTCGGGCACCGCGAGCTGGGACGCGCTCGGCGTCGAGCGCGTCGTCACCGCGTTGCCGGACGCGGCGTTGGAGGATCTCCCGGAAGGGCTCCGGAGGCTGCTCGCCGGAGACCAGTCGCTCGTGCGGACACTTGAGGCCTACCTCGATCACGCGGGCGATGTCAAACGCACCGCCGCGGCGTTGTCCCTTCACCGCGGCGGCTTGTACTACCGCCTGCGTCGGATCGAGGAAGTGGCCGGCGTGAACCTGCACGACGGCGAGGATCGGCTGTTGTGCCACCTCGCCTTGCGACTGTCCCGGCTCGGCGGTTAGCTACGCGTGCTGCAGCCGTGGGAGCAGCTCGTGGAGCTGCACGCTGACGCGCTGCAGGGCCTGGGCGGAAGACGTGACCTCGATCGGCGCGCCGCGGTCCGCGACCTCCTGGACGGCGTGGGCGACCGCGATCAGGCAGCTCTCCATCCCGGCGACGGCGACGCCGGCCTCCTGCAGGAGCTGCGGGTCATCAGTAGCCGTCTCGAGCTCGGTGACGAGCCAGACGACCTCGCCGGCGGCGACGCCGGAGCCGACCGCGAGGCGGCAGATCTGGTCGACGACCGCGGTGGTGTGGCCGTCGGAGTCAGCACGGGCGGCCTCCATGGCGGCGTCAAGGGCGAGTCGGTTGCTCTGCTCGGCGAGGGCGACGATCGAGGCAACGAGGTGTTCGGGGCGATTGGGCGTGAAGCGGGACATGGGGGACGTATCGGGACGCCCCCTCAAGCTTCGGTGGAGCGAACGTCAAGAAGCGGTCAAGCTGCGCACCCTAGGCAAAGGGAGCGGCCGTTCACGCACCCATTCGAGTTCGGCCGCCAGACCGTCCTGGAGCGCCGTCTGTGGCGCGAACCCCAGCTCCGCCCGGGCGCGGGACGTGTCCGCGCCGGTGTCGGCGACGTCGCCCTCCTGGCGCTCGGAGTGACGCACGTCGAGCGGGCGGCCGGCGATGCCCGCGAGTGCCTCCAGCGCGCGGTTGACGCTGACGCTCCCGCCACCGCCGATGTTGAACACGCGCCCGGGTGACGTGTCCGCCTCCCCGGCGGCGCGCGTGGCGGCGACGATGTCGCCCACGAACGTGAAGTCGCGCGACTGGCAGCCGTCGCCGAAGACCTCGATCGGGTTGCCGTCCACGATCGCCTCGCAGAAGCGCCGGAACGCCATGTCGGGGCGCTGGCGCGGGCCGTAGACGGAGAAGTACCGCAGCGCCACGGTGCTCACGTCCTGCTCTTCGGCGTACAGCACGCACAGGTGCTCGGCGGCGAGCTTGGTCACGCCGTAGGGGGAGAGCGGGCGCGGGGTGACGTCTTCGGGCGTGGGGAGCGTGAGCGCGTCGCCATAGACGCTGCTCGATGACGCGTACACGAAGCGCTTGCCCGGGAAGTCGACCATCGCTTCGAGCAGGCGCTGCGTGGCGGCGACGTTGTGGTGCGTGTAGCGGTCGAAGCGTGGGCCCCAGCTGGAGCGCACGCCCGGCTCTCCCGCGAGGTGGAAGACGACGTCGCACGGCTCGATCAGGCGCGCGGCGTCGAGCTCGACGACGTCGCCGATCACGAGGTCGAACGTGTCGTAGTCGGTGGCCTTGACCAGGTTGGCTCGCTTGTCGGCGCTCGCGTAGTTGTCGTTGAAGCAGTCGACGCCGAGCACCGAGTGCCCGTCCGCGAGCAGCGCGTCGGTGAGGTGTGAGCCGATGAAGCCCGCGGCTCCGGTGACGAGCGCTCTAGCCAAGGGAGGCCTCCTCCGTGATGCGTCCGTGATCGAGTTCGAGGATCTGGTCGGCGGCGTGAGCCAGCCGAGCCGAATGGGTGATGAGGATGCACGTGCGGCCGCGCATCAGGCGATCGAGTCCGTCCATGACCTGGGCTTCACTGTCGGCGTCGAGCGCCGTGGTGGGCTCGTCGAGGATGATGATCGGTGGATTGCGGAGCAGCGTGCGGGCGATGCCCAGGCGCTGGCGCTGGCCGCCGGAGAGCCCGGTGCCCTGCGGGCCGAGTTCCGTGTCGTAGCCGTCGGGCAGGCGCTGGATGAAGTCGTGGGCGGCGGCGGCCTTGGCGGCGTCGACGATCTGCGCGTCGCTCGCCTCGCTCCCGTAGCCGATGTTCTCCCGCACGGTTCCCGTGAACAGCACGGTGTCCTGCAGGACGACGGCGATCTGCTCGCGCAGCCACTCCTGCGCGCAGTCGCGGGCATCTCTCCCGTCGATCAGCACGCGGCCTTCGGTCGGGTCGTAGAAGCGGGCGACGAGCGCGGCGAGCGTGGACTTGCCCGCGCCGGACGGGCCGGTCAGCGCGAGCCGTTGGCCGGCGGCGATCTTGATCGACACGTCTTGGAGGGCGGCGCGTTCCCCGGCGTACTGGAAGCTGACGTGCTCCAGCTCGAGCTCGCCCCGGGCGCGGCCGCCGCGATAGGCGTGTGGGCGGTCCTCGATCACGTCGTCCTCGGTGAGCACTTCGGCGATCCGGTCGGCGCGGGCGAGCGCGGCGGTGAGCTTCGCCGCCTCGCGGGCGAACGAGCGCATCGGGGAGGACGCCTTGCGGGTGTAGGAGACGAACACGACCAGCTCGCCGACGCTCAGGTCGCCCTTGCTCACGCGGATCACGCCGAAGACGGTGACGACGGCGGTCGCGCAGGCACGGAGCACACCGACGGTGCCGTCGAAGCGGGCCTGCAGCCGCGCGACCTCGACGCCCAGGCCCATCCGCTGCTCGCTGCGGCTGCGCACGCGTTCGGACTCCTGCCCTTCGGCCCCGAACGCCTTCACGACGGTCATCGCCGACAGCGCCTCGTTGGCGATGCTGGCCAGGTCGCCTTCGTGGTGGCGCTGGCGGCGAGCCCGGTCGCGCACCCTGCGGCGGAAGACGAAGCTGATCACCACCAGCAGCGGCGCGGTGACGAGGCTCAGGAGCGCGAGGACGGGGTCGATGATCAGCAGCACCACCGTCATGCCGAATGCGAGCAGGGCGGCCTGGAGCATCTCGCCGAGCGTGTCGCTGAACAGCTCGCCCATGTCGTTGACGTCCTCGGTCACGCGCGTGAGGAGGTCGCCCTTCGGCGTGCGTTGGTGATAGGCGAGACTCAGCCGTTGCAGATGGTCGTAGATCGCGACGCGCAGCTGGTGTGCGATCCGCTCGCCCGCCGACTGGAGCCACAGGCCGACGAAGTAGGTCGACGTCGTCTCGGCGACCGCGATGGCGAGGATGAGGCCGCCGATCGCGAGCAGTACGCCCATGTCGGGCGTGAACGGCGCCTGGTGATCGCCGATCACGTGGTCGACGATCAGCGCGATCGGCCACGGCTTGGCCAGCTCGGCGAGTGCCAGCACGGCGGTGCCGCCGGCGGCGCCCGCGAGGGCGCGCCACTGGCGGAGCACGTAGGGGCGGAGGACCTGGGCGCCGGTGCTCATGCGATCAGCTCGAAGAGGAGGTCGCGGGTGGTGGCGGCGCCGTCGAGGTCCAGTTTCGCGGGGGCGGGTTCGAAGTCGAGGAGCGTGGCGTCGACGTGCTCGGCGACCCGCACGAGGCCGAGCGCCTCCAGCCGGCGCGCGCGGCGGGTCTGCTCGTCCTCCTCGGGGGTCGTGTAGGGGACGACGAGCGCCGGGACACGGGTGCGGACGAGGTCGAGCGCCGTGTTGTAGCCGCACTGGCTGATGCTCGCGGCCGCGTGGCGCAGCTCCTTCGACAGGTCCGGGACGGAGCGGATGAGCTCGACGTTGCCCGGGACGCGGCGCTTGAGCGCGTCGAAGTCCTCCTGCGGCATCAGCGGGCCGGCGATCGCGCGCATCGGCGTGCCGTTCAGGCGCTCGATCGCCTCTTCGAGCAGCGGGCGGCCGACGCGCCCGCCGCCGGCGCTGATCACGACGTGGTCGCCTCGTTCCGGCGAGCTTTCGTCGTCGCGGCCGGTCACGAACCCGGTGTAGTGGACGGGGACGCTGAGCGGGCGGGAGGGCTTGAACGTCTCCTCCAGGCGGGCGAAGCGCGGGTCGGAGTGCACGAGGATCGCGTCCAGGTGCGCGTCGGCGAGCTTGCGCGCGCGGTCGTCGCGCTCGGGGTCGCCGCTGACGAGGATGTCGCGCAGGCTGCAGGCCTTGAACGCGTCGTGCGCGGCGCCGAGCAGCGGCACGATCTCGCGCGCGAACTTCGCCCGCCCGAACGGGAACAGCTCCACCAGCACGACCTGCGGCTTGACGTCGCGCAGCGTGGTGAGGATGCGGTGCAGCCGGATGTCCCACGCGCGCTCGGTCGTGTAGCGCGGGTCGGTGGATCCGAATCCATGCCCGTTCATCCCGAGCGGCGGGAGCGCCACGATCTCGACGTGCGGCGGCGGATCGATGCCCTTCGGCAGCTCCCCGCCGGCGATCAGCACGACCCGGAACCGCTCCGCGAGCCGGTCGCACAGCGCGTACGAGCGCATCAGGTGCCCGAGGCCCACCGAGTGCTGGCAGTAGAAGAGCAGCGCGGGCTTCACAGCAGTCGCACCAGCCGGGGGAGCAGGTCTTCGCGCACCCGGCTCACGGCGGGCAACGCCACGCGTGCGAGCAGCGAGGCCGCCGTGTACCAGGCGAGCGCCTCGCGGTCGATCGGGCCGTACCCGTCGAGGAACGCGCGCGCCGACGTCCCGCTCACGAGGGCGTTCGCGACGACCTGCCCCACGTCGGCCGCCGCCGGGCCGATCGCCAGGTGCTCCAAGTCGAGCAGCGCCACGCGCCCGTCGTCGAGCAGCACCGCGTTGCCGAGGTTCGCATCCCCGTGGATCGTCACCGGCTCCGTCGCGGGCGGCTCCCCGAGCCGCTCCACGAGCCGCCGCGCCGCATCGCCCGCGTCAGGCCGCGCCGCCGCGATGACCTCCGCGGCCGTCGCCAACCGCGCCGGCTCGAGCCGCGAGAAAGATAAAGAGGGACTGTCCCTCTTTATGTTCGCGCCGCCGGTGTGCAGCCGCGCGAGGGTCTCGCCGAAGGCGCGCAGCGCCGCCGCGCGATCGGCGCCCGCGAGCGTGTCCAGGCGCCGACCCGGCAGCGCCTCGATCGTGAGCACCCCGTCGTCATCGCTCAGGATGCGGGGGACGCGGACGGCGTCCTGGTCGGCGAGGGCGCGCAGGCCGTGGCGTTCGCCGTCGCCGCGCTGGACCTTCGCGTACGCGCCGTCGAGGCGGGCGGTCGCGGACTGCTCGGCGGCCCACGCGATCAACTCGCCGGGGAGGCGGGGCAGCGCCTCCAGCTTGCGGTCGTGCGGGAACGGATAGAGCGCGGCGTCGACCTCGGGGGCGGGGATGCCGTCGCTCCGGCCGCTGCGGGCCGCCGCGAACGTCGTCGTCTCCCCGACCCGGTAGCGGTAGACGACACGCACGCTGTCGCCGACGCGGTACTTGACGTAGGTCCGCTCGCACGCCTCGACGGGCACGCCGGCGTGCAGCCGCTGCGACAACACGCCCGCCATCGTCTCCGGGCGCAGGAGCGCGTCGCGGCGGGGCACGCGGGGATCGGCGGCGAGCAGCGTCATGCCTGCGGCACCAGGTAGGTGACGAAGCGCGCGGTCCTGCCGACGGCGACCGCGCTCACGACCGGCGCGGCGTGCTTGACGCCGTACTCGGGGCTGACCCAGCCCGCTTCCAGCGCGACCGAGCGGGCCCCACGGATGACGATCTCGACGTCCGGCGTGAGGACGCCGTCGGCGCGCTCCTCGGCGGGGCCGGGCGGGAGGTGCCAGCGCAGGTCGTAGCGGTGGTTGCGCTCGCCCTCCAGCTCGTCCTCGATCACCCAGTAGCGGCCGTCGACGAGCGTGACCCTGCGGCGGTGGACGGCGTCGTAACACGGGCTCGTGACCGAGCCGGCGAGGCTGTCGCCGTCGCGACCGAGGAACGTGGCGACGGCACTCGGCAGCGACGAGCGCGAGCGCGCGTACGGCGTCTGGTCGGCGCCGTCCACGGTGACGGTGTTGTGGGCCGCGGTGCCGCGGAACCAGTGACGCCAGTTCGGGTCGCCCTCGGCGTACGAGTAGCGGCCCGGGTCGACCACCAGCGGCCGGCCGTCCGCCCACGCCTCGACGCTCAACGCGTCGTAGTGCCCATGGCCGCCATCCCCCAACGGCCCGCAGTCGAAGATCAGGTAGCGGTCGCAGGTGCGCTGGACGAAGTAGCCGCCCTCCGGATAGTCGCCGGCCGCGCTCTCCAGCAGGTCCTCGCGGGCGAGCAAACGCGCGGCGAGCCGCAGCAGCTCGGTGTAGTCGCCGGCGTCGCTGTCCGAGAGCGCGGGGATGGTGCCGTCGGGGCGCCGGCAGTCACGCGCGAACTCGCACGCGAGCGCGAGCCGCTCGTCGAAGCCGCGCGGCAGCTCCACGCCGAAGCGGCGGCAGTTCTCGCGCGCGCCGACGAACGAGCGCAGCGCGATGCAGTGGTAGTGCGTGGAGCGCTCGCGATGCACGCCGTCCGGCCCGAAGTCCGCCAGCAGGTTCTCGTACAGCGCCTCGAGCGGCGGGTCGCCGATCCCCAGCGCGAGGGCGGCGATCAGCAGCGCGTACAGCTCCAGCGTGCGGTGGTTGCGTTCCGGCGAGAGGTTCGTGCGTACGTGCTGGACCTGGCCGCGCAGGCTCTCGGCCAGTGCGTGCGCCACGGCTGGATCAGCCTCCGGCAACCGCTGCCAGGCGTAGATCCAGTTGAGGATTCGGCGCGCGGTGACCTCGCTGTCGTCGTGGTCGGGCCGGACCTGGAGCATGAAGCTCGAGACGAGCCGCTCCCACGCATGCAAGTACCGCGCGTCCCCGGTGGAGCGGTAGGCATCCGCCAGGTCGAGTCCGTAGTAGAACTTGACCCAGTCGATCCGCCACTCCTCGTCCTCGGGGAGGTCGGCGCCGAGCCAGTCCGGCTCCAGCCCGAGCTCCCGCGTCTCGCTCCCGAACGTGAAGCGCCCGGCGGCGACCGCGTCGGCGAGCGCACGGTCACGATGCTCGTGCTCGTTGACGCAGTAGACGGGCCGCGGACGCTCGGCGGCGACCATGACGATCACCGCGCGACCGCCTCCCGGAACAACGCCGCGAGGTCCTCCGCCAGGCGCTCGCCGTCGAAGCGCTCGCGCACCGTCGCGCGGCCGTTCGCGGTCAGGCGCTCGGCCAGCGCACGGTCCTCGTAGACGCGGACGAGCGCGTCGGCGAGCGCTTGCGGGTCGTCGGGCGCGACGAGCAGGCCGTTGACCTCGTCCTCCACCAGCTCCGGAATGCCGGAGACGTTGCTCGCCACCACCGGCGCGCCGGCGGCCATGGCCTCCACCAGCACGTTCGGGATGCCGTCGCGGTCGTTGGGGAGCAGCCGCGACGGCATGCACAGCGCGCCCGCGCGGCGGTACTCGTCGAGCAGCTCCGCCGGGCCGACCGGGCCGGGCAGCGCCACCGGCACGCCGCTGCGCTCGATGTGCGCGCGCAGGGCCTTGCCGTCCTTGTCGTCCTGGCCGACGATCAGCGCCTCGAACGGCACGCCGCGCGCATCCAGCAACGCGCACGCGTCGACGAGCGTGTCGAACCCCTTCTTGGCCACGAGCCGGCCGACCCCCAGCACCCGCAGGTGCCCGTTTGTCGCCGGGTGCGGGCGCTCCTCCGCGAGCATCCGGGTGAAGTCCGCCGACAGGCCGTGGTAGACGAGGTGCACATTCGCCCGCGGCGCGATCCGCCGCAGGTGCTCAACGTTCGCCTCCGTACACGTGACCACGAACCGCGCGGCGTTGAGCTTGCGCCGCAGCCAGCCCTTGGGGTTCAGCTCGGGCGCGTAGATGTCGCGCGCGTGGCCGGTGAACGAGAACGGCAGGCCGGAGATGCACGCCGCGAGCCAGGTGATCGTCGTCGTCCCGTGCGCGAAGTGCGCGTGCAGATGGCGGACGTCCGGCTCCTGCAGCAGCCGGTCGGCGAGCGTGATCGCCTGGATGAGCTCCTTGACGTAGATCTTCCGCGGACCGGCGAGCGGCGCGCGCCGGTCACGGAACGCTTGTGCGAACGCCGTCCGGGCGGCCCGCGCCACCCCGTGCGGGCGCCGCCGAGCGCAGCGCTTGAGCGCCGGCGCGAACTCACGGATGTCCGCCCAGCGCCACCGGTGCATCGGCTTCGTGAGGCCCACCGGGTCTGGCAGGTACTCGGGCTGCGCGACGATCGCGTCGAGCACCGGATGGTCGTGCCCCTGCTCGCGCGCCTCGACGGGCTTGATCACGAACAGCTTCAGCGGCACGCCCGCCTGCTCCACGCGGTGGATCTCGGAGGCGATGAACGTCTCCGAGACGCGCGGGAACCCCATCAAGATGTAGGCGACGGACCCGTTCACACCCCGATGACAAGGTCACCGGGCTGAACGTCACGCGGTTTAGGAAACGTTTAGGTCGATCACGGCATCGGCGATGCGCCGAGCGACGGCAGCGTTGCCTTCCCGCGTCGGCTCCGGGTCGTGCTCGATGTGCAGCGGCGGGCCGTAGGTGACGACGATCTTCGGCCAGCTCCACGGCCGCTTGCGCAGCTTGCGCGTGCCCTCCAGATGGCACGGCAGCACCGTGGCGCCCGCGAGTTGCGCGATGTGGCCGATCCCGGGCTTCGGCGCGCGGTAGCCGTCGGCCGGGGACAGCCCGCCCTCCCAGAACATCACGAGCACCTTGCCGTCGGCGAGCAAGCCGGCGGCGGTATCGAACGCGTCCTGATCCCAGACGCCGCGCCGCACCGGGAACGCGCCGGCCCGCGCGAGCCAGCGGCCCCACCGGCGCGTGAACAGCTCGCTCTTGGCCATGAAGCGCACGCGCCGACCGAGCCGACCGCGACGAAGAACGCGTCGAGCACGGACGGGTGGTTGGCGGTCAGGATGAACCCGCCCTCGGGGATGTGCTCGCGACCGCGAAACCGCACGCGCGAGGCGACGAGCAGGATCGGGGACAGGGCGGCGAAGAGGATCCCCTGCAGCCAAGGCCGCTTGGTCAGGGTGCGTCGGTGGTAGCGCTCGAGCATTCGGATCGGCCATATTGACGGCATGCGCCTCGACTCCGCGCTCGACTCCGCGCCCGGTCCCGTCGACGTCTTCTTTCGTGACGACGACGCCGGGTGGGAGGACGCGCGCTTGCTGGAGCTGATCGCGCGGTTCGCCGAGCACGGGCTGCCGCTGGACCTGGCGGTCATCCCCGCCGAGTTGGACGAGCCGCTCGCGGAGCGGCTGCGCGACGGCCACGCCGGGCTGCATCAGCACGGGTACGCGCACACCAACCACCAGGTGGAGGGGCGCAAGTGCGAGTTCGGGCCGGCGCGCGACAAGGCGGCGCAGCGGGAGGACATCGCGCGCGGCCAGGCGCAGCTCCGTGACCTCCTCGGCGACCGGCTCGACCCCTTCTTCACGCCGCCCTGGAACCGCTGCACGCGCGACACGGCTGAGAACCTCGTCGAGCTCGGGTTCACGCTCCTGTCGCGCGAGCACAAGGCCGAGCCGTTCAGGCTGCTGCCGGAGCTGCCGGTGCACCTCGACGTGGCGCGGCTCACGCCGGAGGAGCTGGACGAGCGGTTCGCGGGGCACGTCGCGGACGGCGGACCGGTCGGCGTGATGTTCCACCACGGCGTGATGGAATCCGACGCCATGGCGCGTGCGAGCGAGCTGCTCGCGCTGTTGGCGACGCACGCGAACGTCCGAGCGCGGAAGATGAGCGAGCTGTGCCCCTGACCGACCACACCGACTGCGTGCTCGTCGTGATCGACGTCCAGCCCGGGTTCGGTGGCGACGCCGACGTGCTCGCGCGCATGCACTGGCTGACGAAGCTGGCCCGCGCGCTCGAGGTGCCGGTCGTGGTCACCGAGGAGGAGCCCGAGCGCCACGGACCGACGCGCCCGGGCTTCGTCGAGGACGGGACGCCGGTGTTCCGCAAGCCGACGTTCGGCCTCGCGGGCACGCCGGAGATCCTGCGGGCCGTCACCGGTACGGGCCGCGGCACGGCGGTGCTTGTGGGCTTCGAGACCGACGTGTGCGTCTACCAGTCGGCCGTCGGCCTGCTCGACGCCGGCCTGCGCGTGCTCGTCGCCGAGGACGCCGTCGGCTCGCCGGGCGAGATGCACGCACGCGGCCTCACGCGCCTGCGCGACGCCGGGGTCACGCTCACGCACTGCAAGGCGCTCGGCTACGAGTGGGTGCGCACGGTCGAGGGCGCGCAGGTGCTGCCACGGCCGGCGCCCTTCTCCCTGTGAGGGAGTGCCGAAAAGTCCAAGAGATGAGTTTCCGGTCTTGGGATCGTCTTCGGTCCTATGAGTGGAGCAGCTGTCGAGGCACAGCAGTTAGTCAAGACCTATAAGGGACGGGGCGGCGAGGTCGAAGCCGTCAAGGGCGTCGATCTGCGGATCGAGCCGGGAGAGATCTTCGGATTCCTCGGTCCAAACGGGGCCGGCAAGAGCACGACGGTGCGGATGCTCACGACGCTGCTGACGATCACCGGCGGCAGCGCGACCGTCGCCGGCGTCGATGTAGCGCGCGAGCCGGACAAGGCGCGCCACAAGATGGGCGTCGCGCTGCAGGAGGCGGGCCTGGACCCACGCCAGACCGGGCGCGAGCTGCTGGTCCTGCAGTCGCGGCTGTTCGGGATGAACGGGAGCGAGGCCGCCGCGCGCGCCGACGAGCTGCTCGTCCTCGTCGAGCTCGAGGACGCGGCCGACCGCCTCATCAAGGGCTACTCCGGCGGCATGAAGCGACGACTGGACCTGGCGAGCGCTCTCGTCCATCGCCCCGAGGTGTTGTTCCTCGACGAGCCCACCACGGGTCTCGATCCCGCCAGCCGGATCACCGTGTGGGAGGAGGTCCGCCGCATCAACGAGCTCGGCACGACGGTCTTCCTCACCACGCAGTACCTCGAGGAGGCCGACCAGCTGTGCGGCCGCCTCGCGATCATCGACGACGGCCGGATCGTCCGCGAGGGGACGCCGATCAGCCTGAAGACCGAGTTGCGCGAGCGGCTCGCCCTCGACCAAGAGCCGACGCTCGACGACGTGTTCCTGGACGCCACCGGCCGCACCCGCGCGAAGGCCGAGGGCGCCGTCTCCGAGGTGATCGCATGAGCCAGACCTGGGTGCTCGGCCAGCGTGCGCTGCGCGAGGCGTGGCGGACGCCAGAAGCGATCCTGCCGACGCTGTTCATCCCGCTGTTCTTCCTGGTGGTCAACATCGGCCAGGCGGGCAAGATCTTCCCGTCGGAGTCCACGGACTTCCTCAAGGGCCAGGGCTACGGGGCGTTCCAGCTCCCCGCCAGCCTGTTGCTGGCCGCGTCGTTCGGCACCGCCGCGCTCTATCTCGTGGAGGACATCGAAGGCGGCTACTTCGACAAGCTGCGCGCCGCGCCCGTCTCTCGCTCCGCGCTGGTGCTCGGCCGGCTGGTGGCGGAGTTCGCCAAGGGCATCGTGATCTCGATCGCGATCATCGCGCTCGGCATGGTGTTCGGCGTGACGATCGCCAGCGGCCCGCTCGGGTTCGTGCTGCTCGTCCTGCTCACGGCGTCCTGGGCGGTCGTGTTCGTCGGCCTGCTGCAGCTGATCGCGCTGAAGACCCGCAGCGCCGCCGCGACCAACTCCGGCAGCCTGATCTTCTTCCCGCTGATGTTCCTGACGCCGAACTTCGTCCCGCGCGAGCTGCTCACGCGCCCGATGGAGATCGCCGCGTCGCTCAACCCCGTCACCTACCTGATGGAGTCACTGCGCTCGCTGATCCTCGACGATCTCGCCTGGGGCACGATCCTGCCGGGCTTCGCGGTCGTCGGCGTCGTCGGGGCGATCATGCTCGCCGCGAACGTGCGGCTGATCAACCACTACGACTAAGCAACCAAGGCGAGACCGGGGCGCGAAGACGCGTCGATCAGCGCACGCATGACCGTCGCGTGCTCGGGACGGTGCGTGAGGACCTCGGCGTGCCACTGCACGGCGAGGTGGAAGCGGGCGCTGGGATCGAAAACCGCTTCGATCGTCCCGTCCGGGGCGTGCGCGATCACTTCGAGGCCGCTGCCGAGGTGGTCGATCGCCTGGTGGTGGAAGGTGTTGACCGCGAGCCGGCGGCGGCGGGTGATGCGGTGCAGCGGCGAGCCGGCCGTCAGGGTGACGGCGTGGGTCGGCTCGTGCGGCGCGTCGGTCTGGCGGTGGTTCGGGATGTGCTGATGCAGCGTCCCGCCACGGGCGACGTTCAGGGCCTGCATGCCCCGGCAGACGGCGAGCACCGGCAGGTCACGCTCCCGCGCGGCCTCGTGCAGGCGCAGCTCGTAGTCGTCGGCGGCGCGGTCGATGTTCGGGCCCAGCTGCGGGCTCGGGACCTGGCCGTAGGTGCCCGGATCGAGGTCGGGGCCGCCGCTGAAGAGCAGGCCGTCGAGGCGTTCGAGCAGGTAGTGCGCGTCGTCACCGAAGCCGTGCGCGGGCAGCACGACGGCGATCCCGCCGGCCTCGTGGACCGCGTGCACGTACGTCAGCCGCAGGTTCAGCCGGGGCGGTGCGCACGTCCGCTCGTCACGGCCGCGCCCAGGCGCCAAGGCGACGCCTGGCTCCGGAAGGAGCTCGTGCGTGACGATGCCGATGAGTGGGGGACGTGCGTGCAAGATTGGGGGAAGTACGCCCGGTTGTTGGAGCCGTTACATGTGTTCTCGGTCACAAAAGGCTCCGCTTGAGGACGTGCTCGTCGCCCTTGGCGCGCACGAATGCGAAACCGGCGGCGTCGTACGCGGCACGGGCGGCGGCGTTCGCTATCCGGACGTTCAGGTTCACGCCCCGAAAGTGGCGCGCACGCGCCCATTCCACGCACGCTTCGAGCAGCGCGCGGCCCGCACCTTGGCGCCGCGCCTCGGGCGCCACCCACATCGCGTTGATCACGGCGTCGCCGAGCGATTCCTCGTCGGGGCGCACCAGCGCCATCCCGAGCCACGCGTCGTCGTCGTCGACGGCGACGAACGTCCGCTGCGCGCCCTGCTCGCTGCGGCGCGCCCCGCGCTCCCACCAGTCCGCCGGCAGCGCGAGATCTCGCTCGTAGGTCGCCCCGAAGGCGTCCGGGTCGCTCGCCAAGGACCGTAGGCGGATCTCGCGCAGACGGTCGGCCTCGTGGGCGAGGACGTGCCGGATCCTCACAGGAACGCGAGCAGCCGCTCCACGTACTCCCCGCGGGCCGCGGCCGTGTCGTGGATGGTGTGCGGCGCGCCCGGGATGCGCACGACCGTCGCCGCTGGGTGCGTCTGGGCGAGCCGCGCGGCGTGCGCTTCGGGGAACGCGGAGCCTTCGTCCGCGCCGACGATCAGCACCGGGACCGACACCGCCGAGGTCGTGTCCGTGCCCGCCACGCACGTGCCGTCGATGACGCGGTCGAGCACCTCGGGGTCGAGGTGCCGCAGCGCGTACGCGTGGGCCGCGATCGCGTCGGGCGTCTGGGTTCCATCGAGCACGAGCTCGGCCTCGATCTCCGCCTCCGTCGCGCCGCGCGCCTGCCACACCCGCACGGCCGCCTGCTGGTCGACGAAGTGCCGGATCGACGTGCTGGCGGCGTGAATCTCGGGCTCGCCGCCGAACAGCGGCGGGTCTTCGAGGAAGAGCTTGGTCACGAGCTCGGGTCGCCTCTGGGCGACGGTCCACGCGGTCACGCCGCCGAGCGAGTGCCCGACGATCGCCGCCGGCCCGATCTCATCCAGCACCGAGATCGCGTCCTGCGCGTAGTCCGGCACGCGATAGGTGCCGGGCCGCCGCGCGGACGCCCCGTGCCCGCGGAACGTCAGCCGGACCGCTCGCCGACCCTCCAGCGTGAGCCAGCGGTACGTCGCGCCGGAGCCGCTCACGCCGTGGAGGAACAGGACCGGCTCGCCAGCACCCTCGCACTCGACGTGGAGGCTCACCGGCTGGCCCGGAGCGTGTAGCTCTGCGGCAGGATCTCGCCGCCGACGCGCAACCGGCAGCGGCCGTCGTCCTCCGGAGTGAGCATCCCGCGCCAGTCCCGGACCGTGTCCATGTGCTCGAGCAGCGCGTCCACGCGGAGACCGGCGTCGATCGCGGCGGTCACGACTTCTCCGAGCGAGTGCCCGAACTCGACGGTCTTGGTCGCCGCGACGTCCGCGTCCGGGTCCGCGTACGAGCCGGGTTCGTCGAACGCGCGCCCGCCGTCGAACGCGTACGGGAAGTCGAGCACGAGCGGGTCGAGCGACGCGATCATCACGAAGATCGGATGGATCTCGACGAGGACGAGGCGCCCGCCGGGCTTGAGCGCCGCGTGGACGCTGCGCATCCAGGCGTCGATGTCGGCGATCCAGCCGAGCACGCCGGCGGTGGAGTAGACGACGTCGAAGCGACCGTGTAGCGCCGATGGAAGGTCCATCGCGTTCGCTTCGACCCAGTCGACGCTGACGCCCGCGCGCTCCGCCAGCTCCGCCGCGGCGGCCAGCGAGCGCGGGGAGAAGTCCGCGCCGGTCACGCGTGCGCCTCGCCGGGCCAGGGAGATCGAGTCGAACCCGATGTGACACTGCAGGTGCAGCACATCCAGGCCGGTCACATCGCCGACCGCCGCGGACTCGTATTCGTTCAGCGAGTCGCGCCCGGAAACCAGCGCTTCCGCGTCGTAGTAGGCATCCTGCCCGTGGACCGCCGCCAGGGCGTCCCAGTGCGCCCGGTTGAGCTCGGAGGGGTCCATCCGGCGCAACGGTATACCTGGAAGGGCATGCGGTACGTCCTGCTCATCGTCGGGCTCGTCCTGGCCGCCGCCGCGATGGCGTTCGCCCAGGAACCTGAGCCCGCCCCAGCCCCGACGCCCACGCCGGAGGTGACCCCCACCGTCACGGTCACCGCGACCCCGACGTCCACCGATCCCGTGACCGAGCCGAGCGCCCCGCCCGACTTCGCCGCGGTCCAGTGGCGCAAGTCGCAGTCCAAGGGCAGCTGGGCGCGCAAGGGCCGGCTCGTGCGCGGCGTGATGCTCCCCGAGCTGGGCGAGGATTTCTTCACCTGGGACCCGATCAAGAACCAGATCCCGAACCGCGAGTGGCGCCGTTACGGCACCGACCGGCTCATCCGCACCGTGCTCACCGTCATCCACGCGTTCCGGACCGAGCACGACAGCGCCCAGCGCATCGGGATCATGGACCTGTCGCGCACCCACGGCGGGAAGTTCGGGCGTGAGTACGGCGGCCTCGGCCACGCCTCGCACCAGAACGGGCTGGACATCGACATCCTCTATCCCCGCAAGGACGGCACCGAGACCCGCCCCACCAAGCCTTCACAGGTGGACCGCGAGCTCGCCCAGGAACTCGTCGATCGGTTCGTAGAGGCGGGCGCGATCAAGGTGTTCGTCGGCCCGAAGCTGAACCTCAAAGGCCCGAAGAACGTGGTGATCCCGCTGATCTACCACGACGACCACCTGCACGTACGGGTCAGATGACTTCGTAGACCCGGGCGCGGACGGTGTTCTTGCCGGCCAGGGTGGTGACGCCGCCGATCGGCTGCAGCCGGGTGCTGGCGTCCAAAGCGGCGCGCCACTCGCGCGTGCGGATGCGGACCGCGCGCGCCCACGGCGACTGCGAGAGCCGCTCGCCGGGCACGGGCGTGACGATCAGGACGCGGCGCCCGCGCGGCAGGCGCTCGATCGCCGGCAGCAGTTGCGTCTCCGCCTGGCCGCTGCGCAGCCGCTGCAGACCGTCTCGCCAGTCCGTCTGGCGCGGGTCGCTCACGAGCCCCATCGGCGTGAGATAGACCACGCCCGCGGGCAGGTAGCGGTGCAGCGCGGGCACGGTTTCGGGCTGGGTGGAGACGACGAGGTCGCCCGGCCGGATCGACGGCGCGATGGTGGTCGAGACGGTGCGCACGTTGCTCTTGGTCGCGGGTGGGCCGCTCAGCGCCCACACGCCCGCGACGCCGACCAGCGCGAGCACGGTCCAGCGCCGCCCGCGGGACACCACCGACGCCAGCGCGAGCAGCAGCGGACCCATCAGCACGGCCGAGTAGCGCGTGGCCCACGCCGGCTCGATCTGGGAGGACAGCCAGGCGAGCAGCGCCGTGCCGATGGCGATCCCGAGCAGCATCCGCACCGCGCGGTCCACCGGCGGACGGCGGCGCACGGCGAAGTAGACGGCGATCGCCAGCAACGGGGTCGCGATGTGGCCGAACAGGCCGCCGGGGATGATCAGCAGCACGAGCGGCGATGGGCGCTCGGCCCACGGCGCGGCGGTGTGCTGGGCCTGGAAGAGGATGACCGGCAGCCACGGCAGGTATGCCACCGCGAGCACGATCAACAGGCGGACGCCGTTGCGCGTGTCGATCTCCCCGCGGCGGCGCAGGTGCAGCCACACGGCGCTCATCGCGACCACCAGGAACACGCCCCAGGTGTGCGTGTAGAGCAGCAGCGTGAGCCAGACGCCCAGATACACGACGTGCTTGCGCTCTCCGCGCACGAACGCGAGCGCGAAGCTCGCCGACGCGAGGATCGAGAGCAGCACGACCAGCGAGTACATGCGCGTTTCCTGCGCGTAGTACGTGAGGAACGGCGCGCCGGCGGCGCCGGCCGCGGCGATCACGCCGGCCCGGCGGCTGAACAGCCGCGTCCCGGCCCAGAACGAGGCGGGGATCGCGAGCAGCGCGAACAGCAGGCTGAGCGCGCGCGTGGCCGCCTCGGTCGTGCCGAAGACCTGCATCCAGCCGTGGAGGAGCAGGTAGTACAGCGGTGGGTTGCCGTCCTGGCCGAGCGCGCCCGGGATGTCGCGCAGGTCGTGCGACGCGATCCCGACCGAGATGCCCTCGTCGATCCAGTAGCCCGCGTCCAGCGCGCCGGTGCGCAGCAGCAGCGAGGCGGCCATCAGGGCGAGCAGGGCGCCGACCCACAGGGCCGGACGTGGGGTGGCGAGACGGTTCACTCCATGGCGCAGTGTGCCCCGCACCACTTGGCGCGAGGCCACTTGCGAACAGCGCTTAACCGTGCAGCGGGAGCGGGTCGATGATGTGGAAGTTCAGGACGCCCTCGGGCTCGGTGTTGCGGAAGCCGACGAACACCCACTGCCCGTCGCGGGTTTGGACGAGCGGCGCGGCGAACAGCTTCGGGTCGGTGGTGAACGGCTTGGCGCGAGCGATGTCGAACGGGCCGAGCGGGGAGTCGGCGGCGACCATCCACGTGCAGTAGTCCCCGAACGCGAGCCGCTGGTCCTCGCTCTGCTCCTCCGGGTGGCAGGTGAAGACGAGCAGCCACTGGTCGCCGACGTGGCGCACCTGGGCGACTTCGAGCTGCCCGAAGCCGGCCGGCGTGGTGAGCGGCGGCTGCAGCTCCCACGTGACCATGTCGTCTGACGTTGCGTGGCCGAGGATGCCGTCCTTCAGGCGCGGCGCGACCGGGTCGCGCGCGGTGATCAGCATGTGCCATCGGCCGTCGGCTCCGAACACGAACGGGTCGCGCCACGTCTCGCTCGCGCCGGTGACCTCGTCGTGCGTGCGGTACCAGCGCGGGTCGGGGGAGAGGATCGGCCCGCCGACGCGGGTCCAGGTATGGAGGTCATGCGATTCCGCGAACCCGATCCGCTGGTCGCGCAGACCGTGGCCGCGGGTCGTGTTGAGGGCCGTGTAGTAGAGCCGCCAGGTGCCGTCCTCGGCGCGCGCGACCGACCCCGTCCACAGCGCGAGGTCGTCCCAGCCGCCGTACTCCGCGGGCGTGAGCGCGTCCTCGTGCAGGTCCCAGTGCGTCAGGTCCGTCGAGCTCGCGTGGCCGATGAACGCCGCCTCGTGGCGCAACGTCGGGTCCTTCAGGGCCGCCGGGGCCTTGAGGAAGTAGAGGTGGTAGCGCTCGCCGTCGTCGGCGATCCAACTGTCCCAGATCCAGTGCTCGGGGTCCTGCAGCATCGTCGGAACGCTGCCACACTCGGACGCAGATGGATTCGCGGTCGGTGTTCGTGGTGCAGAGAACGTTCGGGACGGTGCGGCGTGGCTACGACCCGGACGAGGTCGACCGCCACCTCGAGCTCGTGTCGGAGTGGTTCAACCGCGGCCTGGCGGGCGAGAAGCGCGCCGAGGCGTCTCGGCTCGAGGAGGAGGCCCGCGGCGCCCAGCTCGAGGCCGAGGCGACGCTGGAGGGCGCGCGCCTGAAGGCCGACGCCGACATCGCGGCGGCCCGGGCCGAGGCCGAAGCGATCCGCGCCGGCGCCCAGGCGGCGGGAGAGGCCGCGGCGCGCGAGGCCGCGGACCGCGTCGTGGCGGAGGCCGAGTCGCGCGCGGCGGCGACGATCGCTGCGGCCGAGGAGCGTGCCGCCGAGGCCGAAGCCCGCGCGGCCAGTGCGATCGCCGAGCGGGACGCCCTGCTCGCCGCCGCGCGCGAGGAGGCCGAGCGCCTCGTCGCCGCCGCACAGGCCCGCGCCGGGGCAGTCGACGCGGACCGGGACGCGCTCCTCGCGGACGCCCGCGCCGAGGCGATGCGCCTCGTCGCCGAGGCGCAGACCCGCGCGGACGGGATCGACGCGGAGCGCGACGCGCTGCTCGCCACCGCGCGCGACGACGTTGCGGCCCAGCGCGACGCCGCGCTCCTGGAGGCCCGCGCCGAACGTGACCAGCTCCTCGCCGCGGCCGACCAGCGGGGGCGGGCCACCGTCGCCGCCGCCGAGCAGCGCGCCGCCGGCATCGACGCCGAGCGCGACCGCCTGCTCACCGCCGCGGAGCGCGAAGTCGCCTCCCAGCGCGAGGCGTTGCTCGCCGCCGCCGAGCGCGAGGCCGACGCCTACGAGGCGCGGCTCACGGACAAGGTCGACGAGGAGGTCGAGCGGCGCCGGCGCGAGGTCGAGCGGCTCGTCGAGGCCGCTCGGCGCGAGCGCTACCGCTGAACGCGAGGGTCGTGGTCGTCGTCGACCACGTCGAGGAGCGCGCGGATCGTGGGCGACAGACGGGCCTGCGTTTCGAGGCCGGCCAGTCCTGACCCGGCCGCCGCGCGGATCTGGCGCTGGTAGGCGCTGAGCATGGTGGAGGCGTTGGGCATTCTCCTAAGAGTGTTCCCACCATGCTGGAAATACACAACGGCCCGCTGGTAGCGGGCCGTTGTACACGCGGTAGACGTTTGGCTAGGCAGGCTGGGGAACCAGTCGGCCCTTGGGCTTCTTGGTCGACGTGCCCTCGATGTCGAACTCGGGCAGCCACTGCAGCCAGCGCGGCAGGTACCAGTTCCAGTCGTTGAGCAGCTTCATGCTGGCCGGAAGCAGGACGCCGCGGATGATCGTGGCGTCGACGAAGATGGCGAAGGCGAGGCCGACGCCCATCTGCTGCATCTCGAGCCCGCTCTGGGTGGCGAACTCGGCGAACACGGCGACCATGATGATCGCGGCGCTCGTGATCGTGCCCGCCGTGGTCTTGATGCCGTGGGAGACGGCGTCGGCCGTGGACATTCCGCTCTTCCACGCCTCACGGACGCGGCTCAGGATGAACACGTGGTAGTCCATCGAGAGGCCGAACAGGATCACGAACAGGAACAGCGGCAGCCAGGAGACGATGGCGGTGTCGCTGTCCTGGAAGACCACCGTCAGCAGGCCGTACGAGGCGCCCACGGACAGCAGGTTGAGCAGGATGGCCTTGATCGGGATCACGATCGAGCGGAACGTCGCGAGCAGCAGCAGGAACGAGAGACCGAGCACGAACGCGAACACGATCGGGGTGCGGTCACGCATGACCTGGTTGAAGTCGGTCGTGCCCGCGGCGGCGCCGGTCACGTCCGCCGTGGCGTGGGTGCCGTGGAAGGCAGCCGGGATGATGTCCTCGCGCAGGTGCTCGAGGGACTTCATCGCCTTGTCGTCCACACCGCTGCCGGCGAGGGCGACGTCCACCCGGGCAACCGTTCCGGCCGGGTTGATGTCCACGTTGGTCGGCTTGAGGTCGGCGATCGCGGTCTTGACGGCGGCGGTGTTGACGTCGGCGGCCTTGACGACGACCGTGGCGTAGTCGGCTTCGGACGGGAACGCGTCCTGGACCTTCAGGTACGTCTGGATGACGGGCTGGGACTTGTCGTAGGACTCGATGCCGGGGAGCTTGGTCTGCATGCCGAACGCGGGGATCGTCAGGGCGACGAGCGCGCCGCCGGCGACGATGATGGCCAGCTTCGGGCGGCGCATGACGCGGTCGGTCAGCCAGCCCCACATGCGGGATTCCTTGGCCTGCGACTGGCGCTTGCCGATGAACGGGAGGCGGCCCTTCTCGAGCTTGTCGCCCATGCCGGCGAGCACGGCGGGGAGCACGGTCAGCGAGCCGATGACGGCGATCGCGATCACGAGGATCGTGGCGATGCCCATCGAGATGAAGATCGTGTTGCCGGTGAGCAGCATGCCGGCCATCGCGGCCATGACGGTGAGGCCGGAGATCAGCACGGCACGGCCGGAGGTGGCGGCGGCGATGTCGATCGCCTCGAGCTTGCCGGCGCCCTTCGCGCGTTCTTCACGCTCGCGCCGGATGTAGAACAGCGAGTAGTCGACGCCGACCGCGAGGCCGATGAGGATGATCGCCGGCATCGCGATGTCGTCGATCGGGAACGCCTGGCTGACGAGCGCGATCACACCGCCCGTGCCGAGCACGGCCGTCACGGCGAGGACCACGGGCACGGCGGCGGCGACGAGCGCGCCGAACGTGAGGGCGAGGATCAGCAGCGTGACGCCGAAGGACATCAACTGCGAGCTGCCCTCTTCGGCGGCAGCGGCGTCGTCGAGCTGCTTCATCATGCTCGCGTTGCCGAACTGCTCGACGGCGATGCCCGTGTGGCGCGCGGCCACCTGGCTCGTCGTGTCGAGGATCGGCTGGATGCGGTCGACCGCGGTCTCCGGATCGCCCTTGAGGTCGAACTGCACCAGGACGGAGTGGCCGTCCTTGGAGACGGTGTCGGTGGAGACGTTGGCGACGCTCTTGTGCTTGCCGACGCTGGCGGCGACGTCGTCGACTGTGGCTTTGAAGCCGGCGTCATCAACGGACTTGGTCTTGCTCTGGACGAGCACCATCTCGCCGGACTTCTTGGGGAAGCCGGCGTCGGCGAGGATCGTCTCGGCACGGCGGGTCTCGCCGTCCATCTTCTGGGCGTCGGTGGGGGTCTTCTGGCCGAGCGCGCCGCCGACGACGAACGCGATCAGGATGAACGCGAGCCATCCGAAGATGGCGGTCTTGCGGTGCCGGGCACTCCAGTGCCCGGCCCGGGCGGCAATGCCTTTGGGCTTGGGGAGCGACATGGGGGTTTACCTCTCCAGGGGGATCACGGTGGGTGAGAAGAGGATCGGATTTCTGGGCCGGTTTCTCGGCCGTGGCACCCGGCGTCTGCGAGGTCCTGCGCAGCCCACCCCCGGGTACGGTTGACCCCAGTGACCGGTCCCGATAGCCCCCCGACGCTGGTCGGCGAACGCGTAACCCTGTGCCCGTTGCGGGTCGCCGACATCGCACCCCTGAACGCGATCATCGCCCAGCCCGACGTGCGCCAGTGGTGGGGCACGGACCCGACCGTCGACGACCAGGACGCGTTCACGATCGTGGTCGACGGCGAGATCGCGGGCTGGGTCGGCTGGTACGAGGAGACCGACCCCGACTACCGGCACGGCGGAATGGACATCTTCCTGTCGCCCGCGTTCCACGGCCGCGGGCTCGGGCGTGAGGCGCTGCTGGTGGTCGCGCGCTGGTTGGTCGGCGAGCGCGGCCACCACCGGTTGATCATCGACCCGGCCGCCGCCAACACTCGCGCGATCCGGACGTACACGTCACTCGGCTTCAAGCCCGTCGGCGTGATGCGCCGCTACGAGCAGGGCCCGGACGGGACGTGGCACGACGGGCTGCTGATGGACCTGCTCGCGGATGAGCTCAGCCCCAGCTGAGGTACCCGCCGTGCCCGTCGGCGTAGGCGACGCGCTCGCCGTCGCGGGTAAGCGCCATCACGTCGTCGCGGTCGTTTTCGAAGCCGAGGATGTCCGGGCCCTCACACGCGAGCCAGGTCGCGCCGAGCTCGCGCACCTTCGTGCGGAAGATGGCCCGTCCGACGCGCGGCACGTAGAACAGCACCGCGGTGTGGAAGATCACGAGCGTGGCGTCGCTGGGCGCCTCGGCGGCGAGGTCGTCCAGGTCGCTGGTGGTGAGGTCGCCCTGGACGATCCGGGGCGGGTCCTGCCGCGCCACCGCCACGGCGTGGTGCAGCGTCTCGACGCGGTGCTCCATGCCCGGCCAGATCAGCAGCTCGAGCCAGCGGATGCGGTCCTCGTCGAACACGTCGATCGGGTCGAGGTCCAGGCCGGCGCGCCAGGCGATCTCGGGCAGCCTCGTCGGGAGCGGGGGCGAGCCCTCGGTGCGGCAGCGCACGACGGGGGGACCGGTGCCGAGCGTGTGTGCGCCGTCGTCGTAGTCGTAGGCGTAGCGGTCCGGCAGCAGGCACAGCCCGGCGCTCGCGCCGACCTCGAGCAGCGCGAGCGGCTGCGGGAGGGCGGCGAGCAGCGGCAGCATGAGTGCGCAGCGCGCCGCCTCGTTGGTCTGCGTGCGCCGCGCGAGCATCACGGCCTCGACCTCGTCGCGCCGGTCCTTGAGCGTCGTCTCGAACTCCGTCCACCCGGACGGCGTGCCCGCGACGAGCCGGTAGGCGGCGAACACGAGGTTCGGTTGGCGCTTGCCCTGTGGGAGCCCATCGAGCCACGCCAGCAGCTCGCGATCGCCGGCCACCCCGGCGCCCAGCTCCGCGTACAGCGGCGCGTTGTGCGCGAACTCCCGGTACGCGTTGGCCAGCGGCTCCGTCACACGGTCATCATGGCGCGCGGGGCGCCGCGCAACGCCGCCAGCGCGAGCAGCGGGAACAGCAGCACCGACAGCAGGCCCGCGCCGACGAGCGCCGCTGCCTGTGCGCCGTCGAGCAGGCCCATCTCGGTGCCGATCGTCGTGGCCGTGACCAGGAACGGCAGCGAGGTGGCCTGCAGGAGCGCGGCTGCGACCGTGCGCCGGGCGTCGAGGCGGTAGAGCAGCACCGGCACGCCGCGGACGACGAGCAGCGCGGCGAGGCACAGCGGGACCATCACGAGGTTCCCGAGCAGCGCGTCCAGATCGAACCGCACGCCGCTGGTCACGAAGAACACGGGGATGAACACGCCGAAGCCGACCGCTTCGAGCTTCGCGCGCAACTGCGGGTGCGTCATCGCCTCGTCGCGGTCGACGAGCGTGAGGATCGCGCCGGCCAGGAACGCGCCCAGGATCACCTCCAGCCCGAGTTGCGTCGCGATCGCCGCGAACGCGACGAGCAGCAGAAATGCGCCCCGCACCCGGATCTGCGCGGTCGTGTCCTGCAGGCGCGTGAGCGCGGTGCGCAGCCGCACGGAGTGCTCGGCGCCGCGCACGCCGAACAGGACGGCTCCCGCCAGCGCCGCGAGCAGGCCGACGAGCAGCAAGGTCGCCCCCGCGCCGCCCTCCTCGGAGAAGAAGACCGACAGCAGGATGATCGCCCCGAAGTCGGCGACGCTGGCGCCCGCGATCACGAGTTGGCCGAACGGCGAGCCGACCTCGCCCGCGTCCTTGAGCACCGGGACGACGACGCCGAGCGAGGTCGCGGACAGGGCGATCGCGATCAGCAGCGCCGCGCTCGTGTCGAGCAGGGCGCCCGCGGCGAGGCCGAGCGCGATCGACAGCGCGAAGCCGAGCGCCGTGATCCGCAGCGCGCGGCCCCGCAGCCGGTCGAGGTCGACCTCCAGGCCGGCGAGGAAGAGCAGGAACGCGAGCCCGAGCAGCGCGACGACCTCCAGCGTCGCGTCGACCTCGACGAGCCCGAGGGCGTCCGGGCCCAGCGCGATCCCCGCGCCGATCTCCAGTACCACGGCCGGCAACCGCAGCCGCGGGGCGAGGCCGAGCAGCAGGGGAGCCGCGAAGGCGACCGCAACGACGATCAGGAGGTTGTCGAACATGGCTGGTTGGTCTTCCGCGGTGACCGGACGTTACGCCCGGCGTGTGCCAACGTGCTGGGGAATGCGGGTCCCGATCGACTGCTCCCTTCCGCCCGAGCGCGTGCTGCTCGCGCTCCGCCACGAGCCGTGGCCGTTCGCGCTGGTCGGCCGCTGGGCCGGTGGCGGCGCGATCGTCGGTTGCGCGCCGGTGACGCTGCTCGCGCCGGGGGACGACCCGTTCACACGGCTGGAGGACCTCCCCGAGCCGACAGGCGACGCGATCGTCGGCGGCGGCTGGTTCGGCTGGCTCGGCTACGGCCTCGGCGCGCTGGTCGAGCGAATCCCGCCGCGCCCGCCGCGCCCGGTCCCGCTCCCCGACGCCCATCTGGCCTACTACGACCACGTCCTGCGCCTGGATGAGGACGGCCAGTGGTGGTTCGAATCGCTCACCGGTGACACCGCCCCGCTCGACCGTCTCCTCACGCTCCTCGCCGCGCCACCGGCCGCAGCGGGCCGCGCGCCCGCGCCGCCGCCGCGCGACGCGGCGCCCGCCGCCGCGCCGCCCGTCTTCACCTTGCGCGGCGGCGCCGCCCATCTCGCGGCCGTCGCGGACTGCGTCGAGCGGATCGCCGCCGGCGAGATCTTCCAGGCCAACCTGTGCCTGCGGCTCGAGGCGGAGTGGGGCGGGGACGTGGCGGAGCTGTTCGCCGCCGCCGCGCCGGTCCTCACGCCGGCCTACGCGGCGTGCTTCGTCACGCCGTGGGGCGGCGTCGCGAGCCTCTCGCCCGAGCTGTTCCTGCGCCGCGAAGGTCGCCACGTCACGACCGGCCCGATCAAGGGCACCGCGCCCGAGCCCGAGGCGCTGCGCGACTCCGCGAAGGACCTCGCCGAGCACGTGATGATCGTCGACCTGATGCGCAACGACCTGGGCCGGGTCGCCGAGTACGGGTCGGTGCACGCGCCGCTCGCGCCGTCGCTGCAACCGCACTCCGGTGTCTGGCATCTGGTGAGCGACGTCACCGCCACGCTGGCCCCTGAGCACGGCGACGCCGCCCTGCTGCGCGCGACATTCCCGCCCGGCTCGGTCACCGGCGCACCGAAGGTCCAGGCGCTGCACGTGATCTCCGAGCTGGAGTCCACCGGCCGCGAGGTCTACACCGGCGCGATCGGCTACGCCAGCCCGCACGCCGGCCTGGAGCTCAACGTCGCCATCCGCACTTTCGAGGCCCGCGCCGGCCGCCTCTGGCTCGGCGCCGGCGGCGGCATCGTCGCCGACTCCGACCCGCACGCCGAGCTGGAGGAGTGCCTCGTCAAGGCGCGCCCCCTCATCGCCGCCATCTCCGGCTCGATCGCGAAGATAAAGGGGCCAGGCCCCTTTAGGTTCGGCGCGCCGGTGGTGAAGGGCCGGCCGGACCCCGCGCAGGGGGTGTTCGAGACGCTGCGGGGGCGCGAGAACCTGGACAAGCACCTCGCACGGCTGCGGCACTCGGTGCGTGAGCTGTACGGCGAGGAGCTGCCGGAGATCGCGGTGCCGGACTTCGACGGGGCGGTGCGGATCGACTACGTGCCCGGGCAGCCGGTGACGATCACGACGCGCGAGTACACGCCGCGGCCGCTGCCGATCGTGCTCACGCCGGTCACGCTCCCCGGCGGGCTCGGCGCGCACAAATGGCGCGATCGGCTCCCGCTGGGCGACGCGCTGTTGCTCGACGGTGACGGCACGATCCTCGAGGCGGCGTGGGCGAGCGTGCTGATCGAGCGCGACGGTGTGCTCTACACGCCGCGCGAAGACGGCCGGATCCTGCCCGGCACGTCACGGCCCGAGGCGGTCCAGGCCGATCTATACCTGCAGCCCGGCGACCGGCTGTTCGTCAGCTCGTCGCTGGCGGGACTCGTGCCGGCCGTGCTCGCGGGAACCAGCCCGGCACCGCACGGCGGTAGGCCTCGTACTCGGCCCCGAACTGATTCCGCAACGTCGGCTCCTCATAGAGCCGCACGAAGCTGAAGAACAGCACCATCAGCCCACCCGCGTAGACGAGCAGCGAGCGCGCGCCGAACAGGCCCGCCTGGCCGAGGACGGCGGACACGACCGCGATGTACATCGGGTTGCGCACCCAGCGGTAGAGCCCGCCGACGACCAGATGCTGCGTCGGCGCGACCGGGGCCGGCGTCCCGATCCCCTCCCTCACGAAGCGCGCGAACGCGTGGATCAACACGGCGGCGGCGCAGACGGTCACGACCGCGCCGATCACGCGCCACCCGAACCAGTCGGGCTCACCCGACCAGCCGGTGATCGACCACGGGATCACTCCGGCGACGACGCCGGGGGCCAACGCGAAGAAGAGCGAGCTGCCTGCCGCTGCGGCTGTGCGTTCCATGCCGCCTTCAGTCTCCCGAATCCGCGCAGCGTTACGCTCGAATGCATGCCCGACCATCTGCGCCTCGCGGTCGTGCCCACCGAGGGCAGGGATGAGTTCGCCGTCGAGATCCACATCAACGGGGTGGAGATGACGGCGAAGGGCGCCGGTCTGGGCATGGACCCGTTCGACGTGCTCGTGCCGACCAACCAGTTCGCCGCGGACGATCCGGCGACGATCCCCGTCGCCCGCTGCGAGTGCGGCGTCTATGGCTGTGGCATGACGGACGTGAGCATCACGCGCGCCGACGGCGAGGTGCGCTGGCAGTGGCTGAAGGAGCGCCCGATCCGGACGCCCTCCGTGTTCGACGCCCACCAGTACGACGCGGAGGTTCAGCGCGCCGCCGGCGATTTCGCCTGGGAGACGCCGGTGCGCACCGCGGGACGGCTGGTCCGGACCCGCGCAGACGTGCGCGCGGCGCTCGCCGCGAACGACTTGCGCATCGACTGGACCGACAGTCATGAAGGGCCGTTCCAGGTCTGCCTCGCTTACCGCCACTCGCTGCAGATCCTGCTGCGGTTCGAGTGGGCCGGGAGGACGCCGGAGGCGCTCGCCGACCACGTCATAGAGACGCTGCGGGACACGCCGCCCACCCGGTGGCGGGCGGCGTGGCACGCCAGCGATCGGGCCGTGCCCGGCCCGCCGCCGTTTGCGGGCCCGCGTGGGAGCCCTGGGTCTTCTAGACGGCCTCGAGGAACCCCGTCACCGCGCGCAGGCGGCCGTCCTCGGCCACGGTGGCGAAGTCGACGCCGCGGGCGACCGGACCGTTGCCGGCCGTCAGGTCCCACGTGAAGCGCACGACGTCGTTGTGCGCGTCCGGCCCGAACGCGAGCTCGAAGCGGTGGCCGGGGAACTGCGCCTGCGCGGCGCCGATCATCGCCGCGATCTCGTCCGGGCCCGACCCGGCCATGAGCGGATCGACGTACGTGCCGTCCTCGGTCCACGTCTCGCCCACCAGCGCGCGCCGGCGCTCCGCGTCGCCCTCGTTCCAGGCGGCGATGTAGGTGTCCACAACGGAGGTGATGGTGGAGTTCGTCATGGCCGGTACTCTTGCGCCTGGAGGTAGGTGGTTCAATTACCTCAGAGGTAATGGCCGTCGGACCACTCATCAAGACCTGGCGCACCCGTAGACGCCTGAGCCAGCTCGACCTCGCGCTCGAGGCGGGCGTCTCCGCGCGCCATCTGAGCTTCGTCGAGACCGGACGCAGCAAGCCCAGTGAGCAGATGGTCCTGCACCTCGCCGAGCACCTCGAGGTGCCGTTGCGCGAGCGCAACCGGATGCTGCTCGCGGCGGGGTACGCGCCCGTCTACGCGCAGCGGCAGCTCGACGCGCCGGAGCTCGCGCCCGTCAAGCAGGCGCTCGATCAGCTGCTCAAGGCACACGAGCCGTTCCCGGCCGTCGTGATCGACCGCGCGAGCACGCTTGTGGCCGCCAACGGCGCGGTGCAGATGCTGCTCGCCGGCGTCGCGCCGCACCTCCTCGCACCACCCGTGAACGTCCTCAAGCTCGCGCTGCACCCCGAGGGCATGGCGCCGCGGATCGAGAACCTGGGCGAGTGGCGTGCCCACCTCCTGCACGACCTCGCCGCGGTGCGCGACCAGACCGGCGACGAGGAGCTGCACGCGCTGTACGACGAGCTGCAGCGCTACCCGGGCCCGGAAGCCGAGCCCGGAGGCAACCACGACGTGTTCGTCCCGCTCAAGATCGACGGCCTGACGTTCCTCTCGACCCGCACCACGTTCGGCACCGCAATGGACGTCACGGTGTCCGAGCTGGCGATCGAGGCCTTCTACCCCGCCGACGAGGCGACGTTCACGGCATGTTCTTCTCGCCGGTGATGAGCCGGGTCCCGCGGCCGTGGGTGAGGAAGCTGAAGCCCCAGCGCAGGAACACGAGCACCCGGTTCTGGAAGCCGACGAGGTACCAGAGGTGGATGCCGAGCCAGAGCAGCCACGCGAAGTAACCGCTGACGCGGATGCCCGGCGGCAGCTCGGCGATCGCCCGCGCGCGGCCCAGCGTCGCCAGGTTGCCCTTGTCCTTGTACTTGAACGGCCCTGACTCGCCGCCGCGCAGCTTGGACTTGATCGAACGCGCTACGTAGCGGCCCATCTGCATCGCCACGGGCGCGACCCCCGGAAGCGGGTCGCCGTCCTTGACCTGCACCATGTCGCCGATCGCGAGCACGTCCGGGTAGCCGGGGACGGTCAGATCGGGCTCCACGAGGAGCCGGTCGACCTTGTCCTGCTCGGCACCGGCCGCCTCGGCGAGCTTGGTGGCGACGCTCGACGCAAGCACGCCCGCGGCCCAGATGATGGTGCCGGCGCGCACCTTCTCCTCGCCGGTGTCGGACTTGATCGTCACACCGTCCGCGTCGATGCCGGTGACCATGTGGTTGGTCAAGGACGTCACGCCGAGCGACCCGAGCGACTTCTCGGCCTTGGCCGACAGCCGCTTCGGGAAGGCGGCGAGCACGCGCTCGCCGGCTTCGACGAGCAGCACCTTCGCCTGCCAGGTGTCGATGACGCGGAACTCGTTGCGCGTGTCGCGGGCGATCTCGGCGATCTGGCCGGCCATCTCGGCGCCGGTCGGGCCCGCGCCGACGATCACGAACGTCAGCAACCGCTCGCGCTCCACCGGATCGGAGACCACCTCGGCCTCCTCGAACGCCCGCAGGATCTGCGCGCGGATGTGCAGCGCACCCTCGAGCGACTTGAGCTCGGCGGCGTGCTCCTGCCATTCCGGGTGGCCGAAGTAGTTGTATTTGGACCCGCCGCCGACGACGAGCGTGTCGTAGGCGATGGTCTCCTCGCCCGCCGCGGTCCGCAGCTTGACGGTCTTGGCGTCCAGATCGAAGGCCTCCGCTTCGGCGAGCATGACGGAGACGTTCTCCTGCCCACGGAAGATGGTGCGCAGCGGATACGCGACCTCACCGGTGCCCAGCGCGCCCGTGGCGACCTGGTAGGCGAGTGGCTGGAAGAGGTGGAAGTTGCGGCGGTCGACGATCGTCACGTCGACGTCCGCGCCCTTCAGGTTCACGGCGGCCTGCAGGCCGCCGAAGCCCCCACCCACGATGACGACACGATGCTTGGCCATTCCCTTCACACTATGAGACATGACATTCGGCATCGCGATCCTGAGGGCCGTCGTCGGCGGTCTGTTCATCGGGCACGGCACGCAAAAGCTCAAAGGCTGGTTCGGCGGCTACGGCATCGAAGGCACCGGCGGGTGGATGGAGTCGATCGGGCTGTATCCGGGCAAGCACCACGCCACGGCGGGCGGTTTGGCAGAGACGGCGGGCGGCGCGTTGCTGATCGCCGGCCTCGCGACGCCGGCCGCTTCGGCCGCGATCACCGGCTCGATGACGGTCGCCACGCTCAAGGTCCACGGCCCGAACGGCGTCTGGGGCCAGAACAACGGCTACGAGCTCCCGCTGGTCATGACCGTGGCCGCGTTCGCCATCACCGCCAGCGGCCCGGGCAGCTTCTCCCTCGATCGCCGGGAGTGGGGCACGGCTTGGGCGCTCGCCGCGCTCGGCGCCGGCATCGCCGGTGGCTACGCCGCGGTCAAGTACGGGGAGGGCAACGCTCCCGCCGACGCACCCGGAGCCACTGAGGAAGCCACTTAGCGGATTGAACGCTCGCTCAGCTCGAGCGCCTGCGCGGCGTCACCCCGCGTGACGAAGTGCGGCCCGGTGGCGACCACGTCGCCCTGGGACGGGAAGATCCCGTAGCGGGCGCGCAGAGCGAGCATCTCGATCGGCAGGTAGCCCTGCAGGTACGGCTGCTGGTCCACGGCGAAGCCGATCCGGCCCGCCTGGACGGCCTTGAGCACGTCCGGGTTGAGGTCGAACGTGCCGATCTTCACGCCCGATGGGAGCACTTCGGAGGCCGTGAGACCGCCGATGGCGTTCGTGGTCAGCACGCCCTGCGCCTCGTCGGAGGCGACGGCGCGGCGGATCCGCTCGGGCGTTCCCGGGTCGTCGTCGGTGATGGCGAGCACGCGTGAGCGCCCGCCGCTCTTCTCCAGCGCCTCCGCCATGCCCGCGCAGCGCTGGTCCAGGCCGGTGTTGCCGACCTGCTGGTTGATGCAGATCGCGCGCTTGACGCCCGCGTCGACGAGTCGCTGTCCGGCCGCCCGCCCGGCGCGGAACTCCTCCTGGCCGACGTGCGCGAGCACGCCGAACGACCGGAACTGCCCGCTGCCGGAGTTGATCGACACGACCGGGATGCCCGCCCGCACCGCCCGTTCGATCGCCGGCTTGAGGCCGATCTCGGGGATCGAGACCACGAGCCCGTCCGGCTTGGTCGCGATCGCGTCGTCGATGAGGGCGACCATGCGGTCGAGCGAGTACTCGTCCGGCGACTGGTAGTCGACGAGCACGTCGAGCCGGCGCGCGGCGGAATCCACGCCGTTGCGGATGATGGCCCAGAACTTCGAGGACGCGGGACCGTGCGTGACGACCGCGATCCGCACCGCACCATCCGGTGCGGGCGCGCCCGGGGCGGGGGAGGAGCTCGGCGTGCCGGAGACGGTGACGTTCGGCTCGCGCACGGTCGTCGCCTCGCCGCACCCGGCAAGGCCGACCACACACGCCAACGCAACCCACGACCGGGATGATCGCCCCCTGGGCGATCTCCCTGCGACGCGAGGCCGCAGGCCGAGTCGTCGCAAACGTCTCATATGGGCAGCCTCGCCTGCAGTCGCGTGCCCTCGCCGACCGGGCTGTCGATGGCCAACGTCCCGCCCACGGTCGCGACACGGTCGTCGAGGCCGCGCAACCCGGCACCGACCGACGGGTCCACACCACCAACGCCGTCGTCGGCGACCCGCACGACGAGCGCCTCGGGCTCCAGCCTGACCTCCACCCACGCCTGCTCGGCCTCCGCGTACCGCGCGACGTTCGTCAGCGCCTCCGCGACGAGGAAGTACGCGGCGGCCTCGACCGGTGCGGGCAGCCGCTCCTCGGGCAGCTCCACCTGCACCTGCACGGGCACGGTCGCCCGATCCGCGAGCGAGGTGATCGCCGGAGCCAGCCCGCGGTCGGTGAGGATCGCGGGATGGATGCCGCGCGCGAGCTCGCGCAGCTCCGCCAACGCGCTCGCCAGCCGCTCCGACAGCTCGTCGATCGCCGGGTCCTTCAGCCGTGCCTTGAGCATCCGCAGGTCCAGCGCGAGCGCGACGAGCTGCTGCTGCGCGCCGTCGTGCAGGTTGCGCTCGATCCGGCGCCGCCCCGCATCGCCGGCCACCATGATCCGCGCCCGAGAGAGCCGCAGCTCCTCCAACCGCGCTTGCAGATCCGCGCGCAGACGCTCGTTGTCCAGCGCCAGCGCGGAGGACGCCGCGGCGGCCTCCACCAGCTCCTGGCTCGTGTCCAGGGCGGCGTCGTGGATGATCGCCGCGAGCCGCCGGCCGTCGCGCTCCACCGCCGTCCAGGCCCGCCCGGACCCCGACGCCGGCAACGTCACGTCCCGGCCCTGCTCGTCGACGAACTTCTCCCGGTCGGGCAGCCAGTAGGCGACGGTGATCGAGCGGTCGCCGAGGCTCTCCGCGAGCAGCTCGCGCACCGGCCCCGAGCGGGCGGTGCGGGGCACGAGCACGGCCTGCGTGATCACGCACAGCACGCGGTAGAGCGTCTCCAGCGTGGCGATGGTGAGCGCCGCCGCGGGCAGCGCGAAGCCGAGCAGGATCACGCCGAGCAGCGGCGACAACGTCCACGGGCCGACGAAGTCCACCTCCGCCGCGCCGGCCACGCCCTCGATCCCGAGTTCCAGCAGCAGCGCGAACACGAACACGGGCACGAGCGCGACCGCCATCAGCGCCGCGGCCAGCAGCGGCCGGATCATGAGGAAGGCCGCCATCCGCCACAGGCTGCGCTCGTTGAGCAGATCCAGGGTGCGGCGGAGCGCGCCCTCGTCGCTGCGCACGCGACCCGGGTACTGCGGCACCTGCGTGTCCAGCCAGCGGTTCGCGGCGCGTCGGTCCAGCCGCGCGAGTGCCCGGCACGCACCCGCTCCGGCGACCACGAGCGGCAGCCCGATCCCCAGCACGCTGAACGCCGCGCCGATCACCAGCAGCGCCACCGCCGGCCACGCCAGCAGCGTCACCGGCAGGCTCACGATCAGGTACGCGACGGCGTGCCCGGCGCGCCGGAGCCGGTGGTCGAGCTCGAGGGTCGCGATCACGACCGCCCCTCCACCGTCACCGCGCCGGACCCGCTCAGCACCTGCACGCTGTACGGCGCGTCCGGGCGGGCGATCACGCCGCGGACGACCACGTCGGACTCGCTCTCGGCATCGAGGTCGTAGCGGCCGGTCGGCATCACGGCGCGGATCGCCCCGGAGGCCGTGCGCAGCGACATCCGCGGCGGCGCGCAGTCGGCCTGGACGGCGATCGCGCCGGTGCCCGCCCGGGCGTCGAGCGAGTTGCCGCAGTAGCGGGAGATGTCGATGCGGCCCGCCCCGGAGGTGATCTGGGCTGAGCCGCGGTAGCCGCGCAGGCTGACGTCGCCGTAGGTCGTGCGGATCTCCAACCCGACGTTGTCGGGCACCACGATCCGGTAGGAGACACGGCACGGGCCGAGCAGCGTCACCGGGCAGCGCGAGCGCAGGCCGAAGACGCCCGGCCCGGGCTGCTTCTCGATCCGCGGGCGGTGCCCGAACGAGTAGCGCTCCTCGCGCTGGACCTCGACGCTGTCGCGCCGGCCGCCACCGACGACCACGACGTCGCCGTCCGCGACATCGAGCGTGAGCGCCTCGAGTGTGCCTTCGACGGTGAACGCGGGGTGCACCTCCTTCGTGGAGGCGAACGAGGCGATCACGAGCGCGACGATGCCGCCCACGACGAGGAGGGCCGAGATCGCCACGACACGGCCCCACGGCGAAAGCATGCGGCCGCGAGCTTATCTCCGGCGCTGGCGGATGCGCCAGCGCCGGAGCGGTGATGTAGCTAGGCGAACCGCAGGCGGGCGCCGTGCGCCCCGTTGCGGCTGCGCGCACGGCGGAGCTGACGGCCGCGCGCGCCGAGCATCAGGACGGCGTCCGCGCTGGGGCGCAGCGGGTCGGCGATGGCGTGCCCGTCGTCGAGCGAGAGCGCGGCCCACAGCTCGTCGCCGACCTCGGCGATCAGGACGTCGCCCGAGGGAGCGTGGCTGGAGTCGAGGGAGGCGAGCTGCTCGAGCGCAACCGCGTCCGTGTGGCGGGCCTGGCGGATCCGCAGCGTGGAGTGCGTCATGGGGATCTCCTTGCGTCGTGTCAGCTGGTTGAACATGAGACGTATGTTCGCGCTGAGACGGGCCGCTTACATCAGGCGGATGGTGCGGCTTCGTCGGGGTTAACCCTTACGATCCGGCGACCATGATCGCCGTCGTCACCGGAGCCGGGTCCGGCATAGGGAGAGCGGCCGCGCAGGCCCTTATGGAGGCCGGTTGGACCGTCGTCGCGGCCGGTCGGCGTGAAGCGCCGCTGGTCGAGACGATCGGAGACTCGGGCGGGCTCGCGGTCCCGACCGACGTCACCGATCCCGACTCCGTCGCCTCCCTCTTCAGCGAGACGCAGCAGGCCTACGGGCGCGTGGACCTGCTGTTCAACAACGCGGGCGCGGGCCTCACCAAGCCGGTGACCGAGATCGCTTACGACGAGTGGCAGGCGGTCGTCAACGTCAACCTCACCGGCACGTTCCTGTGCGCTCAGGCCGCGTTCCGCGCGATGGCCGAGCAGGACCCGCGCGGCGGGCGGATCATCAACAACGGGTCGATCTCGGCGTACGTCCCGCGCCCGCAGGCGATCGCCTACAACGCCACCAAGCACGCGGTCAGCGGCATCACCAAGTCGCTCGCACTCGAAGGGCGCGCGTTCGACATCGCGTGCGGGCAGATCGACATCGGCAACGCGGCGACCGAGATGACCGAGCGGATGAGCGGCGGCGTGCTGCAGGCCGACGGCTCACTCGCGGCCGAGCCGACGATGGACGTCGCCAACGTGGGCCGCGCGGTGGCGTACATGGCCTCGCTTCCGCTGGACGCCAACGTGCAGACCATGACCGTGATGGCGACGAAGATGCCGTTCGTCGGTCGCGGCTGAAGACGGGTTCAGCGGCGGGCGATCCGGGGGGAATCGCCCGCCGCGACAGAACTCTGCGCCAACCGCCTTGGCGCGACATTGGCAGGATCTTGGTGCGCTGGAACAGCTCCGGCCAACGGCGCTCCAAGGCGTCACATGGACAGTGCCGTCCATGTCCAATCGAACCTGGATGACCGTGCCCGCGCTTGCCGCGGGCCT
Organism: Solirubrobacter taibaiensis; assembly: GCA_027587225.1. Lineage (GTDB taxonomy): Bacteria > Actinomycetota > Thermoleophilia > Solirubrobacterales > Solirubrobacteraceae > Solirubrobacter > Solirubrobacter taibaiensis. Next base: position 44,082 of record JAPDDQ010000001.1, read on the forward strand.
CCTGATGCTCGCTGTACCCAACGCGTTGGCGGCCGATCGCGCCGTCATCTACGACGTCGTGCAAGAAGGCCTGACGTCCGACCAGATCAAGCGCATCGACGTCTCGTTCGGCGTCGAGCGCGAGATGAAGGAGAGCGGCGAGAAGGACGGCGCATACGACTTCGCCCGTGCCGACTTCGCCGCGATCCCGCAGAAGACGGTCGGAAAGGGCACGGACGAGGCCGGCCGGCCGATCGTGTCGCAGGCGCTGGACGTCGACGCGCTGAGGCGCATCCGTGCGCTGCCCGCCGACGCCGCGCTGAAAAAGGCCTCCGCGCTGCCCGACCTCGTGGGCGTCGGCGGCGACCTGCGGGCCGCCCCGAGCGTCAGCAACACCGAGCTCGAGACCGCCGACAACGAGGGCCGCCGCACCGGCAGGTACGCGCTCGACACGTCGATCTCCTACGACTTCTCGCTCAACGGCCTGCCCGTGAGCGGGCCGGGCGCCAAGCTCCGGATCGCGTTCGCCGGTGACGGCAGCGTCACGCAGCTCAACAGCGCGCTGCGCCAGGTCAAGGCCGGCGAGGCCGTCCCGGTGATCTCGCCGGAGGAAGCCGCGAAGGGCTGTGCCGCGCTCTACGCCGACAACGTCCGCCAGGGCACGCCGAAGCTCGGCTACCACTTCCCGGAGCTGGGCCAGGCCCAGCGGATCATGCCCGTCTACACGTGCGCCCCGCTCGGTGGCGACGGCACCCAGGCCAACCTGCTGCTCCCGGCCGTGCGCGACAGCGCCCCGACGGGCGGCATCAACGCGCTCCTACTCGACGGCTCCGTCCGCGCGACCGCGACCGAGATCAAGGGCGGCACCGCGCCGTACCGCCTGAAGTGGTCGTCCTCCTCCACCGTGCTGGAGCGCACCGAGGGCACCGAGATCGCCTACAAGCGCGCGCCGCGGGACGGCAAGCTCGCGGGCGAGCAGCTGACGCTCGAGATCACCGACGCCAACGGCCTGACCGGCCGCGCCACGGCGACGTTCGCCGGCGACGGCGAGGCGAAGGCCGAGTCCATCCCGGGCGGCGGCGGGTACGGCGAGCTCGCGATCGGCCCGACCGACGTCGGCGTCGAGCAGACCGTGGACGAGTGGCAGTGCGCGAACGACTCGGGCACCGGCTTCCGCCAGGTGATGAACGCCCATGGCATCAACAGCGCGTTCAACTTCTTCGGCACGAGCGCCTGGGAGCGCGACTTCAAGAAGGGCTCGCTGGGCGGCACCGACAGCACCTACGTCGACAACGTGGACGCCGTCTTCTACACCGGCCACGGCGGGCCGAACGGCTTCTCGTTCAAGGACACCTCGCACGATGACGGCGGGATCGGCCCGTCAGACGCCGACTGGGGCAACGGCGACCTGGAGTGGCTCAACCTCGAGTCCTGCCAGGTCCTGCGTGACACCAACGGCAACATGGACCAGCTCACCCGCTGGGGCGGCACCGTCAACGGCCTGCACATGATCAACGGCTACCACACCAACGCGCGCTGCGTGGACGGGGGCACGGGCCGCCTCTTCGCCCAGCTTCTGCTCGGCGACTGGATCTACCCGGCGGTGCCCGTCCGCAACGCCTGGGCGATCATGGCGATCACGAAGCAGCCCTCCGGCCGGCGTTACCGCTCGATCGGCAACATCGGCGCCGGCGGCGTGACCAACGTCGGCGACTACTTCTGGGGCAAGGGTCCGACCGGGCCGGACATCACGAAGGCTGCCCGCACCGGTATGTGGAGCCTGTCCGGCACCACTTGATCGCCGAGGGGTAGGCTCGGGCGTGATGGAGATCACGCTCGAGCCCGTCCATCGGGACAACGTCACCGTGCTCTGCCGGCTGGAGTCCAAGCCAGGGCAGGAGCGGTACGTCGCCCCGAATGCGATCACGCTCGCTGAAGCGCACTACTACCCGGGCTCGCTCGTTCGCGGCATCTACGCGGATGGCGAGCCCGTCGGCGTGATCTGGGTCGCACGCGAGGACCCGGAGGAGCCGCCGTTCCTGGTGCGGCTGTCGATCGAAGGCACGCGCCAAGGCCAAGGGATCGGCGCGGAGGCGGTCGCGCTGCTGCAGGACGAGCTGCGCGCCGCGGGGGAGACCGAGCTGGAGCTGAGCTTCGTGCCCGGCGAGGACGGTCCGCAGGGCTTCTATGAGCGACTCGGATTCGAGGACACGGGCCGCACGCTGGAGGGAGAGCTCATATGGCGCAAGGACCTTTGACCTTCTCGGCGACGGTCGAGGAGCACTGGCTCGTCGTTCCCGTCAGCGGGATGCGGCAGTGGGGCGAGCCGCGCCCGCGCGTGGTCGCGCTGATCAACGGCCACCAGTACCGCCAGCGACTCGCGGTCCACGGCGGGGAGACCGTGCTCGGCATCACCGACGAGTTCCGGGCCGAGGCGAGCTTGACCTACATGGACGTCGTCGAGGTGACGATGGAGCGCGACGTCTCTACGCCGTAGCCCGAGCGGTCGCGCGAAAGCGGCCGGGCGGGACCCCGCGGGCGCGCCGGAACGCCCGGCTGAAGGCGTACACCGACGTGTAGCCCACCGCGGCCGCGACCTGTTCCAGGCTCTCGTCCCCGTCGCGTAGGCGGCGGGCGGCGACGTCCATCCGCCAGCGGGTGAGGTAGGCCGCGGGCGCCTCGCCGAGCACGGCCGCGAAGCGGCGGGAGAGCGTGGCGCGCGACACGGCGGCTTCGCGGGCGAGCTCGCTTGTCGTCCACTCGCGGGCCGGCTCGGCGTGCAGCTTCGCCACCGCCGTGCCCACCACCGGGTCGCGCAGCGCGCCCAGCCACGAGGGCTGGTTCGGCAGCCACGCGCGCAGGATCTGCACGAGCAGCACGTCGACGAGGCGGTCGAGGATGACGGCCGTCGCGAGCTGCGGCTGGACGAGCTCCCGAGCGATCAGCCCGAGCGTGCCCTCCAGTTCATCGGCGCCGTGCAGCACGACGACGTCCGGCAACGCGGTGAACGGCGGCGTGTCGTACTCGTAGTGCGCGCACAGGATGTGGGCGCGGGTGTCGCCGGAGCCGATCCGATAGATCCCGGCGCCGGCCTCTTCGGCCAGGCTCGAGGCGCGGGGTGCGGGGTCGCTGCCGAGGGTGTGCTCGGTGCCGTGGGGGAGCAGGATCACGCCGCCGGCCTGCAGCTCGAACGGCGCTCCGCCGGCGACGGTGAACCACGCGCTGCCGTGCGTGACGGCGTGCAGCGCGGCACCCTCGGTGCGGCGCGCGGCGTGCCACGCCCAGTCACTCCCGGCGTCGATCCGCGCGCCGAGCACGCCGCGGACGCCGGTGACCGCGAGCACGTCAGCCATGAGGTCATGAGTCATATGGATATCGATTGGGTGTGAACAGTCATTGAACGGCTCACATCGCAGCGTAGCGTGTGCGGCATGAACTTGAACGGCACCACCGCCCTCGTCACCGGCGCCAACCGCGGCCTCGGCCGCCACTTCGCCGAGCAGTTGCTTCAGCGCGGCGCGACCAAGGTCTACGCCGCCGCCCGTGATCCGCGCACGATCGACCTCCCCGGCGTCGTGCCGCTGCAGCTCGACATCACCGACCCGGAGTCGGTTGCCCGCGCCGCGGCCGTTGCGACCGACGTCGACGTGTTGATCAACAACGCCGGCATCTCGCTCCACCAGAACCTCGTCGACGGCGACCTGGACCGGATTCGCTCCGAGATGGAGACGAACTTCTTCGGCACGCTGCGTGTGGTCCGCGCGCTGGTGCCGCTACGCGCGATCCTCAACGTCAACTCACGCCTGTCGTGGCTCTCGTACGTGGGCGCCAACGGGTACGCGGCGTCGAAGGCGGCGCAGTGGAGCCTCACGAACGGCATCCGGCTCGAGCTCCCGGACACACTCGTCACCGGGCTCTACCTGAGCTCCACCGACACCGACATGATGGCCGGCTGGGACATCCCCAAGAACGATCCCGCCGAGGTCGTCCGCGCGGCGCTCGACGGGATCGAATCCGACGCGCTCGAGGTCATCGCCGACGAGGACACCGCGGTGACGAAGGCCGAGCTGAGCGGAGCGCCCGCACTGGCGTAGATTCGTCTGGGTGGGGGTCGTCGAGGCAATCCTCCCGGCCCGCATGGGTCGGGCGTTCCGGTGGCTGATCGGCGCGACGTGGCTGAGCAACCTCGGTGACGGGATCGCGGTCGCCGCCGGACCGCTGCTGATCGCCGCCCAGACCAAGGACCCGCTGCTGGTGGCGTCCGGCGCGCTGCTGCAGCGGCTCCCGTGGTTGCTGTTCGGCCTGTACGCGGGCGTGCTGGCGGACCGCGTGAACCGGCGCGCGATCGTCGTGACCGCCAACGCGCTGCGCGTGCTGGTGCTCGCCGTGCTGGCCGTGGTGCTGCTCGCGGACGCGATCAGCATCGGCGTGACGCTCGTCGCGTTGCTGGCGTTGGGCGTGGCGGAGGTGTTCACCGACACCGCCTCCGGGACGTTGCTGCCGATGGTGGTGGCCAAGGCGGACCTCGGGATCGGGGCCGCGCGGGTGATGGCGTGCTTTCTGACCGCCAACCAGTTGCTCGGGCCGGCCGTCGGCGCGTTCCTGTTCGCGGTCGGCTGGGCGGTGCCGTTCGTCGCGCAGGCCGTGCTCGTCGGCTTCGCGATCGTGCTGATCTCGCGCATGCGGATCCCGCCGTTCGAACCTGAAGCGCGCGAGGCCCACCTGTGGCGCGACGTGCGCGAGGGCTTCGCGTGGTTGTGGCATCACCCGCCGGTCCGCACCCTCACGCTCACGATCGTCACGTTCAACGTGACGTACGGCGCGGCGTGGTCGGTGCTCGTGCTCTACGCCGAGCAGCAACTCGGGCTCGGGCCCGTCGGGTTCGGCCTGCTGTCCACCTTCGTGGCCGTCGGCGGGGTGGCCGGAACGCTCGGCTATGACTGGATGGAGCGCCGATTCGCGCTCTCGTCGCTCATGCGCGTCGTGCTCGTCATCGAGACCTTCACGCACCTCGGCCTGGCCCTGACGACGACCCCCTGGGTGGCGATGGCGATCATGGTCGTCTTCGGTGCGGAAGTGTTCGTCTGGGGGACGCTGTCGACCGCCGTCCGCATGCGCGCGGTGCCGATCGAGCTGCAGGGCCGCATCGGCAGCGTGTACGCCGTCGCCGTGTTCGGCGGGATGCTCCTGGGGCAGGTGGTCGGCGGCGTGCTCGCCCGCCTCGGCGGCATCACCGCGCCGTACTGGTTCGCGTTCTTCGGCTCCGCCCTCATCCTCGCGCTGATCTGGCGCGCCCTCGGCGACATCGCCCACGTAGAGTCCGCGCCATGAGCAGCGTCGAGGTACGCGACGTGGCGGACGGCCTGTGGCTGTGGCGCCAACCCCACCCGGCCTGGCGCGAAGGCGCCGACTGGGTCCCCGAGGTGGCGTCGTTCGCGGTGCGGTCCGGTGGCGTGTCGTTGCTGCTCGATCCGCTCGCCCCGCATCCCCGTGAACACGCGGTCTGGGAGCGCCTGGACGAGGTCGACCACGTGGTCGTGATGAAGCCCGACCACGTGCGCGACGTGGACCTGTTCGTGCGCTGGTACGGCGCGACGGCACACGGCCCGCTGATGTTCTGGCCCGACGACATCCCGCAGACCTCGCTTTCGCCGCTCCGCCCCGGGGACGTGCTGCCGGGCGGCCTGGTCGCCCTCGACGACGGTCGCAACATGCTGGAGACGCCGCTGTATCTCCCCGAGCAGGAGGCGCTGATCTTCGCCGACGGCCTCACCGCCCCGCACGGCGAGCTGCTCGTGTGGAGCACGCCGTACCACGAGACGCGCGTGCTGCCCGCGCTCCGGGCGATGCTCGGGTTGCCGTTCGAGCACGTGCTCGTCTCGCACGGCGAACCCGTGCACACGCGCGCGGACTTCGAGGCGGCGCTGGAGCGCAAGCCTTGGGGTGAGGTAGAGGGTTAGAGACGCCGGTAGAGCTCGCGCACCTCGGCCGCGAGCTCGTCCACCGGGCCGTCGACGACCGCGCCGGGCACGACGGTCGTGATCGGCAGCGGCGCGACGGGCGAAGCCGGGCGCCCGAGCTCCTCCCGCCAGGCCGCGAACTGCGCGGAGGAGGCGGCGATCACGATCCGGCCGAGCCCGACCCAGCCGTGCGCGGCCGCGCACATCGGGCAGTGCTCGCCCGAGGTGTAGACGACCGCCGCCGCGCGCGCCTCCGGGCTCAGGTGCTCCGCCGCCCAGCGCGCGATCGCGAACTCCGGGTGGCGCGTGTCGTCGCCGGAGATGGCGTGGTTGTGGTCCTCGAAGAGCACTTCGCCCTGGGCGGAGACGAGGACGGAGCCGAACGGCTCCTCCCTGGCGGCGAGCGCCTGCGCCGCGAGGTCGACCGCGCGGCGCAGGAACTGCAGATCGGTGTCGTTCAGCACACCGCCATTAAGTACCGCCTGCGCCGCTGATGCGCACCGTCATCGACGTGCCACTCTGCTTGGTCACGCGCATCTGGACGCCGATGTGCGGGACCTTCACGCCGACCGTCGGGAGCGCCGGGTCCCAGTACTCCTTGCGGTCGTCGAACGTCGGCACGGCGGCCTGGCCACGGATGTACGACGCCGCGCCCGTCTCCTGCGCGTGCAGCGTGAACGAGTCCGACTTCTCCAGCCCGAACGGCGCGTCGTAGGTCTGGACCCGGCCGCGCCACGGCTTGCCGTCGAGGCGGTAGATCGGCCGCGGGTTCGCGTCGATCGGCAGGATCAGACCCTGGCCCGGGTGCTGGGACTCGTTGTTGTTGCTCTGGCTCGTGTCCCAGTAGGAGACGAGCAACCCGTTCTGGTAGGGGAAGTGCTCGACCTTGTCCGGCTGGCTCGGGAACCCGAAGTTGTACGGACCCGTCTGCAGGTACTTGTCGTAGCTCGCGTACGTGCGGTTGGACGCGATGTAGAACTGGTCGTGCAGCGTGTTGAACGAGTTCGCGACCGCGCTCCAGCCGACCGCCGTCCAGCCGTTCGCGCCGGCTTCCGCCCCGTCGCTGAACACGGTGGTGGTGCCGTTGGTGACCTTGATCTCGTCGGCGAAGAAGCCCGCCTCGGCGGCAGGGTTCGTGCCCTGCGCGGCGCCGTCGGTCTTGTACCGCAGGCGCAGCTGGACCGTCTTGCCCGCGTACGCGGAGAGGTCGAACGTCGCCGGGACGTAGGTGCCCTGGTAGCCGTCGATGCCGTTGGCCTCGGCGGCCTTGGCGATGTTGCCCGGGATGGCCTTGAAGCCGGTCCCGTCGTCCACCTCGACGTAGCCGTAGTCGCACGGCGTCGTCCCGCAGTCCTCGATGTTCCAGCGGGCCTGGAAGCTCAGCGTCGTCGTTCCCGCGGGCACCGCGAGCGAGCGCGTGAGCGTGGCGTCGTAGTTGTCATCGGTACCTGACCACCACTGCTTCGTGCCCGCCGCGGGCGCGCCGATGTCGTGCGCCACCGTCTTCTGCGGCAGCACCACGACCACGCCCTGCGCCTTCGCGGAGTTGTACTCGTGCGGGCCGAGGTCCAGCGTGCGGTTCTGGCCTGCCACCACGATCTCGTAGTCCAGCCAGCCGAGCTGCAGCTTGTCCCACGCGCCGAGGTCCGCCGAGCGCGTGCCGATTCCCTGGTCGGTCGTGTCCGACACGCGCGACTGGGCCATCAGCGTCCACCAGCTGACGGCGTTGTCCGGGCCGCCGGCGGTGTCGTAGTGGTCCGGCAAGCCGAGGTCGTGGCCGTATTCGTGCGTGAACACGGACACGCCGCCGTTCTCGGGCTGGATCGTGTAGTCCGCGACCCACAGGCCGGTCGTGCCGATCTGCGTGCCACCGTCCTTGTTCCCGGTCGGGCCCTCCCCCGTGTTCTGGAACGCCTTCCAGCGGTGCGACCAGATCGCGTCCTCGCCCTGGTAGGGGTCGCCGTCGGCCTCATCCCCGCCCGCGTGGACGATCTGGAAGTGGTCGAGGTACCCGTCCGGCTCGTTGAAGTTGCCGTCGTGGTCGAAGTCGTTGCGGTCCCACTGGTCGTATGACTGCAGGTCCGCCTTGATCTGCTCGTCGGTGCGGCCCTTCGCGTGCTGGTCGGCGACCCACGTGTCGATCGCGTCCTTGACCAGGTCCCACGTGTTGCTGCACACGTTCTCGCCGCACGGGTAGCCGCCGGAGCGCCCGTAGCGCGCCTCGTTGTACCGGACCTTCACCCAGTCGGTGACCTGGCCATCGACGCTGTAGCGGCCGGACGACTGGCGCTCGTAGTAGGACTTGACCGAGTCGTCGAGCTCGCCGTCGCCGAAGTAGACCTCCTCGTAGTGCGCCTTGTCGTAGTTCGGCTGCCACACCGTGGAGTTGTCCTTGGCGCGGTCCGGCGCCGGAATCGCGTTGTGCGCCGGCCCGTTCCACGTGCTCGGGCCCGGGATGTTCTTGTTCGTGTCCTGGTCCGGATAGCCGGCCGCGCGCTCGTTCCCGAACTCCGCCAGCACCACGAAGATCTTGTCCGTCTTCTCGCGCGCGAGCTCGACGTACTGGTCCTCCGCCAGAGCCGCGGGCGCACCGGTCTTGGCGACCTTCACCACCTTGCTGCCCCCGCGCTGCTCGACCTTCGCCCGGCCGCTGAGCACGTCCTGGATCGCGACCTGGCGCAGCTCCCGCCGCTTCTCCTCGGCCGCGTTCGGCAGGTCATCCGTGTGTGGAATCGCCTGTCCCTGCTGCGTGGTTCCCGCGGCCGGCGCAGCCGCGCCCGCATCGAGCGCGACCGTGGTCGCCAGCCCAGCAGCAATCACCAGGCTCCCCAGCCCGGCAGTAACTCTCTGCATGTACGCCTCCCGGCGCTATGAGTCCCCCCGGGACAAACTCCCCAGCCGTCCCGGACCTTGGCGGCGGAGCCTAGCGGCGGCAAATGAGCTGCAAGGTCAGGGTGTCTTGTTGACGACACCCGTTCTCATGAGACAGGGTGGGCCACGGACGACACCTTGGGGCGGCAGACGACCGCGGGTGGCGCAAGTACGGTCCGACCCATGTTCAGGGTCTGTCTCGCTCTCGCCCTTGCCGCGGTCGTCCTCGGCACCGCCACCGCTTCCGCTCACGCCCTCACGGTGATGGGCTGCTCGAGCGGCAACGCCACGAAGTGGCGCCAGCATCCCGGGTCGTGCACCTACAGCAGCGACGGCAGCAGCGCGGGTACCGCGCGCTTCACCAGCCTGCGCTGGCGCGGTTGGGGGAAGGCGACCGCGACCGCCACCGGACGCCAGACGGCCAATCACCGCGACCGCGACGGCTCGCTCTCGCGCTACCGGACGACGGTGCAGGTGAGCGGACGCGACTTCTGCGACGGCACGACGTACTACACGCAGATCCGCTTCAAGACCGCCTGGCCGGGGACCGCCGCGCGGTACTCGGAGTGGTACGCGCTCGGTACGCGCTGCTGACGTAGGCTCGTGGGCGTGAGCGTGGTGCTGCGGTTGGAGGTCGATTTCGCCGAGACCGAACGCGACGGGCGCCGACGTCCGGCGCGCGACGGGTACCGCGCGTCCTTGTCGTTCGGGCGGCGACGGCGGGACGTGGAGCCGATCGTCCACGAGGCGGTGCTCGTGTTCGAGGACGTCGACCAAGTGGCGCCGGGCGGGTCGGCGGTGGCACGGGCGTGGATGTTCGACGAGCTCCCGCGCCGCGGGATCGACGATGACGCCGTGGTCGCACTGCTCGAGCGCGACCGGATCGTCGGTCGGGCGCGCGTGCTGTCGATCCACGAGGACGACACGCCGCAGCCGCTCGCGGACTTCGGTGAGGCGAAGCGACGCTCGCTGCATTGACGGCGCGTACTTCTGACCACGGGTCGGTTGGTCGCGGGCCCGCGAGGGAAGCGTGGAGTCATGACCGTCCAGTCGCCGAGCGCGCTGTCCGAGAGGTTGGCCGAGCTGGGCGAGCGCCTGCGCGATCTTGAGCTGCGGCTCGAGTCACCCGACGTAGCCGAGGCCCGGCGCGTGCGCGACGAGCTCGTCGCCCAGATCGGTGACTATCTGCTTCCGCGCCTGCAGAGCATGGAGGCGCCGCTGCTGATGGTCGTCGGTGGCTCCACCGGCGCGGGCAAGTCCACCCTGGTCAACAGCCTGGTGGGCGCGCCGGTGAGCGCGGCCGGTGTCCTGCGCCCCACGACGCGGTCACCGGTGCTCGTCTGCCACCCAGACGACCTGCGCTGGTTCGAGGACGATCGTGTCCTGCCCGGGATGAGCCGCACCACGGGCCGGGACGCGGGTCCCGGCGGCCTGGAGCTCGCGCCGACGACCGGTCTGCGGGCGGGGGTCGCGTTGCTCGACTCGCCGGACATCGATTCGGTGGTCGACGCCAACCGCACGCTCGCGCGTCAGCTGCTCGCGGCCGCCGACGCGTGGCTGTTCGTGACCACCGCGGCTCGCTACGCCGACGCGGTGCCGTGGGAGTTGCTGCAGTCCGCCCGCGATCGTGGCACCGCGCTGTCGCTCGTCCTGGATCGGGTCCCGGCCGAAGGGGTCGCCGAGGTCGCCGCCCATCTGCGCGCGATGATGCGCGAGCAGGGCCTGGGGGAAGCGGAGCTGCTGGTCGTGCCGGAGACGCCGCTGGAGGACGGGCGTCTGCCGGCCGTCGCCCTTGCTCCCGTGCGCGGGTGGCTCGACAGTCTCGCGGCTGACGCCACCGGCCGCGCCGACGTCGTCCGCCGGACGTTGACCGGCGCGCTCGAGAGCCTGCCACGGCGCGTCGCCGTGGTCAGCGGTGCGCTCGACGAGCAGGAGGCCACGGCGGCCCAACTCCGGGCCGACGTGGAGAGCGCGTACGTACGCGGCCTGGACGAGATCGACGAGGCGCTGCGCAGCGGCACCCTTCTGCGCGGTGAGGTGCTGGCCCGGTGGCACGAGGTCGTCGGCACCGGGGATCTGATGCGCGGGCTGGAGTCGCGGCTTTCGCGCCTACGGGACCGCGTGCGTGCACTCGTGACCGGCGGACCCGCGTCCGAGGCGCGCTTGCAGGCCGCCGTGCGATCGAACGTCGACGCGGTCGTGCACGCTGCCGCCGACCGCGCCGCGGAACGTGCGGCGACGGAGTGGCGCGCCCGCCCCGCGGGCCGCGCGCTGCTCGCCGCGTCGAGCCGGCTCGACTCCGCCTCCTCGGAGTTGCTCGACCGTACGCGTGAAGCGGTCCGGGAGTGGCAGGGCGACGTGTTCGAGCTCGTGCGCAAGGAAGCCGGAAACCGCCGCCAGACCGCGCGCTTCGCTTCACTGGGCGTCAATGGCGCCGGGCTCGTCGTGATGCTCGCGGTGTTCGCGCAGACCGGCGGCCTCACCGGCGCTGAAGTCGCGGTCGCCGGTGGCACGACCGCGGCCGGCCAGCGCATCCTGGAGGCGCTGCTCGGCGACCAGGCGGTCCGCACGCTCGCGGCTCGCGCACGCGAGATGCTGCTCGAACGGGCGCATGGGCTGCTCGACGGGGAAGCGGAGCGCTACGACGCGCTGCTCGCTCCGGCGGCGCCGGAACCGGACGCCGCCACGAGGCTGCGCGAGGCGGTTCGCGGCATCGAGCGGGCTTGGTGAGCGGCGGCCTCGACCAGCGCCTGACCGCGCTCGCGGAGGCGGTGCGCCTGGCAGAGGGCCGGCTCGATCAGGAGGCGGTCGAACCCGCACGGGCGGTCGTCGAGCGTGCAGGAGAGCGCCTGGGGCATGGGCTCGAAGCGACCGTCGTCGCGCTGGCCGGCCCGACCGGCGCCGGTAAGTCGACGCTGTTCAACCTGCTCGTCGGGCGCGATTTGTCGAGCTCGGGCGTGCGCCGACCGACGACGTCGAGCACGACCGCCGCGGTGGGCGAAGCGGTCCAGCCCGCGCTGCTGGACTGGCTCGGGGTCCGTAGTCGACACGCCCTCGACGCGGGTGCGCCCGCGGGCCTGGTCCTGCTCGACCTTCCGGACTTCGACTCGGTGCAGACGGCCCACCGCGACGAGGTCGATCGCCTCGTCCGGATCGTCGACCTGCTCGTGTGGGTCGTGGACCCGCAGAAGTACGCGGACGCGGCGCTGCACGACGGCTATCTGCGGCCCATGGCCGGGCACGCGGCGGCGATGTTGGTGGTGCTCAACCAGGCGGACCTGCTCGGCGACCAGGTCGATCGCGCACGGAAGGATCTCGAACGGGTGCTGGCTTCGAGCGGCCTCGACGACGTCCCGGTGCTCGCGCTGTCCGCCCGGACCGGGGAAGGCACCGACGCGTTGCGCAAGACGGTCGAGGCGCGCGTGCGCGGGCGGCAGGCCGTGTTGGCGCGGTTGGACGCCGATGTCGGGGCTGCGGCCGCGCCGTTGCGCGCCGCGGCGGGCGAAGGCCGTCCCGCCGGCATCGGGCGCCGTGACCGCGAGCAGCTCGTCGCCGCGCTCGCGGAGGCCGCCGGACTGCCGGGCGTCGTGCGTGCGGTCGAGCGCGCGCACAAGCATCGCGGCGCGTTGGCGACCGGCGTGCCGTGGATCGCCTGGGTGCGTCGACTGCGCCCGGACCCGCTCCGGCGGCTCGGCCTCGAGCGCGCGCAGCGGGAGGACGCGCGGACCTCGCTGCCGCCGCCGACGCCGGTCGAGCGAGCGCTGGTCGACTCGGCCATCCGGACGCTCGCCCGCGACGCCTCTGATGGGTTGCCCGCGCCGTGGCCCGCCCTGGCGCGGCGCGCGGCGACCGCCAACGAGTCCGCGCTCGCCGACCGGCTCGATCACGCCATGGCCGGAGCCGACCTGCGGATGAGCCGCCCGCGGTGGTGGAGCGTCGCGCGCTGGGTCCAGCGCGCTTGCGCGGCGCTCGCCGCTGCGGGTGCGCTGTGGCTCGTGGTCCTCGCCGGGCTCGGGTATCTCCAACTCGGCGACGCAGTCCCGACTCCAGACCTCAAAGGCGTGCCGGTGCCGACCGCGCTGCTTCTCGGCGGCGTCGCGCTCGCGCTGCTGCTGGCGCTGTTGGCCCGGCTGGCGAACCGGGCGGGTGCACGCCGGCGCGCGCGCCGGGCCCGCCGCGCGCTGCACGACCGGGTCACCACGGTCGCCGACGATCTCGTGCTCACGCCCTTGGAGGACGAGCTGGCGGTCCACGCCGCGGTGCTGAAGGCGCTCGATGGGGAGCGCAAGCGCGGCGCGGTCCGCGTTCCGGCCCTGGTGGGGCGCTAGAAGCGCACGAGCATCTTCCCGGTGTTGCCGCCGCGGAGCAGATCGATGAAGGCGTGCGGTGCGGCCTCGATTCCGCCTTCGACGATCGTCTCGCGGAACTTCACGCGGCCGTCGGCGACCCACGGACCCACCTCGTCGATGAACGCCTGGCGGCGGTCGGCGTGGTCGGTGATGATGAAGCCGCGGAGCTGGAGGCGCTTGCCGATCGCCTGCATCAGCTGGAAGGGCGCGGGGGAGTCGTCGTTGTAGCTCGAGATCGCTCCGCACAGGGCGGCGCGGCCACGGAGGCGCAGGGCGTGGATCGCCGCGGCGAAGTGCTCACCGCCGACGTTGTCGAAGTAGACGTCGATGCCGTCCGGCGCCGCCTCGCGCAGCAGCTTGGAGACCTTGCCGTCGTGGTAGTCGAACACGGCGTCGAAGCCGAGCTCGTCTTTGACCCACGCGACCTTCTCGGGTGAGCCGGCGGAGCCGATCACCGTGTGGCCCTTGAGCTTCGCGATCTGCCCGGCGAGCGAGCCGACGGCGCCCGCGGCGCCGCTGACGAACACCACGTCACCCTCGCGCAGCTGCGCGATGTCCAGCAAGCCGACGTACGCCGTGAGGCCCGGCATCCCGAGCACGCCGATGAACGCGGACTCCGGCACACCCTCGGGCGCCACGACCTTCAGGGCGTGCTGGCCCTTGACCACGGAGACCTCGCGCCAGCCGAGGCCGTGCTGGACGAGATCGCCCTCGGCGAACCCGTCGACCTTGGAGGCCACGACCTCGCCGATCGCGGCACCGTCGCACGGCGCGCCGATCTGCCACGGCGGCGAGTAGGACTTGACGTCCTTCATCCGCCCCCGCATGTACGGGTCGACGGACATGAACGTGTTGCGCACGACGATCTCGCCCCGCTGGGGGGCGCGGACGTCGGTCTCAGCGAGCTCGAAGTTCGACGGCTGCGGCTCGCCCTCGGGGCGCGAAGCGAGCCTGATCTCTCGACTGGTCATCGACAGCAACGCTACCCACGCGCTCGATCTCGACGCGATTGTCGTGGTAGACGGCGCCGCCGCCCATGTCGGCGTCGCGCTCCTCGACGGTGGCGTTGACGTTCGCGCGGCCGCGCACGTGCTTGAGCCAATGGCCCTTGGTGGACGCGACGACACCCGGCCGCACGCTGTCGGCGACGAGCACCTCGGCTTCGAACTCGCCGCGGGCGTTGAATACGCGAGCGGTGTCGCCGGTTTCCAGTCCGCGCTCGATCGCGTCGTCCGGATGCAGCGTCACGCGTGGGCCGCCGGCCTTCTGCAGGAGGTCCGGCTTGTTGGCGAAGATCGTGTTCAGGAACCAGTGCGAGGCGGGCGCGATCAGCGCGAGCGGGTGGTCCTCGTCCGGCGCGGTCGCCTGTGAGGGCGTGTAGCCGGGGATCGGGTCCAGGCCGTCCCGCTCCGCCTGCTCGGAGTAGAACTCGAGCTTGCCGGAGGGCGTCGGGAAACCGTCCGTGAAGGCGACGAACTGCTCGGGCAGGTAGCGCTTCCAGCCGCCGTCCCAGAGCTCGTCGAAGAGGTCGTCGCCGAGCAGCGTGCGCGCGATCTGCTCGTCGCTCGCGTGCAGTGCAGGCTCGGTGAGCTCCATCGCGCGGGCGATCCGCCGGAACGTCTCCAGCGTCGAGAGCGCCTCGCCGCGGGGCTCCACCGCTGGGCGGTTGAGGTGGATGTAGAAGTGCCCGTAGCCGTCGTTGACGTCCAGGTGCTCGGTCTGCATCGTCGAGGGCAGGACGATGTCGGCGTAGTCGACGGTGTCGGTCGGGAACTGCTCCATCACGACGGTGAACAGGTCCTCGCGCATGAGGCCCTCGCGGACGCGCTTCTGGTCCGGGTTGGAGCCCATCGGGTTGGCCTGGTAGACGATGAGCGCCTTCACCGGCGGGTCGTCGAGGTTGAGCAGATGGTCGGCCAGCCGCGTCATGTTGAGCGTGCGGACGGGCTGCTCGAGCAGGTCGTCGCGCCAGACGCCGTCGATGTTGGCGGTGAAGCGGCCGCTGGTCGAGTACGAAGCGCCGCCGCCGAGGTACTGCCAGTCGCCGGTCACGCCCGGGATGGCGTACATCATTCGCAGCGCGGCGCCGCCGCCCGCGTGGCGCTGCATGCCTTGGGTGCAGCGGATGGCGGTGGGACGGGTGGTGGCGAGCCGCTCGCCGAGCGCTCTGATCCGCTCCTCCGGCAAACCCGTGAGCTCCGCGACCCTCGTGGGTGGGAACTGCCGGATGCGCTGCTCGAACTCCGCGAAGCCGACCGTGTGCTTGGCGATGTACTCGCGGTCTTCGGCGCCCTGCTCGAGGACGACGTGCAGGAGGCCGAGCGCGAGCGCGGCGTCGGAGCCGGGAAGCGGGGCGAGCCACTCGTCGGCGCGCTCGGCGGTGCGGGTCTTGATCGGGTCGATCGACACCACGTACGCGCCGTTCTTCTGCGCTTCGCGCATGAACTTGAACACGTGATGGCCGCTCGTGAGCGGGTTCGTGCCCCAGAGGATGATCAGCTTCGAGTGCGCGAACGCCTCCGGGTCCATCCCGGACGCGGTGCCGGTGGTGTAGGCGGCGCCGATCCGCCCCGCGACACTGCACGCGGTCATCTCGTGGCGAGAGGCGCCGAGCACGTTCCACAGCGGCTGGCCGGCGCGGCCTTCGAGGCCCTGCACGTAGCCGAGCGAGCCCGTGCCCTGGAACGGCCAGATGGCTTCGCCGCCGAACTCGTCCTTGATCGTGTGGAGTTTTTGGGCGATCTCGGCTGTGGCCTCGTTCCAGCTGATGCGCTCGAACTTCCCCTCGCCCTTCGCCCCGACGCGGCGCAGCGGGTAGAGCAGCCGGTCGTCGGCGCGGACGTGGTCCAGGTACCCGTTGACCTTCGCGCACAGCGCGCCCGCCGTGTACGGGTGGTCGCGGTTCCCGCGTAGGCGTGTCGCCTCGCCGTCCTCGACGGTCACCACCCAGCTGCACCCGTCCGGGCAGTCGAGCGGGCAAGCGCCGAAGAACTCCATGCCTTCAGCCTACCCTTGGGCGCGTGGATCTCCCACCACACGCACGCGCCGTCCTGGGCGGCCCGGACTTCATCGCCCACCGCCTCGCGGGCTCGCAGTCGGACCCGCAGCAACGATGGATGCTGGGGCTCCCGCGCGAGGTGCGCCGGGACTTCCTGCGCGAGGTGATCGAGGCCGGGGGAGACCAGGAGCGCTGGATGCTGCTCCAGCACGACGACGTCTGCACGTCTTACGTCGAAGCCGTGCTGTCGCAGGAGCCCACGCCGGACCGTCAGGCGATGTGGCTGCTGAAACAGTCCCGCCGCGTGCGGCAGAGCTACGTCGAGGACGTGCTCGACAAAGCATCCGCTATTCGCCGCTGAACCACGGCGGGGTGGGTCGTGGCCTCGCGCCACGTGGTGCGGATCACCCGCAGCCCCATCGTTTCGAGCACGAGCTGGCGGGTCGCATCGTCGGCGCGGGCGATCATGTTGCCGTGGAAGCGCCGGCTGTCGGCTTCGAGGATGAGTCGCTCGTTCGGCCACAGGAAGTCGGGGATGTAGTCGGTGCCTCTGAGGCGCGGGTTCACGAGCGGCCGGGGGAGCCCGGCCTCGCGTATGAGCGCGAGCACGAGGTTCTCGAGCTCGCTCTTGGTCGGCGCGGCGTCCGTCAGCACGCGGCGCAGCTTCTTCGCGCCGCGGCCCGAGTAGAGGATGAGCTCGGTGTGCCTCACCAGTTCGAGCCCGAACGCCTGGTTCATCACACTGCGAAGAACCTTCAGCGACGCCGTCGCCGCGATGTCGCAAATCGTCCGCACGGGCGTGGTGACGGGGATGCCCCGGTGGATCGTGCGCTCGAACTGCTCGGAGCGGTGATGCACGATGCCCGGTTGTCGCCGGAGCGCGGGCGAGGTGACGTGGGGAACATGCTCGATCCACTCGCGCATACCCCAGTGCACCACCGCGGACCAGTGCGAGAGGGCGGCGCCGGGGCCGCATGCCAGGACCGCCGCCAGAAAACGGCCTTCGAGGGAGAGGGGCAGGTACCCGACCGCCCACACGCCTTGGTACATGCGGACCAACCGCCCCGCCGCGACACGCTTCGAGACGGCTTGCTGCGAGAGCCCGCACGCGCGCAGATCGTCCAGATCGACGACGCCCCACTGCCGCGCCGCCAATCGAGCGATCCGAGTGTCCGTTTTCACAACCGATGGTTGTGAGAAAGATCGGTCGAGAACCATGGCCGAAGCGTCGTCCAGACGCCTGTCACGGAACAAGACGCAGGCGTTACAACTTTGTGCCGATTCTCAGGTGCCGCAGAACGTCTGGTACACGCCGTTGAAGCGGTCCGGCGCGGGTTCGGCGTACGGTTCGCGGCCCTCGCGCTCCTCGAACGGACGCGCGAGGACTTCCATCAACCGCCCGAGCGGCAACAGGTCGTCGTTGGTCGCCGCGGTAAGGGCCTCTTCGACGAGGTGGTTGCGCGGGATGTAGACCGGGTTGACCTCGTTGAGTCGCGCGAGGGCCGGGGACGTCGTGAGCGGGCGCCACGTGTCGGCCCACGCGTCGAACTCCGACGGGTCGGCGAACAACGCACGGGCGCGAGTGTTGTCGCCCAGCGCGGCGTCCGGAAGGGCACGGAAGAAGCTCGTGTAGTCGACGCGCTGGGCCTGCAGCAGCGCCAGCGTCTCGTCGAAGAACGCAGCGTCGGCTTCAGCGAGTCCGAGCTTCGCGCGCATGCCCTCACGCCACGCCCGCCCGTACCGGTCGTCGAAGGTCTGCAGCACCGCTGTCGCCTGCTCGACCGCATCGTCACCGAGCAACGGCAGCAACGTCTCGCCCAGGCGCGCGAGGTTCCACTGCGCGATCGCCGGCTGGTTGCCGTACGCGTAACGGCCCATGTGGTCGATCGAGCTGAACACGGTCCCTGAATCGAACCGGTCCATGAACGCGCACGGCCCGTAGTCGATCGTCTCGCCGGAGATCGCCATGTTGTCCGTGTTCATCACGCCGTGGATGAAGCCGACCAGCATCCAGGAGGCGATCAGCCGCGCCTGCGCATCCACGACCGCCTCGAAGAACTCCAGGTACCCGAGCCCCGGGTAGTGGCGCGCGATCGCGTAGTCCGCCAACGCCCGCACGTCGCCGTTCCGCGCCGCGTACTCGAACGTCCCCACCCGCAAGTGGGACGCGGCCACGCGCGTCAACACGGCACCCGGCAATGGCCCGGCCTCGCGGAACACGTTCTCGCCCGTCGCGACCACGGCCAACGCGCGCGTCGTGGGAATCCCCAGCGCGTGCATCGCCTCGCCGATCACGGCTTCACGCAGCATCGGCCCGACGGCCGCCTTGCCGTCCCCGCCGCGCGCGAACGGCGTCCGGCCCGAGCCCTTCAGGTGGAGGTCGCGCCGGCGCCCGTCGCGATCGATCACCTCGCCCAACAACAACGCGCGCCCGTCCCCGAGGCGCGGCGAATAGCCACCGAACTGGTGCCCGGCATAGACCTGCGCGACCGGCGTCGCGCCGTCGGGCACAACGTTCCCGGCAAAGACGTCGAGTGAGAGGTCAACCCCGAGCTCCAGGGCGAGCGCCTCGTTGTGGACGAGCAGCCGCGGCTCCGGCGCCCGCACCGCCTGCCACGGGACAAAGAGCCCTTCGAGCGTGTCGGCGAAGGTGTTCTCCACCCCTCCGAGGTTAGGAGACGCCGCGCTCGAGCAGCGTACGGACCTGCGCGCGCATGTCGTCGGGCTGCGTCAACGCCACGCCGCGCAGCAGCGAGACGAGCACGGCGGCGAGCCCCGTGTTCCCGCCCAGGTAGCCGGTCATGGTCGCGACGAAGCGGGCGTCGCGCTCCGCGAAAGCAGGCCCGAGGTCGGGGTCGCCGGCCTGCGCCTCGGCCCACAGCACCGCGTACACGCGCGTGTCCAAAGGCCGCGTCTCGAAGGCACTCAAGTACGCGTCGACGAGCTCGACCACATCGTCGGTCTCGGGCGGCACGAAGCGGTTCTGCAGGTCCAAGGTCAACGCGTCGAGCAACCCCGAGCGACTCCCGAACTGGTGCGTGACGATTCCCCGGCTGTAGCCGGCCGCCTCGCCGACGGCGGCCAGCGTCACGGCCCGCACGCCCCGCGACGCCACGAGCTCCATCGCCGCGTCCAACAACCGTCGCTCGGTCTCCGCTCGTCGCTCGGCCTGAGTGCGTCTCACATAAGCCAGTGTGTCGGTTGGAGCACGGCGTCTTCCAGCGCCTCCACCCGCAGGTGCTCGATCGCGCGGTACTCGGGGGAGCGGATCATGCCCGCGAACACCTCCCGGCTGGGGTAGCGGACGAGCACCACCGCGTCCCAATCGTCGCCCTCCAACGCGGCGCCGCCGCCCGCGGCGAAGAACAGCGGCTCGGCGTCCGCGGCGACGCCCGAAGCCAGCAGTGCGCAGCGGTACTCGTCGTAGCGCTCCGCACCGCCCGGGCGGAAGCGCAACAGGTTGAGCATGACCACCGGCCCGCCGCGGTCTTCGGCGAGGAAGCGGTCCAGATCGAAGTCGGTCATAAACCACACTGTAGATACTTGCTTGTCAACCGACAAGTAAATTCTCACGTGAGAACTTCCTCACCGGTTGCTCACAGTCCGCTCACCGCCCGGGCGGAAAACCCATGGATGCTTCTCCAAGACCTCCTCATGCGCCTCGGCCTCGACGCCCTGGCACTGGCCGCGCTGCTGTACGGCCTCTTCCTCCCGCGCCACAAACGCATGGACCTGGTGGTGGTCTACACGCTGTTCAACCTCGGGCTGTTCCTCGCGCTCGTCGTGATCTCCCAGGGCCAGGTGAGCATGGGCGTGGGGTTCGGCCTGTTCGCGGTGCTGTCGATCGTGCGGCTCCGTAGCGAGCCGTACTCCAACCGCGAGCTCGCGTACTTCTTCGTCGCGATCGTGCTCGCGCTCGTGTGCGCGATCGACATCGGGAACCTCGCCCTCGCCGGCGTGCTCGTGGCCACCGTCCTGCTCGCCGCGTGGGCCGTCGACCACCCGCGGCTGACCAAACCCGTCCGCCACCTGCGCGTGACGCTCGACCGGATCGTCGGCGACGACGCGCTGCACGACGTGCTGGAGGAGCGCCTCGGCGGTCGCGTGCTCGACGCGACCGTGCTGGAGGTCGACTACGTGCGCGAGACGACGGTCGTCGACGTGCGTCTCACCACGCAGCGAGAGGAGGCCGGTCATGTGGTCGTCGCTTGACCCCATCGGGCTCGACGAGCTGGATGAGCTGCAGGACCGCGTGGACGCGAAGTACGTGTTGCCGATCAACGCGCTCCCGGCCCTGCTCGACCGCCTCGACCACCGCGTGCTGGAGATCGACGGCCGGCGCGTGTTCGGCTACCGGAGCACCTACTTCGACACACCCGAGCTGCGCCTGTTCCGCGATCACGTCCAGCAGCGCCGGCGCCGCTACAAGTGCCGCTCGCGCGAGTACGTCGACACCGGCCTGCGGATGTTCGAGGTCAAGCTCAAGGGCCCGCGCGGCCGGACGGTCAAGTACCGCACCGAGCAGGGCACCTTCGCGTTCCTGGACGAGACGCTGCGGCGCGAGTACGACCGCGCGCCGGACCCTGGGCTGCGGCCGGCGCTGGACGTCGCCTACGAGCGCGTCACCTTGGCGGCGCCCGGCGAACGCGTCACGCTCGACTTCGACCTGCGCTTCAGCGACGGCCGCATGCGCCCCGATCGGCTGGTCGTGGAGACCAAGTCCGCAAACGGGAACGCGCGGGCGGACAAAGCACTGCGGGAGCTCGGCGCGCGGCCGGAGCCCGGGTTCTCGAAGTACTGCCTCGGCATCGGGCTCAAGCATCCGCGCGCCACGCTCCGGCGCGCCCTCGCGCTGCACTTCGTGGCGCTGGCCATGGCCCCGGCGGCCCACGCGATGCCGAGCATGAAGATCAACTCCGGCCCGATTCCGAACGAGAAGAAGACGTCCGCGACCCTGCGCATGCCCGGCTACAGCGGCAAGATCGGGATCGAGGTGCGCGGCCAGTCCTCGCAGCAGTTCGCGAAGAAGTCGTTCGCGATCGAGCTGCGCGACGACCGCGGCGAGGACCGCAAGGCGCCGCTGCTCGGGATGCCGGAGGACGGCGACTGGGTCCTCTACGCGGGCGCGAACGACAAGACCCTGATGCGCAACGTCGTCGCCTACGCGACCGCTCGCGCGTTGGGCCGCTACGCCCCGCGCACGCGCTTCGTCAAGCTCCACCTCAACGGCCGCTACCACGGCGTCTACGTGCTCACGGAGCGGGTCGAGCTCGGCAAGGAGCGCGTCCAGGGCGACGCGCTGCTCGAGTTCACGTTTCCGTTCCAGGCGCGGTCCAAGAATCCGTCGTTCCGCGGGCCGGTCCGCGGGCGGCCGATCGTGTGGGAGGACCCGGAGCGCAAGGACCTCTCCAGCAAGGAAGCGAACGCCATCGCCGCGCCCGTGCGCGCGGCCGAACGCGCCCTGTACGGCCGCGGGAGCTGGCGCCCGCACATCGACGAGGCCGCCGCCGTCGACTACGTGCTGCTGCAGGAGCTGTTCAAGAACCAGGACGCGTTCCTGGGCTCGACCTACGTCGCGCTCTCCGGCGGCAAGCTCGTGTTCGGGCCGCTGTGGGACTTCGACATCGCCGGCGGGAACGCGGGCAGCGGCGCGAGCCAGTACTCGAGCGGGTGGCTGCTCAAGCGCCGCCACTGGTCCGGGCGGCTGTGGCAGGACCCGGGCTTCGAGCGCGCGCTGCGGGAGCGGTGGGCGGCGTTGGACCTGCGCGCCGCCGTGCAGGGCGCGATCGATGAGGCCTCACGCGACCTGCGTGGCGAAGTCGGGCGCAACTTCACCCGCTGGCCCGTGCTCCACCGGCCGCTCTGGCCGGCCACGCAGGCCCGCGGCTCCCACGGCGCCGAGGTGGACTTCCTGCGCCGCTGGATGAGTCGCCGGATCGCATGGATGGACCGGCAGCTGCGGTAAGTCACATATGCTCGGGGCGTGCCCGAGACGTTCCTCCTCGTAGACGGCGAGAACATCGACGCGACGCTCGGCGCCGGGGTACTTGGCCGGCGCCCCGCTCCGGAGGAGCGTCCCCGCTGGGACCGCGTGCGCGACTACGCGCGCGCCGTCTGGGATCAGCCGGTGCGCGGCCTGTTCTTCCTCAACGCCTCCGGCACCGTGCCGATGGCGTTCGTCCAGGCGCTGACGGCGTTGGATTTCCGGCCCGTGCTGCTGAGCGGGCCGCCCGAGGTGAAGGTCGTCGACGTCGCTATCCAGCGCACGATCGAGGCCCTGACCGAGCGCGGGCATGGCGACCTGCTGCTGGCCAGCCACGACGGCGACTTCGCGCCCCAGGTGGCTGCGCTGGTGACCGCGAACCCCGGGCGCCGGATTGGCGTGATCGGCTTCCGCGAGATGACGAGCGGGCTGCTCACCGAGATCGAGGGCGTCGAGCTGTTCGACCTCGAGGACGACGTCGGAGCGTTCACCGTGGCGCTCCCGCGCATCCGCGTCATCGCGATCGAGAAGTTCGATCCGTGGACCCTGCTTGATTGATTGCGCGACTGGCCAGACATTCGGCCAAAAGCGCAAAACGGCGCGACGGTTCGGTTACCGTGAGCGTTCGTTCAACTGCAGGGGAATCGCTGGTCCGCGTTGCACCGAAAAGCCGTATCGCTCCTTTCACTCCTCTGCCTGTTCGTGGTCTTGCCGGCCGCGGCCGTGGCGCGGCAGGACCCGCCGGTTATTCATGACGCGGCGGTCGTCGACGGCTTTCTGACCGCCTCGGTCACGACGAACGGCCTCGAGGCGCGTGCCCGGGCAGAAAAGCTCGAGGCCGACGGCACCTGGCGCGTGCTGGTGGTCGAGGCGTTCCAGGGATCAACGGTCCGCATCCAGTTGCCGCCGCTCACCGCGGGGGAGCAGGTGCGCCTGACCGTGTACACCACCGCGGGGGAGGCCACCTCGCGGGTGATCACGATCGGCGAGGCTCCCGCGCCGGTACCGACGCCCACACCGGTCCCGGTCGCAACGCCCACGCCGACGCCCGGGGGCGCGGTCGAGACCAAGACCGTCGCGGTGTCGGTGGTCAGTGGCACCGTCAGCTACCGGATTCCGCCATCCACGACCTACCGCGCGCTGTCGGGCACGGCGACGCTCCCGATGGGCGTGCTGTTGGAGACCACGGCGGGCCGCGTCCGCCTGGTCACGCAGGCGGACGGCCAGCCGCAGAGCGGTGAGTTCTTCGGCGGCAAGTTCACCGTCACCCAGAACGCGGCCGGCATGACCGAGTTGGCGTTGGCCGGGCCGTTGGCGTGTACCGCGACGGAGCGGGCGACGGCCGCGCAGAAGGGCAAGAAGAAGAAGAAGCGTTCGCTCTGGGGCAAGGACAGCGGCGGGAAGTTCCGCACGCGCGGCAACGGCAGTGTCGCCACCGTGCGTGGCACCGAGTGGCGCACGACGGACACCTGCGCGGGCACGGAGATCTACGTGCGTGAAGGCTCCGTCTCGGTCTGGCCCCGGCGCGGCGGGCGTTCGAAGCTCATCCGCGCCGGTCAGCGACAGTTCACGCCTCGGCCGCGATGATCCGGGCGGCCAAGGTCACCGGTGCGCTCGTCGCACTGATCGTCCTGGTCGCGGCGCTCACGCCGGTATTGGAGCGCGCGGAACTGGCGACGCTCGACGCGCGCTTCGACGTCCGCGGGAAACAGCCCGTGTCCGAGTTGGCGGTCGTCGGCATCGACGAGAACTCGTTCTCCGAGCTCAATACGCAGTGGCCGTTCCCGCGCACGCTGCACGCGCAGATGGTCGACAAGCTGCGCGAGGCCGGCGTGCGCCAGATCGTCTACGACGTGCAGTTCACCGAGCCGTCCGAGAACCCGGACGATGACCTCGCGCTCTACGACGCGATCGACCGTGCTGAAGGTGTGATCCTCGCCACCGGCGAGGTCGACGATCAGGGCGGCACGCGCGTTCTGGGCGGGGACGAAGGGCTCGCCGAGGCCGGTGCTCGTGCCGCCGCCAGCACGTTCCCGACAGACTCGGGCGGCGCGATCCGGCGGTTCGCGCGCGAGGACACCGGGCTGGGGACGATCCCGGCCGTCGTCGGCGAGCGGTTCGGGCCGCCGATGGAGGTGAAGGACGCGCTGATCGACTTCCGCGGGCCGACGGGCACGATCCCGACGTACTCGTTCGCGGATGTTTTGCAGGATGCCTCGAAGCTGCGCGACCAGATCGTGGTGGTGGGCGCGACCGCCCCGTCGCTGCAGGACGTGCACCCGACCTCCGCACCCGGCGAGGGGCAGCTGCCAGGTGCCGAGATCCAGGCCAACGCCATCTGGACCGCGATGAACGACCGTCCGCTACGGCCGATCCCCGACTGGCTGGCGTTCGTGATCGCCGTGGCGCTCGGCTCTCTGGCGCCGCTGGGCGTGCGCGCGTTCGGGCCGGTGCGGGGGAGCGTGCTCATGGTGGTCGTCGGCGCCCTGTACCTGGTGGGCGCGCAGCTGGCGTTCAATTCTGGGACGGTCGTGACGGTCGCGGTGCCGGTGGTCGCGCTCGCCATCGCCTTGGGGATCTCGCTCCTCGCGCGGGCCGTGAGCGAGCGTTCCGCCCGGACGCGGGCCGACCGCTACAACGCCGAGCTCGAGGCGGCCGTGCACGCGCGCACCCAGGACCTCGCCGCGACCCAACTCGAAGTCGTGCTCCGCCTCGCCCAGGCCGCCGAGCTGCACGACGACGACACCGGCGAGCACCTCGACCGCATGAGCCGCATGTGCGGCGACGTCGCGCTGGAGCTCGGACTCCCGCCGACGCGCGCCGAGACCATCCGCTACGCCTCCGTCCTGCACGACGTCGGGAAGATCGGCGTGCCCGACAGCATCCTGCGCAAGCCCGCCCGGCTCACCCCGGACGAGATGACGACGATGCGCAAGCACGTCGTCGAGGGTGCGCTGCTGCTCGAAGGCTCACCCTCGCCCGTGCTGCAGGTCGCCGAGATCATCGTCGACACGCACCACGAGCGGTGGGACGGCACCGGGTATCCGAACGGGCTGCGCGGCGAGGAGATCCCTTTGGAGGGGCGGATCGCGGCGGTCTGCGATGTCTTCGACGCTCTGACGCACCAGCGTCCGTACAAGCCGGCCTGGACCGTCGAACGGGCGTGCGAGGAGATCACGCGGTTGCGGGGGACGCACTTCGATCCGGTGGTGGCCGACGCGTTGCTGGCCGTGGTACGCGCTAGGGCCAATCAAGACCACGGAGAAGCTTCGTCGCCGCGGCCAGGTGAGCCGGCGGCGGGACGTCCGGCTGGAGCGTGACGAGGCAGCGAGCGGCGCTCATCGCGCCCATGAACGCTCCCGCGAGCAGCTCTGAGTTTTGCGCGTTGGCGCCGCGGGCTCGGAGGAACGTCACCGCCGCCGCGTGATGGTCGGCGATCAGCGCCGCGTCACGGCGCTGAAGCTCCGGTTCTCGATCCAGCAGGCGCAGCATCGCGCCGTCGGACGGGCCGTCGTCGAGGCGCAGCATCTGGAGTAGGGCGTCGACCAGTGCGTCGAGCGGCGGGCGGTCGGGCGGCTGGTCGGAGAGCAGTTGCTCGAACCGGCCGACCTGCTCGGCGTGCCGGTGGAAGACCAGGTCCTCCTTGCGCGGGAAGTGCCGGAACACCGTCCGCGGCGCCACCCCCGCCGCCTCGGCAATTTGTTCGACGGACGTCTCCGCGTACCCCTTCTCCAGGAACAGCCGGTGCGCCGCCGAGACGATCTCCGCCCGCGCGCGAGCCCGGTTGCGGTCGCGCAGCGTGGGGCGGGCGTCGTGCATGAACCGAAGCGTAACTGGATAAGGTGGCAGTCACTGCCATTTAGACAGTTGGAGTCAGGTTGAGTCGTTTTCGCATGCTCGTCGTCGCGCTGCTCGCCGTGTTGATCGCGGGTGGGTTGTCCTCACAGGCGGGCAAGTTGGAAGAGGTCCAGAAGAGCGATCTCGCCGAGTTCCTGCCCGGGGACGCGGAGTCCGTCGCGGCCCTTCAAGCCGCTCGTCGATTTGAGTCAGGCGACGTGAGCCCGGCCGTCGTCGTGGTCGCGCGCGCCGGTGGCCTGACCGCGGACGATCGCGACGCCCTCGCCTCGCTCCGCCGGCTCGACCTGCCGCTCGCCTCGCCGCAGGCACCCGACCCGCAGTACGCAGGCGATGCGGGTCTGCTCGCGCTGCCTTTGAAGGGCCAGGACTCCGACGTGGTCTCCGCGGCGGTCGAGGACCTGCGCGCGCAACTGGACGATGCCCCCGACGGCTTGGAGACCGCTGTCACCGGCCCGGCCGGCTTCTCGACCGACCTGAAGAACGTCTTCGCCGGAGCCGACACCCGGCTCCTCGCGGTGACCGGCGGGTTGGTGTTGCTGCTGCTGATCGCGATCTACCGCTCGCCGATCTTCTGGCTTGTCCCGTTCTTCACGGTGATCCTGACCGAGGGCGCGACCCGCGGACTCGCCGCGCTCCTGGGGGAGGCCGGGCTGGTCATCAACGGCCAGAACGCGGGCATCCTGAGCGTGCTCGTCTTCGGCGCAGCCACCGACTACGCGTTGTTGCTGGTGGCGCGATACCGCGAGGAACTGACGCGGTTCGAGGACGCGGGCGAAGCCATGGCTGTTGCGTGGCGAGGAGCCGCCCCCGCGATCCTCGCTTCGGGCGCGACCGTCATCATGGGCCTGCTGACGCTGGTCTTCGCGTCCGTGGACTCCTCCGCCTCGATCGGCCCGCTGGGCGCCGCCGGCGTGGCAGTCGCGCTGTTCCTGAGCCTCACGCTCCTGCCTGCGACGCTTGCCCTCGCCGGCCGGCGAGCGTTCTGGCCCTACATTCCCCGGGTCGGCGACGACCTCGCGGCCACGCACAAGGTCTGGCACCGCCTCGGCGGCGTCATCTCGCGCCGTCCCCGCCGGCTCTGGGTCGGCTCGTCGCTTGTCTTGGTCGTCCTCGCCTTGGGGTTGACGGGGTTGGACACGTCCTTGACGCAGGAGCAGCAGCTCCGAGGAAATCCAGAGGCCGTGTCTGGTCAGGAACTGCTCGCCAAGAACTTCCCGGCCGGGCTCTCCGCTCCCGCGAGCGTGATCGTCCCGCCCGGCGGAAACGTGGAAGCCGTTCGGAGTGCACTCGGCGACGCGGTCCAGCGCGAAGAGGAAGGGACGCCCGGCACGCAGCTCAGCGTCGTCCTCCCGTCCGACCCGTTCTCCGAAGACGCCGTGGCCTTCATCCCGAAGCTGCGAGACACGGTTCACGCTGCCGAGCCGCGGGCATTGGTGGGCGGCCAGACCGCCCAGTCCTACGACCTCCGCGAAGCCGCGGAGCGCGACAACCTCGTGATCCCGCCGCTGACCTTGGCCGTCGTCCTGGTCGTGCTCATCCTGCTCCTGCGTGCCCTCGTCGCCCCGGTCCTCTTGCTGCTCGCGACCGCGCTGTCCGCCGCCGCCGCTTTGGGCGCCGGTGTCGTCATCTTCGACGTGATCCTGGGCCTCCCGGCCGTCGACCCCGCGCTCCCGTTGTTGGCGTTCGTGTTCCTCGTCGCCCTTGGCATCGACTACACGATCTTCCTCATGGCCCGAGCCCGCGAGGAAGCCGAGGCGCAGGGCACCCGCCGCGGCGTCCTCGCGGCTCTAGCGGTGACGGGCGGCGTCATCACGAGTGCCGGCATCGTCCTGGCCGGAACGTTCTCGGCGCTCGCCGTGCTCCCGCTCGTCGTCCTCACCCAGCTCGGCACGGTCGTCGCCTTCGGCGTCCTCCTCGACACGCTGCTCGTGCGCAGCGTCCTCGTCCCCGCCTTGGTCCACGACCTCGGCGGCAAGGTCTGGTGGCCGTCCGTGAGAGACTCGTATCGTGCGGCGACCGCGAAAGAAGGGCGGGACGCTCAAGGACGGTGAGCGCCGCCAACTCGCCCGCACCTCCCGCCACGCGACGGGTCCGGCCGTCGCGTTTGCCCCTTCCGACCGTCATGTGCTGTTGTGCGACGGCGGCTCCCGAGGCAACCCAGGCACCGCAGCGTCCGCGGCGATCCTCGTCTCCGCTTCGGGCGAGGTGGTAGACCAGCACGCGGAGCTGATCGGCCAAGCGAGCGCGGGGGAGGCCGAGTACCGAGCGATCCTCCTCGGGCTCCAGCTCGCGCGGTCGCACGGGATCGAGTCGCTCGAGGTCCGCTCGGACTCCCAACTCGCCATCTCCGCCCTACGCAGCACAACCCCGGCGCCGGGCGTGATCGACGAGATCCGCACCGCCGCCTCGTCCTTCACCGCGATCCGCTGGACCTGGCACCCCCGCACGGCCAACGAGCTCGCAGACGCCCTCGTCCGCGACCTCCTCTGGCCCTAGATCTCCCGCTTCCGCGCCTCAACTAGCGCGAGCAACACGTCGTCCGGCACAGGCCTGTCCGGCGTGAACCGAATCGTCCCCTTCGACAGGTCGAACCCTTCCAGCCGATCAGCCACCGCCTCCACCGCGGCCGGACTGAACGGGAACAAGCTCAGGTGCGTCTTCGCCGCCCGGAACCCGAGCAACGGCTTCCCCTTCCACCGGAACGCGGGCATCCCGTAGCTCGTTCCTTCTTCGGCGTCCGGCACTGCTTCCCGCACCACCTCGCGCACGTGCTGTAGCGCGTCGCGCTGGTCCTCTTCTAGCCCGGCGAGATAGTCGTCCATCGGAACAGCGAAATCATAATCCGCGGACGGGGGGTTCGAGCGTTTTCGCGGAGAGCGCGCTCCCGGGCCAGATTTGGCTCTGCAGAAGGTCGCTCGTAGTGCCGCTGTTCTCGGCGCCCGACCCCCACGGGCACCAGCAAACACCCTGTTTGTGTCCCCTGTGTCCCCCGTGGTGTCCCCCGGGGGACCGAGTTCCTGCGGTCCCGCCTAGGTAGGTCATGGCGAACTGGCGCAAGACTCGTTTCCCGGGCGTCTACGTCTCCCACTCGACGAACTGCCCGGCCTACTCCGACCCCGCCGCGCGGTGTCGCTGCACTCCATCCTGGCGCGGCCGTCGGCGTCATCCGGTCACTGGCAAACCGGAGTGGCAGAAGCCCGTGGTCAAGCACCGAGCCGAGGTCCTGTCGTGGCTCGCGGGCGCCGACGCGGGCAGCGAGCATCTCCGAGAGGTCGCCGCGCGTGGCCCGCTGTTCGAGGACCTCGCCGATCAGTGGTTCGACGGCGTCGAACAGGGCCGCATCGGCCGGCGACGCGGCAAGGGCAAGCCCTACGCCGAGACGACCATCCTGGCGATGGGCCGCTCGCTGAAGTACCACGTGCTTCCGGTCTTCGGCCCGCAGCACGCGGCCGAGATCACCGAGCTGGAGTGGCAGGCCTGGATCGATCAGCTCGCCCGCAAGGGTCTCGCTCGGTCGACCATCGCGAAGCACATCTCGGTCGCGTCGGACATCTACGCGTGGGCTTCGGCTCCCTCGCGTCGTCTCGTCGCGCGCAACCCGCTGCGACCGGTCGAGCTGCCGCCGAACGACGAGAAGCCACGCCTGCGCGTCGCCCTGGCGCCCGAGGCGGCGGCGCTGCTCGCCGCGATCGACCCGGAGGACCGCGTCCCCTACGCGATCGCCTTCTACGCCGGTCTGCGCCGCTCGGAGATCGACCGGCTCGAATGGCCCGACGTCCTCGACGGCGACCGGATCGCGACCCGCGTCCTTGTCCGCCGGTCCAAGAGCGAAGCCGGCACACAGCGCCGCCCACCGATCGGCCACAACCTCCGTGACGTCCTCGAAGCGGAGTGGAAGCGCCGGGGCCGACCACGCGAGGGCAAGGTCCTCGACGTCTCGGTCATGTCAGGCAAGATCGCCCGCCGTGTCGAAGCGCGCTGGGACGCCGCGGGGCTCAACCGGATCACGCTCCACGAGTGCCGCCACACCTATGCCTCGTTGCTCATGGCCGCCGGCTACACGATCAAGGAGCTGATGGAGTACATGGGCCACGCCGACCTGCAGATGGTCAATCGGTACGTGAAGCTCCTCCCGCAACCCGGCGAGGACGACGCTGCCGACCGACTCAACGCCTACCTCCGACGCGCGGAGGAGAGTTGACGTCCCACGGCCATGCCAGGCTCCGGGCGTGAGCGATTTGCCCTCGCAACGCGGCGAGACGTGGAACGACACCGAGGCCATCGACCGCCACCGGCGGATGACGCCGTCCGAGCGCATCGCCCTGGCCGTTGACGCGACCCGCGCCGCGATGCTGTTCGCCAACAGCAACCGTCGGTCCGAAGAGCGACTGCAATTCGTGCCTGATCGGATCGTCGCCGCTCTCAATGCCGCCGACGTCGCCTACGTGACGATCGGCGGCGTCGCCGTCGCTGCGCACGGGGTGGTCCGAGCCATCCGCAATCTTGACCTCGTTCCAGAACCGAGCACGGCGAACGTCGAGCGCCTCGTCTCGACCCTCTACGCCCTCGGGGCTGATCGCTCCCTCTTCGACCTCTCGCGACCGTTCCTCGACCGGTTCACGACGATCCACGGCAAGGTCGACGTATACAACGGCGTGTCTGACAACCGGTCGTATCCGGAACTCGCTGTGTCCGCGATCTCGGTCGACGTCGGCGGCGAGCCTGCGCCGATCTGCTCGCTCTCAGACCTGCGCACCATGAAGCTTGCCGCCGGCCGGCCGCGCGACATGATCGACGTCGCCGAGCTCGACGAGCTCAACGGCCATTAGACCCGTCCCCGCGGACGAGGCGGACCGGCGGCGGCTCGACCAGCAGGCGGGCGTGCCGCTGTACCCAGCGCTCCAACTCGTTCACCGGGATCAGGACGAGCTGCCCTGACAGCGCCACCTTCAGCTCGGGCTGCACGTGGCGCTCGAAGTGGTTCAGGCTCATCCCGAGCGATGCGGCAGCTTCCTTGCGCGTCAGTGTGAAACGCGGGACGGGCTGCACGGGTCGGGCTGGCGTCTTCGGCATCGTCGTCAGAGCTCCCTTCCGATTCTGCCCTCGCGTTGCAGCGCTCGCTCGGTTGCGCGTTCTGCCATGCGTTCGAGTCGACGCGTCCGCTGCGCCTCGAGATCGTGCTCGCTCACGAACCCGCGTGCTCCGTGCCAGGCCTCGGCCTCTCGACGCCGCGCCTCCTCGACGCGTTCTTTGGCCGCATCTTCCCGGGCACGCGCGTCGTCCAGCGCGCGGCGACGTCCGGGCAGCCACAGCCGCCCTCGCCGCTGAAGCTCCGCCCGCTCTCGCGTCAGGGCTTCCGCGTCCCGTTCAGCAGCGACCCGCACCTCGCTGGCCTCTGTCCGTCCGCTGTCGATCGCCAGCACCGGTGCCTCACTGTCACGGAGCGCCGCGACCAGGCGCTCGACGGGGTCGCGCAGCTCGACCGACACGGGCGCGAACTCCGCGCGGGCATCGTCCGGCTGCGCGGCGACGTACAGCCGATTGCTCTTCCGCCCGCGGCTCAGCGCGACGTAGGCCCACTCGCGGCTCATGCCCTCACCGGCCAGCACGAAGCAGTGGTCCACCGTCGCGCCCTGCGCGACGTGCCCGGTCATCGCGTAGCCGTGAAGCAGCGACGGCTCGCCATCCCGCGTCCTTGAGTCCAAGAACTCCCGATCAAGCTCGACCCGACAGCCACCACACGCCACGGTGAGACCGCTCCGCGTCGAGTCGACAGCCACGACCTCTCCGCGCTGGCCGTTCGTCACGCCCAGGCGCTGGTCGTTGCGCTTGATGACGATTCGATCGCCGACTGCGAACGCCTCGCCCGCCACCTCGACCTCTTCGCCCTCCAGCTGTCCCACCGAGCGCAGACGTGCGCGAGCGCGAGCGTTGAGATCAGCGACGTCTGCCCGCCGCTGCGCGACCATGACTTTGTCGCCGCTCGCCTCCATCCAGTCGCCCACGAGCCGCTCGCGGGCGTCGTCGGCTGTCGGTTCAACCGCCAGCGCCCCGTGACCGCCATAGAGCCCGAGCGCGACCTCCGCGCGCCCGTCTCGCAGATGGTCGAGCGCCTCGCGCTCCCACCGGTTGGCCTGGCGGACGTTCTCGCCGAGCTCAACGGCCAGCCCTCGTTGGATGAGCCCGCGGAACGCGCCGCCGGCCTCGATCGACGGCAGTTGCCGATCGTCCCCGACGAGCACCAGCTTCCCGGACGCGCGCTGAACCTGGTCGAGCAGCGCGGCCAGCTGCCGCGTCGGCACCATGCCCGCCTCGTCGACCACCAGCACGCATCGCTCGGGCAGCCGGTCGCCCTTGTCGAGGTCGCCGAGCAGCGCCGCGACACTCGTGCTGCGAATCCCCGCACCTTCCCGCAGCTCGTCGGCGGCGCGTCGCGCGATCGACACACCGAGCACCGGATGCCCGGTGGTTTGCCACGCCTCGCGCGCCGCACCAAGCGCGAACGTCTTCCCGGTCCCGGCGCGGCCGGCGACGACCGCGACGCCATGACCGCCACGACACAGAGACTCGATCACGCGCCGCTGCTCCGTCGACAGCGTCGGCCGCGACGCCAGGACTCGCTCGACTGTCTCGTCGCTCGCGACGCCGACCGCCGTGTCGCGAACGCGCACCGCGTCCTCGACCAGGCGCCGCTCCAAGGCAAGATGCTCGGGCGTCGAGTAGCGAAGCCGTTCAGACCCGGCCGGCATCAGCCGCCCATCCCGCCGTCGGAGCCCCTCGCCACTCGCGCGCGCCTCCTCGTCTGGGATCAACGGCACGGCGTACCCCTTCAGGAACTGCTCGCTGCGGCGCTCCAGCGTCTGCGCGTCCACGTGCGCGCCACGCGGCAGCGTCTCGCACAGCTGCTGCAGGACCTCTCCACGCCCGAACGTCGCCGCTCGACGCGTCAGCCCGTTCGCCCCGGCCAGGTGCCTCTCGGCCCGCGCCCAGTCCTCTTCATCGACCCGTCGCTCACGAGCGCGACCAACGATCAGCTCGATCTCCGGTTGCCCGAACCCGAGCTCGGCCGCGCGCGATCGCCACTCAGCGGCGAGTGCGTCGGCGTTGACGCGCGAGTCCTTGACCTTGCGCGTCGCTAGCGCCGCGGCCTCCGCCGCGCGAGCGCCGGACGTGCCGTGCTCGTCCAGCGCTGCCTCGATCTCTACGCGACGACGGCTAAAGGCCTTCTGCACTACACGCGGCACGCCGAGCACCTCAGCGATCCCACGGCGGACCGGTGTCCACTCGACGCCGAGCGTCTGCGTCAGCTCGCCGCGAAGGACCGCCTGGTAGATGAAGCTGGCGGTCCGTGCCTCGGCGTACAGCCGCCGGCCATCAAGCGCGGACCACCGGCCGTCCACGCCGCGTCCGAGATTCGCGACCAGAACGTGCGTGTGCAGCTGCGGATCCCCAGCCCGCGACGTCCGATGCCGGAACGCCGCGGCGACCAGCCCAGACGCCTCCTCCACGATCGCACCGCCATGCCCACGCCGAACCGCCGCGGCCGCCCTCTCCAGATGGCCGACCGCCTCACGCACCGCAACGTCATGAGCCGCACGAACACCCGCCCGCAGCTCCTCGTCGTCAAGACCGAACAGCACGCTGACGCTCTTCGGCGCCGAGAACGTTAGGTCAAACCCAGCAACACGAGCCCGGCTCGACGACGTCCGCAACTCGAACCCCTCCCGCGGATCGAGCCCTTCGAGCACCCGCCGCAACGCATCCGCCCCGACCTCACCGTCGACGCCCAGGTCACGGGCCGCCGAACCGATCCACACGCCCCGCGCTTCGCCCGGCGCGACGTAGTAGTCCTCCACGCCGCTTCCGACGCTCTGAACCACGTCAACCCGCCCCTCCGCCTGGTCGAGGTAGTACTTGGCCTGTCCGGCCGCGAGCTTGCCAATCGAAAGCACTTGTTCGCGCTCCACTTAACAAGCCGACAAGCAGGCCATCTGGGCCAACGGATTTCGAAAGTTGGCGCGTCAACACTCTGGACGACGACGCCGTTGGTGCGGATCAGAGACCTGTCGCACCTCGGGTTCAGCAACCAGAAGCTGAGTACGCAGGATCGGTGCCACGATCGAATCAGCCCGCACTGTCGCGAAGCGCGCCAAAGCAGAACATATTGAGGCACTGCAAGCTCGGCGATTAGCCGTCAGGACAGGCGCCGGGCTCCTCGCCGAGCGGAACGAGCGCACACGCCGCGGCTCGCAGCTTTCGCTCCTTGCGCGTCCCGGGTCGGACGTGTGTTCGTACGAATCAGTCCACGAGTTTGCCTCGCGGCTTGGCGTCCAGGCGCTCTCGGATAAATTGACCTTTCGAAACGGCCGGTGAGCTGAACTCCTCCCACAGCGACGGCGGGCACATGGCGTAGAAGTACTCCACGCCATCGCGAAATCGGACCAAGATGCGCTCTTCGTCCTCGTCGTACGCGATCGCCGACACGCGCGTGGAGTCATCGAGCTCTATCCAGTCGAACATCCTTAGCCTCCTTCGGCAAGGGCCGCACGCCAAGCACTGATCGTGTCGGAGAGGTCGTTCTTCTCTCGATCTCCAAGCCAGGCCTCGAGCGTGGCATCGGCTGCATCCGGCTCGGGTGAGGGTCGATCGATGACCACGCGAGTAGGCAATACGACCGCCTCGCCGGTCACCAAAGCCTCGCCCGTGCGAAGCGAGGCCAGGGCATCGGCCATCCCCGCTGTCGACTCTGGCATAGCGGCCTTTACGCGCTGTTGATCGGCGCCGTTTGTGAGCCGGAGAGCGATCAGGGTCCCGACTTGCGCGAGTGCCGTGTCAGGCAACTCCGTTGGGCGTTGAGTCACTAGTGCGAGGCCGATCCCGTGCTTCCGTCCCTCACGGGCGATGCGTTCTGCGGCGCGACGCGCACGGCCGACAGAGTCGGATTCTCCGAGGTACCTGTGGGCTTCCTCAAGGACGATCAGCACCGGGCGTGGACGCCCGATACCTGAGTCCGTGCTGCGCGTCGTCAGCTCGAAAAGCAACTCGAGGATGACGCCGATCGCGAGGTCGGCAACCAGCGAATTAACACCGCTGAAGTCCAATACGCTCAGGGGCTTCTCGCCGCCGAGCCACGCTTCGACTACACCCACGAGCGGGTCCGAGCCCGTTAGGTTGCCACGCGGCTCCTGAAAGAACCGCATGGACGCGTCGCCGAGAGTCCGACGGATTCGATCTGGCGTGGGACCGAAATCGTCGTAGTTGGGTCCCTTGAACGGCGCAGCGCCTCCTGGGCTGTAGGACTCGAACACAGTCTTGCGGAGAGACTCCGCGTCGCCGTCGATCGAAATGCGGGGGCCGCCTTGACCTCTGACCTCCTGATAGGTCGCGTTGTTCTCGAAGTCCATTTGGAACCAGACGTCCCGAAGATCGAACGGGATCGGCGTGTCCGCCGTGATCGCCGATTCCTCAAGGTCGAGCCATGCGGCCTCGCCAGCGAAGACGCGTCGCCCCTGCGTGACTAGATCCGAGAAGCGCTGTTCGGCCGTCTTGGTGGTCGTGCCGGCAAGCGCCCCAAGCAACTCGCGCGCCGGGAGTGCCCAGTAGGGGACGCGCAGCAGGCGCTCGCCGGACTCCAATACCGAAAGCACGTTCGCGTCAGCGCTCAATGCCGACGCATACTCGCCATGTGGGTCGATGATCACGACGTTCGCTCGACCCCATCCGCCACCAGCGATCTTCTGAAGGAGCCCAGCGACGGTACTGCTCTTGCCGGAGCCTGTAGAGCCCACGATTGCGCTGTGCCGCGTGACGAAACGGCGCATGTTGAGCGCGACGGGCACCGTTGGTGCCGCAGCGACTGTCCCGAGACGGACGTGATCTTCGTCGGGCAAGGGGAACACAGCGCGCAGCTGAGACGCCGTTGCGAAATGAACCGGATCCTCCAGCGCGGGGTAAGAACTGACGCCACGCTGAAACCTACCTGCTGCGTCTAGCTCGCCGAGAAGCTGGACCTTCATCCACCGCTCGCCTACAGCAATGCCCAGGCCAGCTTCGTCGTCGCCCGCGCGGATGCCGACGAGAGCTACGGAGGCGATCAGTTCGATGATTCCCTGCGGGATGCGGACGAGTGCGCCAACCTGACCGACAGGCTGCAGACGACCCTCCCAGATCGGGGCCACCCCGGCGAGACGTGGATCGATCGCGACGGTTACCTGGGCGCCAAGGACCTCTCGGACCATGCCGATTTGCGTCGCGTTACGGTGCATCGTCTGCGGACGGCTGGTACGCGAGGAACGAAGCAAGGCGGCTGAAGTCCCCGAGCAGGTACTTGTCCTTCTCGTACACGCCAGGAACCTCGTCCCCGGTCCATCCTGCTCGTTCGCCGCCGATAACCGCTTCCGACTGCCCAAGCGCGAGGATGTTGCGCGTCCCAGCCGCTCGGGTAAGGACCCGGTCGGGGATGGACGAGTACGCAAGCGTGATCACCTCGGTCCGCGGATGCCTTTCCGCTGCGCTGAACAAGAGCTCGTTGAAATGTTCGTCAGAGAACGAGTAGCCGGCCACGATCACGACCGTCTCCGACAACGCGAGAGAGCGCCTCAGCCGATCCATGAGAGCAACGAACGGGAGCCGCCTGGACTCCTCGTACTTCTCATACGACGGGTAAATCGCGGCAGCCAGCCCTGATGCGCTGCCACCGATGCGCACGACCCTGCGGGGCCCACTCGCCGGCGTTTGCCAACGCCAGTTCACCGAACCGTGGAGTTTCCACAACCGGGCGACCCCTGACGGGAGGTCCACCCGCGGGTCCGGTCGCACCTCGTCCACGAGGTCGTCACGAAACGGCGCTTCCAGCTGCCCCACGAAGCCGTCGAACCACAGGCCCCCGACCGCCTCGAACCCCATCTCAACAGCGAGGTCGTAGTTCAGCGTGAAGATTTCGACGGGCTGGTGATAGCGGGCTCGCGTCGCCCACGAAGCGAGGCGTACGAACGCTGCCATATCAGTGCCAGGCGGAATCGTGACGGCCTTGATGATCGTGGCGGAGATCTCCGCGTCGAGGCGCTTCGCACGGTCGCTGTCGATCCCGTCGATTTCGCCACCACCCTCGGTGAGCGCCGCGATGGCGCGAAGTCGACTGAGCGTCTCCTCGACGTCGTACTGGCCGATGTACCCTTGGATCACGTCGCGATCGGCCGCGCCCGTCGCGTCAACGATCCCCTTCCGAAGCCCCGCGATGTCCGGGAGTCCAACCGCACGGGACGCGCCCGCGCCGATGAACAGGCAAACGTGCCGTGCGCGGGCCGCGAGCTTCTGCCCGAACTCGCGGGTGATTGTCTCCGCGTCGTGAGCCATGTGTTCAACATATCTGAAGCGATCAGCTACGGGGTACCTTTCGTGGTCAGTCCCGCCGTCCCGGTTGTGCGTGCGGCGACGCCCGCGCCCACGAGGAGCCCGAGGTACGGTCCTCGGACCGTACCTCCGCGGAGGTCGCGGACCGGGTCAACAGCGACTCAGTTCGCTCCGTCCACGTCGTCGCGCTGTCGCCCGCGCACTTCGGTGCAGTGGTGTGCTGCGCGCCGTTGGGGTCGTTGTGTCCCTCGACGATTCCGACGGCATCGTGACACTGTCGATGCCGGTTGGGCCTCGGGCCCTCTGCAGGGTGGGCACGCTTGGTCGACCTCCGGCCAATTGTTGCTGTGATGCCGTTGGCGAGGATGCGCAGTCGTAACGCGCGAAGTGCAAACTCGCGCTTGGGCGGTGTTCAGCGCAGCAGATCGTCAAGGCCGAGGACGGTCCGGCGTGCCGACGCGGAGCCAGCGCGAACAAAGGACGCAAGTGCGTCGAGCAACCGCTTGCGGCTCTCCGCATCGGCGACGATGACATCCCGTTGGCGGCTGAGGAGCGCGGCAACGAGGCCGTTGAAGCTTGTCTCGGCCAGACTGTCGCCCTGATATCCAAACGGCTCTGCGGTGGCTAGGACCTTGGTCAAGCGCCGTAGGACGCCCTTGGGGTCGAGGTCAACGTATGAGGCGAGGGTCTTGACGATGTCGTTCGCCGCCGCGGGAATCCCGATGCGGCAGGCGGCGTCGAGCAGTGGGGATGCCTCGAGCCATAGGCGAGCGTGCTGCCTAGCGGTCGGCTGCCATTCGTCGGGATCGCGGTCGAGTCCTGAGGCGCCGGCAGCGAACTGGACCTCCGCCGCGATTTTGAGCAGTAGGTGGCCGAGGGCCCTGACCTGGTCCTCGTTGCGATCCTCGGTGGTGATCAGCCGCTCGAACGGGGTCAGTGCGGCCTCGGCGATCCGCGTCCACATATCAATCACTCGTGATCGCCGGGCGGTGGCTTCCTTCGTGTCGTCGCCGGCGGTAAGGGCCTCACGCCAAGGTGAGATTGCGTGGTCGGCCCGATTGGGGTTGGTGGCGGCGAGGTTGACAACCCGGTCCAGTTCTTCGCGACCCACCGCAACGCCGTGGTCAACCCAGTGGGCAAGCAGCTGGACCGAGCTCGCGGCCACGGCCTCGTTGGGAGCGCCTGCGGCGAGCATGCGCCGGTGCAGCGAGACGATCGCGATGAGGGACCGCTCGCGGTCAGCCGCGGCGAGCACACGCAGGTTGCCGAGGTTTGTAACTGCCACGTCCCAGTCCGGTTCGGCAGCGGCAAGCTGCTCGACCAGCTCCCACGCGACTTGCTCTTCGGTGTCGCGGAGCCACCAGGCGGACTCGGCGACGCGTCGGCGTACCTGAGGTGCCTCGTCGCGGGCCGCGCGACGGACCCCGTCGACCACCTCGGCGTCGTGATCGCCGTGAGCTACGAGCAGGAGCCAGATCCTCGCGGCATCGGCCCGCGGCGCAACTCGGGACTCCGTGGATAGTTCCGAGTCCCATCGCGTTTCATCCCCCGCGCTGGGATCCGCGGCGCCTTGGAGCCTCCGGGCCACCTCACGCATGACGGCGCGCTCATCGGGCGTGGGTTGCCCGATCGGCTGGCGGCCGATCGCCTTGGCGACCTCGCCTAAGAGAAGCTCGGCTTCCTGCCCCGTGTTGGCGTCAATTTGCCGCACCGTCGCAATCTCCACGAGCACGGCTCGCACCGGATCGAGGAGCTGCGTCGCCGGGACGGGAGGATCAGCGTTCGCAAGGCGCGCCTCGTAGAGTGCGCGCATCGGCTCAAGCAACGCGCTCATACGCGCACTGTCGGCGGTGGCGGGCCCGACCACCGGCTCCGGCGCAAGCCAGGAGGAGGTCCGGTCGCGTATCACTGGGGGTGGCCCGGACTCTCGAGCGTCGAGTTCGGAGCGACGCTCCCGTGCCGCGGTGGACACGAGTCGCGCTGGGTCGACAAGGCCAAGTAGCTGGTCTCGGCGATACTCGGCTGCCTCGCGTAGCCGCTGGCCACGTTCGCCAGTCTCCGAAATGTCTGTAGGGAGGTCGAGGGCAACCTGCTCGAGCTCACGTCGCGTCTCCTCGTCAGCGTCGGCGAATACCGCCGCGAATGCGCGAGCGGCGGCGAGCTCAAGGTCACCATGCATAAGCACGCTGCGCTGGGCCAAAACAACCCGTGCCGCAGCCTGAAGCGCGTTGCGGTCGTGCGGCGGATGGGGCTCTGCTGCCGCCTGCCCGCCAGAGCCAGCGTCCTCTCGGGTCGCGTCGTGGTCGGTCGATGCGGGCTCCGATTGAGCTGCGGCCGCGGCCGACAAGATGCGCGCGAGAACCACCGCCGGCCACTCCATACCCTCCATCCGCGCGAGGAGACCCGCCAATCCCTCCTCGTCGGAGGCCAGCGCCGCGACATGCCGCTCGAACGCGGAGAGCATCGCGCCAAGCTCGTGCTCGTGGCTCTGCCGGTCCCACCAGCCGCTGTTGTCGCTCACAACCCGAATGGATCCGTCGGTCCAGATGACATCGGCAGGCGGATTGCCGCCAGGGCGTTCCCGCCGCCGGGCGACGATCGTGGTAGCCACGTGGAGCGCCTTGACCGCGGCCTCTTCGTCGGCCGCGATCACGTTGGCGAAGTCGACGCCGAGGGCGTAGCGGGCCATACCGAAGTCCTGGCTGCGGTTGCTGGTGAGCGGCATCACGCCACCGCGCATCGACGTTACCTCCGTCGAGTCCTCGTCATGGCCGAACGCGGTCGCGTAAAGCTCCACGACGAGATCCGGAGCGGCGGCCGCGAGTTCATGAGCGCGCTGTGCCGCGGCCGGAATCTCCTGATACCCCCAGTCGGCCACACGGCTAGGGTCGAGGATCCTCTTGAGAAGGCGCTCAGACGCAGACGCGTCGGTGTCATAGGTGAGCACGAGGCTCTCGACAACGATGCGAACAACCGCCCGATCCCCGGCGTCGAGTGCGGCGGATGCGATCGCTCGCGTCGCCGATCCGAACGCGGCGCGTGTCGGCGCTGACATCACGACGCGCCCGCCTCCTGCCACAGAGCCAACGCGAGCCAGTTGGCGGCCGCGCCGCCGGGATCGCGATGCGCGAGGTGCGCGGCTAGCTTGGCCCACGCCTCGAGAGCATTAGGGGTCACCGTCGAGAGCGGGCGCGTGTCGGGCCCTGCCGCGATCCGGGCGGCGACCACCTCGTACGTCAGTCGGTCGGCCGCTGCGCGCCGTTGCTCAACCGGATCCACTAGCCGGGCGAGCAGCCCGGCTAGCTGGTCGAACGTGTCGAGCTGCTGCGCGACGACTGCCGGCGCGGCGAGACGGGCGATCACCCCCTGCGTGTCGTCGGCTAGCAGCAGCGCAAGCGTCCAGAACTCCTCGCGCTCGTCGTCGCGGGCCCAGAGATCCTCCAAACGCATGACGAGGCTGGGACGCGCGAGCAGCGGGAGGTCCGGCTCAGACGCAAGCTGCGCGGCGAGACCTTCCGAGTCCTCGGCGAGGATCAACCGCGCGAATGCGTAGTCGAAGAGCACATTGTGCGAGAAGCCAACCTTCGCTTGCCCAAATCCCGACAGAGGCGCGTGCTCGACGATCACACCCGCGCGCAACAGGCCCAGCACGGCAGCCTCATCGCGTTCAGTTGTACCGAGCACGGCGTCGCGAGAAGCCTGCAGCGACAAGGACGCGGCTGCTGCTGTGCAGACAGCGTGCAGCGCTCGCTCTCGGCGGTCGCGCTCGTGCACTGGCGCAACCACGACCGTCCCCCAGTGCAGCGACAACAACTCGAGCTGCGTGCGCACACGCGTCAGGCGATCATCCTCCACTCGGGTCGCCAGATCAGCGAGCAGCGAGAGGTTGAACGGATTTCGCAGCAACGACCGCAGGTCGGGATTGGCCTGCTCGATCAGACCGGCGAACTGCGGCGCAAGTGTCTTCAGCGCCCCCAACTCATCGTCGCCGAGATCCTGAAGCGAGAAGTGGCTCAGCGCGCCGAACTCCGGGTGGGTGAAGTCTGGGGCGGGCAACCCCGAGAACGCGGCGCGGAGGGCAGCGTCGTGACGGAGATCGAACGTGCGCACGCTCGCGAGTACACGCCAGCGCGTCGCGTCGCTGACGATCTGGTTTATCAGCGTCACGAGCGTGTGCGTCGCATCGGCGCCGCGGGCAGCGTCGAGTCCGTCGATGACGAGGATCGCCGGCGGCCCAGGCCAGTTTGCGAGCACGTCAGCGAGCGGATGCGTCAAGCCGAGCTCGCGCCGTAGTTCGTCTTCCGTGGCCGCAGAGAGATCCTCGACGCGAACACCCACCACGTTGACACCATCGTCGAGCCAATTGGCCACCAAGTCGGCCATCAGGCCGGATTTGCCGATCCCGGGCGGACCAACGAGCAGCACGGAGCGCTGCTCAGCGACCGCCCGCAGAGCAGCGGCGGCGGGCCGCGGTAGCTGAACGCGCTCGTTGGCCAGACGCAACGCTCGATGCCGCTCGAGCCTTCCGAGAGCCGTCGCGGTGCGAGCGCGTAGCGCCGCTACGTCGTCGCGGTAGCTGCGCACGACCGCGAGCCCAACGCCGCGCGCGGAGAGCACCGTTTGCAGACGACCGCGCGTCATCCCGCGCTGGCCTCTGGCCAGCCCGAGCATCTCCGTGACCAGCGTTCCCCACGTCGTCTGAGCCGCCGCCGGGTCGGCAAGCACGAAACCGGCGAGGTTGTTGAGCGCATTCGCCTCGTCACCGCCGCCCTCCTCGACCGCGAGCACAGTCACGTGAATGCGCGACAACAGCGCCACGAACTCGGCCGCGGGCGCGGGCGCACCCGTCTGCGCCAACCACGCGCGCTCGAGGACCTCAACGAGGGCGTCGTACGACGAGCGCTGCTGCTCATTTGTGGACTCGAGGTCGTTCGCGTCAGCCGGCGGCTCGCCACGCAGCCGCTCGAGCATCCGCGGCAGCGCTTCCTTGATCGGACCGGAGCTGGCAGGCCCGCACACGAGGACGAGCGGCGACGCCTGGCCGCCGTCGGCCAGATGCTGGCGGACGAACTCGACGGCGGTCTTGTCGAGCGGCGATCCCTCGCTCGTTGCGGCCGTGAGTTGGCGTTTGGCCTGCAAGAGCACGCGCGAGCCGTCGGAGAGCCCGAGGCGCTGGTCATCGACGGCCTCGGCTGTCTCGGCCGCGACGGATTCGATCGCGACGCCGGCCGGAATCCCCCATCCGAGCACATTCGATTGCTCCGCGAGCATGGCCACGCCGTAATAGGCGGCGACCCGCGCAGCGTAATCGTGGCCGCCCGCTCCGCCAGCTCCTCCGGACGAACTTCGGCGCGCAACCGGCACCTTGCCGCCTCAGTACCCGGCCGGGACGCCCCGGCCGGTCTCGAGGGCCTCGTTGTCGGCGAGCCCGCGCCACAGCGTCGAGCAAGAGACGCCCGGAAGCGTGGACGATGACAGCGACATCGCGTTGACGTTACCGGGGGGCGACAGCACCAAATTCCGACGAGCGGGATCCGATCTCGCATCCCTACACGATGCGCGAGAAGATCTTCAGGAGCGTCGGCGTCGCCGTCTCGGCACTGAGCACGAGCGTAAACACGATAGACAAGTGATCCTGAGTGTGGTACGGATCTCGCTTCAATGATCGTGATCTTGGACACGAACGTTTTCTGGAACGATGCACATGCTACGCGGCAGGACCTGACGGCACTATTCGACGCTGTCGACTCCAGACAACTCGCCGAAGTAGAGATATGGACGCCGATAGGGGTCCTGGAGGAGCTCGTCCGGCAATTCGGCGAGCGACTTGAACGGATCTCGAAGGTACTTGGCGAAGTTACGAACGACCTTTCGGCGTTCCGCCTCGGACGGCTAGAAGTCCCCGATCACGATCCAGCGGCGCAATCCAATTACCGAGAGGCGCTTGCGGCGCGGCTCACTGCCGAGCACCGCAGTATCGCGGACCATCCCTCTCGCAGCGGCAAGGTAGTCGAATGGGCCGCCGCCCATCGGCATCCAATCAAGCCGAAGCATCCACCCAAACCGCCTAAGAGCACACGAGACTTGTCGGCATTTGACAAGCGGTCGACTTTGCCCGTTTTTGGCGTCGTCGACGCCGCAATCTGGCTGACCGTGATCGACGCGGCCCATCACCATCGTTCCGTTGCCCTCGTCACGTCGAACAAGAGCGACTTCAGCGATCCAGCGGACGCGACCAAGGTGCATCCGCTGCTTCACCAGGATCTCGCCGCGGCCGGCATCAACGCGGATCAAGTCGAGATTTGGCCGACCGTACGG
Source organism: Solirubrobacter taibaiensis (assembly GCA_027587225.1). Taxonomy (GTDB): domain Bacteria; phylum Actinomycetota; class Thermoleophilia; order Solirubrobacterales; family Solirubrobacteraceae; genus Solirubrobacter; species Solirubrobacter taibaiensis. The sequence goes on from JAPDDQ010000001.1 coordinate 87,750, forward strand.
GCGTTCAACGGGAGGTACGTGGCTCCGGCCGAGCAGGCACGAAACGAAGCCATAGCATTCCTCGACGACGAGGTCCACTCGGAGGTGCTTCGCACAGAGATTGCCGATGCCGTCGAATGGTTCCCATGGGAACTCAGCGATGCTTGGAATCTTGGAGTTGAGCTCGATTACTCCACGCTGGCGGCCTTCGACCCGCATGAGCTTGAGCTCGTTCGAGCGGACCCGGCTACCCCTGGCAATTATCTGACGGTTTGGGCTACCGGAACCGGGCGATTTGACCTGAGCATCCGTAAGGAGGACGCAGACGACATCCCCGAAGACAGTCCCATCTCCGTATACGACTGGGACTGGAACGAGTCCATGGTCGCGGCCGAGGTCGAGCTTCCAACGCGTTTGCTTGTTGAAGCGATAGTCCGTGATGGGAAAGTCTCAGTCTCAATCGACGATGTTCAACCCGCCTAGCCGGCACGGCGAAATCAAGTAAGCGCCGCAATGCGAGTCGCGCTCATTGACGAACACCCCGACGTCGGAGAGTTTCTTCGCGAGCAAGGGAAGGATGCGTTCACCACCGTGGTCTCGCGCGGCTTCATCGAGGGTCGCTCGGCGATCGTTCTCGTCGGCTTCGGCGATGAAGAAGTCGAATTCGTCGGCCACCTCGAGCGCACGCGTCCAGCGGCGACCTTCAAGGACGGTGTCCGCTGTAGCGAACTCGCTGAGATCGATCCGCCCATCCTCTTAGAGAACCTCCGAAGCGAGGTCGCACCCGCCTTCCGCCGGCACATCTCCTACCGCACGCTTCCACCCGCGACGGGGGAGGAGGTCCTGGATGCCCTGGTACGCCTTCGCCCCGGGCTCGCAGACGTAGTCCGAGGTCTCCGACGCGAACCCACTCCTTCAGAGCAAGAATCTTCCGAGTACCAGACGGTCGCGATGGAACGAGACGCAATTGGTCTAGCCGTCGACATCTTTGGCGGCGACCGGGCTGATCTCGCTCAGTGGACGCCTGGCGACACGGCGAGGCCCTTTCTGGTCGGACTAGAGAACGCGACGCTGCGCGAGGACCAGATCATCATCCACGACGCGGGCGTATTCGGGGATTGGCAGGTTGTCCAGCAGTCAGCAGTCGGAGCGGTTGAGTTCGTCCGCGGCGGTCGTCGGCTCACGGTAATCAACGTCAACCGCCACGCGATCGAGGCGACGCTTGGCGTCGATCTCGTGTACTACAACGAGTTCTACGACGCCTTCGTTCTCGTTCAGTACAAGCGAATGAGTAAGGAGAGCGGCGGCAACTGGCTCTATCGTCCGGACGGCAATCATGACTCCGAGGTCGCCCGCATGGAAGCTATCCCGCATGCGGCGGCCGAACCGCTAAGCGCCACGAACTACCGCCTCAATTTCGGGGCCTGCTTCGTGAAGCTGTGCGAGACCACGGTTTTCGACCCGCGATCTACGGACCTTCTACGCGGGATGTATCTACCGATCGAGTATCTCGCGGCGACGACAGAGTCCGCTCGCGGATCAAGGGGCGGCATCGCGTACGGCTATTCGACGGTGCCACGACACCTCAACAACACTCAGTTCGTCAACCTAGTGCAGGACGCTTGGATCGGGTCTTCCGGTTTGACGAGTGCCACGCTGCGCACATTCGTCGAAGCGCGGATTCAGGACGGCCGATCGATGGTGCTGGCTTCCGCCAGTAGCCCGGCCCCGAGAGCGGCGAGACGCTGACCCAATTCGCGGTCGACGCAAAACGAGCGAGTTCTTGGCGCAAGTGACCCCAGCGGTGTCCCCCAAGGAGGCTCAGACTCCGCGGAGAGCCGAAGCCGGTGACAATCATAATCCGCGTGTCGGGGATCGCGTCCTCCTCGCCCGCGGTTCGGCACGTTCCCGAATCCAGCCATAGCCACGGAAGGCGCGTGGCGCTCAGTATCCGGAGCGCGGCGAAGTGGTTCTGGTTCGCCGGGTTCGTGTAGGGGCTGTTCCAAGCGGCCGCTGTTCCGCGGTCCACGAACCTCTCGCGACTCCAGAGCGCTTTGCCGGCGTCGCGTCGCGGGGCATCGCCCGGGTCGCGATGAAGGCCGCGGCGTACGCGAGCACCGTCGAGGGTCCGTAGCCCATTACCGGGACCGGTGCGTGCAGCACGATCGGCGCGAGGAGTTGCACGACGACGTAGGCGCACACGGCTGTGGGAGCTGCGCGAACGATCCGCGTCGCGGACCGCCGGCTGAGCAGCGCGGAACGTACGAAGGGGACCGTCTGGAGGAAGCAGGCGATGAGGGCGAGCGCGCCGAGCAACGCGGAGGCATCACGAGCGAGACCGACGATGCCTTCGACTTCGGCGACGGGTGCGAGGGGGTCGCGACGCGCGAACGTCGCGAGCGCGCAGGCCAGCAGCGCCGCGGCTCCCGTGAGTGTGAGCGCCGACGGCCGCTCGAAGCTCATCAGCAGCAAGACGATCGCGCCGGTTGCGAAGGCGGCGCCTTGCGCGGCGTCCGGCTGCGCCAGGTGGATGAGTTGCACGGTCGCCGCGAGGGCCACGGCCCAGCGGACACGCTCGTGCGCGATCAGGTGCGCCATGACGGCCAAGACCAGCGGCGCGACCAGCATGGAGACGTTGAGGGACAGCGGACCGATGTCGATCCAGCGGTGCACGCCGTCGAGGCCCGGCCCGAGCAACGATGCGAGGAGAAGGCCGCACAGCACGCACCCTGCCACCGGCCCGGGTGTCCACGCCGCCCGCCCGACCCAGACCACGGCGCCCAGGCCGAGGAGGAAGAACACGCCGTTCGCGAGGGCTCGCCCGGTGCCGACGTCGCCCGCCACCATCGCCAAGACGCCGACCAACAGCGCGGGCAGGCCCCACCAGTAGTCGCGCGTCGTCGGCATGGCGCGGGAACGTACGCCGTGGCTTGGCACCGGGCAACGGCTGCAGCAGATCTCCCGCGACTCGTCCGTAAAGAAGGGCTCAAGGACCTGGCAAGGCGCGCCGATACAGGCCGTGGGCCTGCTCCACAGCGCCTCGGCCCTACCTCTCCCGACTACCGCGTCGAGGACTCTTGTGGAGCAGGCCCCTCCTCCCTCTTTGTCAACGCAAAAGAGCCCCTCCTTGCGGAAGGGCTCCTCGGCGTCGTTCAGGATGTGACTACTTGCCCGCTTGGTAGCCGGCGAGGAGGACGTCGCAGGCGTCCTTGCCGTCCTTCAGCGGGGAGTTGACGATCAGCGAGGCTTCGGTGCCGTCACCGAAGGTCATGCCGCAGGTCCAGACCTGGGGGGCACCGTCGCCGTTGAAGGCGCCGCCGTGCCAGCGGGCGGTGTTCGTGCCGCCGCTCCAGCCGAGGAACTTGTCGTCCATGGTCTTGAGGTCGTCGGGGTGGACGATGGTGCCGTGGCGGAGGTGGGCGAGGTAGCGGACCATCTCGGTGGCGGAGAGGCGGAGGCCGGCGTTGGCGGCGCAGTTGAGGGCGGGCCAGGCGAGGAGGGAACCGGCGGAGGACTGGGTGGCGCCGGCGGCGTAGTTGAGGCCGTCGGTGGTCTTGTCGCCGGTGCAGGGGGTCGGGGTGATGCCGGCCGGGGAGAGGATGTGCCACTGCATGAACTGCTGGGCGTAGAGGGAGTAGCTGGACTCGCGGATCGGGGCGGGGCCGCCGAAGCCGAGGACGAAGCCGCCCTTGGCGCGCCACATGGTCGCGTTGAGGATGCCGAGGATGCCGTAGTTGGCGTTCTTGTACGAGTAGTCGGAGTTGAGCGTCGGGTTGAGCTCCACGATGTTCTTCAGGCCGGCCCACTTGTTGTTGTAGAGGCCGTTGAACGCGTCCTCGCTCAGCTTCGCCTTCTTGGCTTCGAGCGCCTGGTTGATGCCCGAGGTGTGGGCGAGGAGGTGACGGAACTTCATGGTCTTGAAGGCGGTGCCGCGCTTCCAGTCGGCGGGGAGCCAGGGCTCGATCGGGGACTCGATGGTCAAGCCGTGCATCCGCAGGAGCTTCATGGTCGAGAGGGCAACGGGGTTCTTGGTGAAGCTCGCGAGCTCGTAGCGCATGGTGTTGGTCATCGGGAGCCCGCCGCTGCCGGCGGTGTCGGCGTCGGAGCGGGCGAAGCCGCCGGCGCGCTTGTCCGTCGTCGTGTTGCCGGGGACGAGCTTGCCGTCCTGGGCGATCGCGAACTGGTAGCCGAACGCGTTGCCGGACATCTGGGCGCGGATGGAGGCGGCCATCTGCTTGGCGTCGACCGGCGGCGGCGGAGCGAGGTCGCCGGCGCCGCCGATGCCCTGGGCCATGGCGGCGGGGGCGAGGGCCAGGGCGAGGCCGGCGGTGAGGATGGAGGTGAGAGCGGTGAAGCGGGACATGGCGGGTTTCCTTGGGGAGGACTTGGTGTGTGCCACCACTGTGCGGCCGACCAGTTGGACCCGACTTGGATGTGACTAACCCATATGCTGCGCCCCGTGGGCGAGCGCCACTCGGAGTTCACGCGGCGCGACCACGAGGCGCTCCAGCACGTCCTGCCGGGCTACGAGATCGGCGAGGTGCTCGGGCGCGGGGCGAGCGGTTTCGTCGTGGCGGGAAAGCACCGCCGGCTGGGGCGGGACGTCGCGCTGAAGCAGATCGTGTCGGGCGACCCGCATCTGGACGACCGCTTCCTCGCCGAGGCGCGCGTGATGGCCTCACTCGACCATCCGAACATCGTGCGTCTGTACGACTTCGTCGAGGTCCAGGGCCATCTGGTGCTCGTGATGGAACGGCTGTTCGGCGGCACGGTGAACAGCCAAGGGCCGCTGCCGCCGCAGACGGCGTGCGCGTTCGTGGTGGCGGCGTGTGCGGGCCTGCAGTACGCCCACGAGCGCGGCATTCTCCATCGGGACGTCAAGCCGCAGAACCTGCTGCTGTCCGCCGAAGGCACCTTGAAGGTCGGCGACTTCGGGATCGCGAAGCTGCTCAACGCGAAGGGCATGACGCTGCCCGGCACGGTCCTGGGCACGCCGTCGTACATCGCGCCGGAGCAGATCGACGGTGACACGCTCACGCCCGCGGTAGACGTCTACGCGGCGGGCGTCGTGCTGTACGAACTGCTCTCGGGCGGCGAGCTGCCCTACCCGCGACTCGGTAACCCCGTGGCGGAGTTCCAGCAGCGGATCAAGCACGACCCCGTGCCGCTGAGCGAGCGGGCGCCGTACCTTCCCACCGCACTGACCGCGATCACCGAGCGTGCGCTTCGCCGCGACCCCGAAGCGCGGTACGCCTCCGCGGCGGAACTGGCGGCGGCGATCGCACAAGCGGCCGATGTCGAGTGGGAGGTCCCAGCGCCCCGCCGACACCAGCCGATCGACGAACCGACGCTGATCGACCCTGTCACCGACGACGGCCTGCTCGAGCGGGAGCGGGAACGAGCGGCGCTCACCGCCACGGTCGCCGCGGCGCGCGAGGGCCGAGGCGCGGTCACCCTCCTCCAAGGCCCGGCGGGGATCGGCAAGTCGCGCCTCCTCGAAGAGGTCGTGCACGAGGGGCAGCGCGTCGGGGCGCGCACGCTGCGGGCTCGCGGGGGCGAGATGGAGCGCGACTTCCCGTATGGCGTCGTGCGCCAGCTCCTGGCGCGGGAGGTACGCGACCTCGACGGCGCGAAGCTGTCCGGCGCGGCCCGGTTGGCGGGCACGGTTCTCGGGTTCGAGGCGCCCGACGCACAAGCGTTCGGGGACGCCGAGCGGGAGTTCGCGCTCTGCCACGGCCTGTACTGGCTGATCTGCGACCTGGCGGAGAGCCAGCCGCTGATCCTGATCGTCGACGACCTGCAACACGTCGACCCGCCGTCACTGCGGTTCCTGCTGTACCTGGCGCGCCGTCTGCAGGGGCTGCGGATCGCGATTGTCGGCGCGCTGCGTGACGGCGCATCCGAGAACATCGCGCGGCTCAGTTCTGAGTCCGGCGTGCGTGCGATCCGCCCTCGTGGGCTGGGCGTGGACGGCGTCGCGCGGTTCGTCGCCAACCGGCTCGCCACCACCCCGGACGACGAGTTCGTCGCCGCGTGCAGTGAGGTCACGGGCGGCAACCCGTTCCTGCTCGAGCAGCTGCTGCGTGCGGCCGAGGACGAAGGGATCGAGCCAATAGCGAGCGCCGCAACGCGCATGCGCGAGCTCGTCCCCGACGCGGTCACGCACTCCGTCGTGGACCGGTTGCGGCGCGAGGATCCCACCGTCAAGGCGTTGGCCCGCGCGGTAGCCATTCTCGGCGACGACGTCGAGCTCCGCCACGCCGCGCAGCTCGCCGGCAGCCCGCCCGCCGAAGCGGTCGCGTGCGCCGACCGCCTCGTCGACCTCGCGCTGCTGCGTCCCGGCGCACCACTGACGTTCCTGCACCCACTCCTGCGCACCACCGTCCTCGCCGACCTGCGTCAGGCGGGACGCGTCGCGCTGCACGCCCGCGCGGCGGCCGTGTTGGAAGCCGATGGTGCGCCGACGGCCGCCGTCGCGGCGCACATGATCGAGCTCGAACCGGCCGGCGACCCCCACGTCGTCGAAGTCCTCCGCGAAGCCGCACGCCAGGCGCTCGCGGGAGGCGCAGCCGACATCGCCGCCCGCCAACTGCTGCGCGCCCGCCGGGAGCCACCGAGCCTCCAAGATCGCGGCGCCGTCCTCGCGGAACTCGGCTACGCGGCCTCTGTCGCCGGCGATGCGGCCACCGCCGCCGAGGCCCTGGAAGCGAGCGTCCTGCTGGCCACGGACCCGGTCGAACGCGTGGAGCGCCGCCTGCGCGCCTTCCGCGCGCACTTCCAGCTCGACGGCCGCCTGGACCCGGAGGAGATCCTCGCCATCGTCGCCGACGTCGACGCGGTGGGGGAGGAGCCGGAGGCGACCACCCAAGCGCTGGTCGGTGACGTCGTCGCGGCGGGGACGAACGTGCCGTCGCTGCTGCCCGAGCTGGGCGTGCGGCTCCAGCGCTTCGCGTCCGCGCCGGGCGACACCGTGACCGAGCGGATGATGCTCGCCGCGCTCTCCCGCGTGGCCTGCTTCCGCGGCGAGTCGGCCGAGCACGCCGCCGGCCTCGCCGAGCGCGCGCTCACGGGCGGGGTCGCTCCGGAGGGCGCCGAGGCGGTCTCGCGCTTCACGGCGCTCTACACGCTGATCGACGCCGACCGGCTCGACGCGGCCGACGAGCAGCTGGAAGCGACGATGGCCGTCTCCCGCTGGCGCGGATCGCTACTCGGGTACGCGTCCGTGGTCGGCTGCCAGGCGCTCGTGGCCTACCAGCGCGGCGACATCACCAAAGCCGTGGCCGACGGGGCCACCGCGCTGCAGAGCGGCTCCCTGCACGGCGCGCTGATCCCGATCGTCACCGCCTGCCTCGTTCGCGCCCGGCTCGCCGCCGGCGACATCAACGCGGCGGCCGAGCTGATGGCGCCGCTCGGCGACTTCCCGCTGCCGGACATCGTGGTCTTCAACCACGCGCTGGTGGCACGCGCCCAGGTCCGCTTCGCGCTCGGCGACGTCGACGCGGCGCTCACCGACATGCAACTCGCGCTTGAGCGCGTGCCACGCGCGGTGGGCTGCTCACGCGTGCTGCCGTGGCGGGCGATCGCCGTCCCGATGCTGCTCGCGGCCGGGCGCGACGAAGACGCGGCAAGGGTCGCTGCCGAGGACGTCAAAGGCGCCCGTGCCTGGGGCACGCCCGGAGCACTCGGCGCCGCCCTCGTCGCGCAGGCACGCTGCGCGCCCAAAGCCGAGCGCGAAACGATCCTGCGCGAAGCGATCGCCCTCCTGGAAGCCTCGCCCGCGCGCCTGGACCTCGCCGACGCGCGGACCCTGCTGGGCGAGCCGGAGCCGGGCAGCGACATCGCCCAGGACTCGCCGATCGGGCGGCGCGTCGCGGAGTTGGCCGCGCAGGGCTACTCGGACCGCGAGATCGCCGAGGCGCTGTTCATCACGACGAAGACCGTCGAGGACGAGCTCAAGGGGCGTTAGTGCCGAGGTAGGTCGGTTCCGCGGCGGCCTCACGGTGCACGCGGAACGTGACCAGCGTGGCCCCGAAGCGCAGCTCGTCGTCGTGCGAAAGCTCCTGGCGCCCATCGAGCCGGTCGCCGTTGACGTACGACCCGTTGCTCGACTCGTCCCTGACCGCCCAGCGCTCGCCGTCGCACTCCAAGACCGCGTGCAGCCGGGAGATCCGCTTGTCCCAGAAGATCCACAGGTCAGCCGCGGCCTCGCGACCCACCGTGACCCGAGCCGTGCCCGGCGGCAGCGGGAAGACCTGCAGGCTGCCGGCCTCGTCCCGGTAGGCGAGCGAAGCCGCGGCGGCGCCGGCGGACGTGGGGACCCAGTCCAGCGATGGCGCCTGCTGCAGGATCTCCGCCTCCAGCTGACGCAGAGACGGGTGCGGCTCGATGCCCACCTCCTCGTCGAGCCGGCGCCGGCACTGCTGGTAGGCGGCGAGCGCGTCGCTCTGCCGCGCGCTGCGGTACAGCGCGAGCATCAGGTGCGCCCACAGCTGCTCGCGCAGGGGCTCCTCGTCGACGAGCCGCTGCAACTCGGCGATGACCGACGCGTGTGCACCGAGCGCGAGGTCCGCGGCAATGCGAGCCTCCAGCGTCTCGGCGCGCACCTCGGTCAATCGCGCGGCCTCGGAGGCGATCACCGGCTGATCGCGGAACTCGGTCAGCGCCGTGCCGCGCCACAACGCCAGCGCCTCGATCAACACTTCGCGGGCGGCGTCGGGCCTTCCATCGCGCAGCAACACCTTCCCCTCGCCGGCCAACCGTTCGAAGCGCTGCGCATCAACGTCCTCCGGCTCCACGGCCAGGACGTAGCCGGCACCGTCGGACACCAACACCCGTGCCTGCTCGCGCGGCGCGCGGTCGGGCTCGAGGATGCGTCGTAGGTTGGAGACGTACGCCTGCAGCGACGCGGTGGCCTGCGCCGGCGCCTCGGGCCCCCAGATCTCCTCCACGAGCCGGTGAGCGCTCACCGGCCGGCCTGGCGTCAGCGCGAGCACCGCCACGATCGCGCGTTGCTTGAGCCCGCCGAGGGCGATCGGGCCTTCCGGGCCGAGGACCTCGAACGACCCCAGGAGGCGAAACGTCAGGTGCACTCGCGCAACTGTATGTGGACGCGCTGTGAGAGGGTGCCCGCCATGCAATTCATGCAAGGGTCTGAAAGTCGCTCTCGTCAACATCGGCGCATTGCGCTCGCCAGCGCGGCGGTAGCGCTCGCGGCCGGCACGGGCGTCGCGGTCGCGGCCACCACCGGAGAGCCGATCAGCGATGACGCGCCGATCGTCGTCAACGACTCGTTCGTCAGCCCGCTCACGGAGCGCTTCGGCGACGTGCGCGTGGGCAAGGGCGTGTTCGTGGCCGGCAACACGATTCTCCGGGCCGATCCCGGGCACCGCGTGAGCCTCGGGGATGCCACCAACGTGCAGGACAACGTGTCGGTGCTCGCACTCGAGCCGGGCGCCAGGACCGCGACCACCGGCGCACGCACGAGCCTCGCCCATCAGGCGGAGGTCGTGAACAGCACGATCGGCAAGTTCACGTTCATCGGGTTCCGCGCGCGGATCGTCGATGCCACGCTGGCGGACGGCGTGTTCGTCGGCCACGGCGCGGTCGTCGACGGCGTGAAGATCCCGAAGGACCGCTTCGTCGCGGTCGGGGCGCACATCACCACCCAGGCGCAGGCGAACGCGCTGCCGAAGAAGACCGAGGGTGACGCCGACTTCCAGAACGACGTGCTCGAGGTCAACCACGAGTTCGCGGAGGAGTACGCCGACCTCTACGAGGACAAGGGCTACGCCGCCGTCACCGGCATCAGCCGCTCGCCCAAGACGACCTTCAACCCGGGCAAGAGCCCGAAGCTCGGCGCGAAGTTCAGCGCACAGCCGAGCGCGCGCATCGTCGGTGACGTGCGGATCGGCGACAACTCGAAGGTCGGTCGCCGCACCTCGATCCGCGCTGACGAAGGCTCCCCGATCAGCATCGGCGCGAGCGCCGCGATCGAGGACCGCGTCACGTTCCACGCCCTCAAGGGCACGAGCATCAGCATCGGCAGCGGCCTGGACACGGACGACAACGTCGTCTTCCACGGCCCGCTCACGGTCGGCGACCGGCTGACGATCGACGACGACGCGATCCTGTTCCGCGCGACCGTCGGCAACGATGTGACGCTCGAGGAAGGCGCCATCGTCGTCGGGCCCGCGACCGGGCTCAAGATCAAGGACGGAACCAAGATCCCGGCCGGCACGGTCATCACCAGCCAGGCGCAGGTGGACGCGCTCGGCTAGCGAGTTGTCACAGGGTGGATGCGAGCGGTGTCTGGTGCACATGACCAGCACCCTTCGCATTCCCCCAACCGAGATCACCGGCATCAAGGGCGCGATCGTCAAGCGCTTCGCGCGCAAGATGCTCGGTGAGGTCCCCGAGTCGCTCGGCGTCATGTGGAACAACCAGAAGGTCCTGAACTTCGGGTTCGGGCTGGGCCGCAAGACGCAGAAGTGGGACGCGTGCCCGCAGCAGCTGAAGGCGTTCGCGCACATGGCCGTCGCGAGCTACGTCGGGTGCGCGTTCTGCTTGGACCTCGGGTACTTCGAGGCCAACAACAAGGGCCTCGACCTGGCCAAGGCGCGCGAGGTCCCGGTGTGGCGGACCTCGGACCGCTTCACGACGCTCGAACGCGAGGTGATGGAGTACGCCGAGGCGATGAGTGACACGCCGCTGACGGTCACCGACGAGCTCGCCGCGTCGCTGCTCAAGCAGCTCGGAGCGTCCGGTCTGCTCGAGCTGACGTCGTTCATCGCGCTCGCGAACTTCTACACGCGGTCGAACATCGCGGTCGGCATCGAGTCGTCGGGCCTGGCGGCACGCTGCGAGCTCAAGCCACTCGTCGTAGCCTCCGCCGTGGCATGACCGACGATCCGTTCGTCACCCACCGCAGCCTGCTGTTCACGGTCGCGTACGAGCTGCTCGGCTCGGCGGCGGACGCCGAAGACGTCGTGCAGGAGACGTGGCTGCGGTGGGACCGGGTCGACCAGAGCGAGATCGAGGACCCGCGGGCGTACCTCGCACGGATCGTCACCCGCCAGTCCCTCAACCGCCTGCGCACCGTGAAGCGACGGCGCGAGGAGTATGTGGGGGAGTGGCTGCCCGAGCCACTGCTCACCTCGCCCGATGTCGCCGAGGACGTCGAGTTCGCCGAGAGCGTCTCGATCGCGATGCTCACCGTGCTGGAGACGCTCAAGCCCGCGGAGCGCGCGGTGTTCGTACTCAAGGAGGTGTTCGACTTCGGCTACGACGACATCGCCACCGCGATCGAGAAGTCGCCGGCCGCCACCCGCCAGATCGCCCATCGTGCGCGGGAGCACGTGGCGGCCCGCCGACCACGGATCGAGGTGGACCGCAGCGAGCAACAGCGCGTGGTCGACCGCTTCATGGCGGCGATCGAGTCGGGCGAGGTGCAACTCCTGCTCGACGTGCTCGCACCCGACATCGTGCTGGTCGCCGACGGCGGCGGTGAGGTCGGCGCGGCGCTGCGCCCGATCCGCGGTCCCAAGACGGTGGCGCGGCTGCTGTCGAACTTCCGCTCGATCGTGCCGGATGCGCAGGTCTCGTCGATGTGGGTCAACGGCGCGCCCGGCGCGCGGATCGAGCTCGACGGCGCGCTCGACACCGTGATCAGCCTCGTCGTGGAGAACGGTCGCGTGAGCCGCATCTACTCCATGCGCAATCCGCGCAAGCTCGGCGGGCTCGACGCGGAGGCGAACCTCAGCCGCTAGACCCCACGCTCAGGGTTGACTGCGCGATCGAGCGGGCGTAGCGTCGGCTCATGCGCGACTCACAGACACGATGGGCGCGACTCGCCGAGCGGCGCCGCGACCGCAAGCAGCGGCGCGCGTGGCGCCGTGAGCGGCGTCGAGGGCACCGCGTCGACGGCTACGACGCCGCGAACAAGGCCGAGAGCGAGATGATGAGCCACGGCGGGTTCTTCACCAAGAAGTGATGCGACGCACGCTCATCGTCGCGAATCGCACGGCCGGGACGCCGGACCTGCTGGCCGAGGTCGAGCGGCGGGCCGCGGCGTCGCTCACGGCGTTCACGCTCCTCATCCCGGAGATCAAGAAGAGCAAGAGCGCCGATTGGACGCTCGAGCAGGCGCTCCAGGCGATCCGTAAGGCCGCCGCGGGGGAGACCGGGAAGAAGGCAACGCACGTCGAGGGCCGCGTCACTGGGCTCGACCCGCTCGCCTCGATCCGGCAGGCGGTGGCGGACGCGGAGTTTGACGACATCCTGATCTCGACACTGCCGGCGAAGCGTTCGCTGTGGCTGCGCACCGACCTGCTGACCGAGGTGCGCAAGCTCGGCGTGCCGGTCGCGGTGTTCACGCCGCCGGAGGAGGCGAGGATGGGCCTGAAGGACCTGCCGTTCGCGCCCGGCCCGGGCTGAGCATCATTGGGGTGTGATCGCCGTAACCACACCCACCGGAAACGTCGGACGCCACGTCACCGCGATGCTGATCCGGGCGGGGGTCCGCCCGCGCGTGCTGGTCCGCGACGCTGCGAAGCTGGACCACCCCGAGCTCGTCGACGCGGTCGAAGTCGACCTCACCGACGCCGACGCCGTGGCCCGCGCCACCGAGGGCGTCGACGCGCTGTACTGGGTCTCGCCCGCGAGCTTCATGTCTCCGGACCCGCTCGCCGCGTACACCGCCTACGCCGAGGTCGCGGCGGGCGCGATCGAGCACAACGGGATCGCGCGCACGGTCTTCCAGAGCAGCGTCGGGGCGGAGTTGCGGGAGGGCGCGGGCGAGATCGACGGGCTCGCGGCCACAGAGATCGCGCTGGAGGCGGTGGCGCCGAACATCACCCACCTGCGCTGCGGCTTCTTCTTCGCCAACCTGCTGTTCCAGGGCGAGGACATCGAAAACGGCACGCTGCCGGTGATCCTGCCGACGGACGCCAAGATCCCGTGGGTCGATCCGCGCGACATCGCCGAGGTGGCCACGGGCCGGCTGCTCAACCCGGACTGGAGCGGCCGCCACGTGCAGGCCGTGCACGGGCCGGAAGATCTGAGCTGGGACGACGCCGCGGCGATCGTCTCCGCCGCGGTCGGGCACGACGTCAACGCCGAGCGGATCCCGGACGAGGCGATGCGCGAGGGGCTCACGCAGGCCGGAATGAACGAGCAGCAGATCGCCGCGATGATGGGCATGTCCACCGGGCTGCGCGACGGCTTCACGCCGGAGCAGCCGCGCGACGCCACCACGACGACGCCGACCACGCTCACGGCGTGGGCCGCTGATCACATTCGTCCAAGACACGACGCGTAAGGCTCCGTAGCTTCCTTCCCATGACGAGCATCAGCTTCTTTGAACTGGGCGTCGAGGACGCGGAGAAGGGCCGCGCGTTCTACGGCGCCATGTTCGGGTGGGAGTTCGCGACCGGGCCATCCGGCAAGGGCTTCGTGATCGACACGCCCGGTGGCACGCCTGGCGGCATGCACCCCGGCGACAAGGGCGCCTGGCCGTACCTGTTCTTCACGGTCGACGACATGGACGCCGCGCTGGCGAAGGTCGTGGAGCTCGGCGGGACGATCTCCGACGAGTTCCCCGAGGACAGCCCGGAGAACATCCAGCGCTTCGGGCGCTTCAAGTTCTGCAAGGACGACCAGGGCTCGCCGTTCGGCGTGCACCAGCCGCCGAGCGCATGACATGACCCGCGTCGTCCGGCACGCCTCCGAACTGGACCAGTGGGAGATGGCCCACGGCGCGCCGGACCCGCGGCTGACCCCGTACGTCCTCAACTACTGCGACTACGACGAGCGCACCGGCAGCTTCGTCCGCCGCCGCGAGCTGCCCGGCGCCCGGGTGGTGGCGATCATGAACCTGGGGGAGCCGATCCGCGTCCGCGCGCCCGAGGGCGAGTGGGCCGAGCACCGCGACGGCTTCTTCGCCGGCCTGCACGACACGTACGCGATCACCGAGACGAGCGGCGCCCAGCGCGGCGTGCAGATCGACCTCACGCCGGTCGGCGCGTACCTGCTGCTGCGGCTCCCGATGTACCACCTGACGGGCCGCGTCGTCAGTCTCGATGACCTGCTCGACCGCCCCGGGCGCGCCCTGCACGAGCAGCTCGCCCACGCCACCGGCTACGAGCAGCGGTTCGACCTGCTCGACGCGTTCTTCCTCGACCGCCTCGACGACGCGATCTCACCCGTCCCGAGCATCACCCGCGCCCTCACGCGCCTGCACGCCTCCCGCGGCACGGTCGCGATCCAGACCCTCAGCGACGAGCTCGGCTGCAGCCGCCGCCACCTCAACGACGGCTTCAAGGAGCACGTCGGCGTCTCACCGAAGTTGCTCGCCCGGATCCTGCGCTTCAACCGCGCCGTCGAGCTCAGCGCGACGTCGCTCGCCTGGGCCGAGGTGTCGCAGACGTGCGGCTACTACGACCAGGCTCACATGATCCGCGACTTCCAGCAGTTCTCGGGCTATTCGCCGACGGAGTTCGCGCGCCGCCGCCTCCCGGACGGCGGCGGATTCTCGGCCGACTAGCGCGGCTTCGCCAGGTACTTCTTGCCGGCGCGGACGACCACGGTCTTCCGGCCGGCCTTCACCGTGACGGTGCCCTCGGTCACGCGCGTGAGCGTCCCCGCGCACGTGTCCTGGACGAGCCAGGTCGTGCCGCGGACCGTGGCGGCGCTGTACTTGCCCGACGTGCGGAAGGCGCCCTTGCCCTTGCCCCACAGCTTGCGCGACTTCGCCTTCTTGGCGGAGGCGGACGCGCGCCCCTTCTTCGGGCACGCGGCGAGCGGCTCGGTGAGCGTGAGGTTCGTGACCCCGCCGGCGTAGCTGATCTTGAACAGGCCGTCGTAGAACACGGCGGTCTCGGCCGGTGCGCCCGCCTTGGGGATCGTGGTGAGCGTCACGCGGCCCTTGCGCGTGTCGATCTCGGTGCCGTACGGCAGCTCCTGGCCGGGCATGAGCGCGACGAACCGGTTCGTACCCGGCAGCTTGACGAGCACGGTCCCGCCGGCCGTCGTCGCGACCACGTCGATGGCAGGCGTCGGAGCCGGCCCGAGTGGGGGCGTCGGCGTGGGCGTGGGGGACGTGGTCGGCAGCGGCGTCGGTACCGGCGTCGGGTCGGGTGTGGCCGTGGGCTCGGGTCCGGGCTGTCCGGGTGTCTGCGCGATCACGGCGTACGCGGCGTCCTCGGACCCCGAGTCGTACGCGACGACGATCCGGAAGCGATCGGCCCGCGTGTACGTGTGGGCGGCGTTGAGCGTGTATTCCCAGCCGCCGACGGTGTCGGTGCAGCTGAGGGCCCCCGTGCCCGTGCTGCCGTCGCCCCAGTCGATGGTCGCCTGGTTCGGGCACGCGTCGGCGAGGCCTGTGAACACGAGCTCCGTCTCCTGGCCCACCACGCCGGTCACGAGCGACGCCGTGTCGAACTCCACCTCGTGGGCGGCCCTGCCCTCCGAGTTGTTCACGACGATCTGGACCGCGTACCGGCGCCCGGGCTGGAGGCCCGCCAGCGCATACGTCAGGTCCTGCGGGTCCGTGCCGGAGCCGAAGGACACCGGGGTGCGCGGGCTGCCGTCGACCACGACCGTGTACGTCGCCGGCGCACCGCCGGCGGAGACCGTGAACCGGAGGTTGGCGGTCGTGTCCGTGCGCGTTGCGACCGACAGCTCGTTGACCGATGGCGGCTCGACGCTGCCGTTGAAGTTCGCGGCGACGTTCCGGCTCTCTTCCATGTCCAGCTGGCACACGCTCGTGCCGGTGCAGGCGTCGGCCCAGCCGTGGAACTGCGCGCCGGAATGCGGGGAGGCGGTGAGTGTCGGCTGGGCGTTCGGCGGCAGCTCGACGCTGCACACGCCCGGGCAGTCGATCCCGCTCCCGGTGACCCGCCCGCGGCCGGTGACGTTCACCGACAGCACGCGATTGCCCGCCGTGGGGGCCACGACCGTCACGAGCTCGAAGCGACCCACGTTCTCGTAGGTGATCCGTGCGCGGTAGCGCCCACCCGCCGCGTAGGCGTGCGCCTTCGTCAGCGTGAACGACTGGCTCGGCTGGCAGTCGATCTCCGTCGCGGGCACCGTCGACGTCTGGCCGTCGCCCCACTCGACCAGCGCCCCCGACGGGCAACCCACGTCGGGGATGCCGCTGTGCGTGACGGTGAGCGGGGTGCCCGCCGTGCCGGTGAAGCGCTTGAGCGTGTGCACGCTGATGAGCCCGTCGTCCTGGGCGGTCTGGCCGCCCGGCCCGGTCACGACGATCTGCAGCTGGTGGTCCGCGTCGGGGGTGAGTCCGGTGAGCGTCTGCGTGATCTCGCGCGGCCCGGTGCCCGGGAGCGGCGCCTGCGGCGGGTCGTCGCCGTTGATCCGCACCCGGTAGGTCGCGTTCGGGCCGCCCGGGTCGATCGTGAAGCGCAGCGTCGCGTTGTCGTCGCCGACGTCGATGATGCGCAGGTCGCTGATCGTCGGCGGCGCGTACTGCGTCGTGAACGCCTTCACGACGCCGCGCGCGGTGCCGGAGGCGTTCTCGACCACCGCGCGATAGAAGAGCTGCGTACCCGGCGGCAGGCCGTACACGAGCTCGCTGCGCATGCCAGACGCCGCCGTGCCGATGCCCGGCGTGCGGACGTCGACCGCGTCGGGCTGGAGGCCCCACTCGAACGAGAGCTTCCCAGCCTCGCCCGCGAGCCCGACGGTGGCGACGAGGCGCGCCTCGTAGACGCCGATGTCGTCCGCGTTCTCGGTGGCCGCGGACGGCTGGCCGAGCAGCACTGCCTCGAAGGCGCCGATGTCGCACAGCCCGTGGCGCGGCTCGCCGCGTTGGTCGGCGGCGGTGCAGTCCTGCGCCGGCACCTTGTCGATCGCCGGGCTGCCGTTCAGTAGCGCCATCGTCTGGGTGGCGCCTCCGTTGGGGTTGACCGGCGCGAGCCGCGCGGGCTGACCGACGACCTTCGTGGCCGCGGTCAGGCCGCAGCTGTTGTCCTCGTCGAGGTTGTGGCCGAGGTCGGAACTGACGGCCACGACCGCCCCGAACTGTCCGGCCGGAGCGCAGCCCGAGGCGAGAATCGAGTTCTGCACGCTCGTCACGCCGCTTTCACGCAGCAGGCCGCCGCGGACGTTGTCCGCGATCGTGACGTTGCGTAGCGTGAGGTCGCCGCCCGCATTGGCGATGCCGCCGCCGATCGTGTTGGACTGGCCGTTGCTCGTCACGGTCGTGTTCTCGAGCAGCATCGTGCCGCCGTTGACGTACACGGCGCCGCGCGCCGACGACGTGTTGACGTGCACCGTCACCCGGTTCCCGGTGACCGTCCCGCTGCGCGAGAACAGGGCCCCGCCGTAGGCCGCGCCGTTGCTGTGGAACTCGACGTCGGAGAGCGCGAGCGTGCTGGTGTTGCTCACCGCACCGCCGACCGGGCTGTTCTGGTTGCCCTCGAAGATCACGCGCTGGAGCGTGAGCGCGCCGGTGTTGTAGATCGCGCCGCCGCCATTGAGGCTCAGCGTCGGACAGGCGCTGCATGGGACTTCGTCGTTGCCGTCGCGACCGTTGCTGAACGAGAGGTCGCGGATCGTTACGGTCGCGCCGGTCCGCATGATCCGGCTGATTTGTCCAGACGTGTCGGCGTTCGAGCCGCCGTCGATCGCGGTCGCGGTCGGTCCGCCACCGGCGATCGTGATCGCCTTGTCCACCAGCAGGTGCGTGCCCTGGCTGAGGGTGTAGACCGTTGAGGCGCTCGGCGTGCCCCCGAGTTGCACGATGTCACCCGGCTGGGCGAAGGCGATCGCCTCCCGCAGGGTGCAGTCGCTGACCGTGCAGGAACCGCCGACGCGGTCGTCGTTGCGGGTGACCGTGATGACGTCGGCGTGGGCGACGCCGGCCAGCGTCAGCCAGAGCGCGAGCACCAGCCCAAGGCGGTTCAGCACACGGGTCATGGTCGTCCTTGACACCCGCGGCGAACCTACCGGAACGTCTAGAGCCATCGGGTGCCCTACGCTCTCCGACCGATGCGCATCGTCGTACTGGGCGCTGGCCACGTGGGTCGGGCGATCGTGGACGCGCTCTACCAAGAGCACGAGATCACGGTCATCGACACGAACGCCGATCGTCTGACGGCGCTGGCCGACCGCTACGACGTTCGCACCGTGGAAGGCAACGGCACCACCAAGCGGGTGATCCGCGAGGCGGGCATCCAGAACTGCAGCCTGTTCATCGCCTCCACCTCGCGTGAGGAGGCGAACCTCGTCTCCGCGATGCTCGTGAAGAAGCTCAGCGGCGCGCGGGTCGTCGTGCGGACCACGAGCGTCGAGTACCTGGACGCGTGGCGTGAGCGCGAGATCGACGTGGACTTCATGGTCTCTTCCGAGCTCGAGACCGCGAACGCGATCTCCGGGCTGATCGGCATCCCCGCCGCCCGTCAGACCGACGTGTTCGCGGACGGCAAGATCCAGGTGGTCGAGTTCGACGTGCCCGAGGGGGCCGGCAGCGGCGTGGTCGGGCGCAAGCTCCGCGACGCCGAGTTGCCCGTCGAGTCGAAGGTCGTGAGCATCATCCGCGACAAAGAGCACATCCTGCCCGGCGGCGGACAGCGGATCCTGGCGGGCGATCGCATCGTCGTCATCGGCTCGCCGGACGCGGCGCGGCAGTGGAGCCGGCTCATCTCGCACGAGCAGCAGCGCGTGGAGGACATCGTCATCTTCGGCGGCGGCCGGATGGGGACGACGATCGCGCACGTGATGCTCGACCGCGGCATCCGCGTGCGCTTCGTCGAGGGCCGGGCGGAGCGGGCGCGCGAGGTGGCGGAGGAGATCCCGCAGGCGCGCGTCTTCCACGCCAGCGCGTTCGACCCTGAGTTCTTCGACCGCGAGCGGATCGGGAAGGCCACCGCGGCGGTGTTCGCGCTCAACGACGATCCCGGCAACCTGTTCAGCGCCGTGCTGGCCAAAGCGCACGGCATGCAGCTCACCATCGCGCTCGCGCACGATCAGACGTCGCTGAAGGTCTACGAACGCGGCGGCGTCGACGTCGCCATCAACCCGCGCCAGGTGATCGCCGAGGAGCTCGTGCGGTTCGGGCACGACCCGCGCATCCGCCAGATCGCGATGCTCGACGACGACCGCTTCGAGATCCTCGACCTGACCGTGCGCGCGGAGTCCGAGCTGGCGGGGATGCGCTTCGACCAGATGCCGGAGACCGGGTCGGTGATCGGCGCGATCATCCGCGGCGGCGACGCGATCATCCCGCACTCCAAGGACATCCTGCGCGCCGGGGACCGGGTGATCGTCTTCGTGGAGTCGCGCCGCGCCTCCACCGTCGAGCGCATCCTGTGAGACGCCCGCGCACCGGGATCGAAGTCGGCGCGGCGCTCGATCTCGTCGGCGGCGTGCTCAAGTGGCTCGCGCCCGCGTTCCTGGTTCCGGTCGTGGTGGCCATCGGCTACGGCGAGGACTGGTGGTCGTTCGTCGTCGCCGGGGCGATCACCGGAACGGCGGGGCTCGCCCTCGACCAGATCACCGAGGACGACGCGGGCGCGTTCGTGACGCCGCGTGAGAGCTTCCTGGTCGTGGCCCTGCTGTGGCTGCTGATCCCGATCTTCGGTGCGCTGCCGTTCATCCTCGACGGCGGCCCGCAGCTCTCGCGCCCGGTCGACGCGTACTTCGAGGCGGTGTCCGGGTTCACCGCCACCGGCGCGACGCTCGTGCCGCGGATCGAGGAGCTGGACCGGTCGATGCTGTTCTGGCGCCAGCTCAGCCACTGGCTCGGCGGCATGGGCATCATCGTGCTCGCGGTGGCGATCCTGCCGCGGCTCCGGATCGGTGGGCGTCAGCTGCTGCAGTCCGAGCTCGCCGGACCGACGGAGATCGAGAAGCTCGGACAGACGATCCGCGAGACGGCGCGGCGGCTGTGGCGGCTCTACGTGATCCTGACCTTGATCGCGATCCTCACGCTCGGCTTTCTGGGCTGGTCCGGCATCGATGACGAGCTGACGTTCTTCGACGCCGTGGGCCATGCGCTGTCGGTGGTCGCGCTGGGCGGATTCAGCACACGCACGATCTCGGTCGCCGCGTTCTCCCCGGTCACGCAGTACGTGATCCTGTTCTTCATGATCGTCGCGGGGATCAACTTCCTGCGGCTCTACCGCTTCCTCGTGCAGCGGCGCTTCGACGTGCTGGCGCGGGACGAGGAGCTCCGGCTGTACCTCGTGCTGATCGCGCTCGGCTCGATCCTGGTCGGCGTGGAGGTCATCGGCGGCGGCTACGAGACCGGTGAGGCCGGCGTGCGCCACTCGCTCTTCCAGGCCACGGCGATCCTGACCACCACCGGTTTCGCGACCGCCGACTACGCCGCCTGGGGCCCGATCGCCACGGTCACCCTGCTGCTGCTGATGTTCTCCGGGGCGTCGGCCGGGTCGACGGGCGGCGGCATCAAGATCGTCCGGCACCTGCTGCTGTTCAAGCTCGTCAGACGTGAGCTCGAGCAGACCGTGCACCGCGAGGCGATCGTGCCGATCCGGGCCAACGGGCGCGTGGTGGACGAGAAGGCCCTGCGCTCGCTGATCGTCTTCGTGCTGCTCTATCTGCTCGTGTTCGCCGTCGGATCCCTCGGGCTCGTGATCGACTCCGGCCGGGCGGGCGAGGGGTTGACGGCCTTCGAGGCGTTCGGGGCGGCCGCCGCGTGCCTGGGCAACGTCGGCCCGGCGTTCGGCTTCGCCGGCCCGTACGGCTCCTTCGAGCCGTTCAGCGATCTGTCGACGCTGATCTGCACGGTGTTGATGTGGCTGGGTCGCGTCGAGATCATTCCCGTGGTGGTCATCATGACCCGCGCATACTGGCGTTCCTAGGAGAGGTACATGAGCTTCGACACCACCGGACTGGTCGCGTACGTCAACGGCGAATACAAGCCGGTGAGCGAGGCGTCGGTCTCCATCTTCGACCACGGTTTCCTGTACGGGGACGGCGTGTTCGAGGGCATGCGGGTGTTCGATGGTGGCTTGTTCCGCGCCGAGTTGCACATGGAGCGGATCGCCCGCTCCGCGCGCACGATCGGGCTGGGGATGCCGGTCGACGGCGAGGAGCTGGTGAAGATCATCGGCGAGGTCGTACGGCGGTCCGAGCTGCAGGACGCGCACGTGCGGCCGATCATCACCCGTGGCTTCGGCGGCCCGGGCATCGACCCGCGGCTGTGCCCCGAGCCGTCGCTGATCGTGTCCGCCTACCCGTTCCCGCCCTTCCTCGGGGCCGACCCGATCAAGCTCTTCACGAGCGCGATCGTCCGCAAGGCGCCGCGGTCGTTGGGCGCGCACGTGAAGTCCCTGAACTACCTGGACGCGATCGTCGCCAAGCAGCAGGCCGGCGAGCTCGGCGTCCACGACGCCGTGATGCTGGATTCGTTGGGGGCCGTCGCGGAGTGCACGGGCGCGAACCTGTTCATCGTCGTCGGCGACCAGCTGATCACGCCGACCACCCGCGCCGCGCTGCCGGGCATCACCCGCCGAACGGTGCTGGAGATCGCCGCCGAGCAGGGCATCGACGCCGTCGAACGCGACATCTGGCCGATGGAGCTCCACGCCGCCGACGGCGCGTTCGTGTGCGGCTCCGGCGCGGGCGTCGTGCCCATCGGGTCCTTCGACGGGCGCCCGGTCCGGTTCCCCGACCACCCCTTGATCCAGCAGGTCCAGGCCGAGTACCGCGCCAAGACCCGTTCTGCCGAGTACCGCACCGAGCTGTACGTGGCCGCTTAGGTCTTCGGCGGGCCTGGTCTGGGCGCGGGACGGTTAAGGCAGGCACCGATAGCGGTGAGCCGTTCGCGCGGTTGGGACGGGCCGCGCGGTGATCGGTTCCACGCGGCGTGGGCGGGGGGTATGCCCGGAAACCTTCCTCAGGCGGAAGTTTCCGGGCATACCCCCACCCACGTGCCAACTCGAACGGTCGACCGTGATCGCTCAGCGCCACGGCGTGATCGACCGCGCTCACGCTCCGGGGCGTGCGCGCTCAGTCGCCTTGAGGATGCTGGCGGGGCATACCCCGAGCTGGCCGGGACCGAGCGACCCCGCCCGCGCCCGGGCGCACCGGCGGAGCTACCCGGGCACGGCGGGGTCCCGCGCAACGAGTCCGAGCGGACCGCCGCGGCGGCTGACTACTCTGCCGCGGCATGAGGTTCTTCCTTTCGGCGCTGGCAGCGCTCGTACTGCTGCTCGCACCGCAGGCCGCATCCGCCAAGTCCGACGGGCGTGCGACGACGCTCGCCGAACGAGACGCGCTCATCCACGGCATCGCGGGTGACGACGACTACGTGTTCGTCACCGAACCGGGCATCGGGGTCAGTACCGCTGGGCCGCGCGTGGTCGTGCTCGATCGTGACAATGGCCGCCAGAAGGCCGTCCTGCCCGCTCCGCCCGGTGGGTTCAAGCTGCCGTTCACGCTGCGCTCGCCGGAGGAGGGCAAGCTCGTCGTGCTCGATGCGGGCGGGTTCCCGCCGCAGGGTCCGCCGGTGGTCTACGACTACTCGTACTCGGATCGCAAGGGGAAGTTCAGCGCCACGCTCACGCGCACGGTGGACTTCGCCGGACAGCCGCTGGGGTTCGCCGAGGACGTGGAGGTGCTCCCGAACGGCGAGTACGTGGTCAGCGAGTCCGTGTTCGGCGGGTTGTGGCTGATCGGCCGCGACGGGACGATCCGGCCTGGGCTGGTGCCGGCAGACCCCACCGTGCCGCTGCCCAACCTCGGCCCGTGCTTCTTCTCCGAGCCGAGCACCACGGTCGGTGGTCTGCCGTTCGCGGGCGGTGGGAACTTCGCGCCCGGTGCCGGCTCGCTGGCCGTGCACGACGACTACCTGTACGTCAGCTCGACGTGCGAGGGCGGCGTCAAGCGGGTCAAGCTCAGCACGCTCCGCGATGGCTCGCGCCCGGCGGCGCAACGCGCGACCGAGATCCAGACGGTCGCCAAGCGCAAGTACGCGTTCGAGAGCCTGAAGGGCATCACGTTCAACCAGTACGACTCCCGCGACGACTGGATCTACGCCGGTGATCCGTTCCGGCTGCAGCTGATCCGGATCCACTCGCGCACGGGCAAGCGCGAGGTCGTCTCCAAGGACGCCAAGCGGTTCAACTTCGTCACCGCGGCGACGTTCCTGCCGCCCGAGCACAAGCGCGGCCAGGCGAGCCTCGTCACCGCCGCCGACCAGGAGTACCGCTGGGCGACGCTCAACGTCGCGCTCACGGCCGACCAGTTCAAGCCGCCGTTCATCGTGGCGGAATTCACGCCGCGCTGACCGCACTGGTCCTGATCCACGGCTTCACCGGCTCCCCGCACGTGTGGGAGCTGGTGCGGCCGCGGCTCGAGCGCCACCACACCCTGCTCACCCCGGCGCTGCCCGGCCATCTCGGCGGCCCAATCCTCCCGCCCACGATCACGCCCACGACACTCGTCGAAGCGGTCGAAACCACGATGGACGAGGCGGGGATCGGCGAAGCGCACGTCGTCGGCAACTCGCTCGGCGGCTACGTCGCGCTGCAGCTCGCGGCGCGCGGGCGGGCGCTCACCGTCACGGCCCTGGCGCCCGCGGGCGGCTGGGCCGCGGGCGACGACAAGCACGCCACGCTGGCGATGAACGAGGAAGCCCACGCTGTCACCCAGGGCGCCGAGCGCAACGCCGCGTTCATCGCCTCCACGCCGGAGGGCCGGCGCCAAGCGCTCGCGACGATGGCCGGGCACACCGACCACGTCCCGCCGGAGTTCGTCGTCAACGTCATCCGGGCGGGCGCGCTGTGCACAGAGGCCCCGCGGATGATCGCCTACGCGGCCGAATCCGATTGGCCCCTGGAAACGCCGCAGTGCCCCACACGCATCGTGTGGGGCACCGAGGACAAGCTGCTTCCGTGGCCGGCCGCGGCGGAGCGCTACCGCATGCAACTCCCGCACGCCGAGTGGATCGAGCTCGACGGCGTCGGCCACTGCCCACAGGTAGACGTGCCGTTGATCACCGCCGAGCTGATTCTCGGCGCCATCGCTTGACATATTCCTATATGGGTATATGTTGTGTTCCGTGGCCCGAGCAGCAACGACAGCGGATGTGTTCAACGCGGTGGCCGAGCCGCGCCGGCGCGACATCCTCGACCTCCTGATGGACGGCGAGCGCCCGGTGAACGACATCGTCGAGCGGCTCGAACTCGGCCAACCGCAAGTGTCAAAGCATCTGAAGGTCCTCCGAGAGGTGGGTCTGGTGGACGCACGCGATGAAGGCCGGATGCGGGTCTACCGCCTCAACGGCCGCGGGCTCAAGCCCATCCACGACTGGGTCTCGAACTACGAGCGCACCTGGCGCGAGCGGTTCGACGCCTTGGACGTGGTCCTGGAAGAACTCAAAGAGAAGGAGGCTCGCGATGAGCAGTCTTAGCGGCAGCGCGGTGTTGACGACCCCGACGGATACCGAGATCGTGATGGTGCGCGAGTTCGACGCGCCGCCCGAGCTGGTCTGGAAGGCGTGGACGACGCCTGAGCTGGTCTCGCGCTGGTGGCCCGGCAAGCGGGGCACGATGAAGAGCTGCGAGATCGACCTGCAGGTCGGCGGGAAGTGGCGCTACGTGATGGAGGCCGGCGAGGGCGGCTTCGAGGTCGGGTTCCACGGCGAGTACCGCGAGATCGAGCCGACCGACAAGCTCGTCAACACCGAGGTGTTCGAGGGAGCGCCGCCCGAGGCGGGGGCGGCGCTCAACACGAACGTCTTCGAGGCGCTGGACGGCGGTCGCACCCGGCTCACGATGACCACGGCCGTGGACTCGAAGGAGATCCGCGACATGATCATCGGAACCGGGATGGAGACCGGCGCTCAGGAGGGCCTGGACATCATCGACGAGATCGTCGCCGAGCTCACGGCAGACGACCGCGCCAGCGCAACGAAGTGAACGCCGCGCCCGCGAGGGCGAGCAGGCCGAACGCGGCGAAGCCGGCGCTGACTTCCCGCTTCTCCGCCTTGGTGCCGATGCGCGAGCCGAGGGTCTCGTAGACCTCGTCGAGCGCGCCTGAGTCCTCGGCGGTGAACGCCCGGCCACCGGAGATCTCCGCGACCTGCGTGAGCGCCTCGGGGTCGGGCGGGACGGGCATGGTCTGGCCGAAGTTGCCCTCGACCACGCCTTCGGGGGTGCCGAGGGCGACGGTGTAGATCGGGATGTTGGCCGCGCGGGCGCGCTGCGCGACCTCCGCCGGGTCCTGGCCGTTCTGGCTGGCGCCGTCCGACAGCAGCACGATCGCGGCCGGCGGCGGGTTCTTGTCGTCGGTCTCCAGCGCCTGCAGTGCGGAGTCCAGCGCGTCGCCGGTCGCGGTCCCGCCCTCGGCCTGCAGCGCGGTGAGCGTCGACTCGACCGTCAGGCGATCCTGCGTCGGGCGCAGCACCGTGTGCGGGCCGTCGGCGAAGGCCACGAGGCCGACCTGCAGCTGCTCGGGCACGTTCTTGAGGAACCGGTCGGCGGCCTGCTTGGCCGCCGCCAGCCGGGTGGGCTGCACGTCGACGGCGTTCATCGAGCCGGAGGTGTCGGTCACGAGCATCACGCTCGCGCGCTCCACCGGCACGGCGACCGTGGCTTCGGGGCGTGCGAGCGCGATCGCCATCCCGGCCAGCGCCAGCATCAGCAGCGCGGGCGGAAGGTGCTTGCGCACGCGGCCGTGCTTGGGCGCGACCGCGGCGAGCGTCGCCGCCGCGGGGAAGCGGATCACGTACTTGGACGGCTTGCGGCGACTGAACCACAGCGCCGCGAGCGCGATCGGGATGACCGCCAGGCCGGCCAGGAAGAGCGGTGCCTGGAAACTCATCTGAGGCTCCTTCCGAGTGCCCGTAGCCAGTCTTGATCCGTGCCCACCGGCACATGACGGGCGGGCACCGAACGCAGGTGGGACTTCAGCTCGTCACGACGCCCCAGCTCGGCGGCGGCGAACCGGCGCCGCAGCTCCGCGCTGGAGGAATCGGCCTCGACGCGCTGACCCGTCTCGGGGTCCACGAGCGTGAGGTGGCCGACGTCGGGGAGTTCGGTTTCGCGCGGGTCGAAGACCTCGACCGCGAGCACGTCGTGGCGGGCGCCGAGGGCGCGCAGCGCGCCGCTCCAGTTCGACTCCTCACGGAAGTCGCTGATCACGACGACGAGGCTGTGTCCCCGCGCCAGGCGGTTGATGCGGCGCATGCCCTGCTCCAGTGCGTCCTCGGGCGAGTGGCCATCCTCGGCCACGCCCTTCGCGAGGGCGCGGCGCAGGTGCACCAGCGCGGAGCGACCCGCGCTCGGCGGCATCTGCTGCGGGTCCGGGGAGCCGCACGTGAGCAGGCCGATGCGGCCCGCGCGGCGGACCGCGAGGCGCCCGATCACGAGCGCGACACCTTCGGCGACGTCCGACTTCAGGCGCTCCGCGGTACCGAACGCCATGCTCGCGGAGACGTCCACGAGCACCCACGTCGTGAGCGTGCGCTCAGGGATGTGGTCACGCACGTGGGGGAGCCCCGTGCGGGCGCTGGCGGCGGCGTCGAGCTTGCGGACGTCGTCGCCGACCTGGTACGGCCGGATCTGCGCGAGCTCGGTCCCCACGCCCAGGCCCGCCGCGCGCCGCTCACCCGGAAGGGCGCCGGCCGCGCGGTTGGCGAGGACGAGGTCGAGCACCTCGACCAGCGCCGCTTGCATCGGGCCCGGGCCTTGCGACCCGGGCGGGGAGGCGAGCTTGTTGCTCACGCCGCGATCCGCTCCGTGGCCGCGGCCGGCTTCATGCCGCCGACGCGCTCGAGCACGCGGTCGAGCAGGTCGTCGGCCTTCACGCCGTCGCCGAGCGCGTCGTACGTGAGCACGAGGCGGTGGCGCAGGACGTCCGCGGCGAGGTCGGCGACGTCCTCGGCCACGACGTGGTTGCGGCCGCGCAGCAACGCGAGCGCCTGGGCGGCCTGGACCGCGCCGATCGGACCGCGCGGGGAGGCGCCGAACTCGATCAGGCCCTCCAGCTCGTGCAGGCCGTACTTGCCCGGGTTGCGCGTGGCGTCACCGAGCGCGACGGCGTAGCCGATCACGTCGCGGTCCACGTACACGCGGCGGCTCAGCTCCTGGTAGCGCTGCAGGTCCTCGGTGCTGAGCCGCTCGCGCACCTGGACCGGGGGCGAGATCGCGCGGCCGACGACCGCGGCCTCCTCGCCGACGGTCGGGTAGTCGACGATCAGCTTGAACAGGAAGCGGTCCACCTGCGCCTCGGGCAGCGGGTAAGTGCCCTCGTTCTCGATCGGGTTCTGCGTCGCCATGACGAGGAACGGCTTCGGGAGCGGGTACGTCTCGCCGGCGATCGTCACCTGGCGCTCCTGCATGACTTCGAGCAGCGCCGACTGCACCTTGGCGGGCGCGCGGTTGATCTCGTCGGCGAGCAGGAAGTTGCCGAACACCGGGCCGAGCTCGGTGTCGAAGCGACCCGTGTCGGGGCGATAGATGCGCGTGCCGACGAGGTCGGACGGCACCAGGTCCGGCGTGAACTGCACGCGGCGGAACTGGCCGCCGAGCACATCGCTGAGCGTCTTGATGGTCAGCGTCTTGGCCAGGCCCGGGACGCCCTCGAGCAACACGTGGCCGCCGGCGAGGAGCGCGACGAGCAGGCGCTCGAGCATCGCGTCCTGGCCGACGATCACGCGCTTGAGCTCGTAGAGCGCGCCTTCAAGGCCGGCGCGTGGATCATCGAACTCGATCCGCGTCGTGGTCTCGTCGTGGTCGTCGTGCATCTGCATGCCATCGACTGTGGCGAGCGGTTCGTCAGGTCCCGATAAGCGGTGCCCCAGAACACGGAGCCCTCGCGTGCGCGGGCCTGCGCGCAGGTTGTTACACGCCGTTGATCCGGCGTTGAGTTAGTGAACCTACCTTGACGCTCATGCGCATCCTCGTCGCCGAAGACCACCCGCGGATCGCCTCTGCCGTCGCGCGTGGGTTGCGGCGCGAGGGCATGGCGGTCGATGTCGCCGAAGACGGTGCGTCCGCGCTGTACAAGGCGCGGATCAATCCCTACGACATCGTCGTGCTCGACCGCGACCTGCCCGAGGTGCACGGTGACGACGTCTGCCGCGCGCTGACCGCCGAGCAGCCGCGCACGAAGGTGCTGATGTTGACCGCGGCGCGCTCCACCGACGATCTGGTGGAAGGGCTCGCGCTGGGCGCCGACGACTACCTGTCGAAGCCGTTCCGGTTCGCCGAGCTGGTCGCGCGGCTGCGCGCATTGGGCCGGCGCACGGGCGAGGCGCGCCCGGCCGTGTTGAGCGCCGGCGACGTCGTCCTGGATCCCGCCCGGCGTGAAGCGAGCCGTGCTGGCAAGGACCTCGAGCTCACGCCCAAGGAGTTCGCCGTGTTGGAGGCGCTGTTGGAGGCGCAGGGCGCCGTCGTCACGCCCGAGACGCTGCTCGAGCGCGCGTGGGACGAGATGCTCGACCCGCTGAGCAACACGGTCCGCATGACGGTGATGGGGCTGCGCCGCAAGCTCGGCGAGCCCGCCCTGATCGAGACGGTCCGCGGGAGCGGCTACCGCATTTGATCTCCAACCTGCGTGTCCGGCTGACCGTCATCTACGGCGGCATCTTCTTCGTCTTCGTGGCGGTGCTGCTCGGCGTCTCCTACTGGCTGATGGGACGTCACCTGCACCGCACCCTCGGCGAGATCGCCGCGGACAACGCGCAGGGCCAGCTCGGCATGCAGTACCTGCTCTTCCTCGCCGGCGCGACCCTCGTCGCCGGCGCGCTGGGCTGGTGGCTCGCGGGGCGTGAGCTGCGCTCGATGCAGAGCGCCTTCGACGCCCGCGAGCGCTTCGTGGCCAACGCCTCCCACGAGCTGCGCTCCCCGCTGACCGTGATCCGCACCGAAGCCGACGTCACCCTGGCCAACCCAGACGCCGACATCGCCGAGTTCCGCGCCATGGGCCACGAGATCGTCAACGCGGTCGAGGACATGGACGCGTTGCTCGACGGGCTGATGGTGCTCGCGCGGTCGGGGCACGGCCTGGCGGGCGTCGAGTCGGTGGACTTGGCCGCGGCTGCGCGTGCCGCCGCGAAGCGCGTCCGGGCCGGCGGTGTGCACGTCCGGCTGGACCTGGAGCCCGCGGGGGTGCGTGGCGAGCGGCGGCTGTTGGAGCGCTTGGCCGCCAATCTGATCGAGAACGGCGTGCGTTACAACGCGCCGGGTGGGTTCGTGTCGGTGTCCACGCGGGCCTCGGGTGACGGGGCGGTGCTGGATGTCGTGAACTCCGGGCCGCGGGTGGAACCCGATGTCGCGGCGCGCCTGATGGAGCCGTTCGAGCGTGGTGGCCGGACCGGCACACACGGTGCCGGCCTCGGATTGTCGATCGTGCGCTCGGTCGCTGAAGCGCACGGGGGCCGGCTCGCGCTGTCGCCGCGCGAGGAGGGCGGGTTGTCCGTCCGCGTGTCGCTGCCGGCCGCGTGAGCTGGGTAGCGTCGGACCCATGTCCGACAAGAACACCGTCGCTCGTGCCGAACGCCTCTCGCAGCTCCATGCCGAACGTCAGCCGCTGGTCCTCCCGACCGTGTGGGACGTCTGGTCGGCCCGCGTCGCCGTCGACGCGGGCTTCGAAGCGCTGACGATCGGCAGCCATCCGCTGGCCGACTCCCGCGGTGCCGAGGATCACGAAGGGCAGACCTTCGAGGAGGTCATCGCCGCGGTGCGGCCGATCATCGCCGGCGTGGACGTGCCCGTGTCCGTCGACCTCGAGGCCGGCTACGGGCAGACGCCCGCGGACCTCGTGGCCGGTCTCGTCGACGCCGGCGGCGTGGGACTGAACCTCGAGGACACCGTGCACTCAGACGGCGGGCGCGTGCGCAGCACGACCGAACACGCGGACTACATCGGCGGCCTGCGCGCCGCGGCTGACGACGCCGGGGTCAAGGTCTGGATCAACGGCCGCACCGATCTGTTCCTGCACGCCGACGACCCCGCGAGTGTGCTGGACGAGGCGATCGAGCGCCTGCAGGCGATGGTCGCCGCAGGCGCCGACAGCGTCTATCCCGTCCGCATCCAGGACGCCGACGAGCTCATCCGCGCCGTCGTCGCTGCCGTCTCGGTGCCGGTGAACTGCACGGCCCACCCGGTCAAGCACGACCTCGAGCGCTTCCGGCGCCTCGGCGTTGGGCGCATCACTTTCGGCCCGCTGTTGCAGATGGCGCTGACCGACGCCACGCGCGAGATGATCGACCCCTGGCGCTGACGGCGCGGGTCACTTGTAGCGCCGGCACTGCTCGTCGGTGCCCTTGATGAGTCCGCTGATCGCGGCCGTCCCGAAGTCCTTGCTCTCGGAGCCGGAGAGGATCGTCGGGGCGACCCCGGTGACCGTCATGTACGCCCGCAGGCGCGGCTGGAGGCACTCGATGTACCTCCGGCTGTAGCCCCCCGTCCGGAGCTGCAGCGCTATTTCCTCGGCGACGTAGATCGCGACCGCCTTCGGGCACTTCTCGACCAGCCGCAGCGCGGCCCGCCCCGAGCCCGCGTCCACACGGAACAGCGAGTAGACGTACTTGCGCACGGCGGCGTCGCTCAGCTTCAGCGTCTGCTGGGCCACGCACTCCTGGACCTCGGGCACCGAGAGGGCACCTTCCGACAGGGCCCGGACCGACACGACCGCGGTCGAACGCAGGAAGTCGTCGCCGAACTCGTCGAGCTTCCACGTCTCATCCTCGCGGACGAAGGTCACCGTGCCGAATGGCCCCTTGAGCGCCGAGCCCTCGTACGCGACCGACGCGATGGCCTGCTCCCCCGCCACCTTCACGTCGAGGACCTTCGGCGTGCCCGAGCCGACGATCTGCTGGACGTTGCGGCACTTCTCACGGTCACCCTTGAACACCGCGCGGATGAAGCGATCGGTCGAGTTCTCGAAGCAGAGCTCGTAACCGCCCGCGGTGCTGATGACCTTCGGCGCGATCTCGCGCACCTGTGCGGCGGGGTCGGGCGTGGCCGTCGGCGTCGGCTTCTCGGGCGGCTCGTCTCCTCCGCAGGCGACGACGAAGAGCACGAGAACGGCGAGGGAGACGGCGCGCGGCATAGCTGGGCCGTGCCCGGCACGCCACGTGGGGAAACGCGCGTGCCGGTCGGCTACGGGGTGCGGGCGCGCTCGAGGAACACGAGGTCGTGGCCCACGGACGGCTCGCGGCGCGTCTCCACGAAGCCATGACGCTCGTACAGCCGGAGGTTCCCCACGCTCCGCTCGCCGGTGAACAGCCACGTGCCGCCGGCCTCGACGGCGGCACGGAGCAGCGCGGTGCCCAGGCCGGCGCCCTGCTTGTCGGGCACGACGCACAGGCGGGCGACCTCGCCCGTCGGCATCACGCGCACCGCGCCCACAAGCCGTGCGGCGTCGCGCGCACCGAGGACGACGACATCGTCGCGCGCCAGCACCGCGACGACCTGCTCCAGCGTCTCGCGCAGGGGCGGGAGGAACTGGTCATAGACCATGCTCTCGCCGACGTAGGCGGCGCGCTGGATCGTGAGCAGCTCGCCCGCGTCGTCGACACCGAGGGGACCGATCATCGGATGCGCAGCTCCACGGGCTCGCGGGACAGCAGCATGGTCACGCCGGTGCGCGGGTCACGGGGCGAGCGGCGCTGTTCACGCAGCACGACAGCATTCCACCCGAGCACGTCCACCGTGTACTCGCGCGGGACGTAGCCCAGGGACGTTCCGTCGCTCAGGTCCACGGCCACGGCGGACGGGTCGTGCGGGTTGTCCGGCTCCGGCCGCAGCATCAGCGCCGTGCCCGGGGCGGCCAACGCCGAAGCCAGCGCGTCCGGCCGGTGGAACGCGCCCGCGACGTGCGTGACGAGCAACCCGTCCGGGACTTCGCCGCGCCCGAGGAAGCGGCCTGAAGCGTCGACGAGCTGGTAGCCCGCGACCCAGACCTCGCCGCCGTCGTCGGGATACCAGTACCGCTCCTGATGCTCGACCTCGACGATCACTGGGTAGGGGAGACTGACATGGAGCTGCACAAGACTGTCGGGCACGCTGGACTCATCGGGTGGCGTGAGAAGCTCGCGGACGTCGTCGCGCCACGCGCGCCGATCGACGACGACACCGCGCGAGCGCTGATCGGGGGCGCGTTCTTCGTCCTCTCTGTCTATTACGTGATTCAGACGATCGTCAAGGTCGTCAAGGACTAGACCTGCGCGTAGCGGGACGCGGCCGCGCGCGGGAGTTCGGCGAGCCGCGCGAGCGCCCGCCCGGCGGCCTCTGGTGTCCGTCGGCCGAGGCCGCACGCATGCGAGATCGCCACGCGCTCGCCGACACTGCGCTCGATCAGGTCCAGCACGAACAGCTGCTCTTCGAGCGACTGGTCCTCGTGCGCGAAGCCGGCGATCAAGCGTGTCCCTCCGAGACGCAGCTTGTCCAGCGGCGCGTACCAGCGCGGCGCCGTCACCGGCGGGACGTCGGCCGCGGCGAACGGCGCGTGCAGGAACTCCAACGGCCGGCCTCCAGGCCAGGCGCGCACCAACGCGTTCGCCAGCGTCACCAGCGGCGCGGTGTCCTTCAGCTTCCCGAGCGCGCGGTGGTGCATGTCGCCGAGACACAGGTGGATCCCGAAGCGCGCGCCGGCCGGCGATCGCCGCGCGAGCTCGGCCACGCCGCGCGCCATCAACCGCGCCACGCCCGCCTGTGCGGCCCGAGGCATCCGCGACACCATGATCAGCTCGATGGGGATCTCCAGCTGGAAGATCACATCGTCGCCACCGACGGCGTGGATGGCCTGGATCTCCGCGACCGTCGCGTCCGTGAACGGGCCCTTGCCCGTCAGCGCGCCGCGCGGCCCGAGCACGAACAGCGCCATGTCGAAGTCACCGGGAATGCCGACCTGGAAGCGCAGGTCGTGCAGCCCCGCCGCGGCCCGCGCGTCCACGAACAGCGGGTAGGACGCCTCGAAGGCCGAAAGGTGCCCGAGCTTGAGCCCGGACACCGTGTGTCCCTTGCGCACCCGGAAGACCGGCGTGTCCTTGTAGTCCGACCAGCCGCCGTCCTTCACCAGCTCGAAGTCCGGATGCTCCCGGAGCCCTTCGATGATGTGGATGATCCAGTGGAAGCGCTCGCCGGTCTCGCCGTCAGGGAGTGACGAAAGACCAGCGCCGACGGCGTCCAGCGCAGCGTCCATCGCCGCTGCTGGGCCGTCGGCGGGAAGACTGCCGACCAGGTGCGTGCCTCGCATGTGCGGACACTACACGTGCGGCTGAGAGCGCTCCCGAGTTTCCTTGCGATCCGACTTGTCGCAGTCGTAGCCGCCGCGGTGCCGCTTCTCCAGGACCAGTTCCTGCGACGGCGCCGCGGGCGTCGGGGTGGCGGCGGCGATGGCGAGCGTGCGGTCCACGCTCGTCATCCCGTGCAGAGAAGCACCGAGCAGTCCCACGCCCGCCACCAGTGTGGCGGCAAATCCGGCCTTGCGCATGCCCACAGTCAAGCCTCAGTTGCTGAACGCAACCTCAAAGCAACCGACGAAACCACCTAAGAGAGAGCCCGCCGCCCATCAGCAGCAGGATCGCGGCGCCACCCGCGAACGCGCTGGTGACCTCGCGCTTCTCCATCTTGGTCGCGACTTCCGACCCGAGCTGCTCGTACACCGCGGACAACGCATCGGACTGGTCGGCGGTGAACGCCTCGCCGCCCGACCGCTCCGCGATCTGGCGCAGCGTGTCGACGTCCGGAGGGACGGCGTCGCCGTTCGGCAGCGTCCCCGACGCCGTGCCCAGCGCGACGGTGTAGATCGGCACGCCGGCCTGCTTGGCCTCGTCGGAGATCGGCAACGGGTCCTGCCCGTGCGTGGCCTTGCCGTCGGAGAGCAGGACGATCGCGCCCGGTGCCTTCTGGGACTTGATCATCGCGAGCGACGTCGCCAGCGCGTCACCGGTCGCGGTGCCGCCACTCGGCGTCATCGCGGCCTCCAGCGCGCTGCGCACCTCAGCCCGGTCGGTGGTCGGCGAGGACACGGCCTGCGCGCGATGGTTGAACACCACGCCGCCGACCCGCACCCGGTCCGGCACCTCGTCCAGGAACGCCTCGCCTGCGTCCTTCGCGGCCTCGAGCCGGGAAGGCGCCACGTCCGTGGCCATCATCGACCCGGAGTGATCCATGGCGAGCACGATCGTCGCCTGCTCGGCCGGCACCGCCACGCTCACCTGAGGACGAGCCAACGCGGCGATCAGCGCCGCGGTCGCGAGGCCCGCGAGACCGAGCGGGAGGTGACGGCGCCAGCCGGGCGAGCGCGGGACGGCCGAGACCGCCACACGGGGCGAGGCGAACGCCGCAGCCGCGCGGCGGCGGCGACGTTCGGTGAACAGGTAGGCCACGCACAGCGCCGGGATCAGCGCCAGGCCGACCAGCAGCCATGGGGACTGAAAGCTCACGGCCGCGTCCCCAGGGTGGCCTGGATCGTCTGGTCGGCGCCCCCGCGCCGGATCTCGATCGAGACCTGCTCGCCAGGACGACGGTCCTGGATCGCGGCCGCGACGTCGTCGGAGTCGGCCACGCGCTCGCCGGCGACGGAGCGGATCACGTCACCGACCTGCAAGCCCGCGTTCGCGGCGGGGCCGCCGGAGGAGACCGAGGCGACGGTGACGCCGCCCGTGCCGCCGCTGGTGGAGACGCCCAGGTACGCGCGCCGGATCGACTCGCCGCGCTCGAGGCGCGGGATCACGTCGCGCACCGTGTTCGACGGCACCGCGAACCCGATCCCCACGCTCCCGCCACTCTGCGACGCGATCTGCGAGTTGACGCCGATCACGCGCCCCTGCGCGTCGAGCAGCGGACCGCCCGAGTTGCCGGGGTTGATCGGCGCGTCGGTCTGGATGACGGAGTCGATCTGGAAGCCGTCCGGCGCCTGGATGTGGCGGCCGGTGCCGGACACGATGCCCGCCGTGGTGGTCTGCGAGAGCCCGAACGGCGAGCCGATCGCGACCGCGAGCTGCCCGGTACGCACCGCGGTGGAATCCGCGAGCGAGAGCGCCTTGAGCCGGCGGCCGACATCCACCTTCACGACCGCGAGGTCGGAGGAGCGATCGACGCCCGTGACGCGCCCGGTCGCGGTCTCGTCGTCGGCGAACTGCACCTGGACGGTGGTCGCGCTGCCGACGACGTGCGCGTTGGTGACGATCGTGCCGTCCGCGCCCGTGACGAAGCCCGTGCCGGACCCGCCCTGCGTCTGGATCGACACGACGGACTCGCGCGCGGCGGCGTAGATCGCAGCCACGTCGCCGGTCTGCTTGGCGCCGACCAGCGCGGGCGCGTTGTTGACGGCCGCGGGGTTGCCGTCGGTGTCGACGACGCCGAACGCGAACGCCCCGCCCGTGACGAGCGCCGCGGACACGAACCCACCGGCGAGCGCCGCACGGAAGTGGCCGCGCTGCTTGGGCGCAGCGGGCGGCGGTGCGGCCGACGGCGGCGGAGCCGGCGTCACCTCCGGTTCATAGGGGCGCGCACGGCGACCCTCGGTCGGGTCGCCATCGAGCCACAGCAGGGGATCGGTCATGTCCACCGAGGTTGAAGCCCGGTGCGTCAGGTCAAGATAAGGCGAACGCCCGATGTGCGGCTCCCACCCCGGGCGTAGGGTCGCGACATGACCTACGCGCACCGGGCGTGGCTCCTCGCCGGAGCCGCCTGCCTCGCGAGCGCCGCACCGGCCGCTGCCGCTGAGCCGCCGGTCAACGGGCGCATCGCCTACACCACGCTGTCGGCCGTGGGCGCCGCTGACGGAAACATCTGGACGATGGACGCCGACGGCTCGGACAAGCAACAGGCCGTGTTCGACCCGTACTACGACGCGCAGTCCGACTGGTCACCCGACGGCACCCGGATCGTCTTCCGCAGCCGTCCGAACGACACGGCGTTCCAGGTCTCGATCGTCGACTTCCGCGTCCGCGACGCCGCGGGCCGTCCGGTCACCACCGAAGTCGCCCGGCCGACGGACGGCACCCAGTCCAGCCAGCCGGCGTGGTTCCCCGACATGACCGGGATCGTCTACCGGCGCACGAACGCGCCCGTCACGACCGCCGGTGACGTCTGGGCGATGGACCCGGACGGGACGAACCGCCGCGTGCTCTACGCCGGCCCGGGCCACCAGTGGTACCCGAGCCTCTCGCCCGACCAGTCCAAGCTGTTGTTCTCGACCACGGTGCAGGGGACCGATCGCAACATCCAGGTGATGGACATGGCCACCGGCGTGGTGACCACGTTGTTCGACACCCCGGGGATCCACGATTCCGCCCCGGCCTGGTCGCCCGACGGAACACTGATCGCGTTCGAGAGCTACCGCGACGGAGACAGCGAGCTCCTGCTCATGAACGCCGACGGCTCGAACGTCCGCCAGCTCACGAACAACACGAACTGGGAGGAAGGTCCGGCCTGGTCACCGGACGGCACCCGGCTCGCGTTCACGCGCGCCTACGACAACTTCAACTTCGATATCTGGACGATGAAGCTCGACGGCACGGAGCAGCGGCAGCTGACGACCAGCCTGGTGCCCGAGGAGTCACCCGACTGGGGCCGCAACCCGGGCCCGGCAACGGTCGGCGGCACCGTGCCGGCGACGCTCGCGCTCTCGCTGGCCGGGCCTGTGAGCCTCGGCACCTTCATCCCGGGCATCGCCCGCGAGTACACGGCCTCGACCACCGCCACCGTCACGTCGACGGCCGGGTCCGCGACGCTGAGCGTCTCCGCCCCGGGCCATCTGACCAACGGCACGTTCACCCTCCCGCAACCGCTGCAGGTATCCATGAGTCCCATGGCCTGGACCGGCCCGGTCTCGAACGCGGGGGTGGCGATCGCGTTCAAGCAGGCGATCGGCGCCACCGACCCGCTGCGCACCGGCACCTACACCAAGACGCTCACGTTCACGCTGGCCACGACCGAGCCCTAACCTGGTGCGCGCATGGCCGACCGCATGCGCGCATCCGACGCCGAACGTGAGGAGACCGTGGCGCTTCTCCGCCACGCCGTGGGCGAGGGCCGGTTGGACATGGAGGAGTTCACGGACCGCACCACACGTGCGTACGTGGCCAAGACGCGGGGCGAGCTGCTGGAGTTGATCGACGATATCCCGAGCGCGCAGCTCGCGCCGCCGGCCCCGCCCCCCGAGAAACGCCTGCCGAAGGCGCCCGGCCGCGTGGGCTTCACGGCCCGGTGGCTCGCGCCCGCCCGCCGCACGCAGGCCGCGGCCGACCTGATCGAGTACGTCGCGCCGCCTATCCGCGCGCACGGCTACACGATGGAGCGCTGCACCGAGGCGAACATCGTCTTCGCGCGCGAGCACCGGCCCACGTGGACGTACCTGGTCGCGATCCTGCTGCTCCCGGTGGGGCTGCTCGCGCTGCTGCACAAGGTGCGCGAGGAGATCGTGTTCGACCTCCACGAGCGCGACGGCAAGACGATGATCAACGTGAGCGGCCGGGCGCCGCTGGCGATCAGGCGCGCGCTGAGCGAACTCGAGCGCTGACGATCTCCCACGCCGGCGGGAACCATGCGGTGAACTCCTCCTCGCGGGCGCGAGCGATCCACTCGTCGAGCTCGTCGAGCGGGACGAAGCGCCACTCCATGACCTCGTCCGGGTCGGGCGAGGGGTCGATGGAGATCTCGGTCACGAGCAGGTGGTCGAGCTCGTTCTCGA
This sequence comes from Solirubrobacter taibaiensis, assembly GCA_027587225.1. Classification (GTDB taxonomy): domain Bacteria; phylum Actinomycetota; class Thermoleophilia; order Solirubrobacterales; family Solirubrobacteraceae; genus Solirubrobacter; species Solirubrobacter taibaiensis. The sequence continues at coordinate 125,361 of JAPDDQ010000001.1, forward strand.
CAAGGTCGGCGAGCTCCGCGCGGTAGCGCAGGATCCCGACCTCCTCGAGCGCGTTCGCTTCGATCCCGAGCTCTTCCGCGAAGCGCCGCGTGGCGGCGTCCTCGGTGGTCTCGCCCGGCCGCGGGTGCCCGCAGGCGGAGTTCGTCCACAGCCCGGGAGAGTGGTACTTGCCCAGCGCGCGGCGCTGCAGCAGCAGCGCACCGGCCGGGTTGAAGGCGAAGACCGAGAACGCTCGGTGCAGCGCACCGGACTGGTGCACGGCGAGCTTCTCGCCGACCCCCAGCTCGCGGTCTTCCTCGTCGATCAGCACCACGTTCTCCTCGGACACGAGGAAGACCCTACCGAGGTCCGGGGCCAATACCCCGGACCTCGGCCGAACGTACGACTAGGCCTACGGCGTGTTCGTCGCCAGGGTGAACGTCAGCGACTTGCTGTACGTGCCCGTGCGCAACGCGTCGCCTGAGTTGACCTGCTGCTTGAACGTGATCGCGGGCTGGTCGTTGGAGACCGGGCCCGTGTACGTCTTGACCACGCCGAGGCCCTGCAGCGGCTGCGGCAGGAAGAACGCCCCGTTGACCAGGTGGCCCGGGGTGGTGCCCGTGTCGGCCACCGACAGCGTCGCCTCACCCGCGGTGGAGATGACGTTGGCGGTCGTGGAAGCCGTGTACTCCTTCGCGACGCCCGGCGTGAACGTGCCGAACGTGGCCGGAGCGCCCATCGACAGCGACAGCGTGGGGGCGACCGTGGCGCCCGCGCCACCGGTGACGGCGGTCGAGTTGACCATGTAGTTCACGGTCTTGACCGTCGTGTTGCCGGCCTTGTCCACGGCGGTGACCGTGAAGGACGCGTAGCCGATCTTCGACGTGTCGACGTTGGTCACCGACGCGGTGCACGAGTCGACGCCCAGGCCCTGGTCGGCGCACGCGAACGCGGCTGGGACGGCAGAGCCCTGCAGGTAGCCGGCGCCCTCGTTGGTCGACGTGACCGTCGGGGCGGCGTTGTCGGCCGCGATCGCGCCGATCTGCGTCTGCGGGTTCGAGTACGCGACCGTGTTCGCGCGGTCGGTGAACGAGTTGTCGAGATCCCAGACCATGAGGCCGCGGTAGATGTCGGCCTCGTAGATCTTGCCGTTGTACCAGTAGGTCGACCAGTCGCCGCCGTCCGGGTAGCCGTCGCCGCCGTACGTGGTGGTGCGGGGCAGCGGCTTCGGGTCGGCGTAGGCGATGACCTTCGGCGCAGCGGGCTGCGAGAAGTCGATCACGTTGATGCCGGCCTGGTAGTTGCCGGACACGATGAAGTTGCCGCCCTTGGTCGGCACGGTGTTGAAGTTGTGCCAGGTGCAGTTCTCGGTGTTGTTCTGGGCGCGCGGCATCAAGAGCGTCGAGATCGTCTCGCCGGTCGCGGCGTTCAGGACGAACAGCGACTTGTTCAGCGTCGAGCTCGTGGTCTGGCAGTTCGGCGCGACGCCGCCGCCCGGCTCATGGCCGAACGCGACCGTCGTGCCGTCGTAGCTGAAGGCGGCCGAGTGGCCGGTGCCGACGCCGAGCGAGCGCGACCACAGCTGGATCGGGTTCTCGACGCCGCCCGGCAGCGTCGGGTCGATCGTGGCGTCGAACTTGAACAGCGTGATGCCGTTGCCGCCCGCGCAGGACGCCAGGCTGTTCGCGCCGTTGATGAAGACCGTGTTGTCGTGGCACTGGCGGCCGGCCGGCGCCTGCTTGACGTACTCGGCCTGCGTCGGGTCCGAGATCTTGATCTTCAGGACATCCATCCACGTGCACGTGCCGGAAGAGCCGCCGTTGTAGATGTAGAGCGCGTCGCGCTCCGGCAGCGGCACGGCCGTGGCGGTGTGCGAGCCGCAGCCCTTGCGCGGCACGTCCTGCGTCGAGAAGCGCAGACCCTGCTTGCCGTTGGCCGGGTCGTTGCCGACGTCGATCATCACCGGGTTCGCCGGGTCGGTGATGTCGAAGAGGTGGACGCCCTCGAAGCCTTGGCCGACGAGCGTGCCGCCGCAGGACTGCGTCGCGGCGCCGGCGGCGCTGGTCGCGGAGTCCCACGAGCGGACGAGGATGTTCCCGTAGACGATGAGGTCGCCCTGGGAGGTCGTGCAGCTCTTGTTGAGGTGGACCTTCTGCGGGCTCGCGGGGTTCGTGACGTCGTAGACGACGAAGCCGTCGTTGGTGCCCATGAAGGCGTAGTTGCCCTTGAACGCCAGGTCTGAGTTGTACGGGGCGGGCAGGTACGGGATCACGTTCGCCCCGTAGCCGACCGGCGTCATGTTCGGCGTGAACTCGAACTCGCTCACCATCTGCTCGAACGTCGGGTCGTCGGCGATGGTCACGCCCGCGGCCGCCGCCTTGGCCGCCGTCGACGTGACGGGACCGCCCTCGCCGGAGCACTCGTGCTCGACGTGCACGGGGCGCATGCCGACCCAGGTCGCGCTGTTCACCGACAGGAAGCTGCTCGCCACCTTCGCGTTCGCCCCCGCACACGGGTGCGCGACGGCCGACGCCGGCGCGAACAGCGCCACGGCCGCCACTGCCCCGGCTCCCGCCAGGACCCCTCTCAACCCTCTACTCATCCCAACTGCTCCTCTCACGGAAAGCTCCTCCTTAAAGGCGAGCTAACCAAGTTCTCATGCGGCTGGATAGGGCGTTGGGTGTGCACGTCTCTGCACGTTGCGATGATGCGGGAGCGATGACCGATCCTCCCCTGACGCCGCGTGAGGCCATCGTTGCGATGCGCATCCATGCGCCCACCGAACGAAATCCCAAGCTCTCGCGCTTTCTCGAGGCCGCGAACAACAGCGTCAAGTTGAAGGCCCGCTGGCACGTCCAGCAGGTCACGGCGCTGCGGATGGACATGAACGACCACTCGTGGGTCCACCTGCAGATCGTGCTCAACCGCGCGCTGCACCTGTTCCGGCTGCTGCACCGCGCGGGGCTGGAGTCAGCGATGGAATCCGACTACTCGATGTCCCACAAGGACGCCGAGGTCGTCATCGCGGGTGGCTGCCTGCTGCACGACCTCGGGATGTCGATCCATCGCGTGGACCACGAGGTCTACAGCCTCCACCTGGCCGCCGACCTCCTCGACGACCTGCTCGCGGAGGCCTACGAGGAGCCGGAGCGGACCGTTGTCTCGGCGGAGATCACCCACGCCATCATCGGGCACCGCAAGGGCGGGCGCCCGCTGACGCTCGAGGCCGGCGTCGTGCGCGTCGCGGACGCGCTGGACATGGAGCACGGCCGCTCCCGCGTGGCGTTCGAGACCAGCCTGCCGAACATCCACTCGCTGTCGGCGGCCGCGATCGACGAGGTCCGGATCGTCCCCGGCGAGCAGCGCGCCGTGCGCGTCGAGGTGGCGATGAACAACTCCGCGGGCGTGTTCCAGCTCGACGAGCTGATGGCCACGAAACTGCGTGGATCCGGCCTAGAACCTCACGTTGAGCTGATCGCGCGGATCGAAGCCGAGCACGAAAAGCGATTGCTCAAGGTTTACCAGATATAGGTGCGGCTAGACGGGGCATAGCGTCCACATGCTCCGGCCCCTGCTGCTCGCGCTTACCGCGCTGTTGTTCGCCGCCCCCGCCGCCCAGGCGTGTGTTGATCAGCCGCTCTCGAAGCCGTTCACGCCCTGGCTCGACTACGCCTGGTACCAGGCCGCGCCGCCCGATTGGGAGCTCAACGGCGCCTCGGTCGCGGCCGGCGGGCACCCCTGGGGCGGCGGTTCCGAGTCGCTCTCGATCCCCGCGGGCGCGAACGTCGTGAGCGACCCGGTGTGCATCACGCTCGCCCACCCGACGCTGCGCTTCTTCATCCGCGGCAACGGCGTGATGGCGGTGTCGATCATCGCCGAGCCCGGCTTGGAGCTGCCCGTGGGTGTGGCGCTCGGCTCAGCCTCGTGGTCGCCGTCGCCGATCGTGCTCAACGTCCTCAACCTGCTGGGTGAGCAGGACGTGCGCTTCCGGTTCACGAGCCTGCTCGGCTCGCACCGGATCGACGACGTCTGGATCGACCCTTATTCCAAAGGCTGAACGCGGATAGCAAGCAGCGCGAGGTCGTCGCGCAGCGGGTCGGGCACCTGCGTCGACAGGTGCTCGACGATCCCGCGGGCGCTGAGGCGGCGCGCGCCGGCGACCGCGTTGTCGAGCTGCCCGGGGGTCATCACATGGGGGGCGCGCGCTTCGGTCAGGCCGTCGGTGTAGAGCACGAGCGCGTCACCGGCGGCAAGCCGCGCGGTCCGGTCGGTGGCCTCGATCTTCGGCAGCAGGCCGACGATCGTGCCGTTCGCGCCGAGCGTCTCCACGAGCCCGGTGGCGCGCAGCACGCGCGGCGGCGGGTGGCCGCCGCAGGCGACCGTGACGGTCACCTCGTCGCGGAGCTGGATGCGCGCGCACGCGAGCGTCACGAAGCGCCCGGCGTGCTGGCGCAGCATCGCCTCGTTGAGCCAGCGCAGCACGTTGGCCGGGGAGTGGTGGCGGATGACGGCGGCGCGAATCGTGTAGCGGGCGAGCGCGGTCACCGCGGCGGCCTCCGCGCCCTTGCCGCAGACGTCGCCGATGACCGCGAACCACTCGCCGCGGCCGATCGGGAACAGGTCGTAGAAGTCGCCGCCGACTTCGTTGATCTCGCCCGCCGGCCGGTACAGCGCGGCGCTGTCCAGGCCCGGGATCTCCGGCAGCTCGCGCGGGAGCAACGACTGCTGGAGCGTGTGCGCGATCGCCTCACGCTGGCGGTAGAGGCGAGCGTTCTCGACCGCGGCCCCGATCCGCAGCGCCAGCTCACCCGCGGTGGCGTGATCGACGCGGCCGCCCAGGTGCAGCGCGCCGTCGTGCAGCGGCAGGGTGAGCGCCGGATCGCCGGTTCCGGCGCCGGTCGCGGGCCGTTCGTCGAGCTCGATCACGCACACGCCGCCGAAGTGCGCGGCAGCGAGCCGAGCCACCTCCGGCAGCGTGCGGTCGAGCTGCAGCGAACCCGCGAGCACACGTGAGATCTCGGAGAGGAAGCGCTGCGCCTCCTCGGCCTGCTTGAGCTCGGTGATGTCCTCGACGACGCTGATCGCCAGGCGGGGATGCTCGCCCTCGAGCACCGGCCCCGCCTTCACGCGCGACCAGCGGTGGGCGTGCTTGACCACGAGCGGATCAGGCTGCTCGCCCTCGAACACGTGGCGGCCCGGGAGCAGCGTGGGGGCGATGCCGAGCGCGGCGCCGAGGCTGTCCGCGCCGTTGAGCAGCCGCGCCGCGGCCGCGTTGACGAACACGAGATGCCCCTCGAGGTCCTCGGCCGCGATCCCGTCCGCGACGCCCTCGAGGATCGCGCGCAGCTCTGCCTCCTTGCGGCGCATCAGCTCCTCCAGGCGGAGGTTCTCGAGCGTCACGGCCGCTTGGGCGGCGAGGTGCTCGAGCAGGTCGCGCTCGACGGCGCTGAACGGCGACTCGGCGCGCATCACGGCCAGCACATGGCTGTGCCCGACGCCGATCGCCAGCGCGTTCGCCTGCGGGGAACCGAGGGCGAGCTCGGCCAGCTCCAGCGCCGGGGCCAGGTCGCCGATGGCGAGCCGGGTGTGGAGGAGGCCGTGCTCGTCGATCTCGCTGAGACGGCCCGAGTCGGCCCGGAGCGCTTCGACCGTGGTCGCGAGCAGGACGCGTTCCAGCGCCGGTCGATCCTCGGGTTCGGCGTCCCCGCTCTGGACACGGCCGGCCTGGCGGCGCACGTCGTTCGCGCGCGCGTCCAGCGCGCGGGTGGAGCGGCGGAAGGCGCGCTCGAGCTCCAGCTCGCGCGCGATCCGCTCGGAGCGCTCCCGCGCGATCAGCCCGAGCAGCGCGGCGGGCGCGATGGCCAGCAGGTACGCGTTCTCGTAGATCTCGGAGGCGAGTACGGCCAGGAAGCCGATCGGCGCCAGCGTGGCGTCCATCAGATAGATGAGCGCGAGCACCGGCAGGAGCTCGGAGGGGAGGATGCGGGCGCCGAAGTACTCGCGCGCCGACGAGGCGCCCAGGTCGCAGGCGAACTGCGCGACGAGGGCGATGAGCAGGACCGCGAGCGTCGTCTGCTGGTCGAACAGCGCGACCGCCAGCGCCGGCCCGATCGCGTACCAGCCGTCCGCGATCACGACGGCGAGCCGCTCGGGGTGCGCGCGCCGGCGCAGCAGGTCCGGCAGTTCGCCGAGCACGCCGCCGAGGGTCACCAGCAGTGGGACGGCCGCGGCGGGCGTGAGGAACAACATCGGCACGAAGACGATCTGCGTCGGCCGGATGAGGCCCGTCCCGAGCTGGAACCGCACGCGGCGGACGAGCGCGTACGACAAGACGAGCAGCGTGGCCGTGGTCACCGGTTCGGGCGCGGCGGTCGCCCCCATCACGGCGGCGACCAGCAGGAACACGCCCGCCGCGGCCAACTCCACTGTCCGTTCCTTGGCCGTCAGGCGCCGCGCGACCGCCGGGTTTCGGCGCTCCAGAAGCGATTCGGCGAGCTCGGCGGCCGTTCGAACGGTCCGCCTCGTCTTGAGGGCGGCACCCATCCCTGCGGAGTATCGGTCGTGGCGCCGCGCGATGTGTCAGTACGGAAACTAGGCGAATCTAGACATGGTCAACAAACAGGTCCACCTGCGGTGTGGAGCCGGAAACGTAGGCGTACTGGTCGAAGTCGGTGACGCCCTCGGCCTGCAGGACGTCCTCGCACAAGAACGTGTTCCCGGTGCATTCGCGGCTCGGCTTCGTGAGCACGGCGTAGGCGGCGTCCGCGTAGAGCTCCGGCTTGCGCGAGACGGCCATGGCGGCGTCTCCGCCCAGGAGGTTCTGGACCGCGGCGGTCGCGATCAGCGTGCGCGGCCACAGGGCGTTGCTCGCGATCCCGTCCTCCTTGAGCTCCTCGGCCAAGCCCAGCGCGAGCAGGCTCATCCCGTACTTGGAGAGCGTGTAGCCGATGTGGCCGCCGAGCCATTTGGGCTCGAGGCTGATCGGCGGGGAGAGCGTGAGGATGTGCGGGTTCTCGGCCGCTTTCAGGTGCGGGATGCACGCGCGCGAGACCACGAACGTCCCGCGCGTGTTGATCGACTGCATCAGGTCGTAGCGGCGGACGGGGAGATCCGTCGTCCGGCTGAGGTTGATCGCGGACGCGTTGTTGACCGTGATGTCGATCCCGCCGAACGTCTCCACGGTCTTGGCGACGGCCGCCTCGACACTGGCCTCGTCGCGGATGTCACCGACGATCGGCAGCGCCTTCCCGCCCGCCGCCTCGATCTCCTCCGCCGCCGTGTACACCGTGCCGGGCAGCTTCGGATGCGGCTCCGCGGTCTTGGCGATCAGCGCCACGTTCGCGCCGTCCCGCGCGGCCCTGAGCGCGATCTGCAGCCCGATCCCGCGGCTCGCGCCGGAGATGAACAGCGTCTTTCCGTTGAGGCTCATGGCCCGGATCATCACGGAATAAGGCCGCCGCAGTGTGCGTCTGGTCCTGTATGACCCGCAAGCTGATCGCCGGTGCCGTCGCCATCGCCGCCGTGGCCACCGTGCCCGCGCAGGCCGCCCAGACCAAGACCGTCGCCGTCAAGAACAACTCGTTCTCGCCGGGCAGCGTGTCGATCAAGAAGGGCGACTCCGTCGCGTGGAAGTGGACGCAGGGCGGCATCTCCCACAACGTCACGCCCGCCAAGGGCGGCGCCGGCTCGCGCACCACCTCCACCAAGGGCTACACCTTCAAGAAGAAGTTCACGAAGGCCGGCACCTTCACGTACGTCTGCACCATCCACTCCTCGATGAAGTCGACGGTTCGCGTCAGCTAGACCCGTGGGAAAACCCGATGGTGAGCGGTGCGGGCGGCGACGATCATGAACGTATGCCGCTCCTCACCCTGCGTTACGGGATCCCGTTCGCCCTCGTCGCCAGCGGCTTCGTGCTGCTGTTCGCCGTCGAGGGCGAGATCCGCTGGGACGGCTGGGCGATGCTCGTCGGCTCCGGCCTCTCCGTCCTGCTGTTGAACTGGCTGTTCCGGCTGGGCGTGCAGGGCGACAAGGAGCGCGACAAGGAAGAGGCCGCGCGCGAGTACCTCGGCGTGCACGGCCACTGGCCCGACGAGGACTGACGCCGCCCCGACAGACCGGCGCGCCGGTGCGTTGTTGCGCGCGATTCCGGTGGCTTGGTGACGCTTCTGCCGCTCTGGTAGACCGCGCACATGTCCTCGCACGACCGCCTCCGGCGGGGCGAGGGAGAGGTCGACGCCGAGCCGCGTCCGCAGCCTCCCGCGCCCGCCCCCGACGTTGCCTCGATCCTCGCTCTGCAGCGTTCCGTGGGCAACCGCGCGCTCGCACGGCTGATGTACAACCCCAACAACGAGCGGCTCACCGTGCCCGACAGCTACGGGAACACGCGCGTCGGCAACGAGACGCTTGCCGAGAAGGCCAACAACGACGTGGCGTTCCGCGACCAACTGCGCGTGGGCATGCACGTCCGGGGCCTGAGCCAGGTGACCGTGGAGACCGCCGCGAACCTGCGCACCCACACGGCGAAACTCGCCACCGACGGCAATCCCACCGGCGCGACGGCCGTGGCGCTCGGCGACGCCGCCGTGGATCACAACCGGTTGCTCAAGCACTCGCACGGCGCTACGTACGCGTCCCCCGGCGACGTCAAGACCGAATGGGTGATGGCCAAGCCGGCGGACTTCGTCCCGGGCAAGGACGACCTCCCCGGTGCCGACGTGAATCTCTTCACGCAGATCAAGGGGGAAGAGGCGGGCAAGCTCTATTGGGAGTACGCGTGCGTGCTGGTCGCCCTGGCCAAGCTCGACCCGAACTGGACGAAGGCGAAGGCGCTCACCAAGACCAACCCGGCGACGATCGAGCAGATGGTCCAGCACCTGCACAAGTACTACAAGACCAAGGGCGTCATGTACGACGACACGTCGACGCGCTTCAGGGTCATGGACGAGTGGGGCTACAAGCCGATCTACTTCGGCAAGACCGCGTGGAAGGACCTCCCCAAGCACGTCGAGCTCAAGAAGGGCGGGAAGTACATCTTCGACATCGTCGGGCACACCGTGGCCGTGACTGCCGACAAGGACGTCAAGAAGGACGGCTCGGAGCTCAAGAAGCCTGAGGACTCGCTCACGCCCGACTCGCATCCGAAGAACTTCAAGCCCGGGGACGAGTACGGCGTGGACATCACCTCGATCTGGGCGAAGTAGGCCAGCAGCCAGGAGGAAGACATACTGGCGGCGGTGTTCGACGTGATCATCGCCGGGTGCGGGCCGACGGGGGCGATGCTCGCCGCCGAGCTGCGGCTGCACGACGTGCGGGTGCTCGTCCTGGAGCAGGAGGCCGAGCCCGCGTCGGCCGTCCGCATCGTCGGTCTGCACATCCGCAGCATCGAGCTGATGGCCATGCGCGGACTGCTGGAGCGCCTGCTCGAACACGGGCGGCAGCGCCCGGTCGGCGGCATCTTCGCCGCCATCGGCAAGCCCGCGCCCGAGGGCCTGGACTCCGCGCACCCCTATCTGCTGGGCATCCCGCAGCCGGTCATCGTCGACCTGCTCGAAGCCCATGCGATGCAGCTGGGCGCGCAGGTCCGGCGCGGGTGTCCGGTCACCGGCTTCGAGCAGGACGATGAGGGCGTGACCGTCGAGCTGGCCGACGGGGAACCGCTGCGTGCGCGCTACCTGGTCGGTTGTGACGGCGCGCGCAGCACGGTTCGCAAACGGCTCGGCGTCGGCTTTCCCGGCGAGCCTGCGCGGAACGACACGCTCATGGGCGAGCTGGAAGTGGGTGCGTCGCCGGAGCAGGTCGCCGCCACGATGGCCGAGCTCCGCGACGTCAATCGGCGCTTCTGGCTCAGGCCCGTCGGTGAGGGGGTCTACAGCGTCGTGGTCCCCGCCGCGAGCGTCAGCGACCGCGCGACGCCGCCCACACTCGAAGACTTCCAGCAGCAGTTGCGCGCCACGGCGGGCACCGATTTCGGCGTGCATTCCCCGCGCTGGCTGTCCCGGTTCGGCGATGCCACGCGGCTGGTGGAGCGGTATCGGGTGGGACGGGTGATGCTGGCCGGCGATGCGGCGCACATCCATCCACCCCTCGGCGGACAAGGGCTCAACCTGGGCGTGCAGGACGCGTTCAATCTCGGCTGGAAACTGGCCGCGCAGATCCGCGGCTGGGCGCCGGAGACGCTGCTGGACACCTACCACGCCGAACGGCATCCGGTCGCCGCGGACGTGCTGGACAACACGCGCGCCCAGATGGAGCTGACGTCCACCGAACCGGGCCCGCAAGCCGTGCGCCGGCTGCTCACCGAGCTCATGGACATCGACGCGGTGAACCGCCTGCTGATCGAGAAGATCACCGCGATCGGCATCCGCTACGACTTCGGCGAGGGCCCTGACCTGCTGGGCCGCCGCCTGCGCGACATCGACGTGGATCAGGGCCGCCTCTACGGCCTGCTGCACCGCGGCCGCGGCCTGCTGCTGGACCGCACCGAACGCCTGAGCGTCGGCGGCTGGTCAGACCGGGTCGACTACCTCGCGGATCCCGCCGCGGCGCTGGATGTCCCGGGCGTCCTGCTCCGGCCCGACGGCTACGTCGCCTGGATCGGCGACGACCAGCGGGACCTGGACATCCACCTCACCCGCTGGTTCGGCACGCCCGCCGTCAGTGCTCGTGCTTGATCACGAAGTAGCTGCCGCGGATCGTCCCGGCCAGCTTGGACTTCTGCCGCGCGAACTTGAAGCTCGACGCCAGCTCCTCCGGGATGTCCATCCCGTCTGAGAGCTTGAAGCCGACGGCCCGCTTCTCGGGGCCGTACATCACGTTGATCGCCAGCCCGCTCTCGTAGAACACGTACGCGAAGCGGATGCCGTCGGCCTCGAAGGCGGTTGCCTCCAGCGGGGTGGAGGCGATGACGAGGTCACGCTCGTCCTTGAGGATCCCGTGCACCCAGTCGATGGTCGCCGCGGCCTCGCTCGCGGGCTCCACGGTGAACTCGTGGTCGTACTTGTTCTTGAAGTAGCGGGCCTCGTTCGCCCGCAGGCCGGCCAGTGCGTCCGGGTGCGGCGAGGACTCCAGACCGGCGGTTGAAACGTTCTTGAAATCGACGGTGGTGGGCATACGAGCAGGCTAAGCGCGACGGACCGGTCGCGCTTCTCGATTCCTGCTCGTGTCAGCGCTTGACGTCGTAGACGAGCTTCGCCACGCCGTTGGAGTAGGACGCGCTCTCCCTGAGCTCCAACTTGAGCTTGTCCCGATCGGCGCGGCTGAACAGGCTCTTGCCCGCCCCAAGCAGCACCGGGAACACGAGCAGGTTGTAGCGGTCGATGAGATCGGCGTCCGACAGGCTCCGGGCCAGCTCCGGGCTCCCGTGGATGAAGATGGCGCCGCCGTCGCCTTGCTTGAGCGCGGCGACGTCCTCGGTCGACCGCAGGATGGTGGTCGGCCCCCAGCCCTCGACCAGCGCGTCCTCGGCGAGGCTGCTCGACACGACGAACTTCGGCAGCTCCTTGTACGCGCTGTGGTCCTCAGAGCCGGGCCAGACCGCCGCGAACGCGTCGTAGCTGCGGCGGCCGAACATCAGCGCCGTGGTCTCGGCCAGCTCCTCCCCCTTCAGCGAATAGGCCTCCGGGACGAACTCGGTGTCGAACACCCAACCGCCGCTGCGATGGCCCTCGACGGTGCCGCCGGGCGAGTCCGCCACGCCGTCGAGCGACATGAAGCCGGTGTAGACGAGCTCACGCATGCGTGACGGCCTCCGGCGGCCCCTGCTCCGCCGCCGCCGGGTCCATCCACATGACCTGCCAGCCGTGGCCGTCGAGGTCGAAGAAGCTGCGGGAGTACATGAAGCCGAAGTCCTCGGCGCCATCGGCTTCGACGGCACCCGCCGCGAGCGCGGTGGCGCTGACCGAGTCCACCTCGTCACGCGAGCCCACGCTGAAGGTGAACAGCGCCAGCGCGTGCGTAGTGGGGTCGGCGACCGGCAGCTTCGAGAACTCCGCGAACTTCTCGCGGGTGAGCAGCATGACGAAGGCGTGCTCGCCGACGAGCATGCAGGCGGCGGTGTCGTCGCTGAACGCCGGGTTGAAGCTGAACCCGAGCTGCGCGAAGAACGCCGTGCTGCGCGCGACGTCCGCCACGGGCATGTTCACGAACAGGGTGCGGCCGGGGTGTGCGGGAGTGGTCATGGTGGCGTAGACGGACCTAGCCGCCGAAACTCATCGCCAGTGCCCCGATTCACAAGTTCGCGGGCACCTACCGGGCGTCTCGCGGCGCCTGGCGGCCGCCGGCGATCCCGCACGTACGCCCGGTATGCGCTGGAATCACCAGCGGGCCCAGCCACGACGATCGGGCCCGCTATGCGCACGCGAACTTCCGACTCGCGACACTAGTCCTTATAGAGGGCGATGCGCTGCCGGTTGACGTTCGCGCGCAGCAGCAGCGCGATCGCGTCGGCGATGTCGGCGACGTCCGTGAAGGTCGCGAACTTCGCGTCCGGCTTCTCCGCGCGCATCTCCGGCGTGACGATCGCGTTGACCGCGACGACGTTCGCCGTGATCTCGTCGCTGAGGGCGAACGTCCACGCCTCGGCCGCGGCCTTCGCGGCCGCGTAGGCCGCGTTGCTCCATGACGGATGCTCGACCTGCTTGGACGACACCGTCACGAAGCGCCCGCCGGAGCGCTTGAGTGGCTCCAGGAAGGCGCGCGTGGCGTTCTGGAGCGTCGTGACGAGCTGCGCGTGCAGCCACGCGGTGTCCTCCGGCTCCACGCCGCCGCGCCAGCCGCCCACGAGATGGACGAGCCCGCCGACGTCGTCCAGCGAGTCGGCCCAGGCCTGGGTGGCCTGCGCGTCGAGCAGGTCGACCTCGGCGCTGCGGGGCGCCGAGACCGTGTGTCCGTCCTGCTCCAGCCGGGCGACTACCGTCTGGCCGAGCGCGCCGCCGGCGCCGGTGACCGCGATCAGGCTCACGCCGCGACGCCCGCGAGCTCGACCGTCTCGGCCAGCTTGGCCTGCAGCGAGACGTAGAACAGCGAGAGCGGGAACTCGTCCGGCTGCACCTGGTCGATGAAGCGGCGCGGGTCACCCTGGTCGCTCAGCTCGCGGCGGTCCTTGCTCCAGACCGAGTCCGCGGCCGGCCGGACGTAGGTGGCGACGAGGTCGTGGGCGCTCGCCCAGTACTGCGGCTTGGAGGAGTCGATGCCCTCACGGTAGAGCGTCTCGACCTCGGCCCGCAGGTTCGCGACGCCCTCGGCCAGGCGATCCCACTCGATCGTGAGCTCGTTGTTCGTCCAGTGCAGGTACTCGTGCTTGTGCAGGTAGGAGAACAGCAGCTGGCCGCCGAGCCCGTCGTAGTTGCGCACGCGCGGGCCGGTGACCGGGAAGCGGAACAGGCGGTCGAGCACGATCGCATGCTGGACGTAGCGCGCGAACGCGAAGCCCTCGGACTCCAGCTGCACGGCCTCGACGAACGCGGTCAGGTCACAGCGCAGCTCCTCCAGCGCGTACATCCAGTACGGCTGGCGCTGGCGGATCATGAACGGGTCGAACGGGAGGTCGCCGCGGCTGTGCGCGCGGTCGTGGATCAGGTCCCACAGCACGAACGCCTGACGGGACAGCTCCGGGCTCGCCAGCAGCGCGGCGGCGTCCGGCGCGAGGTTGAGCGAGAGCACGTCGGCGGCGTGCGTCGCGACGGCGCGCAGGCGGGCGGCCTCGCGGTCGCAGAAGATCGCGCCGAAGTGGTTCGCGGGCTTGTTCGCGCCCACCGACACCGTCTCCGGGAACAGGACCGCGGTGTTGGACTCGTAGCCGGAGGTCCGGTCGACGAACGTGACCGGCACGAACTTCGGGTTCTGGAAGCGCGTGCGCTCGAGCTGCGCGAGCCACTCGGGCCACGGCACGCGGATGATCAGCGCCTCGAAGACCTTCTCGGACGGCCCGTTCTGCTTGTACATCGGGAACACGACGAGGTGCTCGATGCCGTCCTCACGGTGCTGATCGGGGCGGAACTGCTCGAGCGAGAGCGAGAAGTCCGGTACGGCGAAGCCGTTGATCGCCCAGGCGCTGAGGTCGCTCTGCAGCGCCGTCAGATACGCGTCCTGGTGCGGGAAGTACGTGCGCAGCGCCTCGATCGCGTTCAGGATCGGGTCGATCTCCGGCGCCTCGCGGCCCTCCAGGTCGATCGAGCCGTCGGCGTTCTGGAGCGCGCGCAGCGCCTCGATCTCGGCCTTGAGCGTCGGCCACGCCGGGTCGCTGAAGGCGGGCGACTCGACGGTGGTCTCGTCGTGCGCGAACGCGGGGCCGGCGGCCCAGTACACGAGGTTGACCCACAGGTCGGCGTGGTCGTGCTCGCCGATCGTGTCGTCGCTGAAGAGGTCGGAGTCGGCCAGCACGACGACGCGGCCCTCGCCGTACTGCGTGACGACGGCGAGCGGCGCGTGCGGCTTGGTGGCCGACGGGGACGCGTGCGCGATCACCTTCGCGCCGTTGGACAGCGCGAGCGTCCCGGCGCGGTAGAAGCGGACTTCGTTCACGCGCGCAAGCACGTCGGCGCCGGCGCCGCGGCCGTTGGACTGCAGGTGCGGCCGAATCCAGGTGGGGGCGGCGTCGGACTGCTCGTAGTCCTGCACCGTCGCGGTCTCGATCTGGATGCCGAACGCCTCGAGCAGCTCGTTGAGGTTGTTGCCATAGCGGTCGTGATCGCACTCGCCCAGGACGATCAGGCCGCCGCCCTGCGCGACGTGCCGCTGGATGGCCTCGATCTCGGTGGCGCTGTAGCGCGGGCTCCCGGTCTCGGTCGTCGCCTCCCAGCGCGGGTCCGACGGATGAGCGATCACGAGCACGTCGGCGAGGACGCTCGTGAGCTCGCCCTCGGTGTGCGCGGATACGACGAAGTCGCGCTGCTCGAGCAGCTTCGCCGCCTGCACGTACGACGCGTCCGCGGGATGAGCGGGCTGCATCCGCTGCGCGACCTCAGGCCGGATCGACCAGGCCTGGCTGTGGGCCTCGTCGAAGAGGAGGGTCGCGGTCTTGTTCGGATGCAGGAGAGCCATGCCTACAAGATATTGACGCCGTGTCCAGCCCTCAATCCCACTTCTTGGCGTTCATGCGCAAGAATCCAACGCGTGGATGACGTAAACCGTCAAATTCTTGTGCTGCTCGTCGAGGACGGGCGTCGCTCCTACGACGACATCGCCCGCCGGGTGTCGTTGAGCGCCCCGGCCGTCAAGCGCCGGATCGACCGCCTGCGCGCCGACGGCTCCATCCGTGGGTTCTCCGCGGTGATCGATCCGGAAGCGTTCGGCTGGCGCACCGAAGCGCTGGTCGAGCTCTTCTACGCCCCCGGCACGCAGCTCAGCGTCGTCGCCGCGTCGCTTGCCAAGCACCCGCAGGTGGTCGAGGCCTGGAGCGTCACCGGCGACGCCGACGCGATCGCCCGCGTGCGCACCACCGACAACGCCGACCTCGAGCGCCTGATCATGGATCTCCAGCAGGACGGCCAGGTCATCCGCACCCGCTCGCAGGTGATCATGAGCGCGCTGATCGCTCGCCCTGGAGACTGAACCGATGCCGTACGTGCTGCAGCCGCTGGTCGGCGGCGAACTGGGCCAGGACGTCGAGTTCGACCACGCGACGCACCCGCCCGTCATCGATCGCGTGCAGTACGTGCTCGACTACCCGACGAGCGAGGACCTGATGGAGTCCTTCCCGGCCTTCATCGTCAGCGAGGCGCTGGCGGAGCGGTTCGTGGCCGCCGGGCTGCGCGGGTTCACGCTCGCGGAAGCCGAGGTCCTGCCGGGCGACAACTACCTCGCGCTGTACGGCGACGTGCCGCACAAGACCTACCGGTGGCTGCAGATCGCGCCGCGAATGCCCGACGCGGACGTCTGGTTGGGCGACGACCTGCAGTTGTGCGTCTCGGACCGGGCGATGGCCGTGCTCGAGACGGCCGACCTGGCCGGCTGCGACGTCGATCCCCTCTAGACCAGCGCGACGAGCCCTGCGACCGTGCCGGCGGCGAGCGTCGCGGCCACGGCCAGCTCGCGCAGGCTGCCGGTGGGGATCCGGATGCGGCGGGGGAGCAGCCACCAGCGCCGCCGCGTGAGCGGTGCGAGGAGCGGCACGCCACCGGGCGTGCACGCGTCCGCCGCGACGTGCGCGAGGTAGCCGATGGCGAGGCCGGCGGCGAACTCGCGCGAGAGCAGCGACGCCGCCAACGCCACGGCCGCACACGCCACGAGCGAGTGCGTGATCCCGCGGTGCCCGAGCAGCATCAGCAGCCGGAGCGGGATACGCGCGAACCAGCCGAGCACGCGCAGCGGCCACACACGGCGCTCGAGCTTGCGCGGGTGATAGATCCGGCTGCCCGCCTTGTCGGCGTCGGGCAGCAGAGAGCCGAGCCACGCCCCGGCGAGCAGGAGGGCAGCGGTCTCCGCGGGCGCGTCCAGCGCCGCGGCGGTGACGGCGGCCAGGCCGACGCCCGCGATCTGATGAGTCGTGGCGCGCGTCCGGCGGACCCTACGCGAGCGACCTGACGCGAACCCAACATCTGGCCAGGTTCGGTGGGCTTGAGCAAAGCTTGACTTTGCGGGGCCTAGCTTGAGTGATGGCCGCCCAGCGGCCGCTCCCCTCTCTCCCCACCTGCTCAGAAGGAGATGCCATGCCGGACTTCTCCGTCCTCCGACGGGGCTGGCGGGTGCCCGCGCTCGCCTTGTCGCTGCTCCTCGCCGTCCCCGCGGCCGCTTCCGCCGCTCCACTGTCCGCCGCACGTGGCCTGACCGTCTTCTCCGCCGGGAATGCCACCGTCACCAGCAATGAGAACGACGGATCGATGGCCCTCGGCGGGAACCTCGTCCTGCCCTCCGGCGGCGACTACCGCGTCGGCAACAACACCGTCAGCCCGTACCGCATCGACAACAAGCCGTTCGCGCTCTACGTCGGCGGGACCGTGCAGTTCAGCGGTGGCCGCCTGACGGTCAACGGTGGCAACTACGCGCGCGTCGTGAACGGCTCCGGGCTCACCGGAAGCACGAGCGGTGGCACCGCGTCGATCAAGCGCGCCGGCTCGTCCGGCTCGATCGCCCTCAACACGGGCCAGCCGTCGGCGACCATGTTCGGCGCGCCTTCGAACGCGATCGATTTCGCGGCCGCCTTCACGTCGCTGCGCGCCGAGGCGGACGCCTATGGCGCGCTCACCGCGACGGTCACGCCGACCGACGCCAACGGCGGCGGTCTGAACTGGAGCGCGAGCACGGTGAACCCGTACCTGCGCCTGAGCTCCGGGCTGAACGTGTGGCGCCCGACCGCCGCGCAGCTGCGCAAGCTCGGCACGATCACCTTCCGCTCGATGCCGAGCGACGCGACGCTGGTGATCGCCGTCCCGGACTGGACGACCGGCACCTGGGACGCGCCCAACTTCTCCGGCATCGGCATCACGCAGGCCAAGCGCATCCTGATCGCGCTGCCGAACGCGACGACGTTCACGCTCGCCTCCGACAGCGCGACCGTGGAGGGCACGATCCTGGCCCCGCGCGCGGCCGTGTCGCTGCAGACGCGCTCGAACGTCGAAGGCAGCGTGATCGCCGCGAGCTTCAGCCACACCGGGTGCGGCGAGATCCACCACGCGCCGTTCGAGGGCGCCGAACCGCCGCCGCCGACGCCGACCCCCACGCCGACGCCGAGCCCGACCCCTTCGCCCACGCCGAGCCCGACCCCGACCCCGACGCCGAGCCCGTCCCCGACGCCGACGCCGAGCCCGACGCCCACGCCGAGCCCGACCCCCACGCCGAGCCCGACCCCGACGCCGACGCCGAGCCCGACGCCGTCGCCGAGCCCGACGCCCACGCCGAGCCCGACCCCGTCGCCCACGCCGACGCCGACCACCACGCCGAGCCCGACTCCGACGCCGACCACCACCCCGAGCTCGACGCCCACGCCGGCCTCGACCCCCGTGCCGGTCCCGAGCATCACCCCCGCGGAGGGCGCCGTGCTCGGCGCGAGCGAGACCCGCCCGCGCGGCACCGCGAAGATCAGCGGCCTGTCCGGCTGCGTCAAGACCACGCGCACCGCCACGGTCTCCGGTCGCAACGTGCGGTCAGTCGCGTTCAAGATCGACGGCAAGAACGTGCGCACGGCCAAGGCCACCCGCAACGGCACGCGCGCGACCGCGGCCATCAAGGTCGCCGGCCTCAAGCGCGGGACGCACACGGTCACCGCCCGCGTGACGTTCACCGACGGCACGAAGGCCCGCACACTCACGTTGCGCTTCGCCACCTGCGCGTCCGCGACGGTGTCTCCCCGCTTCACCGGGTGACCCGCGCGCTCCTCACCGCCGCGGCACTCACGCTCGCGTTCGCCGCTCCGGCGAGCGCGAGCGAGTGGGCGCACGCGGTCAACATCGTCCCGATCCGCGCCACGCCGGACACGGACGCCAAGCGCGTCGCGACCACGCGCCTGCTGACCGAGGACAAGCTGGCCGAGGTCTACGCCGTGTACGAGCGCCGCGACGACTGGGTCCGGATCGGTGTGCCGGCGCGCCCCAACGGCCGCACCGGCTGGGTCCGCCGCACCGCGCTCGGTGCAGTCCACACGGTCGACACCCGTATCACGGTCGACCGGCGCACGACCACGCTGACGCTGACCCGCGGCGGGCGCACGATCTTCAAGACCCGGGTCGGGGTCGGCAAGGCCGCGACGCCCACCCCCGCCGGCCGCTTCTGGGTGCGCGAGAAGCTGCGGTTCAAGAACGCGCCCGTGTACGGCTCACGTGCGCTGGGCACGTCGGCCTACGCCGCCGTGTCGGACTGGCCGGGTGGCGGCGTCGTTGGCATCCACGGGACCGATCAGCCCGGGCTGCTCCCGGGTCGCGTGTCCCACGGCTGCATCCGCGTCCGCAACGCGGACATGGCCACGCTCTACCGGCTCACCCCGGTCGGCACACCCGTCGTCATCCGCTGATTCACGACGGCGGCACGTCCAGCCCCGGGTTGCGGTCGAAGAAGCCGACCGGCTTGAGCCAGAAGGAGACCGTGTCCACAGACATCACCGGCCACTCCTCCGGCCGCGTGATGTGGTGCACGCCGAACACGTACCAGAGCACCACGTCGGTGTCCTCGATGTTGCGGTTCTGCGCGGTCCACACCGGGAGGCCGCGGTCGCGCTCGCTCTGGACGACGAACTCGCCGCACGGCCAGCGCTCCTCCGCGTCGAACGGCGTGACCCACAGCGTGTGGCCGATCGCCTCCGCTCGCTGCATCACCGGCGAGGCGGGGTCCATCATCGGTGGGAACGCGGCACCCGGGACGAGCTTGTAGCCGACCGGTGTGCCGAGGCCGTTGGTCACGTTGTCGTTGACCACCTTCCACGCGCGCTGCGTGTTCCAGTCGTAGTCCTGCTTGCCGTCCTCCTCGGTGCGCAGCGGCGTGTTGCGCTGGACGAGCGCGAGCCCGTGCGGGTTATCTGGTCCCATCGGCAGCGCTTCGGACTCGGTCGCGTAGACCGTGTTGGCCTCGCCGTCCACGTCCAGGTCCAGGCGCGCGACCAGGAAGTGCTGATGGAACGGCGCGTACGTGCGCTCATCCACGAGCGTGCCGTACGGCGGCTGCTGACCGGGCGCGAAGTGCGTCGTGACCATGATCCCGGTCGCGCGCACCTCGCACTCGATGTTGCCGTCCTGGTAGAAGCGCCAGTACACGAGGTACTCGTAATTGGCGACCGTCACGTGGAAAGAGAGCACGAGCCGGCGCGACCGGCGGACCTCCGCACCCGTGCGCGCGTCGACGTGCTTCCAGAGGATCGCGTCGTCCTCCTCGTGGATGCAGATCGCGTTCTTGATCGTGTACGGCTCGCCCTTGGTGTTGTGCATCACCGCGTCGAGGTAGCGGATCTCCCCGAGGCAGTCGCAGCCCAGCTCCAGCGACGTCGTCAGGAACCCCAGGCCCCACTCGCCGATGTCGAACGCCGTGCGGCGGTAGTGGTCGGTCGTCGGGTCGCGGTAGGGGACGACCATCTCCGCGAACGAGAGGCGGTGCGCGACGGAGCGACCGTCGTAGCCGACGGTGTGGATCACCAGGCCTTCGCGGTGGTTGAAGCCGACGCGCAGCGACCACTTCTGCCAGCTCAGCGCGTTGCCGTCGAGCGTGAACGACGGACCGTCCGGCTGATGGATGTGCAGCGGCTTGATGTCGGTCCGCAGCTCGAGATCGGGCACCAGGTCCGGGACGTACTCGCCCATCGTGTCGGGCTCGTCGACGCGATGCGTGTCCTCGACCTCGAGCAGCTCCATCCGGTTGAGGTCGACGACGAAGTGCAGCCCGGTGACGGGGTTCGCGTACGGGCTCGCGCCGGGGGACTTGCGGTACCAGACGTCCGCCCACCCGATCCGGCCGCCGCGGTGGCGCTCCGGGACCAGGTGCGCGCCGTACGCCCACGTGTCGATCAGGACCCGGTCCAGGTCCGTGATCCCGCGCTGGGCGAGCGCCTCGATCACGCGCGGGTCCTGGCGTAGCGCCGCGTCGCACTCGTTGAACTCGTCCACTGTCATGTTCGGCTGGCCCTCGGTCTGGCGCTCCCAGCTCGTGACGGCGGGCGGCTGGAGCGTGACGCGGGCCTTGTAGACCGCGCCGTCGTCGCGGTCCCAGCCGATCACGACGGCCTCGCGCGTGATCGGGTCGCCGGGGGTGAAGGCCTTGACGGTCTCCTTGGACGGCTCGCGCAGCTCGATCGACGCGAAGCGCCAGCGGTCCGTGAGTTGCTGCTCGCGGCGCAGGGTGTCTGCGGCCGCGGTGATCTCGTCGGCGCTGAGCGGGTCGAGCGGGTGCATCGCCGCAGTATCCCGCTCGGGGCGGCTACTTCCGTGCGCGGGCCACGTAGCTCTTGCCCTTGCGCAGTACGACCTTCTTCTTGGTCTGGGAATCCCGGACCTCCACGACCCCGGTCACGACCTTTGTCGTGGTGGTCGTGCACGTGTCCTGGACGAGCCACTTGGTGCCGCGGACGGTCGCGGCGCTGTACTTGCCCGACGTCCGGAACGCGCCCTTGCCGTCACCCCACAGCTTGCGGGATTTCTTCTTGGCCGCCGCCAGGCTGCGCTTGGCCGCCTTGCAGTCCAGTGGCTCGCTGAGGGTGAGCACGGTCACGCCGCCGGCCGTGCTGACCTTGAACTGCCCGCTGTAGAAGACCGCGCGGCCACCGTCGGCGCGCGTGATCTCCACGCGGCCAGCCCGCGCGTCGACCTCGGACCCGTTCCCGATCACGGCCTCGTCGAGCGGGACGAACCGGTTGGCGCCCGGGAGCTTGACCAGCACCTTCCCGCCCACTTGCTCGGCGTTGACGCTCTTCCCCGCGACCGGCGTCGGCTCCGGAGTGGGCGTCGCGGTCGGCGCGGGTGTCTGGGCCGCCGTGGCGATCGGGGTCGGCTCGGCGGTCGGTTCCGCAGTCGCCGTCGGAGTTGGCTCGCCTCCCCCGCCTTCCGTAGGCGGCTGCCCGTCGATCTCGTACGCGCCCGCGTCACACGGCGTGAGCCCGTTGCCACCGCGCGTGTAGCCACGCTGGTCGAAGATGGTGCCGCACTGGGCGACGGCGCCCGCGGCCGGGCTGGTCGGCGCGATCGTGAACACGTTCGTCGGGCCGCCGGCGTTCGTGAGGCCACCGCTCAGCTGCGGGTCGACCGACGGCTGGCTGCCCGTGCCGCGGAACGTGCACGTGTCCGCCGACTCGACGTTGAAGCCGAGATCGGTGGGCTTGTTCGGGCCGCAGTTCAGATTCGCGGACGAGTTGGTGTAGAGGATCGAAGCGCGGACCTCGACCGTCTGGTCGGCGGGGGCGATCGAGAGCCCTGTCCCGGGCACGTTGTGGGCAAGCGTCACGTGGTTGAGCTGGACGGAGTTGCCGGAGCTGCGGGTCTGGATGGCACCACCGGAGTTGCCGGCGATCGTCGAGTCGACCACGTCGACGTTCCCGGGCGTGCCGCTCCGGGCGGCGTTGTCGATCGCCCCGCCGCCGGTCGTCCCCGTGTTGCCCTCGATCAGGCTCTGCGCGACCAGCAACTCGCCGCCCGAATTCGCGATCCCGCCGCCGTTCTGCGCGAGACCGCCGGTGACCGCGACGTTGAACAAGAAGAGGTCGCCCTCGTTGAGGATGTTGCCGCCGTTCGCGCCGTTCGCGAACCCCTCGTCGATCGTCACCCGCGTGAGGATCACGTCGGTGGCGTTGGCCGGGACGCGAACCACCCGGCCTGCGAAGCCGCCGTCGATGATCGTGGTGCGCGGCGAGGCCCCGACGATCCCGAGGCCGCTCGGCAGCACCAGCTCACCGCCGGTCAGCGTGAACGTACCGGCGCCGAGCACGATCTCGTCGGTCGCGTCCGCGTTCGTCCCCGCCTCCTGGACCGCCCTGCGCAGGCTCGCACAGTTCAGAACGCCCGGGGCCCCCTGGGGCGTGCACGCCGTTGCCGTGCTGTCGACCGTCGAGGTGACCAGGAAGGTCGCGCCAGAGGCTCCGGCAACCGGCAGCAGGCAGAACGCGAGAACGGCGGCGATCGCGAAGCGGCGCATGAGCGCGACCCTAACCCGCGCCGGGGGGCGCGCGCTACTCGTCAGAGGTCGGGGTCTTCTCGGGCGGGGCGAACCCGACGTCGATGACCTCGAAGCCCTTGTGCTGCTCGCTGCCGGCGTAGCCCGTGTAGGCGCGCTCGTCGGCTGACGTCAGCTGGACGTCGTCGGTGAACGGCGTCAGCAGCGCGCGGGGCCACAAGCGTCGCTGCGCCACCACGTTGATCTCGGCGGCAAGCACGAGGACCAACGCCAGCAGGTAGATCCACGCGACCAGCCCGAGCACGAGGCCGAACACGCCGTACGCCTCACTGCGACCGCGCAGCATGTTCGTCACGAAGTACGTGCCCAGCACCTGCACCGCCTGCCAGCCCACACCGGCCGCCACCGCGCCGATCCGCAGATCGCGGGTGGGTACGTGGCTGGCGGTGAGCACGCGGAAGATGACCATGAACAGGCCGATGTTGGCCACCACGGCGAGCAGGATCGCCAGCACCCGCACCGCGGCGCCGACGTCCGCCCCGTAGGCGTTCGCGCTGGTCGTCAGGCCGGCGAGCCCGGTCGTCACCACGATCCCCGCGCCCAGGACGGGCAGCAGCAACAGGCTGCGCAGGCGCGCCTTGATCGGGTTCGGGCGCCGGTTGCGCGGCACGGCCCAGGCGCGGTTGAACGCGTTCTGCGCCGCGCCGGCCACGCCCAGACAGCCGTAGAGCGTGAGCAGGATGCCGAGCGCGAGGCCCGCGCCGTTGCCCGTGAGCGACCGCACGTTGTCGCGCAACTGGCTCCCGATCACCGGGAACTGCGCGAGCGCCGAGTCCAGCAGTTCCGCCTGCAGTTGCGCGTCGTTCTGCAACACGAAGCCGAGGATCGTCACTAGCAGCAGGAGCAGCGGGAACAGCGACAGGAACCCGTAGTACGCGATCAACGCCGCCAGGTACGAGCCCTGGTCGTCCGCGAACTTGTACACGACGGCGAGCGGAAACCCGGCCCAGCGCCGCCGCCGCTGGAACCTGTCGAGCTTCTCGACCAGCCGGCCCGCCACTGGCTCGCATCCTACGGCCTGAGAGCGATCTCCTTGGCGATCTCGGCGCCCAGGGACGTCGTCGTGCCCGTGCCACCGAGGTCCGGGGTGAGGTCCGTCCCGCGCTCGAGCACGCGTTCGATGGCGCCCAGCACGGCCGCGCCGGCGGCCTCGTGGCCGAGGTGTTCGAGCATCATGGCCCCGCACCACACCTGGCCGATCGGGTTCGCGAGGCCGCGCCCGGCGATGTCGGGCGCGGAGCCGTGGACCGGCTCGAACAGGCTCGGGTACTCGCGCGTGGGGTTGATGTTCGCGCTCGGCGCGATCCCGATCGTGCCGGTGCACGCGGGCCCGAGGTCGGACAGGATGTCGCCGAAGAGGTTGCTCGCGACGACGACGTCGAACCAGTCCGGGTGCAGCACGAAGTTCGCCGTGAGGATGTCGATGTGGAACTGGTCCACGGTCACGTCCGGGTACTCGGCGGCCATCGCCGCGACGCGCTCGTCCCAGTAGGGCATCGTGATCGAGATGCCGTTGCTCTTGGTCGCCGAGGTCAGTCGCTTGCGGGGGCGCTGGCGCGCGAGCTCGAAGGCGAAGCGCAGCACGCGGTCGATGCCCACGCGCGTCATCACGGTCTCCTGGATCACGACCTCGCGGTCGGTGCCTTCGAACATCCTGCCGCCGACGCTCGAGTACTCGCCCTCGGTGTTCTCGCGCACGACATAGAAGTCGATGTCGCCCACGGTGCGTCCCGCGAGCGGACTGCGCACGCCGGGCATCAGCCGGGTCGGCCGCAGGTTCACGTACTGGTCGAACGCCCGCCGGAACTGGAGCAGGCTGCCCCACAGCGACACGTGGTCGGGCACGACCTGCGGCCAGCCGACTGCGCCGAAGAAGATCGCGTCGAACCCGCGCAGCGTCTCGAACCAGTCGTCGGGCAGCATCGCGCCCGTCCGCTCGTAGTGGTCCGCGCAGGCGAAGTCGAACTCGGTGAACTCGAGATCGATGTCGAACGCCTCGGCCGCGGCTCGCAACGCGCGCAGGCCCTCCGGGACGACTTCCTGGCCGATTCCGTCTCCGGGGATGACAGCGATGGTCTGCATTGTCAGACAATCGTACGCGGCTCGGAGTTCGAAGGGAGTTGCTCCTCCGCCGGTTCAACGGGCGCTTCGAGCGCGTTGCGCACGATGCGGCGCGGGTCGTAGTCGCGCAGATCCACCGCGCGCACCCCGAGTTCGGTCTCGGCGCGGGCGCGAGTGGTCTCGATGAAGCCGCGCAGGTCCCGCACGAAGGCAGCCAGCTGGCCGGCGTAGACCGGCAAGCGGCGGGGACCGATCACGAACCCCGAGATGATCGTGATGACGAGCAGCTTCTCGAAGGTCAAGCCGAACATCTCAACTGGCTCCTGTCGTGGAGGGCGGCGACGAGGTAGGCGCCGAAGAACAGCGCCGTCATCGGCATCGCGATGAGGAACATCGACAGCACGTCGGCCGCCGGTGTGACCAGTGCGCTGACGACGACGATCGCGATCACGATCACGCGCCAGCTCCGCGCGAGGGCGCGCGCCGACACGATGCCGAGGAAGTTCAGCATCACGACGAACACCGGAAGGGTGAACGCCAGGCCCGTGGCCGCCACGATCTTCATCACGAAGTCGAAGTAGTACGAGGCCGTCAGCAGCGTGCTGTCCTCCGCCGAGGCGAAGCTCGCAAGCACCTGCACCATGTGCGGGAACAAGAGCAGCCCGGCGGCACAGCCGGCGGTGAACAGCGGCAGCGCGGCGGCCAGGAACCCGAACAGGTATCGCTTCTCCTTGCGGGTCAGTCCCGGGGCGCTGAAGGCGAAGAGCTCGTAGAGCCACAGCGGTCCGGACAGGACGATGCCGGCGAGCAGGGCGATCCTCAGCCTGAGGTCGAACGCGCCGGTCACGGTGTCGTAGTTGAGGCTCGCGTTGCGTGACTCGGCGAGTTCGACGATGGGGCCGCGCAGGAGGTCGAGGATCGCTGCGGAGAGCATGAATCCGACGACCGTGCCGACCGCGAGGGCCACCGTTGCGCGGACGATGCGCGTACGAGCCTCGCGCAGGTGATCCGAGATCGGCATGCGGAGGCCCTGCGCGGCGGCGGTGCTCATGACGCGACGTGTTCCTTCTGGGGCGCGGTCTCGGGCTCGACGACCTCGGCCTTGAGGATCCGGACCGATTCGCCGACGCTCTTGGCGAGCGCGGGCAGCTTCGCCGCGCCGAAGACGAGCAGGACGACCGCGAGGATGACCAGCGCGTGCCAGCCGGAGAGGTTCTGCAACATGGTGTGTTCCTTAGGGAGAAGGGTCTAGGTCAAGAGCCGGCGGGGCCGCCGCCGGCGGGGCCACCGCCAGCGGACGGGGGTGCGCCGGCCGACGCCGCGGTCGACGTGTCGACGCGGACAGCCAGCGAGGCCACGTAGCCGCTGTCGGTGTCACCGCTGATGGTCGCCATCTGCAGTGCCCCGTCGTCGTCGCCGAAGACGTTGTCGTTCGCGAGCGAGACCTGCGCGAGGTTCTCGACGGAGCCCTCGTACGCCGACAGCGCGTAGATGTCGCCGAGGACGTCTTCGGGAAGGGCCATCTGCGACGTGGAGATCGCGTTGGCCGAGTCGGTGATGGAGTCCACATCGGGATAGACCTCGAAGTGGATGTGCGGCCATCGCCCGGAGTAACACGCGGGAACGATCGACTTGAACGTCACCCGGCCGTCGGCGTCCGCGACCTGCACGCCTCGCAGCCACGACTCGTTCTCCACGCCCTCGGAGTACATGGAGTACCGCCCCTGCGCGTCGCAGTGCCACGCGTACACGGCGACGTTCTCGAACGGCACGTCGTCATTCGCCAGGTCGGTGACCGTGAACGTGAAGCTCAGCGGCACGCCGTCGACGGGCGCGTCGGCGCCGATGCTCGAGCGGATGTCGCTGCGCACGATCCCCGCCTCCTCGAGCACGTCTGGCCCGTTGGACCCGTCGCCGGGGTACGGGCCGGCGGTCTCGTCGGGGATCTCGCCCGTCGCCGCCGACGTCGATGCAGCGGTCGACGTCGCACTCGTGGTCGTCGCACCGCCACACGCGGCGAGCACGCTCGCGCCGACACCCAGACCGATGAGGCCCAGCACCGACCGACGGCTGACCAGGGTCTTGACGTCGAACCCGGCGCCTTGGTCGACGACCTCCTCCGTGGGACGGGCGAGCCGGCGACCCTCATAGGTCGGGCCCTCAGGTGTATGAACGGGTTCGGGGATGTGATCGGCCATGCGGACAGCGTGGACCGCCGAAATGGGCAAACCCGGTGAGTTCCCTGTGCAGTTCCTGGGAACGGGGAGACCGCACTGAGTCGTTCGTTAGAGGCCGCGCCGTCCTGCCGCCGGCGAGCACGAGCGTGCCTCGCAGCGTCCGCAGCCGGCCGGTGCCGCCGAGCACGGTGAGCGTTCCGGCGCGGCGCAGGCCGGACAGCCGGGTCACGCCGTCGAGGGCCAGGCACATCCGGTCGCCACCGGCGACGCCAGGAACAGCGGGCCGCGTGCGGTTCCGACCGGGAACTTCGGCGCCAGCGCGAGGTCGAGCGACTCCTTCCATATGCCCCCTTGCGCAGGCTCGAGAGGAGCGCACGCTGAGCACGCGCGACGCCGCGACGGAGTTCGCGGTCCAGGTGCCGCCCGCCCGCAGGCCACGCTCGAGCACCCGGCCGCTCGTGCGGTCGAGCTCGACGACCGTGCCGTCGAGGCCCACGTCGAGGTCGCGGCGGGCCGCGGTAGCCGCGTGGGCCACCGCGCGTCCAGCCGCTCGAACCCGGAGATCGCCGCGGAGCGCTTCGTCGGCCGCCGCACCGTCGAGATGCACCTGGCCCGCGCCTACCGCGCAAGCTCGGGATCGGCGGCCGAGCCGAGCTATCCAGCGCGCTCGCCGAGGGCCGAACACCGGGCTAGTCCTTTCGGCCTGCGACTGGCGCTTGGTGGCCGTCGCGCGCTGTGCGCGACGGCCACTCGATCCGGCGCTACCAGTCGCGTTCGAAGCGGCTGGTGAGTACGTGCCGGGCGACGCGTTCGCCGATGGTCGCGCCGTCCTCGTCGGCCTTGCGGAAGTGGATGCCGGAGTAGACGCGGGCGTCGATCACCTCGTCGACGGCGTCGTCGAAGCGGTCGTAGCTTCGCGTGGTGTTGGAGCTGAGGCTCGTGACGCTGAACCGGACGTGGTGGCCGAACGTCGCGTTCAACGTCGCGGCCATGGCGGCGCTCACCGACGAGAGCCCGGAGGGTTGGTCGGGGTAGGGCGGGGTGTTGATGAGCGGCGTCCAGCTTGTGTCGGGCGCGGTGTGCGGGTTGCCGTCCGACCCTGCTTCACGGATCGCCGTGATCGGCCGCCAGAACAGCCAGCGCGCCTTGTCGGTCCACACGCTGATGATCGTGTCGGCCCCGGCCATGTACATCAGCGCGAACATCCGCGCGTTCTCCGCCGACGAGCGGCCTCGGTCGAGCGCGAGTTGGCGCGCCACCCGGGTCCACGGCTGCGGGCCTTCTGCCCAAAAGCGCGCCTGGTCGGTCTGGTCCGGCGTCCGGGTCGTCGAGGTCGCCGAGCCCACGGTCTTGACCTCGTCGAACTCACGCGCATACCGCCGGCTCGTGAGCGGATCGGGCCCGCGGCTGGAGTAGCGGGCCGGGTCGCTGATGATGAACGGGCGCACGTCCTTGATCCAGGCCGCGGGGTCGTTGACGAATGCCGGCAGCACGGGTCGCCATTGCCCGATTGGCCACGGGTCGGTCGGCGTGGCGGGCGCCGGGAAGCGGTAGGCGCCTCCGCGGCCGTCACCCGTGCGCGCGGTGAGCATCGCTGCCGCCGCGATCTCCCCGACGGCGACGCCCCCGCTCTTGGCGGGCCCGGCGGGGATGGCGGCGAGCGACGCGTCGTACTGCGCCGTCAGCGTGGCCTGCTGCGCCGGCACGATGCCGAGCAGGACTCGGTACGCGGCGGCCGCGGCCGCCGCGTCGCGCGAGTACCAGCGACGCGCGCGGACGTCGACGAGATACGCGTCGCCGCGCCCGTCGATCGAGTTGACGGCGTCGTACACGGCGCCGTGGACCATCGCAAGATGGACGGTGGACACGGTCGGGGACTGCCCGGCGGTCGTGACGAGTGCGGCCACCGCGTTCGCGTTCCAGTCCGTGACGGCGTCGGCGCGCGCCGACGCGGGAGCGACGAGCGCGCACAGCGCCGCCGCCAGCAACAGGCGCTTCATCGCGCCGGCTCGATGTCGTGGTCGTTCGGCTCCACGAGGCAGCCACGGCACCCCGCCAGCTCCTGGCGCACGTTGAGAAGTGTGCTCATGCGCCGACGCTACGTCCGGGCGCGTGGCCGGTCATGACGCAGCCTGACCCACTTTTCGTGACCTCGACGGCGTGCCCTGACGACATGGCGATGCTCAGATCTGACTACGACTGGAACACCAGTGGCGGTTCACGCAGCGCCTTTGGCGAGCGTCCGCCCGCGCCGCGCTGCAATCTGTGCACTCCTGGTGCGTCTACCGCCTACGGCGTGAAGGTAGAGCGTCGAGCGGACCACCGACTTTCGGGGCGCGTTGTTGAAAACAGCCCAAAAACGAGAGTCTGGCGCCTCTATCGCTCGTTCCAGAAAGCAGAAAGGCCCGCATCTGCGGGCCTTTCCAGATGTGCCGAAGAGGACTCGAACCTTCACCCGGTTATCCCGGACCAGGCCCTCAACTTGTCGCCGGGATCGTCGCTCCGTCTGTCTCGCACTCTAGAGCCGAGGTTCGTCTCGCGCCAGCGACGGAATAGTCGCATGAGTCGTTCTGGTCGTTTCAACGTCGTGAACGCGCGGACGCACGTGATCTAGAAGGAGCAACTCCCCGTGCGCGAGCGAAGTGTCGAGCCTTGACGATCTCGCACCTCACCCCGGCCGTGAGCCGCGTCGTCGAGGTCGCGGCTCAGCGCATGAGCGACTGCCCGATCGCCGAGATGCTCTTTGTGACGCTCAAGACGGTCGTCGAGGTGCACCGCGGCCACGGGCTGGGTTGCGCAGACCAATAGTTGTTGCGCTTCGCCCCTCGCAGAGGGCACCCTTCGCCGCGACGCACTGCGCGCGATCGAGGCGGTCGCGCGTCATCTGTCTGAGTCACAGAGGGCAAAACGGATTCACTACCACGTCGAGTTCTCCGCCGCCCGGCGACGGGGACGCTGCAAGTGCGACATCCAGGCCCGCTCGCTGCCCAGCCGAGACGACCTCGCGTCGCGCGAGCGCCTGCAAGCCGTCTTGCGCGCACGGTCGCCTCGTGCGCTGGCAGCCCGGCGAAGGGCTGCGTTTCTCGCAGTACCCGCAGTCGCACGCCGTGCGCTAACGGCGCGTCGCCTAGGTGGCCTGGCGCGTGGGTGCGCAAGCGGTCTGGCGGGTGGGCTCGAAAGCGACCCCGCCCGCGGGGGAATCGGTCTGGCGGACGCCGGTCTCCCGCCTGTCGAGACGCGCGTGGCATTGGCATGCCCAAGACCTCACGTAAGCCGACCGCCGACGCCGACCGCGGCACGTCCGCGAGTCGGTGCGCGGCACTGCGTGCACCGCGTCCGTTGCGCGCTCGAGCGCGAGCTGCGGCCGCTCGCCCGGCGCCGACGACCGCGACCGCCTGCTGATGAGCATCCCCGGGGTCGCCGAGCTGCTGGGGCTGACGATCGCATCCGAGATCGGCGACGTCGCCCGTTCTCCAGTGCCGGCAAGCGCATCGACTACCCCGGGCCGAACCCCAGGATCAAGCAGTCCGGCGCGCCCGCGTCGGGCGCATGTCCAAGGCCGGACCAGACACGCTGTGCTGGGCCGCGGTCGAGGCCTCCCAGCAGGCATGGCGACCGACCACCCCTGGCACGAGCTCTACGCCGTCATCAAGCGCCGCCACGGCAAGGCCAACCCCGCCAAAGCGGACGTCGCGCGCAAGAGCCTGATCGCCAGCCGGCCCATCCTGTCCGCAACAAAGCCGTTCAAGCCCAGCGCCCAACGCGCGACCGATCCTGCCCTGGCAGGCTCCTCCGTTCATCTGGCCGACTTGAGGCCCACAAACGATCTGAGAACCCGGGGCAGCTGCAAGCGACTACGTGCCGCCGATGAGCGCCGAGAGATGTCAGCAGCCCGCTGCCTACACCCCGCGGAGGTCAACACCGTCAGCACCACACTGCTTGACAACACGACGTCCTTCAAAGAGACGAATGGCTCGTCGGCCGCGGGTATCTCTCAGCCGAGTCGATCTCTCTGGTCTCGCCGACTCGGAGAAGTCGTCTCTAAATGAGACCAAGGAAGGAGTGACCGAGCTCCAAGTGGCCTGAGCAACCGATCCGTTTCCGACGTTCTTCTACACCACGCTCCGGGGCTAGGCTGGCCGTGTCGCGACGGTGATGCGGGTTCGTTCGCGCGTGAGCTGTTGGCCCGCGCGAGCTGCGTGAGTGCTGGCCCGCCGATCCGGCACTGGCGGCGGCGCTGGGCGTGCCTGAGGCCGAGCTGCGCGTGGCGCTGGCCACCGTCGGGAGAGGCTCCTTCATCCGGCGACGGTTTGCGCGCTTCGCCGGTGCACTCGCACGCGGATGGGCGCCGCCGGTCTCAGGTTGACCACGAGTTCGTGGGCGACCGTCGCATCCGCGAACTCCAGCTGCGAGCGCTGCGCCAACGTCGCCACGAGCACCTGGCCCTCCATGAGCGAGAGACCTCCGCCGACGCATACGTGATGCCCGGCGCCGAACGGCAGGAACGCGAACTTGGGCAGCGCTCGCTCGTTCTCGCGTGTGAAGCGGTTCGGGTCAAAGCGCTCCGGGTCGGGGAACACGGCCTCTCGCCGGTGCAGGAGGTACGGGCTGACGAGCGCGATCGTGCCGCGTCGCACGCGATACCCGCCGAGGGTCGTGTCGCGCAGGGCCCCGCGCAGGATCACTGACGCCGGCGGGTAAAGCCGCAGTGTCTCCTTGAACACGGCCAGGGAACGTGGGAGCTCGGGGAGATCGGCATGCGTCAGAACGCGCTCGCCGAGCACGGCGTCGACCTCGTCACGCACCTGGCGCGCGACGTCCGGGTGGCGGCCGAGCAGATACAAAGCCCAGGTGATCGCGTCCGCCGAGGTCTCCTGCGCCGCGCCGCAGAGCGTGACGATCTCATCGTAGAGCTGGCGGGGCTCCATCGCGGCGTCGGTCTCGTCCCGGACGTCGAGCAGCAGCGAGAGCAGGTCGTCGGGCCGCTGCCCTGACGTGAGTCGTCGCTCGATGATCGTCCCCAGCTGTGAGCGGATCGTGTGCAACGCGCGCCGCGTACGCAGGCTGCGCGGCGTGGGGACGCTCAACGGTAATGGCAGCGGGCGCGTGAGCGCGTACATCTCCCACGCGAACGCGGTCGTCACCGCGCGGCCGAGATCGCCTTCGCGCAATACGCCCGAGGACAGCAGGAGCTGTCCAACGATGCTCATGGTCAGCCGGTTCATCTCCGAGAGCAGATCGATCTCGGCGCCCGCAGGCCATTCTGCTTGTAAGCGATGCGCGATCTCTGCCATTCGCTCAGCCCACGGCGCGATGTGCCGAGCGTGGAACGCCGGCGCGATCATCTGGCGCTGGCGAGCATGCAGCGCGCCTTCGCTTGTCAGGAGGCCGCGGCCGAGCAGCGGCGTGAGCGCGCGCCGCTGGTAGCTGCTGCGATCGAAGTCCTCAGGATGCTCGACGTAGATCTCCCGCACGAGCGCCGGCGAGTTCAAGAGCACCATACGTCGCGGGCCAAGACGGAACGCGCCGATGTCGCCGCATTCGGCCGTAACACGCTCAAGCAGCGCGAGCGGGTCCCGTCGCAGCTCACGAGCGATCGTGAGCGTGCTCAGCGACGGCCGCGGAGCGCGGGTCACGCCGGGCGCCATCGATCCAGGTCCTCGGTCACCGCTCCAGCGACGCTCGCGGGGGACGCTTGCGCCAGGAAATGCCCGCCGGAGGTGATCCGCAGCGAGAACTCCGCGTCAGTCTCGTCCTTCCATGCTGCGAGCGCGTCAATTGTGAGGCTGCGATCGTCGCACCCGCCCAGTGCGGAGATCGGGGATGCCAGCGCCGGCTCGTGAACGAACTCGAGGCTGTGAGCGAGCCGCAGGTCGGCGCGCAGGATGGGCAGGAAGTGGGCCAGCACATCGTCGGATCGCAGCACGGCCTCTGGAAGGCCGCCGTACCGTCGCTCCAGTTCCGCGACCAGTTCCGTCCCGGGCAGCTCGTGCAGCGGAGCGCGCGGGTCAGCAAGGTGGGGCGGAGCAGAGGCCAGAACGAATAGGTGCGCGGGCGGTCGATCCCGGGCGCGCAGCTCGTGCGCGACAGCGAACGCCAGCCACGCGCCGATGCTCTGCCCAAGGAGCGCGAACGGGCGGTCTACTCCTGCGTCGATCGCGTCCGCGAGCTCCGACACGAGCCGCGCCGGCGCCGCCACGGCGTGTGGGCGGCCCTCGCGCCCGGGCAGGCGCACCGCGAGTGTCTCGATCGCGTCCGGCAACCGCGCGGCGAGCGGCCGGAGTGCCGCCGTGCCCGAGCCGGCATGGCCGAAGCAGACGAGCCGCAGTGTCGGGCGCGACCGTGTCCCGATCGTGACGAGACAGCTTCCCGCGTCTTTGGCGACGGTCGATCTCACGCGTCACGCTGCCTCGTGACCATGCCTTTCTGGCGGCTGTTCGCGGCGCGGCGCCACAGCAGCGCAAGCGACGCCCAGAGACCCGGGCTGACCGTCATGCGGTAGGGCGAGTCGCCCTCGAGCTGCGCCATGAGCCGCCGATGCGCGAGCGAGAACGCGTGATACGGCAGCGCCGGGAACAGGTGGTGGAGGGCATGCAGCCGCAGACCGACCGGGGCCCACAGCTCCGCGAGCGCACGATGGCGCGGATAGTTGACCGAATCCAGCAGCTGCTCGACGAACGTCATCTCGGCTTCGTCGCTCTGGTAGCGGTGCGCGCCGAGCAGCCGGAATGAGTTGACGATCACGATGCCGGTTACCGTCAGGTACCACTGGAGAACCAGCGCGGCCGTGAAGACACCCGTCGCGGTCAGCAAGATCACGATCCACACGAGTACGAAGCACGCGCTCTCCTGCAGCACCCAACGCCGTCGCTGTTCGGGACTCGTGGGCTCGTGCCACTCGTACTCGATGTCGATCCTCAGCGAGCTGGCGCGTCGGTATACGGTTCCGCGCAGCCGCGGGTACGCCCAGCTCAGCGGCGCCAGCAGCGCGAAGCGATAGACGGTCACGAGCGGCACCAGGGGGCTCGCGAGCAGGAACCCGACCATCGACCACGGCGACCGTTGCGCGAACGGGATGTACTCCCCGTCCGACGACGTCCCGTACTCGTGTCGCGAGTGGTGCTCGAGGTGGTTCTCGTACAGGAACGACGGGACGAGCAACGGCACGCCGCACAGCAGATTCCAGGCGATCCGGAACGACCGGAAGGCGGGTCGCCGCTGGTGGTGGATGATCTCGTGGATGAACGCTGCCGCGCGGTAGAGCGCAAGCACGGCTACGAGGAGGCACGGCACGCTCCACGGCTCAGAGGCGCTCGCAGCCGCGACGGAGGCGCCGGCTCCTATCGTCAGCGAAAGCAGCAGGTCGGTCCAGTAGACCGTCATACGCGGCGCGAACAGATCGGCCACGATCTGGTGGGCCTCACGCAGAGAGAACTCGGAGGCGCTCACGCGCGTCTCCTCGACAGACGCGTCGCCGAGATGACGATGACCGCCACCGCCACTGCGACCGGAACTAGCGAGGGGTCGAGCCCCGCGCGGGCGGTGGCGCTCGCCAGTGCGAGCGTCCCGGCCGAGAGCATGGCGAACGTGAGCCAGGAGTCCTCGACCGTGCGCTCGCGGGCGCGCTCGGTTGTGCGGGCCGCGAGCGGGGTGGCCTGGATCGCCAGTGCCCGCCGGTGCGCACGCGCGGAGAGCTGGGGGAGGGCCGCCACGGAGGCGTGCCAGGCCGGATCGCCCACGATGGCGAGCACGCGCTCGACGGCGCCGGGGCGCACCTGCTCGAAGAACGTACGCATCGTGCCCTGCAGGTCGAAGTGCTGGGACGGTCGCAGAGACGTGGAGTCGAGCACGATCAGCGCGCGCCAGAACAGCAACGTGTTGATCTCGAGCTGGATGCGGTAGCGATAGAGCAGGCTCAGTATTCGGTCGGCGAACGAGCCGAGATGGCGCTCTACGAGCGGCACATCCGGGTTCGAGCTGACGATGTAGTACTTCCACAGCAACGCTTTGAACTCGCGCTCGAACGCCCGTGTGTCGGTGGCGGCCGATGGGGTCAGCAGGCGCAGGTAGGAGCGGTACGCCGCGTCGATGTTTCCGAGCACCAGGTTCTCGACGTAACTGGACAGCGTCTCGACGCGCCCGGGCGACAGCCGGCCGTAGATCCCGAAGTCGACGAGCACGAGCCGACCGTCCGGCCGGATGATGACGTTGCCGGGGTGCGGATCGGCCTGGAAGTGCCCGGTCACGAAGATCTGGTGCAACGTGCCGAGCGTCAGGTCTTCGTTCACGCGCGCGAGGTCCAGGCCTGAGACGAGCGAGTCGAGCGCCGCCCGGCCGCCGGACTCCCAGACCTCGATCGCACGCGCGAGCGTGACGCCCTCCACGTAGGCCATCGCCAGCAGGCCGGGCGTGACCAGGTCGGCATGTACGGCTGGGATCTCCAGATGTGCCGAGGTCTCCCTCGCGGCGGTGTCCATCGTGGCCGCCTCCAGACGGAAATCCAGTTCGCGGCGCGTGAACGTCTCGAACTCCCGCGCGGCGTCCGCGAGCGGGACACCGTGCAAGACGCCAAGCGCGTCGACGATGCGCGCGAGCCGTGAGAGGTTGCGCATGTCTGAGTCGAACCGCTCCTGGACGCCCGGGCGCCGCACTTTCACGGCCAGGTCCCGTCCGTCTCGAGTACGCGCACGATGTACCTGCGCGACCGACGCGGATCCGAGCGGAACGCGCTCCACTGACGCGAACACGGTCTCAGCCGGGCGTCCGAGTTCGCGGCCGATCTGCCGCAGCAGTTCGTCGTAGGGCATCGGCTCGACCGAGTCGAAAAGCCGCCCGAGCTCACGCGCGACGGCCATCGGAAGTAGGTCGAACCGCGCGGCGAGGTACTGGCCGAGCTTCACGTAGGTGATGCCGAGCGCTTCGCACGTCTCGCGTAGCCGACGCCCGACCTCGGTGGCGGGGACCGGCCGCCGCAGAAGCCGGCGGAGCGCGGGACCGCTCCAGCGGCGCGCGACGATGGCGCTCAGCACCAGCAGTCGCGCGACGTCGCGGATGACCCGCGGCGCCGTCACGTGCTCACCGCCCGGACGTCTGGCACTGAGACGCGGAAGCCGTGCCGGTGGGCTGCGTCCGACAGCGTGGCGATCGCGTCCGCGTCGATGCGAGCGCCAACGGTCCCCTCGTGCGCGCGCCCGTCGAGCGCGAGCAGGATCGTCTCCGCCATGCAGGCGTACACGTGACCCGGCGGAAGTCCGAAGCTGATGCCCAGGTCCGCGCGTCCCGGCACCTCGATCACGCCACCGTCGATGATCAGCGTGTCAGGGCGGGTCACGCGTATCGACCGGTGGACGTTGGACGGCTGCGAGACGTCGCACACGACGGCGCCGGGCGCGAGCTGCCGGCTCCCAAGGAACGGGTGAGGCGTCGACGTCGCTACGACCACGAGCGCGCACTCCGACAGCACATCGACGTCCGACGCGAGCCGGAGCACTCCGGCAGCCGTGAGCGCGTCGACCGGATCCTGCCCTCCGGGCAGCGTGAGGATCACCGTCGCCAGCGCGTTGGAAGCGCGCGATGCGTCCGTCAGATGGGCGGCGATGTCCCGTGCCGTCGCGCGCAGCCGTGCCAGGCTGCGGTCGCCGCCGGCCGGGTTGCCGACGATGGTCAGCCGGGCGCAGCGTTCAGCCAGCAGCAACGCGACGCCCCGACCGATCGCGCCTGTCGCCCCGACCACACCGACGTGCGCGTCGGCGAGCGTCGTGCCGCGGGTGTTCGCGCCTCGCTCCAACGCCTCCAGCGCGGCTGCGACCGTGAATGCGTTGCCGGTCGTCAGTGGGATGCCGCGCTCGCGGAGCGCCGTCGCGTTGGCGGTGACGATCGACGTGAACGCCCCGAGTCCGACGACCTCGGCGCCGCGCTCGCGCGCGAGCTCGACGGCCTCGCCGACGCGCTCCAGCGCATCTGCCGCGGGCAGGTCCAGCAACTCGTCGCTGGTCAGTGGCAGCCCGATAAGCTCGCCGAAGGCGCTGCCCCCCGCGGCCGAGACGACGCGCAGTGAGCCGAGCGGGAGCGCTCCCGGGTCGCCGGGTCCGCGTCCGCGCTCGAGCCGACGCGTGAATGTCTCGAGCTGACCGTCCGAGAGCGCGTCGAGGCTCGCGTCGAAGTCGCGGTAGCTGCGCCGGTCGAGCGGGTGCATCACGAACGCCCAGCGCGGCTCGCCGGCCCGCTGGATCAGGGGCGGGTGCCCGGGAGGGTGGAGCCGAGCCGCCACGGCGGAGCGAGTGCCGCCCAGCGTGCCGCTGACCAGCGTCGCCGTGTCGCAGCGCTCGAGCGTGGCCAGCGTGCGCTCGAACGCCTCGACGATCACGTCGCATTCGGCCTCGTTGATCGTCAGCGGCGGCTCCACGCGGATGACGCGTCCACCAAACAGCGTTGGCGCGACGCGGACGCCTCCGCGGTGGAGCAGATCGCTACAGACGAGCGGCGCGAGCTGCTCCTGCTCGGCCAATCCACCGAGCAGCGACTGGTGCCGAAACGCGCTCGCGTCGCTGGTGAGCTCGACGCCCAGCAGCAGTCCCCGGCCACGGACGTCGGTGACGAGCGCGGGATACCGTTCACGGAGCGACTCCAAGCGCTCGCGCAGACGCGCTCCCGTCTCTGCCACGGCGCGGACCAGTGAACGCTCGTCTCGGGTAAGCAGCTCCAGCACGCGGACGCCGACACGGCACGCCGGCGCGTTGGCGGCGAACGTGCTCGTGTGCAGCCGCAGGAACGCCTCGCTGTGGGCCGCGGGGCCGTACACGGTGGCCGCGACCGGCAACAGCCCACCGCCGAGCGCCTTTGACAGGACGAGGATGTCGGGAACGATCGCCTCGTGCTCGAGCGCGAACAGGCGGCCCGTGCGGCCGAGGCCGGTCTGTACCTCGTCGAGCGCGAGCAGCGCTCCGTGCTCGGAGCACAGGCCACGCGCCGCGGACAGGTAGCCCGCCGGGGGCTCGACGATGCCGCCTTCGCCCTGAATCGGCTCGACGACGAACGCGGCCACTTCACCCGGATGGGCACGGAGGATCGCGCCGAGCGCGTCGAGATCGCCATAGGGCACATGTCGGAAACCTTCGACGGGCGCTCCGAACGGGGTCTGGTAGCGCACACGACCCGTTGCCGAGAGCGCGCCGAGCGTCTTGCCGTGGAAGCCGTCATCAGTGGCGACGATCAGGTGCCGCCCGGTCGCCGCGTGCGCCAGCTTGAGGGCGGCCTCCACCGCCTCGGCCCCGCTATTGGCGAACGCCACGCGGTCCAGCCCACGCGGGAGTTCGGCGAGCAGACTGGCGGCGAGCGCGCCCGCCGCGTCGAGCAGTGACGGCTGCACGATGGCTGGTTCGCCCGCGGCGCGCACGGCCTCGAGCGCGTGCCACACCTCGGGCGGGTTGTGGCCGAAGGGGACCGCGCCGTAGCCGGCGGCGCAGTCGAGGTAGCGACGGCGGCGCGCGTCGATGAGCCACGCGCCGTCGCCACGGACGTAGCGCAAGTCGAGGCCGACGGCCTCGAGCATGCGCGCGAGCGTCGGGTTGACGTGGCGCGCGAACGGGTGGATGCCTTCATGGATGCGCAGCCGGCGGGCGAGCAACGCGCGTCGCTCCTCCGGTGACAACGCCGCCAGCTCAGTCATCGCCACCCTCCGGGCCCATCGCCGTGAGCGCCGCAAGCACTTCGTCGTCGCTGAGTTCGGCCACGATGTCCGGGGCCGGGGCGGTGGCGCGCTCGGCCACGCCGGCCAGGCTCATCCCGCCCAGCAGCGCCGACAGCGGAACGGTCAGGCCGAAGCGCGCCTGGACCTGGTTGCGCAGCTCGACGACCATCAGCGAGTCCAGCCCAAGCGCATCGGCCGGAGCGGTGACGTCGATCTCAGTCGCCGGGACACCCGACGCGGCGGCGACCCGGTCACGGAGATCGGCGAGCACTTCGTCCGCGCCGGGCCGTTCCGCGGGGCCGTCCGCTGGGATCGAATCCGGCTCGCCGTCGAGCCAGTACCGGCGGCGCTGCCAGGGGTAGCGCGGCGCCGCGATCCATTCGCGCGGACCGGGGTCGAGCGTCCGCCAGTCGATCACGGCGCCGGCCTCGTACAGGCGCGCGATCGCGGCGGCGAAGTCCCGACGATCACCACCTCTTCGCATGGTCGGCACGATCCGCGGCGACGGGTTGCGGTCGCTCGCGATCTCCGTCAAGGAGGGCGCCAACACCGGGTGCGGGGCGACCTCGACTAACGTGTTCGCGCCGTCGGCCAGGAGCTCCGCGACTGCATCGGCGAACCGAACGCAGCCGCGCGCGTTGCGGACCCAGTGATCGGCGGCGAAGCCGGTCTCGGGGAGGCGTGCGCCGGTCACCGTGGAGTACAGCGGGATCCGCGGTACGCCGGCGGGCACTCCGCCCAGGACACTGTGCAGACGCGCTGGCTGAGCCGCTACGAGCGGGCTGTGGAACCCGTGTTGGACGTGCACCCGGCGGGCGCGGACGCCGCGCGCAGCCAGTTCGCTCTCCATTTGTGCGATCGCCGCCGCGCCGCCGGACAGCACGCACGAGCCGGGCGCATTGACGGCTGCTATGGCGAGCACGTCCTCGCGGCCCTCGATCATCCCCCGCGCAGCGGCTTCGTCGAGCCGGACGTCGAGCATCGCTCCGCCCGCTGCCAGCTGCTCGAGTAGCTTCCCGCGCCGGTGCAGCAGCGCGACCGCTTCGCCGAGCGGCAAAGCATCGGCGACGTACGCCGCCGTAACCTCGCCGACGCTGTGCCCGACGACGGCCTCCGGCATCACTCCGGCCTGGCGCAACATCGCCACGAGCCCGACCTGGACGGCGAAGATCGCGAGCTGCGCCACGTCCGTGCGCGCGAGCGGCACATTGTCGTGGCCGATCGCGTCCTGCAGCCTCCAGTCGGCGAGCCTGCGGAGTTCGTCATCGCAACGGCGGACCTCAGACCGAAACACGGCGCTCCCGGCGAGCAGCTCCGCGCCCATTCCCGCCCACTGCGCGCCTTGACCGGAGAACACGAACGCGATCACTCCGGGGTCGGGCGCGTGCGAGCCCACCACACGACGCCGCAGGTCCGCGCACACGTCGGCGTTGTCGCCGCCGGACGCGGCGAGCCGGTAGGGGTGATGCGTGCGGCGGCGGGCGGCGGCCTGCGCGAGCGCGGCGATCTCGACGCCGCTCTCTAGCCGCTCGAGGTACATCGCCCGCAGCGCCTCCAGCGCGCCTGGATCGCGCGCCGCCAGCGGCAGGACCAGCGGCCGCCACGCGGTTGTCCGGGGCGAGTCAGCGGTCGCGGCGGGCGCCTGCTCGACGATCACGTGCACATTGGCCCCACCGAACCCGAACGAGCTCACTGCGCCGACGCGCGGTGAGCGGTCCGCCCATCCGCGCGCCGACGTCGTCAACTCGAGCCGCGTGTCCGCGAGCTCCAGATGCGGGCTGGGGGTGTCGAGATTCGGGGTTGCCGGGATCTCCCCGCGTTCGACGCAGAGGATCGTCTTCAGCAGACCGGCGGCTCCCGCGCAGGCCTCGAGATGGCCGAAGTTGCCCTTGATCGAGCCGATCAGGCACGGATCGGGGCCCTGGCCGTAGACGGCGGCGAGCGCCCACGCCTCGATGGGATCCCCGAGTGGGGTTCCCGTCCCGTGGGCCTCGACGTATCCGATCGCATCGGCTGTGAGACCGGCGTCGGCCAGCGCGCGGTCGATCAGCGCCCGTTGGGCCGTCGGGCTCGGCGCGGTCAAGCCGTTCGTACGCCCGTCGTGATTGACCGCCGAGCCGCGCAGCACGGCTCGGATGCGGTCGCCGTCGGCTTGCGCGTCGGCCAGGCGCTTGAGGACGAACAGGACGCAGCCTTCGCCACGCACGATGCCGTCCGCCGCCGCGTCGAACGGGCGGCACCGGTTGCCGGGAGCGATCGGCAGTACCCGCTCGGTGACCTCGGTGCTGCGCGGCGAGAGCAGAAGATTCACGCCGCCGGCGAGCGCGACATCGCAGTCGCCCGCCTGCAGCGCTCTGCGGGCGAGATGGACGCTGACCAGCGAAGACGAGCATGCCGTGTCCACCGCCACGCTTGGCCCGGAAAGCCCTAGTGCGTAGGAGATGCGGTTGGCGACGACGCTGTGCGCGTTGCCGGGTCCGGTGAACGCGGTGACGTGACGCCGCTCGAGCTGCATCACGAGGTAGTCGCTCTGGTAGACCCCGGCAAAGACCCCGGTCGACCGCTGCTGCAACGCCTCGAGCGGGAGGCCGGCATCCTCGATGGCCTCCCAGGCGATCTCGAGCGCCAGCCGTTGCTGCGGATCGATGTCGCGCGCCTCGACGTCGCCGATGCCGAAGAACCCGGCGTCGAAGTGCTCTACGTCGTCGAGCAGGCCTGCGCTCGTGCCGGCGCCGGGGCCGGATCGTGCGCGCTCGGGCGGGCACGGACGGACGGCGTCGACGCCGGCCGTCAACGCTTCCCACAAGGTGTCAGGGCTCTCGCTGCCGGCGGGAAGTCGGCAGCCGGCGCCAACCACGGCGATCGCGTCGGCGGCGCGCGCCGCGGCGAGCTCGGCACGCAACGCGCGCACTTGGCGAAGGGCCTGCGAGAGCAACGCGGCCTGGTCGGTCACGATCGCAGCTCCTGCTCGATCACGCGGAGCTCAGCGGCGATGTCGCCGCAGGCGGGATCGTGCCCTTCGAACCGGGCGAGCAGTCCGTCGACGAGGTCCGCGACCGTCGGGTGCGCCCACACCAGCCCGCTGGGCAGCGGCAGATCGAGGCGGTTCTGGAGCTCATCGCGCAGCTCGATTCCCATCAACGAGTCGAGCCCGAGGTCGAGCAGCGGGGCATGGGGATCGATCGCGCCGACCTCCACCCGGAGGATCGCCGCCAGGCGTTCGAGGACGAGCGTACGCAGCCGGCTCCGGCGCGCCGTCGGGGGGAGCGCGGCGAGCTCGTCTCGCAGCCTGCTCTCGGCGACCATGGGCTCCGGACCGGCGAGCGAACGCAGCAGCGTGGCGCCGTTGGCGGCATGCACCCGCAGACGCGCCGGATCGACCGCGAGCACGGCGACCTGCGTGCGACCGAGCATGAGCGCGGCATCGAAGGCGGCCAGACCCTGCTCGCGGTCGAGTCCGAGCACACCGAGTCGCTCGAGCCGTGGCAGCGCGGCGCCGGCGGCTCCGAGGTCCCGCCACGGGCCCCAGGCGATGCTGAGTGCAGGCAACCCCAACCCGGCTCGGTACGCCGCCAGCGCGTCGAGGTAGGCGCTCGCGGCGGCGTGATTGGCCTGCGCCGGCGAGCCGAGCAGACCTGCGATGGATGAGAAGAGCACAAAGAAGTCCAACTCCACGCCCAGCAGCGCCTCGTGGAGGTTCCACGCGCCCAAGGCCTTCGGAGCCATGACGGCGTCAAGCCGCTCGCGGGTCAGGTCGGCGGCGAGCCCGTCGTCGAGGCGCCCGGCGGCGTGGATCACGCCGGCGATCGGCGAGCGCACGCGCTCAAGAACGCCGCGC
Organism: Solirubrobacter taibaiensis; assembly: GCA_027587225.1. Classification (GTDB taxonomy): domain Bacteria; phylum Actinomycetota; class Thermoleophilia; order Solirubrobacterales; family Solirubrobacteraceae; genus Solirubrobacter; species Solirubrobacter taibaiensis. The sequence goes on from JAPDDQ010000001.1 coordinate 167,686, forward strand.
AGCCCCGGGGCGGCGACGTCCGCGACGAGCACGGTGACGTCAGCGTCGATGATTGCGAGCTGGGCACGCTGTGCGGGCTGCGGCTCGCGGCGCGCCAGTAAGGCGATCGAACGCGCGCCGAGCGTGCTGAGGTGCTCCGCCAGCAGCAATCCCAGGGCGCCGGTTCCGCCGCTGATCACGTAGGTGCGGTCGGCACGCAGCGACGGTGCCGCGCTCGGTATCGCCGGAAGCGCGACCAGGTTCGGGGTCGCCGCACGGCCACCGCGGATTACGGTCTCGGTCGCCTCGCCGTCGAGCACGCGGCCGAGCAGCTCCAGATCGGCCGCGAGAGGACGCGCGGGGAGGTCGACGAGCCGGCAGCCCAGCTCCGGCCGCTCGTTTGCGATCGCGCGCAGTAGCCCCCATACGGGAGCCGCGGGCGCGCACACCATCGGCCCATCGCCGCTCAGCGCGTGGACACCGTGCGTGACGGCGCTGAGCCGCACGCCCGACGACGGCAGCGCCTGCACGAGCTCGAGGAGATCCTGCTGGGCGTGGCCGGGCGCGCCCAGGCCTCCGGTGCCGGGTACGGCGTACACGATCTGCGTGGGCGTCATCCCGTGGTGGCGCAGCCCCTGCGCGTCGCGCGTGACGGGAGCGCCGAGGGCCGTCCCGAGGACGGCCGCCGCCGCGCCGGGCCCGACCACCACGCGCGAGGTGGCCCGGCGGGCGGGAGGTTCGGCCTGCGTCCAGGTGACGGCGTGCAGCCGCGGCGCGTGCACCCGTCGCTGCAGCCACTCGAGCGTGACGCCGTCTGCTCGGCAGCTCAGCGCGCCGTCATCGCCGTAGACGCGGATCGAACCCTGCAGCCGATGTTCGCCGGCGCGCTCGAGGACCGCGTGACACCAATACGCCTCGCCCGCCACCAGCGGGCGCACGCTTGAGAGCCGTTCGATTCTGGTTGGGACCGCAGGCCCGCTCCGGCGGCCGGTCAGCCGCGCGGTGGCGGCGATGCCGATGACGTGCAAGGTGCCGTCGAGCAGCGCCGCTTCGACTTCGGACGTACTCATCAGCGCCGGTGCTGCAGTCAGGTGTGCGAACGCCTCGCCCGCGCCGCACCACGCCTCGGTCAGCGGGCGCAACGCCGGACCGAACGTGGCGCCGGCCGCTGCCAGGTGGTCGTAGTGCTCGTCGAGCGACACCGGCGACGTGCAGTGCTTGCGGGCCGCGCCGACGTCGTCCCCAGGCGTGGCCTGAGCCGAGCGCGCGCTGCCTTCGGCGTGCGTCGCCCATGCGCCACCGGCGAGGCTCGCAACCATGAACCGCCAGTGCTCGCCGTCAGGCTGGAACGCCAGCTGCACGGTCGGTGGATCGCTCTCGTCCGGAAGGCTCAGCGGCCGCTTGAACGCGACGCCCGCGAGTTCCGGTGTCGCGAAGCCGAGCTCGCGAGCACCAGCCAGCGCGGCCGCGACGTATCCGGCGGCAGGCATGACGGCCACGTCCGCGATGCGGTGCTCCCGCATCAGCGCCGTTGCGGGCGCTACCGGCCAGATATGCGTTCCGGGCGCGGTCGAGACGGCGACGCGGGTGCCGAGCAGGCCGGTCCAGGTGTCGCCCGCGCCTCCCGCGTGCCCGGGGAGCGAGGCGCGCTGCCACTGGTACGGCGGGAGCCGCACCCAGCGTGCGGCCGGCAGGATGCGTTCCCAGTCAATTATCGCGCCGCGCACGTGTAGCTCCGCAGCGGCCCGTAGCAGCCCTTCCCTCGCGTTCTCGTCGCGGCGCAGGCCACCGACAGCCACCGCGTCCGCGCGCACCGCTGCCACGCCGCTGGAGAGCGCGCGCACGAGCGTGGGGTGCGGGCTGAGCTCGACGAACGCGTCGATTCCGTCCTCGAGCATGCGCCGTGCGGCGGGCCAGAAGCGCACGGGCCGGCGCAGGTTCGCCTCCCAGTAGCCTGCATCGAGTGGGTCGCCCCACGGCTCGCCGGTGACCGTCGAATAGAGCTCGAGGGTCGGGCGGCGCGCCTCGAGGCCACGGAGGCCGCCCGCCAGTTCGGCGAGCAGCGGCTCGACGTCTGCGCCGTGCGCGGCGACATCGACGTCGATCCGTCGGCACCAAACTCCCGCGGAGCGCAGCGTCGTCATCGCGTCCTCGATCTCCTCCGGCGGCCCGGCGATCACGCTTGACGTCGGGCCATTGGCGGCCGCAAGGTAGATCCGGGCGCTGCCCGCCACCTCCAGCGCCGAGTCCGCGGGCAGCTCGACCAGCAGCATCTGGCCGCGTCCCGCGATGCGCTGCAGCAGCGCGCTGCGGAGCGTGATGACGCGGGCCGCGTCTTCGAGCGTGAGCGCGCCGGCCACGCACGCGGCGGCCACCTCGCCCATGCTGTGCCCGACGGTTGCCACGGGCTCGACGCCCCAGGAACGCCACAATGCCGCCAGCGCGATCTGAAGTGCGAACAGCGCGGGTTGGGCGAGCGTCGGCGCCCCGAACCCGCCATCGGCGCGGTGGCCGCCGCCCGCGTCTGCGCCGGACGCGGCTGTGATCGCCGTTCGGGCGCGCGCGCTGGCTGCGGCGAAGGCCGGCTCACGCTGCTCGAGCGCGGCACCCATGCCTCGCCACTGCCCTCCCTGCCCGGGGAACACGAACGCGATCCGGGGTGCCCGGCGCGGTGCCCGGCCGCTGACCGCGCTCGGCCACGCCGCGCCTGCGGTGAACGCCTCGAGCCCGGCCGCGAGCTCGTCACGTCCCCCGGCGAGCAGCACCAAGCGCTCCGGATGCTGGGCGCGTCGGAGCGCGGTCGTGCGAGCCACACCAGCGAGCGTCGGCGCCTCGCGCAGGACGTGCCCGTGCAAGGCGCCGGCGGCTGCTCGCAGTGCCGGCTGATCACGCGCAGACAACAGGACGGGGACGATCTCGTCGCCGCCGGCAGCGTCCGCGGGCGCCGGATCGGGCGCGCCCTCGATCACGACGTGCGCATTCGTCCCCGAGAACCCGAACGCGCTGATGCCCGCAAGCGCCGGTCGGTCGCGCGGCCCCAGTGGGCAGAGCTCGCGCTGCACCGACAGCGCCAACGCATCGAAGTCGATGCGCGGGTTCGGCTGCTCGAAATGCAGCGACGGCGGGATCTCGCCGTGGTGCAGGGCGAGCGTCGCCTTGATCAGCCCGGCGATGCCTGCGGCGGCCTCGGTGTGCCCGATGTTGGACTTCACCGACCCGATCGCGCACGCGCGGTTGGGTGACCGTCCCGCACCGACCACGGCGCCGAGCGCACGCGCCTCGATCGGGTCGCCGAGCGCGGTGCCCGAACCGTGCGCCTCGACGTAGTCGACGTCGACCGGATCGACACTCGCGGCGGCGTACGCCGCCCGCAGAACCGCTTCCTGCGCCGCGCAGTTGGGCGCGGTCAGGCCGTTCGAGCGCCCGTCCTGGTTGACGGCGCTGCCGCGGATGACGGCGTAGATGCGATCGTCGTCGCGCAGTGCCTCGGCGAGCGGCTTGAGCACGACCAGCCCGGCACCCTCGCTGCGCACGTAGCCGTCGGCACGAGCGTCGAACGGCTTGCAGCGACCGTCGGCGGCCAGCAGCGAGGCGCGCGCGAACTCACGCGTGACGGTTGGGGCGAGCAGCACGCTGACGCCACCCGCGAGCGCCAGCTCGCACTCGCCCCGGCGTAAGCTCTCGCACGCGAGGTGGACCGCGACCAGCGACGATGAGCAGGCCGTATCCACGCTCAGCGCCGGCCCGCGCAGGTCGAGGGTGTACGCCAGCCTCCCCGCCACGACGCTGAGCGCTCCGCCCGTGCCGACGTATGCGTCGGTTGACGCGCGCTGCAGTTGCAGCGCGCCGTGATCGAAGGTGGCGACACCAACGATGACCGCGGTCCGGGTGCCGCGCAGCTCGTCCGGGACGCTGCCTGCGTCTTCGAGCGCCTCCCAGCCGATCTCGAGGACGAGCCGCTGCTGGGGGTCGATGTGCGCCGCCTCGCGTGCGGAGAGCTTGAAGAAGCTGTGGTCGAACGTGTCGAGTTCGGAGACGTAGCCCCCGGGGGGAACCCCGTCTACGTCACGTCCGGGCGGGGGCGGGGCGATCGCGTCGACGCCGTCGGCGAGCAGCCGCCAGAACGCGTCTGGCCCAGCCACACTGGCGAAGCGGCAGCCGATGCCGATGATCGCGATCGGCTCGGTCACGATCAATCGCCAACCGTCGCGGAGCCGGCGCTCATGTACACGTGCAACGCCGCGGCGAGCGCTTCCGGCGTCGGATGATCCCACGGCGCCGTCGCGTCCACGGGTATGTCGAGCCAGTCCGCCAGCTCGCCGGTGAGCGCCACCGCGTCGGCTGATCGGAGCCCGATCGCCGCAAACGGCTGGGTCGGGTCGACGTGCTCCGGGGCGACGCCGAGCATGAGCGCGATGTGCTCCTGGAGCCAGTCCTCGATCGCCATCACGCTTAAGAGGCGGCGCTCGATCATACGGCTCCTTCGGCCTCGGCCGGCACCGGCAGGCTCGAGGCCGACACGAGCTGCAGCTTCCCGTCGAGCAGCCGACGGCGGCAGGCGCTTCGCCGCACCTTGCCACTGGACGTCTTGTCGAGGGTTCCGGCTTCGATCAACGCGACGTCGCTCAGCGACAGCCCGTGTCGAAGCCCGACCTGCTCGCGGATGCGCCGGATCACGGTGGCCGGGTCGTCCGGTTCGGTCGCGCGCAGCTCGGCAACGACCGCGACGTGTTCGGTGCCGCCGCGCTCGTAGGAGAAGACGGCGCTGCAGCCGCTCCGGATCAGCGGTGAGCTCTGCTCCACCGTGTCCTCGATGTCTTGCGGGTACACGTTGCGGCCGGCGACCACGATCAGGTCCTTGAGCCGGCCCGTGACCACGAGCTCCTCGCCGCGCATGAACCCGAGGTCGCCGGTTCGCAGGAAGGGGCCGTCGCCGTCGTCGAGGCGTGCCCCGAAGCTCTGCGCGGTCTCGTCGTGCCGGTTCCAGTACCCGCGCGCGACATCGGCGCCCATGAGCCAGATCTCGCCCACGATGCCCTCGGCGCAGCGCGTGCCGTCAACAGGATCGACGATCTCGATCCGGCGGTCGAGCCATGCCCGTCCCGACGACACGAGCCGCACCCCGCACTCGGTGGGGACGGCCCGGCCTGCCTTGAGCCGTTCCGCGTCCACTTCCAGCCGGCTCGGACGTTCGAGCTTGCGCCCACCGGAGGCGAACAGCGTGACTTCGGCGAGGCCGTAGCACGGGTAGAACGCCTCCCGCCTGAACCCCCAGGGAGCGAACACCGCCGAGAACGTCTCGAGGGTGCTCGCCCGTACCGGCTCTGCGCCGTTGAAGGCGATCTCCCAACCCGACAGGTCGACGCCCTCGAGCTGCTCGGGCCGAACCCGCCGGACGCAGAGCTCGTACGCGAAGTTCGGTCCGCCGCCGGTCCGCCCGCCGAAGTGCGAGATCGCCCGCAGCCAGCGGGCGGGCTGCTGCAGGAACGCCTCCGGCGGCATCAGCACGCTGTGTGCGCCGACGTACAGGGGCTGGAGCAGGCTGCCGACCAGGCCCATGTCGTGATAGAGCGGGAGCCAGTCCACGAACGTCGACGCGCTCGTGTGCCCGAACGCCGACGCGATCATCCGCTCGCTGTGCAGGAGATTGCCGTGCGTGACCATGACGCCCTTGGGCGCCGCGGTCGAGCCGGACGTGTACTGGAGGAAGGCCAGGTGGTCCGGCCGGACGGGCCGCGGCTCCCAATCGGATACCGCGGCGAGCGCCGGCATGTCGGTTGCGAGCGTCTGGAGTGCCCCCCAGGCGCGGACACGCTCCGCCGCTTCGGCGGTCGTGAGGAGCAGTGAGGCGTCGCAGTCGGACGCGACCCGCTGCGCCGGAGCGGCTCCGTGGCGGTCGCCCAGCCGCGGCGGGTAGGCGGGCACCGCGACGATCCCCGTGTACAGGCAGGCCAGGAACGCCCGGACGAAGTCGAGGCCGTGCGGGTACAACAGCAGGGCGCGATCGCCCGGCTGCGCCCGCTCCAGCAGGGTGGCGGCGAGCGCCCGCACCTCAGCATCGAGCTCGCCGAAGGAGAGCGTCGCGGCGACGCGTTCTCCGTCAGGGAGATAGGTGAACGCCGGCGCCCCCGGGGCGAGGCGGGCGCGGTCGCGGATGACCTCGGGCAGCGTGCGCGCGCCATCCATCAGACCGCCCCCGCCCGCCGGCACCACGCATCGACTGCGGCGATCGCCGGCTCGAGGGGCGTAGCGCGGACGCCCAGTTCGCGCACGGCTTTGGCTTGGTCATAGAACATCGTCCGGGTCATCAGAACCGCGTTCTCTCTGGTCAGGAACGGACTCTTCTCGGGCGACCGCACACGCGCGACTGCAGAGCCCAGCAAGCCGGCAACCGCGACTGCCGCGTCGGGCAAGCGCACCCGCGGGGGGGTTACGCCGACGACCTCGGCGATGGCTCGCGTGAGGTCGGCGTAGCTGAGATGGTGGGAGGCGACGATGTACCTCTCGCCGGTACGCCCGAGTTGCATCGCGCGCACATGCGCGTCCGCGACGTCGGTCTCCGGCGTCATCGACACACCGCCGTCCGGGTACGCCCTCAACAGGCCGCGATGCACGGCGGCGACCAACCCGGCCCAGCCGTGCCGCAGGCTTCCGCCAGGCGCCATCACCGCGGACGGGTTGAGGATCACGACGTCCAGGCCTTCGGCGACGGCCCCGCGGACGATCTCCTCGCCGTGGCGCTTGGTGGTGGCGTACGCGTGATCGAAGTCGCCACCGTTGAAGGCAAAGGACTCGTCCACGGGGGTCGCGGCGTCCGGGATGCCGATGGCGATCGCCGACGAGGTGTGCACCACCCGTCTCACCTGTGACTGCAGCGCCGCCCGCATGAGGTGTCCTGTGCCGTCGACGTTGACTGCACACATGTGACGGCTGTGCGCGTTGACTGCGGTGGCGACGCCTGCCAGGTGATAGACGCAATCAACCCCCCGCAGCGCACCGGTGAGCGTGTCGGGCGCGCGCACGTCACCGACGCGATGTTCAACCTCGCGGGACAACTGGCCGAGGGCGCGGGCGTCATCGTGAGCAAGTCGCAGGATCGCCACCTGCTCCCCGTCGGTGACGAGGCGCCGTACGAGGCTCGATCCCACACAGCCCGTGGCTCCTGTCACCAGAATCACGAGTCAGAGCGTGCGGTCGTAGATCGCGTAACGCCGCACCACGTCGGCGTCGAACTGGGCGACGAGTGAGAACACGGGTGCGTTGTGTTCGTGCACCCACGTCGTGTGCACGTGTTCATAGCCGCCCTCGCCGATGCCGCGGATGATCTCGCCGACGAGCGCCCGCCCGATGCCAGTGTGGCGCGCCTGCGGCAACGCGCCGATCAGCAGGATCACCGCGGAGTCGATCCGGCGCAGGCGTCGCTTGAGCGTGATCGCGCTCCACGGGGTCAGCCGGCCCCCGAGTTGATGCAGCAATGCATTGAGGTCAGGGACCATGACGGTGAAGGCCACCGGTTCGCCGTCGCGTTCCACGAACGCGATCAGGCGTGGGTCGACGAAGGGCTTCAGCGGCCTCACCATCGCGTGGAAGACGTCGTGCTCGTACGGGAGCACGTCGTGGTTGTCCGCGAAGGCGGTGTTGAACAAACGTCGCAACGTCTCCATCTCGTCGGCGTATCGGCGGCGATCAAGCCGCCGCACGCGGAGCGCCTCCGCCGCGAGCGCCGCGTCGCCCGCTTTGATCGCCACCCGCGTCTGCTCGCCGGCCTTCGAAACGCGGAAGTGGTAGGTCGACATGCTGAAGGCCGGTGCGTAGCCGTTCGTCTGCAGGGCGCCGACGTAGCGCGGTGGGTTGTACGTCTGAAAGATCGTCGGCGCCGCGTCGAACCCGTCGACCAGCAACCCCATCTCCTGCGTGCTGCAGTAGTTGTACGGCCCGGCGACACGCCGCATGCCGCGCTCCGCGAGCCAGTCCTCGGCGGTCGTCAGCAGCGCCCGCGCCACCGCCGGGTCGTCGACCGCCTCGAAGAACCCGAAGAACCCGGTCATGTCGCCGAACCGGGCATGGTGGGCCGGGTAGATCGTCGCCGCGATCCGGCCCACCGCGATATCCGAGTCGTCATAGGCGACGAAGTGCTCGACGTCGGCGTGGCGGAAGAATGGGTTGCGCCGGCGGTCCAGAGCACGCCTCGCCTCCCCCCGCAGCGGAGGCACCCAGCAAGGGTCATCGCGATGCAGCGCGAACGGGACTTTGACCCAGTCGTGGATTGCCGGTCGGCGGTCGCCGACCAGGCGAACATCGACGCTCACGGCTCGTCCTCGAGAAGCCGCTTCATCTCGCGCTGGCGATGCGCGAACACCGATGCCAGCCGACGTTTGATCAGACGATCGACGCGCGGCCCGAAATATGATTCGAACTCGACGCGATCGCTGTACTTCGTACCGGAGCCCTCGGGCTCGCAGGTGTGCGTATGACGGAAGTACCGAAACGGTCCCCGGCGCTGAAAGTCGACGTAGTGATGCCCGTACTCGTAGTCGACGATCTCCACCCGCCACCGCATCGGTATGACGTTGGAGATCCAGTGGCGGAAGACATACGTCCCGCCAGGCTTTACGACGGTGTCGCGCGTCGCGCGCGTGGGAGTGATTCGTTCGGGAGAGATCTTCGCGAAGTTCTCACCCTGGCGGCAGAACTCGAACACTGCGTCAGGTGAACGGTCTATGAAGACGACGCGGTCGTACTCGGCCCGGTCGCGATCGGACATAACCACGCCTCTTCCTCAAGAAATCCGCTTCAGAGCACGCCGTAGTGGGGTCTCCGGAACACCAGAAATCTGACCCTCATCGTTCGAGGTCTCATGACCTTAGTGACCTACACTTTCGCTTGTCAAGGTCGTGATGGGCGGGTAGTCTCGCGCCGGAGGCCCTCCCGCATACAAGGGGACGTGACATGCCGCAACCGTCCAAGACGCCCAGCGCGGACACAGTGAGTGACGACGAGATGCAGCGTCTCGTTGAGCGAGTCGAGCAGCTCGAGGCCGAGCGCGATGCTGCGGCGGTACGGCGCCAAAAGCGGCGATCCGACGACGATCAGTCGACCGCTCGCGCCGAACTGGAGGACGAGCTCGCCGAGCTCGAGAAGGCGGCGCGCGAGCAACGCAGCGCGCGCGCTGATCTGCTCGAGGAACTCGCCGACGAGCTCGACGTCGAGGACCCCGACCTGGATCGCATCGCGGACATCCGCGCAAGGCTGCGCCGCGCCGAGCGTCGCGACCGCGAACTGGTGGGCCGCCACCGGGAGGCCGAGAAGGATCTCGAAGACGAGATGCGTCGAGTGCTCCAGCGTTCCGGCATGCGCGTCCGGGCGCGCAACGACGAGTACGACCGAGGCTATCCGCGCGAGCGCTTCGCGACTTCCCCGCTCGGGTCGGCGCCGATCAGCACCGTGGTAAACGAGAGCGGTCGGCTGCAGAACGCATTGCTGGTCGGGCACATCGGGATGTTCGAGGCCACGGCCAATGCCGTCAGCGCGCTCGTCGGCGACATCGCCGATCGCACGCGTTCGCGAGCGGGTGGTCCGATGCAAGCGTCGATGGCCCTGCCGGCCGACGTGGCCGCGGGGCTGTACACCGGTGTAGATGAGCTGATCAAAACGCCCGCTCGAGCGATCGACGCGTTCTACGGTACCTACGACGCAGCGCGGCGGTAGGCACGCCGTCTTGACCTGCGCATGCCAGCGGCGGGTCCCGACGAGCAGGCCCACGGCCGCGAGGGGGAGGGGCAATTCCTCTCTCCCTCACGGCTGCGCCAGCTGCTCCTGCGCCGAGGACCGATCGGCGTCAAGGTCGGGCAGTTCCTCGCGCTGCGGCCTGACCTGATCCCAGATCGCTACGCGTCGGAGCTGCTGCGCCTCGTCGACCAGGTGCCGCCGTTCGCCTGGGGGACCGCGCGCCGGATCATCACCACCGATCTCGGCGAGGTCGAGGCCCTGAGCTGGATCAACCCGATGCCGCTCGCCGCGGGTTCCCTCGCGCAAGTCCACGAAGGGCGCGGACGTGACGGCCGCAGTGTGGCGATCAAGGTCCTGCGCCCGGACGCGCGCGAGCAGATCGAACGCGGCCTGCCCGCGGTGCGCCGGCTCGCTCGTGCGCTGCAGTTGGCGGGAGTGCTGCACGGGCTTTCGGCGGGCCGCCTCGTCGACGAGTTCGCGCGCTGGCTCGAGGAGGAGCTGGACTTCGAGGTCGAGTTGCGCAATGCCGAGCGGCTGTTCGCGCTCAATCCGCCTGACGGCAGTGTCGTGGTGCCGTCGCCACGGCCTGAGCTGTCGGGCCAAGCCGTGGTGACCACCGAACTGCTCGTAGGCGTGCCGTTCACCGACCTGCTGCGCTGGGTGCGAGCGGGAGAGCCGGAGCGGATAGCTGATGCCGGACTCGACGCCGTGCAGCTCGCCGAGCGGCTGCTCGGAGGTCTGCTGAGGCAGATCTTCGTCGACCGCGTGTTCCATGCAGACCCGCACCCCGGCAACCTGTTGGCGCTGGACGGCAACCGCGTGGGCATGGTGGACTTCGGGCTCGTCGATGAGCTCGACGCGGGTACGCACCGTGCGCTCACGGAGTACGTCAGCTCGGTCTACGTCCTTGACGCCGAACGCATGGCGCGGGGTGCGCTCGACCTGCTGGTGCCCGGCCGCCACGCTGACCCGGACGGCTTCGATCGTGACTTCGTGGCCGCGGTGCGCTCGTGGATCGAGACGCGCGGCGAGGAGCGGGCGCGCGGTCGCACGCCGGTCGCTCGGTTGCTGGTCGCCGCGCTCGCCGCCGCGCGCGCGAACGGGTACTCGGTCCCGCCGCGCCTCGTGTCGATCTACCGCGCGTTGCTCATCGGGGAGAGCGTGGCCGCGGAGCTGGCGCCGAGCACGAGCCTGGATTCGATCGGGCGGGCGTTCTTCGCCGAACTGCGGGTGCGTGACGCGCTCGATGGCCTCGATCCCGAGCAGACGATGTCCCGGGCGCTGCAGACCTTGACCCTCGCGCGTGACGCTCCGCTGACGCTGGGCCGCCTGTTCGAAGACCTGGCCGAGGATCGGTTCGTGCTGTCGGTGCGCACGTCCGCCTCCCGAGAGGACCGCCGGCACGCTGACCAGCGCTCGCGCTTGATCGGCGGCTGCATCCTCGTCGGCGCGCTCGCCGTACTCGTCGCCGGGGCTCCGTCCGGGCTGCTCGGCGGCGAAGTTGCGTCGAGCGTGTTCAGCGTTGCGCTGCTGGTGCTCGTGGGGTATGTCGTGCTCATCTGGCGGAGCCTCCGATGATCCCCCTCGCCGGTGTCGGCCAGATCGAGTACGCGCTCCACACGATCGTGCTCACGCTGCTGCGCGGATTCTCCGATCCCACCGCGGCGGATCCTGCGGTCGATGCGCGCGTCCGCGCGTCGATTCGCCGACTCAAGCGCGCGTATGCGCAAGTGGTTGAAGAGCACAGCCTCGAGGATCTGGGTGACGAGCTGCGAACGTGGGCGCCCACGCTCGAGCAGACCAGTGAGGCGGTTCAGATCTGGACCGACGTCATCGACTCACTGATGCAGGACGCCGAGCGCGAGTACGGGCCCAACGCGGCCGGCGACCTCAAGAAGCGGCGGGTCAAGGGAGCGATGCTCCGGTGGCTGCGCCGAGCGAAGGTGCATCTGCCGGTAGTCCCAAACGCCCTTGAGCCGCTCGCCTTCGAGCGCATCGTCGACTGGACGATCGAGCTCGTGTATCCGCTCGCCTCTGGCAACGACCTGTGGACCTCGGGTCGAGCGCCCGCGCGCGCTGGCTTCCTGCGCCGCGCACGTGCGTTCATCGAGCGCGTCTTTTTGCGGGGCCACCTACTCGAGGCGATCGCCACGCGGTGGATCTGGCGCGGCGTGCTCGCCGGCTATCCGCTTCCCGGCACGCTCGAAGCGCGGGTCGAGGCCGCGGTCCGTCGCACGGCCTCCGTCGACGACATCATCCTCGCGCAGTTGCGACAGGGGGCCGCCTGGGTGGGCGAGCACCAGAGGGACGTCGCCGCGCTGGTCAACCTCGTCTCGGTGGCGGCCCATGAGGCGGAAGGCTTTCTCGAGGCGACGGGTGCAGAGAAGAAGGTCTACGCGCGCGAGATCGTGCTCGCGGTGCTCGACGACGCTCGCCTGATCCCAGCGGGCGCCGGCGTGGCGCGCAGCCTGGTGGTCGCCCTCGTCGACGTTGGCCTCGACGTGACGGTCAACCTGTTCAACAAGCACGGTCACTTCGAGCACCGCGCCTGGCCCGCGGGAGCGCAGCGCCGCCCGGCCGCTCCCACCCGGCCTGACTCGTTCGTCGCCCCCGTCGCGCTCGGGTTCACGCCGCCGGGGATCGGCTCCGCACCGACCATGGTGACCGACCTGCTCGCGCCGTTGGTGCAGTCGCACTACGCGCTCTCACAGCTTGGCTGGACGCTGTTCAAGCAGCACGCCATCACGGTCTCCCAGGGCCTGATGCCCCCGCCGGGTGGACCGTCCGTGGCGGCGGGCCGGCGGTACGGACGGGAGCCTGGCGTGCGCCGACTAGAACGTGAACCGTCTCTGCAGGACCCGAGGCTCGGCGCCGGCCACCGCCAGCGCGGCGACGTACCCGGCTCCGACCGTCAGATCGGTCAGCGTGTAGTCCCCTGGTGAAGTGGTGTCCAATCGCTCCGGTGCCGGACCCAGGCCGATCCCCATCGCTTTTCCGAGCGCCTCTTTGCGGCACCAGATGCGCACGCGTTCGGATTCCGGCAGCCGCTGCTCGGCAGCACTCAACACCCGCGCGATCGTCGACCGGTCGCGATCCGCGTGCTCGACGTCTACGCCGACTTCGCGGTCGTCTACCACCGCGATGAGCGCCAGCGAGCCGGCGTGAGACAGGCTGAAGTAGGGTCCGTCGCGGCCGACGAGCCTGGGCTTGCCGTGGCGCCCGGGTTCGAGCCGGACGGCCGTCGGTGTCTCGTTGAGCCGGCGCCCCAGCACGGCACGCAGCGCCACGTGTGAGGCGGTCCAGCGCCGCGCCTGGTCTCGCCGTGCGAAGCGGGCGACGCGCATGCGTTCATCCGGCGAGAGCATGACCTCGTCGACGCGGGCCGGGAGCTCGTCCAACGCGACCTCCCAGAGGCTGACTGCCACCCGAATCATCGCTGCAGCGCCGACAGCACGCGCGCGGCGGCCGCTTGGCCGCTCTCGACCGCACCTTCCATGTTGTTCGGCCAACTGCTGCGCTCGACGCCGGCGAACTCGACCAGCCCGTGCGAGGCCGACAGGGTGGCCCCATGACGCGTCAGCTGCCCGGGCCGAAACCCGATGTCGCACCCACCGGCAGCCGGCTGCCCGCTCCACCGGAATACGGCCGAACCGCGGAGTTGCTCCGGCCTCAGGCCGAAGGCCGAGGCCAACTCGGTCACGAGCGCGGCGTCGTCAGGCGCCTCGACCGTTGGCGGCACGTACCCCGTCACGCGCTGGCCGAGCAGCCAGGCACCTTTCACGAGCGGCCCGCCGAGCGCGATCCGGTGCGATGGGCGATGACCGTCGGGCAGCGTGCCGAAGACCTTGATCCCCGGCCCGCTGCGGAGCTCGTCAAGACGCGCGAGCGCGGCTGGCAGTGGCGGATCGTACGTCGGTTGAAGCGACCCGTGCCAGGGCGCCGCGATGATCGCCCGGCGGGCGGTGTAGGTGCGGTCGTCGGCGGCCGTCAGCGCGACGACCCCGTCCTGCGCGATGTGCGTCACCGGCGACTCCACGACCACGGCGCGGTCGAGCCGCTCGGCGATCGCGTTGGCGACCGCCTGCGTGCCTTCGACGATGTGCGCGTCGAACGAGCCTCGAAATGCGCGCACCGGCCCCCCGGCACGCCGGATCCACCACAGCAGGTGCAGCAGGGAGAGCTGGTCGGTGGGGGTGCCTGAGAGCATCTCCATCATCGCGCCGACGTAGTGACGTGTGCGCTCGCTGACGTCGACCGCGTCGAAGAGATCGCCCACTGTGCGGAGGTCGTGAGCCGCCCCTGGCCCGGTCCACGGGGCGGACGGGTCGATCGTGCGGGCCAGCCGCCCGGCCCGGCCCAGCGCACGGACCATGTCGACGCGCATCCCCGGGGGGAAGGCGCGCGAGACGCGGTCGCCGGCACTCTCGCGCCACAGCACCGGGCGACCCAGTTGGCGGACCGGCTCGATCCGGAGGCCCAGCGAGCGTGCCAGTCGCCGCAGGCGCACGTGCCGCGGACCGAGCCACTCGGCCCCACACTCGATGAGCTGACCGTCGAGCGAACGCGTGAGGGTCCGGCCACCGACGCGGTCTGCCGCCTCGAGCACCACCACCTCGACGCCCGCACGTTGCAGATGGATCGCCGCGCTCAGACCGGCGAGCCCGGCGCCAACCACCGCCACGGAGAACTGGGCAGCGGCGTCGCTCATACCCGATCGCACACGACACGCTCGAGCGACAGGGCGAAATCGGCCCCGAACGCCTGCGACGGGGTGTGAGCGCCGGGCGAGACGGTGCCGGCGAGTACACCCTCCAGACACGCGAGCGCCGCATGGGCCGTGGTCGCGTAGCGCCCCGGCGTCGTCATGCGGCGCGCGACCGCGCGGCCCGAGGGGGCCGTCGCGCGCGCCCACAGCGTCGCGGACTCGTTGGGTGCCTCGACCCCGAGGTTGGCCCCCGCAAGCCGACCCGCGAGCTGGGGAACTCGGTGCTCGACGTCCACCACACGCAGCAGGCCGCGCAGCAGCACCGAGGCGGCCGCGATCACCAGCGGGCGATCCGCCTCGAGGAAGGTCGTCACGTCAGGAATGCCGGTCGAGCGATACGCGGTCGCGACGTCGCCCCAGGGGATGACGAGCAAGGTGCGCGAGCGCCCGTTGAGCCCCGGGAGACGGACGGGCCGTCCGAGCGGTGCGCGTACGACACGTCCCCCGCGGCACGCGCGCCCGCCCAGGCGCAGCGTCTTCACGAGCGAGCGCAGCGTCCCTGGACTGATCGTCCCGCCGGACCACCCGACGACTAGCTCCAGCCGGGACGCATCCGGAAGGTCGCGCTTGAGCAGGGCGACGAGGCAGTCGGACGGAACGACGTCGAACCCCGCGCCGGGCAGGGCGACGATCCCGGCCGAACGGCACTCCGCGTCGCGGTCCAGAACGTGCTCGAGCACATCGATCTCGCCGGTGACATCGATGTAGTGAGCGCGTTCGTGCAGGCACGCGTCGAGCATCGGCCTGGCGGTGTCGGCGAATGGGCCTGCGCAATGGATGACTGCGCGCACTCCGTCCAGACGCGGGGAGTCGAGACCGAAGACCCGGGTCTCCAGCCCCCCGAGGCTGTCCGCCAGGTCGTTGACCGCACTGGCGTCGCGCCCGGCGAGCACCGGCTGCAGCCCACGCCGGACGGCCTCGCGCGCCAGCAGACCGCCGGTCTGGCCGTTGGACCCGTAGATCAGCCAGGAGGGTTGATCGACCGCGGACACTCAGTCCATCCTCCCACGGGCTGTGGTCGTCGAAGACCAAGCGGCGGACGGACGCATGAACGCCACAACGCACCTCGGTCGCCTCCGTGCCTGCCATGACGCAGTCCGTGACCAGGCGCGTCGTTCTTGGCTTCGGAGAATCTCCGGAGGTCGCGGAGTTTCGGTTTGTCAGCGCGATGACCGCGCATGCATGGGTGCCGAACCTGAGTCCCTGATCACTCGAGAAGCAGTGTCGCCGGTGCCTGAAGCATCGCGTTGGCGTTGGCGGCCTCCAACGAATCTGCGTGACCCGACCTCCGTGCCGCTCGTGAGCAGTGCCCTGAACGCGACGCGAACCGCGGCTGGTCGTATCCACGCTGAGTGACAAACGAGGCCTGGACCACGCCAGCCGATTGCCGCTGACCGGTTCGCCGCGGTCCCGGTCCTCCTCGGATGTGCTGCCAGAGGTTCTCGGGCCGTGCGGAGCTTGTGGGGGCTGGAGGCGAGAACGGGCGCTGGCACCCGCGAGCCCCCGAGGCTTTGCAGGTCGCGGTCGCGTTGATCCCTCGCCTCGAACGGGACATGCTTGTGCCCAGGCGACTCAGCGCCGCGTAGAGATTGGCGTGGTCGCCGATGCGGTTCGGGGTGGCGCTCTTAGGGCGACTGTCGCGCAGCACCTGTCCCATGCCGAGTAGGTGCACAGGGGTGTGGGCGGTGGCATGGCGGAGGTGTTCGCCGGCGCTGGCCGGCCACTTGTTCATCGCGGGAGGCGTTCCTACGAGCCCAGGAGTTCCGCAAGGAGATCGTCTGCCAAGCACGACCACGCATTCGGCAGCGCAGCGCGACGATTCTACGACGCCTCTGAATGATGCCGGGACGCGAATGCTGCACCGCTTCTAGGGAGCGAAATTGTGCGCCACGCGTAAGCGGGGTGCTGTTCTGGTCGTGATCCTTGGGGTCGTCTGCCGACGAACTCGGGGAGGCGGCGCGGAGGTGCGCAGCGCGATGGAGTGGGCTCGGGTCAGGGCGCTGGCGGCGGATGGCTCTCGCAGCGCGGATGGGGATCAACCGGCGCACGGTCAAGCGGCTGATCGAGGCCGATGTGCCGCCCGATACCCGCGAGCTCGGGCAGGGTCGATCCTGGACGAGTTCGAGCCGGTGATCCGGCGGCTGGTGGTTGAGTGGCCGGAGATACACGCGCCGCGGTTGACGGAGATCCTGTGCGAGGACTACGGCTACCGAGGCGGCGTCGATCTGGTCCGCAAGCGCTTGCCGCGTTGCGCCCCGAGAGGTCGAGCGACCTGCGCAGAAGACGGGCCACCGGCCGGGGGCAGGTGTTGCAGGTCGATTGGGCGGAGAGCCGACGCGCGCTCGGAGATTGAGAGGCGCGGGCGGCGGGTCTACGCATTAGCTGCACGTTGCCGTTATCGGGCGCGTCGATGGCGCATTCAGCTTTGACATGGCCGCCGAATCGTTCTTGGAAGGCCACGTTCGCGCGTTTGCGTGGTTGCGTGGCGTGCCACGCGAGTGCGTCAACGACACCTGCGCTCGGCAGTCGCGCGCCGCGACGGGGCGCGAGAAGGGCTCAGTCGAAGGCGCGGTCCGCCACCGCAAGACTGGGTTCTGGCCCGCGTCTCGGTTCCGGTCGCTGCTGAAGCTAGACGCCGTTTACGCCGACTGGCGCGACCGGGTCGCGTTGCCGCGCCGGCACGCGACCGGCCGGCACATGTCGCCGAGCGGGTGGCGCATGAACGCGAGCTGTTGCGGGCGCTGCCTCCGGTTACGTTCGACGCCGCCGGGCGCCGAGCCTCGCGAGTCCCGCTGGACGGCTATCTCAAGCACGCTGGCAGTTTCCACCGGGCTCCGGAAACACTGGTTCATCAGCGCGTCGAGCTGCGCTGGAACCGCAATCGGGTTGGATCGAGCACCCGGGAGCGGGTCGCCGACTACGAACGCAGCTAACTCCGAGGCATCTGGCAGCCCGCGCCGCGTCTGCGATCTGAGCCCGCCGACGGCCGCGCCGTTGATCTCGATCGCCGGCCCGAAGATCGTCCCGCCCGAGCTCAGCGACTACGCGGAACTCTGCGCATGACAGACCAGCAAGCCGCCGGAGACCGTCTGCCCTACCTGCCGGCCGAGATGCAGGCACCTCGCGTCCTTGAGTGCCTGGAAACGACGGCGGCACGGCGCGCGAAGAAGGCCGGCCTTACGAGCATTTCCTAGAGAGCTTGCTCGAGGCTGAGGTCTTCGCTCGCGATGCCTCCGGCGCCCGCCAACGCATCCGCCACGCCGCGTTTCCCGCCCACAAGACGCTCGAGGACTTCGACGTTACAGCGCAGCCCGGTGCCGAACAACCGCTGATCTTGCACCTCGCGCAGCTGACCCGGATCACCGAGCACACCAACGTCTGCGGCCTCGGACCGCCCGGCACCGGCAAGACCCACCTCGCGATCGCCTGGCGATCAAGGCATGCGAGAACGGGCACCGCGTTGCGTTCGCGACCGCCCGGCAATGGGTCGACCGCCTTGAAGGCGCCCAGCACCGCAACGCACTCGACGACGAATTCTCGATCGGCACCTGCCCCCAGAGGCTCTACCTGGTGATCGAGTCTCTGACTGGCCGGTGAGTTCGCCGACATCCACAGGGCCTTCGCGGGCACCTACCGCGCGCTGCGGGTCACCGCCGAGTTGCGTCACGGCCGCGAGATCATCGTCGGCCACAGCGCCGTGGAATCGATCATGCGCGAACTCGGCCTCAAAGGCTCCCGACACGGCGACTGCCCAAGGGCGCACGCATCGGGAAGGTCACCTCGCTCGATCTCGTCGGCCGAATGATCGCCCGCACGCCCCCCAACCAACTGGGGATGACCGACATCACCGAGCATCCCACGCGGGAGGGCAAGCTCTGCTGCTGCTGCTGCCGTCGTGCTGGACGCGTTCTCGCGAGCACCCAGACCACCACGCTCGTGCTCAACGCGCTCGGCATGGCCACCCTCCGGCGCATCCCCGCCGGCGAGCTGATCATCCATACCGATCGCGGCGTCCAGTTCACGTCCTGGGCCTTCAGCCAAACGTCCGTGGCGCCGGCATGGCCTCATCGATGGGTGCTGTCGGCAGCCCCTACGGCAATGCCATGGTCGAATCGTTCCGGGCCCGATGCAAGTCGAGCTGTTCCACCGCCACAGCTGGGGGAAGACCCGGATCGAGCTCGCCATCGCCATCCGCGACCACATCGAGCTCTTCACAACACGCGGCGCCGACACAGCTCCCGAGCCATGCTCACCCCGACCGAACACGAACACCCACACACCACGACTAACGCCGCCTGACCCGAGACCCTCGACTCCACAAACCCGCGGCGGATCAGATGTCCGAAAGCGGGGGAACTGCGGTGTCCGGCCGTGGCCAACTTTAGTGCGCTCGGTTCTGCGCCCGTGAGTACGCGCCTTGAGAGCGAGTGCCCGCTCATGCGCCGAACTCGCGAACCCTTCAGGCTCGTGGCTTCTCTCCGCTCAGGCGCTCGCGGGCGTCGCCCCAGGAGATCGGGAGGTCGATGCTCTCGGCGGTCCAGAACTCGAACGCCGACTCGTCGGTGTGGTCGCGGAAGCGCCTCATGATGGTGCGGTGGGGGTCACGGACGACGAACATCATCAGGGTCTCGCGGTCCTCCCAGGCGCTGAGGGTCAGGAACGTCCGGGTGAACGGGTTGGCATGTAGTCTGAGGCCGAGTACGCCCGGGGCGCGGTACGCCTGCCAGCAGATGCGCAGGGAACTGATGAGGAACTCTGGAACGTGACGCGGGGAGCACAAATGAAAGCGCGACGCCATCACGAGGATCTCTCGGTCTGGCGCCGCCGAGTTGGCCGTAATCCACGGAAGCCGCAGCATCAGAGGGGGATGTTGCGGACACGCGTCCGGCGGTCGGCGTCGAGGGGGAGGGCGGCTAGCGCGGCGGCGAGGCGCGGGCGCGTGTCCCCGGGCAGGATGACCTCATCGATGTGGCCGTCGCGGGCGGCGGCCTTGGCTCCAAGGTGGCGTGCGGCGTAGTCCTCAGCCAGGCGGCGACGTTCGTCGGCCGGGTCGGTGGCCTCGGCGAGTCGGCGCTTGTGGACGACTCCCACGGCTTGCTCGGCGCCCATGATGCCAATCTCGGCGCGGGTCCAGGCGAGCGTGAGATCGGCGCCGATGTCGCGCGAGTTCATGGTGATATAGGCGCCGCCGAAAGCCTTGCGCAAGACGACGGTGATGCGGGGAACGCTGGCTTCGGCGAACGCGTGCAAGAGCTTGGCGCCGTGGCGGATCACGCCGATTCGCTCTTGGGAGGAGCCGGGCAGGAAGCCGGGCGTGTCGACGAGCACAACGAGGGGGATGCCGAACGCGTTGCACAAGCGGACGAAGCGGGCGCCCTTCTGAGAGGCCTCGGCATCGATCACCCCGCCCATGTTGCGAGGTTGGTTCGCGACGATGCCGACGGGGGCGCCTTCGATGCGGGCGAACGCGGTGACGAGGTTCTCGGCCCATTGCGGTGCGAGCTCGAGGATCGAGTCGGCGTCCACGATGCCCGCGAGGGGTTCACGGACGTCGTAGACGCGGCGGCCGTCGAGCGGGACGCAAGTCCCGGGGTCCGGCCCGCTGGGCTCCGACGTCGCTGTGGTAGGCAGTGGGGCGCCGGCGCTCTGGGGCAGGTACGACAACAGCCTGCGGACGACCTGGATCGCGTCGAGGTCGGTGTCGACGGCGAACTGGCAGACGCCATTGCGGGCGTGCACGTCGGGGCCGCCCAGGTCGGCCGTCGTGACGTCCTCGCCGGTGACCTCGCGGACCACGCTCGGGCCGGTGAGGAACATGGCGGCCGCACCGGTCATGACGACGAAGTCGGTCAACGCGGGCGAGTAGCAGCCGCCGCCGGCCGAAGTGCCGGTGATCACCGAGATCTGGGGCAAGTCGCCGGACATCGCGACGTGCTCGTAGAAGATCCGGCCGTAGCCGTTGAGGGCCGCCGTGCCCTCCTGCATGCGGGCGCCGCCGGACTCGACGAATCCGATCACGGGCACACGCGCGCGGCGCGCGAGCCGTTGGACACGGACGATGCTGTCGGCGTGCGCGGCGCCCAGCGAGCCCCCGGCGAAGGCAGAGTCCTGCGCGAAGCAGAAGATCGGGCGACCGCCGACGCGACCGGAGGCCGCGACGACGCCGTCGCCGACGCGTGCCTTCTCGCCCATCGAGCCGGACATGATCCCGGAGCGCAGCACATGCAGGCTGCCTTCGTCGCACAGCATCTGCAGGCGCTGCAGTGGGCGCAGTCGCGCCGGCTCCGCCGACGGGGAGCGGCGGGCGAGCGCCGGGGCAGGCGGCGCCTCAGCGTCCACGTGCGCGTCGCAGACGAGCGCGGCGAGCAGTTCGGCGTCGCTCATGGCGCAGACGCCTGGCCGAGGTGTTCGAGCGCCGCGGCCTCGCGGTCGGCCGCCGCGACGTAGACAGCGTAGGCGTCAGCCCGGCGCGTCGCGCTCGCGTCGTTCCACCACCCCAGTGCAAGCTCGGCTTCGTCGCTGGCCGCGCGCCAGGCGCGCTCGATGGTCAGCCGCTCGGTCGCGGGGGGCGATTCGGTCTCCAGGTCTTTCGGGGTGATCTCCATGTTTCCTTTCCTCACCGTCATTTGACCCAATGGAGACCCCCATGACGCGGGCTGATACCCGGGCGGCGCACGTATCAACAATCGCGCGCAAGGGCTCCACGGGACATGTGGCAAGACAACGAGAAAGCCCCACCTCGGCCCGAGCGCGAACGCGAGTTGCCGGTACTGGGCGAATGGCCGTACGACGAAGAGACCGTGGGCATCGGGTTCTTTCCCGAGGAGGTCGGGCTGCGCCGAGTGCGTCCCGACCGGCCAGCGGACTAGTTGCCGAACGCACGTATCAGGCGGCGCCGGAAACCTATCCATAGGGCGTCGATGAAACGTGTTGATCCACACTGGAAAGAGGCCGCTGTGAGTTCCAAGCAGAGGGTGGCAGTGATTGGCGCAGGAATAGCCGGACTGTCCGCCGCCTATCACCTGCGCGACGACGCGGAAGTGACGATCTTTGAGCGCAACGACTACGTGGGTGGTCATGCTCACACAGTCACTGTGACCGAGGGGTCGCGTGAGATCGGCATCGACACGGCGTTTGTGGTGTGCAACGGACGCACCTATCCGCAATTGATGCAGTTTTTCACTGAACTCGACGTCGATCTGTGCGATCACACGGGCGGGTTCAACTTCTTCGATCTCGACACCGGTGTGCAGTTCGGCTCCGAGGAGTTCGAGCTCACCGAGGAGCAGGTCGCGAAGCGCTATCCGGCCGAGTTTCTGACGATGTGGCGCGACGCGGAGCGTTTTCACCGCGAGGCGCCGCGGGACTTCCTGCGCCGGCGCGCTGACGTGTCGCTGGCCGAGTACCTGGACACCAACGGCTACAGCGCGGAGTTTCGCTACGGCTACGTGGTGCTGCTCGCCACCGCCGTCTGGTCGGTGCCGGCCGAGTTGATTTGGGAGTTGCCCGCGAGCACGCTGATCGCGTTCTACATGGCCCATGATCCGGGCGGGCTCGGCGGCCGCAGCGTGGCGTGGAAGACGGTCGCCAACGGCAGCGCGAGCTACGTTCGACGCGCGCTCGAGGTTATAGGCGCCGATGTGCGCACGTGCAGCGAGATCGTGGCCGTGCGCGAGACCGACACGGGTGTGGAGGTCGTGACGCCGGGCGGCATCGAGCATTTCGACCAGGTGGTCGTGGCGACGCACGCCGACGAGGCCTCGCGGCTGGCAACCGACCGCCCGGACGCGCGGGCTTACCTGGACCGCGTCGCCTACAGCCGCACCCACGCCGTGTTGCACACCGACCCCTCGGTGGTGCCCGGCGATCGCTCACGCTGGCAGAGTTGGAACTACGGTCGGGCCACGCGCGAAGGCCGGACGCAGTCGTGGGTGGCCTATTACATGAACCGCCTGCAGGGCTTCACCTCCGAGCACGACTATTTCGTGACACTCGACTGTCCGCTCCAGATCGACCCCGACCGGGTCATCCGTGAAATGCACTTCACCCATCCGATCATCACTTGTGAAGTGCGCGCCATGCAGGATGACATTTACCATCTCAACAACCGTTCGCGTGTGAAGTTCTGCGGCTCCTACTTTCACTCGCGCAAGATCGGGCCCGACCTGATCGGCTCACATGAGTCCGCGTTCTCGTCCGGTGTCCACGCCGCCGCCGCAATTCTGCGCTCCGCACCGGCCAATCAGTCCGCCGTCAGCGTCTGACGCTCACTCGCTTCCGAATTCAGGAGACATTTCGTCCGATGTCCGAACAGACTCAACTTAGCGCCGCAACCGTCATGCAGTGGCTCGCGGGCAAGCTCGCCGAACGGCTGGGCACCGACCCCGCTGAGGTCGACGTCAACCAATACTTCGACGACTTTGACCTCGACTCGACCGAGGCCCTGATCCTCGCGGGCGAGATGGAGACCTGGCTCGGCTACGAGCTCGAGACCACCGCGCTCTGGTATCACCCGACGATCGCCTCCTTGGCGGAGTACATCGCCGAGGAGCACACCACCCGTGCGCCGCAGGGCTGAACAAGCCGCGATCTCGCGACTGGCCGGGAAGGGGCGCGTCGAGGTCTGCGTGATTCACCCCGGCGCGCTTCCGGTCAGCTGCTGGAGGGCGCTGGCCGACCAGCTCGCGCCCGAGACATCGGCGTGCCTGCTCGAACTCGACGCGGTTGCCGAGTACCGTGACGCCGCGCTCGTCAGCGGACCGCCGGCGATCTCCGTCGACGAGATCGCGGACCGCCTCTGCACGGACCTCGAGCTCGTCGGGCTGAGCGACACGCTGACGCTCGTCGGCTGGTCGTTCGGCGGCGTGATCGCGTACGCGATGGCGGACCGGATTCCCGCTCGGGTCGTGCTGCTCGACAGCGTCGCGCCGGTGGGGCCGTTCGCGCAGAGCAACGATTCGATCGCCACCGCCGTGCTCTTGGACTGGTTCGCGATGTACCTCGGCGCGCGCCGCGGGGCGACGCTCGCGATCGACGTCCGCGAGCTGCGGCGCCCGTTCGACGAGGCGCTCGCGCACGTGCTGCGCGCGGGCGTCGCGTGCGGCGCGCTGCGCACGGATACGCCGCTCGCCGGACTACGTAAGGCGTACGAGACTTACGCCGCCGGCCTGTATCGCAACAACGACCTGGCGCGCGCCTATCGCGCCGAGCCGAGCGCCCGCCCGCTGATGCTGCTCAAGGCCTCCCACAGCCTGTTGACCGAGCCGTGGCTGGGCTGGGACCTGCTGGCCGAGGTGCAGCTCATGACCGTGCCGGGTGATCACTACACGCTGCTCAGTGACGGCTTGGCGTTCGCGCCGCTCGCGCGCGCCCTGCGCCACCTGACCGCCGCGCCTCCCACCTCCTCCGACTGCTGACACACACTATGAACCCCTCATCGCTCCCGGACCCGGATCGGCGGCTCGCCCGCACTCCGATCGCCATCGTCGGCCTCGCCGGCCTCTACCCGAAGTCGCACGACCTGCGCGCGTTCTGGCGCAACGTCGTCGATGCGGCCGACTGCATCGAGGACGTGCCCGCAACGCATTGGAACCCGGACGACTATTACGACGCGGACCCGCGAGCGGAGGACAAGACCTACTGCAAGCGCGGCGGGTTCATGCCCGACGTCGCGTTCAACCCGCTCGAGTTCGGCATGCCGCCGAACACGCTCGAGGTCACTGACGTGCTGCAGTTGCTGAGCCTGATGGTGGCGCGCGACACGCTTGCTGACGCCGGGGTGGACGCCGGGTCTTTCGACCGCTCGCGCACCGGCGTCGTGCTCGGCATCACCGGCGCCAACCAGCTCACGCAGCCGCTCTCCGCGCGCCTGCAGACGCCGGTCATCAAGGACGTCGTCCGTAGCTGCGGGCTGGATGAACGCACGGCGGACGAGATCGCCCAGCGGTTCAAGCGGGCCTACATCCCGTGGGAGGAGAACTCCTTCCCCGGCATGCTCGGCAACGTCGTCGCGGGCCGGATCGCCAACCGGCTTGACCTGGGCGGCATGAACTGCACGGTCGACGCCGCCTGCGCGAGCTCGTTGGCCGCCATCAAGCTCGCCGCCAGCGAGCTGATCGAGGGCCGCGCCGACCTGATGCTCACGGGCGGCTGCGACGCCGAGAACACGATCTTGATGTACATGTGCTTCAGCAAGACGCCGGCGCTGTCGCGTTCCGGGCAGATTCGCCCGTTCGATCAGCAAGCCGACGGCACGCTGATCGGCGAGGGCATCGGCATGCTGGCGCTCAAGCGGCTCGCCGACGCCGAGCGGGATGGCGATCGTGTCTATGCGGTGCTGCGCGGGATCGGCACGTCGAGCGACGGCCGCTTCAAGAGCATCTACGCACCGCGCGCCGAGGGCCAGCAACTGGCGCTGCGCCGTGCGTACGCCGACGCGGACTGCGGCCCGGAGTCGGTTGAGCTGTTCGAGGCCCACGGCACGGGGACGGTCGTCGGCGACGCCACCGAGCTCTCGGCGCTGCGTGCCGTGTGCGAGGAGGCCGGCGCCGCGCCGCAGACCGCCGCGATCGGCAGCGTAAAGTCGCAGATCGGGCACACGAAGGCAGCGGCAGGCGCCGCGGGCATGATCAAGCTCGCGCTCGCGCTCTATCACCGCGTACTGCCGCCGACGATCAACGTCGAGCAGCCGCACGAGTCGATCGGCGGGGCGTCGGCTCCGTTCTACGTCAACACGCAGACGCGCCCCTGGGTCCGTGACCCGGAGCACTTGGTGCGGCGCGCGGCGATCTCGTCATTCGGCTTCGGTGGCACGAACTTTCACATGGTGCTGGAGGAGGGCCCGACATCCGCCGACACCGATGGCGTGCTCCACGACGCGGCGCGCGTGCACCTCTGGCACGCCGCGACGCCGGACGAATTGCTGGTCAAGCTGGAGTCTGGGGCGCCGGCCCTCGGCGGTGGTGCGCTCCCCGCCGGCGACGCCCGCGTGGGACTCGTCGCGCGCACCGAGGCCGAACTCGACGACCTGCGGGCAACCGCCATTGTGGAGCTGCGGACGCATCGCGACGCGGACGCTTGGAGTCACCCTAGAGGCATTCACTACCGCCGCAGCGCGCGGCCGGGTGCCGAGAAGGTTGCGGCGCTGTTCGCCGGGCAGGGCAGTCAGTACTTGAACATGGGCTTGCAGGCTGCGCTCAACGTCCCGCCGGTTCGCGACGCCTTCGACGCCGCCAATGTCCATGTAGACGCCTCGCCGACGCTCGCCCGCACGGTCTTTCCCGTGCCGGCGTTCGAAGCCGGCGCGGCCAGCTCGCAGGTGCAGCAGCTGTGCCAGACGCGCTACGCACAACCGGCCATCGGCGCGCTCTCGGTCGGGCAGTACCGGTTCCTATGCGACCGCGGGTTCGCGCCCGACGGGTTCCTCGGACACTCGTTCGGCGAGCTGACCGCGCTCTGGGCGGCCGGCTGCTTCGACGACGACGCGTTCTTCCGGCTCGCCGCGGCTCGCGGCCGCGCGATGGCGCCGGTCGGCCAGGGAGAGGCGGGCGCGATGGCCGCCTTGCATGCGCCGGAGAGCGTCGCGCGAGAGCTCGCGGCCGCCGCGGGGGTAGACGTCTGCAACGTCAACGCGTCTGACCAGGTCGTCGTCGGCGGCGCGAGTGCCGAGATCGACCACTTCGTCGCGACGTGCGCGGCGCGTGACCTGCAGGCGCAGCGACTGAACGTCGCGGCCGCGTTCCACACGCGCTTCGTCGCCCATGCGGTGGACGCGTTCCGGACGACGGTGGAAGCCGTCCCGTTCGTGGCACCGGCACGCCCCGTGTACGCGAACACGCCCGGCGCCGCGTACGGCGACGACGCGGCGGCCAACCGGCGGGTGCTCGCCGAGCAACTACGCAAACCGGTGCATTTTGCCGCGCAGGTCGAGGCGATGTACGCCGCCGGCTTCCGCGTGTTCGTCGAGTTCGGCCCCAAGAACGTGCTCGGCCAGTTGGTCCAACGCACACTCGCCGGGCGCGACGCGGTCGTGATCTCCTGCGACGGCGGCCCGGCGCGTGACAGCGACCTCGCCCTCAAGCAGGCCGCCGCGCAGCTCGCGGTCCTCGGGCTGGGGCTCGACGACCTGAATGTCCACTCCCTTGACCCTCAGCCGCGGCCCGAAAGGAAGGGAATGACCATCCCGCTCAACGGCATCAACCACGTGTCAGAGGCCCGCCTTGCCGCGTACCGCGCTTCGCTCGCGGAGGACTTCGCGACGACCACGTCGGGGACTTCCGCGACGTCGGCGAGCGCGAACCCCGACGCGCTCCTGCAGGCCCACGCCGACCTGACCGACCGCTGCTTGCGCGCGATCGAGCGCCTGCTCGCCGTACTCGAGGCCCACACGCCGCCCACACCTGTGGCCGCGGAGCCGGCGCCCAAGGTGGTGGCGGCGGCGCCTAAGCCGTCGCCCGCGCCGGCCGCGGCTCCTGTGCCGGCCGCGCCCGCCGCCCACTTCACCGACATGCCTGTTCTTGCCCCTGTCGCTGCGGTCGCCTCCGCGCCCGTGGTCGACACCAGCGCGATCACCGGCGCCGTGTTGGCCGTGATCGCGGAGAAGACCGGCTATCCCGCCGACACGCTCGATCCCAGCATGGACATCGAGGCCGACCTGGGCATCGACTCCATCAAACGCGTCGAGATCATGGCCGCGCTGCAGGCCGACCATCCCGAATTGACCCCCGATCCCGAACGACTCGCCGAACTCCGCACGCTCAACGACATCATCGGCCTGCTCACGGCCACCGACACGCCCGCGCCGGCCGCTCCCGCGCCCGCCGCCCACTTCACCGACATGCCTGTTCTTGCCCCTGTCGCTGCGGTCGCCTCCGCGCCCGTGGTCGACACCAGCGCGATCACCGGCGCCGTGTTGGCCGTGATCGCGGAGAAGACCGGCTATCCCGCCGACACGCTCGATCCCAGCATGGACATCGAGGCCGACCTGGGCATCGACTCCATCAAACGCGTCGAGATCATGGCCGCGCTGCAGGCCGACCATCCCGAATTGACCCCCGATCCCGAACGACTCGCCGAACTCCGCACGCTCAACGACATCATCGGCCTGCTCACGGCCACCGACACGCCCGCGCCGGCCGCTCCCGCGCCCGCCGCCCACTTCACCGACACGCCCACCACCCCCGAGCCGTCGCTCAACATCGGGCGCACCCACATCGGGCTCCAGGTGCTGCCGGCGATCGACGAGCTGGCCATGCCCTTCGCCGATCAGCCCGTCGCCGTCCTCGTCAGCAGCAACAACAACAACAACAACGGCGACACGAACGGCGAGACACTGACCACTGCCCTCACCGAGGCGCTCGACGCCGACGGCTGGCGCGTGCTGCAGCTCGAGCTCGATGACGACGACGCTGCCGCCGCCGCGGAGGCCCGTATCGAAGCGTTCGTGGCCGCCGCCGGACGTGTCGACCTGTGCGCCTACCTTGCCACGCACACTCCCACCGGCTGGGGCCCGGCGTGCATGCAGCTCGAACACGCGCTGCTGCTCGCCAAGCACGTCCAGGGGCCGCTGCGCGTCGCGGCGCAGACCGGCAAGCGCGCCGCGTTCGTGACTGTCACGCGGCTCGACGCCCAGCTCGCCACCAGCGGTGTCTCGGAGCCCGCGGCGGTGCTGAGCGGCGTCAGCGGCCTCGTCAAGACCCTCGCCGCAGAGGCGCCGGAGCTGTTCTGCCGCGCGATTGACATTGACCCGCAACTGACCGACCAGATGGCCGCCGCTGCGGTGCTGTCGGAGTGCCGCGATACCCACACCGAGACGCTGGAGGTCGGCGTCGACGGCCTGCGCCGTGTCACGCTGGCGCTCAGCCCGACACCTGACGTGGGCATCTCGGCCTACAAGACCGTGGTCCCGGAGCCCGGCGCCGGCGACGTGATCGTCGTCACCGGCGGCGCCCGCGGCGTCACCGCCGAATGCGTCAAGGGCCTCGCCGCCCGCCACTCTGCGACCTACCTCCTGCTCGGCCGTACGCCGCTGACCGCGGAGCCGGACTACGCGGCGGGCGTCAGCGGCGAGGCAGAGCTGAAGGCCGCGATCGTCGCGGACCTGCGCAGCACGAACGAGACACCCGCCCCCACTCGCGTGGCCGAGCGCTATCGGGGGATTGTCGCCGGGCGCGAGATCCGCGCAACGCTCGCCGCGATTGAGGCCACGGGCGGCACCGCGCGCTACCTCGAGGCCGACATCTCCGACAGTGACGCTGTGGCCGCCGTGCTCGCGCCGTACGCCGAATCGGTGACCACGCTTATCCACGGCGCCGGCGCCCTCGCCGACCGCCGCATCGTCGACAAGCGCCCCGGCGACGCGCAGCACGTGTTCGAACCCAAGCTGCTCGGCCTGCGCAATGTCGTCACCGCGCTGTCCGCGGACAGCCTGCGCCACATCGTTCTGTTCTCCTCGGTCGCCGGGCTCTTCGGCAACCCGGGTCAGGCCGATTACGCGATGGCCAACGAGGCCCTGAACAAGCTTGCCTGCGCCTGGAAGCGGGTGATCCCGGACGCCCGCGTCACTGCGATCGACTGGGGCGCCTGGGACGGCGGCATGGTCACCCCGCAGCTCAAGCAGATGTTCGAGGAACGCGGCGTCGTGCTGCTGCCGCGCGCCACCGGCGTCGCCATGTTCGTCGAGCAGTTCTCCGCCGAGCGCGCGGGCGACGTGATGACGCTGATTGGCCCGGCGGCACCGCTCTCGGGCCGGGAGCGGCCACAGGTGCAGCCCGGGGAACGGATCACGCTGGCGCGCGAGATCGCCCCGCTGGCCGGTGAGCCGGTCATCCGCGACCACTGCATTGGCGGCGCCTCGGTGCTGCCTGCCACGGTCGCGCTCGGCTGGTGCGTCAACGTGCTCGAGCACCTGCATCCCGGCCAGGTCGTCGAGTGCCGCGACTTCCGCGTGCTCAAAGGCGTCATCTTCGACGGGGCGGAGCACCAGCGCTACGAGTTGGTCGCCAACCCGAGCGAGCGCGGTGGGGTCGCGGTGTCGATCCACGGCATCGAGGACGCGGGCCAGGTCCGGCCGCACTACTCCGGCACGTTCGTCCTCGCGCCGACGGCGCCCGCCGCGCCCGCGCAGCGTCGGCTGCCGACCACCGCGCTGGTCGCCCCCGCCACCGTCTACGAGGACGGAACGCTGTTTCACGGCCCGTTGTTGCAGGGCGTCAAGCGAGTGCTCGCCGCCGACGAGTCGCACTTGACGGTGGAGTGCCGGCTCGATGACACGCCGATGGCCGACGGCGAGTACAGCGGCGCACAGTACAGCCCGGTGCTGGCCGACGTACTGCTCCAAGCGCCGCTCGTGTGGGCCCGGCGCTTCCGTGGCTCGGGCAGCCTGCCGCTCGGGTTCGCGCAGATGACGCTGCACGCTCCGCTGCCCTCCGGCGAGCCCTTCATCGTGCTGGTGGAGGACATCCAGGAGGCCGGCCCGCGGATCTCGTGCACCGTCACCGCCTGCGCTCCCGACGGGCGGGTGCTCCAGCGCATCACCGGTCTGACTGTCGTGCTGCTCCCTGATCTGGCCGCGAAGTTCGCCCACATCCCCGGGCTCACCCCCGCCTCCTGACCGAACAAGACGGAACCTCCCTCATGTCCCAACTCGCCATCGTCGGCATCGCCTGCCTGTTCCCGGGTGCCTCCACGCCCGAGCAGTACTGGCACAACCTCGCCGACGGCATCGATGCTCGCGGCGAAGGCGGCCCCGGCGTCTTCGGTGCCTCGCACGGCCATGCCGGGGGTGATGAGCGCCACCGCATCTACTGCACGCGCGGCGGATTCGTGTTCGACTTCGCGTTCGACCCGAACGCCTACCGGCTCTCGCCGGCCTACCTCGGCCGGCTCGACCGCGCCTTTCATTGGGGCCTGCACGTCGCGCGCGAAGCGCTCACGGACAGCGGGCAGGCCACACGTCCCGGGATGCTCGCACGCACCGGCGTCGTGATCGGCAACTACTCGTTCCCCACGCCCACCTCCGGCGCCCTGGCGGTGCCGCTGTGGAACGAGGCGGTCGACGCGGGTCTGCGGACGGCCGGCGTGTTGCCGGCCTCGGTCACCCGGAACACGACCCCTGATGTCGCCTCCGAGAACCTGTGGGTGGGCGGGCTCCCAGCCCGCGTAATCGGGCGCGCACTCGGCCTCGAAGGGCCGCAGTTGGCGCTCGACGCCGCATGCTCATCGGCGCTTTACAGCGTCAAGCTCGCAGCCGACTGGCTGCGCACCGGGCGTGCGGACCTGATGCTCGCGGGTGGCATCTGCGCGCCCGATCCGAGGCTCATCCACCTCTCGTTCTCAGACCTGCACGCCTACCCGCAAGACGGCTTCAGCCAGCCGTTCGACCGCCGCTCGACCGGCATCCTGACCGGCCAGGGCGCCGGCATGTTCGCGCTCAAGCGGCTGGCCGACGCCCAGCGCGACGGCGACCGCGTGTACGCGGTGATCGACGGCATCGGACTTTCCAACGACGGTGCCGGCCGGCACCTGCTCGCGCCCAACGGGGCGGGCCAGAGCGCCGCCTACGAGCTGGCCTACGCGGCGAGCGGCGTGGCACCCACCGACATCGACTACGTCGAATGCCACGCCACGGGCACACGGCTCGGCGACGACACCGAGCTCGAGGCCCTCGGGGCGTTCTTCGCCCGCCACGGCGGGATGCCGCCGATCGGCTCGGTGAAGGCCAACGTCGGCCACCTGCTCACGGTCGCCGGGCTGAGCAGCATGCTGAAGGTCGTCCTCGCCCTCCAGCACGAGTCGTTGCCGCCGACGATCGGCGTGGAGGAGCCGCTCGAGGCCACGTGCGACCGCGTCGTGCGCGCGCCTCGCCCATGGCCGCGCGGCGAGCGCGTCCGGCGCGCCGGGGTTTCGGCCTTCGGGTTCGGCGGCACCAACGCGCACGCCGTCATGAGCGAGCCGCTCGCGACCCCCGTCGCGCCCGAGCCGCACGCATCCACTCCTCAGCTGTCGATTGTCGGGATGGGCTGCCACTTCGGGCGCTTCGACTCACTCGACGCCTTTGAGCGCGCGGTCTACACCGGCGATGATGCGTTCCGGCCGCTGCCGGAGACGCGCTGGCGGGGGTTCGAGGAAACGCCCGACGGTCTGCTCGCGCGCGCCGGGCTGCCGCAGGCACCCGATGGCGCGTACGTCGGCCACGTCACGGTCGACCCGCTGGCCTTCAAGATCCCGCCGCGCGAACTGGCGCACTTCAACCAGCAGCACCTGCTGATGCTCAAGGTCGCCGACGACGCCCTGCGCGACGCCGGCTTCAAGCGTGCCCCGCAGGGGAGCCGGGTCGGCGTGGTGATCGCGATGGAGATGGAGCCGAGCGCGCACGGCCACCGCGCGCGCTACGACCTCGCCGACCACGTCCGCGAGCAGTGTGCACGCGCCGGTGTCGAGCTGTCCGAGGAGCAGCTGGAGCACCTCGCGGCCGCCGCGCGCGACAGCGTGCACGACGCGATCGAGCCCAACGAGGTCCTCAGCTACATCGGCAACATCATGGCGAGCCGGATCTCGTCGCTGTGGAACCTGACCGGCCCCTGCTTCACGATCTCGACCGACAGCGCCGGCGGCATCCAGGCGCTCGATGTCGCCTCGCTGCTGCTGCTCGACGATTCCGTGGATGCCGTGCTGGTCGGCGCCGTGGACCTCTCGGGTGGCCCCGAGAACGTCGCCGCACGCGCCCGCCTGCACGCCCCCGGGCCAGGGCGGCCGGGCCTGAGCTTCGGCTCCACCGACGGCTGGCAGGTCGGTGAGGGCGCCGGCGCGGTCGTCGTAACCCGCCAGGGCACCCCCGCCCAGCGCGTGTACGCGACGATCACCGGGCTCGATATCCGCTACCCGGCGAGCGGCGACGCGGACGCGCTGCTGTACATCGCTGGCGCCGACGCCGTCGAGCAGGCCGCCGCCGGCGCCCTGCGGATGGCGGGCGTCTCGGCGGCGGATGTCGACCTCCTCGAGGCGCACGCCGGCGGCCTACCCGCCGAGGACGCGGCCGAGCTTGCCGGCTTGGTCGCCGTCTACGAGCAACCGCAGGACGGCGCGCGCACCTGCGCGCTCGGGAGCGCGAAGGCACTGATCGGCGACACGCAATGCGCGTCCGGGCTCGCGGCGCTGATCAAGACCGCGCTTTGCCTGCACCTCGGATACCTGCCGGCGACCCCCGCCTGGCACGGCCCGAGCGACGACCACCGCCCGGTGCTCGAGCGCTCCGCGCTCTATGTTCCCGCGGATTCCCGTCCGTGGGTGCGCCGCCGCCGCGGCGCACCGCGGCTGGCCGGTATCAGCGCGCTCGGTTCGGCCGGAGCCTGCTGCCACCTGATCCTCGCCGACGATCCGGCCGGCGCCGCACTGCCGGCCGTCGACTGGACGCGCGCCGGCGGCGAGCTGATCGTTCCGGTCCGCGCTGCCACGCGCGACGCACTGCTCGTCGAGCTCAGCAAGCTGCGTTCGGAGCTCGCCGCGGACGCCGCGGATGCGCGCCAGATCATGCGCGCCGCGATCGAGCGCCCGGATGGCGGGCCGCTGTGTGCCGTGCTCGTGGCCGGCGATCGCGAGCGTCTGCTCGCCGAGACCGACCGCGCGCTGCGCGACCTGCCCGCGGTGCAGGGCGAGTGGAGCACGCCCGCTGGCAGCTACTTCACGTCGCGCCCGCAGGGCAAGGGCGAGCTGGCGTTCGTGTTCCCCGGAGCGTTCAACTCCTACCCGGGCATGTTGCGTGAGCTGTTCCGCGCGTTCCCGCAGCTGCTCACCCACTTCGAAGCGCAGACCGAGCGGCCCGCGGACACGTTCCGCGCCGCCGCGCTGTACCCGCGCGAGCTCGACCCGGCCGACCGCCGTGCCCAGATGGCGCGGGAGGCGAAGCTGCTCGACGACATCCCGTTCATGCTGGCCTCCGGCACGACGGCGTCGCTGCTGCACGCGGACCTGCTGCGCGACGTGTTCGCGCTGCGGCCCGCCGGCGCGTTCGGCTACAGCCTTGGCGAGAGCAGCATGCTGTTCGCGATGGGCGGGTGGGAGCCGGGCGCGCGCCGTGACGACCGAATCTCCAGCACGCCGCTGTTCCGCGACCGCCTGACCGGCGCGAAGCGAACCGTGCGCGAGCTGTGGGCACTGCCCGCCGCGACCGCGGACAGCGACGTCTGGGCGAGCCACGTCCTGCTCACCGACAGCGTCGCGGTCCGCGCCGCGCTGACCGAGTTCCCGCGCGTCTTCCTGACCCACGTGAACACTTCGAGCGAGGTCGTCGTGGCCGGCGACCCGCAGCAGTGCCGCGCGCTGATCGAGCGGCTCGGCTGCAAATCCGCCCGCGCGCCGATCAGCCACGTCATGCACTGCCCGGCGGTCGACGCCGAGCTCGAGCAGCTCGCCGAGCTCAACCACCACCCCGCCCGCACGCCAACCGGACTTCGGCTGCTCTCCGCCTATGACTACCAACCGATCGACCGTTTTGACAGCGACGAACTGGCGGCGCGCATTGCCCACACGCTGCGCAGCGAGATCGACTTCGCGCGGCTCGCGCGCGCGTCACACGCCGACGGTTTCCGGTACTTCGTCGAAGTGGGACCGGCTTCGACCTGCACCCGCTGGGTGTCGAGCGTGCTCGCCGGAACGCCGCACGTCGCCGGCTCCGTCGACCGCCGCGGCGCGCCGGCCACGACCTCGCTCAGCCGCCTGCTCGCCCGGCTCACAAGTCACGGCGCGCCCGTCGAGTTGCGGGCGCTCGCCGATCCCCCGACCGTGCCCGGCCGTGTCCGTTCGCTTCGCATCGATGTGCCGTGCGGCGGGGCCCCGGTGGCAGCGCACGTCACCGCCGCCGCGCTCCTCCTCCCCCCGCATCGTCCGTCCACTGCTCGCGAGGAAGCCATGCCCCCCGATTCCACCGATATGCCCGCGCTCGACCGGCTCTCCTTCGCCGCCGATCCGGTCCCGCCGCTCGTGAACGCCGTCATCACGTCCCCGACGACCGTGGCTGAGCGGCCGGCCCTCACGGCCCGGTCCGCGCCCGCCGCCGAACCGCCCGCGCTGTCGGCGCCCACGCAGCGTCGCCGTGTGAAGGCCCCGGGCGTCATCTGGGATGAGCAGGATCTGCTCGAGTTCGCCACGGGCTCGATCGCCGAGGTCTTCGGCGAGCGCTTCGCAGAGGTCGACGGCTTCGGCCGCCGCGTTCGCCTGCCGGCGCCGCCGTACCTGTTCGCCTCGCGCGTCACCAACTTGCATGCGCAGACCGGCTCGCTGGAGCCGGCGTCGATCACGACCGAGTACGACATCCCGCGCGACGCGTGGTATGCCGTCGACGGCCAGGCGCCGCCGGCGGTGACGATCGAGGCGGGCCAGTGCGACCTGCTTCTCGTCAGCTTCCTCGGGATCGACTTCGAGAACCGCGGCGAGCGCGTCTACCGCCTGCTCGACAGCACGCTTACGTTCCACGGCGACCTGCCGACCGAAGGCCAGACGCTGCGTTACGACATCTCGATCGATCGCTTCGTGCGCGGCCCCGAGGCGACCCTGTTCTTCTTCAGCTATCACTGCTACGCGGACGGCGAGCTGATCCTCGAGCTCAAGAACGCCTGCGCAGGGTTCTTCGGCGACGAGCAGCTCTCGCACTCCCTCGGCATCGTCGAGACCGAGAACGAGCGTCGCGAGCGGGCGGCTGCGGTCAAGACAAGCTTCAAGCCGCTTGCCTACACGAGCCGCACGCGCCTTGGCGCCTCCGAGTTCGCCGCCCTCGCCGACGGCCGCGTGGGCGACGTCTTCGGGCCCGCCCACGCGCAGGACGGCTGCAACCCGTCGCTGCGTCTCCCGAGCGAGCAGCTGCGGATGATCGACGACCTCAAGATCGACCGCACCGGTGGGCGCCGCGGGCTCGGCGCGCTCACCGCCACCAAGCAGCTGGAGCCCGACGGCTGGTACTTCCGCTGCCACTTCAGCGACGACCCGGTGCTCGCCGGCTCGCTCGTGGCCGAGGGCGCCGTGCAGGCGCTGCAGGCCTACGCGCTCGGCCTGGGCCTGCATCTGGTCCTGCCGGACGCGCGCTTCCAGCCGATTCACGGGCTCGAGACCTCGGTCAAGGTGCGCGGCCAGATCACGCCCGAG
This sequence comes from Solirubrobacter taibaiensis, assembly GCA_027587225.1. GTDB lineage: Bacteria > Actinomycetota > Thermoleophilia > Solirubrobacterales > Solirubrobacteraceae > Solirubrobacter > Solirubrobacter taibaiensis. The sequence goes on from JAPDDQ010000001.1 coordinate 203,294, forward strand.
CACCCCGCGATCCGCTACGAGCTCGAGATCGTCGATATCGGCCTGCTACCGCGCCCCCATCTGGTCGCCGACGTGCTCGTCTATCTCGGCGACCGTGCGGTGATCAGCGTGCGCAACCTCGGGATTCAGATCCAGGAGAAGGCCGGCACGCCGTATCGCCCGTCCACGGGCGGGCGAGTCGAGCACTTCCTCGGGCGGCGCAACGCCGCCGGCGAGCCGGCGCTACTCAACGAGCTGCACATGGCGCACGCCTCCAAGGGCGACCTGGCGGTCGCGATGGGTCCGGAATTCGAGGTCTACGGCGAGCGTCGCGCGCCCTACATCCCGAACGGCGACTTCCTGTTCGTCGACCGCGTGATGGCGCTCGACGGCGAGCGCGGGCGCCCCGCTGCGGGCGACCGCATGGTGACCGAGTACGACTCACCACCGGACGCCTGGTACTACGCCGCCAACGGGGACCCGTCGATGCCCAACTGCATCTACATGGAGTCCTCGCTGCAGGCCGCGATCCTGCTCGGCTACTACCTCGGCGCCACGCTCGACCGGCCCGGAGAGGAGTACAGCATCCGCAACCTGGACGGGCGCGCGACGCTCATCAAGGACATCGACCTGCGCGGGCGCACGATCCAGCACGAGTCGACGTTGCTCGCCAGCTACGCGATGCCCGGCGCGATCCTGCAGAACTATCGCTACACCCTGACCTGCGACGGTGAGCCGTTCTACGTCGGCGAATCGCTCTTCGGCTATTTCACCGCGGACGCGCTCGCCAACCAGGTCGGGCTGGACGCCGCCGTCCGCGTGCCGACCTGGCTCGAGCTCCATCCCCAGGCGCCGGTGCGCGCGCTCGACGTCGCCGCCGCGACGCAGCGCCCGGGCCTACGGCTCGGCGATGGGCAGCTGCTCGTGCTCGACACCGCGCAGCTGGTGGTCGACGGCGGGCGTCACGGGCGCGGGTACGTCCGCGCGACGCGCGCGGTCGCGCCCGACGACTGGTACTTCGACTGCCACTTCCACCGCGATCCGGTGATGCCCGGCAGCCTCGGCGTTGAAGCCGTGTTGCAGGCCATCCAGCTGTTCGTCATGGAGAGCGGCGCCGCGGACGGGATCGCGGCCCCGCGGTTCGCCATGGCGACGGACGTGGAGCTGCGGTGGAAGTACCGGGGGCAGGTCCTGCGCTCAGACCCGGGCGTCGAGTTGGAAGTCCACATCAAGGAGGTTCGCCACGCGGAAGACGAAATCACCGTGATCGCCGATGCGTCGCTTTACAAGCAGGACGGTCTGCGCATCTACGAGCTCGAAGACGCGGCGGTCGCTGTCCGGTCCGGCGCCTCGGACGGGAGGCGCTCGTGACCGTTCACTACGACCGCAGCGGGGTGCTCGAGGTCCTTGGGGACCTCGAGCACCCGGTAGTCGTCGTGCGCACCGCAGACGGCGTCGGCGTCTCCAACCACGGGCTGGCCGGCGCGGCCACCGGGCATGAGCTGCTCGCCAGCGCGCCGCCGCTGCCGCCCACGCAGCTCGGCGCGGCCGACTTCCGGGCCGCACACGGCACCCGATTCGCCTACATGGGCGGAGCGATGGCCAACGGGATCGCCTCCGAGGAGCTGGTCATCGCGCTCGCGCGGGCTGGCTGCCTCGGCTCCTTCGGCGCCGCCGGGCTCCTTCCGGAGCGAATCGAGCGTGCGCTCGACCGCTTCGCTCGCGAGCTCGACGGTGAGCCGTTCGCGTGCAACTTGATCCACAGCCCGCACGAGGAGGCGCTCGAGCGCGGTGCGGTCGAGCTCTTCCTGCGCCACGGCGTGCGTTGCGTGGAGGCGTCCGCGTTCATAGACATCACACGGCACATCGTGCGCTACCGCGTCACCGGGCTCGAGACGGGCCCGGACGGGCGCGTGCTGGCGCGCAACCGCGTGATCGCCAAGGTCTCACGCGAGGAGGTGGCGGAGCGCTTCATGCGCCCGGCGCCGCGTGAGCTCGTCGCCGCGCTGCTCGCGGATGGCCTGGTGACGCCCGAGCAGGCCGAGCTCGCCGCGCGCGTCCCGCTTGCCGCCGATGTCACCGTCGAGGCGGATTCCGGTGGACACACCGATCGCCGGCCGCTGCTTGCGCTGCTGCCTGCGATCCTCCGGCTGGCCGCCCGCGTCGAACGCGAGGAGGGCTATGAGGAGCGCCTGCGCGTGGGCGCAGGCGGCGGCATCGGCACACCCCAGGCCGCCTGGGCAGCGTTCGCGGCGGGGGCCGCGTACATCGTCACCGGCTCGGTCAACCAGGCGTGCGTCGAATCCGGCGCGTGCGAGCACACCAAGGTGCTGCTGGCCGAGGCCGGCGTGGCCGACTGCGCGATGGCGCCGGCGGCCGACATGTTCGAACTCGGTGTCGAACTGCAGGTGCTGCGCCGCGGGACGCTGTTTCCGATGCGGGCCCGCAAGCTGCTTGAGCTCTACCGCACCTACGACGGGATCGAGGCGCTGCCCGCGGAGGAGCGTTTCAAGCTCGAGACGCAGGTGTTCCGGCGCTCGCTCGACGAGGTCTGGGAGGAGACCGTGGCGTACTTCGACCGCCGTGACCCCGAGCAGATCGCGCGCGCGGGCGAGCAGCCCAAGCGGCGCATGGCGCTCGTGTTCCGCTGGTACCTCGGAATGGCCTCCCGCTGGTCGATCGTCGGCGACCCGGAGCGACGCCTGGACTACCAGATCTGGTGCGGTCCGGCGATGGGCGCATTCAACGACTGGGTGCGCGGCACATACATGGAGCAGCCGGGCGAGCGTCGCGTGGCCGACGTCGCGTGGCACCTGCTGCACGGCGCCGCGATCGCGGCCCGCGTTTCGACGCTGCGTATCGCCGGTGTCCAACTGCCCGCCCCGGCCACCGATTACCGGCCGCGCGAGCGTGTGGCGGCCTTGTGCGAGGCGGCATGAACGTCTCCCGCATGGCCGCCGCGGAGCGGCTCGAGCGCCGCCTCGGCGACGCGAACGACCCTGCGAACCCGTTCGGGTTCGCGGCGGCCGTCGAGCGCGACGAGCTTGGCGCGTTCCCGGACGAGCTGGCCGGCTCGCTCCGTGACGCCGGCCTGCACCTCAGCTTCCTGCCGTCCGCGCTGGGTGGGCGGCTGGATGGCTTCGACCTGACGCTGGCGCTCGCCCGCGTCGCCGCCCGCCGCGACCTCAACGTGATGCCAGCCACGATGGTCAGTGTTTCCGCGGCGACCTGCGTGCTGATCGCCGGCTCGCCCGCGCAGCAGACGCGCGTTGCGGAGTTGCTCGACCGCGGCGCGACCGTGGCGTTCGCGCTCTCGGAGGCCGACTGTGGCAGCGACGTGCTGCGCAACGCGTGCCGTCTCGACGAGGACGCCGACGGCTTTCGCCTCAGCGGCGAGAAGTGGTCGGTTGGGCTGGGCACGCGCGCGGCGGCCGTCTACCTCGTGGCCCGCACCGGCGGGCACGGGCCAGCGGCGTTCTCGAGCGTGCTGCTCGAGCGTGACGAGCTCCCGGCCGGCTCCGTCGAGGTCGGCGCCCCGCTGCGCGTCAGCGGCATGCGCGGGATCGACTTCGCCGACTACCGATTCCGCGACTGCCCAGTGCCGTCGGCGGCCCTCGTGGGCCGCCGCGGGGAAGGGCTGCAGACCGCCATGTGCGCGCAGCAGGTGGTGCGGGCGCTGAGCACGGCGGGCAACCTCGCGTGCGCGGACACCGCGCTGCGTGTGGCGCTCGACTTCGCGCGCGAGCGCGGCGTCCTCAGCGCGCCGTACCCGCAGCGCGAGCTCTCGCTCGCCGCGGCCGCGCTGCTCGCCATCGACGCGTCCGCCGTTGCCGCGGCGCGGGCGCTGCATGTCGCGCCGGAGCGCTTCGGGCTCTGGTCGGCGGTGGTCAAACAGATCGCCACGACCCTCAGCGAGCAGTTGATCGACCGGTGCGGCGCCGTGCTCGGCGCCCGCAGCGTGATCGCCGAGGGCCCGAGCGGGATCTTCCAGAAGGCCCGCCGCGACAACGCAGTCGTCCGCGTGATCGACACCAGCGTCCTCGGCAACCTGCGCTCGATCGCCATGCAACTGCTGCGCCTGACCGTCCCGGCGGCCGCCGACCCGGACACGCTTGCGCGCCTACAGACTACATTCGCGCTGGACGCCGAGCTGCCGGAGTTCGCGCCTGAGCGGTTGACGATCGACGCGCGGGCGCGCGACGACGTGCTGGCAGGACTGGTCGCGGTGGCGCCCGATGCCGCCGCCGCACTCGGCAACCCGGACGTCGCCGGGCTGCCCGGCCGGATCAAGCAGCTGGTCGCCGATGTCGCGCGGCTACGCGCCGACGCTGGCGGCGGCCTGGCCGGCTCGTCGGAGCTGCTGGGGCTCGCGGAACGCCTCGCGCGGCTGCACACGGCGGCCGCCTGCGTGCATCTGTGGTGGTTCAACCGCGAGCGTTCACTGTTCGGCGCCGACCCGGGCGCGTCCGGCTGGCTCGAGGCCTGCCTCGGCTTCCTGCTCGAAGGCACCGGCTCCCCGCAGGCGCTCGAACGCGTCGAGACATTGCACACCGCCCACCAGCTGTTCTCCGCAACCCCGATCCCGCTCGCTCCCAGGAGGCTCCACCGTGCTCCCCAATGACCTGCGCACGCTGGCCGAGAGTCTCGAGTGCCACCTCGGCGACCCTCACGACCCGCACAGCGCGATGTCCTTCGCCCGCGTGCTCGAGCTCGACGAACGCGAGCAGTACCCGCACGAGCTGGTGTCCGCGCTGCAGTGCTGGGGACTGCACGAGTACGTCGTGCCGGCGGCCGATGGCGGGCGAGCGGTCGACATCCACGACGGCTACAGCCTGTTCCGCCTGGTCGCCCGTCGCGACGCCACGACCGCCACAGCGATGTCGATCACCGCGCTCAGCTTCATGCCGATCTGGATCGCCGCAGGCGACGAGCAGCGGCGGCGTTTCGCGACGGGCCTGCAACGCGGGCTGCGGCTCGCCTGGGGCCTGTCGGAGCGCGCACACGGCAGCGACATCCTCGCCAACGAGATGGTCGCCGAGCGCGTCGACGGCGGCTACGTCCTCAGCGGCGAGAAGTGGCTGATCGGCAACGCCACGGTCGCTGACGTCGTGCTCGTGTTCGCGCGCACCGGCGAGTCCGGCGCGCCGGCCGGCTACTCGATCTTTGCCGTGGAGAAGCGAGCGCTGCCGGCCGGAGCCGTCGAGCCGCTCGCGCACGAGCCGCTGCTCGGTCTGCGCGGAATCGACATGAGCGGCATCCGCCTGAACGGCTGCAGGCTCCCCGAGTCCGCGCGCATCGGCCCGGAGGGCGCGGGACTGGAGATCGCGCTGAAGAGCTCGCAGCTCGCCCGCGGGTCGATCACCAGCATCGCGCTCGGGTGCGTGGACACAGCGCTGCGGGTGACACTCGACTTCGCCCGCGAGCGCGAGATCTTCGGCCGGCGTGTACTGGACATCCCGTACTCGCGGCGCCAACTGGCGGAGTGCTTCGCGGATCTGATGATTGCGGAGGCGACGGCCCTGGGCGCGGTGCGCGGCCTGCAGGTGACGCCGGCGCAGTCGTCGATCGCCACGGCGGTGGCCAAGTACGTTGTGCCGACATTGCTGGAGGGCACGCTGGCGCAACTCGCCGTCGTGCTCGGCGCGCGCCATTTCCTGCGCGGCGACGCGCGCCACGCGATGTTCCAGAAGGCGCTGCGCGACATCCGCGTCGTCAACTTCGCCGACGGCAACACGGTCGTGAACCTAAAGGTGATCGCCGGCCAGCTTGCGCGGCTGGTGGATCGCGGCCTCGGGGCGAGCGAGCCGGAGCGTGACGAGGCGGCCGTGCGCGTCGCGACCCAGTTCGGACTCGATCGCGAGCTCCCGCCCTACCGTCCCGCCGAGCAGGAGGTGTTCGCGCGAGGGTGCGACGACATCCTCGTCGCGCTGCCGCGAACGCTGGCGCGGCTAGAAGAGGAGACGCCCGCCGCGGCGGCGGGCGAGCGGATCATGAGAGCCGTGGCCGAGCTGCAGGTGGAGCTGCAGCAGCTTCGCCGCGAGCGCGGGCGCGAAGCCGCGCGCTCGAGCGAGCTGTACGCCCTCGCGGAGCGCTACTGCCTGCTCAACGCGGCGGCGTGCTGCCTGCACATGTACGTTCACAACCCGGACGCCATGGACTCCGGAGTGCTGATGCTGAGCCTCGAGCGGCTCGCTATGCGGCTGCGCTGGCCCGAGCCGCTCGCCGGGCCGGCAGATGTCGAAGCGACCGCCGGCGTGCTCGAGCACCTGCACGCGCAATCGCGTCTGTTCTCCATCCTCCCGATCAGCCTTCCCGCGGCGTCCCGCCATGTTTGATCTGACGCAACGGTCGCTGGGGCGCGCGGCCGATCTCTGGCTGCTCGATGAGTCCGCCGTCGACGGGCTCAGCGCCGCGCTGAGCGTCGAAACGCTCCTGAGCCCCGAGGAACTCGCCCGCTACACGCGGCTGCGGCGCGCCGGCGTGCGCCGGCGCTTCCTCGGCGGCCGCCTGCTGTGCCGGCACGCGCTCTCGGCCTATGCCGACGTTGCGCCCGCCGCATGGACGTTCGCGGCCGGCCGCTTCGGACGCCCCGAGCTCGAACCGAACCCACACGGGCTGACGTTCAACCTGTCGCACACCGAAGGACTGATCGCGTGCGTCATCACCCGTGGCGCAGCGTGTGGCGTCGACGTCGAAAACGTGCCAGCACGCCCGGAGGCGGTGGCACTCGCCGACGGTCACTTCGCCCGCCGCGAGCGGGTCGCGCTTGCCAACGCCGGCGACGACCGCGCACGCGCGGACCGCTTCGTCGACTTCTGGGTGTTGAAGGAGTCATACACCAAGGCGCTCGGTGTCGGTCTCAGCCGGCGGATGTCCACGTTCGGCTTCGACCTCGGCCCGCCCGCGGTCACCGTCACGGACGAGGAGCGCGATCCCGGTGAACGGCGCGATTGGCAGTTCGAGTTGCTGCGCATCGGCCCTCGCCATGCCTGTGGCGTCGCAGTCCGGCGAGTGGGGTGTGACGGTCAGCTGCTGCAGCTGCGCACGATCGACTTCGTCTCGGCGATCGGGCGGCGCGATCCGCGCCGCGCGCCCCTGGCCGTGACGCTCCGGCACGCGGACGTGATGGCATGAGCGCCCCGACCTCGCGGCGCTGGGCGACGCTGGCGGTGGTTTGCCTGAGCCTGCTCGTGATCGCGCTCGACGCCACGATCGTCAACACGGCGCTCCCGGTGCTGGCGCGCGACCTCGACGCCCAGCTCAGTGAGTTGCAGTGGGTGGTCGACGCCTACACGCTCGCGTTCGCCGGTCTGCTGCTGCCCGCCGGCGCGCTCGGCGACCGCTACGGTCACCGGCGCGCGCTGGCCTGCGGGCTCGGCGTGTTCGCCGTTGCGTCGGCACTCGCCGGACTTGCGTCGTCCACGGGCGAGCTGATGGCGGCGCGCGCGCTCATGGGCGCCGGCGCCGCGCTCGTCATGCCCGCCACGCTCGGGATCCTGCTGGTGACGTTCCCGCCCGGAGCTGATCGCGCGAAGGCGCTCGCCGCCTGGAGCGCGGTCAGCGGTGCAGGCGTCGCGCTGGGCCCGGCGGCAGCGGGCTACCTGCTCGAGCACTTTGCTTGGAACGCCGTGTTCCTGGTCAACCTCCCGATCGTCGTCAGCGCGCTGGTCGCGGGCCGGCGTGTGATCGCCGCGACGCCGTGCCCGGAGCCGCGGCGGCTCGATGTCCGGGGCGCGCTGCTCGGGGTAGCCCTGCTGACGCTCTTCACCTGGACTCTGATCGAGGCGCCCAACCACGGCTGGACGTCGGCGCCGACGCTCAGCGGCCTCGTCGCGGCGCTCGCGTGCCTGGCCACCTTAGTGCGCTGGGAGACGACCTGCCCGCACGCGCTGATCGACATCAGCGTGCTCCGCGACCGCCGCTTCAGTGCGGCGGCCGGAGCGATCTCGCTGATCTTCCTGGCGCTCTTCGGCTTGCTGTTCGTGCTGACGCAGCTGCTGCAGTTCGTGCTCGGCTACTCAGCGCTGCAGGCCGGCCTGGCCGCGTTGCCGTTCGCGGGCGTGCTGGCCGCCGCGTCCCCGGTGGGTGCGCTGCTGGCGCGGCGCCACGGCGCACGCCTGGTCGTGGCGGCCGGCCTGCTCTCGATGGCCGCCGGCCTCACGCTCTTCTCAACGCTCGATGCCAGCTCCGGCTACGGCTTCTATCTGCTCGCGACGCTGCCCGTCGGGGTCGGGATGGGACTGGCGATGGAGCCGGCGACGGAGTCGGTGGCGAGCGCGCTGTCGCCGGCCCAGGCTGCGATGGGGGCAGCAATGAACAACGCCACGCGCGAGGTCGGCGGCGTGCTGGGCGTGGCGATCGTCGGCTCGCTCACCGCGTCGCTGTACACCCACGCCGTCCGTCCCGCGGTCGCGGGCTTGGACGCAATGCAACGCACCGCGGCCGAGGGCTCCCTCGGCGGGGCGACCGACGTCGCGCACCGGCTCGGTTCGGCGGAGGGCCAGGAGTTGCTGACGGCTGCGCGCGAGGCATTCGCAACCGCAGCGGGCACCGCCGTGCTCGCCGCTGCGGCGGCGGCGCTGATCGGCACGCTGGTCGCCTGGCGTTGGCTGCCGGCCGCGTCAAACTGCGTGAGCAAGCACGACCAGGTCGCGAACGGTCATGAGCGCGAGCGCGCGGCGCGCCGGCACACAGCCGGCCAGATCGCGCGGATCGACGCTCGGCAGCACGGTCGCGATCTGTGCGAGACCGCGCATGGTCACGAACCCCGCCCGGTCCTCGAACTCGGTGCCGGTGAGCGGACCCTGCAACCGAGTCCATAGCTCGGCCAGGTTGAGGTTCGCGACCTCCGTTAGGAGTTGAGAGAGTTCGTCACGGTCGGCGCCATAGTCGTCGACCAGTGACGCGCCGGCGACGACCTCGTCGTCGGTCAGGCCCAGTACCGCGGCCACGGACGCGTGGACGCGCTGCTCAAGCGCGACGGTGGTGCCCTGAGGCGAGATCTGCATGGTTCGGAGGAGCAGTGCCGGGGGCGAGTTGATACCCCGAGCGCCGCACTGAAATGGTCGCGACATGGCGCGTAAATCGCCGTGAAAGCGCGGACATCGAGGCGAAACCGTCGTGAAATCGGCGGGGATCAAATTGCCTCCCATGAGTCTCGAACCAACCCCAACCAACGAGGACCGCAGGGCTACGACCAAGCCTGCCTCCCGTACCAGTCGCCGCGAGCACCGGTTCGTCTTCCCGCGCGTGAGCGAAACCGGCGTGCGTCCCGCCCAGAACTCCGACCCCGCCTGGTGACTGCCATGATCAAGCTCAACGTCTCCGCCTTGGTCCATGCCGCCCGCACCGGCGACGAGCGCGCTTGGACGCATCTGGTCGAACAGGTCACGCCCGTGCTGCGCCGGGCCGCGGCGGGCTTCCGGCTGCGTCCCGAGGACCTCGATGACGTGGTCCAGCAGACCTGGCTGCAGGCCTGCACGCAACTGCACGCGCTGCGCGACCCCGACGCGGTCGTCGGCTGGCTCGTCGTGACCGTGCGCCGTGAGGCGCTGCGTTCGCTGCAGCGTGGCGTCGACGAGGTGCTCACGGACGAGCCGCCGGAGCCGCGGAACCGCGTCGCGATGAGCGTCGAGGACACCGTGCTCGACAAGGAGCGGCTGATGCTGCTGCAAGCCGCGGTGACGCGTCTGCCGGACCGCCAGCGCGTGCTGCTTGAGCAGATGATCTCATCTCCCGGGATTCGCTATGGCGAGCTTGCCATCACGCTCGACATGCCGATCGGCTCGATCGGGCCAACGCGCGAACGCGCGCTCGCCCGGCTGCGCGACGAGCCGCTGCTGGCCGAAATGGTGGCCTGAGCGGCCTACTCCACCCCTTTCAGCACGATGTCTTACACCACTGGGTCGGCATCCTCACGCAGCCGGACATCGAGGTGCCCGTTGCGCTCGATCGTCTCGCGATGCCGACCCGGCTGAAAGGCGGAGAACCACTCGTAGGTCCATTGCCGGCTGAGCGGCGCAAGCATGGCTTGCGCTCCGTCGCGCGACGGTCACGCACGCCAACACTTGCCGAGTGCGTAACCGAACCGAAGGAAAAGCGTGCGACCAGGGAGACATTTCCCCATGCGTGTGACGTGAAGAGGCGGAGGCTACTTGCAGTTGGCATCGCGCTGACGACCTTCGCCGGCGCTCCAGTTGTTGTCGCCGGCACGAGTGGAGCGGCGTGCGTGGAATCGTCGACCAAGGGCCGCCTTGACGCTCCACCAAGACCACTCCGACCGATAAGGATCGCGACGATCGCGACGCTGGCGAGCGGGCCCTTGCACCTTGGCGGCATCGGCCGACATCCGCGATCGGTTCTACGGCCACCAAGTGCTGCCGTTCCCGCCTGGACGGGACGGGTGCGTTCCTCAGCCGCTCCGGACCTGTTCCCGAGTGCCCCTGACCGATGACCGACGGGCACGGCGACGAGCGCCGCTCCCTCGGCTCCCATATCTCGGGGCACGAGATCGGACCGCGTACCGCGCGACGCCCAGAGCTTCGAGTGCTGGCATCGGCTCACGAGCACGCGACCCACACGTTCGCCGGCGACGACCACGGCACCGGCATCGGGCAGACCTGGGGACCGGCCGCGATGGCATGAGCCCGCCCGTGACCGGCTGTGGGCGTTCTGTTACCGGGACGGAGGAAGGTCTCAATCGTGTCGTCGCCACCCACCGTCCAGGAAGCCTCCTTTGCACCTCCATACGAATCCGCCGGAGCGGCGATGCGCCGGCCGAGCGTGAACCGCCCGCAGGGCTGGAGCCCGCGGCGTGACCTCCGACCCCCGGTCGACGACGAGCACGCGGATCCGGTCGGTGCTTCGCCGCACCGCCTCGCCGTCCACCGACGCCAGCGGGACCTCGTGATCGCGAGCCTCCTGACCAAGCCCCAACCCGACAACGGACGCCAACACCCCTGAACGTCGATGCTTGCCTGCGCCCCAGCCCTCCCCGCCGCCACCGAGCGCACAAACCCGTGCCGCATCGACCTCTGCGGATCGCTGATCGTGGAGATCGGCGGACGCCGCGTCGACGCGCTCCTCCCTGGCCGCAAGGGAAAACAGCTGTTCGCCTGCCTCGTGATCGGCCGCAGCCGGCCTATCAGCCGAGATGAGCTGATCGATGTGATCTGGCCCACCGATCCGCCGACCGATCCTGAGGGCACGCTCTCGACGCTGTTGACGCGGCTCCGCAGCGTCGTCGGACACGATCTCGTCCAGGGGCGACGTGAACTCGTCGTCGACCTGGGGGGCGACGCCCGGGTCGACTGGGAGATCGCGCACGCCAGTGTCCCCGCCGCGGAGCGACAGCTCGCCGGCGGAGACAGCCGTGGCGCGTTGGCCTCGACCCGCACCGGACTCGACATCGCGCGCCGCCCCTTGCTTCCCGGCATCTCCACGCCGTGGGTAGAGGAACGCCGACGCGAGCTAATGGAGATCGTCGTCGCGCTGCTTGAGACCAGCGGCCGCGCGGCGCTCGTTCTGGGCAACGAGCACCTGCCACAGGCCGAACGCAGCGCCCGCGAGTTGATCGAGCGCGAGCCGTACCGGGAGAGCGGATACGCACTCCTCATGGAGTCCCACGCCGCACGCGGGAATGTTGCCGAGGCGTTGCGGGTTTACGACGACCTCCGGCGCTTGTTGCGTGAGCAACTCGGCCTGACGCCCGCGCCGGCGATCACGGCCCTGGCCGAGCGGCTGCTCGACTGCCACGAGCACGCCCCCGCCAGTGCTCCAACGGCAGTCGGTCATTTGCCGCTTCCCAGCGTGCTGACCGCCGCCGCTGCGCGTCCGTTCATCGGACGCTGCGTGGAGCTGGAGCGGCTCAAGCGCACGATCAAGAGCGCTTCGTCGTGCCGGGTCGTGACGATCAGCGGTGAGATCGGCATCGGCAAGTCGCGGCTCGCCGCCGAAGTCGCGGCCGACGCTCACGCCACGGGCTGCGCGGTGCTGCATGGGCGCGCGCAGAGCGACGAGGTCCTGTCTCTAGGACCGTTCGTCGAAGCCTTGCGCGGCTATCTGATGCATAGCGCGGCCGTGGCCGACGAGTTGCTACCACTTCTGCAACCCGAGCTCACCGAGTTGGCCCGCGTGGTTCCGGCGCTCCGGCCTGCGGTCGGCACTCCAGACGGCAGCGGCGAGCTGCACCTGCAGCGATTCGCGGACGCGGCCACCGCGGTGCTCGTCACCGCGGCGAGGCATCGGCCGCTGCTGCTCGTGTTCGACGACTTGCACCTCGCAGACCGTGAGACCGTCATGCTGCTCCGTCATCTGATCCGCGCGGCGGTCGACGCGCCGGTGGTCGTGCTGGCCACGGTGCGTGACGACCAGCCGGAGAGCCGGGAGCTCGGCCGTCTACTGCGGGATCTGCACCGCGAACGCTCACTCGAACGCGTGCCCCTGTGTTCCCTGAACGACAGCGAGGTCGCTGAGCTGCTGGCCGCGCACGGGCATGACGCCAACGGCTCGGACCTCCGCGGCCTGTGCATCCGCGCGGGCGGAAATCCTTTCTACATCGAGGAGCTGCTGATGGGCCGGACGACTGGAGAGCCGATGCCCCCGCCGTTGCGCGCGGCACTCGACTCACGCCTCGAGCTCCTGCCCGATAGCGTGCGCGAGGTGCTCGAGGCCGGCGCCATGATCGGGCACGCGTTCGACGTGCCCGCGGTCGCGCACCGGACCGGCGCGCCGACCGCGGACGTCGCGGTCTCGGTGGCGCAAGCGGTGCGTGCCGGCTTGCTCGTCAGCGATGCACACGACCACTTCGCCTTCCGGCACGGGCTGATCCGGTACGCGCTGGCCGGCGGCTGATCCGTGGCGTGCCGGATTCGTGGCGCAAGCCGGGCCAGGCGAGCCACAGGTCGCTCGACGAGCGCGTGCGTGAAGCGGTGCAGTGCTTCGTTGAGTGCGACCCGAACCCGCTCTACCGTACCGGAGCCTGTTCGCCTCGGACCGCCGGGCGCGAGCGCTGATCGCGTCCACGTCGCGTCTGATCTCGACGCGGCGATCGCGTACACCGCGTCGCCATCCCGCTTCACGCGCCCCGTGCCGAGGCCGTACGGTCGCACGCAGAGGGCCACGGCGGCGGCGCTGGTCGCTTGGGCTGGAGGCCGCGCTGGCCACCGCGCCAGGGCTGGGACGGCCGCTGTTGGTCGTTCCGCTCGGGGATACGCACGAGCCCCAGTCTCCCTCGTCTGGCGCTCGAAGGGCGCGAGTTGCACGTCGCAAGATCGACGATCTCGAGGCTGACGAGCTCATCGAGCGGCTCCCAGCACTGCTGGAACGGTGCAACTCGTTCTGCCCTTAGCCGTTCAGCGATGCGCAGGCTTGATGAGGATCTTCGCGGGCACGGGCCGGCGCCCGTGCTCGTCCCAGCGGAGCACGGCGCCGATGTAGCCGTCGGTGCGGGCATCGAAGCACGCATAGGTGAGTTGCGTTCGACCGAGCAGGTCTGGCCGGTCGCGCGGCCATAGGGCGGTCCAGGTGCCGGTGTTGATGTAGAGCCGTGAGCCCTCGTCGTTGAGGCGTTCTACCGCGACTTCGTGTGTGTGGCCCATACAGACGTAGGCGGGGCCGCGGTCAGGGACTACCCGAGCGACAACGGTGCGCGCCGCTTCGAGCTGGCGGTTCCGCGGCGGGAAGCGCCGCCGACGCAGATCGTTGATCGCGCCGATCACGTACGGCAGGGCCCCGCCAAACAGGATGGTGACGAGGAACGCGACCGCGGCGCGGCCGGCGTGCCCAATGTCGAGCTGGGCGATCGTCGCGTCCCGAAGCGGCGGGGGGACGAGAAGCAGCGCGAGGACGATGGGCGGCAGGGTGAGCGTGAGCGCGATCAGCGCCACGGCGGTGTTCATGCGGCGCATGGCGATCGCGCGGAAAACGAAGCGCCAGCCTCCGCCGTACGCGCGCCACGTGCGGAACGGGACTTGACGAACGAGCCGCAGTAGCGCGTCCTGCGCGGGTTTGACGTTGTCGATGAACGGGTCGAGCGCCTCCACCCGATTGATCATGTATCGACAGAGGAAGCTCCCCAGTGGCAGCCGCATTTGGGTGTTATCGGGTGCGAGCGTGATGCTGCCCTGCACGCGGTTCATCGGGTCGTACTGATGTCCGTGCTCGATCTGCACATTCTCGAACCGGACGTCCTCGTCCTCGAACCACGGACCGCCTTCCGGTTGCCGTACCTCGAGTCGTATGGCTTGGCGCACGAGCGGCCAGTGCAGCTCCACGTCGTGGTTGCCGGCGAGGATGACGACCTCGCCGCCGCGCTCGATCCAGCGCGAGAGCGCGGCGAAGAACCCAGGGTGGCCGTCGATGATATGCAGGAGTTTCCACAGCGACTTGTAGTCCTCGCTTCCCAGCCCGTAGCGCCGCTCCGAACGCGATACAGAGAGCTTCAGCCGTGCGGGACTACTGGCCTGCTCGGGATATCCGAGCCGGCGCAACGCCTGCGACCACCGTTCGCAGTCGGCCTCCTCCACCGGGACCGCTGTCACGCGGACGAAGTCGAAGATGTCGCCGTTCAGGATCAGCACGGTGTCGGTCGCGCCGTAGTGCTCGAGCCAATCCGCGAACGCGTCATCAGCATGGAAGTTCTCGGTCGCGTCGTAGGTGCCGGTCCGCTGGTCGCTTCCCGCGCCTAGGTGGAAGTCGCTCGCGACGAGGAGCCGGCGCGGCCGTTGCTCACGCACGCGGCGCAAGGCCTCGCGGTCCGGCTCGAACTGGGGCGGGAGCATTCCTGTGACGCTCAGTACGTTCGCGGCTCGACGCGGCGACTGTACGCGACGCCAGTTGACGGACGCGGAGAATCCTCATGCAACCCGGAGCACGGCGAATTGGGACGGCGCGTGATGTCACCGCACTGACCAGCATCGACGACGCGCTTTGCTTTGCTGGCGCGATCGAGGGTCGGTGTTCACGCGAGCACAATTTCGCCTTTAGGGTGCCGCCATGCCTCGTCGGCTAGCCCGCGGCGCGCTTCCGACGCTCGTCGTAGCGTTGGCCGCGCCTGCGGTCGCGGGCGGACAGGCCACATCAGCCCGGTGCCCGAACCCGAGTGGTAGCGCGCCGCGGTACAGCGGGCCGGTCAAAACGGCGGTATCCCTGCAGCCCGAAGGGTCTTCGACGAGCCAGGTGATCAACTTCGGCTCCGGGCGGAAGGCTGACTACCGCCAGTTCAACATCGCCGTCCAGTCGGGCACCGACGATCTCCCGCCCGTGATCGACGACCGGCTCGTGCTCGTAGCCGACCAGATGCTCCGGGTCGGCGACACCACGGACTCCGTCACGTTCCCGGAGCCGACCTTCAGCCAGATCAAACAGACCGGTAACCGCAAGCGCGTGCGCTTCACCGCCTGCTTGACCCCTCCGGCCGATCTCCCGGCAGGCCGCTACGTCGGCGTGATCACCCTCGAAGGCCCGCCGGGCATCGAGCCGACCACTGTCACGATCACCGCCAACGTCAAGGACGGCGTCGGCTTCCGGATCGCGGTGGTCGTCGCCGGGCTGCTCGCGTTCCTCGTGCTGCTCTACAAGGGCGCGAACGACGAGCGGGGCCGACGGCTACGAGACCTCGAGGCAGCCAACGTGACCCGAGAGCTCGACGGCGAGCCGAACCAGGCGTATGTCATCGCGGAGAGCTGGAGCCGCGCGGCCGCCGCGCGCCTGCGCGACCCCGGCTGGCTGGGTCCCAGTCTTGCGGCCATCGTCTCGACGTTCGGCGCCCTGGCCGCGGCGTACCTGAATAACCCGGCCTGGGGGGAGTCCGGGTTGGTGGCGAGCGCGACGGCGTTGATCGGGACCGCGCTGGCGGCCGTCGGCGCGAAGGAGCTGTTCACGGCGAGCGGGAGCCGATGACGAGCACGGCGGTCACGGCGAGCGACACCACGCTGACTTACTCGATCCTCGGGAACGTCGAGCTCCATGTCGGTGCGACCACGCGCCACATCGGAGGACCGAAGCAGCGCGCCCTGCTCGCCTACCTGCTCGTGCATGCGAACCAGGTCCGCACGCCCAGCCAGCTCGTCGAGGACGTGTGGGGCGGCGAGATCGTCGGCGTGAAGGCCATCCCCGAAGCGATCAGCCGCCTTCGCCGGTTGGAAGTCCCCGTGCGTTGGACCGGCACCGGCTACCAGCTCGTCGTGGACGACGAAACGGTGGATGCGCAGCGCTTCACCGCCCGCGTGCGAGCGGGGAAAGGCGCGTTCGCCGCGGGGCGTTACAAGGAGGCGGCGCGCCTGCTGCGCGACGCTGACTCGCTGTGGCGCGGCGACGACGCGCTGGCCGACGTGCGGCACGTCACCTTCGCGCCGGAGGTGATTCGCCGGCTCGAGGCCGAACGCGCCGAAGCCTTCGATGTGCGCGTGCAGGCCGAGCTCGAACTCGGCCTGCATGACGAGCTGATCGCCGTGCTCGAGCAGCGTCTGACGGGCGCACCGACCGATGAGCGGCTCGGCGAGCACCTGATGCTCGCCTACTACCGCAGCGGCCACACCGATCGAGCGCTCGAGACCTACCATCGGCTGCGCGCGGCGCTCGACGAGGAACTGGGAGTTCGCCCGGGCCCAGGCCTGGAGGCGATGCAGGTCCGCGTGCTCGACAACTCAGGCTCGCTCGCGCTCGCGAACGTGGGCGTCCACGAGCGGACCTGGCCGATGCCGTTGCCGCCGGCGCTCGCGATGACGCTCGACGGCGAGTTCGTGGGCCGCGCCGACGCGCGGACCACGCTGCGCCGGGCCGTCGAAGCGGCCGCGGCGGGTCGCCGCGAGGTCGTGTGGCTTCGCGGTGACGGCGGCATGGGCAAGACGACGTTGGCCGCGCGGGCGGCGGCGTACGCGCGTGAACAGTGTGGCTGCTCGGTCGCCTACGGCGCACCGGCAGGCGAGGTCACCGTCCCGTACTCGCCCTGGGTCGGAGCGCTCTCGCACTTTGTCCGGCACGCACCGTACGGTCCGCTGAAGGCGCACGTCACCACGCACGACGCCGAACTCGCGCGACTGATTCCAGCCCTGCGCGACCAGTTGACGCTGCTGCGTGAGCCCCGACTGTCGCATCCCGAGGCGGAGCGCGCGCTGCTCTTCGGCGCCGTCGTCGGCTGGCTCCAGGCACTGTGCAAAGCCGGCCCGATCGTCGTCGTGCTCGACGATCTGCACTGGGCCGATCCGCCGTCGATCGCGTTGTTGGGCCACGTGCTGGCAGCGACCGCAGATCTGCCGCTGCTGCTCCTGCTGTCCTGTAGACACACCGAGGTGCATGCCGAGCACCCGCTGCGTCGGCTGCTGCCTGACCGTCCGCGGCCGGGCGTCGAGGACGTAGCGCTCGAAGGGCTCGAAGCGGCCGACGTGGCCGAGCTCATCAGCAACGCGGACGGGCGCTTCGCGGCGGCCGAACGGATTCACCGCGAGACGGGCGGTAACCCGTTCCTGGTCGGAGAGCTGCTACGACCGTTGAACGACGTCGACGCCCTATGGGAGCCGGACCTGCGCCCATCTGAGCGGGTCCGCGTCTTCTTCGAACGCCGCGTGGAGTCGATGGGCGCCGACGCCGTACAGACGCTGGGCATCGCCGCCGTCATCGGCAATACGTTCGACGCCGCGTTGCTCGAGCAACTCGTCCGCGTCGACGCGGCTCAGATGGAAGACATCCTCGATGGCGCCGAGCGCAGAGAGCTGATCCGCAGCAGCGCCGCGGGTCAGTACGCCTTCGCCCACGCGCTGATCGGAAGTGCCCTCTACGACTCGCTGTCCGCCGGCGCCCGCCTCCGAGAACACCGCCGGATCGCCGAGGCGCTGGAGCCCGAGCGCGTCGCCGAGGTCGCCCACCACTGGTACAACGCCGACCCGCTCGCGCCTCAGACGTGCCGTCACGCTGCGCTCGCCGGCGAGCACGCGCTCGAGCAACTCGCGCCGGAGGAGGCGGTCAAGTGGTTCCAGCGCGCGCACGACGCCTGCGGCGGCGACGAACACGAGCGCTGCGAGCGCCTCATCTGGCTCGGCGAGGCGCAGCGCCGCTCGGACCACAAACAGTTCCGTGGCACGTTGCTCGAGGCATCGAGGATCGCGCGTCGCCTCGGTGACCGAGACCGGCTGGCGCGCGCCGTGCTGGCCAACACGCTCGGGCCGCTGGGCGCAGCGGACAGACGCGACGACGAGCGGATCGCGATGCTGGAAGAGGCGCGGCCGATCGTCCCCGAGGCCAAACGACCGCACGTCATCGCCGTACTTGCCAAGGAGCTGTACTTCGGCGGTGAGCCGCGCCGTGGCATCGAGCTCACGGAAGAAGCGCTCGCGCTCGCCCGCCGGCACTGCGACCGGACCGAGTTGGCGCGCGTGATGGCGCAGGCGGTCGCGACGAGCCCGATCGTCCCGCTCTCGCGCCACTGCGAACTCGTCGGCGAAGTGCATGATCTCGCGCGCGAGATCGACGATCCGGAGCTGCGCTTCCACTCCGCAGTCGGCGGCTACATGTGCGGGATGCACCGCGGAAACCGCGAGCAGCTGGACGCCTCGCTCGCCGAGATGTGCCACTTCGACGCGCAGCTGCGCGAGCCGCTCCTGCACTGGCACGTACTGTGGGCTCGCAGCGCGCACGCCACGCTGGCGGGCGATCTCGAGGCGGGCGAGGCGCTGGCGCTGGAAGCCGAGCGCGAGGAACACGGGCGCTCGCAGCGGCTGATCGCCTTCGGGCAGCTCGTCAGCGTCTTCACTGAGCAAGAGCGACTGGACGAGCTCCTGGAACGCCTCGAGCAACTCGTTCTCGGGCACCCGGACCTGCCCATTCTCAAGCTGGCGCGCGGCTACATCGACGCCGAGCAGGGCCGCTTGGAGCCGGCCCGCGCGGTGCTCGCCCGTGCCGCCGCACTCGAGTTCAAGTTCCCGTACGACCGTACCCGCGCGTTCGACCTGGCGCGCTGCGCTGACATCGCGCTACGGCTCGGGGAGCGTGGCAGCGCCGCCGCGCTTTATACCAAGCTGCTCGACTACCGCACTTACCACGCGACGGTGAACGGCATCTCATCACGCGGCTCGATCGAACTCGCGCTCGGTCGCCTCGCGACGCTGCTGGAGCGGTTCGAAGCGGCCGACGATCATCTCGCCACGGCCGCCGCGAGTCACGCGCGCCTCGGCGCCCCGCTGCTCCAGGCTCGTACGGCGCTCGCGCAAGCGCAGTCGCTGGCGGCGCGCGGCGAGTCGGTCGGCGAGCACGTCGAAACCGCGCTCCGTCTTGGAGCCACGAGCGCGGCCATCCGGCGCGAGGCGAAGACGCTCACGTGATGCGCTCGCGGTTGCTCGGCACGTTTCAGGTCACCATCGTCGAAGGTCCCGCGGTGTTCCTGTGGCTGTACTTCTCGCACGAGGATCCGATCTCGTGGTGGCTAATGCTGCTGGTCGTCGGCGAGTCGCTGGAAAGCTTCGGGATTGCCTACCAGCTGCGCGGGTTGATGCCCGAGGCCGAGGTTCCCGACCGCGACGGCCGCGTCCTGCGTCGTCGACGCTTGACGATACGCTTCTACCTCGCGAGCCCGTTCGAGGTGGGGATCTGGGTCGTATGGCTGATGATCGCCAACGAGATTGGTCAGGTCGAGGCCGGGGTGGTCCTCCTGGTGCTGATGCACCTCAAGCATCAGTTCGAGGCGTGCGCGATCCAGGACACGGCCTACACCAAGGCGTTTTTCGGCCGCGTGGGTCTGATCGGCTCGGGCGCGGAAGTGCTGGGCGCCGCCATCTGCCTCTGGCTGCTGCGTGAAGGCGAGCCCGTGCTCGCCGGTGCCGTCCTGGCCGTCGGCTTCATCGTCGAGCACGCGCTCTTGGTCAACGCGCTGTTCCGGGAGGTCGAGCACCGCGAGCGCACGGATTGGGACCTCGGACTCCCAACGCGGCGGCGTCCTCCGGCAACGTTGCCGACACGGTTTGCGACGGTGCTGATGCAGCATGGGCGCCCGGTCTGGCGCGTCGTGCAATCGATCCGCTTCCTCAACACCTGGCTCAACCGAACCGCGATCAAGATGCTGATCGATCGCGTGCCTCCGCGTCCCAACCCGTTCTCGACTCGCAGCAGCTACACGACATGGGCTTCGCTGACCGACCGGACCTGGAGCGGGCTGCATTTGGAGCCGACGCGCGACACTCAGGACGGCCGGTCGTCGGCCGAGGCCGTGGCGGAGCTGTTCCGCCGGCCCGACGACAGGGACGAGCTGTGCCCGAAGTCGACGATGCTGTTCTCTGGTTTCGCGCAATGGTTCGTGGACGGCTTCCTGCGCACCCAGCGCGACAACATCAAGGCAAGCACGGTTCGGGATACCCGGCGCAACGAGTCCACGCACGACGTCGACCTCTCGCAACTGTACGGCCTCACCCCCAAGATGCTGAATGTCCTCAGGGCCTGGGAAGGCGGCCGCTTGGACGGGCAACCGCTCGAGCGCGGCGAGCTGTACCCACCGCTGCTGTGCGAGAACCAGCGCATCAAGCCACGCTACGACGGGATCCTGATGACTCCCGCGCTCGCACGTCTGAAGCCCGGCCAGCGCGACGAGCTGTTCGCGATGGGTACAGACGTGCGCAACCTCGGCTTTGTCGCCTTCAACGTGCTCTTCTTACGCGCGCACAACCAGATCGCCGGTCAGTTGGAGCAAGCCTACGGGTGGGACGACGAGCAACTGTTCCAGACGACGCGCATGGTCCTGACCGTGATCCTGCTGCGGATCGTCGTCGAAGACTACGTCAACCACATCGTCCCGGCGTACTTTCGCTTCAAGCTGCCGCTGAACCAGCTCCAGCGCGAGCGCTGGCAACGCCCCAACTGGATGGCGGTCGAGTTCGACCTGCTCTACCGCTGGCATAGCCTGATCCCGAGAAAGATCATCCTCCAGAAGCACGAACTCAGCGTCGGCGAGTCCCTCAGCGCGAACGTGGTGCTGCGTGAGATCGGTCTCGGCGCCTACATGCGCGCCAGCTCCGAGCAGCGGGCCGGCCGAATCCAGCTGTTCAACACGGACCCAGAGCTCGTCGTCGCCGCCGAGACGTTCAGCGTCCGGCAGGGACGCGCGGCACGGCTGCGGCCGTACAACGACTACCGCCAGCTCTGCGGATTGCCTCGCCTGCGGCACTTCGGCGAGTTCTCGAAAGAGCGCCGCGTGCGTGACGAGCTCCGCAAGATCTACGACACTGTTGACGACGTCGAGTTGTTCGTGGGCCTGTTCGCCGAGCAGGGCGGCCCCCACGACGTGCTCCCGCCGCTGATGACCGCGATGGTCGCGTTCGACGCCTTCTCGCAGATCCTCACCAACCCGCTGCTCTCCCCGCGGATCTACGGCCCGCAGACCTTCTCCCCGCGAGGCATGGAACTCATCAACGACCTGAAGACGATCGAGCGGCTGATCCGGTTCGTCTGCGAGGACGTCAAGCGGAACGACTTCATCGGCTTCACGCGGCAGAACTACACGGGCCCGTAGCCGCACTCGCCCAGGCTCGACGCCCCCCGTCCCGGCGCTGGCGACCGGCCCTGACGACAACTGGCGATACCCGCTCGAAGAGCTCCAGAGACAACCCCTCATTCTGTGAACGATGTCGTGCTCGCTGAGTACAGCGCTAGACCGGAGATGCCCAAGGCAGATCCAGCGTGGCGACTTCTGGCGAGCTATCACCCGCGCTGCTCAGAACGATGCTTTCGGGGTCGGACACTTGGTTGTCGCGCAGATAAGTGAGCGTGAGCCTGTAGCGCCCACGCGCAAGTGATGACAGCGACGACGTCGTGCCGTGGCAGCACAGGAAGAACGCTGTGCCGTCTGCCCGGCGCAGGACGCGGAGCGCGCTGGGCGTCAGGGGCACGTAGGCGTTGTCGGGCAGGAACGAGCGCGCGTGCCCGGCGTCGTCGACGCCGACCGCCCTCAGGTCTGCGCCTCCGCTGGGAAGGCGAATGCGACCCGAGTCGGCGGGACCGGCGGCGAATCGGCTTGCGACGCCGGGGAGTTCGGCGGGCGGATCGGCGGGGCTCCCTGAGTACAGGCGCAAGCGTGTGCCAGCCAGGGCCGGCGCCTCGTCGCCGAATTCGTACCACTCCAGCCACTGAGGCCTGCCCACCCGGACCTCGGCGAAGCCCGCGCCGGTCGTCGCCCACGTGTACAGCCCGATGCGTCCCTCGCTCAGCACGGTGTCGTCGACCCGGAAGATCTGTGCTCCATCGAGGTAGCCCGTCAGCTCCGAACCCAGGCAATCGACGGTGAACACGTACTCGCGCCCAGCCACCGGCGCGACGGCATCCTCCCACAACACCTGCGTCGACCCGCCACTGCGCCGGACCAGCCGGCGGTCGCCGGCCGCGGGGTCGAGCGCGAAGCGGTAGTGCTCGCCTGGGCCCTGATGGCGGAACACGACGCCGGTCGCGCCACCCGCGCCTGGGGTCATGCGCGCGCTGAGACGGTGGTCGTTCCAGCGCGGGTCGCCGGTCAGAGCGAGTGCCCCGGCACGCTCCGGGGCGGCCCCCGCGACAGCGGCGGTCTGGCGCAGTTCACCGCCACCGACCGCCCACCGCGACGGGCCACCCACCGCGGACTCGTCCACGAATTCCCAGCGTTCTTCGCGCAGGACGTCGAACGGCTCGTCGAGGGCCCCGTCGCGGAACGCTGCCGCGGCGTC
Organism: Solirubrobacter taibaiensis; assembly: GCA_027587225.1. Lineage (GTDB taxonomy): Bacteria > Actinomycetota > Thermoleophilia > Solirubrobacterales > Solirubrobacteraceae > Solirubrobacter > Solirubrobacter taibaiensis. Next base: position 225,949 of record JAPDDQ010000001.1, read on the forward strand.
GTAGACCGCGACGTTCGAGAAGGCGGCGCCAGAGTTCGCCCAGGTGTAGAGACCGATGCGCCCGGAGGCGACGCTCGCGTCCTCCACGACGAACATCGGCACGCCGTCCAGGAAGCCGCGCAGCGTCGACCCGATCGCACTGATCGTCAGCTCATAGCTTCTTCCCAGCTCGAAGCCCGCGGCGTCCTCCCACAGCCGCGTGAACGTTCCACCGGCGCACCTGACCAGACGCCGGTAGTCGCGGCGCCGGTCCATCGAGAAGCGGTAGAACGAGTTCGCGCCCGCGTAACGGAACAGGAGTCCGAGCGCGTCGGGGTCATCGGAGCGCAAGCGGGCCGTGACGATGACGTCAGTCCAGGCAGGGTTGCCCGCGATCACCTGCGTGCCGCGCTTGGGGAGGCTCGCGGCGCTGGTCGGGCCCGCATAGATACCCCTCGTCTGGCGCAGCTCAGCGCCCGAGACCGACCACGCCGACGGGCGCTGGATCGTGCCTTGATCGACGGTCTTCCAGCTCGCACGATCGCCCTCGGCAAAGCGATCTCGGAACAGCGCGCGCGTCTCGAGCGGCGGCGAGCGCAGCTCCACGCGCTCGAAGCGAGCGCCGGCACAGCCCCAGGAGTAGAACCCGATGAGTCCCTGCGAGTGGGACGCGTCGGAGACGTCGAAGAGTTCCGCGCCGTCGAGGCGGCCACGGAGCCGTGGGCCGATCGCGTCGATCTCGACCGTGAACGGCTCGCCGACCGGGAAGCCGCCGGTCTGCTGCCACAGCGTCGTGGCCGTGCCGCCGACAAGCTTTACCAGGCGTCGGTTGCCGGTCCGCGCGTCCAGCGAGAAGCGGTAGTGGTCGGTTGCCCCGCCGGCCCGGAAGACGACGCCCACGGCTCCCGGCGCGTCGCCGCGGATGCGCACGCTTAGGCGCAGGTCGCCGGCGCGCACGCCGCCGATGGCCAGCGTCCCGGGTGCGCTCGGCTCGCTCGCGCCGGCGATCGGCGAGGTCTGCTGCAGCGCACCGTCGGCCATCTGCCAGATCGACGGGCCGGCGGCCGTGCCGCGGTCGACGATCCGCCAGCCGCCGACGTGCCGCGCGCGGTCGGCGACGATCAGGTCCTCGAAACGCGCGCCGCTGTTCGCCGCCGTGAAGAATCCGGCGCGGCCCGTCCGGTGCACGTCGTCTTCGACGTCGAACAACAACTCGCCGTCGACGAAGCCCTCGAGCCGGCGGCCCACCGCGCGTATCGCCACCTCATAGGTCTGACCGGCGACGTACCGGACCGCGTCGCTCCAGAGCACCGTCTGGCGGCCGTTGCGAACCCGGATCAGCACGCGCCGGCGACGGCGCCGATCCATCGCGAAGCGGTAGTGGTTCGCGATGTCCACGAATCGGAACACCATGCCGATCGGCCCCTGGCCGTCGGAGCGCAGCCGGGCGGTGATCTGGACGTCCTCCCACGCAGCCTCGCGCAGGATCGCGCACGTGCCGCGGATGGTGGGCCGCGTCGTGCCCGCGATCGTCCCCACCGCCACGTCCTGGGTGACCACGCCGGCGGCTGCCGCCCAGGCCGACGGCCCGTGGGCGACCTTGGGATCGTCGATGACCTCGAGCTCGGCGAGATCCGCGAGCGGGGGCCGGACGAGCATCGGCGGCGCGTCCAGCGACTCGACCTGCAGGCCTTCAAAGCGCGCGCCCGGATTGCTGCGGCAGTACAGCCCGACGCGGCCGCCGCGCAGGTCGCGGTCGGTGACGTCGAACAGCAAGGCCTCGTCGAGCCATCCGATAAGCCGGTCGCCGTGGGACTCGATCACGAGCCGGTAGGTCTGGTCCAGCGTGAACGGCGTGGTGTCGGACCACAGGACCGTGACCGCGCCGCCGGCGCGCTTGACGAGCCGGCGGGACGGCGGGGCCTGCGACATCGAGAAGCGGTAGAAGGCACCGGCGCCATCGTGCCGGAAGACGATCCCGAGCTCGTCCGGACCGGAGGAGCGCAGCAACGCGGTGATGCGCGTGTCGGTCCAGGCGGGCGACTTGAGCAGCGCGACCGTCCCTTGCTCGGCGTTGGGCGGCGTCCCGCCGGCATAGCCGCTCGTCTGCGCGATCACACCCGCCGTCACGCTCCAGCTCGAGGGTCCGAGCGAGCCCGGGGCCCCCTCGTCGAGGATCGCATAGAGATCGAGCGCGTTGGGGCCGAGGCGCTCCGAGAACAAGAGCCCGCGCTCGCCGGAGTCGAAGTCGTCGGCGAACAGCAGGCTCCCGCCCATCGCCTCGTCGAGGGCGCCCGGGAGCGCCCTGTATTCCACCCGTTCGCCGCTGAGGTCGCGGTGTTCGCGCAGCAGCACATCGACCCACTCGTCGTTGGCGCGCAGCGTGCCGAACTCTGCGTCCGTCAGCTTGAGCGCTTGCGGCGCGCGGCGCGTTGTGCCGAGGCGGTCGCAGCGGTCGAGCGTCACGCTCGTCCGTCGCCAGTCGATGGGCTCCGGGCTCTCGATCAACCAGCCCTGCAGCGCGCCGGCGTGCTCGATCGCGGTGGCCTGCGTGGCGCGAACGATTCGCTGGGCGTCGCCGCCGAGGACCTGCGTGGCCAGTGCCTCGAAGGTGCGCGCTTCCGGCTCGCCGAGCGCGGCGTCGAGCGCCACGGCCGCCCCCGCGTGCGCGGAGACGTCGCCCTGCCACGGCCAGACCTCGTCGTCGAACGAGTGCATGTGGCCGACGAAATGCGCGAAGCGCGATGTCGTGAAGGGGAACCGGTAGGCCACCGGGGCGGCCTCACGGAAGTCCTGCACCCGCACATCGGCGAAGCGCGCGCCCGCGTTCGCATGGGCGTAGAGTGCGATTCGGCCCGCGGACAGACCGGCATCCTCGACCGCGAAGACCGTGGCCCCGTCCTGGAGCACGCGCAGCGTGGGACCGACGGCTTCGACGACCACCTCGTAGTCCCAGTCTGGCCGGTACACGAAGCCGTCCTCGGCGAGGGCGGTCACGCTCGTCCCCACGACGCGCACGAGCCGGCGGAACCCGAGCGCGCGGTCCATCGAGAAGCGGTAGTGGCCACCCGGTCCGTAGCGGATCGCGACGCCCATGCCGCCGCCCGTGGCCGAGCGCATGAGGACCGCGACCCGATAGTCCGTCCACGTGGCGTCACCCGTGACGAGCAGCGTGCCCGGCTTGCTGGGATCGGCCGCCGGCGTGCCGCCCGAGCCGATGCCAGACGTCTCGACCACCGCGCCGAGGGCCGGAATCTCCCACGCCGAGGTCCCGGCCACAGTCGGCGGGCCCTCGAGCGTGACAGTGCCGGCCGCGGTGTCGACCGCGGTGATCCGGTAGCGCCGCGACGACCGTGCCGTGTCGCCGGCCACCACGATCGAGTCGACGGCGTGGTCGATCGCCGACAGGTCGGGCGAGCCGTCGAGCGTGACGACTGACCCCGCGACCGTGGCGGCGCTGCCTACGAGCGCGGCGTGCCTACGGACCTGCCAACTGGACGCGCCCGTCGCAGCCTGGTCGACCGCGGTCCAGGCCGCGATGGCGCCCGAGAAGTCCTCGTGCAGCAGCAGCGGTACGAGCCGCGCTTCGTGCACGCTGTCCGGGCGCAGCGTCTGTCCCTGTGCAATCCGGAGCGTCCGGTCCGGCGGGATGATGGTCTGGTCGATCGTGGCGCACGTGCTCGCGTCGATCGTCGCCAGCCAGCGGCGCTCGCTCTCAGTCAGCGTGGCCTGCTCGGCGACGCCCCACTGGTTCGCCGTCACGATCAGTCGCCCTTCAGCGTCACGGACCGGCCGGTTGTTCGCGTCGTAGATCTGCAGCATCAGGTCGCGACGCGCCCGGCGGTACATCAGATCCACATAGTCTTCGTTGAACCGCACGCCGACGTCGTACGCCCGGTAGACCGGCCGCGGCAGCGACGGCTTCGCCCCGGGCGGCGTGAGTGTCGGCGGGACCGTCTGAGCGACGTAGCGGCTGAGGTCGTCGAGTCCGCTTTGGAACTCGCCGGCGTGTCCGATCGGCGTGGACAGCGTGGTAAGGCCCGGGGGGCCGCTCGTCCGGAAGTACGCGTACTCGGTCTGCGTGCGCGTCGTGTTGAACGAGGCCGCGTACGGGAATTCGCTCGTCTGGAGCGTGGTCACGATTCGGAGTCGGTAGTCGCTGTCGGGCTCGAGCACCTCGCCGGTAGAGCCCCACCGCGCCAGCTCCTGACGCAGGTGCTGGGTCATCGCGTCGTGCCGGCTCACCTCGGCCGGATCCTGACCGGTGTTCACGCACACCCGCACGAGGCAGATGCCGGTCGCACCCTCGATCCGCACGCTGGTCAGATCGTCGGCGGCGACCTCGATGCGGCCGTCGCGCGTGACGCCGGCGACCTCCGTCCCATCGCGCCCGATACCGACGGCGGTGACGGCCTCGCCCGTTAGACACAGCCGGTGCAGCAGCGTCTCGCCGGGCGCTGAGCGGATCCGCACGGTGGTGATCGACTGGGCGGCGAGCTTGAGACGCTCGCGACCGGTGCTGGTCACGGCTGAGGCGACGCGACGCCCTTCTGCGTCGTGGCCGGACACGCGTGCACGGCGCCCCGTGAGGTCGAGCTCCACGACCGCCGCGGGTGTCGCCAGCGTGACGACGGTCTCGAAGTCGCAGTCGAGGCCCGTCGCGGAGCCGCTGCGCACCACGCGCGCGTTCGCGAGCGGCGCTCCCGAGCGGTCGTTGACCGCGAACCGCGCGATCGCCGTCGCCACCGGGTTGCGGCGACGGCCCGGCTTGTCGAAGGCGGCGCAGCGGGCTGGCGCGCGCGACTCTCGGCCCGCGCCGGCGACGATCGTTGCGCCGCGGGCGCCGGGAGGCAACTCGAGGGTGAGCGTCGCGGAGATCTCGTCGCCGCTGCGTGGATCCTTCCCCGGTGGGAAGCACAGCGCACGCGTGCGGCCGTCGACCGGCTCCCGGAGGGCAGTGATCGTCCCGGTGACCTTGCGCGGCCAGGTCAGTGCGACCTCGTCGTGGTCCGGACAGCGCCACGGCGTGCGGACCTTGCGCCCGACCGGCAGGTCTTGGAAGTCGCAGCAGACTACGCGGTCGGGCGGGGGAGGCACGCACGGATAATTCGGGTGGGCTTGCGAGAAGGCTTCGTCCCAGGCACGGCCGGCACTGCGCGTGTAGTCGAACGCGCTCTTGGACCACAGCCACAACTTCACCTGACCGATCGCGGGCTCCGTGCCGGGCGCCGGATCGCCGCTCGGAAGTTGCGGAACCGGGGCCCACGACCCGTACAGGGAGGGCACACCGGCGACCGCGGGCGCGGCGGCCACGGCGTTCCACGCGCCCGTCGCCGGGTCACGCTTCTCGAGTGCGATCTGCGCGAGCGCGAAACGGGCGCGCACCGGGCCCTCGTTGCGGTCTGGGTTGCCGAGCCACTCCCAGCCGGCGGGTTGCGCGTACGGAAGGACGGGCTGCGGGTTCACGCCGACCGCGGCATCGTCGTGCACGGCGCGCCCGAACGTCACGTGTGGGCGCGCATCGAGCGGCACGACTGGGGTGGTGAGTAAGTTCGCTGGTTGGTTGGCGCCCGCCGCCTGCTCCAGGAAACCGTCGCCGTCGCTGTCGTAGTCGGGCATCAGGAGTGGTGTCGAGCCCGCCCGGGGCAGCGGCCAGCTGACCGTCGCCTTGAAGTGCTCAACGGCCACCTCCTTGAGCGGCACCGGCAGCGGGGGAGGCGTCGGCGTCGGTCCCCATTCGAGTTTGAGGTCGGCCTCCAGGTCGGGCAGGAACCAGGGCAGATCGAGCGCGACGTGGAGCTCGAGCAGGATGTGGAACGGGTCGAAGATGTCGGCTGCGGCGCGCGCGTCCGCGGTGAGCGTGAAACCGAGGCCGAACAGCCCCACGCCGACGTGCCCATGCAGCCAGAGCTCGCCCCAGAAGTGGGCTGGCTTGAACGACAGAACCGCGTTGCCTTCCAGCCAGGCCTCGAGGTCCACCGAGGCAGGCCCGAAGCGCCAGTGCCCTTCGTAGCCGACCCACGCCCCGAGCGCGAGGCTGCTGGCGTCGAGCATCAGATACGCGTTGGCCTCGAACAGCCCGAAGAGGTCGGCCCGGATGCGCCGCTCGCGGGGCTCCTTCTGGCCCAGGTAGAGATGCCAGGCGTCGAAGTCGTGGAAATCGAAGAACGCCTCCGCTCCGCCGCGCAGGTCGATCAGCTCGCCGCCGCTCCCGTATTTGTATGCGACGTCGAGCCCGGCGAGCAGGTGCCCCGCCCGCCCGTCGAGGACGAGCAGCGTGCGGAAGATCGGGTCGTCGCTGAGCTTGGCGCGCTCCTTGAGCAGGTTCGCCTTGCCCTCGATCATCAGGATCGGCCCTGGGAAGACGATCACGAACAGCATCCGACCGGCGAACGTGAAGCCGTTGTCAGCGAGCGTGCCGATCGTCACGCCGGCTCCGAGCGCCACGCTGCCGCGGCGGTTCACCCACTTGCTGCGCAGGTCGGTGACGCCGATCTGTGGCCGCTTGTACCAGCCCTCGTTGGGGCCCACGCCATACCACGGCTCGGCCGGCTGGCGGTCCGGCTCCATGTTGAGCGCGAACAGGCCCGCCATCCCATAGAGCGCGAGCCCGGTGCTCCACAGCGGGATGCCGGCCGGGAGCTCGACCCCGAGATAGATCGCGAAGAACGTGTACGTCCCCTGCGCGCCGGTCGCCGTGCCGACGACGAGCGTCGCATCGATCTCGAGGCCGAGCGCCATCAGGTTCAGCGAGATGTCGCCGTCGAAGCGGCGGACGATCTCAGTCCCGGTGGGCGTGACGACCTCGAGCTCGCGATAGGAGATCGCGCCCTGGAAGCGCACGACCTCGGGCACCTCGAACTCGACGCCGACCCCGTCGAGCGTCACCCGCGGATCACGGATGCCGTCGTCGTACCAGGTGATCCGCAGCCCGTCGACGGAGGCGCCCGCAGCCATCCCCTCGACGAGCTTGACGCCACCCGAGAATCCGATCCAGCTGCCGCCGTCGTCGGTCTTGCCGAAGCCGATGCGCGCGATCTCGAGCCGGAAGCCGTAGAGGTTCAAGCCGTATTGGTCGGGAAGGTCGAGCCAGCCGCCGTCCAGCTCGATGTTGCCCTCAGAGTCGATCGAGATGCTGCGAACATCGAACGTCGGCCACTCCAGCGACGGCGCCCCGACCAGCGGCGTGAAGCGCCCGCCGATCGTCACCGCGACCACGCCGTCCTCGCGGCGGGCGACTCCGAGCCGGCTGATCGCCACGTCGACGATGTCCACGCCGCCCGGGGAGAGCGTGAACTGCTCGATGCCCGTCGAGGAGCCGATCGCCAGCGAAAGGTTGCCGGCAAGGTCGAGCCCTAGTTCTACGTCGAGCGCGTGATCGAAGAACGGCAGCCCAAGCACGCCGGTGATCGACATACCCGTGAGCGCGCCCTGCAGGAGGTCAACGCTCAGGGACTTCAGGCCGAACGAGAGTCCGAACAGCGACCCCGCCCCGTTGCCCGAGATCGCGTTGCCGGCCACCGTCGGGGTCCATGCGCCGGTCACGGAGCCGGAGATGCCGCCGCTGCCGATGTGAAAGTTGGTCAGCGTGAGATCCGACGGCAGGATCGGCACTTCGAGGTCACGCGGCAGGTGCAACGAGAGCTCTTCGAGGATCACGCCGCGCCAGTCCGGGCCGAGCCCCATGGCGATCGTCTGCGGTAGCGACGAGGCGATCGAGAAGTCCAGCGCCACCTTGCCTTCGATCACGAAGCCCGTGTCGCCGATCATCGACGGCGCGAGCCTCAGCGCGTCGGCACCGTCGAAGGCCACGTTCCATGCCTGGTCGACCGTGACCCCTGCACTCAGCACGATCTCGCTGAAGCGGCGATCGGGATCGTCGACCCAGTCCGCACCGTCGAATGTGACCGGGCGCAACCAGTCCCGCGGGAAGCGGAGCCGCGCTCCTCCGCGCAGCGTGACGACCTGTGAGGTTGTGCCACGGTCCACGACGACCGTGACCGACGCGTGCTGCGGCCCCCCCAGCACGAGCGCGAACCCGTCGAGCGCCGGGAACTCGAAGATCACCTCCGCGTCGACGGCGAGGCCGATTTCGAGTCTTTCCTGCCCGCCGCTCAGGAGCTCTGCCGGCTCGATGCTCACCAGGATGCGGTCAAGCTGCGCGCGCGTCGCCGGGTCCGGTTGGATGACGTCCAACGGCAGGAGATCGTCGAGCGAGAGGACCCGAGAAAGGGGAATCCCGGCGTAGAGGGCGCTCATCTGCGGCCGCCCCTCATCGTGGTCTCGGCCCGCAGTAGGGGTCGTGAAGGCGCGTCATCCAGAAGCCTTGGCCGGAGGGCACCGGCGTGACCGCCGTCGGGTAGGGATGCAGTCGAGCGCTGCTTGTCGCCACACTCGTCTCAACGGCGGCGAGCGCGGTCGGCAGATCCGTCAGGCTGCCGACCGGAACCTCGAGGTGCTCGGTCCAGATGCGGTCGCGGAAATCGCGCGCGAATATCCCGGCCTCGTCGACGATCCCGGCGTCGATCTCTCCATCGCAGGTCATGCTGCGCTGGTTGACGTTCGCCGATCCGATCAGGACGAACTCGTCGTCGACGATCAGCAGCTTCGAGTGCACCATCACCGGCGTCTGTCCGTTCCATAGCGATGCGACGATGAACTTCCCTGCCCCGGCGGCCGCGGCCGCGGCGGTGGTGGCCAGGTAATTCACCGCGAGCGACCGCTGGTGGACCTGTGCGTCGCGCCCGAAGTCTTCGGAGCGATCCGGGACCAGGACGATCACGGTGACGCCGCGCTTGATCGCCTCGCCCAGCTGGAACATGATGTCACTGTTACGTGCGTTGCCGGCCGGTCGCGTGTGACACGGATTCGGGTAAGCGAACGCCCAGAAATACTGATCCTCAATGTAGATGTACGTCGACGCTTGTCGGATCGCGTTGAGGTAAGAGCTCCAGATCGTGAAGTCGCCCGTCGGCGACCAGCTGTAGCCGTAGAGCTTCGACGTCCTGCCGTAGGTGTGCAACACCTGCACTGAGTGCGTCCCGATGGGCGCTGGCGTCGAGACGGAGGGAATCGTGGCCGAGCCCTGTCCCCACGGCTCGAGCCCGAACACCCGCGAAGAATCGTTCCAGCGCTCGACGAACGATCGCTCGACGTCTTCGACGGCAGGCCCTTCGATCTGGACGGCGGTGTCATGCGTCGGCGCCCCGCCGATGAACGGCCTCGGAGGCGGGCGATCCGGATTCGCAGCCAGGTGATCGCTCGTGTCCCAGCGCGTGTATGAGACGTCGATCGAACCGAGCATCACCTTCGGCGTGGTCGGATGTCGGAAGCACGCGAATTTGTGGTGGTTGCTGCCGGCTAGTGGAAAGCGGTTGTCCCAGTAGGCGGTATAGATGCCGGCCGTGATCAGGCTGTTGAGTGCCGGGAAGTTCACGCCGCTCGGGGCGATGCCACCCCCGTGTCGGCTGGCGAGTAGGTGCACGGCCACGCCGCCCGCGTGTGCGTCCTTGAGCACCGTGACCGCATCCGACGTCGTCGGCCCCGTCGTCGCCCCAAGTGTGCGGACGTCTTCGAAGCGCCAGCCGCTGTGATAGACGGCGGCACCTGGGGCACCGATCATCGCACGGATCGAGTCGTGCCAGATCTTCATGTAGTCCTTCCCGTCGACGATCGATGTGACGAGATTGCCGTCGGTATAGGCCTTGACCGCCGATCCGGAGTACCGCTCCGCCGGCGGGTAGGACGGCGCGGTCGATCCGAAGTCGAGAAACCACTTGGCGCGTAGTTGAGGGAGCGTGGGCATCAGGGCAACGCCGCCAAGGCCGCCGGAGCATGCGCCGTGCTGGCGTTCCCCGCCGCGCTGAGGACCTTGATCCGGTAGGTATGCGACTGGAACGTGCGCTCGTTGGGGTGGACGTACTGGTAGACGCCGCGCGGGAGCCAGCCCGAGGCGTTCACGAACCCGCCGCCGACGTCCTCGGTGAACTGCACGATCGACGCCAACGCCGGGTCGGTCGAGGTCCACACGATGCGCACGGCGGGAAGGCGGGTGGCGCCCGCGGGGACCGGGTCGGCGTGGGGGTAGACGGTGCCGTCGAGACCCACCCGCACCCATTCGAGCGTCGTGATCGTCGGCGGAGCCGGAGGCGTGAGGTCGACGGCGCGCGCTGCGGACAGCTCCGACGGCTGCGAACGGACGGTCACGGGTCCGGCGGGCATCTCGCCCACTCGGGTGGCGACGACGCGATGGTGGTAGGTGCGAGCGCCCGTGAGCCCTTCGTCGACCCACACGTACGCGCGATTCGGCAGGGCGGTGCGCTGCAAGCCGTTGCGCGAATCGCGATAGACCGCGACGACGGGCGTTGGGCCCAGGGTGCTCAATCCGCTGACGCTGCCGGCGACCGGAGCGGCCGGGGCGGAGAGGTACTGCGCGGCGGTCTGCCCCGTGAGGAGGTCGAGCGCGGGGTCGAAGCCCGCGGCGGCATAGACGCGTTCGACCGTGACCGCGTCGGTGGTGCCGAGGTCGAGCATGCTGCCGCGCACGACGAGCACGGCGGCGGGCAGGTCGGCGACCGGCGCGCCCATCAGCCGAACATCGCGGCCGCGAGACTCCTCCTGTGTGCGGTAGACGAGGTAGCGGTCGAGCGCCGGCTCCGGCGGCGGGCTCCATTCGAGTTGGATGCGGCGCTGCCCGCCGAGCGCCTTGAGGATCCGCGGCGGTGAAGGGGGCCGAGCGTCGGGCAGGTAAACCGGCGGAGTCGAGAGACTGAGCCCGCTGCGGTTGTGTGCCGCGTCCGTGTAGGCCGCGCGATAGAAAACGCGGTTCGACGCTCGGCCGTCGAGCACGTCGACGTAGGCGCGAAGCGCCGCGTCCGGCGTGTAGCCCGCGGGCGAGTCCGGGCCGCGCCGATCCGCGTTGGCGGGGTCACCCGGATCGAGCGGTTGGATCGTCAGCTGGCCGAACGCGCGTTCATTGCTCGGCAGGCCGGCCAGCACTCGCAGGGCGTCGTTGGAGAGCGCTCGGTACGCGGACATCGCCTGGGCCTTGGTGGCACCGCCGACCTTGAGCGCCCGGAGCGCGTTCAGCTCGGCTGCGACCTGTTGCAGCTTGGCCACGTCCCAGCGCGACTCGGTCGGGAAGAGCGCGCGGTCGGCCGGCGTGAGTGGGTCAAGTGCCGCCCATCCTGGCCGGCCCTCCCAGTCGACGTTGAACACGCTGTCGTCGATCGCTCGCATGACGTGCAGCCGCAGGTTCGCGGCGGGGACCCAGCGGAACGTGTAGTGCGACTCGCTGCGATAGTCGGCCGGCGTGGCCCACACGCGCGCCGAGTCCATGGGAGGCAAGGTGGGCGGATTCGGCGGCGTCCGGTGGACGACGAAGATCGTCGCCGGACCGCCCACCCGGCTTTCGTTGCCGAAGCGCGCCGCGCCCCCCCACGGCGACGCGGCCCACTGCGGCGCGTCGCCGGTGTGTGTCTTGTCGTCGGTCGCGGACACGCCGACCTGCGCGTATGCGATCGGCTCGGCGGTCGATGCGCTCAGTGGCAGCGCTGGGCGCTGGCTGTCCCCGGGCCAGGGCAGGAAGACGTCATAGAGCCGCAACGGGTTGCCCGCAGCGTCGGCCACCTGCTGGGAGCGTGCTGCATCGCCGTACGCGACGACATACATGCGCGAGGCCCACGTGGTCGGCTCCGCGTAGTCGATGTACAGCGGGTGCCCGTCGGGGATGGCGACCGTGCACGGCTTCGACGGCGCCGGGCGCACCGCATGGTCGGCGCCCAGGTTGCTCACGCGCACCCGCAGCGGCGTGCCGGCGTCGCTGCCGAGCACGGTGAACGCCTCCGCACCGATTTGCAGCCGGCAGCCGGTGTAGGCGTCCGCGGCGCGCGTGTTCGCGATCGTCGTGTCGACGGTCGTCTCCGTTGCGCTCGTCTCGGTGATCGTGCCGGTCGCACCGAGCAGCGCGTTGGCGCGACCGCTGCGCAGGTAGATGCGGAACTCGCGCGTGTCGGGCGCTTGAAGCCTGTGCGAGTACGGCCATTGCCAGCGCACCCGCAATCCGAGCACTGTGCGCTCGGACGGAGCGAGCCCCGCGCGCCACGCCGTGTAGGCCGCGTCTTGCAGGACGGTCGGATCCTGAGCGTCGAGTGCGGCGGCCTCGACGCCGGTGGGCGGGGGCGGCGGGACCTTGTCCAGCAGTCCGACTGCGAACGGGTGAACTTGTTTGTCCGCGGGCGGCTGGATGTAGTACCAGGGTTCAGGGTCGGGCGCCGGGTCCCACTGGTACCAGGGTGCGTCGACGCTCTCCGTGCTGTGGCGCCCGAACAGATCGATCCCGCTGACGCGGTAGCCGTACCAGCCCTCGGCCAACCCACGGTCGACGTAGTGCGGCCGAAGCCGTGCGGGTGGCCAATCACTCGGAGGGTCGGGTGGCGGCGGGGCGCCGGCGGGGAGATCGCCCACGAGTACCGGTGCCGCGGCGGTCAGCGACTTGAAGTTCGAGCCCGGGGCATTCGGTTGCGCGCCGCCGAGATCGGCCCGCCAGACGTGATAGAGCACCGCGCTGTCGGGCAGCAGCTCGCCGGTTGGCGCCGTCCCGAGGTCCCAGCGCACGCCCGCGACCCCGGCCCCGCCAGTCGGCGACGAGGTCCGCGGCGCGTCGGGCAGCGCGTAGGCGCGAGCGTTGACCGGTGATGCGAGGTCGGCGGCCCCGGGGGTCAGTGAGCGGCCGAACACGATGAACGCGTCGACCTCGGCCCAGCCGTTGTTGTTCAGGTGCTGCAGTGCCGTGGTCGGCGAGCCGCCGAGACGACCCGCGTGGTCGGCAACGACCAGGTAGTCGTACACGTCGTTGGAGGCGACCGTGTCGTCGAGCCAGTAGAGGCCGGCGATCTGCGCCAGCGCCGGGTCGAGCGCGCCGAGCAGGACCAGGTCGAGCGGTGACTGAGCCGGCATCCGCAACTGCGGGTCCGGCGGAGTGGGCGAGACCGCGGCGACCTTGTCGGCCATAGCCGGTCCGCTCGGGCCGCCGACCACGAGGTCCAAGAGGACCGCGTGAAGCGCCGCGAAGCGCCCACCGGCCCACGCGGCCGCGGGTCCGTAGCGGATGCGCGCGAGTGCGACGGCCTCGGCCGCGGCGAGGCTTGCCTGGCTCAGCGGGTAATCCGGGTGAGCGACCGGAAGTCCCAGGGGATAGGGGAACTTCGGCACCGCCTGCCATCCGATCAGGTCGCCCGTGGTGACCGGCAAATAGCGCACCGCGACGAGCGCAGCGGGCGCCCCCGCGATCACAACCTCGGAGATCGCGTCGCTCGGCAACTCAATCGTGAGAACCTGACCGGCCTTGCCCGCGCCGCGCTGGTCGATGACCGGTACATGCTGCAGCAGTGCCGTAGCGACGATCTCGGTGTCCTGTCGCAGCCCCACCTCGAGCGTCACCTGCGAGGCCAGCGCAGGAAGGACCAGGCGCATCTCCACTCGGCCATCGAGATCGAGTTCGTCCTGTCCGATCGGAGCGAAATCGTCCCCAAGCGCGAGCGGCGAGTCGCTCGTCAGCGTCGAGCCGTCCGGCGCGGTCGCGCTTGTGACTCCTGGCGTCACGCGGCCGAAGGCGACCGAGCGCTGCACGATGTCCCCGCCAAGCGGCCTGCGGCGGAAGAGATAGTAGCCGTACCACGGAAACCCGGCCGAGCGCTCGAAGCCCCATCGCAGGTGGATGCCGTCCTCGACTTTCGCCTGCAGCGAATTGGGTGCGACGTTCCCCTTGACGCCGATAGAGAGCATCGCCAGCGCCCGGCTCTGCAGGCTCATGTGCCGATCATATGCTCCCGGCACCTAATAGTGAAACTATGAAGACCGAGCAGCAGTCGTCGTGCCTCCGCCTGCTGCCGAGATCAGCCTGTCTTAGCGCGACATCGGGCCGGATCTCGACCAGCACCAAATTGCGACCCCTCCACTAACTAATACGTAACCCGGATCAACCATCACCCGGCGCGCCCCTGGGTTGGCAGCAGCTGCTGCTCGACGGGCAGCTGGTGCGCGCCGAACCCGAGCGGCTGCGCCACCGGCCTGCAAACCGCCGACCCGAGTCGTCTTCCACGCCGCCCGCGACTCCCAACCGCCTGCCGAGGCAATGGAAATCTGGGCCCACTGGCGAGCGGGTGTTCACATCGGTCCGCGACGGCGGGCGTGTCCGACTTGACTTGACGCGGTGGGAGAAACACGTAGGCCACTACTGAAGTCTCGCTGGTCGAGCGAGGGCGACTTGACGAGGCGACGCGAGAGGAGCAAGCTCGCTGCGAGCGCCGCTGGCAGAACAGCTCTGGGGCACCTATTCCGTTCGAGACCACTGCACCGAGTACCCGTTCGTCGCTGATTTGGTCCTCTATGACCGGCTGGTGGTGCCCGTGCCGCCGAAGGACGACGAGGATGAGTGGCAGCGCTGGCGCGAGAAGGACTGGAAGCCCGACCTCCAAGGCTTGCTCCTCGACGAACTGGAAGACTATGTCCGCCGCATTCCGTGGAGTGACAGGCTCCGCGAGGATCGGAACGCGATGGGCGTCGTCGAGGAGGGTGCTGATCCCGAGGTTGACCTTCTCGCCGTGGCCGCCGCTCAGGACACGCGGTCGCGACGAGGCACACCGCGCAGCGCTCGGTGAGCTGGATCCAGCGCGGGCTCGTTGAAGGTCGTCCGCCGACTTCCCGGGCGCGGCAGAGGACACGATCCACAGCATGTAGAAGCCTGGGGGAGCGTGTGACATCTGCGGCGTGGTAGGCGCGCGAACGATCAGATCCTGCCCGCTGGTCGGGGGAGTGACTGTGAGCTGAACGTAGCGTTGCTCGGAATCGGTGTGGTGCGTCGGACAGCCGGGCCGCATCAGCACGACGTACTCGATCTCGGCGTGATCCGGAGTTCGGACGTTGAACAACGTCGTCATAGTGGATCTGGTTGATCGGACAGCCGTTCCGAAACACGCCCGTGATCGCGGGCCGCGGTCCGTTGTGGAAGTAGCGCGGCTCGAAGATCTCGTAGTCCTTGCGGTTCAGATCGAGTTCGCCGAACTCGTACGTAGGCCCACGCCAACCAGTCGGGTACGGATCGTCGAGCTCCGGCTCGTCGTCATGGCCGTCAGCGCCGCCGATGACGATGACGCGGCCATCCGCCAGCAACAGGGCGACTGAGTGGTACATCCGCGCGTGCTTCATCGGCGCCATCTCGATGAACCCCGCGCCGTCGAAGAACTCCGGGGTGAGCGACGGGTTCGTTCCCCCGCCGACCGAATGCCACTTGTAGCGATCGTGCCCGCCCACGACGAGGACGGTGCCGTCGGGCAACAACACACAGTGGCCGTTGATGCGGCCGTGCCGCATCGGGCCACCTGGTGCGTCCGACCATTTCGGCGGGTTGACGGCCGTCTCGAGGATCTCCGCGCTCATCGGATCCGTATCTGTATGGATGTGATCGAAGCTGCCGGTTCCGCCGCCTCCACGCATGATCGGGACGTCCATGCCATTGAGCGCCAGGCTGCCGCCGATCACCAGGATCTTGCCCTCGTTTGCCGGCGGCAGGAGCACGCTCATGCCCTCCTCCCGGCGCGGCTGCGTGGGCATCCGGCCCGGGAAGGGTGTCCATGACCCGCTGTCGCCGGTAACCGTCATCGCCATCGTGTCCGGCTCGACGACCTGCTGGCCCCAGTTCGTGTGCGTGTAGTAGACCTTGCCGTCCGGCGCCAGATGCAGACCGGGATACAGCGGAAGAACCACATCCGCCCCTGTGAGCACCTCCGCTTCCCAGTTCCAGACACTGGGGTCGAAGATCTCGACGGTCTCGGCGATCGGAGTGCTAGGTGGCAGGACGTTGTTCGGCGACGTCGGCCGAGTGGATCTCGGCCGCGCCGACCGGAAGCGATGATCACGCGCCCGTAGCCAAGAACCACAGGCGTCGGGTACCAGCGGCCTTGGTTGAGCTCTTCACCGGTCCCCTCCCACTCGTCCTTGATGGGATCGAACAGACAGATGTTCGTCGCCCCGACGCTTCCGTAGGTTTTCGAAGTCGGGGTCTGAGCCGCCGACGGCGAGGATGCGCCCGTCGGCGATCTGCACGTAGTGACAGCAGAACCGGTCCATGCCGCGCGGAAACGGCGCGGGCTTGACCGTCGCTGGACTCTGCGGGTCGAAGACGTAGCTGATGGTTGGGTAGTGCGCGGTCTCCGCGTGGCCGGAAACCACAGCAGCTTGCCGGTGTGAAGAAGGACGGCGTGCAGCACGAACACCCCGCGCGTGTCAGGAATCGCCCGGAGATCCAAGTCGTACGTTTCGGGCGGGGGGACCGGAACCGGGACCGGCAGTGCGGGAAGCCAACGACCCTGCGTGACCGGCGGCACCGGTAAGGCCCCTCACGCGATTCCGGCGTGCTCGTACTCGAATCGGCCGCGCATGGCTGCGCGGCCCGTGACGTCGATATCGAACCCCATGCCCGGCGCGTCGATGCGAAACGACGAGCTTCGTCCGACGTCGGCGCGTGGGCCGAGCACGGTGCTGAGCCTGGCATGCGCGGGTTCCACGACGCCGCCGTCGGACCCGTGCAGCACCTCGGCGTCGCCGCGCACGCGGCGCCCGACCGTGAGGGTCATCGACGTGCCCTCTGCGCGGATGTCGATCGGCGCCTTCTCGACGGAGAGCAGCTCACCGAGCAGCGTGCCGAGTTCTTCTAGGAGGCCGCCGAGCCGACCGGAGAACACATGCTCGAGCACCTCGATCTGCGTGTCGTCCGCGTCATCGTCGACGTACATCCGCACACTCTGGGAGGCGGCATCACGATGCCCGGCGTGGAAGGAGAGACTGACTACCTGGCGCCCACTGACGTCGATGTCACCGATCGCGCCTTCGTCGATCGACCAGGCGAACACGCCCGTGCATCGGTCCTCGTCGGGCGGCAGGTTGACCCAGCAGGGGCAGACCGTCTTGTAGTTGCACAGCTCGAGAAACGTGCCCGCAAGCCGGCACGAAGTCAATTTGCAGGGACATGTCTGACCGACTACTCCCGCCGTTGCGGTTCTTAGGTCCGCGCGCTCGTACTCAACAGGAGTGAACCGGCGCCGTTCGAGCATCACTGACCATGTGTGCCTATTTGGGCAAGTGATGAAGTCAACACCGTGTCGCAGAGTCGCGGAAGGTAGGTCCGACCGGAGGAAGATCTGAGTAACAACCTTGACGCTCGCTACGCGCGTCTCGAAGCCGTTGATGCCGGACACCTACCAAGAACAGGGCACGACCAACGAGTGGCACGCACAATTGGGTTGAAAGCTCCTCGCGGCACCCGCGGCGGCCCAGGACCGCCCAGCGATCACAACCTGGCCGCACTCATCGACACGGACGGAATTGTCCGCATGTGCGTGGAGCAGATGATCGAGGAGGCCATCCACCTGATGACCCAGACCCGGCGCAGGCTGTTGTCCGCGACGTCAGTGGACTGCTGGAGGCGCTGCGCGTCATCGTCCGGCGCGCGCGGTGTGGCCGCCCCCGGGACGGGCCACGCCGTTCCGATGTCGAGTCTCTTCGCGTACATGATGATGACGCCGGCGGCAGAAGCGGCGTTCCGGCTCGCACGCTTAAACGGCGCGCTGCGAGCAGTGCTGAGGGAATGGTGTGAGTTCCTGGACAGCAAGGAGAGCTGCTCTGTGCTCAACGAAGGGCCGAGCGGCTGACTGTCAGAGCCCGCGCAGCAGGCCAACAGGCTTGGAGATTCGAGAATCCCGACCGGTCCAAGCCGCATTGGAGCTGGAAGTCCTACACGACTTCTTCCGCCGCCAGACCAGCCGTCGATGCGGCCGGTGGCTCGGCCGCACGACCCCCCGCGTGATCGTCTCCGCGAATGACGGCACGGTGTCGACCGTCGCGCGCGGCGTGCAGCGCCGGACGCGTTCTGGCTCAAGGGCCGGCCGTATTCGCTTGGAACTACCTCGCTAGCATTCCCCGATCGACGGGATCGTCCGCGAACTCGAGCATGCGGAGGGATGTTCAGCGATCTTGAGGTCGTGGGCGAGAGCATCCATGCCGTCATTGAAGGCCTCGGGTACGAGGCGTCGGTCAACACGCGTGGGCTGGCGTACATCGAAGGTGAAACCCGGCAATCGGAGTCGTCTGCGTTGTCTCGATCGGTATCACCGACATCTCGTCGTGACGTTTGCCTACGACAGGGCGAGACGGTGAGAAAGGGCAAGAGCTGCGGTGGTTCAGCTGGCGGCTCGACGCTGGCACTCGTTTCCGACCCGGTGCCGTAGCGCGATTCACCATCGAGGCTCCGGACCACCCGCAGCCGCCGGCGATCCGGGTGAACGCGCAGCTCGCGATGGCCTACTTGTGATTGAGCGTCATTCCAGGGCGCCGACGACGTGCTCGGCATCGTCGTGGTCAAAGGCGTCCAGAACCCCCGCGCTGATCTCGGCATGGCTCAGCCAGCGCCAGCCGTGTCCGCTGCTCACGCGTCCGAGAACGATCCGCCGATAGCGCGATCCGAGCCGGTCTCTGACGGCATCCGCCTGAACTGCGGAGGCCATCGAAGATGTCCCGAGCACGTGCAGGAGTAGACCTGAATCGGCGATCTGCTCGGCGACGACTCGCAGCGCCTCGGGCTCGGAGGATCGGATCCAGCACACTGCGAGCTCGAGCGGGCCGTAGCGCTCGCGTGCCTGCCCGATCGCCGTTCGAAAGCCGACGGTGTCACGGTAGTCGATGCCGATCGACGCGATCGCGGGATGTTGGGCGGAAAGGCGCTCGAGTTTGGCGGCGTCGCGCGCGACGACGGACACGCGCCAGCCCCGTCTCGCGAATCCGGTGCACGTTCCGGCCAGCATGCCGCTGCCTCCGACGACGAGCGCGTGCGGAAGCGCCGTCTCACCTCTGCCACTCACCGAGGCCAGCTTCCCGCGCCCACGCGGCCGCTTCGACGCGCCGATTGACGTGCAGCTTCTCGAGGATCGTGTGCACGTGGTTCTTCACCGTCGCCAGTTCGATGCAGAGCTCTCGCGCAATCGCCTTGTTCGACAAGCCGCACTCGATCAGCCTCAGGATCTCGGCCTGCCGGGATGTCAGCGGCTGGGTGTCCGTGGTCCCGCGTGCGTGATCGCCGGCGAGACTCGCCACGCGTTGGATCAAGACCGCGGCCGCCCGCGGCGAGCACAGCGCCTCACCTCTAGCCGCAGTTTCGATCGCGCTATGAAGGTCAGCGAGCGAACATTCGGCGGAGATCGAACCCGCGAGACCCGCTTCGGCCCAGGCCAACACGTCGCTGGCATTGTCTCCGCCACCGATGCCGATGACCTTGAGGTCGGGGTTCGCGGCCAGCAGCTGCCGCGCGTCCGCCAGACCGCGCGACGAAGTGACGTCGACCAGCGCCACGTCCACGCCCAGCTCGAGTAGACGCCGGGCCGCTGGCGCTCCGGGGGGCACGCTCGCGACGACGTTCACGCCATCCTCCTCGACGAGCATCCGCTCCAGGCCTTCGCGGTACAGCCGTGTCGAGGCCACGATGAGGACCTGGGCCGTGTGACGCCCTAGCCGTTGTGACGTTGTGTCGGAGCCCGCGACGTACCGATCCACAGTGAAAGGTCCCTTCCAACCGTAGATATAGAGATTCCCGAGGCACGCTCTGTACCCGCGTGTTCTGCCAATCCTGATCGATCAGCCTTTCGCACAGCCGAGCCTATCCCCGGTGCCCGGGCTCGTCAACTGACACGAGATCTAGATCTGTCGAACATCTGGATCTAGCTCTCCGCCTAGATCCATGTTGCATCCACCGACCCATTCTGACCCGTGTGGCGGTTGCTTATGATCGGGCAATCCCTCTCATCCATCTCACAGAAGGAGTCACCGATGGCCGCTGAGAAAGGCAGAGAAGAGATCCAAGCTCGGTTCTGCGTCGTCCAGCACTCTGCGCTCGAGATGCTCAACGAGCGCAATCCTAAGCAACTGATCGCGGCGCAGCGTCGCGTCGACGATGAGATGCTCAGTGCCCTCGAGTCGATGATCAAGTCGGCCCGCGCGGGAAAGCTCGAAGGCGCCGAGGCCCTCGCCCAGGCCTGTGTGGCCTGGTAGCGCACCCGTATCCACCTGAATCTCGTCTGCTCTGTGCGCATGTACGCCGGCGAGCAACTTGCGGTCTCGCCGAGCAGCTTGCATCTACGTGCTCGATCCAGAGGCGGGCAGCGCGTCTGGAACATCGGCTGCGCTACTGAACGAGATCTCGCTGAGGATCTGCGACTGCACGTGCAGCCTGACGTCCACGAATCGTTTGCCTCACTCGACGCGATCCTCGAGCAGCTGTCGCCGTACGCATCGCCCGTCGAGCGTGAGGCGCTGGCGCAGATCTCCGCCTATCTGGCCGAGGTGCGTCCTCGCTCGAGCCTTGATGGCAGCTGGGGTCGCGTCCTGCGTGACTCGGTGACGTTCGCGGTCATGCGCCGGGTCAGCCGGGAGAGCTTCTACACGGCGCGTGTGATCGATCTGAGCGCGAGGACCATCAACTCGATCCTCGCCCGGCAGCCATACGCGCGTGTCCACGTCGAGCACGCCGACCGGCTGGATCGGCCGTCGATCAAGGCGCTCGCTCGCGCGATGCTGCTCCTCGATCCCGAACAGAGATTCGCCTGGATCTGGCACTTCGGGAGCGATCCTCTAAGCGCGAGCGCCGCTCCCGGGGATCTGTACGCGGCGTCGCGCATCGCTCTCCTCAAGCAGCTGCTCGGGATCCTCAGCCCGTCGCTCGTTCGCGAAGGCGTCGGCTCTCCGGTCCGTGGACCCGATGCCCATGATGTCGCTGGACTCGACGACATGGCGTCGGAGCTCGTGATGCAGAACTACGACCGATGCTTCCTGATCGGTGATGCGCTTCTGCACAGCTGCGACCGCAGCATGGCCAGCGAGATCCTGCGACTTACCGGCCTGGCCGCGATCAACGTCGGCCGGGCCGAGGACGCGCTCGATGCGCTGGACGCCGCCGAGCATGGTGCAGCGACCGGCCGTCGCGCGCATCTGGCGTACCTCCAAGGACTGATCGAGAGCAAGCGACGGTACGACCTTGCTGCGAGCACGGCCCAATATCAGCGCGGTCTCGATCTGTTGGCGTCAGCGCATGACTCAGATGCTGACATGGCTCTAGAACACGGCTGGCTGCTGAACGGTCTCGCCCTCAACGAGGCGATCCTGTGGCGGCGGGCGGGTGGCTCGAAGGAGCATCATGGCACTGCGTTCGCACTCGAGCGGGAGGCGTTCGAGCTCGTACGCGACGGAGACTCCGCCGCCCGGATCTATCTCAGGTTCAACCTGCTGGCGAATTCGGCGCTCCTGATGGAGATGGCCGGCGAGTATGACGTCGCGATCGACATCTTCCACAAGACGTTCGACTTCGATGTCGATCGCAGCGCGTCGAGCCGCCGCCGGTGGGAGAGCACGATGGGCTACCGCATCGGTGTCCTGCAGTACCAGGCTGGTCGGTACGACGAGGCGTATCGGATGCTGCATCATGCCGCCGAGCAGGACGACGCGACGGAGAGCTGGCCGGTGCAGGAACGGATCGTGCGCGCACTCGCGATCGTGGCGATGGCGCGCGGCTCGACCGCCGAAGCGGAGATGCTGTTCCGCGGCGGTCTCGAAGGCTGCCGGAAGGCGCGCGCGGCCGACGGAGCTTGCGAGCACGCGCGCGGCCTCGTGTCCGCACTCGTCGCGGCTGAGAGATTCGACGTCGCGCAGGACGTAGTCAGCGAGCTTCGCGAGGAGGAAGGCATCGACCTCGCTGAGCCGCTCGAGCAGATCAGACCCAAGCCGCCTTCGGGCAAGCTGCCCGCCTATTTCCCGGAAATCGATCTCGAAGGTGTTCCCGCGATCGACCTCAACCGTTACCTGGGCACGGCGTCGGCCCCCGGCGCTGGGTCGGCGCCTTGGCGGAACTGATGTCGGCGGCCTTGGTCCTCGGCGCCGGCCAGGTGGGCACCTTCACCGCTCGACGTCTTGTCGACGACGGTGCAGCTGTGGTTGCCGCGGATGCCGTGCCACCGTGCGGGTTCTTCGCGCGTTTCGGTCCTCCCGAGGTCGAACTCGCCGCTGTCGACGTGCTCGACCACGAGGGGGTCGTCGCGCTCGTGCGCCGGACGCGAGCGGATGTCGTCGTGCTGGCCGCCGGGATCGACGCCGAGTCGTGCCGCAGGGATCCCGTCACCGGGTGGAGCGTGAACGCAAGAGGGGCCGAGGTGGTTGGCGACGCGGCGCTCGTCGGCGGGGCATCGCGCCTGGTCCTGGTGAGCAGCTTTGCGGTCTACGCGCCGGCCCTGAGCGGACCGATCCCCGAGACCGCGCCCACTGCCCCGAGGACGGTCTACGGACGATCCAAGGCGGCGGCGGAGACCGCCGTCCGCAGGCTGGGCGACCAAGGGCTTGACGTTCGCATCGTTCGTCCGTGCGCGGTCTACGGCCCTGGACGCCCCGGGTTCGGGAGCCGCTCGACGCGCCTCGTCGATCGTCTCCTTCTCGCCGCTCTGGGCACCGGAGGCGCCTGCGACATCGAGGATGAGGAATACATGTACGTGAAGGATCTCGCTCGGGCGCTGTCGCTCGTCGCGCTCGACACCCATCTCCCCCGGCAAGTGACGTTCAACGTCGGTGCCGGTGCGGTGACCGACGCGCATGCGCTGCTGCAGGCGGTCGAGCGGTTGGCACAAGGGCAACGAATCGAAACCCGACCTCCGCTTGGCGGCGCACGCCGCTTCCCACTCGATGTCAGCCGCATCCGACGACGCCTCGCGTTCCAGCCGCAGTTCGACATCGCGGCCGGGCTCAAGGACTACCTCGAGACGGTGGCGGCCTCGTGAGCATCGCCGTCGAGCCCGCTGGAGGTCCGATCCGAGCCGCGCGCCCCGAGGACATCGGCGCGACGACCGTCCTCGGGGTCTCTCCCAGCCTCAAGCCCGCCCCGACGAGCGGCGGCCGCTCCGCGGCGTTCTCGCTTCTTTCGTTTGCGCTCAAGGCGCTGGAGGGTGCACGGGTGGACGTCGCCCTGCTCAACCTGCGCGACGTCCCGCTCCCGTTCTTCGACGGCCGGTTACCGACGCAGCGTGACGACGAGGGCCTCCAGGTCGCCCTGCGCTGCGTTGAGCGCGCAGGCGGGCTGTTCATCGCGGTCCCGGCGTACTGGTCCGGCGTGTCGGGCGTCTTCAAGAATTTCATCGACACGCTCTGCGGACCCGCCTACGACCTGCCTGACCCGGTGACGACCGTGTTCACCGGAAAGCCCGTCGCCCTCCTCGTCGTGGGCGCCGACGAGGCCAGCGCGGAGGCTGGAGCGAGGGAAGCGCCTCGCATCGTGGAGAGCGCCGGTGCCCGTGTCGTGAGCGTGCCGGTGTCGGTCGCCAACCCCCGTCGCGGGTTTGCCGATGCGCCCGAGCTCTCACGCCGCCTCATCCTGCTGGGCGGCGAGCTCGCCTACGCGGTCCACGGTGAGCAACCGTGAGCGTGGCGACCAAGTCCGCGTTTCTCCAAAGCCCTCGCGCCGATCTGCCGCCCGCGGCGCAGATCAGCCTGCTCCGGCTGCCGAGGCGATGTGAGTTCCTACTCGAGCACGTCGGCCCTCCGCCCAAACGCGTTCTCGACGCAGGCTGCGCGTCCGGGTACATCGCACTGCTGCTCATGCACGCCGGCCACGGGGTCACCGCGATCGAGATCAACCCGAGCATGGCGAGCGACGCACGTGACAATGGCGTCGATGTGATGGAGCATGATCTCGAGACGCCGCTACCGCTGCCGGCGGCATCCGTCGACGCGGTCCACGCCTGCGAGGTGCTGGAGCACCTCTTCGACACCGAGGGCTTCCTGCGGGAGTTGCACCGCGTGCTCGTCCCAGGCGGTGTGCTGATCGTCAGCACACCGAACCTCAACAGCTTGGCGAACCGCGTGCGGGTCCTGCGGGGACGCTCGCTGCCCATGTGGGGAGCGTTCCCGGATGATCGGCACGGGGGCCACATCCGCGTGTTCAACCGGCCGAAGGTCGAAGAGCTGTTGGATCGTTCCGGCTTTCGCGTGAGCGTGATAACCGGCATCAACCAGCCTCGCTGGGCTCGGTCTCTCGACCGCGTTCCTTCGCTCAGCGAATTGCTGTTGATCAAGGCCGTGGCGGTATGAGCTCGGCACCGGCCACCTACGAGGACATCGTCGACGGCGTCGTCGCGACCCTGCACCAGAAGGGCGCGCTGGCGACCGCCGCACCGGCGCCTTGGGGCGCGTTCCTGCGCATGTCCAACCTGGTTCACGAGCAGTTCGAGATCCCGTCGACGACGATCACGCCCATCATGCGGCGCGTCCTCTTCGGACTCGGCTGCGCCGCTCGCGCGGCGAACGTCGTCGGTGTGGGGACCTTCGTGGGGTACGCGCTGGCGTGGCTCGTTCGTGACCGCGATGACCCAAGCTCCGCGCCGTTTGCCGAGACGGCGTACGCAATCGAGATCGACGCTGAGGCCAATCGCGTCGCCCGGCGCAACTGCGCACTGCTCAACCACGGTCCACGACTGTCTTTCGCCGACGCTGACGGGACTGTCCCAGCTTCCTATCCAGTTTGGCCGATCGACCTCCTCTACCTCGATCTGGACGACGCGCACGAGCGCAAGGCGGGCTACGTCCACGCACTCGAAGCTGCTGGCGACCGGCTCCGGTCCGGCGCACTCGTCTTAGCCCACGATCCGTGCGTCCCGCAGTTCGCCGAGAGCTTCGCGGCGTACCACGAATACGTGCGTACCTCGGATCGCTTGTGCGGTCCGTGGATTCTGCCGGTCGACGAGTGCGGCCTCTCCGTCGCCTCCGCGGTATGAGCGACGTCGCCCTCGCCGACCTCGGGTTGGGCCACCTTCGGATCGCGGAGGCGTACGAGGGCGTCCCTGTGAGCGCGCTGGGTACCGAGTACGGCGACCCGGCCGGGGCCCGGCTGCTCCGAGAGGCGGTGGCGGACTGGCAGGGGGCTGAACCCGACGAGGTCGTGATCACGACTGGGGCGTCGCTCGCGCTCGTCGCGACGCTCTGCAGCCTTCCTCGTCCGGCTTCGATCCTGGTTCCGCGCCCGCACTACCCGGCGTATGCACAGGTCGCGGCGATCCTCGGGATCGAGGTACTCACGTACGAGCTGCAGCGCAGCCGCGGCTGGCAGCCCTGTGCCGAGAGCGTGGCCGAGCGCGTGCGGCCTGACACTCGGGCCATGGTCCTCAACCAACCCAACAATCCGACCGGCAGCCTCGTCGACCTGGCCGTTCTGCGGCAACTCGAGGAGCTCGCGCGTGCGTCGGGACTGCTCGTCATCAGCGACGAGACGTACGGCGAGCTCGTTTTCGACGGCGCGTCCGTTCCCGACATGCACTCGATCTTCGAGCGGTCCGCGCTGGTGCGGATTCTGAGCTTCTCGAAGCGGTTCGGAATGCCGGGGGAGCGTCTCGGCTGCGTCATCGCCGAGCCGACGCGCGGCGTAGAGATCAGCCGCGCGCACTGGAGCCTTGCCATGTCGCCCCCGGCGACCGCACAGGTGATCGCCCTCTCGGCGCTGCGCTCGCGGCCGGACCGGCATGTCGGTGCACTGGTGGAGGCGCTCGCGCGCAACCGCGACCGGGCCATCGAGATCCTCGCCGAGTGCGACAGGCTGGCGTTCGTCCCGCCGGTGGGTGGCTGCTTCATGTGGTGCGAGATCGTCGAAAGCCCCATCGACTCAACGAGCTTCGCGAATCGGTGTCGGTCGTCTGAAGGAGTGAACGTCACTCCGGGCCAGGCTTTCGGCGTCGACCTGCCGGTTTTCGTCCGCGCCTCGTTCGGGGTGCCCGGCGACGAGCTCACCACGGGGCTTCAGCGTCTCGTGCGGGCGGCCAGAAACCTTGATCAGGTGCGATTCGAGTCCCGCGTCCCAGCGGTTTCCGCGGGCGGCCGATGATGTCCGAGCACACCTCCTCCGACCTGCAGATCATGCTCGTCTGCGGCAGCGTGAGGCGACCGTCTCACACTCGTGCGCTCACGGCGCAGATCGAGCAGTCCCTGTCGAGGTACGCCGTCGTGACGACTGACTGGGACCTGCGCGAGCGGCCGCTTCCGATCGCGGATCCCGCTCATCACGACGACCCGTTGCTGCACCCTGATCAGGAGGTCCGGGACTTCGTGACTGCGGCAACGCTTTCCGACGCCTTCGTACTCGCCTCGCCCGACTACCACAACTCCTTCTCGGGCGTCCTCAAGAACGCCCTCGACCACCTCGCCATCGAGCAGCTCCAGTACAAGCCGGTGGCACTGGCGGGTCACGGCGGCAATCGAAGCTCGCAGGCCGTCGATCAGCTGAGGATCGTCGTCCGCGGCCTGCACGGCGTCGCCATCCCTGCCCAAGTGTGCACACAAGTCTCCGACTATCGCCTGCTCGAGCGCGACGCCTACCAGGTGTACGCCGAGGACGTTCTGCACCGGATCGAGCGCTCAGCCGCGGAACTCGTCGTTTTCGCGTATCAACTCCGCTCGGCCCGCAGACCCGCGACGACCAGTCGCACGGCCGACATAGGTTGAGCGGGTGGGTGTCGCGGCAATACGATCGGCTGGGCGGGTCGCCCCCCGGCCATGGCCCACGCGGGCAGCATCGTGTACGTCCGCGGCGTTTCGCGCCGTTCGGCCCGCTCCAGCAGGGGAACACAGCGCGTCGGGCAGGTGATCGGGCTTCATGGCTGAGATAGGCGGGGGCCAAGAAACTCGCCCCTGAACGGGGTCGCGTGGCCTTGAGAAGCGCGACTTTCGCCGGTCGTTCGGAGCGTGCTAGCGGTCAGCCCCCGCGTGGAGGAGCTCGCAGTCGTCGCACGCGAGCACGCGACCGCAGTCGGAAAGCCAGCACCGCACTTCGCCGCTGCGTGCGAGCAGGATGCGCTCAAGATGGTCGGCAGGCCCGCAGGCCTTCAGCAGGACAAGGTCTCCGGCGTGCAGGTGGCCGTCGAGCGCGTGGGCTGCGGCCTCGACCGAGCCGTGGGTCGTCCACGGCACGTCCTCGTCACGCCAGAGGCTCTGCGCTCGCTGCCCGACGAAGATCACGTCATCGACGACCGTCAGAGCCGCCTCGGCGATCTCCGTGTAAGGACGACGCGAGCGGCCACGATGATCGGAGATCCGGCCGAAGATCGCGAGTTTGCGGAGCGCCCGTGCCTGGGCCATGAACCGCAGCACCTCGGGCATCGAGTCGCTCGGCGCCTTGAAGTCGTCGCGCACGAACGTCACCTGGTCGGCAAGCGTCACGGCACTCATTCGACGGGGCAGCGGTTCGATCTCACGGAGTCCGGCAATGGCGGCTTCAGGCCGCATTCCGAGCGTAATCGTGATTGCGATCGCGGCGAGCGCCGAGCCGAGGGATTGCTCACCAAGCAACGCGGTCTGCACGTAGTGGTCCTCACCGGCGTAGGTGAGCCGGAACGACAGGCGATCGGGCCACGCTGCGGCCACATCCCTCGCCCTGAGGTCCGCGTCTGGGGCGCGGCCGAACGTCAGGACCCGGGCGCGCGTGAGCGCGCGCATCTCGCGCACGCGGTCGTCGTCGATGCCGAGAATCGCGGTTCCGTCCGGCGGCAACGCGGCGACCACCTTGGCCTTTTCGGCCTGCGTGCCGGCGAGTGCGCCGAACGCGCTGAGGTGGTCTTGCCGGACGTTGAGCACCACGCCGACGGTTGGACGCGTCAGCTCGAGGCCGATGTCGAGCGTTCCCGGCCCCCACGCCCCCAACTCCTGAAGGCAGTAGTCGTCGTCGGTGCCGACGCGAAGGAGGTTGTCGATGAGCGGATCGCCGCAGTTCGCGTTCGGAGCGCTCGCGATTCCTCGCAGTTGCCCACGGAGGAGGCGATCGGCGAGGTGCACGGTCGTCGACTTGCCACAGCTCCCGGTGACCGCCACGAACGTGACGTCCGACACGGCTTCTCGATGACACCTCGCCGCGGCCGCGTTGCTCCCGGCCATGTCGCTCCCCTATCGCGCGACGCGTTGAGTGGTTAATGTAACCGTATGGGCATGACCCCGGCCGCTGGGGCGTCGTCCTCCGTGGACGGCGGGAAGGTTCCGATCGGAATCGACGCGCTCGAGCTCTGGGTCGCGGACCTCGCACGCACGGCTGATCTGCTCGAGCGGGGGTTCGGCTTCGAGCGTGCCGATGCGCCGGACACCGAAGCTGACGATCCCGTCGTCCAGCTCCGCTGCGGCGGCGTGACGGTCGTGCTCCGGAGCGGCGTGTCACCGGGCAAACCAACCACGCGGCACGTCGCGACGCACGGAGACACCGTCGGCGACGTGGCGTTGCTGACCGCCGACTCGGCGGGGGCGATCGCGCGCGCGGAGGCGTTCGGCCTCGACGTGTCGGGAGCGCGGATCGACATGACGGGGGACGGGACGATCCGCCACACGGTTCGCGCTGGAACGGCCCGCGCCGCTCGTGGCTCAGACCCGCTTCGGCCGACCGGGATCGACCACATCGCGTGTTGCGTCCCGCACGGACAAGCCGCGACCCTCACCCGTGCGTACGAAGCGGTCTTCGGGCTCGACCGGGTCGACATGGGTGACGCTGCGCGCGTCGGAAGCGCGGAGACCGGGATGCGGAGCGTCGTGCTGCGCGCGGCCCGCGGTGGCTTCATCGTGGTGATCATCGAGCCCACGGCGAGGCGGAGCAGTGGCCAGACGCAGCGGTTCCTCGACGCCCACGGCGGACCGGGCGTACAGCACGCGGCCATGGCCTACGACGACCTCAGCGGGGCGGTCGAAGCCCTACGCGCACGCGGCGTCGCGTTCCTCGATGTGCCAGTGGGCTACTACGAGGGGCCGCAGCGGCGGCTGTCCGACCGCGTGCGTTCCTGGGATGAGCTGCGCCGGCTGGAGATCCTCGTCGACGACGACGGCGACGGATTGCTGTTCCAGCTCTTCACGCACGCAATTGGTGACCGCTCCACGTTCTTCTTCGAGCTGATCCAGCGTTCGGGCGCGACCGGGTTCGGCGCCAACAACGTGCGAGCGCTGTTCGCCGCCGTCGAAGCAGCGAGACGAGAGGAGTTCTCGGATGCCTGACTACGCAGACTCGGGCTGGGTCGTGGAGATGGTCGAGTACGCGCGCTCGCGGGTGCCCTTCTACCGCGAGCATCTCGCCGGCGTCGACCCGAGGCGCTTCGACGCCTTGCCCACGTTCGACAAGCGCATGACCAGCGGTCACGGTCGTTTCCCGATCTCCGTGGACGGGGCCGCCGGGGCGCATCGCGTCCTTGCCACCTCCGGCACCTCCGGCGACCGGCTGTGCGTCGCCTTCGACCGCAAGGACTGGGCGCGTGTCGCCGCACGGATGGAGGTGATTGCCCAACACGCCGGCCTGGGCGCGAGCGACGTGCTGTTGAACACGCACTGCTACGGGCTGTGGGTGGGCGGTCCAGCGCTGGACCTGCTCGCCAACGTCGCCGGCGCCGGCCTCGTTCCCGTCGGCCCGGCACCCCCGGCTGTCGTCCTGAGCTTTCTGGCCGACGGTGTCGGGACGGCGATCAGCGCAACGCCGTCCTACCTGCGGCGGCTGCTCGAGACCGCGGAGGCGACGGGTCAGGACCTGAGGAACAGTAGCCTCCGCCTCGGCTTCATCGGCGCGGAGTCGGCCGAGCAGTCCCTCCGGACCAAGCTGCAGGCCAAGCTGCCCGACGGGTTCCGCTGGGTAGAGCTGTACGGGCTCACGGAGACCGCCGGCCCTCCGGTGGCGTTTGGGCCCGATCCCGCGGCGCCGGAACTTCGCGTTCATACCCGCGACTTCGTCGCCGAGGTGCTTGATCGCGAGCATGACGTGCCCGTCGAGCGTGGCGCGGTCGGGGAGCTCACGCTCACCACGCGCGCGGTCGACCTTCGAACGCCGCTCATCCGGTACCGCACACGGGACCTCGCGCGTGTCACCGAGGGTGACCCCAGCGCGCCGACGCGCATCTCGCGCATCCTGGGGCGCGCCGACGACGCCCTGAAGGTTGGCGGCGTGCTCGTGTATCCGTCCGCGGTGGCCGAGATCGTGAGCGAGCTCCTTCCCGCGAGCGCCGAATGGCGAGCGATGCTGCGCCGGCGTGAGCCGGACGACGAGATGTTCATCGAAGCGGAAGCTGACCACGCGCTCTGCATCGCGGTGGCGAATGCGTTTCGCGATCGTGTCGGGCTGACAGTGTCCGTCGACTCGGTGGCCGCCGGCTCGTTGCACCGCAGCCGCGAGAAGACGCAACGGATCCTGGTCGAATCCAGCGCTCTCGCCAGTGTCCCGGCGTGATGCGGACATCGTGTTCGTCGGTGATCGTTGCTGCGATCACTCGTCGAGCAGTGGCTACGACCAGCTGTGCAGGCTATTCCCGGACGCGGGGTGGCTGAGCGGGCAGGCACTGGCGAACGGCGTCGAACGCTGGCACCGGCGCCTCGAGGTGCCGTCGCCGCGTATCGCCCATGTCATCTACGGCGACTGCAGCGGCAAGCACCTGTTCGCGCCTGTCCGTGAGCGCTTTCCGGAGGCCACCATCGTCGCGACGCTCCACCAGCCGGTCGCGCGCCTCCTGCGTGATCCGGCGGCGGCCGAGTCGCTCGAAGCGGCGGACGCGTTGTTCACCGTCTCTCGTCGACAGGCGCGGGAGCTGGCCGCCCTTGGGATCACGACCTCGGCGCTCCCGCATGGCGTCTGGACACGCGCATTCCGACCATCCCGTCCGCCGGAGGAGCTGCGCCGCACAGCGCTGTTGGTCGGGAACTACCTGCGCGACTGGCCGGCGATCCGCCGGATCGTCCAGCGGTTGCATCGTGCGGGCGCCGACACCGTCTTGGTCGGGACCAACGCCCCTCGAGAGACGTTCGTGGACGACCCTGCCGTCAGCGTGTGCCCGCGCCTGTCGGAGGACGCACTCGCCCGCGTCTATGACGGTGCTGCGGCATTGCTCATGGTCGTGCGGGACGCGACAGCCTCGAACGCTGTCCTGGAGAGCATGGCCGCCGGGTGTCCGGTGGTGTTCAACGAATCACCGGCGCTCGTCGAATACGTCGGCGACACCATCGACGCGTTCGCGAACGAGGAGGAGGCCGTCATGCGCGTCCTCCACTACGCCGACGACGTCCGCGCGCGCTCCGCTCGATCCGAGGTGTTGATGGATCGAGCCGAGCGCTTCGATTGGGCGCGCCTCGCCGGACGGTATCGCCGAGCGTATGACGCTCAGCGTCCGGCGCTCGCGATCTCCTGAGTCAGCCTCGCCTTGCGCTGCTCGTAGGCTCCGCGCATCGTCACGTTCGCGCGGACTGTCTCGCTGAGCTCGCGTGCGAGCGTCTGCAGGCGTGTTCCTGAGACCGCGGCGAGCAGCCGGTCGTCACCGATCTCTGTGAACGCACGCATGCCGGTGCACCCGAGCGACAACGCCGCGCCGTCGTCCCGACGCGCCGCGGCCAGCGCGGCGCAGGCCGGACGGCCGAAGAGCGACGTGGAGTCACTGCCGACCCAGCGCACCGATCCCACGGATTCGGCGTAGAGCATGGCCTGCAACGGCGAGAGCCAGATGAGCACGACTTCGGGCTCGACCGGGAACTCGTCCAGAGGCCCGTACAGGATGCCCCGACGCGAGTGCGACAGCGTCGGGATCTGCTGCGCCTCACCGTCGGCCATGTAGCCGCACGATCCCATGGCGGTGACGATCTGCGCGAGATCCTCCGCGACCGGGTCGGGGAGCGGAAAGCCCATCACCATCGCGCCGATCGGGCAGCCGTAGTGCCCGTCCGCGTCGACGAAGAACACGCCCTTCTCCGCGCGCCGCCAGAACGTGCAGGCCGAGGGTGCGAGACCCTCGAGCGCAACGCCGGCCGGCGGCTCATCCATCGTGCAGAGGGCAACCGGCGGCGATTCGAGCCGCAGCCCCGACTTGAGCCCTTCTGACAATGCTGCGAGGTCCATCTGTTACCTCCCTCGAAGGATTAGATCTGAGAAGCGAACTGCTCCCCCGTAGGTTCCGCTCAGCAGTACCACGGCTCGTTGAGGTACGGCACGGCGGCTCGGGCAACCGGCTCCGGCAGCACGGGCGGCGGCGCATCCGACCGGCACCGGCGCGCCGCGGTTGCCCACACCTGCGCGAAGATCGCCCGACGGTCCGCTTTGTCGTCCAGCGCGCGCTTGACGACGTCCTGGATCTCCGCGTGCAGGCGGTCGACCGCCGGATCGGGGTGGCGCCACGGATGGCTGAGCGCAACCTCGTCGAACGGCGCGGTCAGCGCCAGGACCTCGGGCAGCTCGAGCAGCCTCGACCCTGCGGGGATGAGCAGCCTGATCGTCCACTGAATCGGCGGGACGTGGTCAACGAGATCCAGCTCGGCGATCAATGCCAGCAGGTCGAGGTAGCCGGCCGCCGTGGTCCACGGCGTAAAGATCACGAACGTCGGCACGAGCGGCAGCCCGTGCCGACGCATCAACGCCGCAGCCTCGATGAAGTCCGCCCGCGTGTGTTGCTTGTCGAAGATCTCCAGCACCCTGTCGTCGACGGACTCGACCGCGCTCGTCACGAAGAGGCAGCCCGTATGCCGAAGCGTCTCGAGGTGCCGTCGGTGCTTGAGCAGATGCTCGACCTTGATGGTCACGTCGTACGTCAGACCGGGAAAGCGCGCGTGCACCGCCTCGACCAACGGGATGGCGTGCCCAGGACCGTTGAAGAAGTCCGGATCCCCGAACGTGACGTGCGTCGCGCCTGCGGCCACCTGCTGGGCGATGTCCTCGAGTACCACCTCACGCGGAACGATCCGGAACCGACCGCCGTAGACGGGGACGATCGGGCAATGCCGGCAGAGGTGCCGGCAGCCGCGTGACGCCTCGGTGTAGCCCACCAGTCGCGGGGCGTCGGTCGCACACTGCAGGCACGCGTAGCTCGTGAGCGGCGGCAACCCGCGGCGCTGGGGGACCAGGAAGGCCTGGCG
This sequence comes from Solirubrobacter taibaiensis, assembly GCA_027587225.1. Taxonomy (GTDB): domain Bacteria; phylum Actinomycetota; class Thermoleophilia; order Solirubrobacterales; family Solirubrobacteraceae; genus Solirubrobacter; species Solirubrobacter taibaiensis. The sequence goes on from JAPDDQ010000001.1 coordinate 258,898, forward strand.
GCCGAGATCGACGGTGAGCTGCGTCGGGCCCCGTGGCTTCCCAGCCGACACGTCACGGGCGACCGCCGCGATCCGCGCTTCGAACTCACCGGCGATGATCGAGTCGGCCCCGAGGCGGCGGAGCAGCGGCTCGTTCATGCCGGCGTACAGCCCGTAGAAGCACAGGTGGGCGTCCGCGTTGAGCTCCCGCACGCGCCGCGCGACCGGCACGGCCAGTCGCGTGGCCGTGTGCATCGGCAGGTGGATCGCCACGAGCTGGGCCGCGGCCACCGCGGCCAGGTCGAGCGACTCGACGGCGAGGTCCAAGCATCGGACCGACCAGCCGTCGCGCTCGAGCCACGCCGCCGGAGAAGCGAGACCGAAAGGTTGCCGACCCAGCTCGTAGGTGCCGATCAGAACCGCCCGCATCGTTCGCGAACCGACCCCTTTCTCGTCAGCAAACGTAGACCGGTCGTTCGCGACCTTCCCATGTGGCTTGACGGCCGTCAACCCCACCGGAGAAGAGGTCTGTACGCGGACATGGGCTCTTGATACGGTCGGCTCACGGCCCACCTCGCGGTGCGCGCATGATGACTTCGATCACCGACACGCTCGACGTTCCACGGACCCCTCTGCCTGAGGACGCCGCGGCGCGTCTGACGAGCGCGTTCGCGTCCCTCGAGGCGGTCCGCGAGGACACCGAGCGTCTGCTCGCGGAGCTGATGCGAACGGCGACGCACCTCCCCGTCGCGTTCCTGACGCAGCTCCTGCGATTCCGTGCGGGGCAGGGTGCAGGGGCGCTGTGCCTCACCGGCATGCCGATCGACGCGGACCTACCGCCCACGCCCACCGAGCCGCGCGGCGGCCGGGTCAAGCCGGGGAGCGTGAGCGACTGCGGGATCCTCCTGCTGGCGATCCTGCTGGGGGAGCCCGTCGCGTACGCGTCCGAGAAGCACGGCGCGCTCGTTCAGAACGTCTTTCCCACACGCGACCAGCGCACGTCCTCGTCGAACGAGAGCTCGGCGATCGAGCTGGAGTTCCACACCGAGCTCGCCCTCAGCCGCACGGTCCCGGAGCAGTCGTTCGACGTCGCGGCGCCGGACTTCGTGCTGTTGCTCGCCCTGCGCTCGCTGCCGGAGCGCTCCGCGACGACGTCGATCGTGCAGGCCAAGGACCTCGCCCGACGCCTCGACCCGGTCGACGTTGCCGCGCTCCGGCAGTCGCAGTTTCAGCTGCGGGCCCCTCAGTCCTTCACCCGGGATGGCGACCGGCCATGGTCTGCACCGCTTGCGCTGATGCGCGGCCTGTCTGAAGACCCGCAGGTGGTGTTCGACATCGCGTGCGGCGCCCGCGCGCTCTCGCCGGAGGCAGAGCGCGCGCTCGAGGCCTTGCGACGCGGATGTGCGGATCTCTCGGTTCGGCGTTCGGTCCAACTCGCGCCGGGCGACCTGTTAATGATCGACAACCACCGCTGCGCCCACGCGAGGAGTCCGTTCGACGCGCGCTTCGACGGGCGGGATCGGTGGTTGCAGCGTGTTTACGTTCGCCGCGACCTCCAAGGTCTAGTGTGCGCCGCAGATCGCTCGTTCCGGGTGCTCGCGTGAGCGCGACCGTTCCCGGAGGTTGTCTGCCGGCAGACGTTGTCCTCGAGTTCACCGCTGAGCTCTCGCGCGCGTTGTGGCACGGAGGCGACGGCTGGTCGGCGGCGCGGTGGCTACACGACCAGCCCGCCGCCGGCCCGCGACGCGACGAGCTCACTCACCTCGTCGACGGCCTCGCCGGGCTGTCCCCGCTCGAGCGCGGGGACTTCGCGATCGCCGTGAACGACGACCAGGTGCGCTCGAAGCTCTGGCTCATCGACGAGTTGAGCCGGCATTGTGATCTCGGTCGCGCGTCGCTGCTCGTCCTCGGCGGCTGGTACGGGATCCTCCCGTTGCTCGCGAACTGGCGGCTCGCCGAGCCCCCGGCGCGCATGCTCTGCATCGATGTCGATCCCGCGGTTGGCGAAATCGGCGCCCGCGTCATCGGCTCGCTCTACCCGAACGTCCACTACCGCGACGGCGATCTGACGCGATTGGACTACCGCGAGCTCGAGGCGCTTCCGAACGGGATCGTGATCAACACCAGCTGTGAGCACATCGCTGACCGCCATTGGTGGTCACGCGTGCCGCGCGGGCAGCTGGCCGTGCTCCAGAGCAACGACTTCACGTGCTGTCCCGAGCATGTGAGTTGTGTCCGCAGCGTCGACGAGCTCGTGCGCAAGAAGCCGATGACCAGCGTGCTGTTCGCGGGCGAGCTGCAGCTCGCGGAGATGCATCGGTACATGCTTATCGGGCACCGGTGACGACGCCGGCCGGATACGACGAGCTCCACGACGCCTCGGGGGCGCTTCGGCCGATCTACGCGGCGCTCTCACAAGCCCAGCACGGCGCGCTGGCCGCGCCCCTCGCCGAGCGCCCCCTGGGCGACGACACACGGGTCGCCCCGATCCCGCTGGTGCTCGATGACGGCGAGTACCGAGCCGTCATCGAGGCCGGGATCCGGCAACGCGCCTGCGCGCTTCAAGCGCTGTTCGCCGACATCGTGGGCGGTGGCCGAGGCGTGCTCGGCGGCGGTGTCCTGGACGAGATCCTCGCTTCGGAAGGCACTTCGGCAACCCGTCTGCGCCAGCTGTGGCAGGGCCGCGAGCGCGACGCCGTCTGCTTCGTCTACGGCCCCGACCTGCTCCGGGAGCCCAGCGGCCGGTGGGTGGTGATCGAGGACAACGTCGGATGCGTCGGCGGATGCGCCGACGCCTCGCTCGTGCACGACGCCTACTGCGACGCGGTCGGCCTGCCGCGGTCGCCTCGCCAGGACCTCGCGGTCGCCGTGTGTCGCTGGCTCGAGCGACTTGACGTCAGGCCAGCGGACGCCGTCGCGGTCGTCAGCGACTGCGGGCGAGACCCGCGCTTTGGCGAGGACGCTCGCCGCGCGGCGATCTTGGCGGAGCTCGGGCTTCAGCTCGAAACGCACCCGTCACCGATGGCGGTGGTGAACGTCGGCGCGCACGCTCGCATGACGTGCGAACGGCTGGCCGACTGGGTGGAGCAACGCGTCCCGATGCTCAACGCTCCCGGGACCGGCGTGCTCGGCAACAAGGCCCTCCTCCCGTCCGTGAACCAGCTGATCCGCCACTACTGCGGCGAAGAGCCACTGTTGCGTTCTCCGGAGACGCACGTCGTGCGCACGGACACGCCCGTCGACGGTTGCGTCGTAAAGGGCGCGGCCGGCTGTGGCGGCGGGCTCCCCCGGACGGACGAGTTGCGCGTCGCGCAGCGCTCCGTGGAACCGTCGTGCATGCGCGACGCCACCGTCGAGCTCCGTCCGTTCGCGTACGTCCTCGGCTACGGCGACGTCGTCGTAGCAGAACACCCCGTCGCGAAGTACGCGACAGGCACGTCGCACCACATCTCGAACGGCGCCGCCTACGCCGCGGTCATCAGACGATGAACTCCTCGAGCATTCGACCCACGTTCTCGAGGGACGTCAAGTTCACGCACGAGCGCACGCTCCCGCGTGCCTTGGCCCCGCCTTTCATCGCACCGAAGATCTGATCTTGGATCTGCCCATTCACGAACAGCGCGATCGTGGGGACGCGCTGAATGCCCCACTGCGCGCACAGACGTGCGTTGTCCCCGCCGAACTCGATCGCGACCGTCTTCGCCCGGCCCCGAAACTGGACGCCGAGTTCCTCGACGACCGGCTGCACCTCAAGGCTGGCCGAGCACCACGCCGCGCGAAAGAAGGCAAGCACCGGCACCTTCGAGCGCACCACCTCGGCTTCGAAGTTGTGCTCCCCGACCGCCAGCATCGGCTCCAGCCGGCGGTCCAGCATCTTCGCGATCGATTCCTTCGACGTCATCCCGCCGATGAAGTCCTTGCGCTCGCCTTCGTCGAACAGCATCACGACCGGCAGACGCGTGACGCCATACCGCGCGCACGTGCGGTTCGTCCGAGGATCACCGTCCTTGAGGTCCACGACGACGACCTTCGCTCGTCCGTCGTACTCCTTGGCCAACGTGGTGATGACCGGCGCGAGGTCGCGGCTCGGCTGGCACCAACGCGCCTGGACAGAGACCAGCACAGGCGCATCGTGTGACAGAACCTCTCTCGCGAAGTCTCGATCGTCAACGATCGTGGGCGGCATGGGACACCTCTTTCTGAAGCCGGCAGACTCGCTGTAGCCCCGATGCTACCCCCGGGCTAGGAACCGTGTCCAATGTGGGTCGTTCGCCAGCACGCCGGCGAACGTCTCAGCCACCTGGGCGCCGAAACCCGAGTATTCGCCCTCAACGACGAGGGATGAACCGCCCCGGCGACCTTGGAGGTCCTGATCTGCCCCTAGTTGAAGGAGCCGGGTTTCTTGAGTCGTCCGGTATTCGGAGGATTCAATTTGCCTCATAGATACCCGCCTGAGCTCCGCGCTCAGATGGTCCAGCTCGCCAGAGCTGGAACACGGGTCGCTCAACTCGCGAAGACGTTCGGGATCAGCGAAGCCTCGATCTACATGTGGCTCAAGCAGGAGGGCATCGATCGCGGAGAGATCGACGGGCTCAGCACCGACCAGGCCGTGGCCAAGCGACGGATCCGTCAGCTGGAGACCGAGCTGGCGGTCTTCCGGAAAGTAAACGAGGTCTTCCTCGATCAGCACCTTCCCCCAAAAGGCTCTACCCGGTGATCGAGTCTCTGACCGGGCAGGGCATCGACGTCAGCCACGCCTGCTGCGCGCTCGGGGTCTCGCAGTCGGGCTGCTACGAGTGGAAGACCCGCCCGCTCTCGCCGCGAGTGCTGCGGCGAATCTGGCTGGCCGGTGAGATCGCCGACATCCGCAAGGCGTCCGCGGGCACCTACGGCGCGCTGCGGGTCACCGCCGAGTTGCGTCACGGCCGCGAGATCATCGTCGGCCACAACGCCGTGGAATGGATCATGCGGGGAACTCGGCCTCAAAGGCTCCCGACACGACGGCTGCCCAAGGGCGCACGCATCGGGAAGGTCACCTCGCTCGATCTCGTCGGGCCGGGTGTTCGCCCGCACGGCCCCAACCAACTGTGGATGACCGACATCACCGAGCACCCTACCCGGGAGGGCAACTCTACTGCTGCGTCGTGCTGGACGCGTTCTCGCGCATGGTCGTCGGCTGGTCCATCGACAGTACCCAGACCACCACGCTCGTGCTCAACGTGCTCGGCATGGCCACCCGCCGGCGCATCCCCGCCGGCGAGCTGATCATCCCACTCCGACCGCGGCGTTTCAACCGCGTTTTCAGCGCGATCCCGTGGGACGGGTCTAGAGCATCTTCAGAAAAAGAAAAGGCCCGCCTATGCGGGTGACGTGACCCCGGCGGTTCGGTTCGGTGCTTGTGAGAGTTCTACGCGTCCACGATCATGGGCGAGACGGGAACAATCACGTGAAGCAGCGCAGGCACACCCCTGAGCAGGTCATCCGCAAGTTGCGTGAGGGCGACAGGCTGCTCGGGGAGGGCCGCTCGATCGCCGAGGTCTGCAAGGCCTTGGAGGTCTCTGAGCCGACGTACCACCGCTGGCGCAATCAGTACGGCGGGATGAACGCCGATGACGCCAAGCGCCTCAGGGAGCTCGAGCGTGAGAACCAGCGGCTCAAGCGGATCGTCGCTGGAAGCGCAGGCCTTGAACGAGATCGCGAAGGGAAACTGGTGAGCCCAGCCCGTCGGCGCCGGGCGGTCCTGATGCTCCAGGACCGCTTCGGTGTCAGCGAGCGCTGGGCGTGCCGAGTTATCGGGCAGCACCGTTCCACCCAGCGCCATCAGCCCGATCCCGTCGACGCCGACCAGCTGTTGCGCAGGTTGTTGCGCGAGATCTCCGTCGAGCGGCCGCGTTGGGGCTATCGCCGCGCACGTGCTCCTGGGCGAGCTCGGCCACAGGGTTAATCGCAAGCGCGTGCAGCGGCTCTGGCGCGAGGAGGGCCTCCGGGTTCCGGCGCGCCGGCGCAAACGCCAGCGGCTCGGGGGCTCGTCCGTGCCGGCCGACCGGCTGCACGCCGAGCGGCCCGATCACTGTGGGCGCTGGACTTTCAGTTCGATCAGACCGCCGACGGCCGCATCCTGAAGTTGCTCAACGTCGTCGACGAATTCACGCGCGAACCGCTCGCGATCCACGTCGCGCGCCGCACCGACTCAGACCAGACCGTCAACGTGCTCGAACGGCTGGCCAACGCCCGCGGGGCGCCAGCGCACGTGCGTTGCGACAACGGCCCGGAGCTGACCGCGCACGTGCTCCGCGACTGGTGTCGGTTCCGCCGGTCCGGGACGGCGTTCATCGAGCCCGGGTCGCCCTGGCAGAACCCCTTACGTGGAGTCCTTCAACGGCCGTGTCCGTGACAAGCTGCTCGATGTCGAGCAGTTCAGCTGCCTCGCCGAAGCGTCGTCGTCATCGAGGACTGGCGCCAGGATTACAACGCGCACCGCCCGCACTCAGCGCTCGCCAACCAGGCGCCGGACGTCTTTGCACGGGCACGGCGGGCACGCAACGCCGACCCGGCCACGGTCTTTGCGATGGACAAGCAAAGTCTCAATCCCGGACAGGAATACGGCTATCGAGCTAAACCTGGGTCCTGGAAGAAGCAAGAGGATCGTCCCCTGCGCGCGACGCTGTTGGAAAGCGTTTCTGCCGGTAAACACCGGGTGCGGCTCGAAGGCGGCACGAGATCGAGGTGCGGTCGTCGCAGCTCGTGGTGCGCTGGGACACGGACGAGATTGATGCGTTACTGCGCGAGGAGCAGCGGAGCCGGGCCTTCAGCGCCGAGACGCGACGCGACGACGACTTGGTTGAAGCGGTGACGCTCGTGCTAGAGACGATCAGCACGGACGCTTACGCCCACACGGATCGTGCGTGGATTCCCGCGCTCAGCGAGAGCGCGGTTCAGGACGCCGCCGAAATACAGGCGGGCTGCTGGATCTGAGCTCTGTGCCGTACCGAGATCAGGTCGAAGGCACCATCTGTCTGCCGTTGCCCGTTGCCGGGGAGCTCGCGAGACGAATTGCTGAGCGCAATCCGGACGCGCTCGTCGCGGCGGTGGAGGCGGGTCTGAACGACGTCCGGTCCCGCGGGCACCTATCGATCGCGGCTACGCACTACAAGCCAGGCTGGGAACAGGCGCTCGGTTGGGCGGGGCACGCACCAGTGGTGCTGCCCGAATCCGAGACACGGCAAGACGATGCGTACAAGCGTCTGTGGGAGAGCCTGCGGGGGAGGGGGGGTCGAAGGTGGGCGATGAGGAGCACGCGTGGAGCTTCCCCGAGGCGATGCTGATGGAACTCGGTCACCTCCTGGCAGGAGCGGCTCGGTACTCCGGCGCCCTGACGCTGCGCCCGCTTCCGGATGGGCAAGTGCGGCTAGCCCTTGATCCTGATCGTCAGGCGAGGGCGCTGACCCCAGGCGAGATCCGCGACCTCGCGCTGTCGCTCAGCCGTCCCCAGCAAGCTGCGCTGGCGGTGCTTCGTGACGCGGGCTTCGCGGGCGTCGCGTTGGCGGAGGTGCCTGCCGAAGGTCGCACCATCGACAGCCTGCTGGTGCGGAACTTGTTGGCAATAGACGTTGTCGCCCCCCGATCCGTGGGTCCGGTTGACTGACGCTGCGTGGAGGGTGCTCGGGCACCTTGGTCCACGTTGCGTGTAGCTGACGCGCCGTCACGCCTCGGGCACCGAGACATCGACCACGAACGCAAATGTGCTGGCGAAGTCTCCACGAGCTCGGGAACACGAAGGGGTCGAGCCCAGATTGGGCGGCACAGGTCAACGGCGGCGACAACGCCGACGGCGGGAGCCTGGTGCGTCTATCGCCGACGGAAATCCGGAGAGACGCGCTCTGCAGGCGCTGACGCGCGTGCTCGACGCTTTTCGTGCGCTAAGCCGCGCCAGGTTCTCCGGTGCCGTCGATCCCGCCCGAAATCGACGGAGCAGCGCCAACCCCCGACGTCTCCAGAAGCCGCTTGAAACAGGCTGAAAACGAAAGCCTGGCGCGGCTACTGCTCGCTCCAAGGAGCAGAAAGGCCTGTATTTGCGGCCTTTCCTGGTGCGCCGAAGAGGACTCGAACCTCCACGCGATTACCTCCCACCAGGCCCTCAAGACGGTTCAGCACTGACCGGATTGCGGCGATCTGCGCGCTGGAGCCGTTCGTGTTCGCGGGGGAGAACAGATTGGACGCCATGGACAACATGGATGTTGCCACGGGGCATGCCGCCATAAGAGCCAGGGTGTGAGTTTAGCTGGACAAGGTCGCGGTTCAGGTTCTTTCTCCAGCATGTTCTCCGCTTCGACAACAGACGTCGCCAGCCGGGCGCCTTGCGGGCTTGACGTGCAGGGCGATACCGCCGCGCGGAGTCGACGAGGCACCTCCTGGCCCATCGCTCAGGGGCCTCAGCCTCGCCGTCGCGTGGGTGCGGCGCGGGCAGGTCGAACGCCAGTCGCCGTCAGAGCGCCTGCAGCACATGCGCGAAGCTCATCACGTAACGGTCAGCGACGTCGTGCGCCAGAAGAATGAGCGTCCGTGCGTCCGGACGGCCCTGTCCCGATTCCACCGGCACTGCGAACTCGGTGCGGGAGTGGTGCCCTTGCGGAGGGACGTTCCAGATCATCGCGCTCCTGACGAGAAATCGGTGCGTAAGAGGATCACGCGCTGCCTTGATCGTGCGGTACGCCGTGTCTGCTGCGACTGCGTCTAGCCAGGATGCGGCCTCCTCTGAGACCACGTAACGGCCGCGTTCCACGTCTCGGATGACGCCTGCCAGTACGGGCACCCGATCTGTCCATGGACTGAGCCCCCCGAAGCGGCGTGCGACCTCGGCGGCGCAGAGATCAATCGCTGTGATCGCAGTCGATACGGCCCATCGCACGTGGACCACGTCAACGAGCTTCGGATGACGGCCACGAAGCTGCTCCCGCTCATTCGCGAAGGCCCAGTCGTCCAACTCGACCAGCCACTCCAGCCCGTCCACCGCGTCCGCGGCCCAGCCGAAGAAGGGTTCACGCATGCCTTGTGGTCCGGCCACCCTGTCGTATCGCACGCGACGAGCTTACGGGCCGTCGAGACAGCGCGCATGCCGTTGACGCGCAGGGTTAGTCGCAAGCGCACCTTCGTCGAGAACCGCTACTTCTGCAGTTGGTCCGAGGACGGTACAGCGCCCGACTCCCAGACGAGACCACGGTGGCGTTCGCCCTGATCGACTGCGGCGCCGCGGCGATTCACGAGGGGCCGCTGTAACAGAACGACACTGCGTTCGCTGAGCGTTGGAGGGTGAAACAGTCGCGCGGCCACCGGTCGACAGCAAGGATTGGCCGGGGGGGTCAGAACGAGACTTCCAAGATCTGAGCGTCAACCGCGCCGTCGGCGTCGCGCCGCAATCTGGCTACCACTCTTGTCTCGAGCTCGACCTCCGCTTCTGCATGGCCCGCGAGATTGTCTTCGTCTCTGGGCTCCGACATCCGCCCGTAGACATCGAAGACCGCCACGGCCGAGTACCGGTCGGGATCTTCCTCGTCCGCGGCTTCGAGGCTCTGAAGAGCTTTTACCGCAATTGAGTCGATCGCGACGCGCTGTCGATCGCTGAATCCCGCATCGCCGATCGAGATCTCCACGAGCTGCTGATGCGACTCGTCAGCGTCCAGCCAGTCCTGCAGGGCCCGCGCCACAGTGCCGGGGTCAGCGTCGTTGGCCAACGCTTCTGGATCGAAGTGCGAGAGAGCTGAGTCGACGAGAGCGTCTGGCTGATCGCCACGATTTCGCGTCAGTCCGTGCAGCACGGCGGCACGCATAGGTCCGGTGATGGACGCTTCGACCGGCATGACCGCTGCTGCGAGCTGCGATGCGTTGAACGTCGTGACGCGGCTCACCAGCTTTTGCACCGACGATCGCTCTGGGTCGCGTTTGACGAGCGCGGCGGCCGCGAGAAGGGCCGCCCCGCCCGTTCTGAAGAGGCTCGTCTCAAGCTCCTGCGCGAGCAGATCGATGCCTTCCCCACGGACTGACGGTGCGTGAGTGACCGCGTGCTCGATGAGCGCGAAAACGTCTGCGGCTAGATCGGACCTTCCCGCAGCTCTTGCCGCAGCGGCTAGTTGGCGCGCCGACATGTCGTCGATCCCGATACGTCCGGATGCTGCCGCCGCACCAAGGACCCGGCTAGCGTCTCCGCCGAAAAAGCGCCGTAGCTCTGACGGTGGCGCAGTGCGGTCGTCCCCGTCGCTTGCGCGAGCAGCTGCGTCGAGTGACTGGAAGGCAGCGTTCACGGCAGCATCCGACAGAAGCTCTGGCCTCGCAGTGACAAGGGGGGCGTAGTCGAACTGGCTAGCGCGGGGTTCTTCTTCGATAGCAGCGCGAATCGCAGCAATGACCCCGCTGCCGATGCGGTTCGCCACTCCAGACAGTTCAGTCGCGAGAAGTCGTCGTCGGTCGAGCGTGAGATCGACGCTCCTGGCGTATGCGTCGGCAAGCGAGTTGACTAGCTGTGAATAGCGAGGTTCGGGTAGATCGCGCGCGAGTTCGAGCAGCTGCTGGGGCGGTAACCGCCACATACCGGAACGCATAGAGGTATCGGCCACCGCTCGCGTGAGCGCCCTGAGCATGGCCGTTCGATGATGGGCGAGGACTTCGATCTCGAGTCCGGCGCGCATGAGGTTCATCGCCGCGTCGTGACGACCGCTTCGCAATTCTGCCAAAAGAAGCGACTCCAGCTGCAGAGCCCAGGGTTTGGCTCGTGCAGCTCGCTCCTCAATCGTCTGCTCAGGTGCGATGTCCAGGTCGACGAGGTACTGAGGGTCGAGCCGTTCATCCGCGTCGCCTATCGCGCCCGTCCTCAGTGCGGCGAGGATCTCGTCTCGATCCGGGAGATCGAGCTCGCTGGCGCCAATCTTAAGTCGTAGATATGTGCGCGCGCCGGTTCGATCAACGCTGTACGTCGAGAGCAGCACCGGAACCATGCGGTTCCACGCGGCGGTCTGGGATCGCCACGCAAGCGGCACTTCTCCTTGCTGGGCGGCCGCGTGCATGTCTTCGAGCAACTGGTCGTCCCTGACAAGCTCTTCGAATCGCTCACTGAACTCTTCCTCGATGAAGAGGAGTTGGCCGAGAAGCGCGAGCCGTGGTGCCGGCCCGGTGATTTGCCCGGACGAGCGGCGCGCCCGAATCAGAGTTAGGGCCATCTCCATGCTGTTGATGAAGTGCTTGACCCGTCGAGGGTTGGCGCGAACGCCAGCAAGGATCAACTCCGTTAGTTCGGAAACCTGGGTGTCGAGGCTCGCGGCGGGCCACTTTGCAGATTGCTCGACCCAGCGACTCGCGAGCGCTCTCGCGTGAGACTCGATGAAGCTGCGGAAGTCCTCGTCGAGTAGGGGGCGTACAGCGACGCGCACCGGGAAAAACTTCCGAAGGAACTCGTCGGCGTACTCGCCGCGGTCGGTATCCGTCGGAGCCGTGTCGCGTAGGTAGGCGCGAACGGCCCGATCGTCCACCGCAACGATGAAGACAACTCGAGGTGCTGGCGCGTTGCGTCCAAGTATTGCGCTCCAAACTCGACGTCGAGGTCGAGCGGATGCCGGTTCAAGATACGTCTTCACCGATGACAAGACCTCGACAGCGGCTTGAGCGTCGAGCCGATCCACGTTGTCGATGGCAACGACCAGTTGGTCCGTCTTGACGCAACCAAGAAGCTCGCGGAAACGCTGGCTGAAACGATCGGCATCCTCGAGTCGCTTCTGCGATTCGGTCTCCGTCCGCAACTCCAAGAGACGATCGGTACGAGCCACCGCGAACGTCACCAGACCCAGGACCGCAACGAGTGTGAGGCCGCCAGCTGCGGTGTCAAGGACCTTGCCATCTGCGGCCAAGAAACCGATCACAAGAAGCGCACACGCCACGGCAAAGACCACGAAACGCCGCCACGTCATCGCGAATATTTCACGTGGCCGTGCGATGTCCAGATCGAGATCGCGAAGATCGCGATCTGCGTCGAACCCTCTCAGCGCCTTCGCTTCAGTCAATTGGCCGGCGACGTCACGCAGAAACTCACGGCGGAAAGCATCATCGCGGTAGCGCCATGCGTCGAAAACCACTACCGGAGTCGACGGGGCAAGGTTCTTTGCAAGTGCCTTGAGGACGCTCGACTTTCCGATTCCCCACGGGCCGAACAGCCCGAACGTCACCCCGTTAGGCGCACCTGAGGCCGCCGATGCGAGTGCCGCAGCGTAGTCGGTGTGACCGAACACATCTTCGTCAAGCGCGTCCGGCGTGTCGGCCAGGAGCGCAACGCTCGGAGGGGAGCTTGGCCGCGGCGTCAACCATCGCTTCGCTCGGCCCCACCACGAAGGGCGGGCGTCAGATTCCAGCTCAGCTTCTTTCGGCACGGAGGCGCGATCCTGTCATGCGGTCTCATCGGTCCGCAACCCGTGTCCGGAAGCCCGTCGGGCACGGTACGGTCCAAGCCTTGCCCAGAGCTGGAGCGCCACGCTGCAGCGCGTCGGGCAGCGTGGCACACGCGATCGCCTACGGATCGGCACGAGTCTGATCCTTGTGCTGGGACTCGGTCATCGCGCCTACTTCGACGGCAATCGAAACTAGTGCAACTGTGGATAACCACGCTTTTCGACTCCGATCGAACTACGCCCGCGCCGCTCATCCGAAGTTCCATCGCCGATGCCTCGCTGTGTGCGCGCTCGTCGCAGTCAACGCTGCGACGGATGGAGAGACCGCTCGGTCTGCGTTCGATCCTCGGGCCCTTAAAGCTCGAACTTCAAAGAGCGGGCACGCAGTTGCACTCAAGTGCTGTATACAGCGGCGCTACAGTTCAGACGTGGGTCGCAAGAGCCGACTGAAGCGCGAACGAGCCGCGAGCGCGCCGCCTCTAGAGCCAGACGAACCGCCCGCGGCGCTGGCCGAAGTACCGGCCACCAGCGAGCCGCCCGCGCCCATCACGCCACCCGGCAAGCGTCGCGCGGAGCGCCCACGGAAGAAGCGTCCCGTCGGTGCCCGCGTGGCGCGCGTTGCGGTCGACGACGCGACCTGGGAGGCGTTCAAGAAACTGTGCGGGACCACGCCCGCGAGCATCCGGCTCGGTCAGATGGTTGCGGCCGAGGTCGAGCGCTCGCGGCAGCCCTCTCCAGGCACGGACGCTGTGTTTGCCGTCGAGGCGATTCGCGCGCACCTCGACGAGCTCGAAACTCTCGCCCGACGTCAGTAGCCGTGAGCCGAGAGCCGTCCCTCGGCGCGGAAAAATTGCCCGAACATGGTCCTAGACGGCTTGATGGACATGACGGCCAATTTGGACACTGATCTGCTCAAGCCGACCGAGGTGGCTGTGCGTCTGCGCGTCTCGCGATCCTGGGTCTACGAGGCTGCGAAGGAAGGACGCATCCCGAGCGTGCGGCTCGGAGGTCCTGACGGGCCGCTGCGCTTCCTCGCTCACGACGTCGACGCGTGGCTCGACCGCGCCCGCAGCGCTTGGGTGCCGGGCGAAACGACGACGGCCGCGACGCGTCGGGCGGCGCGGCCCGAGTCGATGGTGCCGGCTCAACTGTCAATCGACACGATCATCGGCGGCCAGGGCGCTCCGTAGCCGAGCCGAGCAGCGTCTCGCGTCCGCCATCGGGGAATCGAGCGATCAGCTCGAGTTCGCCGCCGAGTGCTGCGACGTAGCGCTGCAGCGTGGACACGCGCACGTCGTCCTCGCGCTCGATCCGCGACACGTTGGGCCGGCTCGTGCCGAGGTGCGCAGCGACCTGCTCCTGCGTCACGCCGCGCCGCTCGCGCAACTCGTGCAGTGCAATCTCTAACTCGACCACGCGCTTGATCGTTTCGACACGCTCGCGACGAGGTGGGCGCCGACGCCGCACGTCGTCGGCGCTCGTCAGCTTAGGTCGGTCGGTCATGGCGAGTCCTCCCGCAGCGAGTCAAGGTGTGCGTCCAGCAAGTCGTCCGCGAACGGGATGTTCCGCTCGTACCAACCCGTCCAGCCATCGCGCTTGTCGCCGCCGACGAGCATGATCGCCTGGCGTAGCGGGTCGAAGGCGAAGAGCGCGCGCATCGAGCCGGCGCGCAGCTCCTTCATGTTCGGGTGACGGCTGCCGCGGATGGCGCCCACAACCGGGCGCCCAAGTCCGGGGCCGTGTTCTTCGAGCAGTTCGATGCGAGCCATGATCGAGTCGTAGTCGTCGTCGCCGAGGCTCATCACCCAGTCCTCGGCAAGCGCAGTGAAGTAGACGTTGTAGGGCATCAGCGTAATGAGTGCATTACCGAAACGCAATCATTACGCCGCGCGGCGGGTGCCGCCGCCGCGATCAAGGCCTCGGTCCGTGCGGCCGCCTCGCGCATGAACGACGTCTCCAGGTGGCCGTAGTGCTCCTCGGTCGTCGTGATCGACCGGTGCCCGAGCTGGCGCTGCACGAAGATCAGCGGGTGGCCGGTCGCGAGCCACGCCGTCGCCGCCGTGTGCCGCAGCGAGTGCAGCGGCATGTCCCGTAGGCCGGCGTCCTGCAGCGCCCACTCGTGCCAGTCGTGCGCGGTCTTGCGACTCGGTGGGATCGGCTCGGTCCGCGCGGAGTAGCGGCCGCGACGTGGGGGAGGGCACAGGAAAAGCCAGCCGCCGTCGTCCAAGCCCGAGGCCGTGCGTTCCTCGCGCACGCCGCGCAACGTCGCGGCCAGTCGCGGCCCGACCTGCACCGAGCGGAACCGCTTGCCCTTCGTCGGTGCGGTGCCGTCGCCGGCTCGCGCGCGCTGGCGCGAGATGCGCACGACGCCGGCCTCCAGGTCGACGTCCGGCCAGCGTACGCCGAGTGCCTCGGAGATCCGCGTGCCCGTCCCGATCAGGAACTCGGCCAGGGGCCGGTAGAAGTCCGCGCACGCGTCGAGGTACTGGTCGATCTCGCCCATCCGCAGGTAGTCGATCTCCGTACGTTCGACCGGCAGCTCCGGCACCCACCGGCACGGGTTCTGTGGGATGTGCCGGCGGCGAACCGCCTCGCCCATCGTCATCGACAGACACGTGCGCGCGTTGTTGACCGTCTTGGCGCTCAGCTCGCCGTCGGCGACGAGCTCGGCCATCTGCGCGAGCCAGTCGCGGACGCGGTCCTCGTCGACGGCCGCCAGCTTCAGAGCGCCGAACCACGGCAGCAGTCGCTTGCGTCCGTGTGTCGTGTAGTCCTGCAGCGTGCCCGCGGTGACGTAGGGCCGTTTGGCCTCGAGCAGGCGCGCCCAGAACTCGGCGAACGTGTCCCGCGTCGCACGCACGTCGCCGCGACGGACCTCCTCGACGGTGATCGCGCGCGCCGCCAACGCCGCCGGGCGGGTCGCGAAACCGCGACGCGAGGTCATGCGGCCATCGGAGAGCCGGAACACGAACCGCCAGCGCGGCCCGTCCGCGGTCTCGTACGCGTAGACGCCTGCGCCGTCGGTCGCCGGTGCCTCCAGGGCGGGAGCGCTGCGCGCAGGCGACACGCGCGCGTCGAGCGCCCGCGCCGCCTCTTCCGTTGCAAAGCGCCGTGCACGCTGCCGTCCCGCTTCACGCCAGCGAACGACCCAACGTTCGCGGGATTGGTCGTAATGCACGCTCATGGCGCCTCCTGCTCGAAGGGGAACGTGGAGAACGGATCTGTTCTCCGTGTGCCATAGGCGTTGCCGCGAAATGTTCTCCCCCGCCGGGACGAACGGCTCCAGAACGACGAAAGCCCCGCCAGAGCGGGGCTTTCGTCACATGCGCCGAAGAGGACTCGAACCTCCACCCGGTTATCCCGGACCAGGCCCTCAACCTGGCGCGTCTACCAATTCCGCCATCGGCGCGAGGGCGACGGCGAGTATAGCCCGCCGAGGCCGAGGGGTTGAGTCCGTCCGCAAGGGGAGGTACCTTGTGCGAACACACGTTCGGGCTACTCGAGGAGACGCAGAACCGCATGGACATCGGCAAGGACTTGACGAAGCGCCAGCAGGAGATCTTCGACTTCATCAAGCGTTATTCAGCGAGTCACGGCTATCCGCCGACGGTACGAGACATCGGGAAGGCGGTGGGCCTGGCGTCGTCCTCGACGGTGCATGCGCACCTGGCCAATCTGGAGAAGGTTGGGCTGTTGCGACGGGACCCGTCGAAGCCGCGTGCGATCGAGTTGCTGGACAAGGTGGGGTCGACGGCGACGTCCGCGCTCGATGCGGTCAAGTCGGCCGTGCTGCCCGCCGGGCTGCCGCTCGTGGGGCACGTCGCCGCGGGTCAGCCGCTGCTGGCCGAGGAGAACATCGAGGAGTACGTCCATATCCCGGAGATCGCGGGCGGCGAGGAGGGTGAGTACCTCCTGCGCGTGCGCGGAGACTCGATGATCAAGGCGGGAATCATGCCCGACGACGTCGTGGTGGTCCGCAAGCAGGACACGGCGGCGGACGGCGAGATCGTCGTCGCGCTCGTGGGCGAGGAGGCGACGGTCAAGCGGTTCTTCCGCGAGGACGACCACATTCGCCTACAGCCGGAGAACGACGCGCTGGAGCCGATTCGGTCGCGTGAGGTCAACGTCCTCGGCCGGGTGGTCGGGGTGATGCGGAGGGTCGCATAATGAGTGCGCTGATGGCCGATCACCGCGACTACGCGGATGACGAGCGCCAGCCGTCGCTGTTCGACGTGCTCGCGCCCCAGCCAGCACGGCCGGACACGGTTGAGCCGCAGCAGCCAGAAGGGGCGCAGGTCGTCGAGTTTCCTCGCCGTCCGGACGTCGCCGCTGAACCGGAGGCCGCCGCGGCGCCGGTCGTGGACGCGCCGGCGGACGAGGTGCCCGCGGCGTACCTGGAGCCCGCGCCGGTTGTCGCGCCCGAGGACGCGTGGCTGACCGAACTCGCGCCGGACGTTGACGAGGCGGAGTTGGCGATGCTGGCGCCCCTGGAGACCGAGCTCGCGCCGGCTGAGGACGTCGCCCGCGAACCGCGCACGCAGAGGGCCGCGGGGTTGCCGCTGGCCGGGCCGACGCTCGACGACGTGGTGTCGCGCGTATGGGAGGGTCTGGTCATGCGGCTGCCCGCGGCGTGCCCGGCGTGCTCGGGCGAGGTGCTGCCTGCGGCGCCCGGAACCTATGGCGGGAGCTGCACTTCCTGCGGGACGACGATCCAATAGCCTCCGCGCGATGAGTGACGCCGATCGCGAAGAGCTGGCTCATCTCGAGAAGGAATGGATGGCCGCGATGCAGTCGCGGCACATGGATCGTCTCGAGGAACTGGTCGCGGAAGGCTTTCGCTTCACGGCCATCCACCTCAACCCCGAGCCGATGACGCGCGAGCAGTGGATGGGCGCCGCCCGCCAGGGCTACACGATCACGTCGTTCGCGTTCGAGAGCATGGACATCGACGTGTTCGGCGACACCGCCGTCATCCACTCGCAGTTCTCGCAGGTCGCGAGCTGGGATCAGAACAACCTGTCGAACGTGTTCCGGCTCACGGACGTGTGGTCTCGCGGGGCCAACGGGTGGCAGGTCGTCGCCCGCCACTCGTCCATCCTGGGCTGATGCCCGCGCCCTTCACGATCGCGCTCACAGAGAGCGAGCTCGTCGTGCTCCACGACGTGCTGGACAAGCTGTCCGAACGCGAGGACTTCGAGCGTCTCGTCCCGGATAAGGGTGACCAGCAGGCCATTTACAACCTCGTCTGCTTGTTCGAGCGCGAGAACCCGATCTCGTTCCTGCCGGACTACGAGGCGCGCCTGAACGCGGCGCGCGCCGAAGTCCGCTTGGAGCCGTAGGTAGCTACTTCTTCGAGTAGTCGTAGAAGCCGCGCCCGGTCTTGCGACCGAGCAGGCCCGCCTCGACCATCCGGTTGAGCAGCGCGGGGGACACGGAAGCGGGATCGCGGAACTCGTCGTGGAGTGACTCGGCCACCGCCAGCAACGTGTCCAGGCCGATCAGATCGGAGAGCCGCAACGGCCCCATCGGATGCGCGCAGCCGAGCACCATGCCCTGGTCGATGTCCTCCTTGGAGGCAAAGCCGGACTCGTACATGCGGATCGCGCTCAGCAGGTACGGGATCAACAGCGCGTTGACGACGAAGCCCGCCCGGTCCTGGGAGTCGATGCACTGCTTGCCGAGCGTCCCCTCGGCGAACGCGTGCACGGTCTCGACGGTCTCGGGCTCGGTCATGATCGACGTCACGACCTCGACGAGCGGGAGCACGGGCACCGGGTTGAAGAAGTGCATCCCGACCACGCGCCCGGGGTGCTTGGTCTCCGCGCCGAGCTTCATGATCGGCACCGAGGAGGTGTTGGACGCGAGGAACTTCGCGTCGGGCAACAGCTCGTCGAGCCGCCGGAAGATGTCGCGCTTGAGCTGCTCGTTCTCGACGATGGCCTCGATCGCCGCGTCGGCGCCCTCGAGATCCTCGAAGGTCGAGGTCACCACCAGGCGATCCAAGGCCGCGGCCTTGTCCTCCTCGCTCACCTTGCCCGAGCGCACCGCCCGGTCCAGGGAACGCTCGATCGCGGCCCGCGAACGCTCGACGCGCTCCGCGTCGGCCTCGACCACCGTCACGTCGACTCCGGACCGCGCACAGACCTCCGCGATCCCCGACCCCATCAGGCCACCACCGATCACACCGACTCGCATGGCGGAGCAACCTAGCGGCTCGCCGGCCGCCGAGGCGTATTCCGTGGGCCTAAGCGGCTTCGGCCGGCGGCACGGGGATCACGCAGACACAGTTCGGCAGGCGACTCGAACCCGGAAGCATCATCCGGCCGGCCCCGCGCTCGGCAGCTGCCTTGCACGCGACTTCAGCGGCGTCCTTGCGGTCCTCGAGCTGCTGCGCGACAGGGGTCTCTTCCCCGTGCGCGTCGATATAGACGACGTCATACATGGTCACATCCAGTGTCTTCGGCATCGCGGACAGATCCGAGACCCAAGATCACCGTAGCTTCACATTCAGCTACTTTGACCTGGCGGATCGAGCAGTCGCGGAGGCCTTGAGCCTTCGAGGAAAGTCCGGACATCGCAGGGCAAGGCGGTCGGTAACGCCGACCCGGGGAAACTCGCGGGACAGTGCCACAGAAAACACACCGCCTACGGTCGTTCGCAAGAACGACCCGGCAAGGTTGAAAAGGTGCGGTAAGAGCGCACCGGCGTCGCGGTGACGCGGCGGCCAGGTAAACCCCGCCTGATGCAAGACCAAGCAGGGCCGTTTGTAGGCTGCCCGCCAAGGTCCAGGTCGGTCGCAGAGATGGATGACTGTTCAAGACAGAATCCGGCTTATAGATCCGCTACGGGTGGGGCCTCGGGAAACCGGGGCCCCACCTAGTTTCAGCCCGCTAACCGGCCAAGACGGGAGCGGACATCGCCGTCCGTGACCTCCCACCGGCGCTGCGCGCGAGCACCGCGCACGTGTAGGAACGTCCCGGCCGCCCGGCGACGGTCAATCCGGACGTCTTCGGCAGCACGCGGTCACCCTCCATCCAGACCGCGCCCTCGACCTCGGCGGGGCCCTCGAAGGCCGGGGCCGCGCACGTCAGCTGACCGCCACTCGCGGTGACGGTCGGGTTCCCGACCGCGACGGGCGCCCACAGCGGCTCCCCGAGCACGAAATCGCGCAGCATCGACACGCGAGCGAACACAGCCGGATCGTGCCGGAGGCCGCACCACTCGCTCCAGGACACGACGCCGACGAGCTTCCCGCCAGCAACGAGCGGCCCGCCGCTGTCGCCCACGCACACCGAGGTCCACGGCGCGCCCTCAGCCCGGCTCCGCCGCGACCGCGGATCGAGCGAGCAGATCATGTCCGACGGATCGAAGAAATCGCGCTTGTAGCGGTTGTGGGCGTAGTAGCGCGCGCACGCCGGGTCACTCAGCAGCTTCTGCACGCCGGACACCAGCGGGCGCGAGTGCGTGCGGAAGCGCTGCGGGACATCCTCGAGGTCGAGCCCGAACCAGCGCCGCCGGCCGTGCCCGAGGATCGTCGCGGGAGCGCCCGGTGCGGGATCGCTCGACGCCACCGGCAGCGTCGCGTTCGCGACCGGCTCGGCCAGTTCGAGCACGGCGACGTCGTAGCGGGCCATCAAGCCGTTGCCGCCGTACCGCGGATGGCGGGCGTGGCGCGCGACCTTGAGCTGCGTGCCCGTGTCGAACGCCTCGCCGAGCGTGAGCCGGAACTCGCCGCTGCCTTCCAGCGGCTCGACACAGTGCGCGGCGGTGACCACGCGATCGGGGGCGATCAGCGTGCCGCCGCAGCCCATGAGGTCGGCGAACCACGGGTAGCGGGACTCGGGGACGACGGTGCCGCGGACGACGGCGGAGGCGGCCGCGGGAGAGAACAGGAGCGCCGCGAGGGCGATGGGGAGGAGGCGTCGCATGGCGGTGCAGACGAAGGAGCGCCGCCGTTGTGACAGCTCAGCGCAACTCGAGCTGCGCGGTCCGGAGCCACTCGACGCGGTACCGGATCACGACGCCGCCATCGAGCTCGGCCCGCAACGGCAGCCGATCGGAGCGCCGCAGGTAGGCGACGCCATTGGGGACTTCGAGCCGGTACGCCTCGACCCCGTCGACCGTGGTCTCGCTCGCCGTCGTCGCGCGGTCCAGGAGCCGTCGGTACTCGAGCAGCGGGTCGGGCATGGTGGCGCCGGCCGGCAAGGTGTCGATCGGACCGCCCGGGGTGAGTCGCACGCGCACGGTTCGTCCGTCGCTCGCCTGTTCCACGGTCCGCCCGCCGGACACGCTGATCGTGCGCGACCGGTCTCCCGACGACCAGCGGCTGATCCGCTGATCCACGCGCCCGTCCGGCAGCATCACGTCGGCCTCGGAGTGCAGGATCAGCTCGGGCCGGTCGAGTGCGTTGCGCGCCTCGGAGGCGAGTGCCCGGGCGTCGAGCGCGCCGCCGAACGGCAGCACGATGAGCGTGAGCGCGACGATCGCAATCAGCGCCGCGGCGCCGCCGGTGGCCCGCGTCCGCCGGCGGCGCACGAGACGCCGGTCGCCCTCGAGCAGGGCGGTGCGGAAGCTCGCCAGATCGTTCGGGTTCATCGGTTCTCCTCGTCCATCCGACCGCGCAGCCACTTCAACCCCCGTGAGACGCGCTGGCGCACGGCCGGTTCGCTGGAACCGGTCCGCGCCGCGATCTCGTCGTAGTCCAGTTCCTCCAGCACCCGCATGCGCACCGCCTCCCGCTGCTCCTCTGGCAACTGCTCGAGATGGACGAGCGCGACGAGGTCGTCGCTCGCCGGCTCGTCGTGCTCCATCCGCAAAGGAGCGATGCCGAGCTGAGCGAGCGCGCGCTGCTCGACCACGCCGCGCCGACGCCAGTCCGCCAGCAGATTGCGAGCCGTCGTGTAGACGAACGCGGCGTGCTCACCGCGTGTGGACCCTCGGATGCGGGTGCGCGAGGCGACGACCCGCGCCCACGTCTCCGACCACAGATCGGCGGCCTCCTCGCGGGTGCGCGCCTCGCGGCGGAACCACGCGAGCAGCGGCGCGCCAAGTTCGTCGTAGAGGTCGGCGACCTCGTCGGCCGACAGCCCCCGTCGCAGGCGCAGGCGCGGTACGGCGCGTTGCTTCTCAGGCTCCACCAAGGCGCTCACGGGGGTGCAGACGAACGAGCGTCGGGACTGTGACAGCAAATGCCGGTTCCCGCCGACCGGCATGCGAACATACGTTCTATCGATGATCGTCTGCGTCCTTCTTCCTCGCTTTGAGCTCGCGGTCGCCGCGGGTGGCCGTGAGGCCCTCGCCGCCGCACCGCTCGCCCTCGCCCCCGAGATCGGGCGTGAGCAGCTGGTCGGGGAAACGTCGGCCGCTGCCGAAGCCCACGGTGTCCGCGCCGGCCTGCGCCTGGGTGAAGCGCTGGCGCGCTGCCCCACGCTCCAACTCGTCACGCCTGACCCGGCGGGGGTCGCCGACGCCTGGGAGGGCATCGTCGGCGCGTTGGAGGGCATCGGCGCGGCGGTGGAGTCCGACAGGCCAGGCATGGCCTGGTTCGACGAACGCTGCCTGCGCGGGCTCCACGGCGGGAGCGTCGAAGGCGTGATTACCGCTGCTCGCCGCGCCCTCGCCGGCCGCTCTCGCGACCCTGGCTCTGTCCCTGGTGGCGCTGCGCTGCATCCCTCCGCGCCGCGCGACCCCAGCGCCGCCGCGCACGCTGCATCGCGCGGTGTCGCGGTCGGCGCCGGCGGGCGCATCGGCGCGGCGCCCTCACGCTTCGCCGCGCTCTCCGCGGCCCACCGTGCCCGCGCGCGGCGCCCAGAGATCGCCCCGGAGAAGCCCGCGAGCCTGGCCGCTTACCTCGCGCCCTTGCCCGTCTCGCTGTTGAGCTCGCGGCCGGAGGTCGCCACCTTGCCGGAGGCGCTGGAGCGCTTCGGGATCGCGACACTCGGCGAGCTGGCCAAGCTGTCGCGCGCCGCGCTGGCCGACCGCTTCGGGCAACCCGGCCTGCTCGCACGAGACCTCGCTCTCGGCCGCGACACGCCACTGCGTCCCCGCGTGCCCTCCGAGCGTCTGCAGGAGGTGCTCGAGCTGCCGGAGTCGGCGCTCGGCCAACAGCTGGAGCGCGCCCTCGGCATGCTCATCGATCGCGTCCTCGCCCGGCCCGAGCGCCGCGGCCGCACGGTTCGCGCGGTCGTGCTCTCGGCCGCGCTCGTCGGCGGCGGCACATGGCGCACCCAGCTCACCTTCCGTGAAGCCCTGTCCGACCCTCGCCGGATGCGCCTCGCGCTCGGCGGCCGTCTCACGGAGCTCCCCGCGCCTGCCGACTCCCTCCGCCTCCGCGTTGAAGCTTTCGGCCCTCCGAGCGGAGATCAACGCTCCCTCCTCGCCGAACCGGCCGCGATCCGCCGCGCCCGCCTCCGAGAAGCCGTCCGCCAAACCCGCGCCGCCGCCGGCCCTGACGCCGCCCTGCGCATCCTCGCCGTGGACCCAGACTCGCGCGTCCCAGAACGCCGCCTCGCGCTCGCGCCCTGGGAACCATGAGCGCCCTCGGCCTGAGCCCCGACCCGCGCGTGCCGCGCGCTCGCGCCGGCGCGCCATGTCGTGAACGCTGAACGCGGGCATCCACCCAGCCGCGCTCAGCCCGGCCCACCGCCCGCGCGTGGCGGTCCCCGTCGCTTGCCCGCCACCGTGCCTCCCGGGGGTGGCGACGCTCCCGGCGCGCCGGCACCCAACCAGAACGCACGGAACGGGGGAGCGGCGAGCGTCGGGATCGAACCCATCGCCAGCCGCGGTCCGCGCCGCCTCGCGAAGCCGAAGCCCATCCGCGTTCGCGCGGACAACGCCGGGCGTCCGCAGATGATCGAGCGGCGCGAGGTGGACGCTGTGCGGGAATCGTGGCTCGTCGAGGACCGCTGGTGGACGGACGCCCCGCTGCGCCGGCGCTACTGGGAGGTGGTGACCGGCGACGGGCGGGACCTTGTCGTGTTCCGCGACCTGGAGGAGGGCTGCTGGTACTCGCAGCGGTAACGAACCTCGCGCTATGCGCGAGGTTCGTCGCACCGTCGCGTCGTGACAGCGCCGCCAAGGCGAGGTTCGCTGCACCGCCGCGTGGCGCCGCGCGACGGCGGCGCCAGCCACGCGCCGGCCTTAGCGCGAGAGGCGCTGGTACCGACGGACCGAGAGCGGGAGGAACACGGCGGAGATCACGACTGGCCAGACGACCGCCATCAGCACCGCATGGGACGCGATCCAGGAGGTGCCGGTGTCCGCGCCCACATTGCCGAAGAGCTCACGAGCGGCGCCGACGGTGGAGGAGAGCGGGTTCCACTCGGCGATGAAACCGAGCCAGCCCGGCATGAGCTCGGGGGCGACGAACGCGCTCGTGACCATCGTGAACGGGAAGAGCAGGCCCCAGACGGAGCCGGCCGCCTCAGGGCTCCCGACGATCAGGCCGAGGTAGATGCCGATCCACAGGCACGCGAACCGCAGCAACAGCAGCAGGAGCACGGCGAGCAGCGCGTTCGGCAGTCCGTCGTGCCAGCTCCAGCCGACGACGAGGCCGCAGGCGATCGTGATCAACAGGCCGGCGAACGAGTTGACCATGTCGGCCGAGCAACGGCCGGTGACGATCGCCGAGGGCGCCATGGGCAGGGAACGAAAACGATCCATGACGCCGCGCTCGATGTCGGTGGCGACGACGGTCATGGTGTTGCCGATGCCGAACGCCATGGTCATGGCGAAGATCCCGGGCATGAGGAAATCGCGGTAGTCGCCGCCGCCCGGGACGACCATGCCGCTGCCGAAGACGTAGCCGAAGAGCAGGACGAACATGATCGGGAAGCTCAGCTCGCCGATCACGCGGACCGGGCTGATGAACCACGTCAGCAGATCGCGTCGGGTGATCGTCCAGGTGTCGTACAAGCCCCACTGCAGTCGCGCGATCACGCCGCCACCTCCTCGGTCTCCTCGACCTCGGCCGGGCGGCCGGTCAACAGCAGGAACACCTCGTCCAGCGTCGGCCGCCGCAGCGCGACGTCCTCCGCGACCACGCCCACGTCCTCGAGTCCGCGCAGCACCGCGCCGAGCGCGGCGACCGGCTCGGCCGCCGGTGCGGTGACGCGCCGCACGGCCACGTCCACCGACGCCGCGCAGCCGCACGCGAGCCCGACAGCCGTCGCCGCGACCGACAGGTCTGCCTCGGCCGCGACCACGACGTCGATCTGCGACCCACCGACTCGCGCCTTCAGCTCGCCGGGCGTGCCCGCCGCGATCACGCGCCCACGGTCGATGACCGAGATCGAGTCGGCGAGCTGGTCGGCCTCGTCGAGGTAGTGCGTGGTCAACAGCACCGTGGTGCCTTCGGCGACGAGCGCCCGCACGACGTCCCACACCTCGTTGCGGTTGCGCGGGTCCTGCCCCGTGGTCGGCTCGTCCAGGAAGAGCACGCGCGGGGAGCGGATGAAGCTCGCCGCGAGGTCCAGCCGCCGCCGCATACCGCCCGAGTACTTCTTCGCTGGCCGCAAGGCCGCCTCAGTCAGCCCGAACCGCTCGAGCAGCTCGTCCGACCGCCGCCGCGCCGCCCGCGGCGACAGGTGGTGCAGCCGCCCGAACATCTCGAGGTTCTGGCGTCCGCTGAGCGCCTCGTCGACCGCGTCGTGCTGGCTCGTGAGCCCGATCTTCGCTCGCACCGCGCGCGGGTCGCGAACCACGTCGCATCCCGCGACGCGAGCGCTCCCCGTATCCATCCGCAGCAGCGTCGCCAGGACCCGCACGGCCGTGGTCTTACCGGCGCCGTTGGGCCCGAGCAAGCCGCAGACCGTGCCCTCAGGCACCTCGAGGTCCAGACCGTCGAGCGCCACGGTCTCGCCGTATCGCTTGTGCAACCCGTCTGCGACGATCGCAAGCTCACCCACGCCGATCAACCCTCTCTGAGTACGATGTACGCATAAGCGAGTACAGCGTACGCACTTTGTCAAGCCCCCATGCCTGAATCGACCGGCGGAAGCGACTTCCGCATCAGCCTGAAGCTCCTCTGGGGCACGAAGGAACGCGCCCCTCGCGGGCCCAAACCCGCGCTCACCGTGGAGCAGATCGTCGAGCAGGCGATCGCCCTCGCCGACGCCGAAGGCATCGACAACGTGAGCATGCGCCGCGTCGCCGAGCGCCTCGGCGTGGGGGCGATGTCGCTGTACCGCTACGTGCCGTCGAAGGCCGAGCTGCTCGACCTGATGCTGGACACGATCCACGGCGAGCACGCCAACGCCGCATCGCCCGCCGACAGCGAGCCGTGGCGCACGCGCCTCGAGTGGCACGCCCGCCAGAGCCGCGCGCTCATCCAGCGCCACCCGTGGATGCTGCAGGTGCGCCAGGGGCAGCGCCCGCCGTTGGGGCCGAACATCATGGCCGTGTTCAACGCCTACCTGGGCGCAGTCAAGGACAGCGGGCTCACGCCCGCAGAGACGATCGCCGTCACCGAGGTCGTCAGCAACTACGTCCAGGGCGCGACTCGCGCCGTCGTCGAGGCCGTCCAGACCGAGCAGGAGAGCGGCGTCTCAGACGAGGAGTGGTGGGGCGAGCGCAACGTCTTCTGGGAGGAGTACTTCGACGTCGAGCGCTTTCCGCACATCACGTTGATGTGGGAGTCGGGTGGCTACGACGAGCCGGTCGACCAGTTCGAATTCGGTCTTCAGCGCGTGCTGGACGGCGTCGAGGCGATGCTCGCCGGCCGCTGACCGCGGAACACCGTGTGCGGGCGCCCGAACGCGAGGCGCTCGCCCGACCGCCGCATCCCGAGCTTGGTCAGCACGTGCAACGACGCGGTGTTTGCCGGCTCGGCCAGCGCGACGACCTCGTCCACCCCTAAGTCTTCGAACGCCATTCGCAGCCAGGCTCCGGCCGCTTCGGTCGCGTACCCGCGCCCCCACCAGGCCTTGCCGAGCGTGTAGCCCAGTTCGACCTCGCCCGCCGGCGTCCGGTACAAGCCCGCGTCGCCGATCAGCACGCCCGAGGTCTGCTCGATCACCGCCCAGAACGAGTAGCCGTGGTGGAACTGGTGATCGGAGTAATCGTCGACCAGTCGCCGCGTATGCGCGATGTCTGCCAATGGCCCGGTGGCCACGTAGCGCATGACCTCGGGGTCCGAGTAGATCGGGTGCACGATCTCCACGTCCGCGGGCGTGAACGGGCGCAGGAGCAGGCGGGATGTCACGAGCTGATGCACGCCTCGGTTCTACCTCACGCGTACGCTGCGTGCCGTGGGGGTCCTCAAGCTGCGCGAGTTCCGCCTGCTGTTCGGCGCCCAGGCCGTGTCCGTGCTAGGCGACCGGATGGTGGCCATCGCGCTCGCGTTCGCGGTGATCGAGCTCGGCGGGTCGGCCTCCGAGATCGGCCTCGTGCTCGCCGCCCGCACGCTGCCGATGGTGCTCACGCTGCTGATCGGGGGCGTCATCGCCGACCGCATGTCGCGGCGCGCGGTCATGGTCGCCGCGGACCTCGTGCGGCTCCTCACCCAGGGCGCGATCGCGGTGCTGCTCATCTCCGGCGCAGCCGAGATCTGGATGATCGCCGTGCTCTCGGGCCTCACCGGCGCCGCCACCGGCTTCTTCAACCCGGCTTCGACGGGGCTGCTCCCAGTGATCGTCCCCGCCGAACGCCTGCAGGAGGCCAACGGCGTCCGCGCGACGGCGCTCAGCGGCGGCGAGATCGTCGGTCCAGCGATCGCCGGTGTGCTGATCGCCACCGTCGGCGCCGGTTGGGCGATGGCGATCGACGCGCTGACGTTCGCGGTCAGTGCGCTGTTCCTGCTCGGGCTGCGGCTGCCGGAGCGCGTCCCACGCGCCGGCACCACCTTCCTCGCCGATCTGCGTGAGGGCTGGGGGGTGTTCCGGGGGCTGACGTGGGTGTGGACGTTCGTGCTCGCCGCCGGCATCGGCAACCTCATCTGGGGCGCATGGTCCACGCTCGGCCCGGTGGTTGCCGAGCGCGAGCTCGGCGGTGCGGCCGCGTGGGGGACCGTGCTCGGCGCCACGGGTATCGGGGCGTTGCTCGGCGCGCTGATGGCCGTGCGCGTCCGCCCTCGCCGCCCGCTCGTGGTGGCCGGAGGCAGCTTCGTGCTGATGGCGTTTCCGTTCGCGTTCCTCGCCGTCGGCGCGCATGTCGGCGTGATCGCCGTGGGCGCGTTGCTCGCCGGCGTGTCGATGATGCTCGGCAACGCCGTATGGGAGTCCACGCTCATGCGCCATGTGCCGGGCGAGGCGCTCTCGCGGGTGAGCGCGTACGACTGGTTCGGATCGATCGCGTTCCAGCCGCTCGGCATGGTCATCTGGGGGCCGATCGCCGCACTCATCGGCATTGCGCCGGCGCTCTGGCTCGCGTTCGCGGCCGTCGTCGCGACGACGGCCGCTCTGCTCGCCACGCCGGCGATCCGCGCCCTCCGCGACGATTCGCCTGCTCAGCCCGTCCTGTAGTTTCATGCGAACAAGTGTGCGCTTCCGTCCGGACGGAATGCGAACATGTGTTCGTGCCTTACGTCGAGCTCCATGCCCACACCGCCTTCTCGTTCTTGGACGGCGCCTCCTCGCCCGCCGAGCTGGCGACCGCGGCGGCCGAGCAGGGGCACCAGGCGATGGCGGTGGTCGATCACAACGGGGTGTCCGGGTCGATGGAGTTCGCGCAGGCGGCCAAGCCGCTCGGTCTGCGGGCGATTCACGGGGTGGAGTTGGATGTGGAGGTCGCCGACGGGCCGAGCCGGCACGTCACCTTGCTGGTCGAGAACGCCGTGGGTTGGCGCAACCTGTGCCGGATCGTCACGCGTGCGCATGTGCACGACCGGGACCCGGACGACCCGCCGCCGATGGTCCCGCTGGAGACGTTGGAGGCCCATGCGCCGGGGCTCGTCTGCCTGAGCGGGTGTGCGGATCACGGCGTCCACGATGAGCCGACGCTGACGCGGCTGAAGGCGGCGTTCGGGGCGGACAACCTGCGGGTCGAGCTCCAGCGCCCGTTCCAGCGGCACGACCGGGCGCGCAACCGGGAGCTCGCGCAACGGGCTCAGCGGCTCGGTCTGCTGACGGTGGCCACCGGCAACGTCCACGTGCACACGCGGTCGCGCTCGCCGCTGCAGGACGCGTTCGTGGCGCTGCGCCACCACCTCACGCTGGACTCGTCGGAGCCGGTGCGGCGGGGCAACACGGCGCACGTGCTCGCTTCACCGAAGGCGATGGCCGCGCGGTTCGAGGGGCACGCGGAGGCGGTGGAGGAGAGCGGCGAGCTGGCCGACCGGCTGCGGTTCGACCTCTCGCAGGACCTGGGGTACCGATATCCGGGCGCGGAGGATCCGCAGGCCTCGCGCAAGCTCTCGGAGCTGTGCTGGGCGATGATCGAGGTGCGCTATCCGGCGGGCTCGGCCAATCACGACCGGGCGCATGCGCGGCTCAACGAGGAGCTGCGCGTGATCGACTCGCTCGGCCTTCCGGGGTTCTTCCTCCTGCACCGGGACCTGCTCGAGCTCGCTCGCGACGTGGCGGTGGAGGTCCGCGGGCCGAGTACGGCGCGGGCGCTGCTCCCGCCCGGGCGCGGGCGCGGGTCGTCCGTGTCGTCGATCGTCTGTTACCTCACCGGGCTCTCGCACATCGATCCGATCGCGAACGACCTGTTCCTCGGCCGCTTCCTCAACGAGGATCTGAACTCGCTGCCGGACATCGACCTGGACTTCCCCCGCGACGTGCGCGAGAAGCTCATCCCGCGCGTGCACGATCGCTACGGCAAGGAGCGCTCGGCGCTGGTGGCGGCGTTCCCGACGTTCCGCTCGCGCGGGGCGATCCGCGAGCTCGGCAAGGTGCTCGGTCTACCGGCGGGGGAGCTGGAGCGGGTGGCGCGCGGGTCCGAGCCGTGGGCGGTCAAGAACGTCGGGCGGGACGTCGAGGTCGCGATGGGGATGGAACCCACCGGCGAGCCGGGTCCGTTCGTGGATCCCGACGCGCGGATGAACGCGTTCGCGATGAGCACGGCGGAGTGGCTGGCGATGGTCAACGGCAAGCGGCCGGACCAGGCCGAGGCGCACGAGACGGACACGTCGGACCGGTCGTATACGCATCTCCCGGGGCGGTGGGCGTGGCTCGCACGGCTGTGCGACGAGGCCTACGGGCTTCCGCGACATCTGTCGCAGCACTCGGGCGGGATGATCGTCTCGACGCGGCCGCTGATCGACTGCTGCCCGGTGCTGCCGGCGGCGATGGAGGGTCGCCAGCTCTGTCAGTGGGACAAGGACTCGTGCTCGGACGCCGGGTTCTTGAAGATCGACCTGCTCGGGCTGGGAATGCTGTCGGCGGTCGAGCGCTGCGTGGAGGAGATCGGCCGCGTGCGCGGGGCGCGGGTGGACCTGTCGCGGATTCCGTACGACGACAAGCCGACCTACGACGCGATCCAGGTCGCGGACACGATGGGCGTCTTCCAGATCGAGTCGCGGGCGCAGATGGCGTCGCTGTTGCGGACGCGGCCACAGTCGCTCGAAGACCTGACGATCCAGGTGGCGATCGTTCGTCCGGGACCGATTCTCGGCGGCGCGGTGAACCCATACATCCAGCGTCGCCAGACGCTGCGTGAGAACCCGGACTACGAGGTGCCCTACGAGCACGCGTCGCTGCGCGAGGTGCTCAAGGACACGCTCGGGACGATCATCTTCCAGGACCAGGTGATCGAGGTCGCGATGGCGTTCGCCGGCTTCTCTCCGGGGGAGGCGGAAGGGCTGCGCCGCGCGATGAGCCGCAAGCGCTCGGCGGAGGCGATCGAGGCCTACCACCAGCGGTTCCTCGACGGGGCGCGGGCCACCCATGGGGTGAGTGACGAGGTCGCCGAGCGCGTCTACGGCATGATCGTCGGCTTCTCCGGGTTCGGGTTCCCGAAGGCCCACGGCGCGGCCTTCGGACTGCTCGCCTACCAGTCCACCTGGCTGCGAGTGCACCACTGCCCGGAGTTCCTGTGCGCGCTGATGAATGAGCAGCCGATGGGTTTCTACGCGCCGGACACGCTGGCGCACGAGGCGCAGCGCCGGGGGATCGAGCTGCGGCCTCCGGACGTCAACGAGAGCGACGCGTTGTGCAAGGTCGAGTGGGTGCCCGAGATGGGGCCATGGCCGGGCGCGCCGCGAGAGGTCGGGGCGGGCGCCGTCGGCGGGGCGGGCGCGGTCGGCGTGGCCGAGTTGCGTGGCGGGGCGGGCACGGGCGGCGCGGGCGCCGCCGTGTCCATCCCCACCGGGATCGTGCGGCTCGGGCTCGGGTACGTATCAGGGGTTCGCGAGGAGGAGGTCAAGGCGCTCGTGGCCGCGCGCGAGGAGGGTGGGCGGTTCACGTCGCTCGCGGACCTGGCGTCGCGGGCAGGGGCGGGGCGGCCGTCGCTGGACAAGCTGGCGTGGGCGGGGGCGTGTGACTCGCTCGTGGGTGGGTCGTCAGAGCATGCGCGACGGACGGCGCTGTGGCAGCTGGGGGTGGCGGCGCCGGGGGAGCGGCTGGTGGAGGGGACGCAACTGGCGTTGCCGCTCGAGGTGCCGGAGGCGCCGGACCTACGGCCACTCACGCCGTGGGAGTCGATGATCGGGGACTATGCGACGACGGGGCTCACGCTCGGGCCGCATCCGATGAAGCTGTTGCGGCCGTCGTTGCCGCCGAACACGGTGTCGATCGCGGACCTGCAGCGGATTCCGCATGACACGCCGGTGCGGCTCGGTGGGTTGGTGGTGGCGCGGCAGCGGCCGGGCACGGCGAAGGGGATCGTGTTCCTGCTGCTGGAGGACGAGTTCGGGACGATCAACCTGATCGTGCCGCCGGATCTGTACGAGGCGAACCGGCTGACGGTGCGGTCGGAGCCGCTGCTGCTGTGCCAGGGGCGGCTGGAGAAGCTGCCGCAGGCGGGCGGCGGGATCAACCTGTTCGTCAAGGCGGTGCGGGCGCTGGTGACGCCGGACGATGTGAAGGCGGATGTCGTGGAACTGGCCGAGCGGCGCGTGCAGGCGGCGGCGACCGGGCGGGGCGAAGGGGCGCAGGGTGGGCGCGAAGCGGCGTCCACCGTGGGCGAGTTCCGGCAGGTTTCGCCGCCGATCCAGAGCTTCGCGTCGGGGCGGCGCCGGTGAGACGCGGGCGGCGATCGATGCCCGTCGCTGGGCGCCGAGTGGCGGCAGAGGGCCACGAGATTTCGGCGCTCTGGCTGTCAGATGAGAGCGGTCGGAGGGGACGACGCCGCTAGCCACCCGGCTGAGCGGGTACATTGCACGCCCGTGGGCACCCTCTTTTTCGTCCTGGTCTTCGTAGCGCTCGGCCTCACCACGCTCGTGGTCGCGATGAGTCGCGGCCGCGGCGGACTCGCCGGCCTGATGCACTCGCAGACGCGGGGCAGCCGGCGGTTTGCGACGTTCCTGTTCTTCGTGAGCCTCCTCGTGCTCGGCGCGCTCGTGCCGGCGTGGGTGATCAGCTCGGAGATCAACAACGACGACATCCCGTCCGCGCAGGTGTCCGGTCTCACAGATGCGGAAAAGCGCGGGCACGAGTTGTTCGGCAAGCGCTGCAGCCTCTGCCACACGCTGAAGGCCGCGAATGCGGTCGCGAAGGTAGGGCCGAACCTCGACGAGATGGCGCCGAATGAGGCGCTGACGCTGGACGCGATCCTCAAGGGTCGATCGGCCGGCAATGGGCAGATGCCCTCCGAGCTGTACACGGGTGAGGACGCCGAGGATGTTGCGAAATTTGTCGCAAAATCCGTGGGCGCCGAGACTCCGTCCGGCGGTTGATGTAAAAAGCACAAGCGTGCAGGCGCTTTCGGCGCTGGTACGATTTCGACACCGCTGAATTCCCGTTGGACGCGGGAAGCGGGGGACCCACTGCAGGTGGGGCGAGTCGATGGTCGTCCTGGTCGTCGTAGCGCCGCTCTTCTGGCGCGAGCCCGTCAGCTAACCCCGTAAGCCGAGGAAGAGGACGAGTGGATGGCCCCTGAATCTGAAGCCCGCGAGCGGGCTTTGTATGACCATGAAAGCGAACCGCGCCGGCCACGCCGCGCGGCCGCCGACTGGGGCGTCAACGAGGACATCTTCGACCGCATGCCGAGCCGGTTCGGCCGGGTCGAGCGTCGCCCGGAGCACCAGGAGATCGTCCTGCGCCGCGACGTGGACCACACGAGCGTGGCGGTCATCGAGCTCGACGGCGGACGCTTCGAGCGCGAAGAGGCCGCGGCGTGGACGCGCGAGACCGGGCGCGGTGAGCCGGTGCGCGGCAGCGACGACCGCGAGGCGCGGCGCGCCGAGACCGTCGCGCGGATTCGCGGCGAGGCCGGGCGGGGCGAGCCGATGGCGCGGGTACGCGCCGAGGCCGGGAGCGGCGAGCCGGTGGCGCGGGTGCGCGGCGAGGCCGGGCGCGAGGCGCGCGGTGCCGGCGCGGTGTGGACGCACGGTGACGAGGTCGAGCGCGGCGCGCCGGTGCGCGGCGACGCCCCCGGGCGCGTAACGGCACGCACCGAGCGGACCTCCCGGAGCGAGACCGGTGAGCTTGATCCGCGCGCGGCGGCACGGGCGATGATGTCGTGGGGCGAGGACCTCGACGACGAGGCGGCGCCGATGGTGCCCGGTGAGACCCGGACGATCGTGCTCTCGCGCGACGACGAGCCGCAGTACGACGAATTTGCCGACGCTCCGCGTCGCGACACGAGCGACTTCGAGGCGCTGTCGGCGGAATCGCGGGAGCGCAAGACGATCAAGATCAGCGGTCATCCCGACCGGCTGCCGGCGCCGCGTACGCAGCGTCCGCCGATGACGGTCGCGGAGCGGATCGGCCACCGCCCAGACCGGATCGTGGGCTATGCGGTCGCGCTCGGGTTCTTGCTCGTGCTGATCGCGGTTCTGACCACCGGTCAGTGACATGGCGCCGGAGCCTTGCGGGGCACGGCGTCCACAAATATCCTTATCTGTCGTAAGCCCCCCTAGCTCCCCCACGGTGGTGGCCATGCCCAAGACAGAGATGAGTCGGTTCCCTATCCACGACGACCTGACGGCGCCAGAGGGATCACTTCCGATCCTCAAGGGTGCGTCGTCGGCAGCAGGGCAGCTTCCGAACCTGCTCGGCGTGCTGGCGGGCGCGCCGGCCGCGTTGCGTGCGTATACGCGCTTCCGAGCTGAGCTCAGACACGGTGATCTGCCGAAACACTCGGCGGAACGGATCGGCCTGGCGGTCGCTGCGCACTATGGCTCCAAGCCGGGCCTGCAGCTGCACACGCGGACCGGACGGCAGGCGGGCGTCGGCATCGACGAGGTCGCTCGCGCACAACGCTGGGACTCCGCGGACCCGCGCGAGGCGGCGCTGCTGCGCTACGTCCGCCCGCTGCTCACCGACGGCAAGTTCCCGCAGCACCTCCACGAGGAGGCGCGTGAGGCGGGTTGGAGTGATGAGCAGCTCCTCGAAGCGATCGCGGTGCTGTCCATGGAATCCTTCACCGCTATGGTCAACGTCGCTGGGGACGTCCCGGTGGACGGCTCCGTCGAAGAGACGCGGGTGCTGCGCGCCGCGTAACTCACATGGAATCCGGGTCGACGACAACCAAGGCCCCAATCGCCGCCGCCGAAGCGCATGACTGCGCGTGCTGCCCGCGCTACCACGAAGCGGTGGAGCTCGTCGGCAAGCGCTGGACCGGCGCGATCCTGTACGTCCTGCTGCACGGCGGTCGGATGCGGTTCACCGAGATCGCACACTCGGTGCCCGACCTGTCCGACCGCCTGCTGTCGGAGCGCATGAAGGAACTGGAGTCGCGAGGCATCGTCAAGCGGCACGTGAGCGACGGCACACCGACCAAGGTGTCGTACGAGCTGACGCCGAAAGGGCACGAGCTCGCACCCGCGATGGCGGAGCTCAAAACGTGGGCGGACCGCTGGTTGGACTGAGTCCGACCGCGCGTACAACTCGTCCCGCCCCGAGGTCCACTAGCCTCCACGCCTCCATGTCAGACCGTCCACAGAACGCCGAAGACGTCAAGGCGCTGGTCGCGGAGAACAGCATCCGCTTCATCCGCCTCTGGTTCACCGACATCCTCGGGCAGCTCAAGTCCTTTTCGATCTCCGCCGAGCAGCTCGACGACGCCTTCGAGGGCGGCATGGGCTTCGACGGCTCTTCGATCACCGGCTTCAACGCCATCGAAGAGTCGGACATGATCGCCATGCCCGACGCCTCCACGTTCAACGTGCTGCCCTGGCGGCCGGAGGACGGAGCCGGAGTGGCGCGCATGTTCGCCGACGTCAAGACCCCGGAGGGTCGCCCCTACGAGGGCGACCCGCGCCACGTGCTGCGCCGCGCGGAGCAGCGGGCGAAGGACATGGGTTTCGATGTGTTCAACATCGGTCCGGAGCTCGAGTACTACCTGTTCAAGGACAACAAGGGCACCGAGGTCCTGGATGAGGGCGGCTACTTCGACCTCACCACGCTCGACGCCGGCTCCGACGTCCGTCGCGACACGGTGCTCGCGCTCGAGCGCCTGGGCATCGACGTCGAGTACTCGCACCACGAGGTCGGCCCGTCCCAGCACGAGATCGACATGCGGTACGGCAGCGCGCTGAAGATGGCCGACGACTGCATGACGTACCGCATCACGGTCAAGGAGTACGCACTCAAGTACGGCTGGCACGCGACGTTCATGCCCAAGCCGCTGTTCGGCCAGAACGGCTCCGGCATGCATACGCACCAGTCCCTGTTCAAGGACGGGCGCAACGCGTTCTACGACCCGGACGACAAGTACTTCCTGAGCGACATCGGCAAGGCGTTCATCGCCGGCCAGCTCCGCCACGCGCGCGAGGTCTGCAGCATCTTCGCCCAGTGGGTGAACTCCTATAAGCGGCTCGTGCCGGGCTACGAGGCGCCGGTGTACGTCGCGTGGAGCCGGCGCAACCGCTCCGCGCTCGTGCGCGTCCCGCTCTACCACCCCGGCAAGGAGAACGCGACCCGGATGGAGCTGCGCGCGCCGGATCCCGCGTGCAACCCGTACCTGACGTTCGCGGTGCTCCTGCAGGCCGGGCTCGAGGGGATCGAGCGTGGCTACGAGCTGCCCGAGCCGATGGAGAAGAACCTCTACCACCTGAGCCCCGACGAGCGCCGCCGGCTGGGCATCGAACAGCTGCCGGAGACGCTCGGCGAAGCGATCGAGGTCACCGCGGAATCCGAGCTGGTGCTGCGGACCCTCGGCGAGCACATCTTCAATCGCTACATCGAGATCAAGCGCCAGGAGTGGGAGGACTACCGCGTCCAGGTCACTCCGTGGGAGCTCGAGCGGTATCTCTCGATTCTTTAGCTAGCTTCGAGGGCCACCACACCCGGCGGCCGATGTCGATCACGGCCGCCGGGACGATCACCGATCGCACGACGAACGTGTCCAGCAACACGCCGAACGCGACGATGAAGCCGATCTGCGTGAGCACCACGAGCGGGAGCACGGCGAGCGCACCGAACGTCCCGGCGAGCACGATCCCCGCGCCGGTGATGACGGCGCCCGTCACGGCGAGGCCGCGCAGCGTGCCTTCGCGGGTGCCGTGCTGCTGCGCCTCCTCGCGCACCCGCGCCATCAGGAAGATGTTGTAGTCGATGCCCAAGGCGACGAGGAAGACGAAGGCGAGCAGCGGGAGCGTCGGGCCGACGCCGGTGAAGCCGAAGATGTAGTCGGACACGAAGATGCCGACGCCGAGCGCCGCCGCGAAGCTCACGATCACGGACGCGATCAGCAGCAGCGGCGCGACGATCGCGCGCAGGAGCAGGACCAGGATCCCGAACACGACGAGCAGCGTGAGCGGGATGATGAGCTTGTTGTCGCGGTTCGCGGCCTCGCGCAGGTCGTACTCCTGCGCGGACGGGCCACCGACGAGCCCGGCCTCTCCGATCGCCTCCCGCAGCTTCGGGATCGTGTCCAGTGCTTCCCGCGAGTACGGCGCGTTCGGGAACGTGACGCTGAGGGCGGTGCCCGCCTCGCCGGAGGTGCCGGGTCGGACCTGACCGAACTCGCTCGCGGCCTGCGTGACCCGCTCGACGTTGCTCCGGTCGGGCACGACGATGTCCGTCGGCGCGGAAGCGCCCGCGGCGAAGTTGCGCGTGAGGATCTCCTGGCCGGTGACGCTGTCCACCTCGCCGCGGAACTGGTTGTCCTGCGTCTGGTTGGCGTCGAGCGCGAGGACGTTGGCCGCCATCACCAGCAGGACGATCGTGCCGGTCACCCACACCGCGCGCGGCCGCGAAGCGACGCGGTTGCCGACTCCCCGCCAGAAGCCGTGCTCCTCGTCCACGCCCGCCTGGCCGGCGTGCGGGATGGTGTCGAACGGGGACCAGAACGCGTTGCGACCGGTGATCGCGAGCAGCGCCGGGAGCACGGTGAGCATCGACATCATCGCCAGCACGACGCCCACCGCGCCGACCGGGCCGAGGCCGGCGGTGGAGTTCACGTCGGCGAGCGAGAGGCAGAGCAGCGCCGCGATCACCGTCCCACCGGACGCGAGGATGGCCGGTCCGGCGCTCTTCATCGCGATCGCGACCGCCTCGTGCTTGTCCTCGTGGCGGCGCAGCTCCTCGCGGTAGCGGGACACGAGCAGCAGCGCGTAGTCCGTGCCCGCGCCGAACACGAGCACCGGCAGGATGCCGCCCGTCTGGCCGTTGATCGTGAGCCCGGCCTCGCCCAGCACGTAGCCGGCGCCGCGCGAGGCGGCCTCGGCGAGCACGACGCTGAAGAACGGGATGGCCCAGAAGATCGGCGAGCGGTAGATCGCGATCAGCAGGACGAGCACGATGCTCGCCGCCGCCAGCAGGAGCGGGCCGTTGACGCCGCCGAAGACCTTGATCGCATCCAGCGAGTAGCCCGCCGCGCCGGTGAGCTTGACCTCAAGCCCGTCCGAGGACTCGCCCGCCCGGTCGGCGATCTCCTGGACCGCGAGCTCGAACTTGTCCCCGACACCCCCGCCGGGCTGCACCGGTTGGACGATCAGCGCGGCCGCCCCGTCCTCGCTGAAGACCGGTTCCTGCGCCTCCAAGACCAGCTCAGGACGGTTCTCGTTGAGCTTCGTGCGGGTCTCGTTGACGCGCTGCCGATCGGCTTCGGTCAGTCCGCCCTCGCGCTCGAACACGATCACGGCCGGTGCGAGCTCGCCGCCCGGGAGCTGCTGGATGGCCTCGAGCGCCTTGACGGACTCCGCGTCGCCCGGGAGGAACGACGAAGACTCGTTCTTCTGGATGCCTTCGAACTTGCCCGCCTGACTGGCGAGGCCGATGAAGAAGACGAGGGCGAGGGCGAGGACGACGTATTTGGAGCGCCGGCCGGCGGGGAGCGTCAGCATGTCAACCGGCTCTACGGGGCGCGCCTGCCAATCGGATTCTCGTGACCGTCTGGTCGGGTTGCGTCATGACCTGATCCCAGGTCACGCGGATGACGCGGTCGCCGTGGGCCTCGAGGCGGGCCTGTTTGGCGGCGTCGTCTTGTTTCGCGATGAGCGTGTCGTGGAACTGGGCGCCGTCGGCTTCTAGGGAGAGGTTGATGGCTGGCCACCGGAAATCGGGGCGGGTGGGGATGCCGTCGAGGACGAGGACCGGTTGGACGAGCGGGGGCTGGAAGTAGGCGAGGATGAGGTCGTGGGTGGCGTCCTCGAGTTCGGATTCGGTGGGGACGTAGCCCTGGGCTAGGGCTTCGTCGAGGTTCTTGGTCTGGCCCCGCAGTTCTGACAACGT
The DNA here is from genome assembly GCA_027587225.1 of Solirubrobacter taibaiensis. Classification (GTDB taxonomy): domain Bacteria; phylum Actinomycetota; class Thermoleophilia; order Solirubrobacterales; family Solirubrobacteraceae; genus Solirubrobacter; species Solirubrobacter taibaiensis. The sequence continues at coordinate 297,020 of JAPDDQ010000001.1, forward strand.
CACTCGTTTCAGTACGAAGCCTTCTCGGACAGCGCGGCGGAGTGGGCGAAACGACTGCATCGAGGAGAGGTCGATCAGGGCGCGTGCTGGGGTTGTGACGGGGATGGCGTCCAGGCGGATGACTTGAGGCTCGCGGCGGGTGCGGTGGACGATGATGCCCGGGACCGTGCGCCGCTTTCCGTTGGGGATCGTGACGTGTACCGCGGTGTTCTCGTCATAGTCGACGAGGCGCCAGAGGGTCGCGGCGGAATAGTGGCTCAGGACGCCGTTGGTGGCCTTCGTGGCGGCGAGGAACCTCGCGTGCATCGAGAGAGGCGGGGCATTGACCGAGTAGACGCCTCCATGGACGCGGTGAAGCGTGCCGCGTTCGCACCGGCGCGCGATCGCGTGGTCAGAGAGCCCGCACTCTCGGAGGTCCGCAACGGAGAGAACACCCCATTGAGAGGCGGCCCGAATCGCCACGGCAAGGTCGGGTGCGGAGCTTGACTGTCGGTTTCCGGCAGTAGGAGTACGCACGCCCCGCACGATCGCGCGAGGCGCTGCGACAGAACAAGACGCTATTGCAACAAATCCGCTAATTCTTCGACGCGGGTTACCGGCAATCCGCACGTGAACCGCTGGCACACGTAGGCGGCCGGGCTGCCGTCCACGGGCTCTCGGCCCGTCAACAGCGGCACCGCGCTCCCTCCGCCGCCCGCGAGGACCACGTGCGGGTAGAAGCCGCGGCGGACGACGGCGGCGAGATCGGCGGCGTCGCCGGCCAACGCCACTTCGCGGACGGGCGCAGCGTAGAAGTCCATCGCCCGCAAGAGATGGCCGAAGGCCAGCGGGTGCTTCGGGGCGATCGGGTGCAGCAGGGCGATCAGGGACAGGGCCGCGTTCTCGTAGGAGGCCTCGCCGGTCAGGCGCGCCAGGCGGAGCAGGCCGAAGCAGGCCGCCGAGGCGCCGGCGGGGATCGGGGCGTCCTCGAGGTCCTTGCGTCGCGCGATCAGCCCCGTGTGCTCGGCGGAGGTGGAGAAGAAGCCGCCGCGCTCGGGGTCGTGGAAGCGGATCAGGATCGCCTCGGCGAGCTCGATCGCGCGCACGAACCACTGCTCGTCGAAGGTCGACTCGTACAGGGTCAAATACGCTTCGAGCAGGTACGCGTAGTCGTCGAGGAAACCGGGTTGCTTGGCCACGCCGCGGTTGAAGACGCGCAGCAGCGACCCGTCGGCCGCCCGCAACTCGGCCTCGATGAACGAAGCGCACGCTTCCGCGGCCGCGAGGTAGTCCGCGCGCCCGAAAGCCGCGCCCGCCTCGGCCAACACGCCGATCATCAGCGCGTTCCACGACGTCAGCCGCTTGTCGTCCAGCGCGGGCCGCACCCGCTTCGAACGCGCGGCGAGCAACCCGGCCTTGATCTCGCCCAACGCGGCCGGATCGCCGGTGGCGCGCGTCAAAATGGTGCGGCCCTCGAAGTTCCCTTCCTCGGTGATGCCGTAATGGGCGATCGCGGCCAGAGCGAGGTCGGGAGATAGCGCCGCGCGCACGTCCCCCGGCGTCCAGACGTAGAACTTGCCCTCGACGCCCTCGGAGTCCGCGTCCAGCGACGAAGCGAAGCCACCCTCGTCCTGCCGCAGCTCCCGCACGGCCCAATCCAAAGTCTCCTCGGCCACCCGCCGGAAGAGCGGGTCGTCGGAGATCTTCCAGGCGTGCAGGTACGCGCGGGCCAGCAGCGCGTTGTCATAGAGCATCTTCTCGAAGTGGGGCACGACCCAGCCCGTATCGACCGAGTAGCGGGCGAACCCGCCGCCGATCTGGTCGTACAGCCCGCCCGAGGCCATCCGGCGCAGCGTCTGCAGGGCCATGGGCCGCTCGCCACGCGCCAACAGGAACTCGATCACCGAGGTCATCGGGAACTTGGGCGCCGCGCCCCAGCCGCCGAACTCGCGATCGAAGACCTGGCCGAGGATCGCGACGGCCTCGTCCAGCACCGCCGGGTCGAACTCGTCGGGCGCGGCCTCCAAGGTCGCCGCACCGGCCAGTCGCGGCACGATGTCCCGCGAGGCCGTGACGATCTCGTCACGCTGATCGACCCAGGCCTGAGCCAGTGACGTCAGCACGTCACGCCAGGACGGCAGCTGCTGGCGCGACTGCGGCGGGAAGTAGGTGCCCGCCCAGAACGGGTTGCCCTCGGGCGTGACGAAGGCGTTCAACGGCCAGCCGCCCTGGCCGGTCATGGCCTGGACGGCGTCCATGTAGATCGCGTCGACGTCCGGACGCTCCTCGCGATCGACCTTCACGCAGACGAAGTGCTCGTTCATGAGCGCAGCGACGGACGCGTCCTCGAAGGATTCGTGCTCCATGACGTGGCACCAATGGCAGGCCGCGTAGCCGATCGAGATCAGCAGCGGCTTGTCTTCGTCGCGAGCGCGAGCGAACGCCTCGTCGCCCCACGGGTACCAGTCGACGGGGTTGTCCGCGTGCTGCAGCAGATAGGGCGATGTCTCTAAGGCAAGGCGATTCGGCATCTCAGATACGGTCCTTCACATGAGCCATTCTCGTGAAACCGTGACGGCGAACCCGGGCCCGCCTGCTGCCGGGCCGTACTCGCACGCCGTCAAGTCCGGCGCGCACCTGTTCGTGAGCGGCCAGGTGCACCTCGATCCTGACACGGGACAGCTGATCGACGGCACGCCCGCCGAGAAGGCCAAGCGCTGTCTGGACAACCTGACGATCATCGCCGAGGCCGCGGGCTGCAAGTTGGAGAACGCGGTCCGTGTCGCCGTCTACGTCACCGACATCAGCGTCTTCGCCGAGATGAACGAGGCGTACGCCGGCTACTTCCCGAGCGACCCGCCCGCGCGGACCACGATCGGCGTCGCCGCCCTCCCCATGGGCGCCGAGGTCGAGATGGACGCGATCATCGCGCTGTGACCGTCACCGCGCGCGACGTCAAAGCCGCACGCGCGGCGGTAGAGACCGTCGCGCGCCGCACACCGATGCTCTCCACCCGCACGTTCTCCGAGCGTGCGGGCGGGACGGTGGCGCTGAAGGCCGAGAACCTGCAGCGCACCGGGTCGTTCAAGGTCCGCGGCGTCGCCGCGAAGCTCGACGCGCTCGGCCATGAAGGCTGCAAGAACGGCGTGATCGCCGCCTCCGCGGGCAACCACGCCCAGGCGCTCGCCGCCGGCGCGGCCGCCCGCGGCGTGCACTGCGAGGTCGTGGTCCCCGTGGACGCGCCGATGGCGAAGGTCGAGGCTGCCCGCCGCTACGGCGCGATCGTCCACGCGGGCGGCAAGAGCGTCGACGAGTGCATCGTCATCGCACTCGAGAAGGCGGAGTCCGAGGGGCTCGCGTTCGTGCACCCGTTCGACGATCCCGCGATCGTCGCCGGTCAAGGGTCGCTCGGGCTGGAGTTGCTCGAGGACGTGCCGGATCTGGGCCAGGTCGTGATCCCGATCGGCGGGGGAGGCCTGTGCGCCGGAAGTGCCCTCGCGATCAAGGACGCCAAGCCGCACGTGCGGATCATCGGCGTCCAGGCGACGGCCTGCGCGCCGTACCCGGAGTCGATGCAGGCCGGCACGCCGGTGGAGGCCAAGACGGCGCTCACGATCGCCGACGGCATCGCGGTCAAGCGTCCCGGCGGCATCCCGCTCGCGATCCTGCGCACGCACCTCGACGACCTCGTGGTCGTCAACGAGGAAGCCATCGCGGCGGCCATGGCGCTCCTGCTCGAGCGCTGCAAGCTCGTGGTCGAGGGAGCGGGAGCGGTCGGCATCGCCGCGCTGCTCGGCGGTCAGGTGGAGCCGGTCGACGGCACCACCGTCGCGGTGCTGTCCGGCGGTAACGTCGACGCCGGCCTGCTCGCGGCCATCGCGCGCCGGCACGAGACCGAAGCCGGGCGCCGGCTCGTCGCGCTCACCCGCATCCCCGACCGGCCGGGCGGGCTCGCGACGCTGCTCGCCGCCGTCGCCGGCACCGGCGCGAACATCGTCGACGTCAGCCACGTACGGGAGGGCCTCGGCCTGCACGTCCGGGAGACGGCCGTCGAGATGGTGCTCGAGACGCGCGGCCGCGACCACGCGCAGACGGTTCTCACCAAGCTCCAAGACGAGGGCTACGAAACCCAGGTCATCGCCTGACAAGGTCGCGGCAAGGCCAGGGCAACCGCGAGTAGCGAAATTGCCCGGCATGAAGATGTCCCTCCTGCTCGCCACCGGTCTGGTGCTCCTCGCGCCGGCTGTGGCGAACGCTGATTCCATCGTCTACATCGACCAGGGCAACGTGTGGTCCGCCGCGCCGGACGGCTCGCACAAGGTGCAGCTCACGACGGGCGGCCAGTGGCACTCGCCCACGCAGGCCGACAACGGCACGATCGCGGCGGTGCAGGGCACCGGCCCGATCCAGGTGATGGCGGGCGACGGCAAGCCGCTGCACACGATCACGACGCCGCCCGCGAAGTCCGGTGACGGTGGGACGTTCGCGCCGAACCCCGTGCAGCTGAGCTTCTCGCCGGACGGGACGAAGATCGCCTACGCGTACCTCGCGTACTCGTGCCCGGTGGCTTCGAGCTGCGGTTCGATCCAGCGCTCGGTCTTCTACACCGACGCCGGCGTCACGACGGCGACGCCGCACAGCGTCTACGGCAACCAGCACAGCGTCTCCAACCCCGAGTGGGTGACCAACAGCCGGACGCTCGTGTTCGGCGGCTACGGGCGCCAGGTCGCGATCGACGAGCTCGACGCCGGTGACTACAACAGCGTGCCCTGGATGGTGCCGAACGGGGACATGGGCGACGGCGAGCTCACCCGCGACGGACGCAAGCTCGCGGTGACGAGCGACTACGGCGACAACCTGAAGCTCACGTTCTTCGCGGTCACCGGCACGGTCGGGGGCGCGTATCCCGAGTTCGCGTGCGAGATGACCAAGCCGGACCCGAAGTTCCATGACCCGAGCTGGGCGCCCGACAACGCGGGGATCGCGTTCGGATCGAGCAAGGGCATCGAGGTCTCGCGCTTCACGCAGTTCGGGCCGGGTGTGTGCGCCGCGCCGAACGACAGTGTCCTCACCCCGACCGGCACCGAGCCCGACTGGGGCCCCGCCAACCCGCCCGCCGCGGCCTACAAGGTCCCGTCCGTCCCGCAGACGCCGCCGCCCGTGACGAACCCGGCGCCACAGCCCGCGCCCAAGGCGAGCATCTCGCTCACCAAGACGACGAGGAAGGCGCTCCGCAAGGGATTGGCGGTCAAGGTCACCGTCCCGGGCGCCGGCAAGGTGAAGCTCGTCGCGGCCTACAAGGGCAAGACGGTCGCGACCGGCACCGCCAGGGCCAAGCAGGCCGGCACGATCACCGTGAAGCTCGGCAAGGTGCGCAAGAACGTGAAGAGTCTCACCCTCAAGTTGACGTTCAACAATGAGGCGTCGGCGTCACGCGCGGTACGGGTGAGGTAGGAAATCCGGTGAAGACGACGTCGACCCGTTGCCATGAGGAACGGCCGCGGGCCATGTGGTGATCGTCGATGCGGACGCGCTGGAGCAGGCCGTCCGTGCCGACGATCGCCTCGCCGTCGGCGACGAACCCGGTCCAGCGGATGCGCCGGGTGCGGTCCGGCAACGTGACGATCGGCTTGTAGGAGACGTGCCACGCCGTCTTGGTGGCCGGTGGCGCGTCCCACTCGTCGAGCTCGAGCCGGGGCTCCAGGGCGTCATCGTCCTCGGGGGCGCTGGTCGGGGACCAACAGTCCGGGCCGGAGAAACCGCGGACGTAGTCGCCGGGGGTGTCGTGGATGACCTCGAGATCGAGGCCGTGATAGCGATGGAGCTGATGCGCGTACGCGCCGTCGTACTCGAACGTCGACTCGACGAACGTGTCGTGGCCGAACGGCGCCGCGGACGCCGTGCCGACGATGCGTGGATGGGCCAGCGTGCGCTCGCGGGCCGAGCGGGCGAGCTGCTCGGCCGCCAGGTCGGTCCTGGGGGTGCGCCCGCCCTTGCCGAGGACGGGACGCAGTCGCTTGGCGAGCCGCGCGTCGCGCACCTTCAGGCAGGAGCCGCCGGCGATCGGCACGTCCGCCTTCTCGCGGCGTAGTGCGGCGCGTCCGGTCATGTCGCGGTCCGACCGAGCGAGCTGACACTGGACGACGCGGACTCCGCCGACGAGGGTGACGCGGCGGCGCTCCTCCACGCGCACGCCGGCCGGAACGGTGATCGTTACCTCCGGCGCCCCCTGCTGGCGGATCGTGACCTTGCGCGCCTCGGCCGCGTCGGCCACGAGCAGTCCGCTCAGCACGGCGAGGTAGGGTGCCAGCCGATGTCGCACGACGCCAGAGTAGACGCCCTGGACGGGCTACTGAAGGAAGCCGGACTGGATGCGGTCCTGGCCACCAAGGACGCTTCGATCGCGTACCTGACCGGGTTCTGGGGCCTCCAGATGGAGCGCTTCTTCGGCGTGACCGTTCGCAAGGGCGGTACCGGGGCGCTGATCGCGCCGTCGCTGGACCGCGACAGCGTCGGCCAAGCCCCGACCGGGCTCGACAAGGCGCTCTACGACGCCGCGAAGACGAACGGGCTCCCGACGCTCCACGACACGCTCAAAGGCGCGAAGCGGATCGGTGTGGAGGAAGACCACCTGATCTGGGCCCGCTCGAAGGCGCTGCAAGAGGCGGGCTACGAGCTCGTCCCCGCTTCCGACCTGATCATGGAGCTGCGCGCGGCCAAGGACGCGGAGGAGATCGCCGCCGTCAAGCACGCGTGCGCGCAGATCATCGAGATCTACGAGGACCTGTGGGCGAACCTCCAGGTCGGCGAGAGCGAGATCGACGTCAACGCGCGTGTCGCCTACGCGCTCGCCCGCCGGGGCGGCAGCAATCCCGGACCACACATCCTCTTCGGCGCCCACTCCGGTGACCCGCACGGCTCGCCCGGCGAGCGGACGCTGCAGGCAGGCGATGTGATCGTCGCCGACATCTCCGCGCAGTTCGACGGCTACTGGGGCGACATGACGCGGTGCGCGTACGCCGGGACACCGAGCGACTGGGCCGTGAAGGCGTGGGACGTCGTCAAGGAGGCCTACGACGACGCGGTCGCCGCGACGCGCGTCGGGAACACGGCACGCGACGTCGACGCGGCGCAGCGCGTCGTGGTGGAAGCCCACCCGGAGATCGGCGCCTGCCTGCACGGCGCGGGGCATGCGATCGGCACCGAGATCCACGAGCCGCCGTTCCTCGTCGCGACGTCCGAGATCCCGCTGCGGGAGGGCATGATCTTCACCGTCGAGCCCGGGATCTACCACTCGGAGATCGGCGGCATCCGGCTGGAGGACGACATCCTCGTCACCGCCGACGGGCCGGTCAACCTGTCGCCGGCTCCGCTGGACCTCCGGGTGCTCTGACGGCCGCGGCGCGCTTGCGGGCGTACATCCGGCGCATCTTCTCCCGCGAGCCGCAGGACTGCATCGAGCACCAGCGGCGACGACCGCTCGTGTCCAGGAACACCCAGCCGCAGTCACGCCCCGGGCAGCGGTGCAGCCGCGCCATGCGGGCGGGGTCGGCCAGCAGAGCTACGGCGTCGGCGGCGACCGCGAAGCGCACGCGGCGCGTCTCCTCGCGGGACCATTCGAGCCCGAAGTCGCCGTCCGCCTGGCGGACCAGCGTCCCGGCGGCGACGGCCTGCGCGTAGGCGAACCGCAGCCGCGACAGCGAGAACTGGTCTGGCTCCTGTCCACGCGCCAAGGCGGAGAAGATCGCGTGTAGTGCGCTGCGCAGCCCGCGGGCGAGCTCGAGCTCGTCGGCCCCGCCCGGCCGCCCGGCGATGCCCATCCGCTCGCCCCAGCGCTCCAGGGAGTCCGGCTCGAGCAGCACGTCCTGGGTCTCGACGATGGCCTGGTCCTCGGTCCAATCCGTCGAATTGGCGAAGTCCAGGGAGAGCGAACCGCCCTGGAGTTTGATCGTTTCCGGCGTTGGCGTTACCACTGTGAGGTCAGTATACGGTAAGGTACTCGGAAATGCACCTGTCCCCCGAAATCCGAGCCGGCCTCAAAGTCGGGTTCCCGCTGGTGCCGGCCACGTTGCTCGGGGGGATCTCCTTTGGTGTTCTTGCCCAGCCGGTGATGGGTTCGATCGCGCCGGTCGTGATGTCCCTCTTCGTCTTCTCGGGCGCGGCGCAGTTCGCGGCGCTCACGGTGCTGGCCACGGGCGGCGGAGCACTGGCCGCGATTCTGGCGGGGATGCTGCTCAACGCGCGCTGGCTGCCGATGGGGCTCGCGATCGGGCCCTTCCTCAAGGGCGGGCCGCTGCGCCGGTCGGTCGAGTCGCTCGCGATCGTCGACGCTTCGTTCGCGCTCGCCAGCCGGGGCGACGGCACGTACGACCGCGAACGGCTGATCGGATCGACGGCACCACAGTTCGTGGCCTGGTCGGCCGGCACGTTGCTGGGGGTGCTCGGCGGCTCGCTCCTCGGCGACCCGAAGGCCCTTGGGCTGGACGCGATGTTCCCGGCCTTCTTCGCCGTCTTGCTGTTCAGCGAGCTGCGCGACCGCGTGCGGATCACCGCGGCAGCCCTGGGCGCGGGGATCGCGTTTCTGCTCATGCCGTTCACCCCGGCCGGCATCCCGGTCGTCGCCGCGGCGTGCGCGGCGCTGATCGGCCTCAAGCAGGTGCGGCGGGTGGCGGCGTGACCGCGGTCTGGATCACCATCGCGGTGCTTGCCGTCGGGACGTTCGCGGCCAAGGCCACGGGCACGCTGGTGCTCGGCACCCGCGACCTCCCGCCCCGCGCGTTGAACGTCACGGCGCTGCTCGCCCCTGCGCTGCTCGCCGGCCTGCTCATGTTCGAGACGTTCGACGGCGAGGGCGGCCTCGTCATCGACGCCCGCGCCGCCGGGCTCGGCGCCGCGATCGTCGCGATCCTCCTCAAGGCGCCGATGTGGCTCACGATGCTCATCGCCGCCGCCGTGGCCGCGACCTTGCGCGCGTTTAGCTAGCGCTTAAGCCGGGGAAGCAACCCCCCGCTAGCGCTAGGGGAGGAGCACCACCATGAGGACCAAGTCCATTGCGATCTGGTCGGCCGTGGCCATTGTCGGGGCCGTGGCCTGGGGAGTCATCGCGCTCGTGCGCGACGAGTCGATCAGCGCCGCGTGGTTGATCGCCGCCGCGGTCTGCTCGTACGCCATCGCCTACCGCTTCTACGCGCGGTTCATCCAGTACAAGGTCCTGGCCACGGACCGCAACCGCGCGACGCCCGCCGAGCGGCTGGACAACGACCGCGACTTCCAGCCGACCGACCGGCGCGTCCTGTTCGGCCACCACTTCGCCGCGATCGCGGGCGCCGGCCCGCTCGTCGGCCCGGTCCTGGCCGCGCAGATGGGCTACCTGCCCGGGACGATCTGGATCATCGTCGGCGTCATCTTCGCCGGCGCGGTGCAGGACATGGTCGTCCTGTTCTTCAGCATGCGCCGCGACGGCAAGTCGCTGGGCCAGATGGCCCGCGACGAGATCGGCCCGGTCGGCGGCATCGCCGCGCTGGTCGCGGTGTTGTCGATCATGGTCATCCTGCTCGCGGTCCTGGCGCTGGTCGTCGTCAACGCGCTCGCGAACTCGCCGTGGGGCACGTTCAGCATCGCGATGACGATCCCGATCGCGCTGTTCATGGGCTTCTACCTGCGCGTGCTCCGGCCCGGGCGGGTGCTGGAAGTCTCGCTGATCGGCGTCGTGCTGCTGCTGATCGTGATCGCGCTCGGCGGCTGGGTGCAGGACTCGAGCCTCGCCGACGCGTTCACGCTCGAGCCCGAGACGCTCGTCTTCTGCCTGATCGCGTACGGCTTCGTCGCCAGCGTCCTGCCCGTGTGGATGCTGTTGGCCCCGCGCGACTACCTGTCGACGTTCATGAAGATCGGGACGATCGTCCTGCTCGCGATCGGCATCATCGTGACGCTGCCGGTGATGGAGAACGAGGCCGTGACGAAGTTCGCGACCAACGGCGAGGGCCCCGTGTTCGCGGGTTCGCTGTTCCCGTTCGTGTTCATCACGATCGCGTGCGGCGCGCTCTCCGGCTTCCACTCGCTGATCGCGTCCGGCACCACGCCGAAGCTGATCGAGAAGGAGACGCAGGTCCGCTTCATCGGCTACGGCGCGATGCTGATGGAGTCCTTCGTCGCGGTGATGGCGATCATCGCCGCGTCGATCATCGACCCGGGCATCTACTTCGCCGTCAACTCGCCCGCGGGCGTCACCGGCGGCACCGTGCAGAGCGCGTCGGAGTTCGTCAACGGCCTCGGTTTCGCGATCACGCCGGACGCGCTGCAGTCGGCGGCCACGGCGGTCGAGGAGGAGTCGATCATCTCCAAGACCGGCGGCGCTCCGACGTTCGCGCTGGGCGTGTCCGAGATCTTCGCCGGCGTGACCAATGGCGGCAGAGCCTTCTGGTACCACTTCGCGATCATGTTCGAGGCCCTGTTCATCCTCACCACGGTGGACGCGGGCACGCGGGTCGGGCGCTTCATGCTCCAGGACACGATCGGCAACGTGTACAAGCCGTTCCGCGACGTGTCGTGGAAGCCGGGTGTGTGGCTCTGCAGCGCGATCATCGTCGGCGCCTGGGGCTACTTCCTGTACGTCGGCGTGACCGACCCGCTCGGCGGAATCAACCAGCTGTTCCCGCTGTTCGGCATCGCGAACCAGTTGCTCGCGGCGATCGCGCTGACGCTCTGCACCGTGCTGCTGATCAAGCACGGCAAGCTCAAGTGGGCCTGGGTGACGGGCATCCCGCTCGCGTGGGACGCGATCGTCACGCTCACCGCCAGTTACCAGAAGGTCTTCAGCGCCGACCCGAAGCTCGGCTTCTTCGCGCAGCGCGACCGGTTCCAGGACGCGATCGCCAACGGGGAGGTGCTCGCGCCCGCCAAGGATCTGGACGAGATGAACAGGGTCGTGACAAACTCGACCGTGGACGGCGTGCTGGCCGCGTTCTTCGCCCTCCTCATCATCATCGTGATCCTCGACGCCACCCGCCTCTGCATCAAGGCCCTCCGGTCGAAGGAGCTCCTGCCCAACACCGAGGTGCCTAAGCAGGAGTCCACGCTCGACGCGCCCGACGGGCTGTTCGAGCCCAAGCGGGAGGCCGTCGCATGACCGTGCGCGAGGTCTTCACCGGCGTGCGCTGGTACCTGCGCGAGGTGTCGGGCGAGAGCGCGTATGACCACTACGTCGAGCATCGCCGCCGTGAGCACCCCGACGAGCCGGTGATGACCCGCCGCGCGTTCGAGCGCTGGCGCCAGGACGAGCGCGAGGCCCGGCCGCAGGCTCGCTGTTGCTGAAGCTCGGCGCGGCGTCCCCGTTCGTCACCGTCGAGCGCTCGCGCTGGAGCGGGCTCGGCCCGCCGGCGACCACCCTGGACTACGACGAGCTCGTCCGCCTCTCCGGCCTGGGCGAGCCCGTCGCGCTCGATGAGGTCAACGAGGTCTACCTGCCGCTCGCGCGGCTGCTGGAGCTCCGGATCGCCGCGGCGCGCGACCTCAGCGCGGCCCAGGGCGCCTTCCTGCACGACACGCCGCACGCCGTGCCGTTCCTGATCGCGCTCGGCGGGAGCGTGGCCGTCGGCAAGTCCACGGCCGCGCGCCTGATCGTCCGCGTGCTGCAGCTGCTGCGCCCCGACTGGAGCGTGCAGCTCGTGACCACGGACGGGTTCCTGCTGCCGAACGCGACCCTGATCGAGAAGGGCATCCTCGCGCGCAAGGGCTTCCCGGAGAGCTATGACCGGCGCGCGCTGCTGCGCTTCGTGGCCGATCTCAAGAGTGGGGTGGACGAGGTGCGCGCGCCGGTGTACTCGCACCTGGTCTACGACATCGTCCCGGACGAGACGCTGGTGGTGCAGCGCCCGGACGTCGTCGTGCTGGAGGGCGTGAACGTGCTAAAGCGCGGGTCCGGGCGCATCTACGTGTCCGACTTCGCCGACTTCGCGATCTACCTCGACGCGCTCGAGGACGACGTCCAGCGCTGGTACCTCAACCGCTTCCTCAAGCTCCGCAGCACCGCGTTCCAGGACCCGCAGTCCTACTTCCACCGCTACGCGCAGCTCTCCGACGACGAAGCCGTCGCGGTGGCGCAGGGCATCTGGCAGCGCACGAACAAGCCCAACCTGCGCGAGAACATCAAGCCCACGCGGCCGCGCGCGGACCTCATCCTCGAGAAGGGCGGAGACCACTTCGTGTCGCGGATCCTCCTACGGCGCGCGTGATCTCGTCGCCGCGGGGGACGCTGAGCACGAGCCGGGTGCCGCGACCGCGCAGCGTGAGCGTGTGCGTACCGGGCGCGAGTGTGCGCCGCGTGCGGGTGACGATGCGCCGGCCGCGGACGAGCGCCAGCGTCGCGCGGACCTCGTGCGAAGTGCGCACCCGGACGCGGATGCGCCGGCCGGACACGCGCGGCTTGCCGACGAAGGCGATCAGCGGCGTGGCGCGCCAGGTCGTGGCCGCCATGACGCCGCGGTTGCGCGGCGGGCCGCTGCTCACCGGCCACACCACGAGGGCACCTGGCCCGAACGGGGCGATGCGCGGCGGATAGTTCGCCAGCTTCGCGTCGGGCGTGAGCCGCGTGCGCACGAACCCCTTGTCCGTCCGCACCGCGCCCCAGACGGGGCCCCCGCCGCAGGCGGTGCGGCCGACGACGAACAGCGTGCTCGTCTGGACCGCGTCGGTTCCGCACGCGGGGAACGGGAACACCTCTACCGGCACGCCACCGGCGAGCGAGAGCGCGTAGGTCTTGCGCGTGTCGTGCGCGATCACGGTGTCCGCGCCGACCGGGTAGTCCGCCGCCATCGGCAGCGTGATGGGCGCGCCGAACGTCCCGCCGGGTGGTTTGACGTATACGAGGGTGCCGTTGGTGACCACCGCAGTGCCATCGGGGGTGAGCGAGAGGGCGGCGCCCTGTGGTTGGTCCGCGGTCAACGTCACCGTTGTCCACGCGCCGCCGGCCGGGCGGGTCGCGGCGTACAGGCCCGTGTAGCCCGTCCACACCGCGACGGCGCTCCCGTCCGCGGCGACCTTCAGTTGCGCATTCTGCGGCCGTACCGGCGAGGGGATCGCGATCCGCGGCGTGAGATCGCCGGCGCGCGGGGCGAAGTCCGCGCTGTAGAGCGTGTCGCAGTCCTGCCACACGACCGTGGCGACGCCGCTCTCCGCCAGCCCGAGGCCCGCCGGGGAGAGCGAGCACTCGGTGAACGTCGTGTCGAACGCGTTGTCGTTGTGCAGGCCGGCGAGTGTGCGCCCCTTGCTCACGAACGCGACCGCGTAGTCGCCGCGCTCGTTGATCGCGACCAGCGGATTCTCCGCCTCGCCGCCGACCATCGCGAGTGGCTCGCTCAAGGGCCCGCCGCCATTGACGCGGACGACGCTCACGCGCTGGTCCCGTTCCCAGGCGACGATGGCGCTGCCGTTCGCGTTCCCCGCCACGACCTGCGATTGCTGGGCATAGCGGCCGACCGGCGAGATCGGCATCGGCGTGCTCCAGCCGCCGGCGAGTGCGAGGGCAGTACCGAGCAGTTCGAGCATCGTGAGCGGCTCATACCCGCAGGGTGCGATTCGTCACGCGATCGAAAGCGGCCTGTAGGGTCCGGTGGTGGATTTCGACTGGCTCGTGATCGGCTCCGGGTTCGGCGGCAGCGTGTCGGCGCTCCGGCTCGCCCAGAAAGGGCACCGGGTCGGAGTGCTCGAGTCCGGGCGGCGCTTCAAGGACGACGAGCTGCCCAAGTCCACGTGGGATGTGCGCAAGTACTTCTTCGCCCCGCGGCTGGGGATGCGCGGGATCTTCCGGCTGACGATCTTCCGGGACGTGGCGATCGCGAGCGGGTCCGGCGTCGGCGGCGGGTCGCTCGGCTACGCGAACACGCTCTATCGCGCGCCCGCACGCTTCTACAACGACCCGCAGTGGGCCGCCCTCAACAACTGGCAGGTGGAGCTCGCGCCGCTCTACGCGCAGGCCGAGCGCATGCTCGGGGTGACCACGTACGACGAGGACGATCCCGCCGACGACTACCTGCGCGAGTACGCGGAAGTGACGGGCGTGGCGGAGACCTACGCCAAGACACGTGTCGGTGTGTTCCTGGGCGAGCCCGGCGTGACCGTCCCGGACCCGTTCTTCGGCGGCGAAGGGCCAGATCGGACCGGCTGCCTGCGCTGTGGGCGGTGCATGGTCGGCTGCCCGCACGGGGCGAAGAACACGCTCGTGAAGAACTACCTGTGGTTCGCGGAGCGGGCCGGCGCGCGGATCATGCCGGAACGCACGGTCACGGACATCCGGCCGCTCGACGGCGGCGGGTACGCCGTGACGAGCGAGCGCTCCGGCGCGTGGGTCCGCAGGCAGCGGCGCACCCAGACCGCGCGGGGGGTCGTGGTCGCGGCGGGTGCGCTCGGCACGAACCGCCTGCTCGCGACGTGCAAGCTCAACGGCTCGCTCCCGAAGCTCAGCGACCGCCTCGGTGAGCTCGTGCGCACGAACTCCGAGGCGATCCTCGCGGTCACGCTGCCCAAGGACGCGCCCGAGATCCGCCGCGTGGCGATCACCGGCTCGATCTACCCCGACCCGGACACGCACATCGAGACCGTCGTCTACGGGAGCGCCGGCAACGCCATGTCGAGCATCTTCACGCTGCTGACGGGCGACGGCACGGCGCTCACGCGGCCGCTGAAGCTGCTCGCCACCGCCGGGCGAAGCCCGCTGAAGTTCGCGCGCACGATGAACCCGCGCGGGTGGTCGGAGCGCACGATCATCGTGCTCGTCATGCAGTCGCTGGACAACGCGATCGCGCTGCGGGCGCGCAAGGGGCGCGGCGGGCGGGTGCGGCTGCGCACCGAGCAGGACCCGGAGCGCCCGAACCCGACGTTCATCCCGGTCGCGAACGCGTTCGCCGAATGGCTGGCCGAGCGGACGGGCGGGATCGCGCAGAGCTCGATCATGGAGGCGGCGGCGAACATCCCGTCCACGGCGCACATCCTCGGCGGCGCGGTGATCGGCGCCTCACCCGCGACGGGCGTCGTGGACAAGGACCTGCGCGTGTTCGGCTACGAGGACCTGCTCGTGTGCGACGGGGCGGCGATCCCGGCCAACGTGGGCGTCAATCCGAGCCTCACGATCACGGCGTTGGCCGAACACGCGATGCGCGGGGTAGCCTGAGAGGCGTGTCCGCCGCCCCCGTCGAGGTCAAGCTTCCGGAGACCGACGACGAATCCGTCGCCGATCGCCCGTGGATCGTGATCGTCTGGAACGATCCGATCAACCTCATGAGCTACGTCGTGCTCGTGTTCCAGAAGCTGTTCGGCTACAGCCGGGAGAAGGCCACGGAGCTGATGATGGACGTCCATCACAAGGGTCGTGCCGTCGTGTCCAGCGGGACGCGCGAGAAGGCTGAGCTGGACGTGTTCCGGCTCCACGAGCACGGCCTGTGGGCGACCATGCGGCAGGACTGAGCGAGTGTTCGGACGCGAGCGGCCCCGGATCGAACGGCGCCAGAATCGGTTTCTCGTGCGGATGGACGCGCAGGAGCGCGACCTCATCCGGCAGCTGCTGGGCGAGCTGCGGGAGCTGCTGGCGATCAGTCCTGAGGACCCGCGCGTGCGGCGGCTGTACCCGTCGGCCTACGCCGACGACGCGGAGCTCGAGGACGAGTACCGGTCCTTGACGCGTGACGAGTTGCAGAGCGGGCGGCTGGCGAGCATCGACGCGGTCGAGGAGAGCGTTGACGCCGAGCTGCTCGACATCGAGCAGCTCGGGGCCTGGATGCAGGCCGTGAACTCATTGCGGCTGGTGCTCGGAACGATGCTCGACATCACCGACGATGATCACGAGCTGGCGTTCGATCCGAACGATCCCAACGCCCGAACGGTGGCCCTGTACGGCTATCTCGGTGGCCTGCTCGACGAAATCGTCGACGCGCAGCTCGCCGATTAGGCAGCGGCGAGCGGGTCATAGTGGTGCTCGACCGTCTTCTTGTCGGAGGGCATGACGACGAGCATCGCGACGTACGCGAGCGCAGCGGCGCCACCGGTGAAGAGCGTCGTGGCGATGAAGCCGACGCGGACGATCGTGGTGTCGAGGTCGAAGTAGCGGGCGAAGCCGCCGCACACGCCGCCGACCTGCTTGTCGGTGGAGGACCTGGTGAGTTTCTTGTCGGTGTTCATGGGATGCAGATTGCCGTCTGCGACCCCTTACCACCATTGGGAATGACCCTAGGGAAGCCCTAGTTGTGTGGCCGCGATCCCTGAGTCGCCCCTTATGGCGGCGGCGCGCTGCGGCTCTCCACGGGCCTCCAGCACGTCGGCGTACTGGGCGCGGGTCATGCGCAGCATCGAGGGGATCTCGGCGTTGCGGGCGATCGCGGTCTCGAAGTGCGCGTCCGCCTGCGCGGGATCGTCCGCGAGCAGCCCGAGGAAGCGCTCCGCGGAACCCCAGTCCGCGACGATCCCGATCACCAGGCTACGGTCGCGGTAGGGGAGCAGGAGGTCGTACAGGACGCGGGCTCGCTCGCGGTCGCCGAGCTGCGCGCACACGTGCGTGAGCACGGCCATCGCGCCCATCCACAGCATGTCGCGGGGGATCGTGGCGAAGTCGTCGGCGGCGAACCGCTCGAAGATCGCGGCCGCGGCTTCCCGGTCCCCGGCCTGCAGGTGGGCGAGCGCGAGCACCGGCAGGTTGACGACGAGCTGCGGGTCGCTCTCGATCTGCTGGGCGAGCGCGGGCGCGAGGTCGCCCATCGTGCCGGTGCGGTACGCGAGCCCGGCGTACTGGCCGGCGGACTCCACGACCACCTCGGGACGGCGGGCGCGGACGCCCAGCTCGTGCGCGTACGCGATCAGGTCCGGCACCTCGGCCAGGCGGTCGCCGATCATCGCCCAGATCACGTTCCAGCGCGCGGCGCGGTAGCGGTAGATCGGCTGGCCGAGCTCGTTGGCGAGCGCCCGCAGCGTCTCCAGCCAGCGGTGCGCGGTGTCGAGATCAGCCAGCTCGAGCGTGTCGTACAGGCGCCACTGCAGGCCGAGCACGAGCAGCTCGGGCTCGTCGATGCGCTCGGCGATCTCCGAGAACTCGTCCGCGATCGCCAACCGCTCGGCCGCTTCCGCGGTGACCAGGAGCGCGGTGTGGCGGCTCTCCAGCGCGTTCAGCAGCGCGAGGGGATCGTCGCCGCGACGAGCGAGCTCCAGCGCGCGCTCGGTGAGCTGATCAACGCGCTCCTGCTGGCCGGCGAAGTGAAGCGCGTTGGCGAGGCGCGTGAGCAGCCGCGCGGTGAGCGGGCTCTCCTCGTCGCCGAGGGCCGCGAGCGCGCGTTCGAGCAGCTCGATCGCTTCGTAGTCCACTGCTCCGGCGTGCGCGTAGTTGCCGAAGCGGCCCAGGGCGGCCTCGGCGAGCACGCTCGTGAGCCGCTCGCGCGTGGCGATCTCCGCCGCGAGCATGAACGCGTCGTTGGCGTCGGGGTCATACAGGCGCGCGGCGGCGGTGCCGAGGCCGATCAGCAGGCGGGCGCGGCGGGGTTCATCGTCCTGGAGGCGCTCGAGCGCGGCGGCGTAGTGCGTCTTGGCCTCGAAGTCGGCGAGTCCTTCGGACGCGGCGACTGCGGCCTGCTCGGAGTAGTCGACGGCCTTGCCCTCGAGGTCCAGGTGGCGGCTCTCGACGTAGTGGTAGGCGAGCTCGGCCGGGGTCGCGAGCCGGAGCTGGTCGAGCGCCTGCGCGATCCGGTAGTGCATCCGCACCCGCCGGGACGCGCTCTGGCGCTCGTACAACGTCTCCCGCACGAGGGCGTGAGTGAACGCGAAGCGGTCGGCGTCGTCGGCGACCTCGCGCACGAGGCCCGCTTCGTCCGCTTGTTCGAGTGCGGTGATGATGCGCTCCACCGGCTCGTCGAGCAGCGTCTCGAGCACTTCCAGGCGGAACTCGCGCCCGACGACCGAAGCGGCGGTCAGTACGGCCGTCGTGGTGTCGGTGAGGCGCGCGAGGCGTGTGCCGATGAGCTCCTTCACGCCCTCGGGGACGGGGACGCGGCGCAGCGTGTCGTCGCGCAGCTCGGGCTCGTCGGCGAGGCTGCGGAGCGTCTCCTTGATGAAGAACGGGTTGCCGTCGGTGCCCTCGTGCAGGCGCAGGATGAAGGAGCCGCTCGCGTCGCGGTCGGTGGCGGCGACGAGCTCGGCGGTCTCGGCGTCGTCGAGGCCGGTGAGCGCGACGCGCTCGAAGCCTGGGTCGCGGTACAGGCGGGTGAGCAGCGTGGTGAGCTCGTCGGCGCGGTGCTCCCCGGAGGCGCGGATGGTGCCGAGCACGAGCAGCCGCGTCGGCTCGACGTCCTGCAGCAGGTGACTGAGCAGCAGCGCCGTGGACGTGTCCGCCCACTGCAGATCGTCGAGGATGAGCACCGTCGGGGCGTCGGCGGCCACGCGGGCGAGCACGCGCGTGACGGCTTCGAACAGGCGGTAGCGGCGGGTCTCGCCGTCCTCGGCGGCGGGCTCGCGCAGCTCGGGCAGATGGCGGCGGAGCGCGGGCACGAGGCGGGCGAGCTCACTCAGCTCGGGGGCGAGCTCGGGCGGGAAATCGAGCGTGTCGCGGTGCGCCATGAAGTGCTGGACGGCGGTCACGAACGGCTGGTACGGGACGAGCGACTCGGCGTCGTTGCGGCCGTACAGGACGGTCGCGCCGGCGGCGTGCGCCTCGCGGGCGAGCTCGGCGGCCAGGCGGGTCTTGCCGATGCCCGGGTCACCGCTCAGCAGGACCATCTGGCGCGCGTCGTCGGCGGCCTTCTCCCAGCGGGCGCGGAGCCGGGTGAGCGCTTCGGTGCGCCCGACGAACGGGCCGCTTTCGAGCTCGCTCACGAGCACGCCCTGGAGCGGGACGCCGCGCGGCGTGCTGAGCACGGGCCAGGTCCAGCTCGAGGGGGTGCGCGCGATCGAGGGGTGATCGACGGCGCCGAGCGCGGCGCGCGCGAGGTCCCCGGCCGTGGCGTAGCGGTTCGCGGGGTCCTTCGCCATCGCGGTGGCGATCACGTCGTCGAAGGCCCTGGGGGCTTCCGGGACGAGCGCGGTGACCGATGGGGGCGGGTCGCGGAAGTGGGCGAAGAGCGTTGCGCCGACCGAGTCGCGTGGGAACGGGACGCGGCCGGTGAGCGCCTGGAAGAGCACGCAGCCGAGCGCGTAGACGTCGGTGCGCGCGTCGACGGGGCGCGCGTCGAGCTGCTCCGGGGCGGCGTAGTCGAACGTCCCGATCACGGTGCCGGGCTTGGTCACCTGCGTGTCGCCGGCGTGCAGGCTCTTGATCAGGCCGAAGTCCGTGAGCAGCGCGTGCTCGCCGTCGACGAGGATGTTCGCGGGCTTGACGTCGCGGTGGATGAGGCCGCGGGCGTGGGCCGCGTCCAGTGCCGCTGCGACCTGGCCGACGATCAGCGCGGCGCGGGTGGGGGTGAGGCGCGTCTCCACCATCACGAGCCGGGCGAGGTCCGTGCCGTCGACGAACCGCATCGTCACGTAGAGGAGCCCGTCCTCCTCGCCCGCGTGGTAGATCGGGATGACGTTCGGGTGCTGGAGCGAGGCCGCGGCCTCGAACTCGTGCCGGAACCGCGCGCGGAACTCGGCGTCGGCGCTGACCGTGGGCGCGATGACCTTCAGCGCGACCTCGCGCTTGAGCGGGACGTGCAACGCGCGGTAGACGATGCCCATGCCACCGCGGCCCGCGACCCCGCGGATCACGTGATCCGCGAACGTCGCACCGATGGCCAGCTCGTCCATGCCTCGCGGTCTATCAGCCGCTCGCCCGCGGCGCAACGCTGGGCGCCCTTGGTTAGAAGACGTGCTCCGACAGCCAGCTCGAACAGAAGAACGCCACGAACAGTGGCACGAGCGCCCACATCAGCGGGTGCACCTTGCCGGCGCGGCCCGTGGCCACCATCACCGCGACGTAGCTCAGGATGCCGAAGCCGATGCCGGCCGCGATCGAGAACGTCAGCGGCACGCCCGCGATCACGAAGAACGCGGGGATCGCGGCCTCCGGGCGGTTCCAGTCCACGTCCGCCACCAGCCGGATCATCAGGTAGCCGATCATGATCAGCGCGGGCGCGACGGCGGGGTGGGTCTCCTGCTCGCCCAGCAACACGGTCTGCGCGACCACGGCGATCAGCGGGACGAAGAAGATCGTCAGCAAGAAGCAACCGGCGGTGACGACGGACGCGAGGCCTGTGCGCGCGCCCTCGGCCACGCCCGCGCCCGACTCCACGTACGTGGTGTTGGACGACGTGCCCAGCACACCGCCGCCGGCCGCCGCGACGGAGTCCACGAGCAGCAGGCGCTTCAGACGCGGCGGCTGACCGTTCTCGTCCAGCATTCCACCCGCGCTGCTGACCGCGACCGCCGTGCCGATCGTGTCGAAGAAGTCGGTCACGAACAGCACGAAGATCAAGGGGACCAGCGCCCACGTGAGCGCGTCGAGCAGGTTGTCCGGGTGCAGCGCGTCGCCGATGGTCGAGAAGTCGCTGCCGTTCGGGATCGACGGCGCGTAGCTCTCCGGGGGTTCGAGCACGCCGAAGATCAGGCCGAGGACCGTCGAGACGGCGATGCCGATCAGGATCGAGCCTTTGATGTTGCGGGCCGACAGGACGATCATCGTCAGCAGGCCGGCGAGCGCGATCAGCGGCGGGCCGGCGGTGACGTCGCCGAGCCGGATGCCGGTCGCCGCGTCGTTGATCGTGATGCCCGCGTCGCGGAGCCCGACGAGCGTGATGAACAAGCCGATGCCGACGCCGATCGAGAGCTTGATCTCGTGCGGGATCGCGCGCATGATCGCCTCGCGCAGACCCGCGAGGACGAGCACGATCGCGATCACGCCCTCGATCACGATGCAGGCCATCGCCACCTGCCACGGCACACCCGGTCCGACGATCTGGAACGCCACGACCGCGTTGATCCCGAGGCCCGCGGCGAGCGCGAACGGCAGGTTCGTCGCCAGCCCCATGATCAGCGTGAACAGCGCGGCGCCGAGCGCGGTCGCGACCGTCACCGCTTCGACCGGCATCTCCGCCGCACTCAGGATCGCCGGGTTGACGACGACGATGTAGGCCATCGTCAAGAACGTCACGAACCCGCCCAGGACCTCGGTTTTGACCGTCGAGCCGCGTTCGCGGATCTGGAACCGGCGCTCGAGCACTGACATGTGGCGGGACGCTACACCGGGATCCGGCGGCAGCGGCATGGACCGCCGGTCGGATCTTGTTGTCGCTAGCGTCCGCGCGATGGCGGTCGAGCATCCACGGTTTGCGCGTGTCTATCCGGCGGTGGCGGCGCGGGCTGACAAGCGCGGGGCGGCGGGCCACCGGCAACGGTTGGTCGAAGGCCTCGCCGGACGGGTCGTGGAGGTCGGCGCGGGGAACGGGCGCAACTTCGTGCACTATCCGCCAGGCGTGACCGAGGTCGTCGCGATCGAGCCGGAACCGACGCTGCGGGCGCTCGCCGAAGGCGCGGAGACGGCTGTGCCGGTGCGTGTGCTGGACGGGGTCGCTGAGGCGCTGCCGTTCGCGGATGGCGAGCTCGACGCGGCGGTCGTCAGCCTCGTGCTCTGCAGCGTGCCCGACCAAGGGCGGGCGCTCGCGGAGATCCGGCGGGTGCTGCGGCCGGGCGGAGCGCTGCGCTTCTACGAGCACGTGATCCCGCAACGGCAGCCTAAGCGCGGGCTGTTCCGGGCGGCCGATGCGACCGGGTTGTGGCCGAGGCTCGCCGCCGGCTGCCACCTCGCCCGTGACACGGCGGGCGCGATCGTCGCGGCGGGGTTCGAGATCGAGCGTTGCGAACGGATCGAGTTCCGCTCTGCCGCGGTCGAGCCGCGGCTTTCGTACTTGCTCGGCAGCGCCCACCGATGAGTTCGCGACGCCCATGACGTTTCATCGGGCATGAGCACACAGCGCATCACCACCAGCCTCTGGTTCGACACGCAGGCCGTCGAGGCCGCGGAGTTCTACTGCTCGATCTTCGAGGACTCGCGGATCGTCAGCGCCGCGGACTATCCCGCGGGCACCGACAAGGCGGGGACGCCGATGGTCGTCGAGTGGGAGATGCTCGGGCAGCGGTTCACCGGCCTCAACGGCGGGCCGCAGTTCTCGTTCACCGAAGCCATCTCGCTGGCGATCGAGTGCATCGACCAGGAGGAGATCGACCGCTATTGGGCGCTCCTGACCGACGGCGGTGAGGAGGGCCCGTGCGGTTGGTGCAAGGACCGCTTCGGGCTGTCGTGGCAGGTCAGGCCGGCGAACATGACCCGCTTCTGGACGGGCGACCCGGACGTGGCGGCGCGGACCGCTCAGGCCATGTTCGCGATGCGCAAGCTCGACATCGCCGGGTTGGAGGCGGCCGCGGGCGCGACCGTCGCGTGATCGCTCGGCGACCCGTACGGTGGTGAGCGTGTCCCGCGCGTTGCTCGTCGCCGTCGTGCTCCTCGCGTGGGCTGCGCCCGCGCAGGCGAAGGAGACGACGGTGGCGCAGTACCGCGGGTTCACGCTCCACGCCTCCGAGCGCGGCAACCAGATCTGCATGACGCTGCGGCGCGAGCGGCGTTACCAGGGCACGCAGTGCGGGCGCATCCCGCGCTCACCGCACCGGCCCGTGAGCATCAGCCCGGACGTGGGTTGGAACAACTACGCGGCGGCGATCGCAGGCTCGATCCGCACGGCCGAGATCGAGTTCGCCAACGGTCGCCGCCAGCGTGTGCCGACGTTCGGCAAGCGCGGCTTCACGGCTCGGTTCGTGATCCTGCCCGCTTCGCCACCGACCGCGAAGTTCATCCGCTTCTTCGGGGCGCGCGGCGAGCTGCTCGGGATCGACGGCGGGCCGGCGGGCTACATCGACATCTTCGCCAACCAGGTCCAGCTGCTGGGCGACCGCGACGCGGGCGTGACCGCGAACACGGAGGTGCGGCTCGAAGCGTCGCCGGACCAGGCCGACCGGCTCGTGAATCACGCGTGCGTGCACGTGGTGACGGGCTTCGGTGGCAACGGGTTCTGTGACTTCGACAGCGCGAACGGGATCATCGTCAAGGGCAACTGCGAAGGCCCGAACCTCGTCGGCGCGATCGTCGCGGCGCAGGTGGCGGCTGTGCGGCTCACGCTCGGCGGCGGTAGCGAGCTGGTGCTGCCGGCACGCGACCTGCCGGCGGTGTTCGGCGGGCGCCGGGCGGTGGCGGCGGAAGTGCCGGCAGCCGAGGGCGTCGTGGCCGCGGCGGCGGTCGATGCGAGTGGGCAGGTGGTCGCGCGTGTGCCGCTCGGCCTCGCGCCGGGCGGTCAGCCGTGCGCCGGTGAGGACCGCGGTGACGACGACGTCGACGTCCCGCTCGTGCCGGTCGCGGCGCCGCCCGCCGTTGCCGTCGTGGGTGAGCTGGTTGCGGGCGACCAGGGCGAGCGGTTGTGCGTGGGATTGCGGACGCTGCCCGCGCACACGTGCGCGTCGCCGCCCGTGGACTCCGACCGCCCGCGGCTCCTGCGCGACGGCGAGCTCGTCGGCGGCGCGTTGAGCCGCGACGCCGAGCGGATCACGCTGCGGCTCGACCGCGGCGCGCCCGTCACGGTCCGCGCGACGCCGGGCGCGTACGGCGGTGTCTGGGCGGGCAAGGTGCGGTTCTTCATCGCGCGCGTGCCCGCTGATGCGGAAGTCGTCGGCGCGATCGTGCGCAACGCGGCGGGCACGGTGATCGGCATCAGCGACCGCGGCGTCCCGCGTCCGCGAGAGACGAGCCGCGTCCTCGTCGAGCGCGGCGGTCTCGGGCTCCAGCTCATCCGGCGCGAAGGGGACGAGCCGTGCGTGACGGCGCTCCCCGGGCCGGCGCCGCGCTACTGCACCGTGCGCAATCCCGGCTCGCCGATCGACGGTCCGATCCGGCGCTACAGCGCGACGATCGCGGTCTCCTGCGCGCCTCGGGGCGCAGTCGCCTACGGGCGCGTCGCGGACGAGCAGCGGCTGCCGGAGGTGCTGCTGGAGGGCGGCGGCATCGTGCGCGCGACGCGCATCCCGCTGGCCGACAAGGACGCGTGGATCGCGTACCTCCCGGACGCGCGCGTGCTGGGCCTACGGGCGGCGGGCGACGAGGCGGTCGCGCTCAACCTGCCGCCCGCGAGCGTGCAGTGCGGCTACACCGCGAGCCGCTCGTTCTGACGCTCACCAGTCGCGCTGGTCGGTGGGGCGGAACAGCACCTCGTTGACGTTCACGCGCTCCGGCACGGCGAGCGTCCACAGGATCCCCTGCGCGACGTCCTCGGCCTCGAGGAACTCCCAGTCCCCGATCTCCGCCTTCAGCGCTTGCATGAAGTCCGGGTCGACGTGGTCGCCGAGCTCCGACACGGTCGGGCCCGGCTCGAACAGCGTCACGCGGATCCGCTGCGGGTGGACCTCCTTGCGCAGGACGTTGGTGAACGCGCCGAGCGCGTGCTTGGACGCCGCGTAGACGCTGAAGTTCGGCTGGTGCGTGCGCCCGGAGGTGGAGGTGAGGTTGACGATGTGGCCGCTCCCGCGCTCCTGCATGCCGGGCAGCACCGCGCGGGTGCCGTACAGCGCGCCCATCAGGTTGACCTGGACCATGCGGTCCCAGTCGGCGGGGTCGGCCTCGGCGATCGGCGCGGGGAGCATCACGCCCGCGACGTTGACGAGGATGTCGACCGGGCCGAGCTGCTCCTCGACGGTGGCGATGGCCTGCGCGGCCGCGGCGTAGTCGGTGACGTCGGCGGGCACCGCGAGCGCGGTGTCGCCCAGCTCGTGCTGGAGCGCCTTCAGCCGGTCCTCGCGGCGGGCGACGAGGCCGACCTTCGCTCCGGCGCGTGAGAGCGCGATCGCGGTCGCCCGGCCGATCCCCGACGACGCACCGGTGACCACGGCGGTCTTGCCTTCCAGCGGCGTGCCTTCGATCGTGAGAGTCATGACTGCCACTGTAGCAATAATGCTAGAGCTGTACTATTGCATCTGAGGTAGTATTGTGGACGATGCGTCAAGAACGTCGCAAGCAGCGGACCCGGGCCGCGATCCAGCACGCCGCGCTCGACCTGTTCGCGCGGGACGGCTTCCGCGCCACGACGATCAGTGCCATCGCCGAAGCGGCGGACGTCGCCCCGCGCACCGTGACGCTGCACTTCCCGGCGAAGGAGGACCTGCTGTTCGCGGCCGATCCCTTCGCGCTGCGCTCCTTGAGCGAGCGGCTGGAGGCGCGTGCGCCGGGCGAGGACACGCTGTCCGCGCTGCGGGCCTGGATGGCGGACACCATGGGCGCGCTCGAACGCGAGGACGGGGCCATCTGGCGGCGCCGATTGCTCCGCGCGCAGGTGATCGCGGACGACGAGACGCTCCGGGCACGCGCCCGGGCCGGCTACTACGAGTACGAGCAGGTCATCGCCGCGGCGCTCGCCACCGACCTGGGCGTCGCGGCGGACGCGCTGGTCCCGCGGATCGCCGCGACGGCGGTGATCGCCGGGCTGCGCGAGCTCTACGAGACCCCCGAGGCCGCTGAGGACCGCGACGCGCTGCTCGCACTCGTCGACCAGGTGCTCGCGTTCGCGCGCGGCGGGATCGTCAGCGCTGGCTAGATTCGCTGGTGATGATCAACGATCGCCGCGACGACATGGACCTCGCCGAGCTCGTCGAGGAGCTCGAGCTCGCGTATCCCGAGAAGGTCGCGGAGTTCGAACGCCGGCACCCGGACGCGATGGCCGCGGTCGCCGACGATGACCTGGACGCGTGCGACCCGGACGACCTCGACGACCTCGCGCGCGCCCTCCGTACGTTGCTGCGGGTCTAATCAGCCATCGTGCCTAGTACCCGCAACGGCCGCTCTCTTGCCGGGGGGTGGAACATTCAGCCCTATGAGTGATCCACAAGCGGGGGTTGAGGCGCAACCATGGGGACACGCCATGACCTCCACCTCGCACAAGATCACACCCGCCGCCCGTCCCGCCGTGACCTCCAGCTCTTCGCAGCGGGAGCTCGTCGCGCTGTCGCTGCTGCTCCGCGGCGCCTAGCCTTCCGTCACCTCGCGGGCGAAGGCCTCGAAGGCGTCGATGTAGCGCTGGAGGTCGGCTTCGGTGTGCATGACCGAGAGCGTCCACTCCTCGTCCTGACCGGGCGTCATGAAGACGCCGCGGTTCATGTGGAAGAGCCAGGCGAGGTCGGTGAGCTCGTGGTGGATCTTGGTGAGGTAGTCGCGGTACTCCAACACCGGCTCGGTGGACATGACGACGCAGCCCTTGGAGCCCATGCCGACGGTGTGGGCGGGAAGCTCGTACTCGGCGATCACGCGCTCGCACTCGCCCATCAGCCGCTCGTTCAGCGCGTGCAGTGACGCGTAGGCGTCGTCGGTCAGCACGTGCAGCAACGTCGCTTCGGCGGCGGCCATGGTGAGCGGGTTGCCGTTGAACGTGCCCTGCTGCTTGACGCGCCCCTCGGCGACCAGCGACCCCAGCTCGGCGGTCATGCCCACGGCGCCGCCCGGAAGCCCACCGCACATCGCCTTGGCGAGGCACACGACGTCGGGCACGACGCCGTAGAGCTCGGTCGCGCCGCCCGCGGCGACCGCGGCACCGGTCTTGACCTCGTCGAAGATCAGGACCACGCCGGCTTCATCACACGCGGCGCGCACGGCGGCGAGGTACCCGTCGACGGGCGGGACGATGTTCACGTTCATCATCGCCGGCTCGAGGATCACCCCGGCGACGGTCTCGTCCAGCGCAGCGACCAGCGCGGCAGCGTCGTTGAAGGGCACGACGCGCGTCGCCTCGGCGGTCCCGCGCGCGAACCCCTCGCCGTAGGGCACGGCGACCGGCGCATCCCGCGGCCCCATCAGCTCCGGCGGCGGCTTGACCGACACCATCACGGCGTCGTGGTGCCCGTGGTAGGTGCCCTCGATCTTGACCATCACGTCGCGCCCCGTCGCGCCGCGCGCCAAGTGCACGGCGTCCATGGTCGACTCGGTGCCGGAGTTGGTGAAGCGCCACGCGGGCAGCCCCCAGCGCCGGCGCAGCTCCTCGGCGACGACGATCGAGCCCTCGGTCGGCGCGGCGAAGTGCGTGCCCAGCGCCATGCGTTCGCTCACCGCCGCGGCGATGACCGGGTTCGCGTGCCCGACGCACATCACGCCGAAGCCGTTGTGGAAGTCCGTGTACTGGTTGCCGTCCACGTCCCAGACCGACGCGCCCGACCCGTGCGAGAGGTACGTCGGCCACGGGTCGCTCTTCTGGAACTGGGAGGGAACGCCGCCGGGCATGACGGCCGAGGCGCGCGCGAAGACCTCGCCGGACCGCGCGGTGCGCTCACGCAGCCGGGCGCGCTCGCGGTCCATCAGATCGGCGATACGCGTGGACGCCGGGAGCGTCGTGGCCATGCGGCAACACCTCCTAGAGGGACAGCGCGAGCGTACTCCCGGCGAAGGCGGAACCTGGTACGGATATCCCGCCTATGCGGGTCGCGATCATCGGGGCGGGGTTCGGCGGGATCGCGGCGGCGATCGCGCTGCAGCGCGAGCACGAGGTGTTCCTCATCGACCGCGCGCACGACGTCGGCGGCACGTGGCTGTTCAACGACTACCCGGGCGCGGCGTGCGACGTCCCGAGCCACCTGTACTCGTTCTCGTTCGAGCAGCGCCGCCACTGGCCGCGGCTGTGCTCACCGCGCGACGAGATCCTCGCCTACATCCGTGAGCTCGCCGCCAAGTACAGGATCACGCCCACGCTGAACACGGAGATCGCGACGGCGGACTACGACGACGGCTGGACCCTCAACTCCACCGACGGTCGCACGTTCGAAGCCGACGCCCTGATCGTCGCCACCGGCCAGCTCCACCGCACGCACACGCCGAACCTGCCGGGCACCTTCGAGGGCCACACGTTCCACTCCGCCGAGTGGGACCACGACTACGACCTGACGAGCAAACGCGTCGCGGTCATCGGCACGGGCGCGAGCGCGGTGCAGTTCATCCCCGAGATCGCGCCCACAGCGAAACAACTGGTCGTGTTCCAGCGCACGGGCAACTGGTTCCTGCCGCGCAAGAACCACCCGTACCCCCGCGCCGTCAAAGCCGCCATCCGGCACGTCCCCAAACTCCAGGCCGCCCGCCGCACGTTCGTCTTCCACTACGGCGAGACGCTCACCGCCGGCATCCGCCACCCGCGGACGCTCGGCCAGATCGGCCACGCCCGCTCCGCGGCGTTCATGCGCTGGCAGCTGCGAGACCACCCCGAGCTGCGCGACAAGATCTGGCCGGGCTACGCGTTCGGCTGCAAGCGCGTGCTGTTCAGCTCGCATTTCCTGCCCGCGCTCGCCCGCCCCAACGTCACGCTCGTCACGGACCCGGTCACGCTCACGGCCGACGCCGTCAACGGCCACGAGGTGGACTGCATCATCTACGCGACCGGCTTCAGGACCACGGACTTCATGCTCCCGATGCGGATCACCGCCCGCGGCCGCCCCCTGCAGGACACGTGGCGCGAAGGCCCGTTCGCTCACCTGGGCATGACGGTCCCGGGCTTCCCGAGCCTGTACCTGATGTACGGCCCGAACACGAACACCAGCGGCGGCTCGATCCTCGTCTATCTCGAGGCCCAGGCGGCCTACATCAAGCAGGCGCTCGCGCACGGCGTCGTCGAGGTCAGACCCGAGGTCGCGGCCCGATCGGACCGCGACCTCCAACAGCGCTTCAATGGCACCGCCTGGACGGCGTGCGACTCGTGGTACCGGGATACCGACGGTCGCATCGTCGCCAACTGGCCGGGCTACATGCGCGAGTACCAGGCGCGCACGCAGGTCTTCGATCCCGCCGAGTTCATCGGGCCGTGAACGACTGCCCTCCGAGCGTGCCGGTCGCGGTCGTGCGGGTGAAGCGAACCGTGCCCGCGGCGGCTTGCGACCCCGTCACGGTCAGCGTCCCGCTGGACCCGCGCAGCGTGCCGGACACGCGCACACCGCGCACCCACTCGACGCCGTGCAGCGTGAGCGTCGAGCCCTTGCCGGTCACGTAGCCGCGCCGCAGCCCGGGCAGCCGGAAGCTGCGCGTGGTCGAGGTGCCCGCGGTGTCGAACGCGATGCCCGTGAGCGTGACGCGCACGGCGCTGAACGTCTGGCCGGCCTTGCCGGTGGTGCCGGTGGGACGCAGGTCCGACAGCGAAGCCGGGATGAACGGGCCGGCCGGGAGCGCGGCACGGTCACGCGTGCTGATGGCCGAGCAGTTCTGCACGGTCCCGCCGCGCAGGAAGGTGACGACGTTCCGGGCGGCGCAGCCGGTGAAGTCCGTGCTGGTCACCGAGTGCCCGGCCGAGCGCACCGCGACGAGCTTGGCGTTCGGGTACTGCGCCTGGGTCCGGCGCGCGCTCTCCAGCGGCGTGCGCAGGTCCTGGCGGCCGGCGAGGATCAGCACCGGCACGTCCGGGCCGGCGTACGGCACGCCTTCGGGCTTCGGCGTCGGCGGCCACTGCGCGCACAGCTCGGCGAGCGAGTTGCCGAGCACGACCTCCGGGTCGAACGGCGCGAAGGCCTCGGTGCGTTCGGCGATGAACGCCTTCAGCGCGTCCGCGCGGCTCGCGAGCGGCGAGTCGGGCGTCCACGGCAGGCGCGCCTCGATGCAGGAGGTCGCGAGCAGGCGGGAGATCGCGCTGCCACCGCTGCTGGTGTCGGAGTCGCTGAGCGTCACTTCCACGAGGTGGATCAGCGGCGCGGCGTCGCCCGTGGCGAGCGAGGCGATCGCGGCCGGCAGCCCGGCGCGCAGCAGCGGGTTGACGTCGCTGAGCGCGATCAGGTTGTACAGGTTGGACTGCGAGACGGTGGAGGTGCTCACGCGCCCGCTCGCCGTGACCCGCGTGCCGCGCAGGGTCCCGTCACCGAGCCGCTCCACCGCGGCGGCGAGCGCCTCGGACGCGTCGGTCACGGTCTCCTTGCAGATGCCGGGGAAGCAGACTTCCTTCAGCACGCGCGGGGCGCCGAACGTGCGCAGCACGTCCACACCGTCGAGCCCGTCGACGGGCGTCGGCGAATCCAGGATGATCGCGGCGGTCTGCGCCGGGAAGCGGCGCACGTACTCCTGCGCGACCTGCGTCCCGTAGGAGACGCCGAACAGCGTGAGCTTGTCGACGCCGAGCGCGCCGCGCAGGTTCTCGAGGTCCTTGGCGGTCTCGGGCGTGCTCCAGTGCGCGCGCCGGGCGCCGAGCGTCGTGGCGCAGGCGGCGACGTCGTCGGCGTCCTCGATCGTGCAGTCCACGCGGTCCGAGCCGCCGGTGCCGCGCTGGTCGATGGCGACGATGTCGTACGTCGAGCGCAGCGGCTCGATGAGCTCGGCGAAGTCATTCAGGATTGGCAGAGCGGCCTGGCCGGGGCCACCGCTCAACAGCACGAGCGTGCCGGCCCGGGTGCCTGTGGCCGGGAGCTTGGCGTAGGCCAGGTCGAGCGTTCCGGGTGTGACGCCCGTGTGGTCCAACGGGACCGTTACCTTGGCGCACTGCGCCCCCTCGGGGCACTGCGCGGAGGCGACCGCAGGTACTAGGGCCAGAACGCCGAGGGTCAGTCCGGCGAGCTTCGCTACGCGTGAAAGCATGGGGCCTCTCAACTGGGACGGGGAAGAGTGGGGCGAGCGATCCTTACCCCGGAAACCGGTAGGCCCAAACTGCTCAGGTATTACAGATCAGAGCTTCGCGGCCAGCTGGGCCATGCGCTTGATCTCGATCGACTGATCGGAGTCGACGTGCGAAGCGAACTGGTTGATCTCGGTTTCCCCGCCGCCCCCGCCGCCGTAGAGCTCGGCCACCATCTGGATCGCGCCCTCGTGGTGCTGGGTCATGTAGGCGAGGAAGAGCTTGTCGAACGCCTTGCCCTTCGCGTTCTCCAACGCGTCGAGCTGCTCCTGTGTCAGCATCCCGGGCATCGAGGGGGCGTGCTCGCCGTGCTGGCTGTTCGGGTCCTCACCGCGGCTCTCGAGCCACGTCCGCATGAACGCGAGCTCGTCGGTCTGGGAGACCTCCATGCGCTTCGCGAGCAGGCGGATGCTGGTGTCGGACGTGCGGTCGGGCACCCAGCCGGTCATCGTGATCGCCTGGTCGTGGTGATGGATCATGCCGCGCATGAAGTCCACGTCGGCCGGGACGAAGCCACCGCCCTTGGGCGTCGGGGTGGCCGTGACCGTCTTGGACGGCTCGCCGGGGGCGCCGGGCAGGATCGCGTTGACCGTCGGCGTCGCCTGCGCTTCCGTCGTCGTCGCCACCGGTTCGTCCTTCGAACCGCCGCAGCCCACCAAAATAACGGCCATCGCGCAGATCGTCAGCCGTGACTTATGCACCCTCATGGCGCCAAATGTAACGCCGGATTCGCACTTCGGTACCGAAGGCAGTTGCCAATGAGAGGGTGGTGAAGGTAGCTTTCTGATTCTGAGGGCCCGTGCCATGAGGGGCACAGCTGAACCAATGGAGGGGGTTTTCGAACCTATGTCGCACGACGCGACCGTGAAGCGCCATGGGCGCCGGATGTCCCGGCGGTTTTTAGGCGCCGTGGTAGGAGCGGCCGTCCTGGCGGGAAGTGCAGCCGCCACGGCTTCGGCCCAGCAGTACCCGCTCACTTCGGGTGACCCGCGCATCGGCCTGGCCGCGGGCCCGGGGGACACCGCCGGCAAGGTCTCGCTCGGCATGCAGCACCTGTCGAACACGCCGCTGCCGCCCGTGGTCAACAACATCAACTCGGACGCCGCCTTCCAGGGCAACTACGCGTTCGTCGGCAACTTCAACGGCGTCAACATCTACGACGTCTCCAACCCGGCGACACCGCAGCTCGTGACGGCGCTCCGGTGCATCGGCAGTCAGAACGACGTGTCGGTCCACGGCAACCTGCTGTTCGTGTCGGTGGAGTCCGGCAACGCCAAGCGTGACTGCACCGCATCGAACGCGGCCGAAGGGGTGGCGACCCCCGAGACGCGCTTCCGCGGCATCCGCATCTTCGACATCACCGACATCCGCAACCCGAAGCGCATCCAGGGCGACGGCGTGACGACCTGCCGCGGCTCGCACACGCACACGCTGCTGACGCCGAAGAGCGACCCGAACAACGTCTACATCTACGTCTCGGGAACGTCGTCGTCGTCCACCGGGACCACGGCGATCGCCGGCCTGAACTGCAACAACGCCCCGGCCACGGACCCGAACTCGTCGTTCTGGCGGATCGAGGTCATCAAGGTCCCGCTCGCCAACCCGAGCGCCGCGGCCGTGGTGAACGAGTCGCGGCTGTTCGCCGACCCGGCCACCGGCCGCATCGACGGCCTGCAGAACGCGCCTCAGTCGCAGTTCCACCCGTGCGCCAACGCGACGCCCGCGTGCGTCGACGTCTCCGGCAACCCGAACCAGAGCGGCCGCTCGTGGTCGCCGACGCCGATCACCGACGCCTGCCACGACATCACGGTCTACGAAGAGATCGGCCTGGCGGCCGGCGCCTGCGAGGGCAACGGCATCCTCGTCGACATCTCCGACCCGGCCAACCCGAAGCGCATCGACGCCGTGGCCGACCCGCTGTTCGCCTACTGGCACGGCGCGACGTTCTCCAACGACGGCAAGGCCATCCTGTTCACGGACGAGTGGGGCGGCGGCAACTACGCTCGCTGCCGCGCGACCGACCAGCTGAGCTGGGGCGCCGACGCGATCTACGAGATCGTCAACAAGAAGCTCGTGTTCCGCAGCTACTACAAGCTGCCGGTGGCGCAGACGCTCGCCGAGAACTGCGTCTCGCACGTGGGCAACCTCGTGCCGGTGCGGGGCAAGAACATCATGATCCAGGCCTGGTACCAGGGCGGTGCCTCGCTGATCGACTGGACGAACCTGTCGGCGCCGAAGGAGATCGGCTACTTCGACCGCGGTCCGGTCAACGCGACGCAGAACCCGTCCACGGGCGGCTTCTGGTCGACGTATTGGTACAACGGCACGATCTACGGCACCGAGCTCTCGCGTGGTCTTGACACGTTCAAGCTCACGGCGACGCCCGGCGGCTTGACGGCTGACGACATCCGCTCCACGGAGGTGGCCGCGAAGCTCGCGCGCTCGAACCCGCAGAGCCAGGTCAGCGCCGTCTACACGGAGTCTCCGCCGGTCACCGCGCCGGTCGGCGGCACCGTGCCGGCGACGCTCTCCCTCTCGCTCGCAGCTCCGGCGAACTTCGGCCCGTTCACCCCGGGCGTCGCCAAGCTGTACGAGACGTCCACGGGCGCGACGGTCACCCACACGGCCGGCGACGCGCTCCTGAGCGTGTCCGACGCGGGCCCGAACCCGGGCTTCCTCGTCAACGGCGCGTTCTCGCTGCCGCAGCCGCTGCAGCTCCGGGCGCGCAACGCGGCCAACACCGGCACGGCCTACAACAACGTGGGCTCGAGCCTGAACCTCCTGCAGTACTCCGGCCCCGTCTCCAATGACGCGGTGTCGCTGCAGTTCGCGCAGCAGATCAACGCCAACGACGCGTTGCGCACCGGTACGTACGGCAAGACGTTGACGTTCACCCTGTCGACGACGAATCCCTAAGGAGTGCGCGGCGGACCTTGCCTGAGCTGGTCTTGGGCAGGTCCGCCGCGAAGTCCACGATGCGGGGGTACTTGTAGGGCGCCGTCGTCTCCTTGACGTGGTCCTGCAAGGCCTTGACGAGCTCGGGGCTCGGGGTGTGGCTGTCGGTGAGCACCACGACGGCCCTGACCACCGAGCCCCGTTCGTCGTCCGGGGCGGCCACCACGGCCGCCTCGGCCACCGCGGGGTGCGCGACGAGCGCCGACTCCACCTCGAACGGGCCGATCCGGTAGCCGGCGCTGATGATCACGTCGTCGGTGCGGCCCTCGAAGAACAGGTAGCCGTCCGCGTCCTGGGTGACGCGGTCGCCGGTGCGCCACGGGCCTTCGTGGGGCGCGTCGCCGAGGTAGTGCAGGAAGAACGTCGGGTCGGTGGCGGGGGTGTTGAGGACCAGTTCGCCGTCGTCGACGGTGAGGTCGATGCCTTCGAGCGGCTTCCCCATCGAGCCGGGGCGCGGTTGCTCGTCGAGCGGGGTGCCGGTGAGCTGGCCGGTCTCGGTCTGGCCGTAGCCGTCGCGAATCCACAGGCCCGTGGCCTCGTGCCAGGCGTGCAGCACCTCGGGGTTGAGCGCTTCGCCCGCGGCGACGAGGCCCTTCAGGGACGGGAGCGGTGTGAGCGTGGTGCGCTTGGCGATCACGCGGTACTCGGTCGGAGCCATGCACAGCACGTCGACCTGCTCGCGGTCGATGATGTCCAGGCGCTCGTGTGGATCGAAGCGCGCGTCGTGCAGGAGCGCGGCGGCGTGCGCGAGCCAGGGGGCGATGAACGCGTTGCGCGCGGATTTGCTCCAGCCGGCGGCAGCGGTGCACCACACGAGTTCGCCTTGTCGTGGGGCGAGCCAGTGGGTCGCCTGCAGGCGCTGGCCGGTGAGGTAGCGCTGGCCATGCAGGACGGCCTTCGGCTCACCGCTCGTGCCCGACGTGAAGGTGATCAGGCACGGGTCGGTGGGCGCGAGGTCCGCCGGCGGCGGGGGCGTGTGAGCTGCGTCATCGAGTGGGAGGTAGAGCACATCGCCGGACCAGCCCTCGAGCAGGTGCCGGTTGCGGGGGTCGGCGACGATCAGGCGGGGTTGCGCGACGGCGATCCGCAGCTCGAGATCCTTCGGACGCAGCTGCTCGGTGCACGGCAGCACGACGTAGCCCTGCCGGAAGCAGGCGAGCATCGTGATCGCCCATTCCGGGCGGTTTCCGATCAGCGTGAGGACCGTGTCCCCGCGCGCGAGCCCACGCGCGTGCAGGGCGCCGGCCAGGTGCTCGGTGGCGTGGATGAGCTCCCCGAACGTCCACTCGCGGCGGGTGCCGTCACGGGCGAGCTCGAGGATCGCTCTGTCGCTCTGGGGCGCGCTTTTGACTAGATCGTGGGTGAAGTTCAACGGTGTAGGGTCGCGCAATGGCCGCTGGTTTCTTCGAGAAGACGGACGAGCAGGAGGCCATCCTGGAGATGGTCCGCCAGTTCGTCGACGAGCAGATCATCCCGAAGGCGGAGCACTACGACGCCGCCGACGAGTATCCCGCGCCGATCGTGGAGCAGATGAAGGAGCTCGGTCTCTTCGGCGTAACCATCCCCGAGGAGCACGGCGGCATGGGGCTGGACCTGACCACGTACGCCATGATCGTCGAGGAGCTCTCGCGCGGCTGGATCTCGATCTCCGGCATCGTCAACACGCACTTCATCGGGTCCTACCTGCTGATGAAGTTCGGGACGGCCGAGCAGCAGGCGGCGTTGTTGCCGAAGATGGCGACCGGCGAGATCCGCGCGGCGTTCTCGATGAGCGAGCCGGAGCTCGGGTCCGACGTGGCCGCGATCAAGTCGAGCGCGGTGCGCGTGGACGACGAGTGGGAGATCAACGGACAGAAGATGTGGGTCACGAACGGGCTCATGTCGGGTGTCGTGTTCGTGTTGGTGCGCACCGATCGGGACGCGTCCCCGCCGCATCGTGGCCTGACGTGCTTCATCGCCGAGAAGGAGCCGGGGGCGTCTGAGAACCCGGGCCTGATCGTCCCGCCCAAGCTGCGGAAGATGGGCTACAAGGGCGTGGAGTCCACCGAGCTCGTCTTCGACGGCTACCGGGTTTCCGGCGACATGATCCTCGGCGGCGAGGCAGCAGGGTTGAATCGCGGGTTCGCGCAGATGATGGACGCGCTGGAGGTGGGGCGCGTGAACGTCGCCGCGCGCGGCGTCGGGATCGCCCAGCGAGCCTTGGAGCTCGGCTTGAAGTACGCGCAGGAGCGGCGCACGTTCGGCAAGCCGATCGCCGAGCACCAGGCGATCCAGTTCAAGCTCGCCGACATGGCCACCAAGGTCGAGGCCGCGCGCCTGCTGATGCTCAAGGCCGCGTGCCTGAAGGACGCCGGCGAGCGCTCCGACGTGGAGGCCGGCATGGCGAAGCTCTTCGCCTCCGAGACCGGCAAGGAGGTCGTCGAGGACGCCTTCCGCATCCACGGCGGCTACGGCTACTCGAAGGAGTACGAGATCGAGCGGCTCTACCGCGACGCGCCGCTGTTGCTGATCGGCGAAGGCACATCCGAGATCCAGCGCATGGTCATCGGGCGCAAGCTGATCGCGCGCAACAAGCTCTAGGCGTCGTCGAGCCCGAGCGCGCGGGCTCGTTCGCGGGCCGGGCGGGGGTCGTAGGGGGCGCGGCGCCAGGTCGCGGTGTGGGTGTGAAGGTCGAGCTCGAGCCAGAACGCGCCGTCCGCGGCGTCCACGTCGAGCGCGCCGAACCAGCCGCGCCGCGGCGGGACGGGGGCGCCGACCGCGCCCGGGTTCAGCAGCCACTTGCCGCCGGACACGTCCAGCGGTTCGCCGACGCGGACCTTGACGCGGCGCCGGTCGGGCGTGAACGCGGCCGCGACGTGCGTGTGCGCGGCGAGCCCGAGGTCGGCCTTCTGCACGGCCAGGCACGCGTGGGCGTTCGACGGGCCGACGAACTCCCACACCGGGTTGCGCGGGCCGCCGTGCCAGCACTGCACGCCTTCTCGACGAGCAGCCGGGCGGCGCGACCGCATCCACGCGAGATCGTCCTCGGACAGCGTTGCTCGGGCGAGTTCGAGCGAGGCCGCGGCGTCGCCGAGCCGCGACGGCTCCACGGAGCCGGTCGCCGCGTAGTCGTGGTTGCCCATCAGCGTGACGCGGCAGCGCTCGCGCGTGGCCCGGACGACGTACGCCGGGTCGGGCCCGCCGCCGATCATGTCCCCGAGCGACCACAGCGCGTCCACGCCGGCGTGGTCGGCGGCGGCCAGCACCGCGTCGAGCGCCTCCGCATGGGCGTGCGCGTCACCGAAGACCGCGAGCCTCATCCCGTGTGTTGGACGATGGCCGCGAGCACCGTGTCCCAATACCGGCGCGGGGGATACTCGTGCCCGGTCTCCGGCAGCACGAGCAGGGCCGCGCCCGGGATCTCCTGCGCGAGCGTCTCGCCGTGCTCGAGCGGGAACACCGGGTCGGCGGCACCGTGCACGACGAGCGTGGGGATGTCCAGCGAGCCGAGGCGCGAGCGCTGCGGCTCGCCCCAGTCGAACGGCGACTCGACGAACGTGCGCACCGGGGCCACATCGTCGGCGACGCGCAGGGCGTACGCGTGCGCTTCGGCCTCGTCGAAGTGCGGCGAGAACGGCCGCTCGGACTCGACGAGGAACTCGATCACGGCGGCCCGGTCGGACCAGTCGGGCGGCGCCGGCAAGTCGTCGAACACACCGTCGACGCTGTCCGGGAGACCAGCGCCGCCGGGCGTCGTGGACATGAGGGTGAGCGTTGACACGCGCTCGGGATGGTCGAGCGCGAGCTGCATCGCCACGATCGCGCCGAGTGAGAGGCCGACGACGTGCGCACGGTCGTCGAGGACGCGCAGCGCTTCCCGCACCCACGCGTCGACGCTGGCTCCGGCGAAGTCGTGGCGGATGACGAACCGGCCGCTGCCGGCGAGCCGTTTGCAGAAGTCTTCATGCCACGCGTAGCCCGTGTTGCCGGCGCCGTGGATGAGCAGGATCGCGGGGTCGGTCTTCACTCCGTACGTGTCCATACGAAGCTAAGACGGCCGGGCGCCCCCGAATTCATCGGCGGCGCCCGGCCGGGTGTGATGCGTCTACGCGCGCTTGAAATGCAGCAGCGCGAGCTCCGTCTGGAACACGCCGTCGGTCCCGCGCCCGGCGCTCTCGGCCGCGATGGCCAGCGCCTGCTCGTGCGTCTTGGCGAGGAGCTTGTTCAACTTCTTGAACGCCTTCTCGTCGAGCTCGAGCGGGGTGCGCTGCAGAACGACCTCGGGGTCGGTCAGCTGGTCCGCGTCGGCCGCAGCCGACAGGTCGTCCACGAGCGCCGTGAGCGTCCCGTTGGACAGCTCGCCGCGCAGCTGCGACGGCAGCGTGCGCCACGTGGCGTCCTCGAGGCTCGGGCGGGCCGTGGCCTTGTAGAAATGCTGCAGGGCACCACGGACGGGCTCGGTGCGGACGAGCTCGACGCAGTGGTAGTCCCGCAGCATCCGGACGTGGTAGCTGACGACGCCGAGCGGCGCGCCCAGCTCGTCGGCGAGGTCACCGGGGCTGGACACGCGCTCGCCGAGACGCTGGAGGATCTGCGCGCGGAGGGGATGGGCGAGGGCTTTGGCGATGCGGGCCTCGGAGGTTTCCCCCGCGGGCCGGCCGTTATGAGACGAAGTGCTGGGCATGGTCGACTTTCAACCTAGGCCCGCTACCTCAAGAACCTCCATACGCTTTGTGAAGGTTCAGTCAAGTCGCCTCTGCGCTCAGCTCTCCTCGAACTTGTAGCCGTTGGCCACCAACTCCTTCTGAGCGGCCTCGAGCTGCTTCGCGCCTTCGGAGGTCTGGATGCCGGTCAGCAGCGTCGTCATCTTCTCCGTGTCCTTGGCGCGCGCCGCTTCGGCCGCGTCGTGGAACGTGGTGGCGAGCGACGTGAGGCCCGCGACGATCTGGTCGTGCGCCTTGACGGCGTCCTCGGGCGGCTCGATGGCCTTGAAGTCCTTGACGGTGGCTTCGATCGCCGCGCCGCCCTCGTCCAGCTCGGTGGCGATCTGCTCGGGGTTGCCGGCCGGGTTGATCTTGCTGAGCGACGTCGTGAGTGACGCCTGCGCGTTGTTGACGCTGGTGACGTACTCGTTCTTGTCCGCGGTGTCGCCGCAGCCGGCCGCCGCGAGCGCAGCCGCAAGGACGAGTCCGATGATCCGCTTCATGGTCGATTCTCCTGTATGGGGAGTCGCGATTGTGCGAGCCCGATGCGGCCCGCACAATCAGGGAGCGACCCTGGACTTAGCTTGGACTTACCTTGGCGAGCCTGTGGTAAGAAGGATCGATGGGGCTCGAGGAGATGCCGGCCACCGTCGGCTACGTGACCACCGCGACGGGGGTGGCGCTCGTTCTGGCCCCTGGCGTTGCCGCTCGTCAGCTGGGACTTGCGGGGCAGGAAGGCCCGCTGCGGCTGATCGGGGCGGCGGACCTCGTGCTGGTACCGGGGCTGCTGCGGGGGAAGCCGCGCTGGCCGTGGATGATCGCCCGCGCGGGGATGAATCTGGCGATGGCGGCGTACTTCCTCGGCGTGGGCGGCAAGTCGCGCGAGGCTCGTGTGACGGGCTACGTGTTGATGGGATTGACGGTCGTCGATGGTGCGACCGGGATCACGCTCAGTCGCCGGCCTGCGCCCGTCGATTGACGATCAGCTCGAACGCGTCGGCCACGTGCCACTCGACTGAGAGCAGCACCGCGCGGCCGGGCGCGTCGTAGGCGATCTGGTCGAGCTTGAGGAGCGGGGTTCCCGGCTCGATCTGCAGGTGCTCGGCGAGCGGCGTGTCCGCGAGCGTCGGGATGAGGTGGGCGCTCGCGCGACGGATCAGGTGTGCGGGGTCGGTCGTGAGGAAGCGGTCGCGCGAGTAGATGATCGGGCGGTCGTCGGCGAGCCTCAGGCGCTCCTGCTCGATGACGGTCTCGGCGAGCAGGTGCTCGAACTCCTCGGGCGTGGCCGGACGAGTCGCCTCGCTGAGGATGGTCAGCGCGGGGGTGTGACCGGCGGCCCGGATCATCGCCGTGTAGTCGACGGTCGATTCGAGCGGGTGCCGGCTGCGCGGCGCCTTGGACACGTACGTGCCGGAGCCGTGACGGCGCGTCAGGTAGCCCGCCTCGAGCAGGCCGAGCACGGCCTCGCGGACCGTCGCGCGGCTGACGCCGAAGCGTTCGCCGATCCGGTCCTCGTTCGGGAGCTTGTCGCCGGGCGAGAGCGTGCCCAGCACAAGGTCGTCCAGCAGGCCGCGGCGGACGGTGTCGACAAGGGATGGCCGGCGCTGGGTGATGGACACGATTGTGGCGAAGAGTGTGGTCAGCCACACTAGACCGGGGTTGCGTCTGATGTCTAACGTCTGACGACTTAGATGTCAACCCTCCGAATCCCCACTCCGAACCCCTCCTTGATCGAGCGCGGCGTCGAGCTGGACGCCCTGCGTTCCGCCGCCCGCGGCGGTGGTGGCGTTGTCGTGTTGGAAGCGGCGGCGGGGCTCGGCAAGACCGTGCTGCTCGACGAGGGCGCCGCGCTGGCCGCCGCCACCGGGTGGCTCGTCCGCCGGGCCGCGCCGAGCCCGCTGGAACGCGCGATGCCGTTCGGCGTGCTGCGCGCGCTGCTCGAGGCGCCCACGCGTGAGCACCCGGGCGTGGCGAGCGGCGCGGCCACGGCGGCCGGCGAGTTGCTGCTGGACGGCGTGTCGGGGCACCGCGACGTGCTCACCATGGCGCACAGCGTGCTCTGGCTGTGCTCGGGGCTGGCGGTGCGGCGGCCGCTCGCGCTGGTCGTCGACGACGCGCAGTGGGCGGACGAAGCGTCGCTCGGCGTGCTCGCCTACCTGGCGCGGCGGATCGAGGACCTCCCGCTGCTGTTGTTGGTGGGGACGCGCGCCTCCTGCGACCTGCTGCGCCTGGTGGGCGGCGTGCGCGCGGCGGCGGTCCTGCACCCGGCACCGCTGTCGGCCGCGGGCGCGGCGCGGCTCGCCCGGCGCGTGGTCCCCGAGCTGAGCGGACCCGTGTGCCGCGATCTCCACCGCGCCGCCGGCGGTGTCCCGTGGCTGCTGAGCGAGCTCGCGCGCGGGGAGCTCTCCCCGGCCGCGCAGGATGTCGTGCGGCTCCGGTTGGCCGAGCTCTCGTTGGCGCATCGCACCGTGGCCGAGGCGCTGGCCGTCGTGGGCGAGGACGTGTCCCCGCACGTGCTCGCGGCGGTCGCGGGCGTGGACGTCGGCGAGCTGGCCGCGGCGTTCGACGAGCTCACGTCGGCCGGGTTGGTGCGCGACGAGCGCTTCGTTGCTGCGCTGGTGCGTGACGGGATCGCTTCCGACCTGGGACGCGGCGCACGCGAGGCACTGCACCGCGCCGCCGCGTTCGCGCTGGCCGCCGCGGGCGCGGAACCCCGCGTCGTGGCGGCGCACCTCCTCGAGTGCGCACCGGCTGCCGACCCCGAAGTGACGCGCTGGCTCGTCGCCGCCGCCGACCCGCCGCGCGCGGCGACGGCCGGCGGCGAGTCCGATGCTGCGGTGCCGCACGACACGCTCGACGAGACCGGCGAGGCCGGCACGCGCGACGCCGGGCGCCGCGGGAACTCGGCGGACGGCCTTGTCTCCGGCGCTCAGCGTTGCGGCGCCGCGTCGGCGCCGCGCGCGGACGAGGCGGTCGCGTATCTCCGGCGTGCGTTGGAGGAGGGTGCGCCCGGCGACGATCGCGGCGCGCTGCTCGCGGCCCTCGGCGTGGCCGCGTTCGATGCCGGCCTGCCCGAAGCGTGCGGATGGCTGTTCGCGGCCGCGGACGAGGGTGGCGTGCGGACGGCGGACGTCGTCGGCCGGCTCGCCGTATACGGAGTCGTCGCCGGCGACAGCGATGCGGTGCTCGACGCGTTCCTCGACGAGCCGGGCGAGCACGCTCGGCAGATCGCGCTGCGGCCGGGGACGGACTCGGTCCGGCTCGCCCACCGGGCGTGGGCGGCGCTCGGGCGGCGCGATCCGGCCGCGCCGCGACTCGCCCTCGGGGCGCTGGCCGATGGTCGTCTCTTGGCCGAGGCCGACGCCCGTCGCGCGTACGAGCTGTGCGCCCGGGTGCTCGTCGTCACCGGCCACGCCGCGGCGGGCGAGGCGATCGCCGCCCTGCGCGAAGCGGCGACGACGGTGCGGATGCGCGCCGCGGCGACGAACCTCGCCGCCGACCACGCCCTCCGTCGCGGCCACCTCCTCGAAGCCGAGGCGCTCTCCCGCACGGCGCTGGCCTTCCCGGCCCCGTTCCGCGACGGCGCCCTCGCGCTGCTGGTCCACGCCCTCGCCGAACGTGGCGACCACGAGGGGGCGCAGGCGACCCTCCGCGCCGCGACCCGCGAGTCCTCGCCCGGCACGGACGCGCCGGGTGGGCCGGCCGGACGAGTCGCAGGCGCGCAGGCGATGGGCGCGCCGAGCGACGCGGGAGCGGCCGCGGCGAGCGTGCGCGTAGCGAGGGCTCCCGGTGCGTGGGCGGGGGGCGCGCCCGGTGGGGCAGGCGCGGCCGTCACTCGGGAACTCGGCGGGGCGGACGCAGTCTTCGTGCGCGCGCGTGCTCGCGACGCGCGATCGCTCGATGCGGCGCGGGCCCGGCTCGCGATTGCCGAAGGCGACTTCGCGAGCGCGCTCGACCACGTCGGTGACGGGGTGCTCGGGGCGCTGGCGCTCGCGCACCTCGGCCGGCGCGACGAGGCGGCGCGGGTCGCGGAGGCCGCGCTCGCCGAGGCGGAGCAGCTCGCCTCGCCCGCTCAGGTCGCGGCGGCGCTGCACGCGCGGGCGGTCGCGGAGCCCGACGCCGAGCGGCGGATCGCGCTGTGTGAACGGGGCCTCGCCCTGGAGCCCGGCGGGCTCGAGGCGGTGCGGCTCCGGCTGGAGCTGGGCGCCGCGCTGGCCTACGTCGGTCGCCGGGTGGAGGCGCGGGACGCGCTCCGGCCCGCGCTGGCCGACGGTGACGCGTTCGGCGCGACGCCGTTGTCCGAGCGGGCACGGCGGGAGCTCGTCGCGACGGGCCTGCGGCCACGTCAGGCGGCAATCGAGGGGACGGCGGCGCTCACGCCACGCCAGCGGCAGATCTGCGAGCTCGCGGCGGTCGGGAAGGGCAACCGCGTGATCGCGCACGAGCTGTTCCTGTCGATCAAGACGGTCGAGACGCACCTGGCGGCGGGGTACCGCAAACTCGGCGTGAACACCCGCGCGGAGCTCGCCGCCGAACTCGCCCAGGCGGCGTAGAGATGCAACGGCAACTGCGCTGATGGGGTGGTGCGCCCACCGCGCAGCAGGGGTGAGGTCGCAAAGTTTCCTGTGAGGACACGTTCCGACCGCACCTCGCCTCTCGTGCTGGGGTGCGGTCGGAAACATCCGCTCAGCGGACCTTTGCGACCCGACCCCTGCCGCGGCGCGTGCCTGCCACTCCCTCACCAGCGCAGTTGCCGTTCGTTGCGAGGTCGGAGCCGCCCAGGCGGCCTAGCCCAAAGTCCATTTCGATCGACGAAGCCTGATCGGTATCGTCGCGAGCGACGGTCAGTTTTCGCCGTCGGGGGCGCCGCTGGGGCGGCGCCCCCGCGACTCGTTCCTACTTGAACGCCTCGAAGCCTTCCGCGGTCTGGGACGCCCGGAACTGGATGACCTCGACGCTGGCGACACCCCCGCTCACGAACGGGTCTTCGGCGGCGAGCGCCTCGATCGCGTCCCGATCGTCACCGCGGGCGAGGATGACGCCGCCGGTGCGTGGGATCTGCCGGCCGC
Source organism: Solirubrobacter taibaiensis (assembly GCA_027587225.1). Classification (GTDB taxonomy): domain Bacteria; phylum Actinomycetota; class Thermoleophilia; order Solirubrobacterales; family Solirubrobacteraceae; genus Solirubrobacter; species Solirubrobacter taibaiensis. Next base: position 340,301 of record JAPDDQ010000001.1, read on the forward strand.
TGACGACGAAGTGCCCGTCGCGGTAGCCGGCGTTGAGCCACGCCATGTGATCGCGCATCAACGCGTCCACTTCCTCCAGCGGCTTGGTGTAGGTCAGGACGAGTACGAACATCTATGTGCTCCAGATCAGATCGCCGGACACGCGCGTGAGGCGCCAGCCGGCGGGCGTCCGCGCGGCCTCGAAATGGTGCACCACGCCGGCGTCCGAGCGCGTTCCGGACGGTTCGACGTGGAACGCGAGGTGGTTTCCGCGCGCCCGCGCCGTGTCACCGGTCACCTCGACCACGAGGTCCGTGTTCAGGTGCTGCTGGCGTGGGTACTTCTCCGCGCGCTCACGCGCCTTCGCCGTCACCGCGTCCAGGCCGTGCAGCTCGCCCCTCCCTCGCGGCAGCACGAGCTCCGCGTCCGCGGCGTAGACGCTGCCGAGCTCGTCGAAGCGCTGCTCGTCGAGCAGCCGGTACAGGCGGGTGATGAGGTCGCTGACGGCCTCGCGATCGTTGGTCATACCAACGATAATATCATTGGTGACGCCAACGATTAGACTTCACCCGCGCATGGACGCCCCGAAACGACTCCAGGGATTGGCGAGCTGGCGGCTGAGCGCGGCGGCGCTCGTCGGCGACCGGCTCGTGAACGAGGCGCTGGCCACCGAGGGTGTGCGCAAGTACCACTTCCGCGTGCTCGTCGCGCTCAGTGACGACGGCCCGCTCAGCCAGGCGGAGCTGGGCCGCCGGCTCGCGATCGACCGCAGCGACATGGCCGCGGTCGCGGCGGAGCTCGAACAGCGTGCCCTGCTCGAACGCACGCGCGACGACCGCGACCGCCGCCGCAATGTCGTCACGATCACGTCTGAAGGCCAGGCCGCCCTGGCGCGCATGGACGACGCCATCAAAGCGGCACAGACCACGCTCCTCGCGCCGCTCTCGAGCGCCGAGCAGCGTCAGCTCAACGAGCTGCTCGGGCGCCTGATCGAGCCTTAGTGGGTCTTGCCGGTGCGGCGGAGCATGTCCACCACGAGGAACGCGAGCTCCAACGACTGCTGCGTGTTCAGCCGCGGGTCGCACGCGGTCTCGTACCGCGAGTTCAAGTGGTGGTGCTCGATGTTCTCGGCCCCGCCGAGGCACTCGGTGACGTCCTCGCCCGAATGCTCGACGTGGATGCCGCCGGGGTGCGTCCCGCACTTGCCGTGCACCTCGAAGAAGCCTTCGACCTCGTCCATGATCCGGTCGAAGTGGCGCGTCTTGTGCCCGGTGGGCGACTCCTCGGTGTTGCCGTGCATCGGGTCGCACTGCCACACGACGCGGTGCCCGGACCGCGTGACGGCGTCGACGATCGGCGGGAGCAGGTCGCGCACCTTGTCCGAGCCCATCCGCGACACCATCGTCACGCGCCCATCGACACGCTTCGGATCCAGCGTCTGGACCAGCTCGACCGCCATGTCGGGCGTCGTCGTCGGCCCGATCTTCACGCCGATCGGGTTCGCCAGCAGCGCCGCCAACCCCACGTGCGCGCCGTCCAGCTGCCGCGTCCGGTCACCGATCCACACCTGGTGCGCGGACAGCAGGTACAGCTGGTCCTCGTTCAGGCGCAGCAGCGCGCGCTCGTAGTCGAGCACGAGCATCTCGTGCGAGACGAACATCTCGACCGTGCGCAGCGAGGAATCGTCGATCCCGCACGCCGACATGAACCGCAGCGAGCGATCGATCTCGCGGGCGACCATCTCGTACCGCTGCCCGGCGGACGAGCGCCGCACGAAGTCCATGTTCCACTCGTGCAGGTGATGCAGGTCGGCCATGCCGGCGCCGGTGATGGCCCGTGTGAGGTTCATCGCCGCGGCCGCGTTGGCGTAGGCGCGCACGAGCCGTCCCGGGTCCGGCCGGCGCCCCTCCGGCGTGGCCTCCAGCGCGTTGACCATGTCCCCGCGGTAGGAGGGCAGGCCGGTCGCGTCGAGCTCGGACGAGCGCGGCTTCGCGTACTGGCCGGCGATCCGCCCGACCTTGATGACCGGCAGCTCGGTCCCGTAGGTCAACACGATCGCCATCTGCAGCAGCGTGCGGATGGTGCCGCGCAGGTGCGGCTCGGTGTTGTCCACGAACGTCTCGGCGCAGTCGCCGCCCTGGAGCAGGAACGCTTCACCGCGGGCGACGGAGCCCAGCCGCTCCTGCAGCCGGTCCACCTCAGGCGGGACGGCGATCGGCGGCACGCTCTCCAGGAGCGCGCGTACGCGCCCGACCTGGTCGGTGTCAGGCCACGAGGGCTGTTGGGCCGCGGGCCGGGCAAGGGCTTCCGCGAGCGCGGCGGCCAGGGGCTCCGGCAGCGGCGGCAGCTCCGGCAGCGTCTCCGTGGGGACATCGACGGTCCAGGTCATCGCTACAAGAACTTAGACGCTACTCGTACACGAACAGGCGAGCGCTCATCTGTTCCTCGGTGTGCGGGTTGAAGTCCCACAGCTGCTTGAGCTGATCGCGCATGTCCTGCGGCAGCCGATCCTTGCCGGGCGAGTCGATCTCGACGAGGTTCCCGGCGGGGTCGCGGACGTACAGCTGGACCACGTCGCCGGGCAGCTCCACGAGCCGGTTCTTGAACGCGATGTCGTCGAACGCGCCCCGCTTCTCCGCCGCCCGGAACACCGGCTCGAGGTCGTCGACGGTGATCCCGAAGTGGTGATGGCTGGTAGGGGTGAGCTCGCGCTCGAACAGGTGCAGCTGCGTCGTCCCGAGCGCCAGCCACTGCACGGGCAGCCCGAAGTTGGGCGTCGTCAGCGGCTCCGCGCCGAGCAGCTCGACGTAGAAGTCGACGGACTCCTGGAGATCCGTTGCATTGACGCTGACATGGTTGATCCGCAGACCCATCGGCGCTCCTCCGTCTACCGGTACGATCGGCGCTCATCCGCCGGAGGAGAGCATCGCATGTCCGAGGTCGTCGTCGTGGGGTCGTTCAAGGCTGAGCCCGGCAAGGAGGCGGAGGCGCTGCAGGCTTTCAAGGACCTGGTCGGGCCGACGCACGCCGAGGACGGCTGCATCGTGTACGCGCTCCATCAGGGCGCCGACGATCCGTCGCAGCTCGCCTTCATCGAGCGCTGGGCGTCCCGCGAAGCGCTGAACGCGCATCTCGAGGCGCCGCACGTCGCCGCGATCCTCGCTCGCGCGCCCGAGCTGTTCGGCGAGAGCGGGACGATCACGGTCTACGACGCCGTCCCCGCGGGCGACGCCAAGCAGGGCGCGCTCGCCGCCTGGCTCTAGACGTGGATCCCGCCTGAGACCTCGATGCGCTGCCCGGTGACCCAGCCGTTGCCGGGCCGCAGCAGGTTGGCGATCGCCGCGCCGATGTCGTCGGCCACCGCGACCCGCCCGAGCGGCGTCAGCGAGGCCAGGTGCTCCTGGAACTCCGGCGTGTCGCGGATGATGCCTCCGCTGAAGTCGGTGGCCACGGGCCCGGGGGCGATGACGTTGGCGGTGATCCCGCGCGGGCCGAGCTCGGCCGCGAGGTAGCGGGTCAGGACCTCGACCGCGCCCTTCACGCTGCCGTAGACGGCGCGCTGCGGCGAGGTGAAGCGGGCGAGGCCGGTGGAGAGGTTGACGATCGAGCCGCCGTCGGCGAGCAGCGGCAGTAGCGACTGGGTGAGCAGCAGCGGGCCCTTGAAGTGGACGTCGACGAGGGCGTCGATGTCCTCCTCGGCGACGTCGGCGATCATCCCGCCGCGCGAGAAGCCGGCGTTGTTGACGAGGAAGTCGAACGTGTCGCGCTCGAAGTGGGGGAGGACGGCGTCGAGCGTGAACCCGGCAGGGCGTGCGACGTCGAGCGGCAACGCCACCGCGCGGCGGCCCAGCGCCTCGACCTCGGCCACGAGCGAAGCGGCCTCGTCGGCGTGTGAGCGGTAGGTGGCGATGATGTCGACGCCGTCGCGGGCGAGGTGCAGGGCGGCGCTGCGCCCGATGCCGCGGTTGGCGCCGGTGATGAGGGCGAGCTTGGTCATGGCGGCCATCGTGCGCCGCACGGCTCCGTCGCACCAGAGGCCACTTGAGCCAGGGACAAGCTGTCCCTGGCTCGCGCCCGGCGAGCAGCCATCATGAGCGGCATGGACCGCTACGGACTCGCCGACTTCCTGCGCAAGCGGCGCGCGGCCCTCCAGCCCGAAGACGTCGGCCTGCGCCCCGGGCCGCGGCGCCGGACGAACGGGCTGCGCCGTGAGGACGTCGCCGCCATGGCGCACATGTCGACGGACTTCTACACGCGGCTCGAGCAGCGGCGCGGGTCGCGGCCGTCGGAGGCGATGGTGGGCTCGATCGCTCGCGCGCTCCGGCTCACGCTCGACGAGCGCGACCATCTGCTCCAGCTCGCCGGCCACACGCCGCCGCCGCGCGGCAGCCGCAGCGCACACGTCACGCCCGCGCTGCTGCACGTGCTCGACCGGCTCGACACGCCCGCCCAGGTGGTCAACGACCTCGGCGTGACGCTCGCGCAGAACCCGCTCGGGGAAGCGCTGATGGGTGTGCACGTGGGCGACGAGAGCGTGTTCCGCCGCTGGTTCACGGGCGACCCGGCCGAGCGCGCGCTGTGGCCGCAGGAGGACCACGACCTGCACTCGCGCCGCTACATCGCCGGGCTGCGGGCCGTGTACGGGCGCGACCCCGAGGCGCGCGCGTTCGTCGACGCGCTGCAGCAAGAGAGCGAGGAGTTCGCGCGCGTGTGGGCCGAGCACGAGGTGCGGCTGCCGGCGACCACGCGCAAGCGGCTCTCGCATCCGCGCGTGGGCCTGATCGAGCTCGACTGCCAGATCCTCACGGCCGAGAACCAGACGGAGCTGCTGGTCGTGTTCACGGCCAAGCCGGGCACCGAGGACGCCGAGAAGCTCGCGCTCCTGCGCGTCATCGGCACGCAGTCGTTCGCGTCGTAAAAAGTTTCGCGCCGGGATGTATCAGGCCTCGAGTGGGCCGCTCTGTGTGGACGTCCTCCCCGACCTCCCACCCGAACGGAGCACCCTCCATATGCGTTACAAACTGATGTCGTCGGTCGTGATCGCGGCCGTGGCCGCGACCGCCTCGCCCGCGTTTGCCCAGGACAAGCGCACCGAAGCCGCCGACATGACGGCCGCGATCTCGCGGGACCTCGGCCTGTCCCCCGATCAGGTCAAGCGCCTCGGTGAGCAGCAGGAGCGCGCCATCGCGCTCGACGAGCAGCTCCAGAAGGAGCTTGGCGAGGGCTTCGCCGGCTCGCACTTCGACATCAAGAGCGGCCAGCTGATCGTCAACGTGACTGATCGCGGCCTGCTCGAGCAGGTCAAGGGCGCCGGTGCCACCCCGAAGCTCGTCGGCCACAGCCTCAAGGAGCTCGGCGAGATCAAGTCCAGCCTCGGCTCCAGCGGCGACCCGCACGGCGAGAAGCGTGAGATCTCCAAGGCGCAGGGCACGTTCGCGGCCATCGCGCTCGACCCGGTCTCCAACACCGTGAAGATCACGGCCACGAAGGAGCAGTCCGGCGCGGCCCGCGAAGCGGCCGCCAAGTACGGCGACGCGGTCTCCGTCGAGGCGATCGACTCCCTGCCCGAGCCGACCATCAACTGGATGGACGGCGGCGACGGCTACAACGGCAACAACTGCTCCGCCGGCTTCAACCTGCGCAACCCGTCCACTGGTGCCAAGTTCCTGCTGACCGCCGGCCACTGCCTCAACACGGGCCAGGTCGTCAACGGCCAGGGCCCCGTCTTCTTCGGCACGACGAACGAGAGCTGGTTCCCGACGTTCGACGACGCGATCATCCGCAACGCGAACACCGGCTACTGGATCCAGGGCCCGTGGTTTGACTCCAACCCGTCGAACGGCCCGTTCAACAGCTTCTCCGGCTGGACCGACGCGCCCGTCGGTACGGTCGTCTGCAAGGCCGGCATCAAGACCAAGTTCACCTGCGGCACGATCTCGATCAAGGACGAGGACGTCACCTACAGCAACGGCGACAAGGTCAACAACATGACCCGCCACAGCGCGTGCGTCGAGCCGGGCGACTCGGGTGGCTCGAACCTGTCCTGGATCGGCGGCAAGTTCCGTGCCGAGGGCGTCACCAGCGGTGCCCGCATGCGCGTGAAGGACGGCAAGAAGCGCTGCCTGTCCGTCTTCGGTGAGAAGAACGTCTCCTGGTACTTCCCGATCGCCGACTCCCTGCCCTACTACGGCGCCAAGTACGGCGTCACGCTCTGGTAGCCGGAGGCCTTGGACATGCGCATCAAGACGGCCCTCACGGCCTCCATCCTCCTGCTCGCGGTGGGCGCCGCTCCGGCGCTCGCCCAGGAGCAGCGCCTCGACGGCTCGGCCGAGGTCATGAAGTCGATCTCACGCGACACGGGCCTCACGGACGAGCAGCTCAAGACGCTGCTCCCGGCCCAGGAGCGCGCGATCGCGATCGACGCGCGGCTGAAGAAGGCCATCGGCGAGCAGTACGGCCTCTCGTACTTCGACACCAAGAGCGAGAAGCTGATCGTCAACGTGGCCGACGACGAGCTCGCCAAGCAGGTCGAGGCCGCCGGCGCCACGCCGAACTTCGTCAAGCACAGCCTGGGCGAGCTCACCGAGGTGCAGGTGGCGCTCGGCGGGCCGGACACGACGTCGCGCAAGCGCGAGATCGTCAAGTCCCAGTCGCAGTTCGCGGCGCTCTCACTCGACCCGATCAGCAACACGGTGGCCATCTCGGCCACCAAGGAGCAGTCCGAGGCCGCGCGTGAAGCGGCCGCCAAGTACGGCGAGGACGTCGTGTCCGTGAACATCCTGGACGAGGCGCCGAAGGCGACCGCGTTCATGGACGGCGGCGACGGCATCAACGGCAACTCCTGCTCGGCCGGCTTCAACCTGCGCAACCCGTCCACGGGCGCGCGGTACCTGCTGACGGCCGGTCACTGCGTCAACGCCGGCAACACGCTGCGCGGACAGGGCAACGTCGCGTTCGGCACCGTGCTCGAGAGCTGGTTCCCGGGCTACGACGACGCGATCGCCCGCTACAACAACAACGGCCTGTGGACGCAGGGCCCGTGGGTGGACACCAACCCGTCCAACGGCGGCATCATCACCACCACCGGCAGCACGGACGCGCCGGTCGGCACGCTCGTCTGCAAGTCCGGCATCACGACCAAGTTCACCTGCGGCTACATCCGCGGCAAGAACGAGACGGTCCACTACGACACCGGCGAGACCGTGTACGGCCTCACCCGCCACTCCGCGTGCGTCGAGCCCGGTGACTCGGGCGGCGCGAACGTCTCCTACATCGGCGGCCGCTACCGCGCCGAGGGCGTCACGTCCGGCGCGAGCCTGATCAACAACCAGTGCCGTTCGAAGTTCTTCTTCGGGATCTTCGAGAACGTGTCCTGGTACTTCCCGATCGCCGACTCGCTGGCCTACTACGGCCCCAAGTACGGCGTCACCACCTGGTAGCGATGCAGTGAGACGCGGGCCGGCCGATCGCAGATCGGCCGGCCCGCTTCGTCGTTAACGGACGCGCATGCCCTTCGCGGCGTCCCAGTGCAGGATCGGGGACTTCTTCTTCATCGGCGCGTCAGCACGGGAGATCTTCGCCCCCTTGGTGTCAGGCGGGCAGATCGCGATGTAGCGGGCGTAGCCGCCGACGCCGCCGCCGAACTTCGGGAAGCCGATGCTGACGAGGCAGCCCGTCTCCGGCACGGCGGACAGGTTGTTGACGCCCTCGGCCTGGGTGTAGCCGTTGTGCATCAGCCACGCCTCACCTTCGAGCGTGGGCGTGGTGTCGGTGTCCAGCGGCTCGTGGCCGTGGAACAGGATGTGGCGCTTCTGGTGCAGGAACTGGATGGCCTTGAGCGAGACGCCGGGGAACACCGTCTCGGCGGCGAGGGCCTTGGCCTTCACCGGGTCGGTCGTCCACTTCTTCGACCAGTCGCTGCGGACCATCACGACCGAGCCCTCCGGGATCCGGCCGTGCTTTTTCTCCCAAGCCGTGATGTCGGCGACCTGCAGGTGGTAGTCGCCCTTCGTCTTGAGCTGCTTGACGATCGAGATGACCACGAGCGGGCGGACGGCGTAGGTGGCCGGCAGCTCGTCGATCGCCGGGTACTCGGGCGCCCAGTGCGCGGGCGGGTCCAGCTGCGTGCCGAACTGGTCGGTCGAGAGCTGGTACGCCGTGGCCTCGAACCCGTCGGCGGCGAACGTGTACGGCTGGCCGGTGAGCGGGTTCAGCGTCGGGCTGAAGCTCGACGGGCCGAAGCCCTTCCAGACGGGCTGGAACGGCGTGAGCGTGTGGGTGAGATCGATGTAGCGCGACTTGCTCAGGACCTCGGTGTACGCCTGCCAGAGATCGGACGGCTCGTCCTGCGCCATGGCGGGCGCGGCGGTGCCGAGAGCGACCGCGGCCGCTGCGACGGCAGCCGCGAATGTGGTGCCCCTCATGTATTTCCCCCTGTTGGGTAGACCCGGGAACGCGGAACTTTACGTCCCGAGGGGGAGCATGAACAAGCGAATCGCACTCGGCGCGGTGCTGCTGACGGCACTGGTGCCGTCGACGGCCCACGCCCAGCAGGTAACGGGCATCAAGACCGGCTTCACGCTGACCAAGAGCGGGCTGGACGCCGGATCGGCGAGCAACATCAACGCGGTGGCGAACCGGATGGGCCGCCGGGTCGGCTTCCGGGAGGTCTTCAACCCCAGGATCGTGGAGCAGCACACGCGTGGGCTCGACGGCCCTCCGGTGCCCAACGCGCTCACCGGCTTTCGCTGGGAGGCCGGCAACGAGGGTGAACCGGACTGGCGTCCGCAGGGCATCACCGGCAGCGCCGACGCCTACCCGAACGGGATGGCCGGCAACTACAAGGTGCTGATCACCAGCTGGCACGGCGAGCCGACCGAGTACTCGCGCGTGACGCTGCACAACACGACGGACAGCAACGCCGGCGCGCCCTATCGGCACGTCCTGCTCGTCTACCCGACCGGCGGCGGACAGGTGCAGCCCGTGATCTCGCACGCCGGTGGGCTCGCCTGGATCGGCAACTTCCTCTACGTCGCGTCGACGGACCGGCTGCTCGTGTTCAAGATCAGCGACCTGATCAAGGTCAAGCCCAAGCTGCGGGGCGAGGTCCGCACCTACGACTACATCCTGCCGCTGGCCGGGGCCTACACGCCCAGTCCGGCGCTCGGCGTCTCGTCGGTGTCGCTGGACCGCTCGCAGAAGCAGCCGGCGCTCGTGACGTCCGAGTTCCTGCCGAACGCGGCGACCGGCGGGCGCATCGTGCGCTTCCCGGTGAAGGCCAACGGGCGGATGGGGGCGACCGTCGCCTCGCGCAACGCGTGGTCGACCGACGTCACGAACATCCAGGGCGCCCTGATGAAGAGCGGGCGCTTCGCGATCACGTCGAGCTTCGGCGACGGCAACCCGAGCTACCTGTTCGCCGGCGCGCGCAAGACGCCGCTGCGCAAGACCGAGTGGCCACGGTCGGGCGCCGAGGACCTGTTCCTCGTGGGCTCCAACGACCGGCTCTACACGCTCACCGAGTTCGAGAAGACGCGCCGGGTGTTCGCCGTCGACGCGTCAGACCACGGCCTCTAGCAGTGCCTCCACGTCGGGGCGGCAGCCGCCACAGCCGGTGGCCGCCCCGGTGTGCTCGCTCACCTGCGCCACGGTCTTGAGCTCACGGTCGCGGATGGCGCTGATGATGTCGCTGCGCGAGACGACCTGGCAGGAGCACACGAGGTGGTCCGAGGGCGCGTCCGACGTGGGCGCGCCGGATTCGAGCAGGTCCTCCGGGACGGCTTCGCCGCTGGCGATCAGCGCGCGCAGCCGCCGGGCATCGCCGACGTCGCCTAGGAGCGTCGCGCCGGCCAGCGCGCCGTCGCGCAGGACGAGCTTGCGGTAGCGCTCGCGGCGCGAGTCGAGGACGATGACCTCCTCGGCCAGTGGGTCCGGCTCGGCGGCGGCGCCCGCGCAGAAGAGGTCGATGCCGGCCACCTTCAGCGTCGTGGCCGGGACCGCGCCGTGGAACGCATTGGGTCGGCCCGCGATCGCGGCCCCGGCCGCGCGGGCCTGCTCGAGCACCGGCGCCCACAGGCCGTAGACCGTGCCGCGGTGCTCGGCGCACTCGCCGACGGCCCACACCCCCGGGGCGGAGGTCCGCAGGTTGTCGTCGACGAGGATGCCGCGCCCGACCTCGAGTCCGGCGTCGCGACCGAGCGCGACCTCGGGCCGGATGCCGGTGGCGAAGACGACGAGGTCGGCGGGGAGCTCGGTGCCGTCGTCGAGCGCGACGACGTGGCCGGGCGTGGCGTCGGCGACGGCCTCGGTGCGGCGTCCACACAGCACCTGGATGCCGAGGGCGCGGATGCGGCGTTCGAGCAGGCGCGCCGCGAGCGGGTCGAGCTGGAGCTCCATCAGGCGGTCGGCGAGGTGCACCACCGTGACCTCGACGCCGCGTTCGCGCAGGCCGCGGGCGGCCTCCAGGCCGAGCAGTCCACCGCCGACCACCACGGCGCGCCGCGCACCGGCGGCGGCCTCGCGGATCGCGCGCATGTCCGCCAAGGAACGGAACGCGAACACACCCGGGCGATGGAGGCCGGGGATGGGCGGAACCCACGGCGCGGAGCCCGTGGCGAGCACCAGGTCGTCGTAGTCGAGCTCGCGGCCGTCGGCGAGCTCGACCCGCCGCGCGCGGGCGTCGATCCCGCGCACCGCGGCGCCGAGCCGCAGCGTCACGCCGTCCGGCTGGCGGAGCGCGAGCCGGGAGTCCTCGATGTCGCCGGCCAGCGCCTGGGAGAGCAGGACGCGGTTGTAGGGCGCGTCGTCCTCGCGCCCGATCAGCGTCACGCGCCAGCCGGGCTCGTGGGCGAGCACGGCCTCGGCGACCGCGTTGCCGGCCATGCCCGCGCCGACGATCACGACGTGGCGTCCGCCGCTCGCCGCGACCGGGGCCAGCACCGGCTCCAGCCGCACCGCGCAGGCCTTCAGCTCCGGCTGCTTGGAGACGGGGTCGATCGCCCGCGAAGTCACGTTGTTCAGCGCGCCCGCACCCGCTTCCAGGTGCAGCGCACCCCAGTGAAACGGCGCGAAGCAGACACCGCGCGGCACGTTCTCACTCACCCGCAGCCGCAGCACGGCGGACCCGCGGCGCGAGCGCACGCGCACCTTCTCCGGCAGGCCGACGGCGTCATCGGGGTGCACTTCCACGAACGGATGCGGCTCGGCGCTCAGCAGCGACGGCGACTTGCCGGTCCTGGTCATCGTGTGCCACTGCTGCGCGACCCGGCCCGTCGTGAGCGTGAGCGGGAAGTCGGGGGAGACGGGATCGGCGGGCGCGGTGTGCGGCGTGGGCGCGAGGCGGGCGCGGCCGTCGTCGGTGGCGAAGCGCCGCGACGCGTACAGCCGCTCAGTCCCGGGGTGGTCGGACGACGGACACGGCCACTGGATCGGCCCTTCCCGCCGCAGCCGCGTGTGCGAGATGCCCGTCTGGTCGCACAGCCGGCCTTCCGTCGTCTGGACGTACTCGGCGTGGACGGCGGCCGCCGTTCGCCACGGGAAGGCCTCCCGGTGGCCGAGCGCGCGGCCGACGCGGGCGAAGATGTCCCAGTCCGCGAGTGCGTCGCCGGGCGGATCCAGCGCCCGTTGGACGAGCGACACGCGCCGCTCGGAGTTCGTCATCGTCCCGTCCTTCTCCGGCCACTGGGCGGCGGGCAGGATCATGTGGGCGAGCGCGCCCGTCTCGGTCGGGAAGTACGCGTCCTGGCAGATGACGAGTTCGGCACGGCGCAACGCGGCGGCGAAGCGGCCCGCGTCCGGCTGGGAGACGACCGGGTTGGTGGCGACGATCCACAGGACCTTGATCCGGTCCTCTTCCAGCGCTTCGACCAGCTCGGTGGCGGCCAGCCCCGGCTCCGGTGCGATACCCGGCGAGTTCCAGAAGCGGCCCATCCACGCGCGGTCCTCGGCGTTGGCCACGTTGCGGTAGCCGGGCAGGAGCGTGGAGAGCCCGCCGGTCTCGCGTCCACCCATGGCGTTGGGCTGGCCGGTCAGCGACAGCGGGCCGGCGCCCGGCCGGCCGATGTTGCCGGTCGCGAGGCACAGGTTGATCAGCGCGCGGTTCTTCAACGTGCCGACGCTGGACTGGTTCGCGCCCATCGACCACAGCGCCATCGAGCGCTTGGAGGAGCCGAACCGCCGCGCGGCGGCCACGATGTCCTCCGCGGGCACCCCGCACACCTCGGCGGCGCGCGCGGGCGACCAGTCGGCGGCGACCGTCAGCGCATCCTCCGCACCCCGGGTGTGGCGGTCGAGGAACCGCTTGTCGAGCAGCCCATCGCGCTCGAGCACGTGCAGCATCGCGTTCAGCAGCGGGAGGTCGGTGCCGGGCCGCACGGGCAGGTGCAGCGCGGCGTGCTCGGCGGTGGGCGTGCGGCGCGGGTCGGCGACGATCAGGAACGCGCCCTTGCTACGAATCCGGTTCCACACGATCGGATGGCAGGACTGCGCGTTGGAGCCGAGCAGGAACAGCACCTCGGCCTCGTCGATGTCGGCGTACGACGGCGGCGGTCCGTCCGATCCCAACGCGCCCGTGTAGCCCGCGACCGCGCTGGACATGCACAGGCGCGAGTTCGAGTCGAGGTTGTTGGTGCCGAGGAAGCCCTTGGCCAGCTTGTTGACCGCGTAGTAGTCCTCGGTCAGCAGTTGGCCGGAGATGTAGAACGCGATCTCGTCGGGCTTGTAGCGCTGCAGGCTCTTGGCCACGTCGCCGATCGCCGCGCGCCAGGACGCGGGCCGCCAGCGGTCGTCCAGCGAGGCGCGACGCAGCGGCGTCGTCGCCCGGTCGGGCGCGTGGACGGCCTCGGGCAGGCGGGTCGGCTTGCGGCACGTCGCGCCGCGGTTGACGGGGTGATCGGTGTCCCCGCGCACGGAGACGAGGCGGCCGTCGCGCACTTCCGCGACCAGGCCACACCCGACCCCGCAGTACGGGCACGTCGTCTTCAAGAGAGACGCACCCAGACCTCGTCCTCCTCGACGCGGACCTCGTGCACGGCAACCGACTCCGGCCCGTTGAGCGCCAGGCCGGTCTCCAGGTCGAAGCGGCGGCCGTGCAGCGGGCAGGTGACGCACGAGTCGGCGACGATCCCGTCCGCCAACGGCCCGGCGGCGTGCGGGCAGTGCGCGTCGATCGCCGCGAACCCGGTCAGCAGGCGGAAGATCGCGATCCGGCGGTCGTCGATGGAGGTCGTGCGGCCTTCGAGCAGCGGCACGTCCTCGACGCGGCAGACGAGCGTCCAGGTGGGGTTGGCGATCGCGGTCATCGGGCTCCCTCCGCGGGCGGACCGACGAGCGCGGGCTCAGAGTCCAGTTCGGAGAACTGCTTGGGGTGGACGGGGGTGTGGCGCTCGCGCCACGGGTCGGGGTCGGCCGCCGCCTTCGCGATCTTGTACCGCTCGATCAGCGCGTCGAGGTCCTCGAGCACGGCCTCGCGCACCGGCTCGATGCCCACCCGCGCGATGTACGCGTAGGTGCGCTCGAGGTACTCGGCCGACTCGCGGTAGTGCTGCAGGAAGGCCAGCGACACGCGGATCGCCTCGTCGGAGGTGGGCAGGGTCGCGAGCAGGTCGCCCTTGCGGACGGTCGCGCCCGCCGCCCCGCCGACGTAGACCTCCCAGCCGCCCTCGACGGCCACGAGCCCGATGTCCTTCACGTACGCCTCGGCGCAGTTGCGCGGACAGCCGGTGACGGCGCCCTTGACCTTGTGCGGCGTGTACAGGCCTTCCATCGCGCGTTCGAGCTCGATGCCGACGCCCATCGCGTCGCCCAGCCCGAAGCGGCAGAAGTCGGTGCCGACGCACGTCTTCACGGTGCGCACGGCCTTGGCGTAGGCGTGGCCGGAGGGCATGTCGAGCTCTTCCCAGATGGCCGGGAGCTGCTCCTTCTTGATGCCGAGCAGGTCGATCCGCTGGCCGCCGGTGATCTTGATCAGCGGCACCTCGTACTTGTCCGCGACGTCGGCGATCCGGCGCAGCTCGGCGGCGTTCGTCACGCCGCCGCGGATGCGCGGGACGACGGAGAACGTGCCGTCGTTCTGGATGTTCGCGTGGACGCGGTCGTTGATGAAGCGCGCGTGGCGCTCCTCGCGGTGGCGGTTGCCGGCGATCTCGCTCACGAGGTAGGAGAGCCCGGGCTTGCAGGCGCCGCAGTCGCGGCCGGCGCCGCACGCGGCGGACAGCTCGGACACGGACTCGATCCCGCGCTCTCTGACCACCGCGGCCAGCTCCTCGCGCGTCTGGCGCCGGCACGGGCACAGGAACGTCGCCTCCTCGGCCGCGCCGCCGCGCTCGATCGCCAGCAGCTCGCCGACGAGCGGCTTGCACGAGCCGCAGCCCGCGCCGGCGCGGGTGACGTTGACCACTTCGAGCGTGGAGCCGAGGCCGCGCGTGCGGATGGCGTCGACGATCTCGCCCTTGCAGACGCCGTGGCAGTTGCACACGCGGGCGCTGTCGGGAAGGTCGGCCGCCGTGGCCTGGGAGGCCTCGGCGAGCAGCGCGAGCGGGTCGGCGGCCTCGCGGCCGGTGCGGACCGCGTCCATCAGCAGCTCCGAGCCGCGGATGTCGCCCAGCAGGATCGTGCCGACGGTGCGACCGTCGGGGTCGACGACCAGCTTGCGGTAGCTGGAATCGTCGGCGACGACCACCGCGCGGGTGCCGTCGGGCGACCCGGCGCACACCAGGTCCACGCCCATGACCTTGAGCTTCGCCGTGGGGACGGAGCCGGTGTAGGCGGCTGCGACGCCGCAGATCGTGTCCGCGGCGACCTTCGCCTGCTCGTGGATCGGGGCGACGATGCCGTGGACGACGCCGCGGTGCTGCGCGCACTCGCCGACGGCGAGGACGCGTGGGTCGGAGGTCACCATGGCGTCGTCCACGACGATCCCGCGCTCCACCTGCAGACCGACGGCGCGCGCGAGGTCCACCTGCGGCCGGATGCCGACCGAGATGACCACGGTGTCGGCCGGCAAAAACCGGTCGGCGAGACGGACGCCCTCAGGCGTGATCTCCTGCGTGTTGGCCTCGAGCAGGATCTCGACGCCCAGCGCCTCGATCGCGGGAGCGAGCAGCTTGGCCGCGCCCTCGTCCAGCTGGCGCTCCATCAGCCGGTCCATGAGGTGCACGACCGTCGTCTCGACGCCGAGCGAAGCGAGCCCGTAGGCCGCCTCCAATCCCAGCAGGCCACCGCCGATGACCACGGCGCGACCCTGCGTCGCCGACAGCGTGGCGCAATCCTCGGGGGAGCGGAAGACGTGGGCGTGCTGCGCGCCCGGGATCGGCGGGACGAGCGCGTCGCTGCCCGTGCAGATGACGTAGCGGTCGTAGCCGGTCAGCTCCTCGACGCGCGTGTCGAGCAGCACCTCGATGCGGTGGTCCTCGAACCACGAAGCGGGGCGCAGCGTGAGCGTGTCGGGGTCGGCACCGCTGGCGAGCAGGGTGGAGAGCGCGACGCGGTCGTACGGGAGGCGGGGCTCGGCACACGCGAGGGTGAGCTCGATGTCGCTGTCGCGCTCGCGGATCGCCTCGAGCACGGCCTGCCCGGCGATCCCGCCGCCGACGACCAGCACCTTCATGCCCGTGCTCCCGCCAGCGCGGCGGTGGAAGGCCGGATCGTGGTGATCAAGGCGATCGCCGCGGCGACGGCGATGGCGCCCAGGCCCGGCCCGAAGGAGCCGAACACGTCCTTGACCGTGCCGAGGATGGTCGGCAGGAAGAACCCGCCGAGGCCGCCGGCCGCGCCGACGAGCCCGGTGAGCACGCCGATCCGGTCCCGGTACCGCACGCCGACGAGCTGGAACACGGCGCCGTTGCCGACCCCGAACGTGCCCATGGCGAGGATGAACGCGGTGGCGGTGGCGCCCAGCGCGGGCAGCGCGGACGTGAACAGCAACAGCGCCGCGCCGACGCCGTAGACGCCGGTGAGGACCGTGGTGCCGCCGACCCGGTCGGCGAGGTAGCCGCCGAGCGGCCGTAGGAGGGAGCCGAGCGCCGCGCCGACGGCGACGAGCGTGGCGGCGTCGACCTTGCTGATCGCGTACTGGTCGCGGAAGAAGATCGGCAGGAAGGAGGCGAGCCCGACGAACGTCCCGAACGTCACGGCGTAGAGGCCGCACAGCCGCCAGGCGTCGCGTTCGCGCAGGATGTTGCGCAGGTCGCGCGGGCGGACCGGGACGGCGGGCGCGGGCGGCTCCTTGGCCAGCACCGCGAACGCCACCCACACCAGGGTCACCGGGATCAGCGCGAGGCCGAACACCGCGTGCCAGCCGTAGGCCTCGGCCAGGCGCGGGGCGAAGAGCGTCGTGAGGACGGTGCCGGAGTTGCCGGCGCCCGCGATCCCCATGGCCAGGCCCTGGCGCTCCGGCGGATAGTGGCGGCCGGCGAGCGGCAGCGCGATGGCGAAGCTCGCGCCCGCGACGCCGAGCAGGACACCGACGCCGAGCAGCGCGCCGTA
The DNA here is from genome assembly GCA_027587225.1 of Solirubrobacter taibaiensis. Taxonomy (GTDB): domain Bacteria; phylum Actinomycetota; class Thermoleophilia; order Solirubrobacterales; family Solirubrobacteraceae; genus Solirubrobacter; species Solirubrobacter taibaiensis. Next base: position 356,762 of record JAPDDQ010000001.1, read on the forward strand.
CGTGTTGGCGAGCTGCCAGCCGGTGATGAGCGCGACGACCACGAAGGCCATCGAGATCAGGCCGACGCGGCGCGGGCCGTACCGGTCTCCGAGCAGGCCGAGCGCCACGCGGAAGACGGCGGCGGACAACAGCGGCACGGCCACCAGCAGGCCCTTGGCTGTAGCGGACAGACCGAGGTCCTCGCCGATGTACGCGCCGAGGGCGCCGAGCAGCACCCAGGCCATGAAGCTGACGTCGAAGTGCAGGAGCGCGGCCACCAAGGAGGGGGCGTGACCGGCGGTTCGGAGTTCCCTCAAGTGCATGACTCGACCGTATGTCGGGTGTTGACCGGCCGGTTCCGACCGCCGGTCGGACATGTGGTCGTGGGCTGACTCCTCGGAGTCGAATCTGAACTGTGCGGTTAGGATTCGGCGGGTGCCTCGGGCCCGCGCGCAGATCGACACCGCCGCTCTGGCCGCGGCCTTCGCCGCGGACGGGCTGCACGGGACGCCGATCGACCGCGTGGTGGCCGCGGCCGGCGTGGCGAAGCCGACGCTCTACGCGCGTGGGGGCGACAAGGAGGAGCTGTTCGCGCTGGCGGTCGAGGCCGAGGTGGAGCGGCTGCTCGAGCGCTTCGAGGGCGGCGTGGGGCAGATCGCGGCCGCGCTGGACGCCTACGTGGCTTCGGAGCCGGGCGCGCGATTGGTGTTCGTGAGCGCGCGCGTCGGGCCCTCCCCGCGCGTGGAGCGTTCGCTGCGGCGGATCACGATCGCGCTGACCGCCGCCGTGGGCGACGAGGCGACCGCGGCGGCCCTGCTCGGCGCCGTCTGGTCGGCCCTGCACGGGGGCCCGCCGGTCGCGGTCGTCGCCCGGCTGCTGCCGGCGGTCGCGGACAGCGCCCCGCCGGGCGGCATCTGGACCGCGTGAACCTAAAGGTGCCAGGCACCTTTAGGTTGCGAAGGCGTCCGCGAGCGGCTCCGGGAGGGGCTCGGCGTGGACCACGGACATGGCGCGGGTGGCGCGGGTGAGCGCCGTGTAGAGGCCCCCGACGCCGCCGTCGGGGCGCTCGCGCAGGATCGCCTCGGGCTCGACGACGACGATCGCGTCGAACTCGAGGCCCTTCGCCACGTGCAGGTCCAGCAGGTTGATGCCGGCGCCGAGGGTCGCGTGGATGGCGTCGGCGAAGTCGCCGAGAGCGGCCTTGATCTCGTCCATGTGCTCGAGCGGGGCGACGACACCGACGCTGCCGTTGACGGCCTCGGCCAGGCGGCTCGCTTCCTGCGCGGTCGCGGTGCCGAGGTCGTTGGTGTGCAGAGCGCGCGCCGGGAACGGGGCTTCGCGGACGCCGCGCGGGGCGGGCGCGCCGGGCGGGAGCAGCGCGGCCGCGATCTGCAGGAACTCGTTCGGGACGCGGTAGCTGACCTCGAGCTCTGACACGTCGAAGGTGTCCACGCCGGCCTCCTGCAGGACGCGCTCCCAGCTGGACACGCCCGCGTCGGCGGTGCGCTGGGAGAGATCGCCAAGGATCGTCAGCGACTGGCCGCGCGCTCGTCTCACCGTCATCCGCAGCTCCATCGGGGTGAGGTTCTGGGCCTCGTCGACGACGACGTGGCCGAAGCGCCGGAAACCCGGGTCGATCAGCCAGTGCGCCTCGTCGAGCAGCGCGACGTCGGTCGGCGTCATGTCGGGCTTCTTGGTCGCCGCCTTGGCCTTGAGCAGGCGCGCGATCTCGTCGGGCTCGAGCAGGTCACCGGCGACCTCCTCCAACCGGGCGCGGTTCGTGAAGAGCTTGCCGACGAGTCCCTGCGGCGTCTCCTTGGGCCACGCCTTGGTCACCGCGCGGCTGTACTCCTTCGTCTTGCGGATGATCTTGATCGTGTCGTCCGGGCTGGCGAGCGAGTCGTGCGTGAGCAGACGGGAGGCCAGCGTGCCGGCCAGACGCTCGCGGAAACGCTCCCGCCCGGCCTCGTAGGAGAAGGTGCGCTCCCGTACGGAGGCGACCAGCTCCCGCTGCTCGTCGGCGGTGACCGTGACGGTCACGCGGCGGGAGACGGGGATCTCGATGTCTTCGAACGCGAGCCGGCTCCACAGGAGGCGGTGCATGACGACGGCGATCCGCGCGCTGCCCTTGAGCGTCGCCAGCTCGCGGGTCTCGTCGGTCTCGCCGTGGGGCTCAGACACGAGCGAGCCGATCGAGCGCTGCTCGACGGTGCTCTCGCCGAGCGCGGGGAGGACCTGCTCGATGTACTTGATGAACGTCTCGTTCGGGCCGACGACCAGCACCCCCTCGCGGCCGAGCTGCGGGTTGGCGTACAGCAGCCAGGCCGCGCGGTGCAGGCCGACGGCGGTCTTCCCCGTCCCGGGGCCGCCCTGGATCACGAGCGCGCCCTGCGCTTCGCGCGCGATCAGCTCGTACTGGTCGGGCGTGATCGTCGAGATGATCTGGCGCATCTCGCCGACGCGCTGGCGCGTGATGTCCTCGACGATCGCGTCGGTGAGGTGGTCCTCGAACCGCGTGTCCAGCGGCTCGTCGACGAACCCGAGCACCTGCCGGTCCTCGATGTCGAGCCGGCGGCGCCTTCTGAGGCCCTGGGGCTCGCGCTCGGTGGCGGCGTAGAACGGCTCGGCCGCGGGGGCGCGCCAGTTGATCGCGAGCAGGTCGTTGGTCGGGCTGTGGATGGCGTGGCGGCCGACGTAGAGCGTCTCACCGTCCGTGCGGTCGACGCGGCCGAAGTACAGCGGTCCGCTCGCTTCGGTGTACACGCGGATGCGCTCCCGCCGCATGGCCTCGAGGGCCTCATTGGCGTAGTCGTCGTCCCCGCGATAGCCGCGCCGGCCGGTCAACGCGGCGAACGCGACGTCGTATGCGGCGCACGTCTCGTCCAGGTGTTGCTGTTCCTCCTCGAGCTCCTCCACGGCGTTGATCGTAGGCTGATGACCGATGTCAGCGCCTGCGCGCAATCTCGTGAACCTGAAAGACGTGGCGAAGGGCTTCGCCGCGCGAACCGTTTTGAGCGGCGTGACGCTCGGCATCTCCGCGGGCGACCGCGTCGGGATCGTCGGACGCAACGGTGACGGCAAGTCGACGCTGCTGCGGCTGATCGGGGGCGTGGAGGAGCCCGACCAGGGCCTCGTCACCCGGGTCGGCGGGCTCGTGCTGTCGATGCTCGGGCAGGGCGACGACCTGGACTCGTCTCTGACGGTGCGCGATGAGCTGGTCGGCGGGCTGGCGGATCACGAGTGGGCCGCGGATGCGCGCTACCGGAACGTGCTGGACGGGCTGCTGGGCGGCGTGTCGATGTCGCGCTTCCCGCGCGGCCTCGATGCGCCGATCGCCCCGCTCAGCGGCGGTGAGCGCCGGCGGATCGCGCTGGCCAAGACGCTGCTGGGGCACCCTGAGCTGCTGCTTCTGGACGAGCCCACCAACCACTTGGACGTGGAGGGCGTGGACTGGCTCGCGCGGCATCTGGCGGCGCGCCGCGGCTCGATGCTGGTCGTGACCCACGATCGCTGGTTCCTGGACGCCGTCTGCACGCACACGTGGGAAGTGGCCGACGGGGACGTGCACCAGTACGAGGGCGGCTACGCGGCGTACGTGCTGGCGCGCGCCGAGCGCGAGCGGCAGGCCTCGGCGCGCGAGGACCGGCGCCAGCAGCTGCTCCGGAAAGAGCTCGCGTGGCTGCGGCGCGGGCCGCCGGCACGGACCTCCAAGCCCAAGTTCCGGATCGAGGCCGCGAACGCGATGATCGCCGACGAGCCCGAGGCCCGCGACGGGGTCGAGCTGCTCAAGTTCGCCTCCTCACGGCTGGGCGGGAAGGTGATCGAGGCCGAGGGCGTCGGGCTCGCGTTCGGCGCGAAGGTGCTGCTGAAGGGGATGGACTGGCACATCGGCCCGGGCGATCGGATCGGGCTGGTCGGCGTGAACGGCTCGGGCAAGTCCTCCCTCACGCGGGTGCTGGCGAAGGAGCTCGAGCCGGACGTGGGGACCGTCGAACACGGCCAGACGGTGCGGCTCGCGCACCTCTCCCAGGACACGGCCGAGATCCCCGGCGGGCTGCGTGTGCTGCAGGCGGTCGAGGAGGTGCGCGGTTACGCGCGACTCGGCGACGGCAGTGAGCTGACGGCCGGCTCCCTGGTCGAGCGCTTCGGCTTCAAGGGCGAGAAGCAGCGGACGCTCGTCAAGGACCTCAGCGGCGGCGAGCGCCGCCGGCTGCAGCTCATGCGGCTGCTGATGAGCGAGCCGAACGTCCTCCTGCTCGACGAGCCGACCAACGACCTCGACATCGACACGCTGACGGCGTTGGAGGACCTCCTCGACGGCTGGCCCGGCACGCTGATCGTCGTCTCCCACGACCGCTACTTCGTCGAACGCGTCTGCGACAACGTCTACGCGCTGCTGGGCGAGGGTTCGGTCACGCACCTGCCGGGCGGGATCGACCAGTACCTGACCCTGCGCGAGCCGGAGTCCGCGCCGGCCGCGTCGCGCGAGGCGCGCTCGACCCCGAACCAGACCGTCGTCCGGGCCGCGCGCAAGGACGTCGCGCGGCTGGAGCGCGCGCTGGAGAAGAGCACGGCGCGTGAGGAGGAGCTCCACACGGCCATGGCGGCCGCGGCCACCGACTACGGTCGGCTCCGCGAGCTCCAGAGCGCGCTGGCCGAGCTCCAGGCCGAGCGCGAGACGCTCGAGGCCGAATGGCTTCAAGCCGCTGAACTGATCGAATAGCCGGGTCGCGCCGCACCCGGGTGCGGCTAACTTGGCGCGTAGCCATGACGTCCCGAGTATTCGTAGGTTCCCTGCTCGCCGGCGTGCTGGTCCCGTCGGCCACTGCGCTCGCGTCGTCGATCGTCCCCCTCTCGGCCCCGCTCAGCATCGGCATGTCGCCCGTATCGCCGCGCGCGGGCAGCGAGGTGCGGCTGACCGGCGGCCTCGGAGCCCCGAGTTACGCGTGGGATCTCGATGGGGACGGGGAGTTCGACGACGCGACCGGCAAGGACGTCACCACGACGTTCGCAACCGGGACGCGGACCGTCCGCGCGCGGGCGGTGACCGCGGTCGGTGTGGTCACGGACAGTCGCACGTTCACGGTGCGCGACTTCAACGTCGCCCCGGGCGGCACGGTCAGCGTGAAGCCGTACAGCGCCCGCGTCGGCGTGCCGGTCACGGTCACGGCCAAGGGCGCCGACCCAGATGGGCTGAGCGTGAAGACCGCGCTCGACCTCGACGGGGACGGCACGTTCGAGACGGACGGGGCAACATCGCCCGCGACCTTCGCGACGCCCGGCGAGCGCGTGATCCGCGCGCGATTCACCGACGACGCGGGCGCGACGTCGGTAGCCACCACGACGCTGGACGTACACGCCGGCAACATCGCGCCGACGGTGCGCTTCCCCGAGCCGTACGCGACGGTCGCCGGCGACTACGGCGATTCGGGGCGGTTGCTGAACGCGGTCGATCCAGACGGTGAGATCGTCCGCTACGAGTACGACCTCAACGATGACGGCACGTACGAGACCGACCGCGGGAACGACGCGCGCGTCCCGACATGGCCCGGGCACGGCGGCATCGTCCGGGCTCGCGTGACCGACGACAGCGGCGCCACGGCGGTCGTGCGAGCGTCGCCGTACCAGATCACGTTGTCCGTCCCGCGCGTGACGCAGGTCGGGACGGCGACGACGCTGTCGGTGCCGAAGTGGTCCTGGATCGCCGACGTCTCCTGGGATGCGGACGGGGACGGCGCGTTCGACGACGGCACCGGAAACGAGATCGCGTTCACCTATCCCACCGCCGGGACGTACGAGGTGCGGGCGCGCGGAACCAACGTCGGTCCGGGCGACGTCGTCCGCATGACGGTCTCGGTGCGGGAACCCGCTGACATCGCGGTGCCGACCGTTGCCTGGACGGGCATTCCGCCGGTGCGGGCTGCCATGCCCTCGGTGGTCACGTGGGCCGCGTCCGGGCCGAGCACGTTCGATTCGAACGTCGACCTCGACGGCGACGGCGTGTTCAACGACGTGCCCAAGGGTGCCGGCGGCTTCCCGTGGACGTTCGGCGGTCCGCAGACGGTCGCGGTGAGGGCCACAGACACACGCGGACGCACGGCCGTGGCCACGACCGCGGTGCCGTTCGTCGCCGGCGACCTCGGGCCGGACGTGACCATGGCCACCTTCGACATCGCGGCTCCGCTGAAGGCGGAGTATCGACGCGTTGAGCTGTTCGGCTCCGGGACGGACGCCGACGACGGCGTCTCACCGCAGATCGCCTGGGACGCCGACAACGACGGTGCGTTCGACGACGGCGCGTATCCGGGCGGCTCGCATGAGGACACCCGCGTGACCGCAAGCCTCGCTGCGCGCGCGACCGACCAGGCCGGGGTCTCGACCACCGTTCGCCGCGAGATCACCCCGATCGTGCCTCAGGTCGCTCCACGGCCGGAGCCGCGGCCGGTGCGCTGGCTGGACGTCTCCGCGCGTCGCCCAGGGATGGCGACGCTGCTGCGCCGCGGGATGACCGTGGACGTGCGCTGCACGAAGCCCAAGTGCCGGACACGGCTGGTGGTCAAGGTGGACTTGAAGACGGCGCGCAAGCTCGGCCTCCGGTCCCGGACCGTTGCCGACCGCAGCGTCAGCGGCACGCGCCGGGTGGCGGTGCGGCTCACGCCCAGGGCGCGCCGGGCGTTCGCGCGCGTCCGCTCGGGCAAGCTCATTCTGACCGCGACGGCCACCGCGGACGGCGGAGCCAAGAGCGCGCTGACGAAGACCATGACGGTCCGCAAAATTGCGGACAGAAGCTGACCGCAATAGTCCGTAACCTTCGGTTCATGGACTTCAAGCTCGAGCTGATCACCCTGCCGGTCACCGACGTGGACCGTGCCAAGGCGTTCTATGTGCAGGTCGGGTTCAACGCGGACCACGACCATCAGGTCAACGAGAACCTGCGGTTCGTGCAGCTCACCCCTCCCGGCTCGGGGTGCTCGATCTCGATCGGGACCGGGCTGACGGACGCCGAGCCGGGGTCGGTGAAGGGCCTGCAGCTCGTCGTCAAGGACATGGACGCGGCGCACGCCGAGCTGAAGGAGCGGGGCATCGCGGTGACCGACATCGACGACATGCCGTGGGGTCGCTTCACGTTCTTCAGCGACCCCGACGGCAACGCTTGGGCGGTGCAGGAGATCCCGGCGCGCGACTAGGACTAGGGCCTGAGGCAGTGCGCGTGTGAGCGCCAGTCGAACGGCAGGCGCTCGAGCCGGCCTTCGACGAGGGTGACCGCCGCGCCCCACGTGCCGCCGGGTGTCTCCAGCTCCAGCCGGACGACGCCTGAGCGGCTCGTGATGCCCTGAACCCAGCCGTCCTCGAACGCGTTGAGGAGCTCGGAGATGTGCGGGTCGTGCTCGTGGATCTCGAGCACGACACTGACGGTCTCGGGCTCGTCGGTGGAACCGAGCAACGGGACGTTCACCTCCTCAGGCTCACGGCCGGCGGGATCGGCGCCGGCGTCCAGCAGGACGGTTGCGACATCCTCGTGCCCGTAGCGCGTGGCCAGCTGTAGCGGCCGCACGTACACGCCGAAGTGGCTCCACACGGCGTTCGGATCGGCGCCGTGCTCCAGCAGCCAGCGCACGGCCTCGGTGTGCCCGCGCTTGGCCATCAGGTGCAGCTCGCCCGGGCCGATCGCGCCGGCGAAGCGCTCGGCGGCGGCGCGGTCGCCGACGCTGAGCGCGGCGAGTACGTCGATCGGCTGCCCGCGCACCGCGCGGGAACCGCGCTCGGCGCTGACGAGCTCGGCCTTCCCCAACGCGTGGACGGCTTGCATCGCGGCGAGGTCCACTTCGGGGGTCCGCGCGTAGGTGGCGGCGAAGTGGCCGTTGACGTCGACTCCGAGCGGGTCGGCGCCGAGCTCGATCAGGAGCTCGACCATGTCCGCGAGCCCACGGTCGACCGCGAAGTGCAGCGGGAGGCGATGGTCCTCGTTGCGGCTCATCCGCCGATTCAGTGCACTTGGGTCCTCGGCGACGATCGCGCGGACGCGCTCCTCCAGCCCGAGCGCGAGCGCGGAGAAGATGTGGTGGCGCGCACCGCGGCTCACGAGGAACTCCGCGATCTCGGGTTGCGTGGGCTCCCAGCAGGTCGCCCAGCCGATCACGCCGAGCGCATGGTCGTCGCCCTCGCCGTGGACGTCACCACCGGCGTCGACGAGCAACCGGACGACCTCGAGGTGTCCGGACGCCGCCGCCCAATGCAGTGCGTATGTGTGGTCTTCGGACTCGCGGGCGTTGACGTCGGCGCCATCGCGCAGCAACGCCTCGACCGCGCTGGAGTCCCCGGCCTTAGCCGCCTCGAACAGGGTCACTTGGGGTGAAGGTAGGGCTTTAGCCACGCAGGCGCAACCGGCTGATCACGCCACCGTGGTCGGAGGGCCACAACCCGGACGCCGTGCGCTCGCCCACGTCGTTGCCCGTGACGCGTGCGCGGACGGTCTTCAGGCCCGGCTTGGTGAGCACGTGATCGACGGTGTGATCGAACACCGCGCGCGGGTCGGTGAGGCTGGAGAAGCAGCAGGACTGGCGTGCGCCGTTGTCCTTGAAGCCCTTCAGCGCCTTGAACGCGAGGTCGTCGCCCGGCTTCTCCGGCTGGTTGTGGCGCGCGATCCCCGAGTTCAGATCGCCGACGAGCACGACCTGCGTCTTGGTCTTCAGCGGCCCGGCCATCAGCTCCTTGGCCTGTGCCTCGCGGATCTTCGTGTCCCCGAACGCTTCCAGGTGCGTGTTGACGAACCGGAACTTGCGCTGTCCGAGCTTCGCCTCAACCGACGTCCAGCCGCGATCGACCGGGATCTTGAGGCCGCCGACGTTCGGTTCGTAGCGGGTCTTGAAGTGACCCTTGCGCGTCTTGCCCAGCTTCACCTTCGAGCCCTTGCGGACGAGGATCACGTCGCGCATCGTCAGCCGCGCGTCCAGGTCGGCGCCGAAGCCCGCCAGCGGACCGGTGCCGGTCGCGACGTTGCCGTCCGCGTTCACCGGCAGCTCCGCCTGGAACTCCTCGTTGACGACGACCACCTTGTACGAGCTGCCGAGCTGCTTCTGCAGCAGCGCGAGGAAGTCGAACGCGACCGTGGTGGCGGGCTGCGCACCCGCGACCGGGCTGATCGGCGGCGCGCCGCCGTCCGACGGCTGCTGCACGTGCCAGAGCGCCACTTCCTGCAGCCCGACGAGGTCGGCCTTGGAGGCCTTGATCTCCTTCGCGAGCGGGACGGCGCGTTCGTTGAACTTGGTCGCCTGGACCTCGTTCCACACGGTGCCGGCGCCGTTGATGGCCTCGGGGATGCCGGGCGCGTTGATGGCCGGCGAGAGGTCGGCGCCGAGGAACAGGTTGCGCGTCATGACCGTGATCTCTTGGGCTTGAGCGGACGCGGGAAGGAGGAGAAGCGCGCCGAGCAGCGCGATGAGGACCCTGGACATGACGCCCACGCTATCTGTGTTCGCGTGCACGTGGGGGAAGTGCCGATCGACGACGCGCTCGTTTCGGGTCTGCTGGGGCAATGCCCCGAACTGCGCGGCCCACTCCGCGCGGTGCGCTCCACCGGCACCGTCAACGCGATCTACCGCCTCGGTGACGAGCTCTACGTGCGGCTGCCGCGGCTGGAGCAGTACGCGGGCGACCTGCGCAAGGAGTGCGAGTGGCTGCCGCGGCTGGACGTGTCGCTGCCGATTCCGGTTCCGGTGTTCGCGGGCGAGCCCACCGACGAGTTCCCCTTCCCGTGGGCGGTGTTCCGCTGGATCGAAGGCGAGCCCTACGACGACGTGACGGACGAGCGCGCCGCCGCGGCGACGCTCGCCCGATTCGTGCACGAGTTGCGCGCGCACGACGTGACCGAGGCACCGGCGGCCGGCCGCGCACCGCTGGCGGAGCTGGATGAGATGACGCGCCCGCTGCTGCGCGGCCCCGCGCTCGCGGCGTGGGAGCGCGCGCTGGAGGCACCCGCCTGGGACGGCACCCGCACGTGGATCCACGCCGACCTGCTCCGGCCCAACGTGCTCGTCTCAGGCGGCGCGCTGGCCGCCGTGATCGACTTCGGCGCCATGGGCGCCGGCGACCCCGCACACGACATCATCCCGGCCTGGGCGATCTTCGACCCGCCTGGTCGCGCCGTCTTCCGCGCCGCGCTGGACGTCGACGACGCCACCTGGGAGCGTGCCCGCGGCATCGCGCTGCACCAGGCGGCGATGATCATCCCGTACTACCGCGAGACCAACCCGGCGTTCACCGCGCTCGCCGAGCGGACCGTCGAGCAGCTCACGCAGCGATCGTGAGCTCCGCGTCGGCGCCCTCGATCATCGCGCCGGCGACGATCGCGAACGCGCTCTGCCACTGCGCCGTGTACTGCGGGCGCCACTCCGGGCCGGCGACCTTCGCCATCGCGCCGATCAGCACCTGGCCGACGACCGGGTAGTGCTCCGGCATCGCGCCGTAGGCCACATGGCGGGCGCCCATCTGCTGGAGGGCGGGCAGGATCGCGTCCAGGTTGCGCAGCGAGCGGCGCAGCAGGCCGAGCGCGGCCAGCAGCATCGAGCGCTGACGCTGCATGTCGGTGCCGGCGAACAGCGGCTGCACGGCCGGCGCGGCCGCGAACAGGTCGGCGTAGAAGATCTCCATCAGCTCGTCACCCTTCGGGGCGACGAGGTCGAAGCTGGTTTCAAGCGCGTTCAGGTCCATGACGCCGCAAGGTCGCCGGCCCTTGAGCGGGGGACCTGAACCAACGGTCAGGTCTGGACGAAACGCCGATCACTCAGGGGTTACGTACGCCCCGGAGAGGCCACCGTCGACCATGAACGTCGAGGCGGTCACGTACGAGGAGTCGTCCGAGGCCAGGAACAGCGCGGCCTTGGCGATCTCGTTCGCGTCGGCGAAGCGGCCCATCGGCAGGTGGATGAGACGGCGCGCGGCCTTGGCCGGGTCACTCGCGTAGAGCTCGCGCAGCAGCGGCGTGTCGACCGGGCCGGGGCAGAGCGCGTTCACCCGCACACCGCGGCGGGCGAACTCCACGCCGAGCTCGCGCGACAGGGCCAGCACCGCGCCCTTGGAGGCGGTGTAGGAGATCTGCGAGGTGGCCGCGCCCATCACCGCGACGAAGGACGCGGTGTTGATCACCGAGCCGCCGCCGGTGTCGAGCAGGTGCGGGATGCCGTGCTTGCAGCACAGGAAGACGCTGCGCAGGTTCACGTCCTGCACGCGCTGCCAGGCCTCCAGCGTCGTGTCCAGCACGGAGACGTCGTCGTCGGGGGAGATGCCGGCGTTGTTGAAGAGCACGTCGATGCGGCCGTACTCCTCACGGGCGCGCTTCATGAACGCGATGACGGCTTCCTCGTCGGCGACGTCGGCGGCCAGGGCGAGGTCCACGCCCTCGACGTCGTCGCGCAGGTCGACGCCGATCACGGTGGCGCCCTCGGCGCGGAAGATGGCGGCCGACGCGGCGCCGATGCCGCCCGCGGCGCCGGTGATCACGCACACCTTGCCGTCCAGCCGTCCGGGGCTCATGACCGCGCCGCCTCGACCAGCGCGGCGATCTCCTCGCCGCCGGAAGCCTCGGGGTGCCACTGGACGCCGAGCGCGAACCGGCGCGTCGGGTCCTCGATCGCTTCCACCAGCTCGTCCACGGTCGCCCTGCCCGTCACGTCGAAGCCCTCCCCGATCTCGTTCACGCCTTGATGGTGATGCGATTTCGTCGGATGTGACGTCGCTCCGGCGGCACGGGCAGCGAGCGAACCCTCGACCAGCCGTACGTCGTGGTCGCCGAAGGCACCGGGCACGGCACGGTGGTCCTCGTGCCCGAGCACGTCCGGCAGATGCTGGATCAGCGTGCCCCCACGGGCGAGGTTCATCAGCTGCATCCCGCGGCAGACGCCGAGCAGTGGGACGTCGCGCTCCATCGCGGCCAAGCCGAGCGCGATCTCGAACGCGTCGCGGTCCGGTCGCTCGCCGTAGTCGGCGCCGCCCGCGAGGATCACGCCGTCCAGCAGCGCGAGGACCTCATCGGGGTGATCGTCGGGCGGGAGCAGGATCGCGAGCCCGCCCGCACGTTGCACCGCGTCGACGTACCCGCGGGGCAGCAGCACCGCTTCGTCGTCCCACACGCTCCAGCGTGCGCGCTCCACCGCCGCGCACACGCCGATGATCGGTCTACTCATCGACCCCGACACCGTCGTCGGCGAACTCCACCGTGCGCACCGGTCCCTTGAACGTGTGCTTGGCCCTGAGCGTCCACCACAGGCCGACGATCAACAGCACGACGCCCACCGTGATCGGCGCGTAGTTCACATAGCGGATGTCGAACTCGTCACGCCATGGCACGCCGGCGGGAGTGAACGGCAGGCAGAAGATGATCACGCAGATCGCCACCCACACGATCGCCATCGGATTCACCCACTTGTACTTCTTGCCGAGCGTCCACGGTCCCGGCTCGAACGCGTCACCCATCCGCCAGCGCAGGTACACCGGCATCACGTACGCGATGTACAACCCGATGACACAGATCGACACCACCGCGAAGAACGCGTACGGAGCGCCCGCCTCGTCACCCTCCAATGCCGGAAGCGTCATCACCAGGGCGGCGACGCACGAGGCGATGACGGCGTACGCCGGCACGCGGTGGTGGTTCAGCCGCGTCCACAGCTGCCAACCGGGCACCGCGCGGTCACGCGAGAACGCGTACATCATCCGCGAGCACGAGGTGACACAGGCCATGCCGCAGAACAGCTGGCCGATCGTGGCGATCACGACCACCATCTTCTCCCAGCTGTCCGGCAGCGCGCTGTCGAACACGGCCAAGGACGACCCCAGGCCGTCATTCACGGCGGTCACATCCGCCGCCGCGAACGTGATCGCGAGCAGCACGACCCAGCCGCCGACGCCGCTCCAGAACACACTGCGCCACACGCCCTGCGCCGCCGCCTTGGCCGCGCCGTGCGTCTCCTCGGAGATGTGCGCGGACGCGTCGTAGCCCGTCTGCGTGTACATCGTCAGCAGGAAGCCGAGTGGCAGCACGTAGAACCAGAACATGCCGCCGCCGAAGCCCGAGTTGTTGATCGTCTCGGTGAACACGAAGTCCACGCTCTGATGCTGGTCCGGGACGAACGCGAGGATCCCGACGATCACCAACACGCCCGCGACGTGCCAGAAGACGCTGATGTTGTTCATCAGTGCGACCAGCGGTGAGGAGTAGATGTTGATCAGCGCGTGCAGCGCCAGGATGAGCGCGAACAACATGAACGTCTCGGTGAGGATGTGTGACGTGTCACCCCAGTTCGCGAACCCCAGGTTCACCCCGAACAACATGAAGGTGGCGTTCAGGAACGTGGCACACCCGTAGTCGACGGAGGCGACCACGCCGACCAGCCCGACGAGGTTGAACCAGCCGGTGAACCAACCCCACTTCGGCCCGCCCAGCGTGGACGCCCAGTAGTAGATGCCCCCCGCGGTCGGGTACGCGCTGACCAGCTCGCTCATCGAGAACGCCACCAGCAGGATGAGCCCGCAGATGATCGGCCAACCCCACGAGATGGCGATCGGCCCGCCGTTGTTCCACGCTTGCCCGTAGGTGGTGAAACAGCCGGCGAGGACCGAGATGATCGTGAACGAGATCGCGAAGTTCGAGAACCCGCTCCACGCCCGCTGTAGGTCCTGCTTGTAGCCGAGTTCGGCGAGCCTGCGCTCGTCGTCGCTCTGCACGGGCGTGGAAGTCATGGCAGCAACCCCGCTAGGACGTGTTCTGTACCGCGCAGATGGTCCTGCATGATGCGGACGGCTTCGGTGCCGTCGCGCCGCAGCAGGCAGTCGACGAGGCGGGCGTGTTGCCCATTGGCCCACGCGAGCACCTCGGGCGGGTGCGCGATATGCGCGAACAGGTCGGTCATCGCGCCCTGGGAGTCCGTCATCGCCGTGACGAGCGCGGGGGAGCCGGTCGTCTCGGCCAGCCCGATGTGGAAGAGCACGTCGGCCTGCCGGTAGACGGCGAAGTCCTCGACGTCACGCTCCATCGCGGTCACGAGCGTGGCGAGCCGTTCGGCGTGCTCGGGCTCGGCGCGCTCGGCGGCCAGCACGGCGACGCCCAGCTCGACCGCGAAGCGCGTGTCGCACGTGTCGCGCCAGTGCAGCAGGCTTTCGGGGCGCGGCTCGGGCGCGGGCGGGCACTGGGCGACGAACGTCCCGCCCATCCGGCCGCGCAACGCCACGAGATGGCCCGACTGGACGAGCGCGGTGAGCGCCTGGCGCAACGTGGACCGCGCGATTCCCAGCTGCTCGCACAGCTCCCGCTCGGGTGGGAGCTGCGTGCCCGGTACCAACAGCCCGAGCTTGATCGCCACCGACAGCCGCTCCAACGTCTCCTCGAACGCGGTAGTCGACACAACCGGCGCGAAGAGCGTGTCGGAGGCGATCACAGCCGCTCGAAGCCCCGTACTCGTTCCCAGTCGGTGACGGCGGCCTCGAAGGCGGCGAGCTCGACGTCGGCGCCGTTCAGGTAGTGCGCGACGACTTCCTCGCCGAACGCCGCTCGGGCGACATCAGAGGCCGCGAACAGCTCGCGGGCGGCCAGCAGGGTCGAAGGCACGTGCGGCTTGTCGGCCACGTAGGCGTTGCCCGGCGTCGGCTCCTCCAGCTCCAGCTCGGCGTCCAGCCCGTGCAGCCCGGCGGCGATCATCGCGCTGAGCGCCAGGTACGGGTTGACGTCCGCGCCCGGCAGCCGCAGCTCGAACCGGTTGTGCAGCACGCGTACGGCGCAGGTGCGGTTGTCGTGGCCCCAGGCCACCGCGGTGGGCGCGAACGAGCCGGCGGCGAAGCGCTTGTAGGAGTTGATGTTCGGCGCGTACAGGAGCGTCAGCTCCCGCAGACACGCGAGCTGGCCGGCCACGAACCGGTTGAAGGCAGCCTCGTCCAAGCCCTCCACGGACATGTGGATGTGACACGAGGAGCCTTCCCGCTCGTTGAACTTGGCCATGAACGTGATGGCCATGCCCTCGAGGGCCGCGATCTCCTTGGCCGCCGTCTTGTAGATCGAGTGCTCGTCGGCCGTCTGCAGCGCCGGCCCATAGTGGAAGTTGATCTCGTGCTGGCCGTCGTTGCACTCGCCCTTGGAGTCCTCCACGACGAGCCCGGCGGCGGTCATCTCGCGCCGGATGCGGCCGATCAGCGGCTCCACCCGCGCGGTGCCCAGCAGCGAGTAGTCGACGTTGTACTGATTGGCCGGCCTCAGACCGCTGTAGCCCTTCTCGAACGCCTCCTCGTAGGTGTCCTTGAAGACGATGAACTCCAGCTCGGTGCCGGCGAACGCCTCGAGCCCGCGTTGCGAGAGCCGCTCCAGCTGGGCCCGCAGGATCTGCCGCGGCGACGCGACGACCGGCTCCCCGCCGGACCAGCGCAGGTCGGCCAGGCACAGCGCCGTCTTCTCGTGCCACGGCACCGGCCGCAGCGTGTCGAAGTCCGGGACCATCTCGAAGTCGCCGTAGCCGCGCTCCCACGAGCTCATCGCGTAGCCGGAGACCGTGTTCATCTCGACGTCCACCGCGAGCAGGTAGTTGCACGCCTCGGCGCCGTGTCCGACGACCTCCTTGAGGAAATGGCGCGCGTCCAGGCGCTTGCCCTGCAGGCGCCCCTGCATGTCGGTCAGCGCGAGCAGGACCGTGTCGATCCGGTCCTGCGAGACCGCGGTGCGCAGCTGGTCGAGCGTGAATCCCGGCGGCATGCCGGTTCGGAACGCTACACGGCGAGGGAAGCGGGCACCCGCAGCGGCTCGTGCAACGTCAGCTGCCAGCCCGGATCGTCGACCACTTCGAGCAGCGCGTCGACGACGTTCGGGTCGAACTGCGTGCCCGAGCAGCGCCGCATCTCGGTCACGGCCTCGTCCAGCGCCATCGCCGGCCGGTAGGGGCGCGTGGTGGTCATGGCGTTGAAGGAGTCGCAGGCGATGATGATCCGCGCCGCGAGCGGGATCTCGCACCCGGTGAGCCCGTCCGGGTAGCCGTGGCCGTCGAAGCGCTCGTGCGAGGCGCGGACGACCACGCCGACGCCGGCGAGCAGCCCGCCGACGCGGTCGAGCATCTGCTGGCCGACGACGGTGTGCGTCTTCATGAGCGCCCATTCCTCGTCGTCCAGGGGACCGGGCTTGTTGATGATCTCGCCGGGGATGGCGATCTTGCCGATGTCGTGCAGCAGCGCGCCGAGCTCGGTGTCGCGGCGGACCTCAGCATCGACGCCGAGCTGGTCGGCGACGCGCAGGGAAAGCTCCACGACGTCCTGGGTGTGGTGGCCCGTGTACTCGTCGTCCTCCTTGAGCAGGTCACCGAGCAGCAGCGCCGTGCCGCGGTACGCGCGGCTCAGCTCGATCGTCTGCTCCACACGCTCGTCATGCTGCGCGGCGAAGCCCTGGAAGAGCTTGAGGAGCGGGAGGACCAGCAGCACGGCGGCGGGCGCATCGATCGCGGCGAACGCCACCAGCAGCCCGGCGGGCGCGAGCATCGCGTCGACCCGGTGCGCCTCGACCAGCTCAGGCGCCACCGCGCGTGGGGAGACGCCGCAGCCGAACCAGGCCCGAGCCGGATCGCGCACGAAGTCGGCGGCGAACTGTGCCGCGAGCGCGGCGAGGTACGCGGGCCACAGATCCCAGTCGGGGGTCTGGGCGCCCAGCGCGACGAGCACGACCGCGGGCGTCAGCGCGAAGCCCGCGTCGTTGAAGGCGAGCAGCAGGCGGTTCGGGGCGCGCCGGCCGCGCACGACCTCGGCGGCGTTGGCCGACATCGTCGCGAACGCCACCAGCAACGGCACGAGCGGCGTCGGCAACAGCAGCAGCATCGGCACGACCAGCAGTTCGGTCGGGGTGAAGTTGCCCGCGCCGACGCGGAACTCGAGCCGGTGCAAGATGACGTACCCGGCGACGAACGCCGCGGCCAGTGGCAGGTTGAAGGCCCGGTCCGCCGGTGCGAGCAGCGCGAGCGCCAGCATGCCGGCGAGCAGCAGCGCGGCGAGCACACCCTCGACGAGCAGCTCGCGCAGCG
Source organism: Solirubrobacter taibaiensis (assembly GCA_027587225.1). Taxonomy (GTDB): domain Bacteria; phylum Actinomycetota; class Thermoleophilia; order Solirubrobacterales; family Solirubrobacteraceae; genus Solirubrobacter; species Solirubrobacter taibaiensis. Next base: position 373,784 of record JAPDDQ010000001.1, read on the forward strand.
GTAGCCGCTGCGAGCGTCGCGCGTCGGTCTCGGTCATCAGTCGTTCGGTTTCAGGGGTCATGCGGCGCGGCCGTGTCAGAGAAGCGTCCAGTGAGCGGGCTCTCACCTGTGGTCGGACGGACGCGCGGTCGACTTGAGGAACATGACCTTGTCTCGACTCACCCGCGCGGCGCTCGGCGCCGCCGGTGCGCTCGCCGCGTCGGCGGCCCTTGCCCTGCCCGCGCAGGCGTCGCTCGTCGTGCCCACCGAGTGTCCGGCCGCGGAGCTCACGCAGCCGTTCGCCCAATGGGGGGATCAGAACAACTACAAGCTGATCGACGGCGCGTCGTTCGAGGCCGCGTCCGAGTCCTGGCGCCTCACGGGCGGCGCGACGCTGCGAGACGGTCGACTCTCCCTCCCCGCGGGCTCGACCGCGACGTCGGCGCCCGTGTGCGTCGGCCATGGCGAGCCGACCCTGCGCTTCTTCGGTGCGGGCACCGGCCTGGCGCCCGCGCTCACCGTATCCGTGCAGTTCCAGCTGATCACGGGAACCTGGGTCACGTTGCCGGTCGGCGTCGACACGGGAGCGGCCTGGAAGCCCTCGCCGGTGGTCAACGTCGTCGCGAACTACCTGCCGGCGCCGGGCGAGTACACCAACGTGCGCTTCGTCTTCGCGCCCCTGCTGAGCCACTGGGAGATCGACGACGTCTACGTCGATCCGTGGAACCGTGCCTAACGCGTAATGTGCCGGGCGGATGATCGATCCGCTCGAGCGCTGGCGCGAGTTCGGTGAGAAGCCGGACTTCGCCGGGCTGCTGACCTACGGCGGCCTTCCCTACACGCAGGACGCGGCGGAGCTCGCCGGCGTGGACGTGGCCATCGTCGGCGCGCCCACCGACGATCTGGTGAGCGACCGGCCCGGGACCCGCTTCGGCCCACGCGCCATCCGGGGCGCGTCGTGCCCGTCCGGCCCGCACCTGGAGGCGGGCGTGGACGCCTTCGAGGTGCTGCGCGTCGTCGACTTCGGTGACGCCGCCGTGCTCCCGGCCGAGCCGGTGAAGTCACACGAGGCGATCGAGGCGCTCGTCGGCCAGGTGGTCGACGCGGGCGCGATGCCGGTGATCCTCGGCGGCGATCATTCGATCGCCGAGCCGGACATCCGGGCGATCGCGCGCCGGCGCGGCCCCGTCGGGCTGATCCACTTCGACACGCACACGGACACGGGCGAGACGGTGTTCGGCGCCGCGCTCTCGCACGGGACGATCATGTATCGGCTCGTCGAGCAGGGCTGGGTGGACCCGACGCGCTACGTGCAGATCGGGCTGCGCGGCTACTGGCCGGGCGAGGCCGAGTTCACCTGGCAGCATGAGCGCGGCATCACGAGCTTCTTCATGCACGACGTGCGGGAGATCGGCATCCGCGACGTCATCTCCCGCGCGATCGGGATTGTGGGGGAGGGGCCGGTGTTCTTGAGCGTGGACGTCGACGTGCTCGACCCGGCGTTCGCCCCCGGGACGGGCACGCCGGAGCCGGGCGGGATGACGTCGATCGACCTGCTGTGGGCCTGCCGTCAGGTCGGCGAGCGCGTCGAGCTGTGCGGGATGGACGTCGTGGAGGTCGCGCCGACGCAGATCGGCTCGGCCGACATCACCGCGCTGGTCGCGGACCGGATCGTGCGCGAAGCGCTGACCGGCGTCGCGGTCAGGAAGCTTGATTCCGCGCGCTGAGGCGGCGGGTGTGCGTGCGCTCTTCCTGCTTGAGCACGACGTTGGCGATCAGCTTGAGGATCTCGGGCGGGCCGCTGGCCTTCACGTGACCTGAGACGAAGCACTCGCGCCAATGACGGATGGTGTTGTCCTTGGCGAGCTCGTTGAACTCGGTCCGCGGGATCGAGAGCCGGACTTTGGCGTCCGACGCGATGTCCCGCGTGATCTTGGGACCCGGGACCTCGACGCGGAAGAGCTGGATGTCACCGCGGCCGCGCAGCTCGAGCTCGAACACGAGCTTGAGCTTCTGCAGCGAGGGCACTTCCTGCTGGAAGCCGGCGATGACCTGCGCGATCAGCGCCTTGGTGTCCGCGGTAGACATGCAGCCAGATCTTAGTGATCTGCCCGCTTCACTTTCACGGCGTACTTCGAGGGCTGCTCAGCGACGGTCGGATTGTCGATCTCGCCCAGACGGTCGATCAGCTTGATCCACTGCTTGGGCTTCAGGATGGCGTCGATCTGCTTCGCCGCCTCCTTGTTGGTGCCGTACAGCGGGCGCCAGCCGATGTGGATGTGATCGCCGTGATCGCTCATCGCGAGCGTGTTGTCCGCGTCCTTGAACGTCATCAGGGAGATGATCTGGTGCGGCTTCATCGTGCCCTGCAGGTTCAGCAGGCGCTGGATGGTGAGGTCGGTGATCGAGCCCTTGCCCTGGCTGCCGGGGGTGATCCGGATGCCGTTGATGGCGCCGATGTCGACGGCCGTGCCCGTGCTGTGCTCGGAGACGTTGCCGGACGCGGTCATGTTGCCGTGGCCGCACTTGAGGCTGGTGACGGTGGGCTTGAGGCCGGAGTTGGCGAGGTAGAGCAGCGTGGCCATGACGCGGCGGTCGATCGCGCCGGAGCGGATGTCGCTCGCGCCGCAGCCGTAGACCTCGATCCGGTTGTCGGCGATGACGCGGCGGGCGAGGTTCTCCTTGCTCATGAGCATGATCTCGCCGATCGACATCTCGCCCGCGTCCTTGCCGAAGAGCGCGTTCTTGCCCTTCGCGCGGTAGACCTCGGTGGACTCGAGCAGCTTCCAGCCGTCGAGGATCGGCTTCGGGTCGATGCGCGGGGCGCCGCGGCCGGCCGGGCGGATCTCGAACAGCAGGTGCGGGGCCTTCTCGTTGACCTGACCGATGCGGCCGAGCGTCGTGCCGCCGAGGACGCGGGCGCCCTTGACGAGCGGCTTGGAGACGAAGTCCTTGGGGCTGAGGCCGAGCGGGGCGCTGTCGGACGCGATCTCCTCGCCGCCCTTGCTGGACACCTGCACGTCACCGCCCGCCTTGAGCGCGTTCTTGCGCGTCGGATTGGCGAACAGGCGGACCTTGGCGGTCGGCGTGGTCTCCACCGCGGGCTCGGTCTTCGTGTCCGTCTCGGTCGCCGTGGCGAGCGTGCGGCGCTTGGCGTCGCCGGCGTCGGCCTTGGACTCGTGCTCGGTCTTGTCCTTCTTGGCCGTGCGCTTCTTGGGCGACGGGTAGGTCGCGGCGACGGTCTTCAGGTGCCCGTACGTGTACGTGTTGCCGTAGACGTCCTGGACGATGACGTACTTGCCGAGGCGCTCGCTGGAGCCGATCTTCAGGACCTTGCCGTCGTTGACGGCGATCACGGGCGAACCGGCCTTGGCGTAGATCTCGATGTTGCGGCGCGTCTCGTCGGACTCCACGACGACGGCGGCGTTGCTGCCCTTGGTCTGCTTGTCGGCTTCCTTGAGCGCACCGGCGTAGGTCGCCTTGGAGCGGACCGGGAAGCGACCCTGCGTGAGGCCGGTGAGCGAGCCGACGAGGTCGCCGGGGATGCCGCCGATGACCTGGGCGCGCATGAGGACGCTGTCGACGTACCAGTCGGCGTGGTTGTAGGCGAAGATGCCCTTGCGGATGTCCTGCTGGGCGCCGGCGGCCTTCAGGTAGCGCGCGGCTGCGAAGATCGCGTCAACCGGGTTGAAGGGGTCCTTGACGCCGTCACGGTTGGCGTCGACGCCGTAGGCCTTCCACGTGGCGGGCATGAACTGCATCCAGCCCAGCGCACCGGCGCTGGAGACGTTCAGGTTGCGGCCGTAGTCGGTCTCGATCTCGTTGATGCCGGCGAGGATCTCCCAGCGGATGCCGTACTCCATGCCCGCGGCCTGGTAGATCGGGAGCAGGAAGGGAGGAATCCGGAACTTGTCGATGAAGAAGTTCGGCACGCCGATCCGGGCGGGGCCGGGCGTGGCGAGCGAGTAGCTCGGGTTCGTCGTGGCCGGCGAGCCGTTCGTGTTGGTGAGGACCGGAGTCGCGAGCGCCGGGGTCGAGTGATCGCCCTCGGTCTGCTTCTTGGCCTCGACGCACCCTGAAGCTGAGGTCGAGGTCGAAGCCTTGCCGGTCTTGCACTCGCGGGCCTGACCGTTCTTTGGCTTCGAGCGGTTCGCGTCCTTCTTGGTGCGCTTCTTGCGGGGAGCCTCGGTCGCGGCCGGGCTGGCCGTCGGGGCAGCGGTGCTCGTCTCGGTGGCGGTCGGCGCGGGGGTCTCCGCGGCCGGCGTCTCGGTCGGGGCTTCGGTCGCGGCGGGCGTCTCCGTGGCCGTCTCGGTGGGAGCGGGCGTGCTTTCCTCCGCGTGCGCGGTGGGGGCCTCGATGGGAGCTTCCGTAGGCTCGGGGGCGACCATCGTCTCGACCATGGTCGCCACAGGCGACGCCGTAGCGGTCGGCGTGGGATCATCGGCGTTCGCGGGAATGCCAAGCAGGGCCGCAACGGCGGCGGCGCTGATCAGAGCGGTTGAGAGGATTCGACGGGTCACCTTGCTCTTCGATGTCGGCAGCGTGGTGGGCCCGCTTGAATCCTGCAGGTAGGGTTCAGACCCGATTCGGGCATAGCTAACCCTCGACTAGAGCGTTATGGACGCCTCCGCCCTGGATATCCGCCTCGCTGTGCCTGACGACGCCATCGAACTCGCGTCGACGACCCGGCTCGGCTTCGAGTCCTATCTCGCGTGGGCCCCTGAGGGCTGGCAGCCGCCACCTCGATCGCTCGAGATCCGTGCGATTCGCGAGCGGCTGAGGGCGAAGACCACCTGGTGTGCGATGGCGGTTGATCCGGAGGGCGCGCAAGCGGGGCACGTCGGCATCACCCACGCGAGCGAGCGCGAGCGCCCGCACGTGCACGTTTCTGGGCGCGCGCACCTGTGGATGCTGTTCGTTCGCCCCGCCTGGTGGGGCACGGGGCTGGCCGCGCGCTTGCACCGGCTCGCGCTGGAAGAGGCGACGCGCCAGGGGTACGCCACGATCCGGCTGTACACGCCGCACGGGGCGGCACGGGCACGCGCGTTCTACGAGCGTGAGGGCTGGGAACAGGCCGGCCGGGCGTTCCCGGAGCCCCTGCTGGGGCTCGACCTCGTCGAATATCGGCGCGCGTTGTGATCCCCGAGGGGATGTTCGAGGACGCCGCGAGCCGCTCGCGCGTATCGATGGCGACGCGCTGGCAGCGGGTGAGGACCAACTGGCGGATCCCGCTGCAGGCCGCGGTCGCCGTCGCGCTCGCCTGGGCGATCGCGAAGTGGGTGCTCGGCCACGACGCGCCGTTCTTCGCGCCGGTCGCGGCGATCATCGCCATCGGGCAGAGCTACTACGAGCGCGGGCGGCGCGCGACCGAGCTCGTCTTCGCGGTCACGCTCGGCGTGATGATCGCGGACCTGCTGGCGTTCCAGCTCGGTACCGGCGTTCCGCAGCTCGCGCTGGCGGTGTTCATCGCCGTCGGGCTCGGCATGTTCTTCGGGACGAGCGCGCTGTTCGTCAACCAGGTGGCGATCTCGGCCGCGCTCGTGTTCACCATCACGCCGCCGACCGGTGGGATCTCGTTCGCGCGCACGCTCGACGCGCTGGTCGGCGGGGTGGTCGCGCTGGTGGTGGCCGCGGTCGTGCTCCCCGCCGATCCGATCCGGATCCTGCGCGGCGCGGCCCGGCCGGTGCTGGACGAGCTGTGCGACACGTTGCGCGACATCGCGGAGGCGCTCCGCCGGCGCTCGGCCGACGCGGCCGAGGCGGCGCTGGTGCGGGCGCGCGGGATCGACGAGTTCGGTGAGCGCTTCTTCGCCGCCACCCACGAGAGCCGCTCCACCGCGCGCATGTCGCCTACGCGCAAGCGCACGCGGGACACGATCGAGTTCTACGCGGAGTCCGCGGCGCGGATCGATCTGGCCGTGCGCAACGTGCGCGTGCTGGCGCGCGGGGCGATGCGGGCGCTGGCGCTGGACGAGAACGTCCCGCCGGAGGTCGCCGACGCGCTGGAGGACCTCGGGCGCGCCGTGGCGGCGTTGGCCGCGGCGCTGGAGACCGGCGAGGGCTTCGACGCGGTCCGTGAGCCCGCGCTGAAAGCCGCCGCGACCGCCACCCAGGTGCTCGACGGCACCACGAACCTGTCCGTCAGCGTGATCATCGGGCAGATCCGCTCGACATCGACGGACCTGCTGACCGGGATCGGGCTCACCTACGAGGAGGCGACGGGAGCGGTACGCGCCGCGAGCGGGTAGAGGGGCGGCATGCTCCTCGAGCTGCTCGTCACCGGCTTCGTCATCACCGCCCCCGGACCGGGGCGTGAGCTGCAACGCGCCGAGGAGTTCCAGGGCCGCCAGACCTCGTACTACGGGCGCGAGACCAACGACCCGTCGGACTCGCCGCTGACGCTGCACGCCGCCGACGCGGCCGCCGTCCCGCTGCCCGAGCCGGACACGACCGTGCACGGCGTTCCGGCGGACTTCACCGACCTCACCGACGACGGGCAGGTCTACGGGCGCGGCCTGCGGTGGATCGAGAACGGCGTCGAGCTGGCGGTGGAGTTGGACGGCAAGCGCAGCGACGCGGCGCTGCACGCGATCGCCGAGTCGGTGCAGCCGGTGCCGCTGGAGCGCTGGCAGACGCTGGTCGTGGCCACGAGCCCGTGGCCGAACACGCCACCGAAGGGCTCGAAGGCGGTGGTCGTCCGCCGGTCAGGCGGCGCGACGCTGACCGCACTGCTCCCGCCCGGCTTTCCCGTGGCGGCCGAGGACGAGCGCCTGCCGTGCTTCCGGCTGCGCGTCCGCGGCGACTCGGCCACGGACTGCGCCCACAACCCGACCTGGGAGCGGTTGGGCGGCGCGATCTACGTGTTCGGGATCGTGTCCCCGCGCGTGCGCAACGTGCGGGTGGTCGCGGAGGGCGTGGGCCGGGTGACCGTGCCCGCCGTGCGTGCGCCCGGCTACCCGCTCGCCCGCTTCTACGCGGCGCGGCTGCCCACGAACACGTGTGAGGTGCAGATCCGCAACGCGCGCACGAACCGGTTCCTCGACCAGTCCGGCCCGGTCGTGAGCCACTCGCCGTCCGACAAGCGCCGCTGCCGAAGATAAAGGGGCCAGGCCCCTTTAGGTTCGGCCGGTGGCGAGCCAGGCGCGGGCGGAGAGCTCGAACGGGTCGTCGCCGACGCCGAGGCGGGCGCGGAACTCGCGCTTGAGCGCGGCGCGGCGCTCCTCGTCCAAGGCCACGGTGAAGGCGCCGGACGGTGCGACGCCCGACTCCAGCGGCGCCCACAGGTCCTCGAAGCCCGTGTAGCTCGCGCGCACGGTGGCCTCGGTCACCTGGACGTCGTCGAGCACCGAGGACCAGAGGTCCGCCAGCGTGTCCGGGGTGCAGTAGCGCATCTGGCTCTCGTCGCCGGCGTCGGGGTCGATCGTGCGCGCGGCGTCCCAGAACTTGCGCAGGATCGTCATCCCGTCGGCGTAGTCCCAGACGGCCGCCGCGACCACGCCGCCGGGCCGGGTGACGCGCGCCATCTCGGCGAGACCGGTGGGCGCGTCCTGCATGAAGTTCACGACCAGCTGGGCGAGCGTCGCGTCGAAGCGGTCGGCCTCGAACGGGAGATCCTCCGCGGCCGCCTGCCGGACCTTGGCGGCCGGGTTGCGCTCGGTGCACGCCGTGACGAACGGCTCGGACGGGTCGACGGCGGTGACGACGGCGCCGAGCTTGAGCAGCGCCGTGGTCAGCGCGCCGGGGCCGCAGCCGACGTCGAGGACGTGCTCACCGGGGCGGACGTCGGCCGCGGCGATCAGCTCCGGGGCGAGCACCGGGCCGTAGCGGCCGATGTGGCGGTCGTAGTTGCCGGCGGCGGTCGTGAAGAAGTTCACACGCGAACGCTAACTGATGCGCTCGAGGTAGCCGGCCTCGCACGCGACCCAGAGCGCGCCGTCGGCGCCGACGGCCATGCCGTGCGGCTCGGCGCCGTGCTCGAGCGGGATCTCCGCGTACTCGCCGTCGCCGGCGATGTGCGCGATCGCGCTGGCGCCCCACAGGCTCACCCAGACACCGTCGGACTGGGCGGGGATGACGGCGTGCGGCTTGGCGCCTTCGGGCAGCGGGAGCTCCTGGACCGCGTCGTCGACGCCGATCCGGCCCAGCTGGTTCGCGAGGATCTCGGTGAACCAGACGGCGTCGTGGGTCCCGCAGATGCCGACCGGGCCGGAGTCGCGCGTGGGGAGCTCACGGACGGTCATCTGGCCGTCAGGTGTGATCCGACCGACTGAGCCGGTGGCATTGAGCGTGAACCACAGCGCGCCGTCGGGGCCGTTGGCGATCATCGCCGGCGTCGAAGGCGCCGCGTACCACTGGAACTTGCCGTTGAAGCGGCCGATCGTGCTCTCGGCCGTGAACCACACGGCCTTGTCGGGCCCTTCGACGATGCCGTACGGGGAGCCGTGGACCTTCGTCGTGGTGACGATGCCGTCCGGTGTGATGCGGCCGACGCCGCCGGCGAACGTGAACCAGCCGTGCGGCGTGATCTGCATCGGCTTCTTGCCCGCCTTGAACTGCTGGACGCTGCCGTCCATCGTCACCCGCGCGACCTTGCCGGCGTCCGCGAGCGTCACCCACAGCGCGCCGTCCGGGCTCGCCGCGACCCCGTACGGGCCGCCGTCGAGCGCTACCCGCATGCGAAGGACTGCGTCCGGATGACGGGCTCGCCCGCCGCGTCGGACAAGTCGAGGTCCACGATGGCGACGATCGCCCAGTCGTGGTTGCCCTCGGGGTCGTTGATGATCTGGCGCACGGTCCACTCGCGCGGCTTGGATGTGTCGACCACGAACAGCTCCGGGCTGCGCGCGTCGGGGCCGGCGTCCAGGTGCTCGTGCTCGTCCCAGTAGGCGCCGAGCGCGGCCTCCCACTGCTCGACCTTCATCGGCGGGCGCTCGCCGCCTTCCAGCGCGGCCAGGCGCTGGTACTGGTCGCGCGAGGCGAGCTGGACCTTCTGGAACATCGCGTTGCGGACCATCACGCGGAAGGCACGGACGTTGCCGGAGATCGGGCGCACCGGAGCGAGCTCCTCGCCCCGCGCGACCGCCTCCGCCGCACGCTGGACGGATTCCGGGTCGGTCAGCGCCTCCCACTCGTCCAGCAGGCTGGAGTCGGTCTGGCGGATCAGCTCACCGAGCCATTCGACGATGTCGTCGAGCTCCTCGGTCTTGTGGCGGTCGGGAACCGTTTGCCGGAGCGCGCGGTAGGTGTCGCTCAGATAGCGCAGCACGGCGCCCTCGGAGCGGGTGACGGCGTAGTGCGCGATGAACTCGGAGAACGTCTGGCCGTTCTCGTACATGTCGCGCGTGACCGACTTGGGGGAGAGGTCGTCGTCGGACACCCACGGGTGCGTCTCGCGGTACTGCGCGAGCGCGTGCATCAGCCCTTCCTCGAGCGGCTTGGGGTACGTGACGTCCTCCAGCAGCTCCATCCGCTCCTCGTACTCGATGCCCTCCGCCTTCATCGCCCCGATCGCTTCGCCGCGGGCCATCTTCGACTGCGCCTGCAGGACCGGGAACGGGTCGTCGAGGATGGCTTCGACGACGCTCAGGACGTCGAGCGTGAACGTCTCCGACTCGGTGTCGAGCAGGTCGAACGCGGCCTGCGCGAAGCTGGCGAGCGGCTGGTTGAGCGCGAAGTCCTGCTGCAGGGCGGGCGCGAGCTCCAGCGTGCGGCCGTCCTCGTCGGGCGGGTCGAGCCGTTCGAGCACGCCGGAGACCAGCAGCTCCTCCTTGAGCGACTCGGCCTGCCCGAGCAGGCGCGTCTTGCCGCGCTCGTCCTCGTGGCTGTCCTCGACCAGATGGTTGAGGAGCTCGTCGGAGTCGCCTCGCTGGTTGATGACATTGAGGATCACGGCGTGGTTCACGCGCATCCGGCTGACGAGTGATTCGGGCGTGGCGTTGCGCAGGCGCTCGAACGTCTCCTCCGTCCAGGAGACGGCGCCGTCGGGGGCCTTGACCTTCTGCACGCGCTTCTTCTTGGCGGCGTCGTCGCCGGCCTTGGCGAGGCGGCGCGCGTTCTCGATCGTGTGCTCCGGGGCCTGGACGACGACGTAGCCGGACGTGTCGAAGCCCGCGCGGCCGGCACGGCCCGCGATCTGGTGGAACTCGCGGGCCTTGAGGATGCGGTGGTTGGTGCCGTCGAACTTGGCGAGGCCGGTGAAGACGACGGTGCGGATCGGGACGTTGATGCCGACACCGAGCGTGTCCGTGCCCGCCACGACCTTCAGCAGACCGGTTTGGGCGAGCTGCTCGACGAGGCGGCGGTAGCGGGGGAGCATGCCGGCGTGGTGGACGCCGATGCCCGCTCTGACGAGCCGGGAGAGTGTCTTGCCGAAGCCGGCGGTGAAGCGGAAGGCGCCGATGGCGTCGGCGATCTCGTCGCGCTCTTCTCTCGTGCAGAGCTTCGCCGAGAGGAGGGACTGGGCGCGTTCGAGGGCTGAGGCCTGGGTGAAGTGGACGACGTAGACCGGCGCCTGGTCGGCCTTCACGAGGTCCTCGATCAGCTCGTGCAGCGGTTCGAGCGACCACGTGAAGTGGAGCGGGACGGGGCGCTCGGCGGTATCGACGAGGGCGGTCTCTCGTTGCGTGCGGTTCGTCAGGTCTTCGCGCAGGTTGGAGACGTCGCCGAGCGTGGCGCTCATCAGCAGGAACTGGGCCTGCGGGAGCATCAGGATCGGCACCTGCCACGCCCAGCCGCGCTGCGGGTCGGCGTAGAAGTGGAACTCGTCCATCACGACCTGGCCGATGTCGGCGTCCTCGCCTTCGCGCAGCGCGATGTTCGCGAGGACCTCGGCGGTGCAGGCGATGATCGGCGCGCGGGAGTTGACCGACGCGTCGCCGGTGAGCATGCCGACGTTCTCGGCGCCGAAGATCGCGCACAGGGCGAAGAACTTCTCGCTCACCAGGGCTTTGATCGGAGCCGTGTAGTACGTGATCTCGTCGGCGGCCATGGCCGCGAAGTGGGCGGCGATCGCGACCATCGACTTGCCGCTGCCGGTCGGCGTGGCGAGGATCACGTTGTTGCCGCTGAACAACTCGATCGCCGCTTCCTCCTGGTGCGGATAGAGGGTGAGGCCCTGCTCCTCGCTCCACGCCATGAACGCCTCGTAGAGGGCGTCGGGATCGTTGTCGCGCGGGAGGGCGTCGACGAGGCCGCCGGCGGTCATGGAGACCAGTATGGAAGGCTCGTGCCGCGGGTACGCGGTGAGCATGTTCCGACTGGTTGCCGTGGCCGTGCTGTTCTGCGCGTCGTGGGCGGCGTCGGCGGATGCGTCGACGATCGGTGTCTACGACGATCCGGACGCGGCCGCGGTGGCGCTCGCGGGGGCGGACGTGGTCGTCCTGCGCCAGCCGATCGGCGCGCGCAGCTCGCTTGTCGCGGTCCCGCGACTGGGCGGCAAGCCGGTGCCGGTGCTGCGCGTGAAGGACATGAACTGGTTGGCCGAGCGGGACGTGCGCCGGCTCGCCGCCTCGGTGGAGCGGGTGGCGTTGATCGCGGAGATCGCGGACTCCGGCGGCGGGACGGTGGAGTGGCGTATGTACTCCGGGCCGCCGCTGGGGCCGATCCGCGTGGTGCGGACGTTGGCGCCGCGCGACCAGTGGGAGCCCGTGTCGGTCGATGTCGACGGCGACCGTGCGTTGCTGGTCGAGGCGCGGCCGGAGAACGACGGGCCGGTGCGCGCGTTCGTGTTGGACTCGGCTTCCGGGCTCGTGCCCCTGGCGTGGGCGAGCGCGGCCGCGGCTCCGGTTGAGCTCTCCGGCGCGTTCGTCGCGGCCGCGATGGCGGGTCCGAACCGCATCGGGGTCTTGGATCTGGCGACCGGCGCGGAGCTCGCCACCATCCCGCTCGACGAGCGCGAGCGCAGTTCGGACCTGAGCCTCGCCCCCGACGGCCGTGTCGCCGTGGCCACCCGCGCTGGGGTGCACCTCGGCGGACCGGGCCTCGCTCCGCGGCTCCTGCCCGGCACGAAAGGGCTCTCGCGCATCCACCTCACCGACACGACCCTCTTCGGCACCGACAAGACCGGCCGGGCGGTCTCGGTCGGCACGGGCGGCGGCAAGCCCACGCCGCTCGGCCCTCCGACGAACGTGCTCCTCTCGACCGCCGGCGACGCCACCGGCTACGGCTGGATCGCCAACGGCTGCGCGCGCGTGGCCGCCGCCCCCGCCTTCGCGGTGCCGCCGGTCATGAAGGACCCGTGCGCGATGACGGAGATCGCCTACGCATACATCGCGAGCACGACACTCCGCGGGCGCACGATCGACGTGCCCGTCGGCTGCGTCGCCGCGCCGCGAGGCGTGTGCCGCGGGATCGCGATCGCGCGGATCTTCGAGGGTGATGGGAAGGCGGCCGCGAGCGGGCGCTTCGCGATCCCGGTCGGCAAGAGCCGGAACGTGAAGCTGCGCGTGACGCGCGCGGCGTTGGCGGTGTTCCGGCGTGAAGGGTCCGGAAACCTGGTGATGGACGCGCGGATTCCGGACGGGCGGATCGGGGCCGGGGCGGATGGGGCCGCGGAGTTGTCCGTGTCGTTGCCGGGGCGGGACTGAGCTCAGCGCGTGTGGCGCGGTTCGTCGAGGGTGTCCGGGGAGCACACCGTCGGGCCGCGCGTCAAGAAACCCGTGCCCGCGACGGTGGGGTGGGATGCGGCGTCGGTCACGGGTTTCTTGACCCGCGGCGGCCGGTGCGCTCTTGTGCGGGTGAGCCGGTTGCACCGGGTGCGCCCGGGCGCGGTCGTGTGCGTGGGGGGTGCCGAACGTGAGGGTCCGCAGTGGACGCTGGTGTGCGGCACCCCCCCGGTTCACGAGCGGCAACGTGCCACCCGGGCACGCGAGCGATCACTTTGTCAACTCCTGGTTGACCAATCGAACACTCGCGTGGCGTGGACCGTCCCTCGGCGTGGGAAGACGTGAACGTCTCGGCGTTCACGCAGTGCGGGGCACCCGCCTCACCCGCCCAAAGCACACCCGCGCCCGACGGGTCAAGAAACCCGTGACCACCGCCGCGCAGCTCCGCGACCGCCCGGGCACGGGTTTCTTGACGCGGCGCCCGCGGGTGTGCTCGCCGTTTCCTCAGCGCCGAGCGAGCGGGCGAGCACGCTCGGCCAACCCGAACAACACGCGCTGCGCGTGTTCATCCGGCAACGCGTCCAACGACTCCAGCGCGCCCCGCAACTCCGCGAGTTCCAAATCGGGTGTCTCTAACGCCAACCGCCCGGCCCAGCGCACGGCAGCAGCGTCGAAGCGTTCCTCGGCTTCGCTCTCGATGACCATGAGAATTCCGAGCGCGTCTCGAAGCGTGACGAACCCCAACTCGGCGGCGGTGACGGAGATGATCGCGAGGTTGCCCGCCTGGATGGCGCGGCGGAGGCGGGTGTGAGGAGATCCGTCGCTGGTCATGCGAACGTATGTTCGCATGAGGTGCGGACGGCTACTTCACCCAGACGGAGACGTGCTTGCTCGACTCGCTGGTGAACTCCGTGCGGTCCCAGTCGCTCCAGCGGTCCTGCAGCGTCAGGCCGGCGAGTTGGGCCATGAGGTCGAACTCGGCCGGGAAGGCGTAGCGGAACGGGAGCGAGTTGCGCTGCAGCACACCGTCGACGCGCTCGAAGTGGTGCGAGATCAGCCCCTGGTTGGCGACGTCGTACTCGTCGAGCCCCCAGTGGTTGTCGTCCATGGCGAACACGACGCCGGTCTGGCCGGGCGGGAGCAACCGCAGGTCGGGGATGCCGACCTCGATCACGAAGGTTCCGCCGGGCGCGAGGTGCGCGGCGGCGTTGCGGAAGCACGCGACCTGCAGCGCTTGCGACGTCAGGTTCCCGATCGTGTTGAAGACCAGGTACACGAGCGAGAACTGGCCGTCCACGCGCGTGTCGGCGAACGAGCCGAGCGCGACCTTCAGTTCCGCGCCGCCGTCCTTGGCGCGCAGCTGCGCGACCATGTCGGGCGAGAGCTCGATCCCGGCTACATCGACCCCGCGAGCGGCCAGGGGCAGCGCGATCCGCCCCGTCCCGATCGCGAACTCCAGCGCCCGCCCGGAACCCGCCAGCTCCGTCAACACGTCGACGACGGGGTCGACGACCTCCGCGGCGAACATCGCGGCCGACGTCTCGTCGTAGCGCTCCGCGACCGACCCGCCGAAGTAGTCGTGCGTCACTTGACGGTGAAGTCCGAGCGCATCCCGCCGGAGTAGTGGCCGGGCAGGTTGCAGATGAGCACGTAGTGGCCCTTCTTGAGCGTCACGGTGAGCTTCTTGGACTTGCCGCCGGCGAACGTGCCGGAGTCGCCGACGCGCCCCTTCTCGATCGCGCGCCCACCGCTCTGGGGCAGCTTGGAGGCGGCCTTGGTGGTCTTGATGACGATCAGCTCGTGCCGGTCGGACCCGGTGTTGCGCGCGTCGAAGGTGACCTTGCCGGCGGTGACCGACTTCGGCGAAGCCTTCAACGAGAACTCGTCCATGGTGACCTTCGTCGTTCCGCCGGCGAAGGCGGAGGCCACGGGAATCAGGGACAGGGTGAGCGCGCCCACGACGAGACGGCGGTACGGAAGCGACGGCATCGACGAAACTTACACGGCGGTGAGCAGCGCCTCGGCGGTCAAGGGCCGGGCGAACAGGTAGCCCTGCCCGCGCGTGCAGCCCAGCGCGCGCAGCGCATCCCGCTGGGCCTCGGTCTCGATCCCCTCGGCCACGACCGTCAGCCCGAACGAGCGCCCGAGGTCCACGATCGCCCGCGCCAGCTCCCCGCCGCCCTCGTCCAGCGTGTCGATGAACGGCTTCGGGATCTTCAGCGTGTCCAAGGGCAGCGCCTTGAGGTACTGCAGCGATGAGTGCCCCGTCCCGAAGTCGTCGATCGCGATCCGCACGCCGAGCGTCTGGAGCTCGCGCAGCAGCCCCGCGGTGCGCTTGAAGTCCGTCATCAGCACGGTCTCGGTCAGCTCCAGGATGAGCCGGTCGGCCGGGAGCCCGCCGCGCGACAGCGCTCCCGCGACCGTCGCGACGAACTCGGCGGACCGCAGCTGCACGCTCGACACGTTCACGGTCACGGCCAGGTCGCCCGGCCAGCTCGCGGCCGTCCGGCACGCCTCCTCCAGCACCCACGCGCCCAGCGGCACGATCAGCCCGGTCTCCTCGGCCAGCGGGATGAACTCCAGCGGCGGGAGCGTCCAGCGGCAGAGCGCCTCCGCGGCGATGAACGCGCCGGTCTCCAGGTCCACGATCGGCTGGTACGCGAGCCACAGCCCGCCCTCCGTCAGCGCCTGCCGGAGCTCGTGCTCCAGCGCCACGCTCGCGACCATCGCCGCGTGCATGTCCCCGTCGAAGGAGACGACGCGGTCGCGCCCCTGCGACTTGGCCTGGTACATGGCGAGGTCGGCGTCGCGCAGCAGGTCGCCGCCGGGTCCACGAGCGGTCGCGACGCCGATCGAGGCGCGCGCGGTGACGATGTGCCCGCCGAGGTCGACCGGCGCCCGCAGCGCGTCCAGCATCCGCTTGGCGACCAGCACGGCTTCGCGTTCGTCGGTCAACCCGTCCACGAGCACCGCGAACTCGTCGCCGCCGAGCCGCGCGGCCGTGTCACCCGCGCGCAGCGCCTCCGACAGCCGTGCCGCGATCGCGATCAGCAGCTCGTCCCCGCGCCCGTGCCCCAGCGAGTCGTTGATCGTCTTGAAGCCGTCGAGGTCGAGGAACAACACGCCGACCGCCGTTCCCGCCCGGGCGGACCGCTGCTCCGCCTGCCGGAGCCGGTCCACGAACAGCGAGCGGTTCGGGAGCTCGGTCAGCGGGTCGTGCAGCGCACGGTGTACCGCGTCCGCGTGGTTGTGCGCGTCCGTCAACGCCAGCGAAGCGTGCTCGGCAAAGGCCACCATCGCCTCCCGCTCGTCCGCGCCGTAGAGCCCCGCACTCCGCGAGGCGACGGCGAGCACGCCGCACGGGTGGCCGTTGCGCAGCACGGGCGCGGTCATCACGCTCTGCAGCCCCTCGGGAGCGAGGAACGGGTGCGAAGGATCCTCGTGGAGGCTGAGCTCGGTCGGCAACGGCCCGACGAGCGTCCTCCCGGACAGTCGCGTCCGCGTCGAGTCATCCACGCCGGACGCGGCCGCGAGCCGGAGCACGCCGTCGTCGAGCAACCGCAGCGTGATGACGTCGCCACCGACGAGCTCGCCCGCGCCGTTGACGATCGCCTCGAGCAACGAGTCGAGATCGGTGCGCTCGACGATCGAGCGCTGGATCTGCGCGAGCCGCTCCAGCAGCCCTTGGCGGCTGCGGAGCGAGTGCACGAGCTCGAGCATCCGGACGGTCTGGGCGAGCGCCTGCGCCATCCCGCGCAGCAGCGCCGCCTCCTGCACGCTGAACGGCTCGTCCTCGCGCGCCAGCGCGATCCAGCCGCCGTCGAACGGGGAGTGCATCGAGGGCAGCTCGCCCAGCCCGGGCACGTACGCGCCGGATACGCCCCAGTCCGCCGGGGGCGACTCACGCGCGGGGAAGCCCAACGACGCCACGACCGTCCCCTCGCGCACGACCACGCCGGCCTCGGCCTCGAACGCCTCGGCGGCCCGGTCCAGGCCCGTCCGCACGGCCGCCGGCACCTCCTCGCAAGCGCCGAGCTGCACGAGGTACTCCGTGAGCTGCTGCGCGGCCCAGCCGTACGGCCCGTTCATGCGACCGCCAAGACGACGAGCGTCTGGTTGTGGAAGCCGCTGATGCCGCGTGTGCGGGCGATCTCGCCGTAGGTGTAGAAGCCCGCGACGGGCGCGCCGCCGCACGCGTCGCCGATCCGGGCGACCTCGCACGCGATGCCGTCCCCGAGGACACTGCGGCGCGCGATGCAGTCGAACGCGAGCACGCCGAGCGGGGTCGCGCCCTCCAGCACGGACAGCGCTTCGGCGCAGGCGTTGTCGGTGGCGGTGAGCACGGACTCGGCGTCGCCTTCCATGAACCACGCGATCCCGCCCTGCGGCACGGCCGCGATGCACCCGAGCGAGCGGTCCTCGAAGTTGGCCTCGCCGACGAACCGCACGTGGTCCTCGCCGCTGCGGCGGCCGAGCCCGAGCGGGTGGCTGAGCGCGAAGCGCGTGAACTCGGCCGGGTCCATCGCGGGCGCGCCGAGGCGCTCCAGGTAGACGTCCAGCGCGGGCCGATCGTCGAGCGTGTAGACGCGGTTGCCGGCGCTGCGGGTGACGAGCACGGGATCGCCGACGCGGCGCCAGCCGTGCTGGACGCCGATCCCGAGCGGCGCGTCCGAGCCCAGCGCCACGCCGATGACGGCGTCACGCAGGACCTGACCGCCGTGCAGCACGAACGTCTCCCGCATCGCGAGATCATCCCCGGCGCACCCGCCGACGAGCGGGACGGCCGCGCCGGCGACGTCGTAGGCGCCGCGGACGATCTCCTGCTGGTTGCCGGCGAGACCGTCGCTGAGCAGGAGCAGCGTGCGGTGCGGTCGCGGCTCGACCGTGTCCAAGCAGCGCGCGACCTCCCCGCCCGCCTCGCGCAGGCGCTCCGACGCGCCCGTCGCCACCGCGGTGCACACCGCGAAGCCTGGCCCGCCGAGCGCGAGCACCACGACGCCGCGGTCACCGGGGCCGCCGGTGGCGATCTCGCCCGCCGTCGAGCAACCGACGAGCGGCACGTCGCCGGGCGCGATCCCGGCGAGCAGCGCCTCCAAGTCGTGCGCGGGAGAGGCGAAGACGATCAGCAGGCGCGCATCGGCGCGACCTTCGAGCGCGGCGGAGCAGGCCTCGGCCCCGGCCGTGGCCGAATCCGTCTCGGCCGATCGACCGACTCCGACCCAGCGCTCAGTCATCGATCCGATGATCGGCGCGATGCGCTCAGGGCTGACAGTTTGGGCACCAGAAAGTCGTACGTCCGCCGATCGTCGCACGCTCGACGGTCGTTGCGCAACGTGGGCACGGCGCGCCGCGTTTGCGGTGCTTGATGAAGTCGCCGGTGTGCACGCCGCCCTTGCGGATCGCGTCACGGGTCGCGGCGCGCAGGACGCGGCGCAGATGGTCGAGCTCGTCGGTGGTCAACTCGCCGGCCGGACGCCGCGGGTTCAGCTTCGCCCGCCACAACGTCTCGTCGGCCAGCAGGTTGCCGACGCCGGAGATCGAGCGCTGGTCGAGTAGACGCGCCTTCAAGGGCATCGACCCTCGTCCTACCCGCTCGCGGAAAACATCGCGCGAGACGATTGCCGCGTCCGGGCCGACGTGGTCGAAGTCGGGGTTGATCAATGCGCGGCCCAGGCGGCGCCGGTCGTGCAACGCCATCCGGCTGCCGTCCGCGAACTCGAGCACGAACCGATCCCAGCGCTCGTGCGGCTCGCCGTCGATCACGATCTTGCCGGCCATGCCGAGGTGCAGCCCGAGCTCCGGCCCGTCGTCGGTCTCCGCCCACAGGAACTTGCCGCGGCGCAGCGCCTTCGTGAGGCGGTGCCCGATCAGCGCGTCCGCGATCTCGCCCGGCGCGTGCGGGCGGCAGACGTAGGTGTCACGGTCGTCGACCGCGACTATCTCGCGACCGAGGACCTTCTCGATCTGGGCTCGCGCCCGCTCCGCCTCTGGCAGTTCCGGCATCTGACTGAGGCTACGATCCGCGCCGTATGTCGCGATCACGCCGCACCTGCCATGCCGTTCCCGGCTCGAACGAGCGCTTCATCGCCAAGGCCGTCGGTCTCGACGCCGACGAGATCTTCCTGGACCTCGAAGACGCGGTCGCGCCGAACGAGAAGGACGCCGCGCGCGACCGCGTGATCGAGGCGCTGCGCACGACCGACTTCGGCTCCAAGACCGTGGTGGTGCGCGTGAACGGCACGGACACGCCGCACTACTACAAGGACCTGATCGCGGTCGTCGAGCAGGCCGGCGACCGCCTCGACGCGATCATGGTGCCGAAGGTGCGCACGCCCGGCGACGTCGAGATGACGGACAAGCTGATCACGCAGATCGAGCTGGCGAACGGGTACGAGGTCGGCCGGATCGGGATCGAGGCGCAGATAGAGGACGCGACCGGGCTGGTGGCGTGCGAGGCGATCGCGCTCGCGTCCCCGCGGATGGAGACGCTGATCTTCGGGCCGGGCGACTACAGCGCCTCGGTCGGCATCCCGATCACGACGATCGGCGCGGCGCCTGACCATTACCCCGGCGACCACCTCAACTACGTCTATTCGCGGCTGGTGGTCGCGGCGCGCGCGGCGGGCATCCAGGCCATCGACGGGCCGTACGGACGCGTGGGCGACGACGACGGATTGCGGGAGCGGGCGCGTTTGGCGCGGGCGCTCGGCCTCGACGGCAAGTGGACGATCCACCCGGGCCAGATCGCGATCGTCAACGAGGTCTTCAGCCCCGAGCGCGAGCAGTGGGAACGCGCGGAGAAGATGCTCGCGGCCTATCGCGAGGCGCATGAGGCCGGCTCCGGCGCCGCCGTCTTCGAGGGCGAGATGATCGACGAGGCCAACCGCAAGATGGCCGAGCGGATCGCCGAGGCGGGCCGCGCCGCGGGGTACGGGTCGGAATAGCGTCCACGGGCGGGGCGTCTTCGCGGGTGACCTTCAACCCCGCAAGGAGTCCCACCATGACGCCCCGCACCTCCGCCATCCGCGCCCTCATCCAGGAGGGCGCCCTGCTCACTGCCCCCGTCCGCGCGCGCAGCGTCAAAGACCAGCCGCGGGTGCGCGCGGCGCTCGCGTTGCCCAAGCGCTGACCGGCTCCAGCGCGGCGATCTCGTCCGCGATCAGTTGCGCGGCTTCTGAGTCGAGGCGCGCGACGGTGCCGGCGAGGTCGCCCTCGACGAGCCGCCCGGCGCCCGCGGCGGCGACACGCCGTGCGTTGTCGTGGCCGTCCACGAACAGCGGGATGAACGCGAGCGGCACACCCGCGGCGAGCGCCGCCAGGGTGGAGCCGGACCCGCCGTGGCCGACCATCGCCGTTGCGCGCGCCAGCGCCGCGGGCTGATCGACCCAGCGCTCGACGCGCACGTTCGCCGGGACCGGGCCGAGGTCGGCGGGGTCGCGACCGAGCGCGACGAGCACCTCTCCCTCCAGCGCCTCGACCGTGTCGCGGTAAAGCTGCGGGAAGTGCGGCGTGTGCGGCGTCTCGGACCCGAAGGAGACGTACACGAGGTCGCGCTCACGGGCCGGCGGCGTCTCGGTGCGGAACCGGTGCAGCCGCGGCGAGTCGGCGCTCAGGGAAGGCGGGACCATCGTCAGGACGGACGCCTGCAGGAGCCGTTCGGGCTCGCGCAGGCCGAGCCGGCGCAGCGCGGGGTCGGCGATCGCGAGCAGCGCCTCGCCGGTGTCGATCGTCGTGTCGAGGTGGATGCCGACCTGCACGGTCGCCACGCCGAAGCGCTCCGCCGCGACCGCGGACGCGAACTCGCACGTCTCGCGCACGATCAGGTCCGGCGCGAAACGTTCGACGGCGGCGAGCATCCCGGGCAGCGCGGCGGCCGCGTCGAGGCCGATGAACAGCTCCTGCAGCGTGTGCACGAGCCCCGGGGACTGGGGCGTGAGGACCGGCGCCCACGCCGCGGCGCGACCGGGCGCGGCGGCCAGACGCGCCAGCGGCAGCTCGCTGCGCGGCACAGGCGCGGCCAAGAGGACGGTGTGACCGGCCGCCAAGGCGGCGCGGGCGAACGGCAGCAGCGGGCCGACGTGGCCCGCGCCCTGGGTGCTCGCGAACAGGATGCGCATCGCCGGCGCCAGACGTCACGGCGGTGCGCCCTATTCCGGCATGAGGTCCAGCGGGGACATCGGATCCGCGTTCAGGACGAAGTCCTTCTGGTCCGGGAGCCGCACCTCGCGGACGCCCGCGGTGTCGCGGTAGGTGAACGTGACGGCGTCGTCGCCGTCGCGAATCAGGAGGGCGTTGGACTGGTTGGAGTGGCGGGACGGCGGCTCGACCGACAGGGGACGCAGACGGTCCGGGAACGCCGCGACGATCCGGTGCTCCACCGACACCACGATCGGGAAGCTCGAGTTGCCGAGATTTCGCCGGCAGCCGCTGTTCTGATCGTTGCCGGAGCGGACGACGAGGCACACCGCGTTCCGGCGCGGGACGAGCCACGCGTCCACCTTGCGGTCGGACACGATCCGCCGCGCGCCCGGCAGGTCGTCGAGGTGATCGGCCGGCCGCTCGGCATCCCAGAAACGCCCCCAGTGGGCGGCCGCGTCGCGGCCGTAGAGATGGTCCGCCCGCGGCGTGCCGTCGGGTGCGACCCACTCCAGCCGCGTCGACCGGCTGCCCAAGGTGACCGCCAGCGCGTCGGCGGCCTCGAGGGTGAACGGCTTGAAGCCCGGGGTGGTGATGCGCACCGTCCTGACGGCGTCGGGCAGGGCCACGGTCAGCAGGTTGCCGCGCGCCCGCACGAGGAGGGCTTCGCCTGAGACGAAGGCGCGCGCCAGGTTGCACACCATCGGCTGCTGGGTGTTGCGGACGGCCAGGCACAGCTCATCGCCGCGCTTGACCAGGTACACGGGGTGGGCCTTCGGGCCACCGATGAACCGCGCCTCGTCCCCCGCCGCGAGCCAGGGCGGCGTGTCGCGCGCCGTCGCGGGCCGGCGGAAGACGGCGAAGGCCTCCTCGACCGTCTTCGGCGGCCCGGCCGTCGCGGTCGGGGTGGGGGTCGGCGCGATCACCTCGGGATCGGGCGCCGCGATCTCCCGCGCCAGCAGCGGGAAGGCGACGAGCAGCGTGGCCGCCACGGCCACGCGCACCGTCACGCGGCGCACGCGGCGGCGCCGGCGCTGCCGGGTCGCGGCGTCCACCAGGTTGGTCTGCAGTTGGGGAAGATCGGTCATGCGGAGTCCTCCACACGGCGCCGGAGCGCGCCGAGCCCGCGCGAGACGCGCTTGCGCACGACCGCCTCGGACGTGCGCAGCTCGCGGGCGATGTCCTCGTATTCGCGCTCGTCGACGATGCGAGCGCGGACGGCCTCCGCCTGATCGGCGGGGAGATACGTCAAAGCGTGCTCCATCAGCTGCCCGGCGTGGATGCGGTCCAGCGCGTCCAGCGTCTCCTCTTCGAGCAGCAGCGGCGGCATGCCGAGCCGTGAGCGCGCCCGTGACTCCACGCGCCGGTGCTCGGCGCTGCGCCGGAGCACGTTGCGGGCGATCCCGAACAGCCACGCGACGGCGGGCGAACCCTCATCCGCCCGGAACTTGTGCCCGCTCAGCAGCGCGGCCGCGAAGCACTCCGCGGTCAGGTCCGCCGCCACCTCGGCGTCGCCGACGCGCCGGTAGAAGTACCGGAACACGGCCCGCTCGTGGCGCGCGTAGAACTCCCCGAACGCCTGCGGGCCACCCTTCAGCAGCTGCTCGTCGGAGGAGGCCATCGACCGTACCTACGGGATCCCGCACTTTCTGTGACCATGCAGCTTGATGCCGTGCTTGATCGCCCTCATCGCACTGCTTTCGCCGCGCCTCGCGCTGTTCTTCATCTTGCTGTTCAGCAACATGATCGACCGGGCGTTCGACTCGTGGTTCCTGCCCGTCCTCGGCTTCTTCCTGCTGCCGTGGACGACGCTCGCCTACGTGGTCATGTGGGACATCGGTACGCGCGAGGTCTCAGGGTTCGAGTGGTTCATCGTCGGGTTGGCGTTCGTCATGGACCTCGGGTCCTACTTCGGGGGCAAGCGGGCTCGCGACTAGGTCGGCCGGCGCGTTCTCGCGCCGCGACAACGCGATGAACGGCAGCGCCAGCAGCGCGATCCCGCCGCTGATCACATACGAGGTCGAGTAGCCCCAGACGTCCGCGGACTTGCCGAGCACGGGCTGGGCCCACACGCCGCCGCCCGAGGTCATCATCGAGTCGAAGGACAGGATCGTCGCGCGCTGGTTGGACGGGATGAGGCCGTTCAGGTAGGTCTGACGGATCGGCGTCGTGGCCGCGAACAGCAGGCCCCAGGAGACGGTCAGCCCGATCACCACCCAGAAGTGCTCGATCAGGCCCATCAGGATCAGCGTGATCGCACTCGCGAGCGCGATCGTCGCCAGCGCCGAGGTGCGGCGTTTGAACAGGCGCCGGATCTGCGGCGCCGCGACACCGCCGAGGATCTGCGCGCCCGCCGCGATGGCGGCTGAGATGCCGGCGATCTGGTACGCCTGCGGGTCGCCGTAGAGCTCCAGCAGATACGGCTGCAGCGCGTAGAAGCCGTAGATGCCGACGCCGCCGGTGAACAGCGCCTGCACCATCAGCCACTTCACGGCGGGCACGCGCAGGCCGTGGTCGATCGAAGCGCTCCAGATGTTGCGGATCTCGGTCAGCGGGCGATCACGGCGCTCCGGCTTGGTGAAGCCGATGTCGTGCATCAGCCGCCAGGCGATCACGAACATCACCGCGAGCACGATCGAGCGCACCACGAACGGGAAGCCGAGGCTGACGTGCGCCGCGAGGAAGCCGCCGGCCACCGACCCGGTGAGCATCGCGATCCCGCCGACGATCTGGCCCTTGCCGAACACTGCTTCGAGCGTGCCTTCGTAGCCGGTCGCGGTGAGCGCGTCCACGAGCCACGCCTCCACCGCGCCGGAGAAGAACGTGAAGCCGAGGCCGAGCAGGATCGACGCGACCGCCCACGCCCAGAACGCCGCCTCGACCTCCCACAGGTAGACGTAGAGCAGCGTCGAGAGCGTCAGCGTCACTGTGCCGAGCAGGTAGGAGGCACGCCGCCCGACGCCGTCGGCCACGATCCCGGTCGGCACCTCGAACAGCACCATCCCGGCGGAGAACAGCGCGTTGGCGGCGAACGCCTCCAGGTTCGAGAGGCCCGCGTCCAGCAGGAAGATCGTGTTGATGCCCCAGATGAACGACGCCGCGAGCGTGTTGCCGAGCATCAGCACCAGGTAGGTGCGCTGCACGGCCCGCGCCGACGTCATTCAAATTCGCCGACGCACTCGTAGCGGTCTCCGGCCAGCACCGTGCGCACTGCAGGACCGTACCGCGCGGTGAACCACGCCGCGTGATCCTGGCGCGTGGTGAACAGGCGGACCGCCACGCTCTGCCAGCGAGCGGTGGCACTCTGGACGGCGAAGCCCGCGCGCCCGTACCCGTCGAGGAAGCCGTCGGCGGCGCGGGCGTCCTCGTTGACCTGCGTCGCGAGACGCTCCAGGTCGGTCTCCCGGAACTGGACGTCGATCACGCGAACCTGGCCGCGGTGGCGCGTCAGCCGCTTGATCGCGCGTTCGTGGCGGGTCCGGTTGCGCACGAAGCCGTAGGTCAGGTGGGCCTTGGTGCGGGTGCCTTCGAGCACGCTGCCGCCGTAGTCGGCGTCGTGCTTGCGCACGTAGGCCTCGACCTTCGGGTCGACCTCGAGGTCGTAGGCGTACGAAGGCAGGTCGGGCTCGGCCCCGGTCTCCTCCGGTCGGGGCGGACACGGCGGGTCACCCGGGGCCGGGCCGCGGAGGGGGAGCCGCTTGCCGGTCCGCGTGTCGATCACGGCGCGGTCGCCGAGCGGGGCGCTGAGCGTGGTCGAGGGCGCGTAGCCGATCTGCAGGTCGAGCGTGCGGACGCCGGTCGGGGCGCGTTCGACGACGCCGATCTCGACGCGATCCGGGAACTCGGTCACCTCGGTGCGCTCGTACTCGGCGCCGCCACCGCTCTCGAAGCGCGGCCTGATCGTCAGGCCGTCGGGCTCGATCTTGAACGCGGTCGCCGGCGCGCACTCGAGCACGCTGGTCTCGGTGCCCTTGACGATCGGTTTGACGAGCTTGCCGTAGCGCTTGGCGAAGTAGGCCTTCGTGTCCGTGCGCTTGGTGACGAGCTCGATCTCCGCCACGCCCTTGTCGGTGTCGTAGCTGGAGGTCTGGATGTGGAATCCGGCCTTGGCGAGCTGCTCGAGGTCGTCACCGACGCGGTTGCGGGCGCGGTCGAGCGTCCGCTCGCTGTAGCGCACCCGCTTCGCCCGCAGGTTGTCCGGGAAGCGCGCGACGCGCTTGAGCGCGGCCAGGTGACGCTTGACGTCCTTCGTGAAGCGCACGAGCAGGTACGGCTCGCGCGGCCAGCCGTCCTCGATCGACGCGCCGCCGTAGTCGTCACGGCGCGGCCGCAGGTACCGGTTGCCGGCGTTGCCGAGCGTGAGGCTGTCGCGCAACTGCAGGTACTCGTCCTCGCGCTTGGTGACCGGGATGAACCCGACGTCGGACTCCCATCGGCCGGCTTTGATCAGCTTGCGCACGTAGGCGAGGTCGCTGCGGAAGCCGAACTGCTTGCGCTGGGCGGCGTAGCCCTTGAGCTCCGCAAGCTCCTTCTCGGCCTGCGTGGGCTCGGGAGCGGGCGGCTGGTAGACGCACACCGGCGGCGTCTGCCCGGAGGCGGCGGGCGCGAGCGCGAGCAGTGCCGCGACCAGGAACGAGCCTATCGCTGCGGTGCGGCGCATTCGAATCGGTCTCCTACGACACGGGTGCGGACCAGTGGGCCGTAGCGCGCGGTGAACCACGCGGCGTGGTCCGGGCGCGTGGTCACCACGTGAACCGTGACGGCCTGCCCTTCGATCGCGACGTCGATGATGAAGAACCCGGCGCGCCCGTAGCCGTCGAGGAATCCGCTGCCGATGGCGGTGTCGGCTCCGATGCGGCGCGCGGCCTCCACAAGGGTGTCCAACGTGTGAGCGACCGTCCGGGTGCGGATCTGGTTCGGCCGCAGTCGCGAGCGGCGCTCGATCTCCCGCTCGTGACGGGCGCGGTCGCGGGTGAAGCCGAAGACGATGTACGGCCGGTCTCCACCTTCGATGGTCGAGCCGCCGTAGACGTCGTCGTGGCGGCGCAGGTAGTCGTCGACCGCCGGGTTGTCGGCGATCAGCAGTTCCTCCTCCGCACGCGTGTACCTTTCGCCCCGTGGGGGGTGCAGCCGCGGACAGGCCGGGTCGCCGGGGGTCGGGCCGGTCTGCCGGATGCGCCGCCCGCTTCTCGCATCGATCACGGGGCGGTCACCGAGTGGCGTGGCGAGCGTGATCGTCGTCGTCCCGCGCCGATAGTCGGCGTTCCGGGGCCCGGAAGAGGCGCGTTCCACGACGCCCACCTCGACCCGGTCGGCGGTCTCGGTCAACTCGAGGCGCTCGAACGTCGCTCCACCGCCCGAGTCGTAGCCGATCGTCAATGTGCGTGGGTCCGGCGAGCGTTCGAACGTCACGGAGGTCGTGCACTCGACGACGGTCGGGTCCTTGGCCCGTACGATCGGCTTCACGCGGCGGCCGTAACGCTTCGCGAAGTAGGCCTTCGCATCGGTGCGGCGGGTGGCGAGATCGACCACGACGACGTTGCGGCTGATGTCGTGGCCCGTGCTCTGGACGTGGAAGCCGGCCGCCTCGAGCTCGTCGTCGTCGCGGCCCACCCGGTCCTGCGCCCGTGAGAGCGCCTGCCGGCTGTAGGTGACGCGCTTGGCGCGCAGGTTGTCCGGCATCGGCAAGCGCTGCTTGAGCGCGGCGAGATGGCGGGCGACGTCGCGCGTGAAGCGGGCGAGCAGGTACGGCTCGCGCGGCCAGTCGTCCTCGACGGAGAGCCCGCCGTCGACGCCGGCGTGGGCCTCGAGGTACCGCTCGCCGCGCGGGCCCACGGTCAGGTCGGCGCGCACCCACAGGTAGTCGATCTCGCGCTTGGTCGCCGGGAAGCCGTAGACGGCGAACCGCCCGCGCTCGGCGAGCAGGCGCACGTACGCGGCGCCATGCCGGAAGCCGAAGCGCTTGCGGGCTTCGATCCAGCCCTGGAAGTCCCGCTCCTCCGCGGTGGGTTGTGGCGAGGGTGTGGGTTGCCGGACGCACGCGCGCTCCTGGGCCTGCGCGGGAGCGGCGACCGCGAGCAGCGCCGCGACCAGGATCGTGCCTACTCCTGCGTTCCGGCGCATTCGAATCGGTCTCCCACGACGAGGGTGCGGACGAGCGGGCCATAGCGCGCGGCGAAGTACGTCGCGTGGTCGGTGCGCGTGGTGATCAGGCGCACCGTGACGGTCTGGTCGTCCTCGACTTCGGCGCCGGCGAAGGAGAACCCCGCGCGGCCGTAGCCGTCGAGGAACCCGGACCCGGATCTGGCGTCCGCCTCGATGCGTTCTGCCAGGTCCCTCAGCTCGGACTCGGGGTGCGCGACGAGCTCGACCCGGAACGGGACCTTCGTGCGCTTGGCGATCTCGGCGGCCTGGCGCTCGGTGTCGCGGGTGAAGCCGATCACGAACCGGATCGCGCCCGGGAACGTGCCCTCGATGCGCACGCCGCCGATGGTCTCGGCCTGGCGTTGCAGGTACGAGTACGTGTCGCGCTCGAACCGCGACGAGAGCGACTCCCGCTGCTCGAGCCAACGCTTCTCGGCGGGCGTCGGGTCGCCACCCGGGGGCAGGCCGACCTTCGCGCGCTCTCGATTGGTCTCGTCGGCGGGGGAGAGCCGCTGCGGCCTGCACGCGGGCTCGCCGGGGGCCGGGCCGCGCTGAACGAGCCGCTCGCCGTTGGACGCGTCGATCACGGCGCGATCGCCGAGCGGGGCAGCGAGCTTGACCCCGGCGTTCGCGGCCTTGGAGTTCTCCGAGAAGGTGATCGTGTCCACCCGTTCGACGACGCCGACCTCCACGCGGTCCGGGTACTCGGTGAGCTCGACCCGCTGGACCTTCCCGCTCGCGTCGGACTCCCAGTGCACGCGCAGGCCCTCGGGCGTGATCTCGAACCAGCCGGCGCTCCGGCAGACGGTCGTGCGGGTCTCCGTGGCCAGCACGTCCACACGCACCGGCCCGTAGCGCTTGCGGAAGTAGCGCCCGCCGTCCTTGCGCTTGGTGATCACGTCCGCGACGACGCGGTTCGCGCTGGGCTGGAGGCCGGTGCTGATGATGCGGAAGCCGGCCTTGCGCAGCTTCGCGTCGTCGCGGCCGACGCGGTCCTGCGCGCGTTCGAGGTCCGCCCACGAGTGCCGCACGCGCTTGACGCGCAGGTTGTCCGGCCGGCGGGCGAGCCGCTTGAGCGCGGCCAGGTGGCGATCGAGGTCACGCGTGAGGTACAGCTGCAGGTAGGGCTCGCGCGGCCAGTCGTCCTCGATCGACCCGCCCGCGTCCAGGTCGGAGAAGCCGTCCAGATAGCGTTCGGCGCGCGCGCCCAGCTCGAGCTCGTCGCGGAGCTTGAGGTAGACGTTCTCGCGCGGCGTCACCGGGATGTAGCCGACGTCGTACTCCCACACGCCGCGCCGGATCAATTCGCGGATGTACGGCAGGTCGTGCCGGAACCCGAAGGACGCGCGCTGGCGGGCGAACTCCCGCAGCCGAGCTTCCTCGCGCTGCTCCGGCGTGGCGGCCGGCGCCGGCGTGAACTGCCCGTGGCAGACGCGCTCCTGGGCGCCGGCGGGCGCCGCGAAGGCCAGCAGTGCCGCGACGGTCAGTCGCCGTAGGAGGCGATCGCGGCCGCGGTCGCGATGACGAGCGCTTCGATCATCGCGCCGTAGAGCGCGAACATCGTCATCCCCACCGTGACTTCTTCGCTCGGGAAGACGAAAATGGGCACAACGCACCATGTGAGGAAGAACGCTGCCCCGCAGAGCGCCATCGTACGCCCGATCCGGCCCCAGCTCCCGCGCGAGCGCAGCAGCAGCGGGAGCGCCGGCAGCGCGACGAGTCCGCCCAAGGCGATCAGGACGAGCAGCACGAGCGCGGTGGCGACGACCTCCATCATCGCCGCTCAACGTAGCTCCCGCCCGCGGCGGCGCCGCGCAACGTTCGTCTATCCGACGCTGATCAGCTGCCGGTCCACGAGCGGCTCGACCTCGGCGAGCCCCTCGTCGCCGAACGCGCCGCGCCACTCGGCCACGAACGCCGCGTGCACGGCCTCGGGGTCGGTGGCGGGCCGCAGCGGCTGCTCACGCAGCCGCCCGTGCTCGCGCAGTTCGTCGATGTGGGCGGACACGGGCTGCGCCTTGCCGCCGAGGTCGTAGCCGCGGACGACGAGGAACGGCACGTCGAGGGCGAGCACGATCGGGAACCGCTCCAGCGTGTCCGCGGGCGGCGCTGGGACCGGCTCGCCGAGCCGGACCGGCGGCAGCGGTGGATCGAACAGCACGCGCAACACCCAGAAGCAGCCGAGGCCCTCCTCGGCGGCGACCGCGTCGAGCGCGCCCTCGCGCCCGAGCGGGTGCAGCTCGTTGACCGCGTCGACCACGAGATGCGGCCGGTAGTCCTCGTACCCCATCGAGGCCGCGAGCGAGAGTGCGCTCATGCAGCGGTCACCACTTCGATCGGCGCCTCGCCCAGGACCGTACCGCCGGCCGCCACCTGCAACGCGTAGTGCCCCGTGCGCGCCAGCGGCAACGGCGGAAGCTGCACGGCGTACTCGATCGGCAGCCGCGTGAGATCGCGTTCGATCTCGACCGCGTGCGGCCCGAGCACGACCTCGCCCGCATCGTCGACGAGGCGGAGCTCCACCGGCCCGTCGACGTCGCGAAGGGCGAGGAACAGCGTGGCCGGCCCGGTGAAGGTCGCGGGGACCGACGCGACCTCGAGCTGGTGGAACGTGCCGGCGACGACGTGCTTCCCGGTCCGTGCGTCGCGGTAGACCTGGTCGGCGAGCACCGCCGCCTGCAGGATCACCGCGCGGAGCCGGTGTGGTAGGGCTTCTCGACCGTCGAGTCCCACGTGCCCTGGGCGTACCGGTGATCGCGCGCCACACCAAGACCGGTCGGGGCGGTCGTCGTCGCCAGCAGGTCGCCCGCGTTGCGGACGGCGCCTTCCTTGAAGCCCTGCTTGGTCGGGTTCTCGTCCGTCCAGTAGACGGCGCCCTTCATCGACCAGTGGCCCTTCGTCTTGGCGCCGCGATTGGACCGGATCCAGTCGTCGTTGCCGCGGCCGTCGACCGGCGTCGCCTTGCCCTTGTCATCGACGGGCCACGCCTCCCAGTACTGCGGGGTGATCCCGGACGGGAGGGCTTTGCCGTCTTTGTCCTCACCACGGAACTCGTTGACGATCTCCTGGACGATCCAGCCGCTCTTGCCGCTCGTCACCCACTCGATGCCCCAGTCGAAGTGCCCGTTGTCGCCGAACTTGGGCCCGATCTTCGTGGTGGCGTTGATTGAGTTGCCGCCGAGCAGACCGGCCATGCCGCCGAGCGCGTCGCCGAAGAACGAGCCGACCGGTCGGGCCATGTCGCCGATGGCCTCGCCCGCGGTCGCCCCGCCGAGGTTCACATCGGTCTGTTCCTCGGGGTTCAGGCCGGCCTGCTTGCCGCCCAGGGCCGCGACCGTCGCCTGATTGCCGGCGCCGCGCTGCATGGCGAGAATCTGCTCGACACCGGGCCGGGCCTGCGGCGCAGACGACGGCTCCCGCGCCTCCTCGGCGCGTTGCTTACGACGGAGTGCCTCGTAGGCATGCGCCATGGTGGCGCGACCCTACAGGCGCCCGTCGCCGAGGGACAAACAGCGCTTTTCCGGCCCTTCGCTACGCGGTGGGACCTTCGCCGAACGGCTCCAGGCCGGGGTCGTCGGAGACGGCCCCGACGGACACCCGCAGCCAGGAGTCCACACGCGGCTGGATGCGTTCGAGCGAGTCCAGCTCGCGAGCCAGTTCGAGCGCCCGGTCGGACGCCTCGTCGCCGCGGCCCTCGGGGACGGCGTCGTCGACGGCGCGCAGCGCGCGTTCGAGTTCGATCCGCAGCGTCGAGATGCGCGTGTCGATCCGGCGCGCCGTGGTGGCGTAGCCGTGGACGCGCTTCAGGTGACGGGGCTCAGTGGAATCAGGGACCGACGACAGCAGGCGATCGATCTGGGCGTGGTTCACCGACGGGCCTTCCGGTAGTCGCGGTTCAGCATGGCGATGAAGTCGATCGAGATCTCTTTCGGGCACGCCGCGGAGCACTCGCGGTGGTTCGTGCACGATCCGAAATGGTTCTCCATCTCCTCCACCATGCCGATCGTACGCCGCTGACGTTCCGGTTGGCCCTGGGGAAGCAGGTTCAGGTGAGCAAGTTTGGCCGCGGTGAAGAGCTGGCCGGCCCCGTTGGGGCACGCTGCGACGCACGCGCCGCAGCCAATGCACTGCGCCGCGTCCATGGCGAGGTCGCTGTCCTGCTTGGGGACGGCGATCAGGTTCGCGTCCGGCGCGGAGCCCGTGGGGGCGGTGATGAAGCCGCCCGCTTCGATGATGCGATCGAACGCGGACCGGTCCACGACCAGGTCCTTGAGGATCGGGAACCCGGCCGACCGGAACGGCTCGACGACGATCGTGTCGCCGTTCTTGTAGAGCCGCATGTGCAGCTGGCAGGTGGCCGTGCCGCGCTGTGGCCCGTGGGCCTGGCCGTCGATCATCACGCCGCAGGAGCCGCAGATGCCCTCGCGGCAGTCCGAGTCGAACGCGACGGGCTCCTCGCCCTCGCTGACGAGCTGCTCGTTCAGGACGTCGAGCAGCTCGAGGAACGACATCTCGTCCGTCACGCCGTCGACGACGTACGTCTGGAACCCGCCGGGCTCGTACGGTCCGCGCTGGCGCCAGATCTTCAACGTCAGCTTCATGCGTAGCTCCGCTGGGTCGGGCGCACGTGCTGGAAGGTCAGGTCCTCGCGATGCAGCACCGGCTCGGCGCCCGTGTACTCCCAGGCCGCCACGTACGAGAAGTGGTCGTCGTCGCGCAGCGCCTCGCCATCGGGTGTCTGGTGCTCCTCGCGGAAGTGCCCGCCGCAGGACTCCTCGCGGTGCAACGCGTCGCGGCACATGAGCTGCGCGAGCTCGAAGAAGTCGTCGACGCGGCCGGCCTTCTCGAGCGACTGGTTGAGCGAGTCGCCATCGCCGAGCACCTTCAGGCCGCTCTTGAAGTCCTCGTGCAGCGTGGCGATCTCCTGGATCGCGTGCTCGAGGCCGGAGCCGGTGCGGGCCATGCCACACGCGTCCCACATGACCTTGCCGAGCTCGCGGTGGTACCAGTCGGCGGAGTGCTTGCCTTCGGCGTTCAGGTACCCGGTCACGCGGGCGCGGACCTCAGCCTCGGCGGCCAGGAACGCGTCGTCGCTGGTGGGCGTGAGCGGCTTGCCGAGCAGCGGCGCGAGGTAGTCGCCGATCGTGACCGGCAGGACGAAGTAGCCGTCCGCGAGCCCCTGCATCAGGGCCGAAGCGCCGAGTCGGTTCGCGCCGTGGTCGGAGAAGTTCGCCTCGCCGATCGCGTACAGCCCCTCGACCGTGGTCATCAGGTCGTAGTCCACCCACAGGCCGCCCATCGTGTAATGGGGGGCGGGGTAGATGCGCATCGGCACGCGGTACGGGTCCTCGCCCGTGATCCGCTCGTACATCTGGAACAGGTTCCCGTAGCGGGCGCGGATGACGTCCTCGCCGAGGCGCTTGATGGCGTCCGCGAAGTCCAGGTAGACGCCGTTGCGGCGCGGGCCGACGCCGCGGTTCTCGTCGATCACCATCTTCGCGTTGCGCGAGGCGACATCACGGGGGACGAGGTTGCCGAACGCCGGGTAGCGGCGCTCGAGGAAGTAGTCGCGCTCGGTCTCGGGGATCGTGTCGGGCTTGCGGTCGTCACCGGCCTTCAGCGGGACCCAGATGCGCCCGTCGTTGCGCAGCGACTCGCTCATCAGCGTGAGCTTGGACTGCGTGTCGTCGGACTGCGGGATGCAGGTGGGGTGGATCTGCGTGAAGCAGGGGTTCGCGAACGCCGCGCCGCGCTTGTGCGCCCGCCAGATCGCGGTGGCGTTGGAGCCCTTCGCGTTCGTGGACAGGTAGAAGACGTTGGAGTAGCCGCCTGTGGCCAGCACGACCGCGTGCGCGTTGACGCTGCGCACCTCGCCGCTCAGCAGGTCCCTGACCACGACGCCGATCGCCTTGCCGCTCTCGTCGGTGACGACGTCGAGCATCTCGGTGCGCGTGTTGAGCGTGATCTTGCCCTCGCCGACCTGGCGCATCATCGCCTGGTACGCGCCGAGCAGGAGCTGCTGGCCGGTCTGGCCGCGGGCGTAGAACGTGCGCGACACCTGCGCGCCACCGAACGAGCGGTTGTCGAGCAGGCCGCCGTACTCGCGCGCGAACGGCACGCCCTGGGCGGTCGCCTGGTCGATGATCTCGTTCGACACCTGGGCGAGCCGGTACACGTTCGCCTCGCGGGAGCGGAAGTCGCCGCCCTTGACGGTGTCGTAGAAGAGCCGGAAGATCGAGTCGCCGTCGTTGCGGTAGTCCTTGGCGGCGTTGATGCCGCCCTGGGCGGCGATCGAGTGCGCGCGGCGCGGCGTGTCGTGGAACGTGTAGACGCCGACGTCGTAGCCGAGCTCGGCCAGCGTGGCGGCCGCACTCGCCCCGGCGAGCCCGGTGCCGACGACGATGATCTTGAAGCGCCGCTTGTTGGACGCGTTCACCAGCCGCACGTTGAAGCGGTGTTCGTCCCACGCCCGATCGATGTTGCCGGGCGGGATCAGGGACTCGAGCGCGATCAATTGACCACTCCGAACATGACGGCGAGCGGGAACGAGACGTTGCCCATCACGATCAGACCCGCGAACCCGATCGAGAACGGCCGGCGCCAATTGCCGAACCAGCCCATGCTCTGGAACAGGCTCCACGCGCCGTGGTAGAGGTGGATCCCAAGCGCCATGTTCGCGATCACGTACGCGATCGCGACCGGGGTGCGCTCGAAGGAGGCCAGGACGTTGCGGTACACGTCGCCGTGCACGAAGTCCGGGTTGGCCGTGCCCCACGTGAGGTCCAGCAGGTGGAAGATCACGAAGAAGAAGACGATGATCCCCGTCCAGCGCATCGTCCGCGAGGCGAAGTCGGCGGCGACGTAGTCGCGCTTGGACTGGTAGCGCTCAGGCCGGGCGCGGCGGTTCATCACGGTGAGCGAGTAAGCGGCGTGGATATGGACGAATACGGCCGCCAGGAGCAGAAAGCGCACTCCCCACAGCAGCCATTCCCGCGGCAGCGCCGGCTCGCCCACCTCGCGCAGCCACTCCGAGTACTTGTTGAGCGATTCGGCCCCGAAGTAGATCTTCAGGTTGCCGATCATGTGCACGAGCACGTAGCCCATCAGGATCAGGCCGCTGATGGCCATCGCATATTTCTTGCCGACAGCCGTGGCGTATAGCGACGGCCGCTTGCGTACCGCGGCGCTCATGAACGGTTAGCGATCCTAGCTACCGCAGCGTGCCGGACGTGTGCGACTTGCCGCTAGGGGCGCCAACTGGCGCCCCTAGCGTCTGTCCGGTTACGGGTTGGTCGTGGACAGCGTGAACGTCAGCGTCTTGGCGTACGTGCCCGTGCGGAGCGGGTCGTTGGCCTTGACGAGCTGCGAGAACTCGAGGTTCACGGCGTCGTTGGACACCGGGCCGCTCCACGTCAGCAGGTTCAGGTTGCTGCCGACGTTGTTGTAGGCGGTGCCGGTGTTGGCGGCGTTGCGGGCTCGGGCCTGCAAAGGCTCGGGCAGGACGAACGAACCGTTGACCAGGTGGCCGGTGCCGACCGAGGACGGGTCGGACACGCTCAGGAGCGCATCACCCGCGGTGGAGGTCACGGTGGCCGGCGTCGACGCGAAGTACGTCTTCAGCAGACCGGGCGTGAAGGCACCGAAGCTCGCCGGTGCGCCCAATGACAGTGAGAGCGTCGCCGGCACCGTGCCGCCGACGGTCCCGCCGGTCGACGTGGCCTTGACCGGCACGTCGAACGCCTGGACCTCGTTGGCCCCGTTCACGAACGAGACCAGGAGGGAGGCGCCGCTCGCCAGTCGGGCCGCGGTGGCCCCGCTCAGCGACAGCGTGCTCGTCCCGGCCGCGACCGTGAACGTCTGGGAGGCCAGGATGCCGCCCATCATGTCCGGCGCCCACGGCGGCGTCGTGCCGTCGGCGGCGCTGCACGCGGAGAGCCCGTAGTCCGGCGCGGGGCTCGCCGCCGGCGTGCAGCTCGTGTTCCACACCCGCGTGTAGCTCTTGTTGCCGTCGATCGGGTTCACGTCGTACAGGAACAGCCGGGCCGTGCCGGCGGCGCCCGCGGTGACGTTCAGGTTCACTGTCGTGCCCGACACGATCCCGCCGTTGATCTTCAGCCCGCGGCTCTCGGGCGCCGGTTCACGGCCGGAGATCGGCACGCCGTTGCGCGCCGACTGCGCGATCGTCTGCGGTGACGCCGCACCGTCGAGGTTCGGGTGCGAGACGTTCGGCGTGCGGTACGTCGTCGGCCGGCCGGCCGGCGGCGTGTAGCCCGGGAGCGTCGCGCGGCCCCAGCGGTACGGGTCGGACTGGACGCTGCCGAACGTCGACCACGCCAGGCGGGCGCTGTTGTCGATGTGGCGCAACGTCGTCGAGCCCGCGGCCGCCGTGTTGTCGTTGTCGTAGGGCGTGATGTTCAGCGACACGCGGTTGGGGTCGATCGCCGCCGGCAGGAGCGCCATCGGGATCTTCACCTCGAGCGTGTAGCCGCCACCCGCGTAGGCGTGGCTCGTGCCCGTGTCGTTGTTGCCCACCCACTGGGCGCTGGAGTACACCTGCACGCCCGCGGCGTTCGGGGCGTCGTCCACCGTGGCCGCCAGCGGCCCGGTCGAGAAGCCCTGGTGGTTGTCGGCGTCACGCGACCAGCACGGGCCGTTGACCCCGTTGCCGTTCGAGTTCGTCGGGTCGTTCGTGAACGGGAAGATCCCGAGCTTGAACGTGTTGGCCGTGTCCATCGCGTTCTCGGAGGCGCGGCCGCGCGGGTCGATCAGGATCTCGACCGAGTCCGCGAGCCAGTGCGCGACGCACTCGTCCGGCTTGACCGCGTAGGACTGGAACTCGTCGCGGACGCGGATGTAGAAGAACAGCGCGTCGTCACGCCAAGCCGCCCGCGCGTACGTCGACGTGGGACCGCCGACCTCACCCGAGGTGCCGCAGTCGGTGCCGAACCCGGCCGCGGGGCAGTTGCCGCCGCCTTCCCAGATCCGGCCGATGTCGAGCAGGTTGCCGGCGTACTCGCCCGGGGAGTCGACGCCGTCCAGCGCTGGCGTCGCGGGCGCCTGGTTGATGGTGGTCTTCGGCAGGATCGACACGCCGACGGTCTCCGAGCCCGGCCCGCGGGTGGAGTTCGTCGTGTTGACGACGACGTTCACCGACTGGGTCGCCGGGATCGTCGTATCCACGCTCGTGAGCTTGAGCGTGACCGTCGCGTCGGCGCCGGGCGCGATCGGCCCGTAGGGCGCCGATGGCGTGCTCGACGTGAAGTTCGCGGGCAGCGTCCCGAGCGACACCGTGCCGGACTGCGGCACGTCGGACCAGTTGTGGACCTTGACGGGGAAGTCGATCGTCTCACCCATCACGATCGTCGCGAGCCCGGCGCTCCGGCCGATGCGCAGCGCCGCGGGCGCCGTGTTGGTGATCCAGTTGTCGTACTCGGCCCACTTGCCGAAGCGCTGGTAGCGACCCTCGGCGGGGGAGACGAGGCGCACGGTGTCATCCGTGTAGCCCGTCCGGCCGCCGCTCGTGTAACGCGCGGCGATCTTGTACATCGCGTCGACCGCGGCGCCCGCCGGCGGCGTGACCGAGAACGTGACCGTGTTCGACGTGCCGTCGGTGATCGCGCCCACTGGCTTGGAAGCCGCGTCCGCGGTCCAGCCGGCCGGCAGTGTCAGCGCCGCCGTGCCCGCGGCCAACGCGCCGCCGCCGGCCTTCAGGTTCAGCGTGACGTCGAACGGCGTGCCCGGCGTGTTGAAGAAGCGCGAGAAGCTCAGATACTCGAGCGTCCCGAGCGGGAGCCCGCCGGGAACGGCCTTCGTCGCGCCGTAGAGGATCGCGTCGTCCTTGCCGGCCAGCGGGTTGGCCGTGCCGTCCGCGTTGGCGTTGGGCTCGAACGGGACGTAGGAGTCCGTCATGCCGAAGCGCGAGCAGCCCGGCGCTTGCAGCGTGTTGAACATCACGCGGCTCTGCGTCGGGTAGGCGCGAGCGCCCTCGGCCGCGACCTGCGCCCACGACTTGGGCGTGCCCGCGGCCTGGCCCTGAACGTTGCCGGCGGGCCACTTGTAGGGCGAGTCGTACCCGGTCCAGACGCCCGCGACCGCGTCCACGTTGGTCGCCGCGGGGAGGAAGCCGGTGGTGCAGTCGGCAGCGGTCGTCGTGCCGCCCGTGCCGGTGGTGCTGCCACCGGAGAAGATCTTCTTGACCTGCCAGGTGCTGACGGCGTTCGGGCCCGTCAGCTGCTCCGGGAACATGGCCGGATCTGCGGCGGCCTTGACGCCTTCCCAGATGTAGCGGCCGGCCTGCTGATGGTTGCCGTGTCCGGCGTTCAGCGAAGGCGTGAAGCCGATGTACACGTCGGGCTGCGTCATGCGGATGATCCGCGTGATCCGCCGGAGCGTCTCGTTGCCCCAGAAGAACTGGGTCAGCGGCGCGCTCGTGTTGTAGAAGAAATCGACCGAGTCGATGTTGAAGATGTCGATCGTGCCGCTGCGGTAGTGCGCGACGCGATCCTCGTTCTCGCGCCGCAGCCCGAGCGCCGGACCGATCTCGCTGCCGGTGGCGTTGCCGCCACCCTCGCCGCGCGTGACCATGATGATCCCGCACTTGGTGTCGTACTTCTGGTGCCACACACCACACGGCCCGATGATGCTCGTGTCGTCATCGGGGTGGGCCCACTCGCCCATGACGTTGATCTTCACGGCCTCGCTGGCCGTGTACGGCGCCGCGGAAGCCGCCGGGACCACCCACAGCGCGATCGCCGTGGCCAACAGTACGCCGAAACGCCTCACACTCGCACCCCTTCGAACGACATCGAACAGAGATTGCGTTCGACGATAATCCCGTTGTCAAGTTGCGCGGCTACCCTCGGCTTCCGTGCGCTGGATTCTTGGAGTTCTGCTTGTCGCCGCGCTCGCGCTGCCCGCGAGCGCCCACGCCGCCCCGCTGCTGAGCGTGGACCTGGCGCGTGAGTCCGTGCGCTACGGCCAGGCGCACCGGATCGACGGGACCCTCACCGACGGCACCGCCGTGCTGGCCGATCAGGACGTCGTGCTGGAGGGCCGGCGCTACCCGTACGAGGGCTCCTACCGCGTCATCGAACGCACCACCACGAACGCCGAGGGCGAGTTCCGGTTCGACACCGAACTGGATCGCAACCACCGGCTGCGGGTCGTCGCGCCCGCCGAGAACCTGCGATCGGAACGGCTGCAGACCTACACGCTGCCGGCCTTCGAGCTGTCCTTCCGCGCCATCTCGCCCGGTGTGGTCCGGCTCTACCAGCGCTACACGGTGCCCAAGCAGGTGCGGTTGAGCTCGCCCACGCTGTTCTACCTCGGCCGCCGCGGCGCCGCGCGCGCCTCGATCCGCCGCACCGGGGAGCTCAAGCGCCTGCGCGCGGGGCGCTACACCTCGCAAGTCACGGTCACGCTCCCGTCGAGCTGGAACGGCGCCTTCCGCTACGCCTCCTGCTTCCGCGCGTCGGTCGGCTCCGGGATGGGCGACCCGGATCAGAGCTGCCCGAAGTTGGCGTTGCAGTTCTAATCCGCTTCTCGCTGTGCAAAGCTGTGCGTTCTTGTGACGCTCCTGCCTGCACAGCGCCGCGCTGAGATCCTTCGCGCCGTCCGCGGAGGCCAGGCGCACGTCTCCGACCTGGCGGAGAGCTTCGGCGTGTCGGAGATGACCGTGCGCCGCGACCTGCACTCGCTGGCGCGCGACGGCAAGCTCGAGCGCGTCCACGGCGGCGCCGTGCACACCGCGAGCGAGCCGGGCTTCTCGCAGATCGAGGTGGAGCGCTTCGACGTCAAGGACCGTCTCGGCGCCGCCGCCGCGGCGCTCGTCGAGGACGGCCAGACGGTGATGATCGACATCGGCACGTCGACGACGGCGATCTCTCGCCACCTGCACGGCAAGCAGATCACGGTCGTCACGACGAACCTCGCCGTGGTCGAGGAGCTGCTGCCCGACCCGGGCATCGAGCTCGTGCTCCCCGGCGGGATCGTGCGCCGCAACTACCGGTCGCTGGTGGGAGTGCTGGCGGAGGATTCGCTGCGCCAGCTCAAGTCCGACATCGCGTTCCTGGGCACGAGCGGCGTCGACGCCGAGCTCGGTGTGTGGGACACCACGATGGTCGAGGTGCCGATCAAGCGGCTGATCATCGCGGGGGCCGACCAGGTCGTCCTGATCGCGGACGTCGCGAAGTTCTCAATGACCGGGATGGTGCGCGTGTGCGGCCCGGAGTCGCTCGACCATGTCGTGACGGACGCGCCGCTGCCGGCCGCCGTGCGCTCGGTCGTCGACGCGAACGCGATCGAGGTGACGGTGGCATGAAGTTGACGATCGTCGGCGGCGGGGGCTTCCGGGTGCCGCTCGTGTACGGCGCGCTGCTGGCGCGCCGCGAGCAGCTCGGCTTGGACGAGGTCGTGCTCTACGACATCGACGAAGAGCGGCTCACGCGCATCGGCTACGTCCTCGACGGGCTCGCGGCCGAGAAGGGCGTCGCGCTGCCGTTCCGCGCCACGACCGACCTCGTGGACGCCGTCAAGGGCGCCGACTTCGTGTTCTGCGCGATCCGCGTCGGCCAGCTCGAAGGCCGCGTCATCGACGAGGACGTGCCGCTCGGGATGGGCGTGCTCGGGCAGGAGACGACGGGGCCGGGCGGCATCTGCTTCGCGCTGCGGACGATCCCGGTGATGACCAAGCTCGCCGAGACGATGGCCGAGCACGCCCCGGACGGCTGGCTGATCAACTTCACCAACCCGGCGGGCATGGTCACCGAGGCGCTGCAGCGCGTGCTCGGCGACAAGGTCGTCGGCATCTGCGACTCGCCTTCGGGCATGTGCCGGCGCGTCGCCGCGGTGCTCGGGCGCGACCCGAAGGAGCTGTGGTTCGACTACTTCGGCCTCAACCACCTCGGCTGGCTGCAAGGCGTGCGCGACGGCACCGGCGCGCCGCTGCTGGAGGAGCTGTTGGCCGACGACGCGCAGCTCGAGCGCTTCGAGGAGGGCCGGCTGTTCGGCGGCGAGTGGCTGCGGACGATCGGGATGCTCCCGAACGAGTACCTCTACTACTTCTATTACGCCGCCGATACGGTCAACGCGATCCGCACCGGCAACCCGCGCGGCGCGTTCCTGCTCCAGCAGCAGCGCGAGTTCTACGCCCGCAACGGCGCGTCACCCGCGGCCGCGCTGGCCGACTGGCGCGCCACTCGCCACGACCGTGAGCGCACCTACATGGCCGAGGCGCGCAACGCCGCCGGCCAGGAGGGCGAGCACGACATCGAGGAGAACTCGGGCTACGAGAGCGAGGCGATGGCGGTCGTCGAGGCGATCGTCAACAACACGCGCGAGGTGCTCATCCTCAACACCGCGAACCGCTCCGCGCTGCCGTTCCTGGACGAGCGCGCCGTGGTCGAGGTGCCGTGCGTCGTCGGCCGCCACGGGCCGATACCGATGGCCATGGGCGAGGTGCCCGCGCACGCGGCGTCGCTCATCTCGACCATGAAGGACGTGGAGCGCACCACCATCGAGGCGGCGCTGACCGGCTCCGAGCAGCTCGCGATCCGAGCGCTCGCGTTGCATCCGCTCGTGCCGTCGGTGACCACCGCGCGCGAGATCTTCGACGGGTACCGCCGGCGGCTGCCGGCACTGGAGGCGTTCGTTTGAGCGTCGATCTGGCCTGCGCCGAGCCGGCGTTCCTGGACCTGACGATGGTCGGGCTGGATCAGATCCCGAAGCCGGGCGAGGAACGCCTGGCCGAGGACTTCCTGCGTTCGCCCGGTGGCGGCGCGATCACCGCGATCGGCGCGGCGCGGCTGGGTCTCACCAGCGCGCTCGTGTCCCCGCTCGGCGACGACGGCGTCGGCATGATGCTGCGCTCGATGCTCGCCGACGAGGGCGTGCGCTGGGACGGCCGGCTCGTGGAGCGCACGCCGGTGACGGTGATCATGCCGACCGACGGCGACCGTGCCATGGCGACCTTTGACCCGGGGGAGAGCGTGACGGCCTCCGAGCTCGCAGCAGTGGAGCCGAGCTCGGTGGTGCTGTCCATCCCTCGATTGCCCCTCGCGCCGGCGGGCGCTCGCGTGTACGTCTCGGTTGGTGACCTGGACGC
Organism: Solirubrobacter taibaiensis; assembly: GCA_027587225.1. Taxonomy (GTDB): domain Bacteria; phylum Actinomycetota; class Thermoleophilia; order Solirubrobacterales; family Solirubrobacteraceae; genus Solirubrobacter; species Solirubrobacter taibaiensis. The sequence continues at coordinate 414,746 of JAPDDQ010000001.1, forward strand.
GCGGGCGCTCGCCGGTGGCGAGCTGCCGGACCTGAGCGGTGCACGTGCGCTGCTGGTCAATGAGCGCGAGGCGCACCTGTTGACCGGTGCCGCGGACGCGGAGTCGGCGGCTGCGCAGCTCGCGCAGGCGGCGCCGCAGGTGATCGTGACGTTGGGCCCGGAAGGCGCACTTGCCGCCGGTGCGGAGGGGACGGTCCACGTCGAAGGCGTGGCCGTCGAAGTAGTCGACACGACAGGCGCCGGCGACTTGTTCGCCGCCGCCTTCGTGTGGGCCGACCATTGGGGAGCAGCGCTCGAGCAGCGTCTGCGCTGGGCGGTCCTGTATGCATCCCTCTCAGTGAGGGTCGCCACCGCGGTTGCGGGGGCGGTGACGTTGAGGGCGCTCTTGGAGGAGGGCGCAGGACATGGGCTGACGTCGCCAGTGCGACAGCCGGCAGCGATGAAGGAGGACCAGTGAAGGCGAAGAGTGTGCTTGCCGCGCTTGCCCTGTCGGCGCTCGTCGCCGGCTGCGGTGGAGCGCCCGGTGCCGAGGACCCCGAAGACAAGGCGGCATCGACGCCGGTCGCGACGGCTGAAGCGAAGCCGGACGTCGCCGCCGCGGGTGACGTGACGCTGACCGTGTGGGACCAGAACGTCCGCGGCGGTCAGAACGCGGAGATCGAAGAGCTCAACAAGCAGTTCCAGGCCAAGTACCCGAACGTGAAGATCGAGCGGACGAAGAAGTCCTTCGAGGATCTGCTCAAGACGGTCAAGCTGGCCGTCTCGGGCGACGACGCTCCGGACGTGATCCAGGTCAACCAGGGCCGCGGCGTGATGGGCGAGATCGTCAAGGCCGGGCTCCTGCGCCCGGTGGACGACTACGCGAAGGTCTACGGCTGGGACTCGCGCTACTCGTCGACCCTGCTGGACCTCAACAAGTTCTCGCCCGACGGCGCCGAGTTCGGCTCCGGCGAGCTGTACGGGCTCTCCCAGATGGGCGAGATCGTCGGCGTCTACTACAACAAGGACAAGGTCTCCACGCCGCCGACGACGCTGACCGAGTTCGAGGCCGCGCTGGACTCGGCCAAGAGCGCGGGCGACACGCCGATCATGTTCGGCAACCTGGAGAAGTGGCCGGGCATCCACAACTTCGAGAGCGTGCTCGGGCAGACGGCGGACAAGGCCGCGATCCGCGACTTCGTCTTCTCCCGCAACGAGCCCTCCTTCGACACGCCGGAGTTCCAGGCCGGCGCGACGAAGATCAAGGAGTGGGTCGACAAGGGCTACTTCAACAAGGACTTCAACGGCAAGGACTACGACCCGGCGTGGCAGGACTTCGCCAAGGGCGAGTCGGCGTTCCTGATCGCGGGCACGTGGGTGACCGCGGACCTGGCGAAGGAGATGGGCGACAAGGTCGGCTTCATGCTCATGCCGGGCCAAGACCCCGCCGCGCCGGTCTCGCTGGGTGGCGAGGACCTGCCGTGGACCATCACCAAGAACGCGAAGGCCCCGGACGTCGCGGCGGCCTACATCGACTTCCTCACGGACGCGAACGCGGCCAAGGTGCTCGTGGACACGGACAACCTGCCGGCCATGAAGGACGCGCCGGCGCCGGCCGAGGGCGTCTCGGTGGACGTGGCCAACGCGTGGCAGAAGCTCAATGAGGCCGACGGCGTGATTCCGTACCTGGACTACACGACGCCGACCTTCTACGACGACATCTCGGCCGCCATCCAGGAGTTGCTGGCGGGCAAGCAGTCGCCGACCGAGTTCACCGCGGGCGTGCAGGAGGCGTACAGCAAGTGGGCGGAGAGCCGCTGACGTGGCCATTGCGGCCGCTCCACTAGAAGCGGCCGAAGCGGCCTCCCGTGACGGATCGCCGGGCGAACGCCCGCCCGGCGAACCGCGCCTCGTCGGATACCTGTACCTGCTGCCGGCGTTCGTGGTGTTCGCCGGCTTCGTCCTGTACCCGCTCTACCGCGCGGCGTACATCTCGCTCTACGACTGGGACGGGCTGACGGTCGGCACGTGGGCGGGGCTGGACAACTACGCGGAGGTCTTCACCGACGAGGACCTGCGCAGCGCGTTCGTCCACGCCCTGATCCTGCTGCTGTTCTACTCGGTGCTGCCGATCCTGATCGGCTTGGCGCTCGCGGGTGTGATGGCGCGGGCGCGCGTGCGCGGACTGGCGTTCTTCCGGGCGGTGCTGTTCCTGCCACAGGTGATCGCGATGGTCGTCGTCGCCCTGATGTGGAAGATGATCTACCAGCCCGGCGACGACGGAGCGTTGAATCGCGTGCTGGGGTTGTTCGGGATCGAGGGCAAGTCGTGGCTCGGGGACTTCAACCTCGCGCTGCCGGCGGTCGGGTTCGTGGGGACATACGTGTACTTCGGGCTGGCGATGGTGCTGCTCACCGCGGGCGTGCAGAAGATCCCGACGTCGCTGTACGACGCGGCGCGGGTGGACGGCGCCGGGCCGTTCCGTGAGTTCCTGGCCGTGACGCTGCCGGGGCTGCGCGGGGAGATCGCGGTGGCGCTGACGCTCACGACGATCTACGCGCTGCGCAACTTCGACCTCGTCTACATCACGACAAGCGGCGGACCGGGCAACGCCACGTCGGTGCCGGCGTTCCAGGTGTTCTCACGCGCGTTCGAGAGCGGCCAGGTGGGCTCGGCCGCCGCCGTCGGCATCACACTCACGATCATCATCTTCCTGATCTCCTTGGGCATCAACCGGCTGGCGGAGCGGTCCACATGACCTCGCGCGCCGAGCAGTCGCTGGGCTACGTGATCCTCGGCGTGTTCTCGCTGCTCGCGCTGGCGCCGATCGTCGGCATCCTCTTCACGTCGCTGCAGGACCCGGACGGGATCGCGTCGTTCGGCGCGCTCAACGGCCTGCACTTCGAGAACTTCAAGACCGCCTGGGTGGAGGGCAACTTCGGGGCGTACCTGAAGTCGAGCATCATCGTGTCGGTGAGCGTCGTGGTGGTCGCGACGCTGTTCTCGATCATGGCCGGGTACGCGTTCGGGCTGATGCGCTTCCGCGGCTCGACGGTGCTGTTCTACCTGTTCCTGCTCGGGCTGATGGTGCCCACGGAGGCGATCATCGTGCCGCTCTATTACGACCTGCGCGACCTGAACCTCACCAACACCTACTGGGCGTTGATCCTGCCCCAGATCGCGACGTCGGTGGCGTTCGGGACCTATTGGATGCGGACCTACTTCCGCACCGTGCCGCGGTCGCTGATCGAGGCGGCGCGACTGGACGGCGCGTCTTCGTGGTTCACGCTCTGGCGCGTGCTGCTGCCGCTGGCGCGGCCGGCCGTGCTGACCATGACCGTGCTGCTGTTCATGTGGACGTGGAACGAGTTCCTGCTCGCCCTGGTGATGGTCTCGGACGAGTCCTTGCGCACGGCGCCACTGGGGCTGAGCTTCTTCCAGGGCCGCAACACGAGCGACCTGTCGTTGATGGCGGCGGCGTCGGTGATCGTGGCGCTGCCCGTGGTGATCCTGTACGTGTTCCTCCAGCGGCACTTCATCCGCGGGATGCTGGCCGGGGCGGTGAAGGGCTGATGGCGGGCGTTCAATTCGATGCGGTCGGGAAGCGGTTCGGGTCGGTCGAGGCCGTCCGCGACCTGTCGCTCGAGATCGCGGACGGCGAGTTCATGGTGCTGGTCGGGCCGTCGGGCTCGGGCAAGACGACGGCGTTGCGGATGCTCGCCGGCCTGGAGGCGATCACGTCCGGGACGATCTCGATCGGCGAGAAGGTCGTGAACAAGGTCGCGCCGCGCGAGCGCGACATCGCCATGGTCTTCCAGGACTACGCGCTGTACCCGCAGATGACGGTGTTCGACAACCTGGCGTTCGGGTTGCGGCGGCGCAAGGTGCCGGCGGTGGAGATCAAGCGGCGCGTGGAGGAGGCGGCGGGGCTGCTGGACATGAGCGCGCTGCTGGAGCGGCGGCCGGGGCAGCTCAGCGGCGGGCAGGCGCAGCGCGTGGCGCTGGGTCGCGCCTTGGTGCGGGAGCCGCAGGTGTTTCTGATGGATGAGCCTTTGAGCAACCTGGACGCGAAGCTGCGCACGCAGACGCGCGGGGAGATCCGGCGGCTGCAGCTGCAGGTCCAGACCACGACGGTCTACGTCACCCACGACCAGGTCGAGGCGATGACGATGGGTGACCGGATCGCGGTCATGAACGACGGCCGGCTCGAGCAGGTCGGCACGCCGGAAGAGCTCTACGAGCGGCCCGCGAACCGCTTCGTCGCCGGCTTCATCGGCTCGCCCTCGATGAGCTTCTTCACGGGGTCCGAGGTGGGGCTCACGCTGCCGCGCAACGGTGCCGTGGTGGGCGTGCGGCCCGAGCACGTGCGGCCGTGGCGCGAAGGGCTGATCGGGCCCTTGAAGGGCCAGGTGGCGTTCGTGGAGGCGCTGGGGCGCGAGACGTTCGTCGGCGTCGACGTGGGGGAGGCGCGGCTGGTGGTCTTCGAGGAAGGCCGCGCGGTGCGCGACGTGGGCGACGAGATGGAGTTCGGTCTGGTGGAATCCGGCCTGCGGTACTTCCACGCGGATTCAGGGGCGGCGCTGTGATCTTCTACGGGTTCAACATCTCGGCCGACGGCTACGTCATGGACAGCGAGGGCAACTTCGACTGGTCGGAGCCCACCGAGGAGCTCCACAGCTTCTGGAACGGCGTCCAGCGCGAAACCGTGCTCAACGTCTACGGCCGCAGGTTGTGGGAGACGATGAGCTACTGGGCCGCGCCGCGTGAGGATTCCCCGCCGGTGGAGCTGGCGTTCGCCGAGGCGTGGCAGGCGACACCGACGCTGGTGGTCTCGCGGACGCTCGAGCGCGTCGAGGGCGCCGAGCTCGTGCGCGACGTCAGCGAGGTCCCCGACCGCGACGGCCCGGTGCAGGTCGGCGGCCCCGAGCTCGCCGCGGCGATGTTCGACCGCATCGACGAGTTCTGGCCCGTCGTGTACCCGGTGGCGGTCGGCGGCGGGACGCCGTTCTTTCCCGCGGGCGCGGCACGACTGAACCTGAAGCTCATCGAGTCGCGACCGTTCGAGTCAGGCGCGGTCCTGCTGCGCTATCAGCGCGCGTAGGTTCTCGGCCACATAGTCGACGTCGATGCCGGTGTAGTCCTCCGGCAGCCCGCCGAGATAGATCGCCTGGGCCCGCTGGATGCCGATGTGCGGGAAGCGTGCGTGGGCCCACGCCGCGGCGTCGCCCTTGGGCGCGATGGCGCCCGTCACGAGCGAGTAGTAGATGCGGCAGAGCGTGAGGAGCACGTTCGTGGTGTCCTCGTGCAGGTCGAGCAGCACGGGCTCGACGGTGTCGAACATCGCGTGGCGGATTGCCTCCGGGTCGGGCGGATCGAGCAGCGCCTGCGGGGGTGGGCCGTCGAGCGTCCGGCTCGCGAGCAGGACCTTGTGGATGAGGATCGCGAGGTCGTGGTTCTCACCCTCCTCCCAGCGGTCCGGGAGCCAGCCACCCCACTGGAACTCCATCGCGCCGTCCGCGACGATCGTGACCTCGACGTTGCGGCCCTCGATGGTCCGCAGGCCCTCGAACAGCCGCTGCTTCTCGGCCGTGGTCAGCCGGCGGCGCGCGACGACGAAGACGTCGAGGTCACTGCGCGGCTGGAGCCCACCGTGGACCGCGGAACCGAACAAGTAGACGCCCAGCGGATCGAGCTCCGCGACGAGGGCTTGGACCGCTTCGAGCTCCTGCATCGGACTAGTCTGGCGACGATGCCGCGCCAGTTGGCCTCGATCATGGCCGAGTACGCCGAGCACGAGGAGTCGCGCAAGCCGACGCTGTTCACGCGCGCGCCGAGCGGGCACGTCCGCGCGCACGAGTTCAACGAGCCCGACGACGAGTCGGCGATCCGGCGCATCCAGGGCATCGTGTCCGACTCGGCGGCGTCGGTCACGGGGCTGCTCCTGCTGGGCCATGAGCCGGAGCGCGTGCTGATCACCGCGACCGACGGCGCGACGCACATCGCCGCGCAGGCGCTGATCAGCGAGGACGACGCGCTCCGAGAATGGGAGGAGCTCATCCCGGGGGACGAAGGCGCGACGTTCATGGTCAACCTGCTGCGACGCGCGCTCGGGATCGACACGCTCTCGCAGCGGAAGGGGGCGCTCGACGAAGTGGCGATGATCCGGCGTGCGCTGGACGGGTTCCTGCAGCGCGTCGACGCGGACGGGTACTTCGCGGCCGGTCCGGACGCGCTCGAAGGCGACCGGCTCGGGCTCGTGGAGCTCGCGCGCGACGCGCTGGACCTCGCCACGTCGCACGGGCGGGCGACCAAGCAGCTGGATGAGGGAGTGACCCTCAAGCGCGTACCGAGTCCTGACTGAAATCCGGCGCGGCGTGGTATTGGGACGCGGTGCGACTTCACCGGGCTCTCATTCTCGCGGCGGTGTTGGTGGCCGTCGCACCCGCCACTGCTCACGCGGCGCCGCTGACGTATTCCGCGCTGTCACCTGACGGGCGCCACCTCTACGTGGCGTCACAGACCGACGAGGAGGACGGTGCGCTCACGCACTTCTCGGTGGGTGCGGGCGGGGCGCTGACGTACGTCGGTTGCTACGGACTGCCGGCGGGGTGCGAGCCGTCCGGGTTCGACGAATTCATCTGGCCGAAGGGCATCGTGGTCAGCCCGGACGGGCGGGACGTCTATGTGCTCGGTCCCGGCCTGGGCCGGTACCGGCGCGGCGGGGATGGCCGGCTCACGTACGTCGGCAAGGACACCAGCGGGCGGCTCGGCAACGTGCGTTCGCTCGCCATCAGCCCGGATGGCCGGGCGCTCTACGCCGCGGGCGGTGATGAGACCGTGTTCCGTGAGAGCCGTGTCGTCCACTTCCGGCGCGACAGCGCGACGGGCGCGACCGCGTACGCGGGGTGCATCGGCACGGACTTCACCAGCCGCACGGCGGACTGCGTGGCGCTCCCCGCGGGTGTGGTCTCGACGTCCGGGGCGATGAGCCTCGTGGTCAGCGCGGACAGCCGGCACGTGTACACGACTGGCTGGGTCGGGGGCGTGAGCGAGTTCTCCGGCGTGACCGCGGTGACGCACTTCCGGGCGGGCGACGACGGTGCGTTGTCGTTTGCGGACTGCATCGGCAACGCGCCGAGCGGGTGCACGGAGTTTCCCTACGGCACCTACGGGCTCACGCCGCGCATGCAGTCGCTCGCTCTGGCGGGGAGTCAGCTGACGGTCGGCTCGGACGCGGGGACGACCATGCGCTTCGGGTTGGGCTCCGGCGGCGAGCTGACGTTCGCCGGGTGCAGCGGGAGCACACCCGCCTGCGCGTTCACGGGGGCCGGGTCTCCGACCCCGGCGACGATCGAGTTGCTGCCCCCGGACGAGCCGACCCAGTTCGGCGGCGGCCTGAACGCGCGGATCAAGACGACCGGCGGCTGGGCAGCGCGCTGGGAATACGGTCCGACCACCGCGTACGGGCTGTGGCGTGACGGCGGCTCCACGTCCAGTGCGGGCAATGGCTGGACCAGGCTCGAGACGTCGCTGCGCGATGTCGCGCCCGGCAGGACGTACCACTACCGCCTCGTCGTGAACACGCCGGCGGGCGTGGTCTACAGCCCGGACGCCACCTTCACCACCTTGCCCTACGGCCCGCCGCAGTACCCGCCGTCGGTCTGGTCGCACCAGCCGCTCGGCAACGCGGGCACGAGCGTCGCGTTCGCGGCCACCGTGGACGGCTCCGGTTTCCCGACGCGCTGGTGGTTCGAGTGGGGCGAGACCCAGGCTTACGGCCGCACCACCCCGCCGCGCCAGCTGTCCGAGGCCGACGCGCGCACACACTCGGTGAAGGAGCTCGTCACCGGCCTGACGCCGGGCAAGCAGTACTACTACCGCGTGGTCGCCGAAAACGCCGCCGGGCGCGCCGAGGGCCACGGCAGCGGCGTGTTCACCTACGCGGGGCCGACCCCCGGGGATCCGGACCCGTCGCCGACGCCGGACCCGTCGCCGACCCCGGACCCGAGCCCGTCGCCGGACCCGACCCCGTCGCCGGACCCGACCCCGTCGCCCGATCCGACCCCGTCGCCGTCTCCGGACCCGTCGCCCGATCCGACCCCGTCGCCGTCTCCGGACCCGTCGCCCGACCCGACCTCGTCGCCGGACCCGTCGCCGACCCCGGACCCGGACCCGTCGCCCGACTCGACCCCGTCGCCGACCCCGGACCCGTCGCCGGACCCGACCGCGTCGCCGAGCCCCGACCCGGCCGGGCCTTTCGCGACGGCCCCGCTCTCGCCACCCTCGTTGTCCCCGAGCCCAGCGCGCGCCTCGGTCCCGTCAACCCCGAAACCGCGCGTCTCCGTGTCCAAGCGCCGCATCGTCGTCACGCTCGCCGCGCGGACGCGGGTGACGATTCACCGCCGGCAGGACGGCCGCTGGGTCCGTGTCGCCTCGGTCACCACCCGCGCCACCATCCGCCGGACGGTGAGGCCCGGGCTCTATCGGGTCACGGCCGGCATCGTCACGCGTCAGGTGCGGGTCCGGTAGGCGGGCCGGAGCGCAGCACGATCGTCGTCTCGGTGTCCGCGGCGCCGTGGCGGAGCCGCAGCGTCCGCAGCAGCATGTCCAGCTCTGCGGTGTCGCGGCACGCCACGCGCAGCTGATAGTCCGGTGCGCCGGTGAGGTGCAGCACTTCGATCACGGACGGGAGCTGGGAGGCCTCGATCGCGAACTGGTCGGAGTCCACGCCGTGGGAGAGCGTGATGCCGACGAGCGCCTCGAGGCTGCGGCCGCCCGCGGCGGGGTCGATGAGCGCGGTGAAGCCGAGGATCACGCCCGCCTGCCGCAGGCGGCGCACGCGGTCGGCGGCCGCGTTCGCGCTGAGCCCCACGGCGGCACCGAGCTCACGCCAGCTCAGTCGCCCATCCGCACGGAGCAGCCTGAGGATCTCGCTGTCGGTCGGGTCCACGACCGCGATTGTCTCAGTCTTTCGCCGCAGGAGGTTGCGATCCGCGGTGCCATGCCTCTAGAACGGAGGCATGTTCTACGCAGGACTCATCGCCGGGCTCGCGATCGCCATGCAGGTCGGGGCGGTCAGCCTGCTGCTGATCGAGGCGTCGGTCGTCGGCGGGCCGCGCAAGGGCGTGGCCGCAGGAATGGGCGTCGCCACCGCGGACTTCGCGTACGCGGCGGTGGCCGGTGTGGCGGGCGGCGCCGCGGGGGCGGCGCTGGCGGGCCACGAGACGGAGATCAAGCTGTTCGCGGCGGCCGTGCTGGCGACGATCGCGCTGCACGGGCTGTTCGGGCTGTGGCGCGACCCGGAGCTGCGCGAGCTGGACGCGGGCGGCACCGTACGGTCGCACTACACGCGCTTTCTCGCCATCACCGCCGTCAATCCCCTCACGATCGCGTCGTTCGCCGCGGTCGCCACCGCGCTGTCGGTGGACGGCGCCTCGGACATGCTCGCGTTCGTGCTCGGCGTGGGAATCGCGAGCGCCGGCTGGCACCTCGTGCTGCCGCTCGCCGCGGGCCACGCGGGGCGCTGGGTGACGCCGGCGATCCGGCGTTCGCTGGCGATCGGCGGGCGGGTCCTCGTTCTGGCCATCGCTGCGCACTTGGCCATCACCTGAATTACCCAGACTCGACTGTAAAAGGGCGCCGATCAGGTATAAGTCGGTCTGTCCTTTGACAGAAGTGGAGGGGAGTTCTATGCAACGCAAGTGGGTTGCTTGCGTCACGGGATTGGTCGCCATGGCGGCTGCACCCGCTGCGCAGGCGCAGTACACGGCGCCTCCGGCAGACGCAGGGTTCCGGTACATCTTCGACGGAACGGCGACGGGGGCGGACTCGTCGTTCGACAAGTGGGCGTTCGCCGCGGGTACGGCCGCGCAGTCCCGCCCCGCCAGCCAGGGCGGTCAGGGCCAGGCGACGTTGAACACGACGACCGGCGCGATCGACGTCGGCGCCTCGCCGTTCGGTGCCTACTGGTACCCGGTCAAGGCGTTCGGTGACGCGGTGTTCCGCATCCAGTACACGGTGCAGGACACGCCGACCTCGACGCGCAACGGCGGCGTCATGATCCGCACGCCCGAGATCCGGTACACCGGCGCGAACAACACGGAGACGCTCGCGCAGAAGCCGGCCGGGTTCAACTACGACGTCTGCCCGGGCGCGATCCCGCTGTGCGGGCTGATGACGCCCGCGCCCTCGACCACGTACAAGTGGGCGGGTTCGACGGCGAACCTTCCGCCGGCCTTCGAGTACACCGGTGGCTACTGCGCCCGGCAGACCGCCGCCGGCGTCTACAACGTCAACGGCCTCAACAACAACCCGCTGACGGTCAACGGCAACGCGAACAACCATCAGCATTGGACGCAGGTCGCCTGCGGCCACGAGATCCAGATCAACGAGTCGCTGACCGGCGGCGGTCCGCAGCCGTCCTCGGACCCGATCAAGACGGGCTCGATCTACAACTTCCGCAACCTGAACGCGAAGCAGTCGGGCACGTACAAGCGCCTCGTCAAGGGCGTCTGGCACGAGATGGAGGTCCGGACGATCGGCCAGCAGTACACGGTCCTGATCGACGGCGAGGTCATCAACCAGTTCGACAACTCGATCCCGAAGATCGCCTCCCGCGCGGGTGACCCGCCGACCATGGCGCGTCAGCTCGCCGCCGGCTACCTCGGCCTGCAGACGCACGGTGGCAACGACCGCATCTCCTACCGCGAGATGCAGGTCAAGGAGTTCGCCGCGGCCGACCTGCCGGTCAACACCGTCGCCCCGTCGGTGAGCGGCAAGGGCTACCAGAGCGAGCCGCTGACCTGCAACCACGGCACCTGGAACGCCGCCGCGGGCTCCACGCGCTGGGTCACGTGGTACCGCGCGAACAAGGTCCCGGAGAGCCATCCGCACTTCCGCGCCCCGAGCCAGCTCGACTACAACAACACCAGCACGCCGGCCGAGGCTGAGACCGGCACGTCCGCCCTGACGTGGCTGGATTCGCAGATCGTCGGCACCGGCGACACCTACACGCCGACCGGCCTCGACCTGGGCAAGACGATCACCTGCCAGGTGAGCGTCGACAACGCCGGCGCGACGGTGTTCAAGACCGCGCTCGCCCCGGAGATCATCGTGGCCCGTGACCTGCCCGTCGGTGGCGCCGTCCCGGCCACGCTGGCGCTCACCCTGGGCGCGCCCGCCACGTTCGGCGCGTTCGTCCCGGGTGTGGAGAACGACTACACCGCGACCAGCACCGCGAACGTCGTCTCGACGGCCGGCGACGCCGCGCTGACGGTGTCCGAGCCCGGTCACCTGATGAACGGCGCGTTCTCGCTGGCCGAGCCGCTGCGCGTCTCGTTCTCGAAGTCCGCGTGGACCGCCCCGGTCTCCAACGACAACGTGGACATCACGTTCAAGCAGCTCATCAAGCGCACGGACCCGCTCCGCACCGGTTCGTACAGCAAGACGCTGACCTTCACGCTCAGCACGACCAACCCGTAGCTCGCGCACGGGCGGCCACGGCTTCCGTGGCCGCCCGGAGCTCTTATGGTGCGCGCATGGATGTGCTGATCGACGCCGACACCATTCGCTCGCCGGAGCTGCGCCACGAGATCCCCGCCGGGATCATCGATCCGTTCCTGTACGGGGAGCACGACGGGAAGCCGTTCGCGGTCGTGTCCGCACTGGATGCGCCGACGATCGCGCTCGCTCGCCCGGACCTCCACCAGGTCGACATGATCGCCGACCTCGGGCTGATGGAGCTCGTCGCCGACGGCGTGTCGCCCTATCAGGCGATGCTCGAGGTGCGGCTGCGCGCGTGCCGGGAGGTCGGCGTGAGCGAGGCGGCCGTGCCGCCGAGCTTCCCGCTGGCCACCGCGGAGTACTTGCGCGCGCACGGCATCACGCTCCACGTCGACCGCGAGCGGTTCGATGCGCGCCGGCGCCGGAAGACGCCCGCCGAGCTGGCGGGCATCCGCCGCGCGACGGTGGGGGCGCAGGCCGGGCTGCAGGCCATGCGCGACGCGCTGCGGGAGGGCATCACGTGTGAGGAGCTGCGCGTGATCGTGCGCCAGGCGGTCGAGCCGCACGCCGCGCTCGGGGAGTTCAACGTCGCGCGCGGCCCGCAGACCGCGACCGGGCACGGCCCGGGCTCCGGTCCGATCCAGCGCGGTGAGCCGGTGATCCTCGACCTCGCTCCGCAGGATCGCGACACCGGCACGTTCTCCGACATCGCGCGCACGTTCGTGGTGGGCGATCCCGACCCGGAGATCGCGCGCTGGCACACCCTCGTGGTCGAGGTCCTGGAGGACGCGATCGCCCACGTGCGGCCGGGCGTCGAGGGCCGCGAGCTCTACGCGCGGGCCTGTGACCGCTTCGAGGCCGAGGGGTTCGCGACCCAGCGCAAGCCTGGGAAGGCCGTCATGGAAGGCTTCCCGACCTCGCTCGGGCACGGCGTCGGCCTCGAGATCCACGAGGCGCCGAGCCTCGGCCGCTCAGGCGAAGCGTTCCTGTCCGGGGACGTGATCACGATCGAGCCGTTCCTCTGCCGCCCCGGGTTCGGCGGCGTGCAGGTCGAGGAGGTCCTGCTCGTCACGGACACGGGCGCCGAGCTGATCAGCGACTTCACATACTCGCTCTGAGAATGCCGGCGAGATCGTCCGCGGTGACCTCGCACGGCGCCACGGCGAGGAGCCGCTGCTGGGCGAGCGCGCCCTCGACCAACTCCGGGATGTCGTCCTCGGAATAGCCCAGCTCGCGCAACGAGGGCACGCCGAGATCGCGCATGAGGTCTTCGATCGGGCCGCCAAGGAGCGCGGTGACATGGTCGTGCCGTTCCGGAGACGAGTCGTACGTGAACCCGAACGCTGCCGGCGCGGTCACGATCACCGAGATCCCGTGCGGGATGAACCGCCCTGGGTAGCCGGGCGGGTCGTACTCGTGCTTGAGGCCCGCGATGGGATACGCGCAGGCATGCGGGATGTGCACGCCCGCGGACCCGAACCCGACGCCCGCCATCGAAGCCGCGAGCATCATCGCCCCGCGCGCTTCCACGTCATCGGCGTCCGCGACCGCCCGCCGCAGGTACTTCCCGCCGTACTCCAGCGCCTTCGCCGACCACACGTCCGCGACCGGGTTGGAGCCCTGATAGGGCGGCCGATCCGAAGGCGTCGCCGGTCGCTCGCGCGACGTGTACGGCCGCGCGAGGAACGACTCCGCGGCGTGGCAGACCACGTCCAGCCCGGTCGCCGCCACCACTTCGGCGGGCAGCGTCCGCGCCAGGTCGGGATCGACGATCGCCTGCGAAGGGCGCAGGTAGCGGTGCGAGATGCCGGTCTTCACGCGTCGCTCTGGGATGTCCAGCACGGCGACGGTCGTGGCCTCGCTGCCGGTCCCGCACGTCGTCGGGATCGCCAGGTGCGGCCGCAACGGACCGTCTGGTGCGCGCCCACCGCCGATCGGCGCGTTCACGTAGTCCATGACCGGCGCCGGATGGGACACGATCAGGTTCGCGACCTTCGCGGTGTCGATCGCGGAGCCGCCGCCCAAGGAGACGAACCCGTCGACTCCAGCGTCAAGCGCAAAATCGGCGGCGGCCTGCAGGGACTCGAGCGTCGGCTCGACGCTCGAAGCGTCGAACACGACCACCTCGCAGTGCAAAGACGCGAGCACGCGATCGACGTGCGGGATGCCCGGGTCCGTCACGAGCAACGCCCGGGACACGCCCAGGCGTTGCAACTCCCAGCCGGCGTCGTCGACGGCGCCGGGACCGAACTTGATCGGTGTGGCTTCGAGGGTGAAGACCGACTCGCGAACGGGGGTCACGAGTCGGTCCTTACCCGGCTAGCGGATCGTGAAGCTCGTCCGCACGTTCGCGGACTTGCTGCCCTGCTTGACCGTCGCGTTGACGGTGTAGGTGCCCTTCTTCATCCCGCGCGTGGAGCCGAGGTTCAGGCCCACGAGCTTGCCCGGCAGGGCGGCGATCGCGGCCATGTTGCCGGACTTCGAGCCCGCGCCGGACAGGCGGAACGTGCCGCTGATCGGGTCGATCGAGTTCCCGAGGTTGCGGACCGGCAGGACGATGCTGCCCGAACGCACCTGGGCGGCGCCGGTGCGGAAGTTGTAGGACTTCTTGGCCGGGTTCAGGCGCAGCTTCGAGATCAGCCGGTAGTTCGGGATGATCCCCTTGCGGCCCTTGGTGTTGGTCGGCTTGCCGAGGATGTCGACGCTCGCGTAGAGCGAGCTCAGGCGCCGCACCATGCGGAAGCTGATCGGGCGCTTGGCGCCGGCGCCGATCGTGAACGAGCGCGTCGTGGCTCGCACGTACCGCGTGAGGTTCGAGCGCGGATCAGCGACGACGGTGCCGTTGAGCTGCTGACGCCACGGCCGGACCGTCACCGTCACGCGCAGCGACTCCTTGGTCGTGTTGTTGAGCGTGAGCGACCCGACCGTGCCGAGTTTCGCGCGGTTCTCGAGGCTCGCGGGCGTCACCGACAACCCGCCCGACTGTGCGTGCGCAGCAGTTGCGCTGCCGAGCACACCGACGCAGGCGACGACCACGGGCACGGCAAGACGCCGCGTCTTCACAGACAACATCACAGACCCTCCAAGAGATTGACCCCAGCGCGCTCGTCCTCATCGAAGCGCAGCGGCAGTGTCTCCCGGGTCTCTAAGCGCCTCCTGAAGACTCCTGTAAGAGAACCTTCAGGTTCGCGCGAACCTGTTCGAACGGGTACCTTCGCGACCGTGCCCCGCAACATCGCGCTCCTCCGCGGTATCAACCTCGGTTCCAAGCGCCGGGTGGCGATGGCCGATTTGCGGGCACTTCTGGAAGAGCTCGGCTACACCGACGTCCGGACCGTTCTCGCCAGCGGTAACGCGATCTTCACCGGCCGCGCCTCGCGGACCAAGCTCGAAGCCGCGCTCCAAGAGCGCTTCGACATGAAGATCGACGTCGTGCTGCGCACGATGGACGAGCTGCAGGCCGTGATCGCTGCCGACCCCTTCGGTGAAGCGGTCGACAACCCCACGCGCTACTTCGTCGTGTTCCTGGATCGCGAGCCGCAGCTGGACAGCCTCGGGGACGACGATTTCGCCCCCGATCAGTTCAAGGCCAAAGGCAAAGAGATCTACGCGTGGTGCCCCGAGGGCATGCAGAACTCGCGCCTAATGAAAGCTCTCAGCAAGCCGGGCCTCGGCGGCGGCACCGCCACGGTGCGCAACTGGGCGACTGTGAACAAGCTTGTGGACTGACCCGCCGAACTGGTCGAGCAATCGCCGCGCACCTGCGTCCTGCAGCGTCGCCTGCATCAGCTGCTCGAGGCCCAGCACGCCTGAATTGCGCACAAGCCGGGCATGGATCGAAGGGTGCAGACCAGCGGGCTTGGGGGCGTTGAGGGACGGCGGACCGAAGCTCCGGCGCGCGGCCTCGACGTCGAGCTGCAGCACGCCCGCGTGGGCGAGGGCGAGCACGAGGTGCTCGCCGTCGATGCTGCGGGAGCCGTGCCGCGCTGCCTCCTCGCGCGCGCGTACGAGCGCGGCGCGTGCGTCGTCGGACAGCGTGGGCGACGTGGTCGTCGTCAGGTCGCGGTAGCGCCGGTGCGCGGCTTGGCGGGAGATCCCGAGCGGACGGGCGATCTGCGTGTAGGTCTGTCCTTCCTGCAGCGCTCGGCCGACGAGGTGGCGCTCGAGGACGTCCAACTCGGCGCGCAGCGCGGTGAGCGCGCGCAAGCTCATGGTCGGCTCGGCGGTGAGTGTCCGCTCGAGCAACGCGAGCGTCTTCTGGGGGTTGTACGGGGCCATTGGTTCGTCAACGCACAGAGACGGCAAAGGTCGGGTATGACTTTCCGCGGGTTGTGACGTTCAAGATGTGTGGCCAATGACTGCCGTGCCCGCAAACCTGCGCCTACGCCGGGAGAGCACCTTGCGCTCTCGTGCCGCGCGTGGCGACGCGGCGGCATTCGCGGCGGTCTACGAACGCCACCATCAGGCGCTCTATCGCTATTGCCGCTCGATCCTGCGCCACGAGGAAGACGCTCAGGACGCGCTGCAGAGCACGATGACCCGCGCGTTCGCGGCGCTGCAGGACGAGCAGCGGGACTTGGACATCAAGCCGTGGCTGTTCCGGATCGCCCACAACGAGGCGATCTCGATCCTGCGCAAGCGGCGGGTGACGACGGAGCTCGACGACATCCCGGTCCTGACGGATCTCGAGGACCAGGTCAGCGAGCGCGAGCAGCTGCGGCTGCTGCAGATGGACCTGGCCGATCTGCCGGACCGTCAACGCGCCGCGCTCGTCCTGCGCGAGCTCAACGGCCTTTCGCACGCCGAGATCGCGGTGGTGCTGGAGACGTCCGCGGCGAACGTCAAGCAGACGATCTACGAGGCCCGCACGGCCCTGTTCAGCGCACGCGAGGGGCGTGAGATGCCCTGCGACGACGTGCGCCGAATGCTTTCCGATGGTGACGGCCGCGTGCTGCGCGGCCGTGGCCTACGCGCGCACCTCCGGTCCTGCGCGGGCTGCCGGGTCTTCCAGGCTGACATCAAGCAACGCGAGAAGCGGCTCGCCATGCTCGCTCCGCCGTTGCCGACCGCGGGCGCCGCGGCGCTGCTGTCTCAGATCCTCGGCGGCGGGACGGCGAAGCTGCTCTCGTGCGTCGTGCTCGCGACCGGCGGGGCGACGGTGGCCGCGACCGAGTTCTACAAGCCGCCGCCGCGCGTGACCGAGGCGGCCGCGGCGACGACGCCCGAGCCCAAGCGCGAACGTCCGCGCGCACAGACGCCCACCCCGGTCCCGACCCCGGTCGCGACGGCCATCGTCGCGAGCACGCAGGCCGAGCAACCCGCGGAGAAGCAGCGGACCGCGACCAAGAAGAAGACGCAGGCGAAGAAGCCGCCGCGCACACGGACGCGCGCCGTCGCGGTGAAAGCGCCGGAGCCCACGCCGGCGGCGACGACCGCGCCGAGCGCCCGGGCGGAGGCCGAGGCCGAGGCCGCGCCGCGTCCGCGCGCGGAGAAGCCGGCAAAGCAGACCAAGCCGGACAAGGGCAAGCCGCCGAAGGCGGAGAAGCCCGCCAAGGTCGAGAAGCCCCCCAAGCCGAGCAAGGACAAGCCGGCCAAGGACAAAGCGTCGAAGGAGCCGAAGTCCACTCCGACGCCTCCGCCGGCGCCGACCCCGAAGGCGGAGCCGCCCGGGCAGCAGAAACCCTCCGTCGAAGAGAAGAAGGAGCGCGGCCGGAGCGAAGACGCCCCCGGCCACAACAAGACGCGCGACGACGAGGACGATGACTAGGCTTCAGGCCTGATGGAGGTCATCCGCCCGCACCAACACGCGACGCAGCGCGCCTCAGCCGAGTGGTTCACCGGCGACGTCTACATCGACGCGATCTCCACCGGCCCGCACGTGAAGCTGCTGGTCGTGCACTTCACGCCCGGCGCGCGGACCGCCTGGCACAAACATCCGTTCGGCCAGACGATCCACGTCACGGAGGGCTCGGGGCTCGCGCAGTCGCGCGGCGGTCGGGTCGAGCCCATCCGGGCCGGGGACACCGTGCACTTCGAGCCCGGGGAAGAGCACTGGCACGGTGCCGATTCGGCGAACTTCATGACCCACTTGGCGATGCAGGAGATCGCCGACGACGGGTCAGACGCGATCTGGGGCGATCACGTCTCGGACGCCGAATACCTTCAGCACTGACGCGGGGCGGCAGAGCCACAGCGCCACGAACGTGGCGACGAGCAGGACGCCGGCACCGACCACGAACGCGAGGTGGTAGCCGGACAGCAGCGCCTCGGGCGCGGTCGAAGCGCCGGTGCGCCCGGCGGCCAGCGTCGCCAGCACGGCGAGGCCGATCGCCCCGCCCACCTGCACGGTGGTGTTGACCAGGCCGGAGGCCAGCCCCGCATCCTCCGGGTTCACGCCGGACATCGCGAGCGTCATCAGCGCGGGCGTCGAGAGGCCTGCGCCCAGGCCGATCAGGATCGTCGCCGGGAGCACGTCGATCACGAACGAGCCGTCCACCGGCGCGCGGGCGAACAGCAGCAGGCCCGCGACGATCAGCAGCATGCTCGGCACGAGGATCGAGCGCGGCGCGAAGTGCTGGGAGAGCTTGAGCGACGTCACGCCCATCACGAGCGTGGAGGGCAGGAACGCGAGGCCGACGGCCAGCGGGTCGTAGCCCAGCACGAGCTGCAGGTACAGGGCGCCCAGGAAGAAGAGGCTGAACATCCCGACGACGAGCAGCGCCATCACGAGGTTCGCGCCGGTCACGTCGCGCGAGGCGAACAGCCGCAGCGGCATCAGCGGCGTCGCGATCCGCGCCTGACGCACGAGGAAGACGGCGAGCGCGACGGCGGAGACCGCGACCAGCCCGAGCGTGCGCTGCGAAGCCCAGCCGTGCTCGGCGACGCCGAGGACGGCGTACACGCCCACCATCACGCCACCGGTGAGCAGCGCCGCGCCGGGGAGGTCGGCGCCGGCCCGAATGCCCAGGCCGGGCTTGGCCTCGACGAGGCGCAGCGCGAGCACGCCGACGGCGATCCCGATCGGCGCGTTGATGAGGAAGATCCAGTGCCAGTCCAGCGCGTCGGTGAGCACGCCGCCGGCCAGCAGGCCGATCGACCCGCCCGCGGAGGCCACGAAGCCGTAGACGCCGAGCGCCTTGGCCTGCTCACGCGGCTGCGGGAACATCGTCACGATCATCCCGAGGACGACCGCGGAGGTGAGCGCGCCGCCCGCGCCCTGCACGAAGCGCGCGGCGATCAGCATGCCCTGCGTCTGCGCGACGGCGCAGGCGATTGAAGCGAGGGTGAAGATGGCGAGGCCGGTGAGGAACACGGTGCGCTGCCCGATCAGGTCACCGGCGCGGCCGGCCAGCAGGAGCAAGCCGCCGAAGGCGATCAGGTACGCGTTGACGACCCACGCGAGGTTGCTCGCCGTGAAGCCGAGGTCGTCCTGGATGGAGGGGAGGGCGACGTTCACGATCGTGGCGTCGAGGACGATCATCAGCGTCCCCGCGCACAGCACGTAGAGCGCGGCCCACCGGTTGCGTTCTGGGGAGGAGGTCATGCAGCTATAGACGACCTTGCCGGCCGGAACTCATCGGCAAGGTCCTGGCAATCTTTCCGCAACCGTGGGTAGCGAAATTGCTGCGCGATGCGTCTTCCCCTGATCCTCGCGCTGCTCTTCGCGGCTCTCGTCCCCGCCACGGCTTCGGCCGATCTCCGCGTTCCAGACGTCGGAGCGACCACGTTGCTCTCCGACGTACCGCAGTCACGCACGTGGGAACCGTCGATCGCCACGGACGGCAACCGCACGTTCGTGGCCTACATCGAGGAGCGGATGGGCGTGACCGTCCATCCCGTCCACGCCGCGGGCAGTGAGGTCCACGCTGGGCGGGCGCTGCAGGAGTGGGGAACGCGCTCGGTCGAGGGCCCGGAGGTCGTCGTCTCCGGCCAGCACGTCTACGTCGCGTGGATCCAGGGCTCGAGCGCGCTCTCGGAACGCCACGCGGTCGTCGCGGCCAGCCACGACGGCGGCCGCACCTGGGAGCGGCCGGTCCGCGCGGGCCGGCCCACCGGGCTCGGCGCCTGGGACCTGCAGCTCGCCGCCGACGGCGACAACGTCTTCGTCGCCTACGTCGACAGCGCCAACCGGATCTGGACGGCGGGCAGCCGCGACGGCGCGCAGAGCTTCACCTGCTTCGCGACCGTGACCGAACCGGGCGACGGCGCGCATCGGTTCGACGTCGCTGTCGACGGCCAGCACGTCTACTGGAGCTGGATGAGCCAAGCGGATGACGTGATGGTCCGCCGCTCCAAGGACGCCGGGCGCACGCTCGAGCCGGTCGCTGTCGTGTACGAGGCGGGCCGCGAGGGCCGCCCGGGCCTGCCGGCGCTCGCCGCCGACGGCGGCACGGTCGCGATCGTCTTCGGCCAGCGGTTCGCGATGCCGCGCGAGGACGGGTCCGGCGTCGACTCCGGTTGGGAGCCGCGGGTCGCGATGTCGAGTGACGGGGGCGCGACGTGGGCCACGAAGGCCGTCGGTGGCGAGGCCACGCGCTGCGTCGACTTCTACTGCGCCGACTACTCGGCTGACGTCGACGGCGGACGCGTCTACGCCGGTTGGCGCGCGAAGGGCCAGATGTGGCTTGCACGGAGCGAGGACGGCTTCGCGCCGCGCGCGCTCGGGCCCTACCTCTACACCTGGCGCGCGTCGACTCCGCCCGCGATCGACGCGCACGGCGACACCGTCTCCACCGTGTGGCACAGCGCGCCGCGCCTCGATGACGGCGACCTGGACCCGGTGGCGGCGTTCTCGACCGACCGCGGCCGCACCTTCGCGCTGCGGACGATCGACACCGGTGCGGCGCAGGACATGTTCCCGGTGACCGCCGCCTGGGGTCCGGAGCCCGCGGGGGCGGGCTTCGCCTGGTGGCGGTACGACGCGGGAGACGTGAAGTTCGCGCCGCTCAGCGCCGCCGAGCCCGACGTCGCGGTGGAGGACGTCCGACCGGTTCAGGTGGCCGAGGACGCCGCGCGGCTGGCCTCCGGCCGCCCGACGATCATCCGCACCGTGCTGCGCGCGAAGGGCGTGCGCGCCCGGGCCGTCGGCGTCGAGGTCGAGCTGGCCTATGACCGCGACGGGGAGCGCGTAGAGCGCACGTTCGAGCGCCGGATCGTCGTCAGCCCGGGCCTGAACACCGTGCAGTTGCTGGCCGAGGCGCCGGTCGTCGTCGGCGCGGGGCGCATCACCGCGACGGTCACGGTGGTCCCCGCCGGGGCCGACGCCGACCCGGCCAACAACACCGCCGAAGGCTCGCGCGCCGTCGTGCAACCGCGCTCGCTGCGGGTCCTGTTCGTGCCGATCCACGCCAAAGACGAGCCCGCGCCCCTCTGTCCCGACGTGCAGGGCGTCGCGGAGGGCACCAAGCGCTACTTCGACGCCGCGTGGCCCGTCGACCCCGAGACCTTCTCCGTCGTCAGCGACTGCGCCACGGTGCTCACCCATCCGGCCGGCATCGACGAGGCGGGCCTCATGGACGACGGCCAGCTGATATCCCGCCTGGACAGCCTGAAGTTCAGCGCGAAGGTGGACAAGGTCATCGGCGTCGTGCCCCGCGGCTGGTTCTCGCGGCAGCGCATCGCCGGCTTCCAGAACGTCATCGGCATCGCGCCCCAGGGCGGCGGCTTCGACTCCGGCATCGTCGAGCGCCAGAACACGGGCGGCTGGATCGTCGCGCACGAACTCGCGCACAGCCTCGGTCAGGACCACCTGAACGACACGCCCGCCCCCGGCTACTGGGTCGCCGAGAAGCGCGACATCGCGGACACGACGCGCGACTTCCGCCACCACAACACCGACGGCGCCGATGTCGCCGACACCACGGGCCGCTGGACCTCCAAGGCCACGTGGGACGACCTCACCGCCAAGCTCGTGACCGCCCCGGACCTTAAACGGAACGTAAAGGGGTCTGACCCCTTTATGTTCGCCGTGAGCGGTTCGGTGGCCGGTAGGGCGGTCAAGGCTGGGCCCGCGTTCGAGCTCGATGGCCAGGCGGAGAGCCAAAGTGGGCCGTTCACGGCCGAGCTGCTCGGCGCCGACGGCGCGGTGCTGGAGACGCAGAGCTTTGGCCCCGCGACCGATCTGGGCGAGGTGCGCACGAGCATCGGCGCGTTCTCGCTGCGGCTGCCGGCGCACGCCGCCGCGCGCACGCTGCGCCTGCGCCGCGGCGACGAGGTGCTGCACACCCGCACGCGCTCCGCCGCGGCGCCGACCGTCAAGGTCGCCACCCCGGCGCGCGCGGAGCTCGGCGAGGACCTGAAGGTCACGTGGGAGGCGAGCGACGCCGACGGCGACACGCTCACGTCGCTCGTGTCGATCACGACCGACGGCGGCCGGACCTGGCGCTCGCTCGGTGACGCGACCACCGAGGGCGAGCGCACGGTGAAGGCGGTCTCCTCGCTCGCCGGCGACGGCCTGCGCGTGCGCGTGACGACGACCGACGGCTGGAACACGACGACGTCCGAGTCCGGGGAGTTCGTGATCGGCGGGCAGGCCACCGACGGGCGGCTCGCGATCAGCGATCTGTTCAGCAGCTACACCGTCAATGCGGACGGCACCGACCTCAAGCGGCTGGAGACGCACGGCGAGATCCGCTGGTCACCGGACGGCAACCGGCTCGCGAGCTCCGCGGCCGGCGACCTGTGGGTGATGAACGCCGACGGGAGCGACCGGCGGATGGTCAAGGCCCGCTACGGCAACCGGCTGTTCTCCCACCCGGTCTGGGCGCCCGAGGGGGACCGGCTGCTCGTCTTCAACAGCACGACCGCCTCGAGCCTCGGGGACCCGCGCTGGGTGGACCTCGCGACCGGCACCGAAACGCCGTTCCCGACACGCGGCACCCCCTGTGAAGTCACCCGTGACGGGTCGCGGGTGCTGCTCACCGGCGATCGCGACTACGGGCTCACGCGGGCGGACGGCACCGAGTTCGTCTCGCTGAACCCGATCAGCGGCTTCGAGTGCATGTCGCTGTCCCCGGACCAGCGCTCGGGCGTCGTCGTCGGCGACAACGCCGACGTGGTGGCCAACGAGATCGTCCTGTGGGACCTGCAGTCGAAGACCATGCGCAACCTGACCAAGGGCGCGTTCGGGCAGTACAACCGGTGCCCGCGGTTTGCCCCGTCCGGCGAGTGGATCTACTGGGCCTCCAGCCGCGACCGCGGCGGCTACGCCTTCGACATCTGGAAGATGCGCCCGGACGGCACCGGCGCGGTGAAAGTGCTCGACGGCGGCGACGAGGGTCACTCGTGGGCCTGCGTCGACGTGCAGCCGCGCCGCGGTGCCGCGCCGGAGCCGACGCTCGAGCAGCGCGACCCGGTGGCGCGGGCCGCCGCCGCGAGCGGGCAGGAGGGCGCGCCGATCGCGCTTGACGCCACTGGCTCCACGCCGGGCGCCGACGACGCCGCGATCACGGCCTACGGCTGGGACCTCGACGGCGACGGCACCTACACCGACGCGACCGGCGCCACGCCGACCGCCACGTTCCCCGACGAGGGCACGTACACGGTGAGCGTGCTCGTGACCGACGCGCGCGGCCGCACCGCCACGGCGACCAGCGACATCACGGTCGAGAACGCCAAGCCGGTCATCACCGAAGCCCAGTTCACCGAGAGCGGCATGCTGACGGCGCAGATCGCCGACGGTGGCGCGACCGACACGCTCACGGCGGAGCTGTACTGGGACCGGGAGCCGGGCGAGCGCGCCCGGCTGATCGCCTCCGGCGACGGCCGCTACCGGATCGCGGCCCAGCACCCCGGCGGCGCGACCATCGTCAGCCTCGTGGTCACCGACAGCGGCGGCGCCAGCGCCGAAGCCCTCGCCACGCGCGTGGTGGTGCCCGCCAACGGGGCGCCGACGGCGGCGGACGCCACGGCCCAGACCCGCGTCGGCGAGTCCGTGGACATCGCGCTCCCGGCGGCCGATCCCGAGGGCGAGCGGCTGCACTACGAGGTCGTCGATCAGCCGGCGAAGGGCTCGCTGCAGCTGCGCGCCGAGTCGCTCGACGCGGGCGCGCCCGACGTGACGTACACCGCCGGCGAGGAGGAAGGCCCGGTGACGTTCAGCTATCGCGTGAGCGACGGCACGGGCACGTCATCGGTGGCGACGGTGACGGTCGACGTCACGCTCGCTCCGACCGCCGAGACGCCGCAGCCCCCACACGCCTACGAAGCGACCGTTCCCGAGCCCGCCCGGACGGCGCGGGTGGGCACCAAGCCCGTCGACCAGCGCGCGGTCGAGCAGGCCACGGCGGTCAAGGCCGCGGACGTGCTCACGTTCCCGTCGGCGAAGGCGTGCGTCAGCCGCCGTCAGCTCACCATCCACGTCAAGCGCGGCGCCTACAAGCGCGTCGTCGTGCACGTCAACGGCAAGCGCGTGAAGGTGCGCAACCGCGCCGCGGGCGTCGATCTCCGCGGGCTCCCGAAGGGCCGCTTCAAGGTCACGATCGCCGTGACGCTCAAGAGCGGAAAGGTCGTCAAGTCCACCCGCCAGTTCCGTACTTGCACCGCCGGCAACAAGACCAAGAAGGGAGGCCGGTCGTGAAGCGTCTGGCTTTGCTCGCCACCGTCCTCGGCCTGTTCGCCGCGGCCACCCCGGCCGGCGCGTGCGCCGCCGACGACACCTGCCTCAACGACCCGCTGCTCGCGCCGGTGACCGGCCAGGTGTGGCTCGACTCCGACGCGGACGGTGAACGTGACGCGGACGAGAGCGCCCGCATCGGCGGCACGGTGTTCGCCGACTACAACCGCGACGGCGTGCGCCAGGCGCGCGAGACGGTGGCCACGGCCGACGCCGACGGCGGGTACGTGCTGCCGGTCGACCCGCGCCGGCTGCCGGAAGGCACCGACGCGGTGCTCGTGCGCTGGAGCTCGGGCTATGACCGGGGCTGGGAGTTCGACCCGCAGTGCCTCGGCGGGTGCGTCCACGAGGTACGCGTGGCCGCCGGCCGGACGAGCGCCGGGCCGCGGTTCCCTGTCGTTCGCGGCGCGTCGCTCCAGGGCACGGTCTGGGATGACAAGAACGAGAACGGACGCCGCGAGAGCGGCGAGGACGGCGCGGGCCAGATGCGCGTCTTCCTCGACGACAACGGCAACGGCAAGCGCGAGGCGAGCGAGCCGACGAGCCCGGCGACGGTGCCCGGCGGCCCCTACAGCCTCCCGATCCCGACGCGCTACCTGGCGGCGGGCGGGAACCTACCGCCGGTCGTGGTCGACCAGCCCGCGGGCGTGAACTGCACGGCGCCGGCCGACTGCGTGGTGACCGGGCTCAAGGCCAACAGCCGCCAGACGGTCGTGGCCGACTTCGGCGTCGCGCGGCCCGTCGTGATCTTCACGCACGGCTACGGCGGGTCCCGGATCGCGTGCGGCGACAAGACGCTGTGGTTCAACGTGTACGGCGGCCCGGACCTGCTGAACCTCCGGCTCGGCGCCGACGGCGAGAACCTGCGCGACGAGGACAACGGCGGCACGGTGTGCTCGCAGAACGCGCGCGTTGACGGGCTCGTCATGGACGTGGGCGGCATGGACATCTACGGCAGCTCCTCCGAGCACTTCAAGGCCATCACGTGGCCCGGGCGCCACTACGACTACGTGTGGGACTGGCGCAAGGACCCGAAGACGGCCGTCAAGGGCCTGGACGCACTCGTGGACGAGGCCCGGGCCAAGCACGGCGTGTCCCGCGTGGTGCTCGTCGGCCACTCCCAGGGCGGGCTGGTGATGCGCCACTACGTCGAGGACCCGGCGAAGGCGGCGAAGGTCTCGCGCGCGGTGACCGTCGGCACGCCCTACTGGGGCGCGCCCAAGACGATCTTGCCGCTGGCCGCGGGCATCGAGGTGCCGTGGTCTTCGAAGATGGACGCGCTGATGAGCAACTACGGGCTCAAGATGGCGTCGCGGACGCTCCCCGGGCACTTCTCGCTCGTGCCGGCGTTCGGCTACGGGCCGTGGCTGCGCGTGAACGGCAAGCCGCTCGACATGGCGGGCGTGAAGGGCTACATGGAGCAGCTCGGCGTCCAGCCCCACATGTACCCAGACGGCGCCGAGCAGCACGGCCGCGTGCTCGACCACTTCCGCGACAACGGTGTGGACTTCCACGTGATCGTGGGCGGCGGCGTGGCGACCATCGGGTCGATCGGGATCAAGCACGACCTGGTTCCCAGGCTCGAGGTCGACTGGGTGAGCGGTGACGAGACCGTGCCCCAGCGCTCGGCCGAGCACGACACGCCCGCGGACCGGCTGCACGTCGTGTGCGGACTCACGCACGTGCCGATCACGTCCGCGCCGGAGACGACGACGCTGATGGACGAGTTCCTGATCCGCGCCGAGAAGATGGGCAAGGGCAGCGAGAGCTGCAACTGGACGGCGAAGGAGCTGACGGTCTACTACCCCGACGATCTCACCCCGGTAGTGCGCGCATCGCAGGCCAAGGCCCAGCCGCGCGTCATCGTCGAGGGCCGCGCGATGAGCGTCGACGACGCCGAGCGCGCCGGCCACGTCCAGGTGATCGCGTTCGGCGGCGAGACGAAGATCGTCGCTTCCGGCGACGTGCGGGTCGAGCTCCCCAAGGGCACCGCCGGGGTCGTGCGTGAGCTGTCCGACCGCGGCGCGAGCGCGCCCAAGCACTACGTCGGCACCAAGCCGGTGGCCAAGGACACCAAGGCGCCGGTGACGACCGCGAAGTGGCGCGGCGGGAAGTTGGTGCTGAAGGCCAAGGACGCGTCCAAGGTCGCGGCGACGTTCGTGGTCATCGGCGGCAAGCAGCGCGTCTACAAGCGGCCGCTGAAGCTCTCGGCCAAGCAGCGCAAGGGCGCGAAGTACGGCTCCGTGGACGTCTGGGGCAACGCCGAGCGCGAACGTCCGATTCGTTCAAGTTAAAGGGGCCTGGCCCCTTTAGGTTGGGGGGATGGCTGATGAGCTGACCCAGATTCCGAATGTGGGCCCCAAGGTCGCCGCGCGGTTGCGGCGCCTTGGGGTCGAGCGCGTCGAGGACCTGCGCGGCGCGGACCCCGAGGACCTGTTCGAGCGCACGTGCGCGGACAGCGGCATGCGCGAGGACCCGTGCCTGCTGGACACGTACACGGCCGCGGTGGACTTCGCGACGAACGGGGTGGACCGCCCGTGGTGGGAGTACTCGCGCGAGCGACTCGCGCGATAAGACTGTTCTCATCGCCGTCTTAGGTCCACCCGAGCGGCGCGCCCCAACCTCACGTGGGTGCGCGTGCGCCCACTGACGATCGTTCTCGCCGCGCTCGCGCTCGCGCTGGCCACCGCGGTGGGTGTCGTGCTCGTCGTGCGCCCGCCGGACCCGCCGGCCGTGCAGGCGATCGAGATGCTGCCCGGCGCCGCGACCGCGACGCCGACGCCGACGACGTTCGCGCCGCCCGAGGACGACGACTCCGACGACGACCCGTTCGACGACGACGATGAGCAGTAGGACGCGGATCGTCCTGTCGATCGCGGTGCTGTTCGCGTTCGCGACGGCGGTGTCGACGATCGCGCTGCGGCAGGTGCTGCTCGCCCGCGTGGACGCGCGGATCGAGGCCGCGCTCGCGCAGGAGGTGGCGGAGTTGCAGCGCCTCGCCGGCCAGTTGCGGACCACCGACGCGCGGACGCTGTTCGACCAGTTCCTCTCCCGCGACGTGCCCGACGAGGCCGAGGCGGCGTTCACGTTCCTCGGCGAGCAGCCGTACCGCTCCAACGCCGACCTGGGCACGAGCCAGCAGCTGATCGACGGCGTGCGCGACCTCGGCGACGTGGACGAACCTGAGCGCGGTGACCTCGACGTCGGGTACCGCTACGTCGCCGTGCCGGTGAACGTGCGCGGCGTGCGACGCGGCGCGTTCGTGGTGACCGCCGATCTCGAGCATGAACGCGCGGAGGTCGCCGACGCAGTGCGCGTCGCGGGCGGGATCGGCTTCGGCATGGTGGTGTTCGTGTCCGTGCTCGCGTTCGCCGCCGTCGGCCGCATCCTGTCGCCGCTCAGCACGCTCGGCGGCACGGCGCGGTCGATCGAGTCCGGCGACGACCTCACACGCCGGATCGAGGTCCGCGGCAATGACGACATCGCCGAGCTCGGGCACCTGTTCGACGCGATGCTCGACCGGCTCGAGCAGGCGTTCGCGCTCCAGCGCGAGTTCGTCTCCGACGCGGGCCACGAGCTGCGCACGCCGATCACGATCATCCGCGGCCACCTGCAGCTGCTCGACCGCGATCCCGAGACCTACCGGATCGTGTCGGACGAGCTGGACCGGATGAGCCGCTTCGTGGAGGACCTGCTGACGCTCGCGAAGTCCGAGCGGCCCGACTTCCTCATGCTGTCGGAGCTGGACCTGGACCTGCTGACGGAGGAGCTGATGGCGAAGGCGACGCGGCTCGGGCCGCGCGAGTGGAAGCTGGAGGCGACCGGCGCCGGGCTGCTGCGCGGGGACCGCCAGCGGCTCACGCAGGCGGTCATGAACCTCGCGCACAACGCCGTTCAGCACACGGCCGAGGGTGAAGTCATCACGCTCGGCTCGTCGCACGACGGGTCGGAGGCGCGGATCTGGGTGGCGGACGTCGGGCCCGGCGTGGCCGAGGAGGACCGCGAGCGGATCTTCGAGCGCTTCGTGGGCGAGCGGACCGGGCTCGGCCTGGCGATCGTGCGGACGATCGCAGAGGCGCACGGCGGACGCGTGGAGCTCGACGGGGGCTCGACGTTCACGATCGTGGTGCCGGCGTCTTGAGCTCGCGCATCCTGATCGCCGAGGACGAGCGCAACCTCGTCGCGTTCCTCGAGAAGGGCCTGCGCGCCGCGGGCTACGTGACCACGGCGGTGGGCGACGGGCCGAGCGCGATCGCGTTGGCGCGCGACGAGGATTTCGAGCTGATGATCCTGGACCTCGGGCTGCCCGTGTTGGACGGGACCGAGGTGCTGCGGACGCTGCGCGCGCAGGGCCGGACGCTGCCGATCCTGATCCTGTCGGCGCGCGACGACGTGCGCGACAAGGTCGCGGGGCTCCAGCTCGGGGCGGACGACTACCTGACGAAGCCGTTCGAGTTCGACGAGCTGCTCGCCCGCGTGCAGGTGCGGCTGCGGACGGCGGGGACGAGCGCGCCGACGGTGCTGACCGTGGGGGAGCTGGCGCTCGATCTGCGGACGCGGCGGGCGATCGCTCATGGGGAGACGATCGAGTTGTCAGCGCGCGAGTTCGCGTTGCTCGAGCTATTCCTGCGCCACCCGGACCAGGTGCTCAGCCGTGAGCAGCTGCTGGCCCGGGTGTGGGGCTACGACTTCGACCCCGGCTCCAACGTGGTGGAGGTCTACGTGGGGTACCTGCGGCGCAAGCTCGGGGCCGCGCACATCGAGACCGTGCGCGGCATGGGCTATCGCTTGCGGGCGTCTTAGTCGTCCTTGTCGACGCGCAAGACCTTGCCGGTGCGCGCGTCGACGTCCACGTCGACGTCGTTGCTGAAGCCGACCGTCCACACGAGGCGGCCGTCATCGTCATCGAGGTCGGCGTCGGTGAGGGTCGTGTTCCCGGCGCGCGGGGCGGCGGCGCGCAGGGCGCCGACGAGCGTGATCTTCGCCTGGTTGACCGTGCTCTCGCGGTCGTCGCGCGTGGTCTTGGTGACCTTGCTGCCGTTGAGGGACACATGCTTCTGCGTGCCGTCGGCGAACGTGACCTCCCAGCGGTTGCGCTCCTTGTCGAGCTCGTACGCCTTGGCCGAGATGCCCTTGGACGCGGTCTGCACGGCCTTCACGGCGTCGGACGAGGAGGCGGCGGTCGCGCCCGTGGCGGCGAAGATGGCCGTCCCGGCGACGGCGGCGGTGGTGGCGGTCACTCCAGCAATCGTGCGCTTCTTCATGAGGATCACGTTCGCGCGCCGCGGTAAGGCATCCCTGTGACTGATATGAGACTGCTCTTATGAGCTTTGTCATCACGGGTGCGTCGGGCCAGCTCGGCCGGCTCGTCACCGCTGAGCTGTTGAAGACCGTCGATCCGTCGCAGCTGATCCTGCTGACCCGTACGCCGGACGCGCTGGACGTGCCCGGCGCGGACGTGCGCGCGTTCGACTGGGACGCCGCGTCGCCCGAGGCGTTCGCCGGTGGCGAGCGGATGCTCCTGATCAGCGGCAACGAGATCGGCCGGCGCGTCGAGGGCCACAAGGCCACGGTCGACGCCGCCGTCGCTGCGGGCGTCGGCTTCATCGCCTACACGTCGATCCCGAATCCCTCCGACAACAACCCGATCGTGGTGGCGCCCGAGCACCGCGCGACCGAGGAGCACATCCGCGCGAGCGGGGCGGCCTGGGCGATGCTCCGCAACAACATCTACTTCGAGATCCAGGTGCCGGCCTACCAGGCGGCGCTCGCCACCGGTCGCCACGTGACCAACGGCGGACCGGTCGGGTTCGTGGCCCGCGCCGACTGCGCCCGGGCGGCGGCCGCGGTGCTCGCCGGCTCAGGTCACGACGGGCGCGAGTACGACATCACGGGGTCGGAAGCGCTCGGTCCGGTGGAGCTCGCAGCGCTGTTCTCCGAACTCGGCGGCAAGCCGGTGGAGCCGGTGGTCGTGAGCGACGACGACTACGCGAGCGGGCTGGTGAAGCACGCCGGGATGCCGGAGGTGGTCGCCGCGGCGTACGCGACGTTCGGCGCGGGCGCACGACTCGGCTACTCGGCCCTGGTCTCGCCCGCCGTGCGCGAGCTCACGGGCCGCGACCCGCTGACGCTGCGCGAGGTCCTTTCCTAAAGCGGGACTGTCCCGCTTTAGAAAACGCGGTCGAGGTAGGCGTCAAGCGCCGCGACCACCTGCTCCGGCGTGCCGTCGCCGTAGATCAGCGGCTCGGCGAGTCCCGCGTTGAGCGCGAGCAGCGTCGTCGCCTCGCGCTCGGCGTCCGGGACCCCGGCCTGCTGGAGCATGTCGACGAAGATGTCCTGCAACTCCTTGAGGTCCTTGCGCAGCTCGGCGCCGAGCTCGGGGTTCCACGTGGCGCGGGACGCGAACGCGACGCTGACGCGGTAGCCCTTCGCGCGGCGTTCGTCGAGCGGGAGCAGCTCGAGCAGGATCGCGCGGATCGCCTCCTTCCACGAGGTGGCGCCCTCCGCCTGTTGCTCGGCGCGGTCACCGATCTCTTGACCCACCGTCCGGTAGGCGTGGCCGAGCATGTCGTCCTTGGTCTTGAAGTAGTGCTGGACAGTGCCGATCGACACGCCCGCGGCGGCGGCCACGGTGCGGATCGTGGCCGCTTCCAGCCCACCCTCCGCGACCACGTCGAGCAGCACCTCCGTGAGGCGCGCGCGGCGCTCGTCGTGGTCGACAGGGGCTGGTGTCATACGCTTGTATGGTACTTTGGTCTCATGCCCGCCAAGTTCAGCGTCCAGTACGAGGGACGAAGTATCGAGGTCGTGCCCGATGCGATCACTGAACGCGATCGGGTGCGGCTGCTGGTGGACGGGGAGACCGTCGCCGAGACCAAGGCGAACGGCAAGCAGACCGTCCTGGCCGGAGACGGGTTCGAGGTCCGGGCGGTGATGCCGTTCTGGGGCGGCAGCGTGACGAGCGCGTCGCTGATCGCCGGGGACGCCGAGATCGAGCTGCATCCCGAGCCGGGCACACGCGCGGCGCGGCGAGCCGACTTCGCGCGGCGGCACCCGCGTGTGTACGCCTCGCGGCATGTGCTGCAGGGCGCCGCGCAGGTGGCGGCGGCGATCGTCGGGATCGGGTTCCTGCTGCGGCTGCTCCCGTCGGTTCCGTGGCCCTCCATCGACTTCCCGGACCTCCCGCGGATCAACCTGCCCGACCTGCCGCTGCCGTCGATCCAGATCGACCTCGAACTGCCGGGCTGGGTCCAGGCCGTGCTCGATTCCAAGCCGTACTGGGTGCCGATCGTCGTCGGTCTCCTGCTCGCCTCGAGGGAACTCAAGCGCCGCAAGAAGCTACGGTGAGTCCGTGCTCGAGATCGACACGCCGCACGGCCCGGCGCACGCTCACCCACACCTCGTCGACGGCGCTGCGACCGTGCTCGTGCTCGGGCACGGCGCCGGTGGCGGGGTCGGCGCGCCGGACCTGAAGGCGGCGACGCAGACCGCCAACGAGGCCGGCGTCTCGGTGTACCTGATCGAGCAGCCTTATCGGGTGGCGGGGCGCAAGTCGCCGGCGCCCGCGCCGCAGCTCGACACGGCCTGGACCGCCGTGTGTGCCGGGCTGCCGGTCGAGGGACTGCGGCTGCTGGTCGGCGGGCGCTCGTCGGGCGCGCGTGTGGCCTGTCGGACAGCGGACGCGGTCGGCGCGGCGGGCGTGCTCTGCCTCGCGTTCCCGCTGCACCCGCCGGGACGGCCGGAGAAGACACGCCTGCCAGAGCTCGAGGGCGTGACCGTGCCGGTGCTGATCATCCAGGGCGAGAGCGACCCGTTCGGGATGCCGCCGGAGGCGCCGAACCGCGAGATCGTGAAGCTGCGCGGCAACCACAGCCTGCGCAGCGACGTGAACGGTTTGCGCGAAGCCGTGCGCGCGTTCGTGACGCGCGCGGGCTCCTAGATCGCGGGGACGATCGCGACGTCGATCAGCCGCGCGCAGGTCGCCTTGGCGCGGGCCGGCGTGAGCATCAGCTCGTCCAGCATCCCGCGCAGCGTGCGGGCCGCGAGCGTGGGGGAGAGCCGTGCGGGACGGACGCTGACCGCGCAGACGAGGCGCACGTACGCCGTGCCGCGCTGAGCGGCGACGCGTTCGACGGCGAAGGAGTCCAGGTGATACCCGTCGCCCTCGAGCGTGGCGTGCTCGTGGCGGTGCTCGACGTCACCGAGCAGCTCAGCGGCCCAATCCGTGTTCGTGCGCTGTGCGCATACGCAGTCCACGGCCCATACGCCGACGACTTCTGCGCGCTTGACGACGCGGTCTTGCAGCTCAGTGGCTGGGCGTGCTGGTGCTGCGATCACGGCCATGTTCTCTCCTGATCCCGACTCTCCGCGGACGGTCTTCCCGTCTGTCTGACGATTTACACCTGAGACGGCGCGTTTGGCAGCATGTTGGACAGGAGCTCGACCGCGCGGTCGAGCGCCGGTTCGGCGAGCGCGCCGTAGCCCAGGACGAGGCCGGTGCTGCCGCCCGGTTCGAAGCGGTGCAGGCCGAGCGGTTCGACGCCGACGCCGTGCTGCGCGGCGTGCTCGACCATGGCGTGCTCGTCGATCTCCCCCTCGGCGAGGACGAACAGGCCGGCGGGCGGCGCCTCGCGGACCGTGAGCTGTGGGAGGCGCCGGGCGAGCGCGCTGAGGAGCGCGGCGCGACGGCTCGCGTACTGGGTGCGCATGCGGCGCAGGTGGCGGTCGAGCTCTCCGCGTTCGAGGAAGTCGGTGAACGCGAGCTGCGTGATCACGTCGCCGCCGGTGGCCTCCACGGCGCGCGTCGTCGTCAGCGGCCACGTCAGCCATGAGGGCGTCAGCATCCAGCCGAGCCGCAGCCCGGGCGCAAGCCGCTTGCTCGCGCTGCCGAGCAGCACGACCCGTTCCGGCGCGAGGCCCTGGACCGCGCCGGGGCGCTGCTCGGACAGCTCGGAGTCGTAGTCGTCCTCGATGATCAGCGCGTCGTGGTCGGAGGCCCACTGGACGAGGGCGGCGCGGCGCTCGCGGCTCAGGGTCGCGCCGGTCGGGAACTGGTGCGCGGGCGTGACCAGCACCGCGCGGACATCGTGCAGCGCGTCCACACGCAGGCCGTCGGCGTCGACCGGGACCGGGACGACGCCGAGCCCCGCCTGCTCGATCGCCAACCGCGCCGGATGCCAGCCCGGGTCCTCCACGGCGACGCGGTCCGCCCCGGTGCGAGCCAGGAGTCGGCACAGCTCCACGAACCCGGCGCGGAACCCGCCGCAGACGATCAGGTGCTCGGGGTCCGCGGCCGCGCCGCGTGAGCGGGCGAGCTGGGCCGCGAGCGTCTCGCGGAGCTGCGGCAGGCCGCGTGGGTCTGGCTCCCCGAGGGTCGCGAACGGGGCTTGACGCCAGGCGGCGCGGAGCGAACGCAGCCACGCGTCGGCGGGGAAGCCGGCGAGGTCGGGGACGCCGGGCCGCAGGTCGTACGCGAACGTGGGGTGCAGCGAGCGCGCCGGCTCCCGCGGGCGCTGCTGGACGGCCGCGGCGACGCGCACGGGCGCGCCCTGCCGCATCGCGAGGTAGCCCTCCGACGCGAGTTGGCCGTAGGCCTCGGTGATGACGCCGCGCGAGACGTCGAGCGCGGTCGCGAGCGCCCGGGTCGACGGCAACGCCGCGCCCGCGGGGATCCGCCCGGCCTGGATTCCTTCGCGCAGCTGGCGCTCGACCTGCTCGTGCAGGGGGAGGTCGCCGTCGCGATCAAGCGGGTCAACTGGTCCTCTCTCGACGGGCACAACTGGCACTGTAATTCCGACCAGCTTCGGCGTAGCTTGCGGTGCATGGAGACGATCACGATCGTCGGCGCAGGGGTCGCGGGGCTCACCGCGGCGATCGCGTGCGCCGAGGCCGGTGCGCCGGTCGTGCTCTACGACGCGCACGGTGAGCCCGGCGGCCGCGCCCGCTCACTGGATGCGCCGTACCGGGCGAACCTCGGCCCGCACGTGCTCTACAGCGACGGTGCGCTGTGGGGATGGCTGAAGGAGCGTGACCTGCTCCCGCCGTCGACCGGGATCCCGTACACCGGGCTGCGGCTGCGTTGGGGCGGCGCGATCCATCGGACGCCGCCGCTTGCGCTGATCCCGTCGATGCTCAAGCTGCGCGGCCGCCGCGCGCCGGACGACGAGTCGTTCCGCGCGTGGGCCTCGAGCCACGGCGGGGAACGCACGGCCGAGTGGCTGTCGGCGCTCGCCGGTGTCTACACCTTCCACCACGACCCGGGTGAGCTGTCGGCCGCGTTCGTCTGGGAGCGCACGAGCCGGCTCGCGAGCCCGCCGCCCTCCGTGCGGTTCCTGATCGGCGGCTGGAGCGCGCTCGTGCATGCGCTCGTCAACCGCGCCCGGCAGCTGGGCGTGGAGTTCCGGTTCGGCGAGCGCGTGAGCGAGTTGCCGGCGACGCCGACGATCGTCGCGGTCGAGCCGTCCGACGCCCGCGCGCTGCTCGACGACCCCTCGCTGCACTGGACCAGCGGCCACACCGTCTGCATCGACCTCGCGCTGGAGAGCCGCCGCGGCGACCCGTTCGTCGTCTCGGATCTGGACGAGTGCGGCTGGGTAGAGCGCTACACCGCCGCCGACCGGACCCTCGCGCCCGCGGGGCAGGAGCTCGTCCAGGCGCAGATGCCCGTCCGTCCCGGTGAGTCCCACGACGGCACGACCCGCCGCCTCGAGGCCCTCCTCGACCTCGCGTTCCCCGACCGCGCCACCCGCACCGTCTGGCACCGCCGGATGGTGATGCACGGCCGCACGGGCGCCCTCGACCTCCCCGGGACGACCTGGCGCGACCGCCCAGCGCTCGACCGCGGAGACGGCGTGTTCCTCGCGGGCGACTGGGTGGCCGCGCCCGGGTTGTTGGCCGAGGTCGCGTGGAAGAGCGCGGTGGAGGCGGGGGCCATGGCGGTCCGCGCGGCGACCGCGGTCCCCACGCCGCTGCGGCGCGTGGCGTAGGGCGCGTCTTTGTTGCTCCGCGGCGGGATCGGCGAACTGCGCTGGTGAGGGAGTGGTGTGCCGCCGTTTACGCGGTGCGAGCCAAAGCCGCGGCGCACACCGTCGCCACGACCAACTCGGCCGTCGCGACCCACATGGACCAGTGCCACCCGATCTCGCGCCCCGAACGATCGAACAGCACGTAGGGCGGCGCGACGAGCCACCACAGGACGAACGCGGTTCCGAAGAACAGCAGCACCGCGACGATCCCGGCCACCAACCGGTCGGGCCAGCGCCAGCAGATCGCTCCGCACAGCGCGGCGGACAGTCCCAGCCCGCCCGCGACGTCGGGAATGCGCGGCAGCCATGCCGGGCTGAGCAGGCCCGTCTCGGGCACGAGCGCGATGCCTTCGACGGAACCGAGCTGGGAGAACACCGCGGCGGAGAGGCCGGCGATGATCAGGATCAGCGGGAGGCGCGGCACGAGGCACAGTGTGCACGGAGCGGATAGCGTCGCGCCGTGCGCAACCTCTTCCGCGCCCTGCGGGGCAAGCCTGTCGAGCTCTCGCCCAAGCAGCACGAGAAGATGGCGAAGGCGCAGGCGCGCGCGGACCAGATGATCGCCGAGGCTGAGGCTCGAGGTCGGAAGGCGCAGGAGGACTACGCGGCGTTCAGACAGCAGGAAGGGCTCCCGGACCAGCAGCTGCCGACGACGCTGGGCGAGCTGTTCCAGCAGGCCAAGACCGAGCTTGGCGGCACGTTCGACGACCGTCGCGACGTGCTCGATCCTGGCCCCGGCGCCGACCTCAACCGCCCGCCCGCGGAGATCGAGGACGAGCGGGAGCGCGCGCACATCGCCGCGACGGAACGCGCCCACCGCGACCAAGCCCGCGCGCCGTACAGCGCGCCAAAGCTTCCCCAACTCAGGTTCACCCGCGTCGGCACGAACGCCACCGACCAGCTCGCCCACATCAGCGCGGTGCTGAGGACGGTGGACCCGGCCCGGGTCTTCGGCGTCTACCGCGTCCCCGATCGCTTCGACCTGAGCCGCGGCAGCGAGAAGGACGCGTACGTGGAGTGGGAGATCGCGCACGCGCCCGACGCCCTCCAGAACGCGCCGGCACCGGTCGCGATGAGCGCGCTGAGCCGCGGCACGCACCTCGTCCTGCGCGCCCCCGGCGACCTGGCACCGCTCGACGAGGACGTGATGGGCGCCGCGATCGCACAGGCCGACCTCCAGCCCGAGGACTGCTTCGGCCTCACCCGCGCCCTCACCATCCGCGGCACCGAGGCCAGCGACGATGTGAGCTGGAACGCGCACATCGAGGGCACGCTGCTGTTCGCGCGCACCGACGTCGCGCGCGCCTTCACCGAGACCGCGCCGCACACCACGCTCAACGCCCCGTTCCACCTCGAGCTGCTCGATTGGGAGGCCGTGGCCGCCTGGAACGCGCCGTGGCGCTTCGGTGGGCCGCGCACGCCGGCCCCGCTCCCGCACCTGCCGAGCTCGTGGCAGGAGCTCCTCGTCGCCCACCTGGAGATCGTCGGGATCGCGCCGCACGACTGCTACGGCGTCCAGGTCACGCGCACGCGCACCGGCGGCCTCGCCGACCTCTCACTCGCGAGCTTCCGCAAGAACTTCACGCGCCCGAAGCTCCCGTGCGCGGACGGCACGCCCCGGCCGCGCGTGCAGACCGCGCAGACCCTCGTGCTGGCCTACCGCGACCGCCCCGAGTACGCCGAGGGCCGCGCCCGCTGGAGCGTCTACCAGCGCGACGTCCTCAGGGCCCGCCTCGACCACCGCACGAACGAGCGCGAGCCGATCGTCGTCGACGACCGCCCGCGTCCCTCGTTCGCCGAGGAGGTGTTCGACCTGTTCAACCCCCTCGACCCGATCTCGCCCCTGCCGCAGATCCGCAACCGCAACGCGCGGCCGAGCCTCGGCCCCTACTGCGGCGAATTGCCCTAACGGACGGGCACGACGACGTTGTTCCGCGGCGAGAAGCCGAAGGAGGTGCGCACCGTCACGAACCGCACCTCGCTGCCCGCGCGCAGCGACACGCTGTACGCGCGACGGCTGCGCTTGGTCCGCACGGCCCGCAGCACGCTCGGCTCCGAGGCGATCGAGCGCGTCCGGCTGCCCGAGACGAAGTACGAGTCGGTCTCGCTCTGGCGCCCCGCGACGCGCCACGACACGCGGATCGAGCCGCCGTCACGGACGGCGCGGACGTCCGTCGCGCGCGGGAACGGCACGCTGGCCGCGCGGGCGATCCGCACCGTGACCGTCCGCGTCCGCGCGTGCTTCGCGCCGGGCGCGCGATACGTGATCGTCAGCCGCACCGGCCCGAGGCGAGCGGGGGCGAGGTACGCCGCTCCGCGCACGCTCAGCACGCCGGTTCCGGCGCGCTTGAGCCTCACCGTGTCGCTGATGTCGGACGTGAAGCTGTCGGCCGCCACCCCCACTTCGCACGGGCCGTCGCAGCGCACCGGCAGGCGCAGTGTCTCCTCCTCGGAGAGCGTGCGCGACCGGGGCGCGCCGATCGTCACGCGCGGCGGTGCGGGGTCCGGGCGCTCGACCACGCCCTCGGCGGCGAGCTGCAGCGTGTAGCTCGAGCCCGATCCGGGCTCGGTCCAGGCCAGCGCCGGCGTGCCGTCCGCGAGCGTGAGCGCCCGCAGCGTCTGTGGGGACTCGACCCCGCGGCCGCCGCGGGTGCGCGTCACGGCGCCGCCGGTCAGCGGCGTGGTGAGCAGCGCCGGGACCGTCGTCGACCCGCTCTGGAACCACGCGAGCGCCGCGCGGCCGTCACCCGTGAGCACGAGGTCGGTGTACGCCGCCTCGTAGGACAACCCGCCGGCGCCATCGATGACGTAGGCGAAGAACGCCCGCGACGCGTAGAACGGATCGAAGCCCTCGGGCAGCAGCGGGGAGCTGACCCTGGACGGCGCGCCGAACGGCCCAGGGGCCACCCGCGCGGCGAACTGGACGTCACCGCGCGCATAGCGCGCCCAGGCCACCACGGCCTCGCCGCCCGCGCCCAGCGTGACGAGGGTGGCGGTGACGGAGGTCTCGCGCGCGTCGCCGACGCTCACCGAAGGCGTGAACGCGGCGCCAGGAGCACGCTCGGCGACCCGCTGCGACGTGCCGTCGCTGAACGCGACGAGTACCCGCCCATCGGGAGCGGCGGCCATCGCGGGCGTGGACAGCCACTGCCCGAGTCCGAGGGCCGTCGGCGCGCCGAACGGCGCGCCCTGAGCGCCTACGTACACGCTGAGTCGCACACGCAGATCCAGATCCGTGCCCTCGGCGGTGGAGGTCAGGACGAAGGCCTCGCCCGTGGCCGCGATCGCGG
This sequence comes from Solirubrobacter taibaiensis, assembly GCA_027587225.1. Classification (GTDB taxonomy): domain Bacteria; phylum Actinomycetota; class Thermoleophilia; order Solirubrobacterales; family Solirubrobacteraceae; genus Solirubrobacter; species Solirubrobacter taibaiensis. The sequence continues at coordinate 453,154 of JAPDDQ010000001.1, forward strand.
GCAGGATGACCTCGTGCAGCGAAGAGCTCGCACCGAGCGTCTCGGCGGCGCCGAACGCCGCGCCCGGGGCCGCGCGCGCGGCACGGAACCGGTACGAGGTCCGGCCCTCATCCAGGCCCGTGGACTCCTCGCGCCAGGTGACGATGACGTCGCCGCGGTCGGACACGGCGGCAGCCACGGAATCCGTGCGCCACTGGCTCTCGACCGGGATCGTGACGGGTGCGCCCCAATCCCCTCCGGGCGCGCGTACGCTCACGACCACGCTGTCGCCCCGCTCCCCCGCGATCACGCCCGCGCCGCTCGCCCGCGTGACGGCCGCCGAGCACTCGAACCCCTTGCCCATCGTGACCGTCCGACCCAGCTGGATACCGGTGCGGGCGGCCTGGGCGAAGCGCACGCCGTCCGTGGCGGGCAGCGCGAGCTCACCGGGCGCGCCGGTCGTGCGCACGCAGTCGTCGTCGCCGCGCAGCGTGAGCGGCTCGACCTGGCCGAACTGGGCTCCGGCCGTCGCGGGCGTCGCGGCGAGCAACGCCAGGGCAACCAGGGCTGCGCGCATCATCGGACCTTGACCGTCGTCCGCGCGGGGAGGCTGGCCTCGCCGATCGTGCGCAGGGTGACGTAACGCACCCGATCCGCCGGGCGCAGCGTCACGCGGTAGGACTTGACCCGGCGCTCGGCCGTCGCGGTCGTGATCACGAGCGGGTTGCCGCGATCGTCGCGCTTCGGGCTGCCGGAGATGAAGATCGGCGCGTAGCTCGGCGGGTCGGTGAGGCGGAAGCTGACGCGGATCGAACCGCCGCGCCGCACGGCCTTCAGGCCGGTGATGCGCGGCTCCCGCTTCGAGGAGCGCGTGACGCGCACGGTGAGCGTCTGCGTCTTCAGGTCCACGCTGTCCGGCGCGCCGTACTTCACGCGCACCCGGACGGTGCCACCGCCCTTGGCCGCGATCGGCTCGTTGCTGTAGATCCGCAGCTCACCGGAGCCGGCGCTGAAGCGCGTTTCGAGCCCGTCGGAGTACTCGTGGCCGACGATGTGCGCGCGCACGGAACACGGGCCGCTGCAGGTGAACGGCAGGCGCAACGCGTCGTCGTAGTCGAGTACTCGGTGCACTGGAGCGCCGAACCGTACGCGGGGAGCGGGCCCCGACGCCGGCCGGGTCCCACCCTCGGTCGCGAGGTGCAGCGTGAAGCGGGTCTCGCCGACGTCGGTGATCCAGCTCAGCGCGGGCGTGCCGTCCGCAAGCACGAACGGCTGCGTGAGCAGCGGGACGTCGAACTCGCCGCCCGCGCCGGCGCTGATGGCGGCGGCGCCCGTGAGCGGGGCCGCGGCCAGGCGCGCGACGTAGGTCTCCGCGCCGCGTGCGGTCACCCCGAGCAGCGCGCGGCCGTCCGCGGTGAGCGTCAGGACCTCGCCGAAGAAGAGCGAGTTGTCGAACGTGATGCCGCCGGACAGCTCGGCGAACGTCGGCGAGAACCAGAACGGGTCGAAGTCCTTGGGCAGCGGGTCACCCTTCGCCACCGTGACCGGCGGCCGGAACCCACCGAGGCCCGGGCGCGTGGCCATCCGCACCTGCATGAGGTAGTTGCCGCTCCACGCGATCGCGGCCGCGCCGCTGTCGTGCAGGCGTGCGATCGCGGCCCCGCCGCCCGGATCGGTGACCCGCGCGAGCTTGACGGGTGCGCCGAAGGTGCCGCCGGGCGGGCGCTCGATGAACGTCACGTAGCTGTCGTCCACGTACGCGAACAGCGCGCGGCCGTCGCTCGCGACCGACAGGCTCGGCGTCGCCGAGCGCGCGAGCTCGACCTGCTTGATCGCGCCGACGGTGCCGTCCGGCGCGACGATCGCGACGTTCGTCATCACCCGCGGGACGCCCTTGGCCGACGCGTCCAGCGCCGTCCAGCTCACGACGGCCTCGCCCGTGGCGGAGACCTCGGCGTCGATCCCCTGCGCGTAGCCCATGCCGGTCGTGGTGTGCACGACCTTGGCGGGCCCGAATGCCTGGCCGGGCGCGCGCGTGGCGACGCGCACACGGATCTGGTTCTCCGGTCGGCTGCGCTCCTCGAGCCACGCGACGACCACGTCACCGCGGTCGGAGACGGCCCCGACGACGGTCTGCGGCGTCCAGCCCTCACGCGTGGCGATCGAGAGCGGCTCGCTCCACGCTCCGCCGGGGTCGCGCACGACCGCGACGACGCTGTCGCCGTAGTACTGGGTGCCCGCGATCACGCCCGCGCCGGACGCCCGCGCGACGATCGAGCCGCACGTGAAGCCTTCGCCGGCTTTGACCTCACCGGCCGGCACGAACCCGGCGCGCGTGGCCTGCAGCAGGCGCGCGCCGCTGGTGGTGCCGATCGCGACCTCGCCCGGAGCACCGGTGGGCGCGAGGCAGCTCGGCTCGCCCTTGAAGTCGTAGGTCGGGGTCTCGGAGAAGTCCGCCTGAGCGCTCGCGGGAGCGAGCAGCAGCGCGGAGAGGAGCAGCGTCAAGCAACGTCGGGCCGTCATGAGGCGGGCCACAGTAGATGAGCGAACCCTTAGCGGCGACTGAACATTCGCCTAGTCCGCGGCGCGCCGGATCGTCTCCGCCTGCACCGGGTCCATCCAGAGTTCCCAGCGGCGTGAGGCGGCCTGGCGCTCGTCGTGGAAGTGGTAGGGGCGGCGGCCGCCGAAGTGGCGTGTGCGGACGGTGAAGACGCCGCCGAGCACGGATGAGATCCGGCGCCGCGGCCAGCCCATCGCGTCTTCGATGACCGGAAAGGCGCGCGGCTGGTCGGGCGTGCGCGCGAGTTCGTCCAGCAGCGCCCGCATCAGGTCGCTGCAGCGGTCGTAGAAGGCCTCGATCTCGCCCGGCTCGTCCATCGCGTTCTCGCGGACGTGCTCGAGATGGAGCCCACGCTCAGGCTCAGGTAGAGCGTTACTCATCGTCGATCGGGCGGCCGAGGAACGCCTCGATCGCGAGGAACGTGGCCTTGTGCGCGAGCGGGCCGAGCCGCAACGCCGCCCCGTCCTCGTGGTCCCGGACGCTGACGGCCAGGTGCACGCGTTCCAGCCGCGCCGCCTGTTGGCGCGCCCGCTCCTTGCCCGTGGTGCCGTGGTAGTGCGCGTCGATTCCGAAGCGCCCGCCCTCCACCGGCCAGATCGAGAGCTGGTCGGGCGCCCATGTCGGCCCGGTCTCGGCGGGCAGCGCCATGTAGGGCACGAGGTCCTTGCGCGCGTCGCGTTCCCCGATGTTGCGCCGCGACGACCACGCGCGGTCATCCGCCTCCGGCTTGGGCGGGGTGACCGGCACGATCTCCTGGCTGGGTTCCTTGTCCTTACGGCGGCGCACGACTTCAATGATGCCCAGCGAGCAGCTGAGCGCACTGCAGGTCCGTCATCCACTGCTCGTAGCGCTCGGGTGACCAGCCGCGCTCGGTGGCCAGGAGCCGGTACAGGCCGGGGCTGTTGAGCGACCACAGGATGTCCGCGGCCGCTTCGACGTCGAGCTCGGGCTTGAGCGCGTGCTTGTCGGCGAGTGACTGGATGACGGCGCGCTGGTTGGCACGGAACTCGGTCTGGATCCGGTGCCACAGCGTGCCGATCGCGGGATCGCCGGCCGCGGCGCTCTGGATCACCTCGAGCAGCGCTCCCGCGCGGACCTTGACCACGCGCGAGTTGCGCATGTTCAGCGCGAGTTGGCGGCGTGGGTCGGGCTCGTCCAGCACTTCCCGGAACCAGGGCTGCTCGCCGACGGGCACGGCGTCACGGTCGCCTCGTAGGAGGTGGTGCCAGAGGGCGCGCAGGACGCCGCTCTTGGTCTCGAACACGAGGTAGACGGTCTTGAGTGAGACGCCGGCGGCTGTCGCGATGGCCGCCATCGAGGTGCTCGCGTAGCCGTCGCGCTCGAACAGGGTCTGGGCGGCTCCAAGGAGCTGGAGGCGCGTCGCTGCCGCCTGTCGTTCGCGCAGCGGCGGGCCGCCATGCCGGTCGTCCAGCTGGAGCATTCCGTCAAGGACTTCGAGATGTGGAAAGGGGCGTTCGATCGCGATCCCATCGACCGCCGCGCGCTCGGAGTCCGCCACCACCGGGTCCTGCGCCCGCTCGACGATCCGCACTACGTCGTGGTCGAGCTCGACTTCGACACGACCGAACAGGCGTACTAGAACCCGTAGGCCTCGGCGAGCTCCGGGTCCTTCTTCGCGAGCATCTGGGCGAGGTCGACCATGACCTTCGACTGCTTCCAGGTCGCGTCGTCCTGCATCTTGCCGTCGATCATGTGCACGCCGGAGCCGTCCGGGATCGCCTCGAGCACCTTCTTGGCGAACAGGACCTCGTCGACCTCGGGGGAGAAGACCTTCTTGGCGATCCCGATCTGGACCGGGTGCAGTGACCAGGTACCGACGCAGCCCATCAGGTAGGCGGCGCGGAACTGGGCTTCGCAGCCGACCTCGTCCTTGATGTCTCCGAACGGGCCGTAGTAGGGGAAGATGCCGGCCGCGGCGCAGGCGTCGACCATGCGCCCGATCGTGTAGTGCCAGAGGTCCTGCTGGTAGGAGGGGCGATCGGCGTCGCCGTCGGGGTCGGCGATCACGCGGTAGCCGGGATGGCCGCCGCCGACGCGCGTGGTCTTCATCCGCCGCGACGCGGCCAGGTCGGCCGGGCCGAGCGAGATGCCCTGCATGCGCGGTGAGGCGTTCGCGATCTCCTCGACGTTGGCCACGCCCTGCGCGGTCTCCAGGATCGCGTGGACGAGGATCGGGCGCGTGAGCCCCGCGCGCGCCTCCAGCTGGGCCAAGAGCCGGTCGACGTAGTGGATGTCCCAGGCGCCCTCGACCTTCGGGACCATCACCACGTCGAGCACGTCGCCGATCTCTGTGACCAATGTCACAAGGTCGTCGAGCACCCAGGGCGACTCGAGCGCGTTCACCCGCGTCCACAAAGGGGTGCCGCCCAGATCGGCGGTCTTGCCCACTTCGACCAGGCCGGCCCGCGCGGCCTCCTTCTTGTCGGCCGCGACCGCGTCCTCCAGGTTGCCCAGCAGGACGTCGGCGGAGCGCGCCATATCCGGCACTCTGGCGCGCATCTTCTCGTTCGACGGGTCGAAGAAATGGATCATCCGCGAGGGCGTCACGGGGATCTCGCGGACCGGTTCGGGCGCGCCGATGGCGAGCGGCGCGAAGTGGGAGCGAGGGTTGCGCATCAGGGGCATCATGCCCTCCCATGAGCCCAGTCGATACCGATGGACCGACGCGCGAGGCCTCCGGCGCGCACCCGTACGGCCGCTACCTCGAGGAGTTCGAGGTCGGCGCGGTCTACAAGCACTGGCCGGCCAAGACGGTCACCGAGGCGGATGACCACCTGTTCTGCCTGATCACGATGAACCACCACCCGTTGCACATCAACGACGTGTACGCAGCGCAGTCCCAGCAGGGCAGGAACGTCGTCGTCGGCCCGTACGTCTACAGCCTCGCGCTCGGCATGAGCGTCTCCGACATCTCCGGCAAGGCGATCGCGAACCTCGCGACCGAGGCGCTCAGCCATCCGGCCCCGGTGTTCCACGGTGACACGTTGTTTGCCGAGACGGAGGTCTTGGAGATCAAGGAGTCACGGTCCAAGCCCGACCGCGGCACGGTGCGCGTCCACACCCGTGTCCTGAACCAGGACGGAACGCTTGTGGCGGAGTTCAAGCGGCTTGTGCTCGTGCCCAAGCGAGAAGTTTGAACGTCACTGGCAAAACCAGCTAGAGCGAACCACCCGATCGTCTGGTGTCGTTCTGGGGTAGCTTCGCGTAAGCTGAAGCAGGCGGAGTGATCGTTTTGGCGCGTCGGCAGTCCTGACGCGGCGATTCGGTCGTCGCGTTCTATGTAGGTTTGTACAGACCTGACAAACCCTGAGAGAGGTCGATTCCTCAAGTGGCCATCGAGACTTCCGTTCCCACCAAACACGCAAAACTGCTCGCCTGGGTGGAGCAGGTGACCGAGCTGACGCAGCCGGCCGCGATCCACTGGTGCGATGGCTCGGCGGAGGAGTACGACAACCTCTGCAGCGAGCTCGTAGAAGCGGGAACGTTCGAGAAGCTCTCGGAGGCCAAGCGACCGAACTCGTACCTGGCGCGGTCTGATCCGGGCGACGTCGCCCGCGTCGAGGACCGCACGTTCATCTGCTCGCAGTCGGAGGCGGACGCGGGCCCGACGAACAACTGGCGCGACCCGGGCGAGATGCGCCAGGTGCTCGACGACAAGTTCGCGGGCAGCATGCGCGGCCGCACGATGTACGTCGTCCCGTTCAGCATGGGCCCGCTGGGGTCGCCGATCGCCGAGATCGGCATCCAGCTCACAGACTCCGCCTACGCCGCCGTGTCGATGCGGATCATGACCCGCATGGGCAAGGGCGCGCTCGAGGCGCTCGGCGACAGCGGGGACTTCGTGCCGTGCGTGCACACCACCGGCTCCCCGCTTGCAGACGGCGCCACCTCCGGCACGTGGCCGTGCAACGAGGAGAAGTACATCGTCCACTTCCCCGAGACGCGTGAGATCTGGTCCTACGGCTCGGGCTACGGCGGCAACGCGCTGCTGGGCAAGAAGTGCTTCGCCCTGCGGATCGCGTCGGTCATGGCGCGCGACGAGGGCTGGCTCGCCGAGCACATGCTCATCCTCAAGCTCACCAGCCCGGAAGGTGACGTCAAGTACGTCGCGGGTGCGTTCCCGAGCGCGTGCGGCAAGACCAACCTGGCCATGCTCGTGCCGACGATCGAGGACTGGAAGGTCGAGACGATCGGCGACGACATCGCGTGGATGAAGTTCGGCGAGGACGGCAAGCTCTACGCCGTCAACCCCGAGTACGGCTTCTTCGGCGTCGCGCCCAACACGGCGCGCAAGACGAACCCGAACGCGATGGACACCGTCGAGCGCAACACGATCTTCACCAACTGCGCGAAGACCGACGACGGCGACATCTGGTGGGAGGGCATGTCCGGTGAGACGCCCGATCACCTGATCGACTGGAAGGGCAACGACTGGACGCCGGAGTCATCCGACGGACCGGCGGCGCACCCGAACGCCCGCTTCACGACGCCCGCGGCCCAGTGCCCGAGCATCGCCGAGGAGTGGGAGGACCCGAAGGGCGTGCCGATCGACGCGTTCCTGTTCGGTGGCCGGCGGTCGAGCGGCGCCCCGCTCGTGCGCGAGGCCTTCGGCTGGGAGCACGGCGTCTTCCTCGGCGCGACGATGGCGTCCGAGAAGACCGCGGCGGCGGCCGGCAAGGTCGGCGAGCTGCGCTTCGACCCGTTCGCGATGCTGCCGTTCTGCGGCTACCACATGGCCGACTACTTCCAGCACTGGCTGGACATGGCGGACAACAAGAAGGCCGAGCTGCCGAAGATCTTCCACGTCAACTGGTTCCGCAAGGACGAGGAAGGCAAGTTCCTGTGGCCCGGCTTCGGCGAGAACTCGCGCGTGCTGGCCTGGATCTTCCGCCGCTGCGACGACGAGGCCGAGGCCTTCGAGACGCCGATCGGCTACGTCCCCGAGCCCGAGCACCTGCAGCTCGGCGGCTTGGATCGCCGCCGCGTGGCCGACGCGCTGAGCGTGGACCTCGACGAGGCCCGCTCCGAGCTCGACCAGACGCAGGAGCATCTCGCCCAGTTCGGCGACAAGCTGCCCAAGGAGATCCGGACGCAGTTCGAAGCGCTGAAGGAGCGGCTGAGCTAGCGTCTGCTGCATGAGCCTCGCGGAGGAGACCGAGGCCGGCTCAACTGACGACCATCGCGAACGATTGCTCGATCTCGCCGAGTCCAGCGGCGGCGAGATCGCGCGGGCGTTCGCGGCGGCGTACGTCCGTCGGCTGTCCACGGAAGGCATCTCGCCCGAGCACCTCGCTGCTGAGGTGCTCGGCGCGTACAAATTCGCGAACGAACGGGGCCGCAAGCCGGTCGCGGTCCGCGCGCTGAACCCAACGCTGTCAACCGACGGTTACGAGCCGCTCGGCAGTGTGTTGGAAACCAACACCGACGACTGGCCGTTCCTCGTCGACAGCGTGAGCGCCGCGCTCGAGGCACGCGGCGAGCACGTCGCGCGGATCGTGCACCCGATCATCGGGATCTCGCGCGAGGACGGCAAGATCAGCGCGGTCAGCCACGCGCGCAACGCGGTCCACCGCGAGTCGGTGATGCACTACGACCTCGCGCGCAAGCTCACTGCGCACGAGCTGCAGGAGCTGGCGGCGGACATCGAGGCGGTGCTGCTCGCCGTCCGCTCGACGGTCACCGACTTCGGCGCGATGACCCAGCGCGTGGAGTCGATGCTGTCGCTCGCCCGCCGCGCCGGCACGCGCTACGACAGCGACGAGATCCGCGAGGCCGTGGACTTCCTCGCCTGGCTGCTGCGCGGCAACTTCGTGCTGCTGGGCGCGCGCGAGTACGAGATCAAGGACGGCGCGTATCGCTGCATCCCAGGCTCGGGCCTCGGCATCCTGGCCGACGAGGAGCGCTCCGCGTACAGCACGCCGGTGCCGCTCGCCGAACTCCCGGAGGCGCTGCGCCAGCTCGCGACCTCCGGTGAACTGCTGCTCGTCGACAAGGCCAACGCGCGCTCACCGGTCCACCGCCGCGAGCGCATGGACTACGTCGGCGTGCGCCGCGTCACGCCGGACGGTGAGCTGGCGGGGGAGGCACGGCTCCTCGGCTTGTTCACGAGCAAGGCCTACACGGAGCCGGCGAGCGAGACGCCCGTCCTGCACCGCAAGCTGCGCCGCGTGCTGGAAGCCGAGGACTTCATCGAGGGCTCGCACGACTACAAGGCCGCCGTCGGCCTGTTCGACACGTTCCCGAAGGACGAGCTGTTCGCCGCGCCGGTGGAGGACCTGCGCCGTGCGGTCGTCGCGCTGCTCGCGCTCGAGGGCACCGACCGCGTGCGACTGCTCGGCCGTCGCGCCCGTGACGGGCGCAGCGCCTCGTTCATCCTGGCGTTGCCGCGCGACCGCTATCGCGCGGTGCTCGTCGAACGCGTCACGCGCCTGTTCAAGCGCCGCTTCAAGGCCAAGGACGTCGAGGCCCAGCACATGCTGGGCGAGAGCAGCCGCGTCCGCGTGCACTTCCTCGTCCACGCCCAGGACGGGCTGCCGGACATCGAGAACGCCGAGCTCGAGCGGGACGTCGCGCAGCTCGCCCGCACCTGGGACGACGCGCTCGCAGACGCGCTGACCGAGCGCTTCGGCCCCGCCCGCGGCCGGCTGCTGCGCTCGATCTGGGCTTCGCATCTGCCCGAGCACTACAAGGGCTACACGTCGCCGCCGGTGGGCGCGCTGGACATCGCGTTGCTCGAGCAGCTGTCGGAGCAGGGGCCGCTGGTGGTCTCTTTGCAGCCGCTGGCCTCGCACACCCGGATCGCGCTCTACAAGCGCGGGCCGAAGGTGGAGCTGGGCGAGGCGCTGCCGATGCTCGAGGACCTCGGGCTGCGCGTGATCGAGGAGATCTCGACCCGGCTGACCGGCGACGACGAGACGTGGGTGCAGGAGTTCCGCGTGCTCGGTCCCGACGGGGAGCGGCTGGATCTCGACGAGGTCGGCGAGCGCGTGGCCGAGCTGCTGGCTGCCGTCCATCGTGGCGACGCCGAGACCGACAACCTCAACCGGCTCGTGCTCACGGCGGGCCTGGACCGGCGCCAGGTGGCGATCCTGCGCGCGTACCGCAAGTACCGCCAGCGTGTCGGCTCGCGCTTCACCGAGAGCTACCAGAACGACGTGCTGGTGGCCAACAGCGAGATCACGGCCAAGCTCGTGCGTTTCTTCGAGCTGCGCTTCGACCCTGAGCTGGAGACCGACGAGGAGGCCGAAACCGCGCTGCGCGACGAGATCCTCGCCGGCCTGGACGAGGTGGCCTCGCTCGACCACGACCGGATCCTGCGCAACCAGCTGACGGTGATCGAGGCGACGCTGCGCACCAACGCGTACAACTCAGACCGCGAGGCGCTCGCGTTCAAGCTGCGCAGCGCGGACGTGCCGGCGATGCCGCAGCCCGCGCCCTACCGCGAGATCTACGTCTACTCGCCCGACGTCGAGGGCATCCACCTGCGCGGCGGCCCGATCGCGCGCGGCGGGTTGCGCTGGTCGGACCGGCAGGACTACCGCACCGAGGTCTTCGGCCTGATGCGCGCGCAGCTGACCAAGAACGCCGTGATCGTGCCCGCCGGCGCGAAGGGCGGCTTCTACATCAAGCGCGGCGACGACGTCGAGCGCCACTACGTCACGTTCATCCGCTCGCTGTTGAGCGTCACCGACAACCTCGTCGACGGCGAGATCGTTCCGCCGGAAGCGGTGCGGGCCCGCGACGGCGAGGACACGTACCTCGTGGTGGCGGCCGACAAGGGCACGGCGACGTTCTCGGACACCGCGAACCGCGTCTCGCGCGAGTACGGCTTCTGGCTCGACGACGCGTTCGCTTCCGGCGGGTCGGCGGGCTACGACCACAAGGCGCTCGGGATCACGGCCAAGGGCGCGTGGGAGTCCGTCAAGCGCCACTTCAAAGAACTCGGGGTCGACACCCAGGCCGACGAGTTCACCGTCGTCGGCATCGGCGACATGAGCGGTGACGTGTTCGGCAACGGGATGCTGCTGAGCGACAAGATCCGGCTCGTCGCAGCCTACGACCACCGCCACATCTTCATCGACCCCACGCCCGACGCGACCGTCGGCTTCGAGGAGCGCAAGCGGCTGTTCGAGACGCCGCGCTCGACCTGGGACGACTACGATCGCGACACGCTCTCCGAAGGCGCGGGCATCTACCCGCGCACCGCGAAGTCGATCAAGCTGAGCGCGCAGGCCCGCGAGGCGCTCGGCATCGAGGACGAGTCGCTCGCGCCCAACGACGTCATCCGCGCCATCCTGCGCGCGCCGGTCGACCTGCTGTGGAACGGCGGCATCGGCACGGTCGTGAAGGCCAGCACGGAGACCGACGCCGAAGCGCACGACCGCGCCTCCGACGCCATCCGCGTGGACGCGACCGACCTGCGCGCAAAGGTCGTGGGCGAGGGCGGCAACCTCGGCTTCACACGCCGCGCCCGGATCGAGTACTCGGCCGGCGGCGGGCGCGTGAACGCGGACTTCATCGACAACTCCGCGGGCGTCGACTGCTCCGACCACGAGGTCAACCTGAAGATCCTGCTCGGCCTGGCCGAGCGCGCGGGTGAGCTCTCGCGCGAGGCGCGCGACGAGCTGCTGTTCGACGTCACCGACGACGTGGTCGCGCACGTGCTCTACGACTCCTTCCAGCAGGCGCAGATCATCGCTCAGGAGGTGGACCGCTCCGCGAACCGCCTGTTCGCCTACGAGGACCTGATGGTCCAGCTCGAGGAGCTCGGCCTGCTGACGCGCAGCTCCGAGGACCTGCCGAGCAGCGAGGAGATCGGCGAGCGCCGCCGCGCCGGCCGCGGCATGGAACGGCCCGAGCTCTCCACGCTGCTCGCCTACTCCAAGCAGCTGCTGGCCCGCGCGCTGGAGCGGTCGGACTTCGTCGACGAGCCGTGGCTGGAGCGCGACCTGCGCGCGTACTTCCCCGCGGCCGTGGTCAAGCGTTTCGGGGCGCTGATGCCCGAGCATCCGCTGCGCAAGCAGCTCATCTGCATGGTCAACGCGAACGCGATCGTCAACGCGCTCGGCCCGACCTTCATGTCGCAGTTGATGGCCGAGCGCGGCGCCGAGCCGGCGGACGTCGTGCGCGCGTTCCGGATCGCCCGCGAGGTGACCGGCGCGGACGCGCGCTGGGAGGTCGTCGAACGGCTCGAGAGCGGCACCAAGGACGCGCAGCTGGAGGTCATGGCCGGTGTCGACGAGCTCGTCGAGGCCACCACGCGCTGGTACCTGACGTGGGAGCCGGAGGCCGAGATCGCGGAGGCCATCGCCGCCGGCCGTGACGGCTTCGAGCGGCTCGCCTCACTGCTCGGCGAGCTCGGCTCCGACGAGCGCAAGCGCCGGCGCGACCAGCTCGTTCAGCGGCTCGTGGGCGCCGGCATCCCGGAGCCGCTCGCGCGCGCCCACTCGCTGCGCCCGGAGCTCCGCTACGCGCCCGACATGGTGTGGGTCGCCGGTGCGACGGGCCGCCCGATCGAGGACGTGGCCGAAGTGTTCTTCGCCGTCGGCGCCGAGCTGCGCCTGGACTGGATCGAGGGCGAGCTGGAACGGATCCCGGCGCCCACGCGGATGCAGCGCTGGGCGCTCCAGGCCGTGCGCGAGGACGCCGCCCAGATGCGGCGCGAGCTCGCGGGCGCGGTGCTCGCGGAGGCCGACGGCGACGTCGAGGCCTACCTGGAGGACCGCAACGCGGCGCTGCAGCGCTTCACGTCGTTCCTGCGCTCGCTCAGCCGCGAAGGCGAACCCGACCTGGCCGGGCTCACCCTTGCGGTTCGGCAGTTGCGCGCACTCGCCGGTTGACGCCGTGATCTGAGTCGTTGCCGGCGTTGCCCTGCGTGGACACGTAGCGGCCGGCGCGCACGCCGGCGACGGCCTCGCGCATCGGCTTGTAGGTGTCCGGCCTGCCTTTGCAGACCTCCTGGACGCCGAAGAAGATGCTCGTGGCCGCGCGCAGGCGGCTCATGTGCTGGAAGCGCTCGATGTCCGCGAGCGCGAAGTACGCGCGCTTGCCGTAGCGGTTGACGTGGCGCTCGTCGCCGCACGTGAACTCGTACGGGTGCGCGGTGACGAGGTCCAGGCGCGCCTCGTAGTCGACCTGCGTGCGCGGCGCTTGCGCGCCTCCGCAGCCGGCGATCAGCAGCGCGACGCTAAGCGCGGCGGTGCGCGTCCATGAAGAGCTCAATCGGGCCCCGCTCGCCGCTCAGCTTCGAGTCGATGAACTCGTGGTTGAGCTCCATCGCGTCGAAGTCCTTCCAGATCCGGTCGTCGTCGGCGCAGGTGTAGGACCGGCAGACGGACGGGCGTTCGTCGTAGATGCCGCAGCCGTCGTCCCACTGGTGGCAGTAGCCGTCGGCGTTGTGGCGGTTGAAGTAGGGGTGCCCGAGCTCCCACCGCAGCGGCCCGCCGCGCTCGACCTCCTCGACGCTGAGCGCGAAGTGCAGGCGGCAGCACGCGGCCTTGCAGATGGGCAGGCGCGCCTCGCAGTCGATCTCCGGCTCCTCCACCTCCTGCTCGACGCGGACCGCGATGCCGACGTGGGCGTGGTGCCCGGCCTGCTCGGTGCGCTCGCGGACCGAGTCCACCGCCGCCAGCAGCTCGTCGCCCTCGATCAGGCCGCGCTGGACGAGCAGGCCGACGAGCCCGTTGACGATCGCGGCGGCCTCGTTGATGCGCGAGGCGTGCTCGGTCAGCGTGCTGTGGGCGAACAGGTTCCCGCCCTCGACCTGGCGCTCCAGCTCGTTCAGCTGATCGGTCACCCGGCGACCCTACTGTCCGGCGCGCTCGTCCATGAAGATCTCCACCGGCCCGCGCGCGGCCTTCGTCAGGTGCGCGTCGAGGAACTCCGTGTTGGGGATCATCGCGTCGAAGTCCTTCCAGATCCGGCTGTCGGTGACGCAGGTGTACTTGCGGCAGACGGACGGGCGCTCGTCGTAGATCGTGCAGAAATGGGTCTGCTCGTCCGCCTTGTGGCAGTAGCCATCGGAGCCGTGGCGGTTGAAGTAGGGGCGCCCCAGGTCCCACTTGAGCGGGCCACCGCGCTCGATCTCTTCGACCGTGAGCGGGAAGTTGAAGCTGCAGCACGCGCCGCGGCAGTGGGGGATGCGGGCCTCGCAGTCCACGTGGACGCCGGGGTCGACGAGATCCTCCGCGGAGTCCTTGCGGACCTTGATCCCCAGGTCCGAGTTCTGCCCGGCCTCCTCAGTCTGCGTACGGACCGACTCGACCACGGACAGCAGCTCCTGGCCGTCGATCAGCCCGCGCTGCACGAGCAGACCGACGAGACCGTTGATCACGGCGTTCGCCTCGTCGAGGCGCTGGGCCGTCTGCGTGAGGGCGCTGTGGGCGAACTGGTTTCCGCGCTCGACCTGCCGCTCGAGCTCGTTCAGCGGTTCTGCCATCCGGACGACCCTAACCCGGTGCGCCGGTAACGTGCAACGCCGTGCACGACATCGTCGTCTTCGGAGCCACGGGCTTCGTCGGGAAGCTGATCGCCGAGTACCTCGACAAGGCCGACGTGGATCTCGCGCTCGCGGGCCGCTCGCGCGAGAAGCTCGAGGCCCTCGGGATCGACCGGCCGCTGATCGTGGCCGACGCCGACCACCCGGAGGAGTTGGCGCGGAGCGCACGGGTCGTGGCGACCACGGTCGGTCCGTACCGCAAGGGTGGCGTGAAGCTCGTCGACGCCTGCGTGGAGGCCGGCACCGCGTACTGCGACCTCACGGGCGAGATCCTGTTCGCGCACGATGCGATCGCCCGTCACGAGGCGGCGCGCGCGTCCGGCGCGCGGATCGTGCTCTCGTGCGGGTTCGACTCGATCCCGTCGGACCTCGGCACGTTCCTGCTGCACGAGGCGGCGGGTGAGCTGGGGGAGACGACGCTGGTGGTCAAGGCGCTGCGCGGCGGCGCCAGCGGCGGGACGCTCGCGTCGATGAAGGGTCAGGTCGACGAGATGCGGGCGGACAAGGCCGCACGGCGCGTGATCTTCAACCCGCACTCACTCGGTGGCACCGACGAGACGAAGGACTTCCGCTCGGTCGCGCGGGACCCGGACTACGGCTGGATCGGCCCGTTCGTGATGGCCTCCTACAACACGCGGATCGTGCGGCGCTCCTCGGAGCTGCTGGGCTACGGGCCGGACTTCGCCTACCGCGAGGTGTCGGCCTACTCGAACCCGGTCGTGGCGGCCGGCTTCACGGCGGGCCTGGGCGCGTTGGCCGGCGGCCTCGCCTTCCCGCCCACGCGCTTCGTGCTGGACCGCGTGCTCCCCGGCCCGGGCGACGGTCCGTCCGAGAAGGCGCGCGCGAACGGCTTCTTCAAGATCGAGGTCCACGGCGCCGGGCACGTCGCCACGGTGGCCGCCAAGGGCGACCCCGGCTACGCCGCGACGGCCGTGATGATGGGCGAGAGCGCGCTCTGCCTGGCACGCACCGAGGGGGAAGGTGGGGTGCACACGCCTGCCTCGGCCTTGGGGAGCGCGCTCATTGAGCGCCTACGCGCCGCGGGCATGACGCTCAGCGTCAAATCGTTCACATAATCCGGTTCAACCGGCGTAGTCTTGCGCTCCGACTGATGGTCTGACGATCAGGAGGGTTCATGGAGCGACGGGTGCCGATTGTCGCGGCGGTTGGGGCCGCGGCGGCGCTGGCCGTGGGGCTCGCGACGCCGTGGAGTGGGGCGGACGCGCACAAGGGTTGGGGCCATGGCGGCCACGACAAAGGCGCGGACAAGCTGCTGTTCTTCGCCTCGGACGGGTTGACGCAGAGCAAGGTCGAGGAGTTCGCCGACGACGGCGACGTCCCCGGCTTCCGGGAACTGCTCAAGCACGGCGCGAGCGCTTCCGGTCACGGCTTGTTGACGCAGGCGCCGCCGAATACGGGCGCGGGCTGGTTCTCGTTGACCACCGGCGCATGGTCCGCGGTGCACGGCTCGACCAACAACACGTTCCATCGCAACGGCGCGACGTTCGACTCGTCGACGTCGTTCTCGAGCGCCAATGTGCTGCAGGCCGAGACACTGGCTCAGGCCGCCGAGCGCGGCGGCAAGAAGGTCGCGCAGATCGAGTGGGTCGGCGGGCGCAGCGGCGTCATCAACGGCCCGACCGTCGACTACCGCAGCTTCCTCTCCGGTCGCGGCGTGGCCACGAACTACATCTCGCCGACCGACAACGAGGCCTTCACGCGCTCGTTCGGCGTGCAGTTCGACCACCCGGCCGGGTACGCCGGCAACGCCCCGTTCCCGGGCGCCGCGCCCGCACCCGCCACGGGCTGGACCGGCGTGCCGCGTTCCTACTCGCCCGCGAAGGAGATGCGCCTGCGCGTCGTCGACTTCGGCACCGACAAGTACGGCCTCAACGCGTACCTGTACGACAGCCGCAACGACGGGCGCACCAAGTACGACCGCGTGTTCTTCAGCCGCACCAAGAGCGGCGCCGACAAGGTCGCCGACTTGGCCGAGGGCGATCCGTTCGCCGACGTGAAGGTCAAGATCATCGGCGGCACGAACGAGGGCAAGACGGCCTCGTTCCTGCTCAAGGTCGAGCGCCTCTCGAGTGACCTCAAGGAGGTCCGGCTCTTCCACACGTCGGTCACGCGCGCGCTGGCGACGTGGCCCGGCTTCTCCCAGAGCGGCTTCACCGGCAGTTTCGAGGACTACATCGCCGACAAGTTCCCGTCCTCGCAGGCCGGCGACTTCGCCGTGCTCGAGGCCGGCACCGTCAGCGAGGACACCTACATCGAGCAGAGCGAGTACTGGGCCAAGCTCTACCACCCGCTGATCCGGTACGTGCTCGACAAGTACCAGCCCGACCTCGCGATGGTCGGCGATCCGCGCACGGACGAGATCCAGCACCAGTTCCTCGGGCTGGTGACCAAGAAGCTGCCCAACGGGTCCAGCAACCCGGCCTACGACGACACGAACGTCGACGGCCGCAAGGACGGCCGGGCGAAGGCGCGCGAGGGCTACATCCGCGACGCCTACTCCGGCGCGGACAAGACGATGCGGCTGGCGCAGGACTACATGCGCGACCGCGACCTGACGACGTTCGTCGCCTCCGACCACGGCTTCGCGCCGCAGTTCCTGGCCATCGACGCGAGCAAGGTGCTCGTCGACCTCGGCCTGCTGTCCAAGCCGCAGACCGGCAACTGCCGCCTGCCCGCGGGCGAGACGATCGGCAAGGCGAAGGTCTGTTACGCCGGCGGCGCCGCACAGGTGTATCTGAACCTCGCGGGCCGCGATCCGGCCACCCCGGCGCTGCAGCAGGTGGCGGCCGCGGACGAGGCCACGACCGTGGCCAACATCCGCGCGGCGTTCCTCGCGCTCAAGGACACGAACGACTGGACGCACGACGGCCGTCCGGAGAACTGGAAGGTCATCGACCGCACGTTCACCAAGGCCGAGGCCCGCTACATCCCGAACGGCCGCAATTCGACGGCCGACATGGCCCACCCGACCCGCACGGGCGACCTGGTCGTGTTCTCGTACCCGCCGTACCAGTTCGACGCGGCGACGCCGGGCACCCAGTTCGCGCTGTCGGCCTTCTTCGGCCAGCACGGCTACGTGCCGGACGTGCAGGACCTGAAGTCCAACACGAACATGCGCGCGACGTTCCTCGCCGGCGGGGACGCGATCGAGCGCGGCGAAGTCGACGACGTGCGGTCGATCGACCTCGCGCCGACGGCGGCGTTCCTGCTCGGCATCCCGGCCCCGCAGCACAGCCAGGGCACCGTGCGGCGCGACCTGCTCGACGACGGCCGTGACTTCACGCCGGTCAACGTGATCGGCCTGAACGACTTCCACGGCCAGCTCGAGCCGTCCACGTTCGCCTACGACGGCATCAACGCGAGCGTCGGCGGCGCGGGGCAGCTCGCGACGCTGTTCGACGAGGAGTCGCGCGCGTTGCCGGGCCAGTCGCTGCTGCTGTCGGGCGGCGACAACGTCGGCGCCTCACCGCCGACGTCCTCGCTGCTGGAGGACATGCCGACGATCGACGTCATGAACGCGTGGGGCTTGGACGCCACCGCGTTCGGCAACCACGAGTTCGACTACGGCCCGACGCGCATCCTCAAGCAGCAGGCGGCGTCGAAGTTCCCGTGGCTGTCCGCGAACATCGTGCAGACGGCGAACGGGCAGCCGCCGTCCTACGTCAAGCCGTCCACGGTGATCCGCGTGAACGGCGTCTGGGTCGGCGTGATCGGCGCGACGGTCAAGAACACGCCGGAGCTCGTCGCGGCGGGCAACACCGCCGGGCTCTCGTTCCTGGACGAGGCGGAGCGGATCAAGCGCGAGTCGGCGCTGCTGCGCGCGCGGGGCGTGAAGGTCCAGATCGTGGTCATCCACGAGGGCGCGACCGCGGGTGAGAACGCCGTCGACGGCCGGACGGCGACGCCGTGGGCGGGGCCGATCATCGGCATCGTGGAGAAGCTGCAGGACACGACGATCGACCTGGTCGTGGCCGGCCACACGCACCGTGCGGCCAACACCGTCGTGGGCAAGATCCCAGTGGTCGAGGGCTTCAACGCCGGCGTCTCCTACTCGGTCGCGCAGCTGATGGTCGAGGATGGCGACGTGGAGTGGACGGGCGCGACGACGCGCACGGCCAAGAACCTCGGGGTCACGCCGCGGCCGGACGTGAAGGCGATCGTCGACAAGGCGAACGCCGACACCGCGCCGCTGCGCAACCAGGTGATCGGGACGCAGTCGCGCGACATCTTGCGCGACAACCCGAACCGGCTCCTGGAATCGGCGATGGGGAACATGGTGGCCGACGCCATGCGCGCCAAGTATCCCGGCGTGCAGGCGGCGCTGACCAACTCCGGTGGTCTGCGTCAAGACCTGTTCATGGCGCCGACCGCGGGCGAGCAGCCGGGCCAGATCACCTGGGGTGAGGCGTTCGCCGTGTTGCCGTTCGGCAACCGCACGACGATCCTCACCGTGGCCTACGCCGACCTGGTGGCGGCGTTCGTGAACGGGTTCGGGCCGCCGTGCGGGAACGTGGCGGGCGGCACCGGTCGCACGCCGCAGTTCTCCGGACTGCAGGTGCAGGTGCACTGCAACGGGCAGACGCCGGTGATCGACAACATCTGGCTGACGCCGACCGGTCCGAGTGGGCCGAAGACGCTCCTCGCGCCGGGCAGCTCGGTGCGCATGGTCATCCCGGACTTCATGTACACCGGCGGTGACGGCTACACCTCGTTCGCCAACGGCACGAACGTGCTGCAGCCCGGCGACGGGCTGCTCGAAGTGACGATCGAGTACATCACGGCCAACTCGCCGGTGGCCCCCGTGGTCGAAGGTCGGCGCATAGGTCCATAGAGCCGGACTGGGGGCCATGGCACGATTCGTGTCGTGGCCCCCGCTCTGCTGGAACGTGACGCACCGCTCGGCGTGCTCCTCGGCGCGCTGCGTGGCGCCGAGGCCGGGCGGGGTTCGACCGCGCTGATCAGCGGCGAGGCGGGGATCGGCAAGACGTCGCTGGTGCGGGCGTTCGTGGGGCGCGCGCGGGCCCGGCTGCTCGTGGCGGCGTGCGATGACCTGGTCACGCCGCGCACTTTGGGGCCGCTGTGGGACGCGGCCCCGGACGGCGGGCCGCTGGCGCGCGCGTTGCACGAGGGCCGCGAGGTGTTCGGGGCGCTGATGGAGGAGTTGTCGCTGGAGCGGCCGACCGTCCTGGTGATCGAGGACGCGCACTGGGCCGACGACGCCACGATCGACGTGCTGGGTTACGCGGCGCGGCGGGTGGGCTCGCTCGGTGCGATGTTGGTCCTGACCGTGCGCGACGAGGCCCTGGTGGCGGGGCATCCGCTGCACCGGCTGCTGGGCGTGCTGGCCGGCGAGCCGGTGCACCGGCTCGAGCTCTCGCCCCTGTCGCGCGAGGCGGTGGTGCAGCTGGTCAACGGCACCGGGCGGGACGGGGCCGCCGTGCACGAGATGACGCGCGGCAACCCGTTCTTCGTGGCGGAGACGCTGGCCGCGGCGCCGGGCGAGGTGCCGGCGAGCGTCAAGGACGCGGTGCTGGGGCGGTTGCGTGGGGTGTCGCCGGCGTGCCGCGAAGCCGTCGAGCGGTTGAGCGTGATCCCTTCGGCGTTCCCCGCGACGCTGCTCGGCGTGACGTTGGGCGTGCTGGCCGAGGCCGAGCAGGCGGGCATCGTGGAAGCGCGCGACGGCGGGATCGGGTTCCGGCACGAGCTCGCGCGGCGGGCGGTCGAGCAGTCGCTGCCCGAGCTGCGGCGGCGGCTGCTGAACGCGGAGGTCGTGGGCGCGCTGCGGCTGGCGGGGGTCTCGGATCGCGCGCGGTTGCTCCATCACGCCGTGGCCGCGGGGGACGTGGGCACCTTGTTGGCCGAAGGCCCGGCGGCGGCGCGGGAGGCCGCGCGGGCCGGCTCGCACCGGCAGGCGCTGGCGCACTACGAAGCCGTGATCGAGCACGCCTCGTTGCTGGACGAGCGGGCACGGGCGGACCTGTTCCACGCGTACGGGTGGGAGCTCTACAACGCGGCGCGGTTTGTGGACGCGGTGCAGGCGGGGCGCGCGGCGCAGCTGCTGTACGAGGCCTTGGGCGATGAGCGCGCTCTGGGCCTGTGCCTGGTGCGGCTGTCGCGGCTGCTGCTGATGGCGGGCGCGACCGACGAGGCGCTCGCCGCGGCCCAGCGCGCGGTGCGGCTGCTGGGCGACAACGCGTACGCGGCCCTGTACCTCGGCGCGATCCTCGCGCTGACGGCGCAGGCCTCGGAGGCGATGCCGGTGCTGGAGCGCGCGGACCGGCTCGCCGTCGAAGCCGACCGGCCCGATCTCTCCGCGCTGGTCCTGAACTACCTGGCGATCGCGCGCGTGGAGGCGGGCGAAGTGGACGCGGGGCTGGACACGATGGCGGCCAGCATCGCGTTGGCTCGCGCCGGCGGCCACTACGAGGAGCTCGCCCGCGGCTACGTCAACCACGTCGAGCTGCTCGCGCGCGTGGGCCGCTACGACGAGCTCGAGCGAATGGTCGGCGAGGGCTTGTCCTTCGCCCGCGAGCGGGGGTTCTGGTCGCACGCCTACAACCTCGACGTGCACCGCTGCGTGTTGCTGCTGCGGCGGGGTGAGTGGGACGCGGCGGAAGCGGGACTGCGCGCGCTGGTCGAGGCCGCGGGCGGTGACACCGGGTTCTTGTACGCGTACTCCGTGCCCTGGCTCGGCCGGCTGCTCGCGCGGCGCGGGGACCCGGCCGCGGAGACGATGCTCGCGGAGGCGTGGACGCGGGCCAAGCGCGCGCGGACGTTGGTCGGCGTCGCCTACGCGGGCCTCGCGCGGGTGGAATGGGCGTGGCTGGCCGAGGACGTCGCCGCGGCCCGTGAGGTCCGCGACGAGCTCCTACCCCGGCTCGCCCACCCCGGCGGCGTGTGGTTCCGCGGCGAGCTCCTCCGTTACCTGGAGCGGGCCGGGGTGGAGGAGCGTGGCGCGGACCTCGCCGGGCTCCCACCCACGTGGGGTGCGGGTCTCGCCGGCGAGTGGCGCACCGCGGCAGCGCGCTGGCGGCGCGCCGGCGATCCCTACGAGGCGGCGCTCGAGCTCGCGCTCAGCGGCGAGCCCGACGCGATCGCGGACGGGCTCGAGGTGCTGGACCGGCTCGGCGCGACCCCGGCCACCGAGCTCGCGCGCACCGGGCTCCGCGAGCGCGGCGCGCGCGTGCCCCGCGGCCCGAACGCGGCCACGCGCGGCAACCCCGCCGGGCTCACCGAGCGCCAGCTGGCGGTGCTGGCGCTCGTGCGCGAAGGACTCACGAATGCGGAGATCGCCGAGCGCCTGGTGCTGTCGGTGCGGACCGTCGACCACCACGTGGCGGCGATCCTGTCCAAGCTCGGCGTCAAGTCGCGGCACGAGGCCGCGGCCGTTGAGCTCGACTAGCTAGTCCTGCGGGCCGGACACGTGGACGTAGAACCGCTTGCGGGTGCCGTCCGCGGTGCGGGTGCCGTCGGAGTTACGGGGTGAGACGACGAAGTAGTTGACGGCGTTGGTCGGCACGGTGGGCGTGACGCCGATGTCCATCGGCGCACACGCGACGACGCCGGCGATCGCGCAGCGCGTCGCCGAGATCTCACCGGCGAACTCGGGGTTGGCGTCCGCGCCCGGCGCCGAGCCGTTGAGGATGGCGTCGCCGTTCTGGTCGACCTGGTTCTGCAGCGCGAGGCCGGCCAGGATCCCGTTGTTGGAGAGGTCCTTGTCGCCCGACTCGATGTACACGTTGCCGTTGGCGCCGCCCGCCGGGTAGGCGTTGGCGATCCGGAAGCCACCGGACTGCGCCTCGATCTCGCCCGCGGCGTTCACCAGCAGCCAGCGGGCCGGGCCCGCATCGCCCTTGTCACCCTTGTCCCCCTTGGCGCCGGGTGCCCCGGCCGGCAACGAACCGGACCGGAAGTCCTTCGCCGTGAGCGATCCGTCCTTCACGTCACCGCTGCGGATGTCCTTGATGTCGGTCCCCGTGATGGAGTTCGACTTGATGTCCTTGCCGGTGACCGATCCGTCCCGGATGTCTGACCCGCTGATGAGCTTGGCCGCCTGAGCAGGACCGCCGGCGGCCGTGAACAGCGCCACCGTGGCGAGACCGAGGGCCAACCGAGAGGAAGTGGAGGGCTTCATGGCCTCCCTGTGCGCACTTGGCACGTCCGCGGTTCACACGGTGCTCTCATCTGGCGCGTTCGCCCCCGCTGCGAACTGGTGGATCGTGTGTTCCCGCACGGGCTGCGCCGGGACTAGATCTCGATCGGCTGCACGGTGCGCTCGCCGCCCGCGTCGCCGGTATTCAGCGTCTCCCGCGGCTCGATCAGCAGGACGTGCGTCTCCTCGTCCGCCTTCGGGCAGTGCTCGACGCCCCGCGGGACCACGAACAGGTCGCCCGGGTCGAGCACCACGTCGCGGTCGCGGAACTGGATCGTCAGCCGGCCCTTGACGACCAGGAACAGCTCGTCCGTCTCGTCGTGCTTGTGCCATACGAACTCGCCCTGCGTCTTGACGACCACGAGCTTGTAGTCGTTCATGTAGCCCACGATCGCCGGCTGGTAGGCGTCGGGCAGTGCGGCGAACTTCTCGGCCAGGGTGACTTTGTCGCGCATGGACCAAGTGTGCCGAGTCGGAAGCGTCGTCGTTGGTGCTGGGAGGCGATTGCCGTTGGTGGCCGGCCCGCGTCGGCACCTCCCCGCGCTCGCCCTCGGTGCGCCTTCTTGGCTTCCCAGAGATCAAGTCAACCCTCCCGATCGATCGCCGAGGCGCCCCCATGGAACCCGGCTCTCAGGCGGGCTTCCCTGACACCTCTGGTCCGTTGGCGCTCTCGGGCGCGGCCCGGGTGGCATAGACCCAACCGGAGGGCGCGAACGCGATGCGCGAAGCGTCACGCCCCTTGTTTGCGTAGGGAGCGGCGCGAGCGGTCGGCCAAGTTGACTTTGTCAAGGTAAATCCGACAGTCGAGCGCGGCCGCGGCGCGGACGTAGGAGCGCGACCAGGCGAGTGTCGGCGCGCCGCCGAGATCGGTCAGCGGGAGGCGGACTCCGAACTCCATCGGGCGAGCGTCTCACGCGCGCGCCCGGGCCGCAGATCGGAGGCTCTTCCCGCAAAGCAGCGGTTACCGAGACGCACTGCGGGTCGCGTGGTTCGATCGAGATCGAAAAGAGTGGAAATCCACACTTGCGCTATTTCGACCGCCGTCGAACTAGCGGGCATCAGGGGTCTGCAGTCGGCGTCTGAATTCCGCGATCGCTCGCTTAGGCTGAGCGCTATGGGCTTCCTTGCTGCGGTTTTGTCGTGGACTAGCTAGCGCATAAAGGCACCGTGATTGCGGCACCGACGACGAACGTCAGCGTTTCGGCGACCGTCGCGGCGATGAGCTGCCGCCGGAGTTGGCGACCTCAGGCGGTCGCAAGGCATGGTTTAAGGTCGCCCGCCGCTGGCTGGATGACCAGCGCGCCGGAGAGGCCGCGCCGATCACGCGCGACCGGCCTGAGCGGGTCCGCGACGCCAAGCGGCGCATGGACGAGCAGCTGATCACCGAGCTGCGCGCCGAGGAGGCTTATCAGCGCTACCGGGCGCGCGGCAAGGACCGCCGCGGCGGCCGGTTCGGCCCGAACACGGTCCCGAGGCGTTACATTGCGCCGCCGGTGCCGGAAGGCGAGATCAACGTCACCGATCCTGATTCGCGGATGGTCAAAGGCCAGCATCAGTTCATCCAGGGCTACAACGCGCAAGCCGCGACCAACGGGCACCAGATCGTCATCGGCGCCGAGATCGAAGTCGTTTCACCGGACTTCGGGCACGTCGAACGCACCTTGAACGCCGCCCGCCGCGACCTGCAGGCGGCCGGCGTCACCGAGCGGCCCAAGCTTGTCGTCGCCGACTCCGGCTACTGGCACACCGAACAGATGCAACGCCTGGCCGCGGAAGGCATCCCGGTCTTGATCCCGCCCGACTCCGGCCTGCGCACCAGTCCGCGGCCGGGCTGGACCGGCGGCATCTATGACTTCATGCGCGGCGTGTCGGCCAGCGAGCACGGCAAAGCGCTCTAGCGCCAACGCCAGCACCTGATCGAGAGCTTGTTCGGCTCCATCAAACACAACCGCGGCTTCCGGCAGTTCCTGCGACGAGGCAGAGCCGCCGTTCGCACCGAATGGCGCTTGATCACCGCCACGCACAACCTGCTCAAGCTCCACGCCCATCAGATCGCGACGCGGCGGCCTAACGGCGCCGCCGGCGGCGGCCCGCCGCTCGCGGCGCTGAACTCGAGCAACGCTGGCGACCAACGCCTTCCCTGACACAGCACACCAACTCGCGGCCGGTGACAGCCCGACGTGCCGTGTAGTTGGCTGGCTTAGCGGGTTGCGCTATTCCAAGAAGCTGCGCGGTGGGCGAACGGGCTTGAACTTCAGGTCATTGGTCCAGACCACGGTGCAGAGGCTCGAAGGTTCGGAGCAGCCAAGGTCGTTCGGAGCACGCTGCTGATACACCGAGTCGCGGCCGCCCCAGGCCCAGTCCTCGAGCGGGTGACTGTCGCCGGCGAGCTCGTAGCGGCCGTTGCGATAGCGGTAGGTGCCGTAGCGCGAGCCGCAGTTGGTATTGCAGTGCCGGCTGAAGTACAGCCAGCCGGAGTCGAAGCTGGCCTTACTGAGAACTTGGCCGTTGAGACCACAGATCTGGCGCGCGATCTGGCGAGGGCGTTTGGCGCCCAGTTTCAACACCCACAGTTCACGAACGCCGCAGGCGCCGGTCGCGCCCTCGGGCACTTTCACGGTCATCGCCAACTGGTGGCTGGAGAGCTCCAGACCCAAGACCTCGACGCCCTTCGGCACGCGGTAGAGCGTGCGCGTGCTTGTCCGAACACGGCCGTTCCCGACCCAGGCGACCGTCTTGTTCCAAAGCGTCGGCTGGCTGCCGCGGTACACCTGGATGCCGGTCGACTGGGGTTCCGAACCGTCCAACTTCAACAGGTTGATTTCGCAACCTACAGCGTCGCAGGCGGGGAACACGACCGTCGGTTCGCCGCCGGGGCCGTGTGCGATGTCAGCTTCGATCGCCGCTGGGTGTGCTGGGACGTTCAGCGGCTTGGTAGGGCCCCCATCGGTCGAGGCAACGAGCGTGTACGAGCTCCCACTCTGCACCGAGAAGATCGCGTTCCGGCCGTAGGACCGGAGATTGACTTGCGTTTGCTCGCTGGCGAGAACCCGCTCGTTAGCCGGCGCAATCGTCGGAGGTCTGAGCGTGGCGCTCGTGAGTGCCGAGTTGTTGCTGGAGGCAGCGAGAGTCGACGACGTCGCGGCGTGTACGGGCCCGGCCAGTGCCAGAGAGAGGCCGAGCGTGGCTAAGACCGAGTGGAGCATCAACCGTCCAACGATGCATGAGCAGCATTGTTGTGCTCATTGATTGTGTCGCGTCGGCCGGGTCCGGTCACGTCCCTGGGGTTGGTGTAGGTCATGATCGGACGAAACGTGAGTGGTGCCGCGGTCGAGGCGGCGCTTGATGGGGCTCGAGGCTTCCAGGCGCCCGACACGCGTTGGGTTCGCTCGCCGCCAGCAGCTTCGGTCACGCTTCCCTGAAGAGACCGCCCCGCATGCACGACACGCCAGCTGCGGACGTGCCCGAGCGGTACTCCTCGGCGCACTGGCGGGCCGCACGTACAAGCCCGGCGAGCAGCCAGTTGCGCCGTACCCCAGCAAGACGGAACAAGCGCTTTTCGACGATTGGGCCCCTTCACTGCCCGCAGCACCGGGCTGGTACAGGTCGCCGACTACGCGCTGGACTGGGCACTCACACAGACCTCCGCACCGATACCGAGGTGAGCCCCGACGTTGCCGGTGGAGTGAGCTCCACACGCGGATCATCGGGGTAGGCGACGATCGGGCGGCCGTCCTCTGAGACGCTCTCGGCCCAGTCGAGGGCGTCCGCCGCCTCCTGGCGATCGAGCTCGACCCGACCGCGGCCCGCGGCCAACGGCACGAGCGCCGCGGGAAGGTCGCGGCGCTTGGAGGCTTCACGCCACCATGCATCGGCCGACGCGTGTTCCTGTCGGCGAAGGGCGTAGCACGACCGGGGCTCGTGCATGAATCCTCCAAGACTGCTGCGGGCGTGACTTGCACGCCATCGACCGGCCTGCAAGCTAGTAGGCCGATCCCGATGAGGCGTAGCGGTCAGCCGAGGGCTCCATCGCCAGCGACGAATAGGCCGAGGCCGAGGCCGGTAGCGGTGAGCGGCCCGAGAACGCTGCCTGACGGCACCGGACAGCATCATGAGCGGCGCAACGCCCGGAGCCTGAGAGGACTCGATTGCGAGCTCGCGGAGTCCGCCGTCAGCCGGTGTACTGCGTGAGCGCCATTGTGTTCCCGTCGGGGTCCTTGATCCAGGCGGCGCGGAAGTCGCCCGCGTCCAAGATGCCGCGCTCGTCGGTGGTCAGGCCGGGTTGGTCGTAGCGCTCGAAGCGGGTGCCGCGGGCAGCGAGCTCGTCCATCGTCTCGTCGAGGTTGGCGACGGTCCAGCCGGCGATCGTCGCCGCTGACATCCCGGCGTTGGCAGGCTGCAGGTAGACGAAGAGATTCGTGCCCTGCGCGCAGAAATAGCGCACGCTTTCGGCGTCCACTTCCCCGGGCACGAGGCCGAGTTGGTCCTCGTAGAAGTGCCGGGCGCGGTTGAGATCCGCGACCGCGATGAGCGCGCCGACAGGGCAGTTCTTCAGTGACATGATTTGTGCCGTTCCTTTCGGGGCGGTTTCAGGTCCCGCGTCGGGGAGGTGCTGAGATAGACCGGGCGGGGGGCCCGGATGCATCGCGCTCAGTCCGTCAGCGTGGGCGGTAACCCGAAACTGCCGAAACGCCCACCGTCGATGAAGGAGACGACCGAGGCGATCCGGTCACCGCGCAGGTCCAGCACGTCGAGTCCGTAGGCGGTGAAGGTCCGTGTGGGTTCGTCGAAGGCGTAACAGCCCACGGCGAGCTGGCCGTTCGCGCGCGCCGGGCGATGGCGCCAGCGAACGTTGAAGGGCGCCGCCAGCAAGAAGTCGGCGATCGCCTGATGACCCTGAAACCATGCGGGCATAGGCGGCATCGACCACGTCGCGTCTTCGGTCAGCAGCGCCAGCATCCCGTCGACATCGTGCTGCCGCAAGGCCGCGGTGTAGCGCGAGATCAACCGCTCTTGACCCTCGTCTCCGAGCGCGGAGATCGTCGCCTGTTGCGTGCGCTCCGGCAGCAGCTGAGCGACGGTATGGCGTGCGCGCTGAAGCGCGGACCGCACGGACGCCGTCGTGGTCTCCATCATCTCGGCGATCTCGCGATTGGAGAACCCCAGCACGTCGAACATCAGCAGCGCGACGCGCTGGTTGGGCGACAAGTGCTGCACGGCGGCGACAAACGCCAACTCGAGACTTTCGCGGTCGGCGGCGCGCTGCTGCGGGTCGTCAGGCAGCGGCTGGATCCAGGCGACTCCGTCCACCGGCGCGAACGACGCCACGCTCGCGTCAGTGCCCGGCCCCCAATCAACCGGCAATACGCGCCGCTCCTTGCGCTCGAGCTCGTTTAGACACGCGTTGGTCGCGATCCGATACAGCCATGTCCGCCGCGAAGCGCGACCCTGGAAACCGCCGCTGCTCCGCCACGCTCGTAGGCTGACTTCCTGCAGGACGTCTTCCGCGTCATGGGAGGAGCCCAACATTCGGTAACAGTGCGCGCGCAACTCGGCCCGAAACGGCGCCAGAGGGTCCTCGGACTCGGCAGGCACGGCGACATCCTAGGGCCGGCCGCGATGCAATCGAGACGCGGGTCCGGTCTGAAAGGACATCCGACGCAAGGAGGTTCACCGATGCTGTTCCTGTTCTTGATCTGCCACGACGATACGTTCGCGGCGCCGGACTCGATGGGGCCGGACACGGCCGCGTGGGTGAACGGGCTCGAGCGCCGTGCCGGCGGCCGCGTTCAACGGCCGGCCGAGGCGACGGTCATCCAAGTTCGCGACGGCGAGCGCATCGTGCAGCCCGGACCGCGCACAAATGAGCCCGAGTACGTGGCCGGGTTCGACGTCCTCGAGTTTGCGACGGTCGAGGAAGCGGTCGAGGCGGCGGCGGCGCATCCGATGACGCCCCTGGGCACGATCGAGATCCGCCAGATCTTCTCGTGACCGCGTCCGCTCACGCCGGAGCGCTGCGCGCCCCTCGACAACGTCGGACACGGTGGTGCATCCGGGTGCGAGATTTAGAGCTCGTCGTCGGGTCTGGGGCACGTACCTGAGCCTGTTTGGGGCAGGCTACACACGCGCAGTTCGAACGCCCGGAGGTCGACTGCTACCGCGATCATTTCGCGCAGCGCGCCCGGAGATCATTTGCGTCCATCTCGCTTCCTTGCTCGGACCCGCCGGAAGTAGCTGATTTCGACGTTCTCGCTTGTTCGTGGTCGATCCTCGATCGGCTTCGCGGCAAGGAGTACCCCCAAGGCGGAGCGGGCACCAAGGACGAGATGAGCAAAGCCCCAACGATTGCGGTGTTCGCCGTGGGGCTGGTGGTGAACCTCAACCGCGGCTGCTTCCGCGATCGACACGAGTTCGAGTGACCGCATGCGCGATCACCCGCTCGACGGATGGTTCAAGCGACACCTCCTGGCGCTCCGCGTCGCACTCGGCGTCTCCGCGACGCTGCTCGCCGTCGGATTCATCGCTGGTCTTGCCGTGCTTGAGGCGCTTGGCGGCGCGGCGACCTGCATCACCGGCACGCTCGTGATGCTGTACCTGCCGCGGTCGCGGCTCTAGCTCAATTGCGGGACATCGTGGTTCGAGAGGTCGCACCCCACTCAAACTGGCCATCGGCGAAGAAGCGCTTCTCGACGATGGCGCGCATGCCCCCCGGGGTGCGCCTTGACTATCGGTCGATTGTGGTCGGCTACGAGTCGTCGGTTTGTGCGGTGATCCGTTCCCAGTGGCCACCGCGAATGTCGTCGGGCGCACCATGGAGCGTGATTTGGCCGCCGTCGCCGAACGTGAGGCCGAGTGGTTCGTCCCAGTTGAGTTGAAGCAAGCTGATCTGGTTATCCTCGGGCG
This sequence comes from Solirubrobacter taibaiensis, assembly GCA_027587225.1. Classification (GTDB taxonomy): domain Bacteria; phylum Actinomycetota; class Thermoleophilia; order Solirubrobacterales; family Solirubrobacteraceae; genus Solirubrobacter; species Solirubrobacter taibaiensis. Next base: position 482,287 of record JAPDDQ010000001.1, read on the forward strand.
GGTTGTCCTGCACGTAGACGGGGTGTCCGAGCAGCAGGTGCTGGGGCGTGCGGAGCTCGTACGACAGTTCCGACAGTGCCATTGCTTGCTCGTGTTCGAGATCACGCGGGAACGGGACCGTGAGCACCGGCTCAAAGCGCACGCGGCGTTCGTTGAGCTCCACCGGCACAACGCGGTCCTCTGAAGACTCTTGCGGCGGCGTGGCAGAGCGTCCTGTGTCGGGCAGCACGTGCATAACGTGCGCCTCGTCGTCTCCGGCGTCGCCGACGAAGGCGAAGAAGACGAGCGTTCCGCTGGTGGGAAGCAGGTCGCGGTCCTCGAAGCAGGGCAGCTCAGAGAACTCGATTGACGCGAGGTGCGTGTGCGCGCGTCCGTCTTTGCTGAGCGGCCACTCGCCGGCAAATTGAGGGCGGCCGCCGAGTCGACTTGTCTCGTTGTCGCCTAGGACGAGCTCAAGCCCTCATTTCGCCTGCTCCGCAAGCGACGCCGGGAGACCGCGCGCTGCGAGTAGCCCGGCCAGTTCGGCGCGCGTGCGCGGTCGTTCGTTCACGCACGGGACCGTAAGCGGAGCCCCGGCAGAAAGCGCTGTTTCGACAGTTGCGTCCGTGTTGGCGCGGTGATAGGCCTCCTGCGTCGATCCGTGAGGAGGCGTCGTGTCCGCTCCAATGTCGATGGACTCGCCAAGCCGCCGTCGGTCCCGGCCACGGTCTCGGGTCACCGGGCCGGGCGTTCGTCGCGCACAAAGGGGCGCCGGTACCCGCCTGACCCGCCGCGGACGCAGGAGATCATCGGGAGGTCGGCATGGATGACGGGGGCTTCGAACAACTGGAGCCGTGGCTGCGGGCTCGCGAGCAGATGCCGGTCGGCCCGTTGTTCTGCGTGATCAACGGCCGCTCGTGCGGTCGCCCGTGGCGCGCTTCGGCGGCGCGAGCGAAGCTACACCGGCGCGCAGCTCACGCCGGTGTCCGGCGGCGCGTTGCGCCCCACCAGCTGCGACACGCGCATGCCCTCGAGCTGCTTCGCGAGGGGGTGCCGCTGAACGTCATTCAGCGCCAGCTCGGCCATCGCAACCTCGGCGTGACGTCGATCTACCTTCAAGGGATCGACCCGGACGAGATCATCGAGACCGTCCACGCACGCCGTCCGCCCGTGATTCCCGCGAGCGTAGGGCTTCTGCTCCCTCCGTCGCGCTGATAGCTGCGACTGGGCAAAGGTGCGCTTCTCGACGAAGGAGCCCTTTCGCATGCTTGTAGTGGACGAGCCTCCGAATGGCGCGGCGTGCGTGCGGCGCATACCCTGTCGGGCATGTCTGCGGCGCTCACAGTTCGGCGGTCAACAGGGACGACGGCGCTGTTGGGTGTCGTGGGGCTGCTTCTGCTTGCTCTCGTTGGGACGTCCTGGCAGTACCAGCGAGCCACGCGCGCGACTGTCCCGGACGTTGCCGCGCACGCCTCGCTGTCGACGCGGATCGAGCCTCGAGAAGCGCTGCAGATGCGGGTGGGAACACTTGGGTTCCCGCAGCGCGTCGAAGGGTTCAAGCCCCTCGGCGGCTCCGCGTTTGAGGTCGGCGGACGGGACGCCGCGGCGGTCGTGTTCGGGCGTGGCGAGCAGCGTCTGACGTACTCGATCGTTTCGGGCGGCGAGCACGTCAACTACTACGACCGCGCCGGCCTGTACGCGCCGACCGAGAGCTACGTGGATGGGCGCGAACTGCAGTGGTACGGGGACGAGATGGTCGTCGTCAAGCGCAACGAGCAAACGATTGTGATCACCGGGACTCCGGCCTCGGACGGACTGCGTCGCGTCATGCGCCAAGTCGCCCTGAGTTCCTGAGTGCTTGCGGCTCGGTAGCTGCGCCGCGTGACGGACGATGAAGCACTGCCGGGTCGTCCGGATGACCGTGCCACGCTGAACACCGCTGCTGCTACCTCGGGGATAGCAGCCGCGTTGAGGAGTTGTCGCCGGCAAGTTGTGGCATTAGGTTGCTCGAATGCGGTGGGTCTCTGTGGTTGCTGGCGGCATCGTCGTGGTATTGGCGTGGTTGGCGTGGCCTCTTGTCTCGATCTTTGTCACACGTATGGGGGGCCAGAGGCAGTCTCCTGGCGAGTTCGAGATTTGGTGGACTGAGTCGATGAGGTGGTGGGTGATCGCCCTCGGGGCGCTGGCGATTACGTCAGCGATCACAACGCGACGGCGTATGCTCGTTGCGCTTGCCGTGGTTCTCGGCGCGGGATTCGTGTGCCTTGCGCTCTGGCAGCTCGCGCCCCCCGACGGCGTGTTTTTCGGCTATCGAGGTCGATTGCTAGCCGGCGTCCCATGGATCTGTCTTGTCGCGCTTGCGGTCGCTGCGTTGGTAGCCGCTTGGCGAGTTGTTCGTGCGCAGACGCCCTCGCCGGCATAGCGCTTTTCGACGGAAGCGCACATCTGCACTGGCCGGATGCGCGGCGGGCCTACTCGGCGACCTATGCGTGCCTAGCGAATCGAAGTGACGCAGGGTGTCGTTTGGCGGGTACATGATCGAGGTGCTGCTACTCGCGGACGATCCCAACATCTGGACGGCTCCTCTGCCCGTACTAGTGGCGATCGCCGGGCTGGGATACCTGATCCTGCGCTCTCGGAGCGACGTGCTCAAGAACGTCGCGGCAGCCACGCTGCCCGGACCGCTCGGCAGGAAGCACGCCGGGACGCTGGTGAGAATCCAGGGCTACAGCCTGCTGGTCGTCGGCATGCTCGGGACGGCCCTGTGGTTCGTTGACAATCTGTAGAAGGGCAGCGACTGGAGTTCTGCGACGGCGCTTCTTCTGACGGAGTCGAGCAGCGGTCAAAGGCGCGCTTCTCGACGGTCCGCATCATCATGGTCTGCGGCATCCGTGTCTTCGCGCTCGGTCCCGGGCAGGCACCAGCCGTGACCAAAGAGCTCCGTGCTTTGTCGATCGGCGCGATCCTCGGCGACAGTGACCCCTACAACCGGGCCTGGCAAGACGCGATCAATGCCCTGATGTCACGGTCGAGTCGGACGCAACGAGTTCGAAGGCGTGCGGACTGGGTACTTCCGCGCCGGCGACTCCGAGATCGTCGTCCAGGCGGCCGTACCCCCGAACACAACGGCGGACAATCCCGCGGTTCTGTTGGACCTGCTTGGACAGTCGGTCGTGGCTGCGGAGGCGTTCGCGCGCCGAAAGAAGATCGCGGAGTCGCTTCCTGAACTTCACGAACTCGTGCAAACGCTGGCGTCGGGGCCAGAGTCGACGTACTTGGCAAATCGCGTACGTCGACGCCGGCGCGGTGTCGTGGAGCAAAGGAGCGCTTCTCGACGAACTCGCGCATCGCGACGGCTGCAGCAGTGGGCAGCGCTTCGCTTGTGCCGGCTCGCTGGAGACTGCGGCGTAGCAACTCTCACCGCTCAGGGCCGTTCTCGGTACATGCTCAGAGTGACGGTCGTGAGTGTGGTCTTGGCCCTGGTCCCTGCGGCGACGGCTGTGGCGGCAGTGACCATTGAGTCGAGCCGGTGCGCGGGCTCGTTCTGTAACGGGGTGATCGAGTTTCGTGCCGATCCGGGCGAGAACAACGTCTTCTCGACCGCGGCGGCGTCCGTGCCGACACAGCTCATCATTCGGGACGCGGGCGCGGCAATTCGGGGCTGCCCGGCCGTCGAGGGCGGCGGCGTGAGTTGCCGCAACGAGTCGGGCGTCGTCTACGTACACCTCGGCGACGGCGACGATCAGTCGGTCGGCGGGGCGCAGGTTTGGGGCGGCCCGGGCAACGATCGGATCAGTCGGACGCGCACGGCCAACGGCGGCCCTGGCGAGGACGTGCTGACCAACGTCGCGAACATCCTCGATGACGACGACGCGGGCGGGAACGACGTCTACGCCGCCTCCGACACGCCGACCGACACCGTGTCGTCGGACCCTCGCTCGATCCTCGACTACAGCAAGCGCACGGTCGGGATGCGTCTGGACCTGCGGCCCGGGCAGCCGTCTGAAGACCAGGTATCGAACAACCCGAAGATCTACGGAACGCTCGCCACGGACGTGCTGAGCGGCGACGATGCGCCGAACTTCATCTCTGGTGCCGGAGGGCGCGACGTCGTGCGCGGGATGGGTGGCAACGACGAGCTCTTTGGCGACACGGTGGATGGCGGCGCAGGCGACGACACACTCGCGGGCGGCTATTTCGGCGGGCGCATCGTGTGCGGGCCTGGAACAGACGTCGCGCTTGCGGCGCCGCGCGCACGGATCGCGGCGGACTGCGAGTACCTCAAGGTGGACGGTCTCACGCGGATGCGGCTCCGGCTCTCGATGGCCAGGACGCGCGCGGCGTTCGTCTCCGGTGTGCGGTCGTGTGACTGCAAGGGTGAGCGCTGGACGATTACCGCGCGCGGGCGGCAAGTCGCGACGCGGCGCGGTGGCGCGCTGCGGCTGAACGCTGCCGGCCGAGCGCTGCTGCGCCGGTCGGGTTCGCTGCGCATGGAAATCGAGTACCGCTATCGAAACGACTACGACCAGGTGCAGCGGACACGCTTTCGGCTCCACGTGGCTGTGACGTGAGCAGCAGCGTGCTCGACGGCTGGTCTGGGGCGTTCGTGAATAGGCGCTTTTCGACAGTTTCGCCACTCCGCGCCGGTCCTCCGGTCGGACGGCGGGCTCGGGCCGTGTCGTAGGTGCGAGGCGAGGTTCTCGTACTCGCGACCGCGACGATCAAAAGACGCAGCGCGCAAACAGGTAGGGCTCGGGGTAGGACGCGCACGCGACCAACCGAGGAGGCTCACGTGCAGAACGTCTCAGTGCCCGTCCCAGATCCAGCTCCGCCTCAGCCGTACCCGGGAGAGCCTGTCCCTGACCCGACGCCGCCGAACCCCGGACCGCCCACGCCTCCTGGCCCGGACCCGGTACCCGGCTGAGGTCCGCAGATGTGGGCTCGGCGCCAGCGACCGCAGACAGACAGCCGAGCGGACCACCACGCGGCGTTGGCGTTCGGTCTCACATTGGCGGAAGCGACGTAGCGCTTTTCGACGAAAGCGCTCGTCTCGGTGAGCGCGAGCACCCGACTGACCGTGATGGCGGCGAGACCCCACAGGCGTCGACGAGCCGTTCGGCCAGCCCGCGAGATCAGCGCCGCCGCGAGAGCTGCGCGTGCGTCTCCACAAGCACGAACGTCGCGACCACGATGATCGACGCGAGAAGGAGCGCGCCCTGTGCGGCCCCGGGGGTACCGCCCAGCAACGGGATGTTGTGCCCTGGCCCCAAGGCGAATACGAGGCCCGCCAGGCCTGTGATCCAGGCCGCGCGCCTGCCGGCGAGACACCAGCCGGCGAGCGCCCCGACAACCGCCGCCGGCAACAGCAGCTCGGTCGCGAAGCGCGTGGCCACGGTCACGAGATCGGTGCCTGGCCTGAGGTCGCCGGTATCGGCATCGAACAGCGCCGGCCCCAGCTCTGCCAGCGCGATGCTTGGTGCCAGCGTCAAGGCGACCAGAGAGGCCCAGGCGACGTGACGCCAAGGGCGCGCGGGCAGGCGATGGTGCAGCTCGCCGTAGGCCCAGCCGATCGAGAGCCCGCCGAGGCTCGCGATGGCGAGCCCGGGGGGCAGGATGAACCAGATCGGCATGATCCAGAAGTGGTGGACGACAAGAAAGACCAGCAGTCCGGCGACGCCGGACAGAGCACCGGCGAACAGCGCCGGGCCGGTGTTGGAGATAGCGCGGCGATCGGCGATGGCGGGCATACCGCTAACGACGAGTCGGCAGCGGCGGGCATTCCCCAGTGGGGCCTCGGAGCGGGCAACGACCTCACCCGAAGGCCGGATGCAGGCGACGGCGGAATCGAGTTCGACGCGCCCGAGCGATCCCGAGGTTTTCACCGACGCGATGCATGACGGTAGCTCGGGGCCTCGCCGCTGAGGTGCTCGTTGCGTAGAGCGACACGGTTGAGGTGGCACCTGGTCGTGGAAGAGATTTGCTGACGAGCCGGTCGAAGACGAGCAACCTGATCCCGCGAGCGCCGGCCTACCTACGGCTCCCACCTTCGCGCGATGGCAGCCGCTTCTCAGAAGTAGTGCTTCTCGACGAACTCGCCACACTGCGTGAGGTGCGCCTCAACCTCCTCGTGCTTCGCTGCGCCGACCCGAATGCGACTCGACGGTTCTACGAATGCCTCGGTGTCGCGTTCTCTGAGCACGCGCACGGCAGTGGCCCGGTGCACTACGCGCACGAGGACGACGACTTTGTCTTTGAGCTCTATCCCGCCGGGGCGGGCGGCACCGATCGTGCGGGCGTCGGGCTCGTCATCGGGGACCTCGAAGCGGCTGCTGAGCAGCTCCGCGAAGCTGGCTTCAACCCGGATCCGATCGCGGAGCGTCCGTGGGGCACAACCTTCGTGGCACGCGACCCCGACGGCCGGCGCGTCGAAGTGCAAGCGAGCGCCTGACTCCGCTCGACAGCGAGTGTTGAAGTAGCGGTTTTCGACGAAAGGGATCCTTTCACCGGGGGGGGCGCGACGAGCGCTAAAGGTCGAGCATCGACTCGCCGATGGGGAACTTGAGCCTGCTCCACAGCGTCTCGGCCAACACCCTCTCCTCCTCCGGCCGAACACCCCTTGTGGAGCGGGCTCCTCCTCCCTCAGCGCTGCCGCCGAACGGATCGCCGCTCGCTCCGCTAGGGGGTCCGTTTCGACGAGGTGCGACGAGGTGGAGTCTTGCGGCGTTCTCGGAGGCAACGGGCGTGACGCTAGCCGAGGAGCTCGCAGCCATTCGCGGCGGCGACGGCGCCGACGCGCTCCCAGTCGGGCTCCTGCGTGGAGGGCGGGAGCGCGAGGCGCTCCGCCGGACGGCTCATGCCGATGACGAGGTCTTCGAAGCCGCCGGGTGTGCAGATGAACAGCATCCGGCAGCCGTCACGGCCGACGGTGTAACGATGCGGGATGTCGCGCGGGCCGAAGGCGAAGTCGCCGGGGCCGGCCGCGATGACGTCGTCGCCGACGTGGATCGTGACCTCGCCGTCGAGGACGTAGAAGCCCTCGTCCTCGCGGTGGTGGACGTGCAGCGGCGCCTCGGCGTTTGGCGGCTCTGTCACCTCGATGATCGTCAGCTGCCCGTTCGTGTCGGCGGCGCGCGTCTTGATGACGGCGAGGGCGCCGAACCACCAGCGGGCGTTCTCGGTGAGCGTTGCGTCGGTCATGGCATGACCTCCTTGGCAATGGGTTTCAGCAGGGCGATGGCGTAGCGCCAGCGGGTGTCGGCGGAGCGGTGCACGACGCTGATGGACTGCTCGGCGACAATGAGGGCGGTGTTGCCTGCCTGGAGCACGCGCCGTGGCTGCGCCAGGTAGGACAGATCGCGTGCCCAGAGCGCAGAGGCGAGGGCGTCGATGCCGGCGCCGCGTGCGGCGGTACCTGCGGCGACGAGGAGCCCGTCGGTTTCGAACAACCCCGCGAGCGCGGTTCGGTCGCGGATGACGAAGGCGTCCTCGAGCAGCGTCTCGAGTTCCTCGGGTGTCAGCGCTCCGGATGACATCGCGACGATTGCACCGCCCGGCGCTCGCGACGTCTGTACCAGAAACGTGGTGTTCCGTTCACGCCCGTCCGCACGTAGCCTGTCGCGGGATGGGCGCGTTCGGGATGGAACGGGGAGTCGAGCGGATCCAAGAGGCGGCAGCGCGCGGCAGCGACCTCGTGACGCTCTGGCGCGATGTGAGCGAGATCATCGCCCCGCTGGTGTCGAACATGCGGGGTCCGTGTTGCTTCACGCTCGACCCGGCGACGCTGCTGATGACGAGCCACTTCAACCCGGCGATGCACTACGAACTGCCGGAGGAGGCGCTGCGCGGCGAGTACCTGCTCGAGGACGCCCACGACATGGCGTCGGTCGCGCGTTCGCAGGCTGGGATCTCGACGATCCACGAAGCCACCGGCGGCGACCCGTCGCAGAGCCCGCGCTGGCAGGCCAACATGACGATGAACGGCGACCAGGAGCTGCTGCTCGCGCTCCGCGGCAAGGGCGGCGCGACGTGGGGCTGTCTCGGGCTCTACCGACCGCCGGGCGAGAAGCACTTTGACGCCGAGCAGAAACGCTTCCTGCAGTCGGTCGCGCCGGCGATCGGCGAGGGCATACGGCGCGCGTTGCTGATCGGCGAGGCCCACGAACCAGACACGCCCGACGCTCCCGGGCTGCTCGTGCTTACGGAGCACCTTGAGATCGAGTCGGTGACGCCTGGTACTGAGCGCTGGCTGGCCGACCTGCCCGGCGGCGACGGCGAGCGGCTGCCGCCGGCGGTCGTGGCGGTCGGCGGCCAGGCGCTGCGGTCAGCCGACGGCGATCGCGCGGGCGAGGTCGCGCTCGCGCGCGTGCTCGGCGATTCCGGCAATTGGATCGTTCTGCACGGAGCGACGCTCGTGGCGACCGGCACCCGGCGCGTCGCCGTGATCGTCGAGCCAGGGCATCCGGTTCGCATCCAACCGCTGCTGATGGCCGCGTACGGCCTGACCACGCGCGAACAGGAAGTCGCCCGTCTCGTGCTGCAGGGCGAGTCAACGAACGGGATCGGCGAGCGGCTCGTCGTCTCACCCCACACCGTGCAGCAGCACCTCAAGAACATCTTCGAGAAGACCGGCGTGCGCAGCCGTCGCGACCTCACCGGCAAGGTGTTCTTCAACCACTACGAGCCGCGTCTGCGCGACAACGAGCAGCGCGTCCTCGACGGCCGCCCACTGCGCGGCGGCCCTGCCACCGGTGGACACGCCGAGCACGGCGCGCGTGCGGAGACCCGCTGAACGCGCCGTCCTCGGCGTGAGCCGCCAGCCGGCCCGAGCGGCCGTCTGCAGAGGCGGGCTGGCCCGCGTTCCCGCGAGGTCCGGTGTGTTAGACGGCTACACCGCTTCGCCAACCGCGATCCTCCGTTCACGGCGGCAAATGTCCATCGGCCTGGGGGACGTTGACCACGAGCGCGGCCCCCGGACTACGTTGCCGGCGTACCTGGCCTGTAGCTGGTAGGGCGTCGACTCTCGCGAGGGCTACTACGGGCTCGACCAGGTTCGCAACTACCCCGGCCTTCGGACAAAGGCCAAGCTCTCGCATCCCTTCGAGAAGTAGCTCTTTTCGACGATTGCGTCGTTTTGCGACCTCGAGTCGGTCGCGGGCTGGGTAGGCGCGCTGCGCCGGTCACGCTCGGGCGGAGGCGATGAGTTTCGACCGGTGAGCTGGTCGGTGTAGGTATGCGCAACCTCGTCATCACGCAGAACATCACGCTCGACGGCGTCATCGACGCCGCCGGCGACTGGTTCGGACCCGCTAACGACGACGATGCCTGGGATGAGTCGGACCTGATCCAAGCGCAGACCGAGCAGCGCGAAGCCGCCGATGCGTTCGTGGTCGGCCGCACCACGTTCGAACAGATGCGCAGCTACTGGCCCGGACAGACCGACGACACGACGGGCGTCAGCGACTACCTCAACCGAGTGCAGAAGTATGTCGTCTCCAGCCGACTCGAAGACTCAGGCGGATGGGAGCCGACGACGATCCTGCGTGGGCTCGACGACGTCCACGCGCTCAAGGCGCAGCCCGGGGCGGACATCGTCGTCACGGGCAGCTTGACCCTTGTCCGCGAGCTCGTCCCCAGCGGGCTCGTGGACGAGTATCGGCTGTTTGTGTATCCGGTCGTGGTCGGCGCCGGGCGACGGCTCTTTGAGCCCGGGACGGAGCTCCGAACGCTCGAGACCGTCGAGACCCGCCGGTTCGCCTCGGGGCTCGTGCTCCTGCGCTACCGCGTGGCGTAGCTGATCTGCCGCACGAACTCGAGCGCCGGCATCTCGTCGGTGGCCGAGCCGGAGGGCTCTATTCGCTCGCGTCGATCGTGGCCGCGCGCGTGCGTCGGCTCGACACCGAGAGCTGCGCCGCCGGCGACTTGATCGCGAGTCGGCGGAGACCTGCCTCCGACGACCGCGACCACGAACAGCGAAACGGATGCGACCGCGGCGATCCGTGCGACTTGCAGCGAAAGCAGCAGCGCGTGCGGAACACTCTTGGGCGTGCAGAGCATGCTCGAGATCAGGTCGCCCTCGAACGGCACTGGCTGGGCCGATCGCTGGACGTTCAGCGGCGCAGACGGCCGCCTGCTCCGTGACTGCTTGGAGGAGCTTGCCGAGTACGCGACGGAACCACCTGTCACGAAGGCGGATCGCTGGCGCGCCGCGATGGTGTTCACGGATGACGAGAACGCGCTGCGGCTGGGACTGGGCGCTGCTCCGAGGAGCGAGATCCGAGCATGGACGTCGGATGGGGCTCTACAACTCGCCGAGATTCTGCCTGCACGGCTCGCATCCGTGCGCGACGCGATCATCCATCGGTTCACTCAGGCCTAGCCGAACCGCGCGGATCCCTACGGAGGCACGCGTTCAAGCCCGAACGACTTTGCTGGGTCCTCGTCGGCGAGTGACGGGTGCCGGCATCGCGGGTACGTGGGGCGGCGTGATCAAGCTGGGCCTTGCCCTTCTCGCGCTGGTCCTTCTTGTCCTTGCGGAACGCCGCAACTCGCGGCCTTTAGGGCTTGCCGGCGCAGCAGCGTTGCTGGCAGGAGGAGTGTGGAGCGCGGTCCGCGATGATCGCTGGTGGATGCTTCCCGTCGGGATCCTCTTCGGCGTCCTCTGGATTGCGTTCGACGAGTGGCGGTCTCGCCGATCGCCTGACGAGGTCCGTGAGTTGAACTGAGCGGCCGCTGTGGCCCTTCCGTGCCTTTGGCCGACCGAGTTTCTTGGGGCGCTTCGCGGCCGCTGCGTCCAGGCGAGAGAGAAGCAATTTCAGCGACTCGGGTGTCTCGAGCGTGCGGGTGCGCGAGGAGACCCGAAGGGTCACCTTGCCCGGCCGACGACAGTCATCGGGGGCCACGACCACGAGTCATCGACGATCCCTCGGCGGGTACAGACTTCGGGAGCTGCCGGGCGAACACGGCGACCGTCGCGCAACAGGCCCAGATCAAGCCGACGCCGAGCCACTGCAGGGGGTCCGCGGAGCCGTCGCCCCAGTACGGCTTGGTGCGCGCCGTCTCGGCCGGGATGCCGTGCGAAAGCAGGAACCCGAGCGCGACCAGGCCGGCCGTCCACAGCGCCAGCGTGCGCCCGAGGTCCGAGACGCGGCGCACGAGGATCAGCGCGACGACGGTGGTGCCGATGCCGATCACCGGCTGTGGTCGAAGCGCGACGCCGGCGAGGTCCGCGGCCTCGTCGGTGCGCAGCTCGTCGAGCAGGTGGAGCGCCTGGAGGACAGCGAGCGCGGCCAGGGCGAGCACGGTGCGTTCTCTCATGATGGCGACTATACCGTTGATCTGTATACCGTCAACCGTGATACGCTCGAGTCATGCCGGATTCGCCTCCGCTGCGCGAGCCGACGTTCTTCGTCCTGACCGCCCTGCTGCCCGCTCCGCTGCATGGCTACGGAATCATCAAGGCCGTTGAGCAGATGTCGGACGGGCGCGTGCGTCTGCGCGCCGGAACGCTCTACGCGGCGCTCGAGCGGCTCGAGAACGCAGGCTGCGTCGAGCTCGACCGCGAAGAAAGCGAGGGCGGCCCGCCACGCCGCTACTACCGCCTGACCCCGGCGGGAGTCGACCTGCTCGAGGCCGAGGGCAAGCGCCTGGCCGATAACGCGGACCTGGTGCGCGAGGGCCTGAAGCAGGTGAGGACGGCGTGACCGAGTGGCTGCTGCGCGGCGCGGCGCGGCTGGTGGTCGCCCGCTATCCCGACCGCGGCGAGGAGATCGTCGCCACCGCTCGTGCGGTCGGGGCCGAGCGCGGCTCGCCGCTCGCCGAGGCTGCCGGCCTTATCGTCCTCGCACTGCGGCCCGCCCGGACGCGCACGGTCTGGCTGCACGGCGCGATCCTGGCCGCACTGCTTGCGCTGCTGGCCGCGCTGACCCCGCTCGCGCTCGCCGTGCCCTTCGTCCTGCTCGCGCTCGGTGTACTCGACGCCCGGCTGGCGGCTGGCGCCACGCTGTTCTGGCTGTCGCGCCTCGTCACGGTCGACCTCGACGACCAACTCCTGCGCTGGCTGTTGATGCTGGCTGGGGCGGCGGTCGCGGTCCACGTGACGCGCGTCTCGATGCGGCGCGCGACCGCGCTCTAACCCTTAGCCCTCGGCGGCGCGTTCGCGGCTGCCGTCGCCCGTTGCGCCAGGCGCTTTCGGACGCCCGGCGCGCTCGGTGGTCTGGCTGGCATCGTCCTGTGCTGGGGTTCGCCCCGCGTGTCCGCTCGTCCCACGTTCTAGGCGCGACCGTTGACCTGGGACAGCAGCTTCTGCACGCGCTCGAACTCGGCTTGGTTCTCTGGATCGCGACGATTTACAAGCTCGTCACGCAGCACCGGCTCCTTCATTCCCCAACCGCCAACCCACCCAAGAGCGTCAGAGTCCGCGCAGACTCTTCGCTTCCGCTTCGAGGCAGAAGCGAAAGTAGCCTTATTCGACGATTGCGCTTTGCTAAGCGCAACTGGGTACACGTGGGCAATGGCCTGGGCGTCTGTTCTCGTTGCTGCTTCGGCGATCGTGGTCATCGTGCCTCTGCATTGGATCGTCAACGGCACTTTCGGAGTCCCGAGGCCGCTTTCGGTATGGGCGGCAGGGGCAGTCTGGATGGCCGCCGCCGTTGTGGTGCTCCGGCTACTCGATGGCCGATGGCGGGGCAGACAGACCGCGGACAAGCGTGAGACGCATCATTCGGATGAAGACGCCGAACCGGGGGCTCCAAAGTGGCGCTGATCGACGGTTCCGTTCGTTCGAGGGGCGAGGTCCGGAGCGAGTCCCCCGCCGCTCCGTTCACGCGCGAAACGGAAGGCGGCTCGACGCTACGGTTCGTGTGCGTGGCCAGCGAGGAACTGATCGCATCTTGGGAGCGGACGGAACGGCATCTGCGCGCGGCACTCGACCGGCAGGATCTGCCTCAAGAGGCGTTGGCGACTGCTGTCGACTACATCGAGCACAACGAGTTCGGACTCGCGTTCGAGCATGTCGTCAGCGTGCTCGTCGAGCGCGGGATCGCGCTGAACGCCGAGGCGCGGGAGTCGCTCGCGGCGGCGGTCACCGACATGGGACTGCAAGCGAACTCCGATTGGATCGCACTAGGCCGCTGAGCGCCCCTTCGAGGAGAAGCGAAAGTAGCTCTTTTCGACGAAATGGTTGCGTCGGGCGTGCTGGCCCCGGGGATACGCCCCGCGCCATGGACCGCGAGGCGTGCATCAATGATTCGTGAGGCTGGTTTCGGTGAGCTCGTCCAGCCTCAGCGCTGGCACTTCACACAGAGTGCGACGATCCCGCGTGCGCGCCTGCCGATTCCTTCGACGGAGCTACTGCCCGTATGACACCATCCGGATTTCAGTTAGGCCCGTCCTCGACGGTGCGGTTCTCCGACGACGGCACCTACCTCGCCAGCCTTCGCGGGCGGATCTCTCTCTGGGACGTGTCGGACCGTCGCCGGGTCGCCTCCGGACCCCGCTTCCCGCATGCGTCGAGTGCGGACTTCAGCCCTGACGGGACACTGCTCGCGGTCAAGAACACCACGGGCGATGTCCTTGTGCTGAGCATCCCCGGCTTCGACGAGATCTCACGTCTCTCCGGGCGCGATCTCGGAGAAGGCACCCCGATCCGCTTTGCCGAGGACGGCAAGTACATCGTCGATGCCACCTGGGGTGGTGCGCTCATGGTTCGTGACCCGATCTCAGGCGCCTTGGCGTGGTCGGAACGGGGCGCAAGCGTCTTCCGTCTCGAACGCTCCAGAGACCGAGCGGTCTGGACCTACGACCGCAACCAGCTGTACGTGCGCAGCTGGCCGTTCGACGCGCACGAGCCCAAACCCATCAGCTTCTGGGGTCCTCCGTTCTCGGTCGCGCTCTCTGACGACGGCACACGCGTCGCCGGCATCAGCGCCGGGCTCGAGGTCGCCGAACAACACGCTGACGGCACCTGGAGCGCTTCGCACCAAGCCTTCCCCGCACCATGGGACGGCGCCGCCCACGGACTCTGCTGGGGGCCCGGAGACGAACTGATCCACGCGCACCACTCCACCGTGCGCGTTTTCGAAGACGTCCGGAGCCCGCCTCGTCTGACGCGCCTGCCCTTCCCGGCGCGCGATATCGCCGTCTCCCCAGCCGCAGGAAAGCTGGCTGTCGGCGGGTGGGACGAAGGGCTCCTCCTCGACTGGCCGCTCGCGTCCACTACTGACGTGTCCGACGCGCCACCACCGGCGTAACCGGACCGCATTGCGGGCGCCTTAGTGCCGGCACGACAGCACAAGGAAGATCCGTTCGGGCCGCAGCCGGCACAGGGTCTGCTCCCGCCGCGCGGAGGTGCGGAGATAGCGCTTCTCGACGTTCTCGCTAACGCAGCGGTATGCGGCGAAGCACGTTCGCGTAGGAACGGACGGCGACGGGCATGACCTCCAGATGAGGCGTCCGCACCCGTGGACCATGCCCATGGTCAAGCTCACGGCCGCGCTTGGTGCGCTGGCCTTGATCGCCTTCGGGTTGATGGCTGTTGGTCTCGAGGGAGCCGGCTACGTCGCCCTGGTCGCATCCGTGATCTTGCTCGTGCTTGCTCCGGTGTTGTTCGTTCTCGTTGTTGCTCGGCATCCAGACGACCGCAACGGACGCGCACGAGGAACGAGCGACTAATCCATCGAAGACGCCTGTCCCGCGGTCCACCGGACCGCCGTTCGCGTGGCGGGAGAAGTGCTTGTTGTCGACGGTTTCGCTACTCCGGTCGCGGATGCCGCTCGTCCAGGGGCGCGCGCTTTGACATGTCGAACAACCGCGTAGGCGGCACCTCATCCTTGCGATCGGCGGTCGTCGATCGGGCGTGTCGCCGAGGCAGGTGTGCGGTGCAGAGCGACCCGAAAGCCGCTTGGCATACCGGCGTTTCGTCGCAACGTTCGGGTGCGCTCACCGTTTAGTAGGTATGCGAGTAGGACTGATCGCGGCGTTCGTGTGGCTCATGATGGCGGTGCCCGCCGACGCCGCGAGTGTGGCCATTGGCGCCGGTTGCTATCGCGAGGACTGCTATCTCGACGCGGTCTACACCGCTGCGCCCGGCGAGGCGAACCGGGTCACAGTCGAGCGCCGGGCCGAGAACGTGCTGGTGTTCCGGGAGACGGGTGCGCCACTGACGCCGGGGCAGGACTGTGTTGCAGAGGGGGAGGCGGTCGTCTGCACCTGGCCGTACCGGTCATACGTGTTCCTGCGGGCGATCCTCGGGGACGGTGACGACGTCTTCACCGCCGCGGACGGCGAGATCGACGGCGGCGCCGGAAACGACGTCCTCGCGGGCGATTCCGTGACGGGCGGCCCGGGGCGGGACGACGTGCGCGCCCGCTTCATCCGAGACGCTGACGGCGCGCGGCCGGTCCGGGACCGCTACGAGGGCGAGTGGGTGAGCTACGAGGGGCGAAAGACCGGCCTCCGGGTCGATCTGCGCGGGGGCCGCGCCGGCGAGGACGTGCTGGTCGGCGTGACCAGCGCCACCGGTGGCGACGGCGACGACGTCCTGATCGGCACGAATGGGCCGAACACGCTGTGGCCCGGGCTCGGCCGCGACCGCGTGGTCGCGCTTGGCGGCGACGACAAACTCACGGGGGAGGGGCGCGATCGCTTCGACGCCGGCCCGGGCGACGACACGCTCGAACTCGGCAGCCGCGCGAGCGGCATGCGCGTGCAGTGCGGCGACGGGGACGACGCCGTGACGAACAGTCATCCGAGCACCCGTCTGACGGGGTGCGAGAAGGTCTACGTCGTCTTCTCCACGGCCAGCCTCCGGGAGCGGCTGTCGGGTCCGGGCGCCGCCGTACTCGTCGCCAAGGGGTGCTGGTGCGTAAACGGACGCTGGGTCGTGTACCACGGGAAGGAGACCATCGGCGCCGCGCGCGGGCGCCGCGACCGCGTGGTGTTGCGCCTCAACGCCCGCGGCCGGGCCCGTCTCGTCCGCGAGCGCCGATTGTCCGTGCAGATCGAGTTCCACGAACGCGACGACGTCGAAGGCTTTCGCACAGAACTCCGCCTCCGTTAACCCTTCACGGTGAGTATGGACTCCAGGCCGCGACACGCCATAACGACCGGGCAAGCTCGGGCTGGAGGCACGCGGCGTCCCCTGCCGCGCGACGGGCGTGGGAGTCGCGATGGACGGAGCGCCGCACCCGGACAATCGAGCTGAGGCGACCGCGCGAGGCGCCGGCGGCGTCCGACGCGGCATCGTCCAACGAGCCGCTCGTGATTCCGGCTAGGTGCGTTCGCGGCACAGGCAGAGAGGCAACAATGCCGGGATGCGCTTCAGCGAGGAAGAGATCGCAGCCGAAGAGAAGAAGCTCGGCGCCAGATTGCCGGACGCGCTGCGTGAGCGGTATCTCGACGAGCTGCCGGAGAGCGTGCTGGTGCGAAGCGACGACGGTGAGGACGCTGAGTTCAGCGTGTTGGGACCCAGCGCGACCGACACCGACACCAAAGGCCGCGCGTACCCGACCGCGGGGATGACGCAGGAAACGCAGGAAGTGCGCGAGATGATGGGCGAGTTCTTCCCCGACGAGATCTTGGTGGCGTGGGGTGCCGACGGTACGGGGGATCTCGTCGTGGTGCTCAAAGACGGTTCGCTTCGGTGGTGGCGACACGACCAGCCGGAGGCGGAACTCGTCGCGATCGAGATCGACTGGTCCGGCGCGTAGGCGTGACTCGGTATCGAGGCCCTCCGGAGCGGGAAGATAGAGCGTCTCGACGGTTCCGCCATTCCGGCGCTTGGCTAACAGTTAGCTGCCCGCGATCGCCACTGGGCCTGCGAAAGCCCCCCATGTGAGCGCTCCCCGCTCCGGCGCCATTCCCTGCGCGCTGTGCGAGTAGTCCTTTTCGACGGATTGGTGCATTCTGGGGCGATTCACGTCCAGGCTGATCACATCGTCAAATGGGTTCACGAGCACGAGGCAGTCCTCGTCGGAGTCGAGGTCGCTGTGGCGTTTGCCGCCGTGGTCGAGGCGCTGCCTTGGGGTCCGATGTCGCTGGACAAGGCCGCAACACCCGGCTTGTTGTCGCGTGACGATGACCCCGAGTTGTCCCGCCTCGTCGGCCGAGCGCGCTTGGGGCGCCATCCGAAGGTCTATCTGATGTATGACCCGGACGAACCGGGGTTGATCGCTCCGCTCGCTGACGTGCTGACCGATCTCGATCTGCTGTATTGGCGCGCGCCTGGCTATCGCTACTTCTGCTAGTCGCACCCTCTCGGCAGGTCCGGACGCAGCCGGATTCCAAGAAGACCGCAAGCTACACAGCGCTTTTCGACGATCTCGCGCGTCTCGGACCGGTCGGCGCGGAGGGTGTGTCGCCGCTGTGCTCTTGGGAGGCGATGGGCTGAGTAGGCTCGCGCTCATGCGCGTTCGACACGAGCCGTTCGATCTCTCGCACGAACTCGCGCAGGCCGCTGGCCTTCGCTGTTACGTCGACACGGGCGCGACACTGTTCGCGTGCCACGACGGCATGCGGTTGCTGAGCGCGTGCCGCAACGCCGAGGTTCGCGTCATCGGAGTCGAAGGGTTCGACATCATCGACGGCCAGCGTCGGCCCGACATGACGGCGATCCTTGACTTGTCCAACGTGGAAGACCCGACGGATTCCGTTGAGGACGCTCAGGGGTTCGTTGCGGAGGTATGCCGACCCGGTTTGTTCCTCGAGTTCGACCTTGAACGCTCCTTCTGACGCGTGCGAGGAAGTGGTGTTTGTCGACGAACTCGCACACGCGCGCATGCCGCTTCGCTGTCGTTGCCTCGCACTCCGAGCAGTACGGGATGCTGGTCTCGTTGCGGGAGGCGAACCCGCTGGAGGTGGTCGTCGCGCTTGGGCGCGCGATGAGCTCCCTCCCGACGATTGAGCTACCAGGGCAACCACGCCGCTCCGTCGCCCGCCGCTACGGCTTCTCTCACTCGGCGACACACGGCGGTCCGATATTCGGCGAGCTCCGCTGCCAGCGACTCGAGATGACAGCACGGAAGTAGCCCCTTTCGACGATTCCGCCCATCCTGGCGAGCGGCTACGCCCTACGTGACGGCGAAAGGAGCAGCCAGCCCGGGTACAACTCGCTCATGCGGCGGCACCTCACATGGGCGGAAACTCTCGCTGTCCTCTGTCGCGGCAGGGCGGTCGAGCAGTTCCTCTCCGCGCCGCTTCACGACGGCAAACCGACCTTGCGGTGGGTGTCCGTCTACCCCCGTGACGGCGCTTTCGTCGTCAACCTTCACCACGTCTTCGATCCGTGCGATCCAGAGTTCCTCGATGTCACCGAGTTCGCCCCAGTGGACGAGTGGGAGGACGTCGGCGAGGGCGTCGAGACGGGCCGGGGGAGTAATCCGGAGGAGGCGTTACGAGAGGCCAGCGCGCTCGGGGCGGTGCCCGAGCGGTGGGTAAACGAGTTCGTCGTCGCCCAGGAGTACCGCGACGCCCAAGGCTGGACGTGACTGCCGGATAGGGCGGAACGAATGGCCGCCGACGGCGGTGTCTACGCCGACCGAGAACGATCCTTCTTGACGAAGAGATCCTTTCGACGCCTTGGAGGTCGAGTGGCTCGCTCGGCTCAGGTCGACTCTGCACTGCCGCGGACGGCGTACCGAAGCAGCTCCGGACGAAGCCACCGTTCGGCTCGTCCGATCACTTCGATTCCGAGGAGCAAGCCCTCGCGATCAAAGTCCAGGACGAGGTGGGCCATCGCCTCCGGATCGTCATCGTCGCGGCGCTCAAGTTCGACCGATCGTTCCACGGAGCCGCGCGACGGCTCAGACAGATAGATGTAGGCGTAGCCCGTGTCGGCGTCCTGCGTGACTCGCACAATCGACATGCGCCGACCCTAGTCGCAGGAGAGGCGCGCGGTGGTCTTTTCGACGAGAGAGCACATCTCGACGCGCCTCGCGTGTCATCGCGTCGCTACCCGGATTGCACGATCGCTCGAGCCTCGTAGTCGTTGAAGCACACGAACACGTACACGAGGCCGACGTCGGCGATCGTGACGTCGTCGCCGATTGAGTCGAGCTGGCCGTAGAACGTCATTGGCTCGCCGCAGTCCCGACAGGTTGGGGTCTCGTCGCCTTGAAGCCACGTAGGCCCGCCGCCGAGTTGATGGCGTTGTCCGACGTCATCTCCGGCCCATTGGAAGCCGAGCGCCGCTTCGGCCTCCGGCGAGAGCGGTTCGGGTCGGAGCCGGAACGCTGGGATCCTTTCCATGTCCGCGAATTGTGCTTTCTGTCGACGAGAACGCGTACCGAGCAGGCGACCGCCTAGCTCGGTTGGGGATACCTGAGATCGGGCGAGGGAGACTCCGGGGAATGGACCGGCCGAGTGATGAGCAAGCGACGATCCTCTGGCTTGTCGAGATCGTTCCGGAGCTTCGCCCGCTGCTGGAGGAGCATCTCGAGTGCTACGACGAAGTCCTTCCGTACGTCGTGTTTGAAAGCGACTTCACAGGCTGGGTGATCGAGCGTGCTCGCGGTGGCGATCACGAGCAGGCGCGGCGGTTCGTCGAGAGCCTGGCGCTGGATGACTGTTGGGCAGACGTCGTGTCCACGATCCGCTCGTGGATGGGCCCGCGCACTGCCCGCGACTTCGACGCTTACCTACAGCCCCCGACTGCAACGCAGAAATAGCGCTTCTCGACGAGACCGCGCGTCTCGAAGGACGGGCGTCAATCGACCTCGACGTCAAATTCGAAGTCGCCGATCCCGTCGAGGGTCGTGACCGTCCCGTCCTTTACGCGCGCGTCCACGATGAGCGAACCGTAGCCTTTGCGCTTGAACTTCGCGACGGCGGCGGCGGTGAAGGTCACGCGGACGTAGCCGTCATGTTTGATGTCCGGCGGCAGGGAGAACGTCCCGCGGCCGAGAACGGGCTTGCTGCGTCCCTCGCGCAGGAGCAGCGTGCCGCGGCAGCGTCCGCTCGCGGCGGCGACGCACTTGACCGGCACGCGCGCGTGGTTGCCGCGCAGCTTGGAGTGCGCACCGATGAAGTACAGCGAGATCTCCGAGCCCGGGCATGGCGTGGCGCGCGAAGCGGTACTTGGTGCGAAAGAGGCGTAGCGAACGCAACCATTGAGCAACCAGGCGACGCCGTTGTCGTCTGCCGCGATGTCGCCTTCCGTGAACGACGCCGGCTGCAGGACGATCTGCGATCCGTCGCCGCGGACGAGGTCGAGCGTCTTGCGCGCGTCGTCGAAGGTCGCGATGTACGGGCCGGCGAAGAACGGGTTCCCGAGTCGGCCCGAGTTGGCGAGGTTGCTCACGGGTTGGCCGATCCCGGCGAGGTCGATGCCGCGCCGCGTGTTGACCGCGATCCGCCCATCCGGGAGCAGATCCAAGCCACCGAACTGCGGGCCTTCGTCGGTCGTCGGCGGCATGATCGTGTACAGCGAAGCGCCGGTCACGAGATCGGCGAGCTCAATCCGCTGCGGCGCATACCCCTCGATCGCGACGTAGGGCCCGGCGAGCTCGCTCGGCATGCGGTTGCCGCTGGCCCACGCGATCGGCGTCCAGCGCGTGCCGTCATACACAGAGGCGCGGAAGTTGCGTGGGCCGGTCTCCTCGCCGTCACCGCCTCCGAAGTCGACGACGTTGTCGTCGATCAGCTCGGTCAAAAGGATCCGGTTGCCGTCGACGCGCACGACGCCCGGCGCCCACTTCGAGCGGTCTTTGCGCATCAGTTTCAGCGGCCCGGACGGCGGCCCGACGTAGAGCCGGTGCTCGCGCTTGACGTCCACCGCCAAGGCGACCAGCTGCGTCGAGGCTCCGAGCCGAGCGGAGTCATAGTCGGCCTCGTCCAGCTCGAGCAGCGTCCGCGCCTTGCCGCCGACGCGCGGGACTGCGACCAGCTTCAGCGTGTCCTTGTAGGACTGGCTGAGCACGAGCACATCGGGCCCGGCGAGCTCGATCGCCGTCGTCTCACGGTCATGACGCAGCTGCACCGGAACAGGATCAGCGGCGCTCGCGGGTGCGACTAAGGCGAGCGTGGCGATGACGACGGAAACAACCGCGCGGAACATGCCGAGCTAGTACCCCGATTCGGAGCGAAGAGCTCCCGCACGCTGCCTCTACACGGAAACAAGGTCCACTCATGACTTACGTGATCGGGTCTCGGCTCGAATGGAGACGGCCGGCGCGCGGTTCTGGTCGGCGTCGACTTCGAGCCAGACCTATGCCTCCGGGCGATGCGACTAGGGGTCACCGACAGTCGGCGGAGCCGGCATCGACGAGCTTTGGAAGATCGCCAAGTGGCCCGACAGCAGCGCGAACGGTCGCGAACGTCGATTGTGCGTCCTTGGTCCAGATGAAGACGTTGGTGAAGCCTTGGTCCACGTCGTGGCCGTCGATCTGCGCTTCATCGGGAAGAGTCCCTGCGGGAGCGCGCGTGCGGTTAGCTCGGTCGCGTGGCGCCGCGATCTAGCGCCAGCATGTCGTCTCTGATAGTTCGATCACGGCGGCGTGGACATTCTCGCGGAGGTGCTCAGGCGAGCCAGTGCCGGGGATCGGCAGCATGACGGGCGACCGGTGCAGCAGCCAGGCGAGCGCGACCTGTGTTGGTGTCGCGCCGTGACGGGCGGCGACGCCGGCCAGGGCGCTGGAAGACTGGGCGAGATCGCCCCGCGCGATCGGCGCCCAGGGCATGAACCCGATCCCGTGTTCTTCGCACGCACTCAACACCGCATCGGCCGTCTGGTCGACGAGGCTTAAGCGGTTCTGGACGGTGGCGATGTCGATCAGTTCACGCGCTCGGTGCAGCTCGTCTGCAGACACTTCGGAGACACCGACGAGGCGGATCTTTCCCTCCTCGCGTAGCTCCTGTATGGCGCCGAACTGCTCCTCGATCGGGACGTCGGGATCGATTCGGTGCAGTTGCCAGAGGTCGATCGTGTCGAGCCGAAGACGGCGCAAGCTGTCCTCGCAGTCGGCTCGCAGTCGCTCGGGGCGACCGTCTGGGTGGCCGCCGCGGCGCAGTCCGCCTTTGGTGGCGATCATCAATCCTTCGGGGTACGGATGCAGCGCCTCGGCGATGAAGTCCTCAGAGCGGCCATAGGCCCGGGCGGTGTCGATCAGATCGACTCCCAGCCGCAGCGCCTCGTGCAGGATCTCGCGGGCGGCACTTGCACTCTTGGGCTCGTCTCGGATGCCCGGAAGCCGCATCGCTCCAAATCCGAGTCGGTGCACACTCACCACACCGCCAACCGCAAAAGTGCCGGACGCACGAGCAGGCACGGACGCATCCTGGAAACGACGGGCCACGGCGTGCAGGTTACGAGCCCGAAGTCCTTGTCGACGAACTCGCGTGTTTCTCGGCGCCGGAAGCGCAACCGCGCGCAATCCAACGTTTTCCGCTTGTCGCCCGGTGCCCGCGCTGGGCTGGTGTTCATGACTCGGCGGCCGATATGTCCGCGGGCAGGCGCAGTAGCCGCCGGCCGCGCTCGGGCATCCACCAGTTCCAGCGGCCGAGCCACGAGACGGTGGCGGGGACGAGCAGCGAGCGCACGATGAGCGCGTCGATGAGGACGCCTGCGGCGAGTCCGGTGGCGAGCACCTGCAGGTCTCTGTCGCCGGCGGTTGCCATCGAGGCGAACGCGAGGAAGACGATCAGCGCCGCGCTGGTCACGAGCCGCCCGGTGCCGGCCATCCCGCGCACGACCGCCTCGTCGGTGGCGCCGGTGCGGTCGTACTCCTCGCGCATCCGGGCGAGGATGAACACCTCGTAGTCCATCGAGAGCCCGTAGATGAACGCGAACACGATGACCGGCGCCCACGCCTGCACCGCTCCGTCGGGGCCGACGCCGAACAGCAACTCGGTGCCGACGCCGTGCTGCCAGACGAGCGTCATCACGCCCCAGGTCGCGAAGACGGACAGCAGGTTCATCGCGATCGCCTTCGCCGGCAGCACGATGGAGCGGAACGCTCGTGCGAGCAGCACGAACGTGACGATCGAGATCAGCGCGAGCATCAGCGGGAACGAGCCGTAGACGGCGTCGACGAAGTCGATCGTCTGCGCGGTGCTCCCGCCGATGGTCGTCGCCGGGAGCGTGGCGGCGGCGTCGCGCAGGGCGTCGATCGCCGCGCGTCCCGACTGCGAGTTCGTGTCGCTGCGCGTGAATACCTCGACGACCGCTTGACCGTCGGCTCGCCACGCGCCGCCTGGTGCGCTCGCGGCGCGGACGCCGTCAACCGCGGCGAGGCGGGCGGCGGTGTCGGCCGCGCGGTTGGCCGGGGTGAGGACCTCGACCGGCGCGAGTGGTGCTGCGCCGATGCCGGAGCGATCGAGTTGCTCGAGCGCGGCCTTCGGGGCGCCGGTGCCGCCGAGCGAGCGTGCCTCAGGGCTGCCGAGGAGGATGCCCTGCGCGGCCACGCAGAGCGCGACGAGCAGGGCCGCGCCGGCGAGCGTGGCGGCGACACGGTTGCGGATGACCAGGCGCGCCCAGGCGGCCCAGTGTCGCTCGGCGCGGTCGGTGCGTCGCAGCCGGCGGGCGTCGGCGACCGGTCCGACCGTGGCGAGCACGACGGGCAGCAGCGTGAGCGCGACGGCGACGGACGCGAGCGGGATGAGCAGGCCGCCGAAACCCATCGAGCGCAAGAACGGCACGGGCAGCACGAGCGCGGCGAGCAGTCCGATCGCCACGGTGGTGCCGCTGAACAGCACGGCGCGCCCGGCGGTTCCGGCGGCGTGCACGATCGCCTGCTCGTTGCTCAGCCCGCGTTCGCGTTCCTCGCGCCAGCGCATGACGATCAGGAGCGCATAGTCGATCGCGACGGCGAGGCCGATCAGCGAGACGAGGAAGACGACGACCAAGTTGACCTCGGTCAGCGCGGTGAGCCCCCAGACGGCCAGCAGCGTGACCGGGATCGCGACGATCGCCATCAGCAGCGGTACGAGGGCGAGTGCGGACGCGAAGACGAACACCAGCACGATCAGTGCCCCGACACCGGCGAGGAGCGTCTCGTTCAGGAAGGCGGGACCGCTCTCGCCTGGCGCCTCGCTGGTCAGCAGTGCGTTACCCGTGAGCCGTACCTCGGCGCCGCCCACGCGCGCGCCCTCGGCGGCTTGCTCGGCGCGCGCCAGCGTCTCTTCGTCGATCTCGCTCCCGCTCGGGCCGTTGTCGCCGACCGCGGCCGACGGTGGATGCACGACCACGAACGTGGTGCGGCCGTCGTCTGAGACGTAGGCCGGCTCGGACGTGGAGCCGAAGGACGCGATGCGCGCGCCGGGGACGGCGCGCGCGAGGTCCTGCTCGAGCGCGCGCAGGTCGGCACGGACCGCCGGCGCGGTTGCCGTCGCTGAAGGTGGCAGCGTGACGACGGCGATGAGCGGCGGGGTCGCGCCGCCCGAGTCGAAGCGACTGACGATCCGCTCGTTCGTGACGGTGCTCGCGCTGTCGGGCATCGTGAAGTTCTCGTCCAGCGCGCCGGTGACCTGCGTGGCCCCGTAGAACCCGACCAGGGTGAGCGCGAGCCAGCCGACCGCGACCAGGCGCTTGTGGGCGAGTACCCACCGGGTGAGGCTCGCGAGCCAGCGCCCGGTGCGGTCGATCGGCGGGGGAGGAATCGGTGTCGTTCGCATGACCGTCGAAGCTAGGTCGGCCGCGGTCCGCGCGAAACGTCCGCTCGACGGATCCTCGGTCTCCTCCCGTGGGAGGAGACGCCTCCTGCCGTGGGAGGTGTCGGGGCCGCCGGCGCGGCACTAGGCTCCGCCTCGTGTTCAAGAAGAGCTCGCGCCAACTCGTGCTCGACGCCGCGCTGACGGCGACCGTTCTCGCGTTCACGGTCGGGCAGATGGCCAGCCAGGCGTTCGGTGCAAAAGCCGGCGAGGCGCGCGGAGCCGACGTGGTCGGCGTGATCGTCTGTCTGCTCGCCACGCTCCCGCTGCTGGCGCGTCACCGGGCGCCGCGCGCGGCGCTGGCGGCGGTCCTCGCCGGCACGGTGGCGCTCGTCGCGCTCGACTACGCAGTGCTGACCGCGCCCGCCCCGGCGATCGTTCTCGCCGCGCTCGCCGAGCGCGACCGCAGGCAGGACGCTCCCTTGATCCTGATCGCGTGCCTCGCCGCCTTCGCGGCGTTCGTCGCCGTGGCCTGGGCTCGCTTCGAACCAGAGCCGGGGGAGTACGCGATCACCGCGCTCCTGTGGGCGGGCGGCTGGATCGTCGGCGATCGCCGACGCCTGGCACGGCAGCGGGCCGCGCAGGAGCGCGAGCGCATCGCGCGCGAGCAGCGCCTCGCGGTCGCCGAGGAGCGAACGCGCATCGCTCGCGAGTTGCACGACTCGGCCGGGCACGCGATCAACTCGATCCTCATCCAAGCGGGAGCGGCGCGGCTCGTCCAGGACACGCAGCCGGAGCGCACCCGCGAAGCGATCGCGACCATCGAGGCGATCGCGCGCGAGAGCATGCAGGACATGGACGCGATCCTGGGCGGGCTGCGCAACGGCGCGCCGGCCGACCTGGAGCCGTTGCCCGGCATCGACCGCATCGCCGCGCTCGTCGAGCGTCACCAGGCCGCCGGCCTGGACTTCTCGCTGCGTGACCGCACGAGCCCGCAGCTGCGACTGCCGCCACCGATCGATCGCGCCGCCTATCGCATCGCGCAGGAGGCGATGACCAACGCCGCGCGCCACGGAACCGGCGCCGCCGAACTGACGCTCGAGTGCCGCGACGGCGCGCTGACGCTGACGGTGGCCAACCCCGTCGCCGCCGGCGCGACGACGCGGGCCGAGGGCGGCCACGGTCTGGTCGGCATGCGAGAGCGCGCCGCGCTGCTCGGCGGAACGCTCGATGCCCGCCGCGTCGGTAACCGCTTCGAAGTCCGCGCGGCGCTGCCCTACCGCCGGAGCGCGCCGTGACCGAATCCAGCGGCGCGATCCGCGTGATGCTGGTCGACGACGACGACCTCGTCCGCCGCGGCCTGCGCCTGATCCTCTCCAGCGACCCGACGCTCGACGTCGTCGCCGAGGCCGAGGACGGCGACATCGCGCTGCGCCGCGCGCCACACCACCACCCCGACGTCGTGCTGATGGACGTCCGAATGCCACAGATGGACGGCATCACCGCGACCCGCGAGCTGATCGCACGGGTGCCCGACGCTCGCGTGCTCATCCTCACGACCTTCGACGAGGACGAGTACGTCGTCGGCGCGCTGCGCGCCGGCGCCAGCGGCTTCCTGCTCAAGCGCAGCACCCCCGAGGACTTGCTGCGCGCGATCCATGTCGTCGCCCTCGGCGACGCGCTGCTCTCACCCGCGGTGACACGACGCGTGATCGAGCGGGTGGTCGAACAGCCGATCCTGAGCTCCTCCCCGGATCCCCGGCTTGCCGACCTCACACCACGCGAGCTCGAGGTGTTCCTGCTCATCGCCCAAGGACGCTCCAACCGCGAGATCGCCGCCGCGCTGACCGTCGAGGAGACGACGGTCAAGAGCCACGTCCGCAACGTGCTGACGAAGCTCGGCGCACGCGACCGGATCCACGCCGTGATCCTCGCCTACGAATGCGGCGCGGTCTCCCCCGGCAAACGGACGGCGCCGTGACCGACCGTGCGGATTTACTGCAGTCGGAGGGCGGCGGCGCCGTCCCATGCGAGCACGTAGAGGAAGCGGGAGTCCGCGCTCAACGCGAGCTGCACGGTGCTGTTTCGGTCTCGGGGGATCCATACGGGTTCGCAGCCACGATGGCCCAGGCCGGCGCATCGACCGGGGCCGTCGCGCTGGCTCACGCTTCCGTCTGACCAGCGATCGAGAACGGCCAGTTCGCCGCCCCTGCCGTGGACGAACATGCGTTGGCCGTCAGGACTGACCGCCATTGCGGCTGGGTGGTCGACGTCCACTTCGCCGCAGGCACCGGCGGTCCGGCCGCACGTGCGCACCGGCGTGAGGGTGGCGGAGGCGGGTTGGCGGGTGAAGGCGTCGATGAAGCCGCTGCGGACATCGCCCGTGCGTACTCCTCCCGGCCGGAAATCGGTCGAGAGCGTGTACAGCGTGTTGTCGGCGGTCGCGATCGCGCGTCCGAACTCTCCACGCAAGGGGCTGTCGGCTGGCCGTTTGAACGGGATACAGAAGTCGTCGCGCGTCCAGCACGTTCCGGTGCTCGCGGGCCTGCGCGGCGCGCCGCGGCGGTCGATCTCCCAGCCGCTCAGCTCAAAGCCGAGCACGTGGAGCGTCGCTGGATCGGCAGCCAGCGCAGACAACCGTCCCGCAGGCTTCCACGTCGCGGTCGTCGACAGCGCGCGCAGGCGACTTCCCCGGCCACGGACGAGGGTGAGGATCCGCGCACCTGGTCCCTCGTAGTCGTCAGTTCGGTGGTATTGCTCGCCTTGGTAGACGACGTGCGCCTGCGATCCGCCGCCGGTGAACACGACGGCGGAGTGCGGGATGCGCTCCACCCAGCCGTGGCGCTGACATGACGGCGCCTTGCGGGCGATGCACATCGGACCCGAGCGCGGGCGTCGTAGTAGGCCGGTGGACCGATCGCGGTCATAGATCACGATCCGGCCGTTCATCATCACCAGCAGGGTCCGGCCGTCGGGAAACATCGACAGCCCCGTCGGGCTCTCACCCCTCAAGGTCGGATCGACCGCGCATCCGGGTCTTCTACGTGCCGTGATGCACCCGGCCGGACCGGTGAGTTGTCGCAACCGCCCGCTGGCCCGATCACGCCGGTAGACCGTCACGATGTTCCCGGCGGGGCTGGGTCCGACCACGTAGAAGTGCCGGCCGTCGGGAGCGATCGCCGTCCTCCACGCCGACCCGCCGCCGCGGGCTTTCTGGCACCCGGCAATCGCCTTGCGATTTCGTTCGCGGCGTCCCGGTTCAGGGCTGAACGCAAGACATCCGTCCTTGCCACGCAACTGCGCGAGCCGACCGCTGTTGGTCACGCGTCGCAGCACGACGATCGCGTCAGGGCTTCGTCCGTAGAAGCTCGACAGGTCCGGCGCGGCCGTCCAGTCGTAGATCGCATATCGAGCGCCCCGCAGCCGTTTGCACGGCCATCGTGGGTGCGCCGCCCAACAGGGCCCTCCCGCAGACACACGCGGCGGCTCCTGCGACGAGCGCGCGGCCGCGGCGCTGCTCACCGTGTGCCCGTCGCGCGGCAGCGGCAGGAGCTCGACCACCGCGACAAAAGCGACGCACATCACGACCGCTACTGCATGTCGCAGCATGGCGAAACACTATCCGCTGCGTCGGGCTGCACATGGATTCAGAGGACCCGCTTGATGCTCGGCGCCCTCGGCGGAGATGCCGGTCTACCGCGCACGGTGAAATCGACGGACACGGACACGGCGCTGACCTACAGGTCCAAGCAGGTGTCGCCACAACGCTGGCGTTCGTGTAGCCGCGGCCGTCAAGCACACCGGCCGCTGCTTCGATTCACAAGCGAAACCAACTCGCGGGTTGCGGGCACGCGGCCGCCGCCGAGTCCGGGGTCGATTTCGAGCCGCCGACTGGGTTACGCGAGGAACTCCAGCCGGTTGCCCCACGGGTCCGAGACGTAGAACCGGCGCACCCCAACGAGGTCGTGATCCCATACGATTTCGGTGCCTGCCGCTTGCAGCCGAGACGCGAGTGCGTCGAGTGCCGCCGCTTCAACGCGAAATGCGGGATGCGCCTTCCGAGCCGCCCGGAAGTTCGTTTCGATACCGATGTGCAGCTGCTGCGCGCCTACCGTGAACCACACGCCGCCGCGGGTCCGTAGCGGCTCGGGTTTGGGCGCCTCCGTTAGTCCAAGGAGCCCACCGTAGAACTGGCGCGCTGACTCCTCACAGCCTTCCGGAGCCGCAATCTGCACATGATCAAGGCCAGCTATCACCGTGCCAGGGAGCGTAGAGCGGCAGCCGCAGAGGCTGACCGAAAGTGCGCTCTCGGGACGGTCTCATCCACGCATCACCGACGAGGGCTGCCGCATGTCGTGCAGACGTGGCGTGGTTGGGCGACGAACTGGCACCTGCAGCGACCTCGGCTCGTAGTGTGGGAACGTGTCGGTTGTGATCTGCCCGGATCGACGTGCGGGGGCGTGACGTGTTGACCGCGCGGCGGGGCGACCAAGCGCCGATCGAGCTTGGCCGTTCGATCACCGAGTGCTACTCGGCTTCGGGCTGCTCGGGCATCGCGTCCGTGCAGATCACCTCCGCCGCTTCGTCGCTGCGAACTGGATCAGCGCGGCGCAGGGCGGCGACAGCCGACTCACGGTCTTTGACCTGGACACCCGCGCGCAGCGAGAGGCGTGCCGCTACCCCACCAACCACGTGCTGGGTGACTCGGGTCGAGTCGCGTGCAGCTTCCAGACACCGAACGGCGGTCGGATCGACGTCGAAGGCGTCGTGCTGGACGAAGGGCCGGACGTCGACCCCGAATCGCTCGATCGCCGGAACGGGCAGCTTGTCTGGCGTCGGGGTGGCGTCGAGCACACCTCGCCGTTGCCTTGATCAAGAGGAATCCCCACTGCGGTCAGCCCGGAGCACAATTCGACGGGGGTCCCCTTCGCCAGCCGTGTTGTCGGGCCGGCGACAGCCGGCGGCCTGGAAACGAAGTCGGCGTCGAGCACAACCATCTGACCAGGATCGCGCCGAGGACCAGAGCTGCCGTTGGCTGCTAGGACCACGCGGCCTAGCCGCGTGGACCACGGTCTTGCGATGCGCTGTCCGAGACGCGGCGACCCTAACCCCGACGCTCGCGTCCGCGACGGAGGCGGACGCGCGCGAGGGCCAGGGACGCGAGGCCGAAACCGAGCCACGCACTGCCGAAGCCCCAGCCGACTGCCTCGTTTTGGACGAGACCTACGACGACCAGTGTCATGAGGCCCATCACCGTGAAGATGGCCCCGAAGATGATGCTGAGCACGGTCAAGATCGAGGGGTTCTTGGGAACCATGTGTTCTCTGAGTGCTTCCCGCCGGGACAGCGTTTGCAACTCGTGGCGCCACAGAAACCGACGACGGGAGCAAGGGTTGATCCAGCGGTTTCGTGTGACCGCCGTTCCAATCATCGCGCCAAAGGACCCCGGCGAACGTAGCCAGTTTCGACGAGTTCGCTCCCTCGACGGAGTTCGCGCTACACCGACGGGGCCGGCATCGCCTCGAGTGTCCCTACGCTTGGGACGTGCCCGCCGCTCGTCCACTGCGCCCGACGCGGCTCATGGTCCTGGTCCTCTTGGTGTGGGTGCTCGTCGACCGGACGTTGCCAGGACCGTGGATCGTGACGTTGCTGGTGTCCGCAATCGTCCTGCAGGGGGCTCTGTGGCTCCATGCTCGCTGGGTACGTCATCGTCAGGCGCGCGCTCTCGATGCCTCTCGCCCGTACTCCTGGGAGTAGCTGGCAAGTTCACGCGGCGTCCAGATCTGCATCGCACGGATTCCAGCTCCGCTCTGACCCGTCGTCTCCGATGGCCGGCACCGCGGGTTACCCTGCCGCCGATCGTCTCCACGTCGATCACTCGGTGTCCAGGACTATCCCGGCGGAGTACGCGTCCGTCGCGTTCGACGACACGCAATCGGCATCCGTACTGACCCACGTACAGCGCAGCGTCTCGCCCACGAGCGCGCGGGCATCCATCGTGTTGGTCTTCGTCACGGACTCAGAACTAGGTGGACACGGAGGCCGATCTGACCCCACGGGACTACGCTGCGGACGTGCACGTGATGATGCGACTCCTCATCATGCTGGCGCTGCCTTTCGCCGCGTTCTCCTGGCTTGGACAGCACGTTGCCGGTGCGTTCATCCGGGATTGCGGTGAGCCCCGTCTACTTGACGGAATGAAGACGGTCGCCTCCTGCTGGCCGTCTCCCGTCGACACCGCGCTCGTCAGCGTCGGACTGTTGGTGCTGCTCGCGGCGATCTACGCGGTGCTGTCCGCGCCTGCGCCTGGACGCCCGTAAGAGCGCCGCCCCACGGTCCGTCGTCGCCCCGGTGCCGGACGGGCCGCGGTTACAGCAGCCGATCGACCCAGACGCGCACGTCGTTGTGCGTGACGTTGCCGCCACAGACGACGAACCCGAGCGACATGTCCTCGTGTGCGCGTTCGATCACCTGTCGCGCCGCGGGAAGCAGGCAGCCCGTCGCCGGTTCGACCCACAGCTTGGCTTCCTCGGCGAACGCGACGACGCCGCGCATCGCGTCGGTGTCTGAGACCACGAAGACCTCCTCGACGAGTTGTCGGGTGTGCTCGAGGGTCAAGGGGGAGACGTGCGGCGCGCTGAGCGTGCTCGCGATCGAGCTGGGCGCGATCGCGACCGGTTCGCCTGCGACGAGCGCCCGCGCCATCGCGTCGGCGCCCTCGGTTTCCACGCCCCAGACCCGGACGTCGGGTAACAAAGTCTTCAGTGCGACGGCGACACCGGCGATCAACGCGCCGCCGCCGATGCTCACGAGCACGTCGGTGAGCTGCGGCGCGTCGTCGGCAAGCTCAAGGCCGACGGTTCCCTGGCCGGCGACCACGACCGGATCGTCGAATGGGTGTACGAGCGTCATTCCCTCGTCCACCAGCTCCTGAAGCGACACGAACGCGCTGCCCATGTCCTCGGTCAGCCGCAGATCGGCACCAGCCGCGCGGATGCGCTCGATCGAGCGCGCCGGCGCGGAGCGTGCCATCACGACCGTCGCTCGAATGTCCATCCCGCGCGCTACCTCTGCGACCGCGATGCCGTGGTTGCCGCCGCTTACCGCGACGACGCCCGCGTCGCGTTCAGCCGCGCTCAGCGCCAGGAGCTTGTTGGCCACGCCGCGCGGCTTGAAGGAGCCCGACCGCTGAAGCAGTTCGAGCTTGAGCGTCGTCGGGACACCGAGCAGCGCCGTCATCCCGGCACTGGCGACCGTGGGCGTGCGCTCGACGTGATCCGCGATCGCAAGCGCCGCCGCGCGGATCTCCTCGATCGTCACCAAGTCGGCCACGGTCGGCACGCTACCGAGAGACGGTCACGCGCGCCGCCCGACAGCCGATCGCCGGCCGGGGCCGTCTCGCGCTCCTTTCGACGATCTGGCTCATTCGGCCGCGGGATCGGCGGGTACTCAACGATGCATGATCGACGCAGATGGTCGTGCGCGGTACCTGGACCGGCTTCAGAATGCGCCGATCCGCGGGGTCGACATCGGTCACATGGAGATCGAGATGCTTCTGGACGACGAGCTGGTGCTCGACCGCAATCCCCAATCAGATGAGTCTTTCTGGCGTAGCTTCTTTCGTTTCGGCGACGAGTGATCAGGTCGCCCGTCCCTCGAAGGATCCTCTCGACGAAGACGACTATCCGTCGGCCGGCGGCGTCTCTTCCCAGAAACTACGGCGCTGCTGCTCGATCAACGCAGAGATGTCGTCCCCCAGAATGTCGATGTGGGGAAGCGGTTCGCTGTCGGGACCAAGCTGGTGACCGAGAAAGTAGTTCAGCGCCACGTCAGCGAGTGCCTCAGCGTCCGCGTCGTCGAGCCAGTCGCTTCCGACAGAGCCCGCCAGCTCGACCAGTTCAGGCGCCTCTTGTCGAACGATGCGTTGAAGCTCGTCGTAGTGGAGTTCGGGAAAAGGCGGGCGGTCCACAGCCGCCAACCTAGCTCGTCGTCCAGGCGGACTCCCTAGGCGCGTTGGTCACACGCCACCGGGGTTGCGCAAGATGTCTGTAGATGTCTCCAGACGATGACGAGCTGCTGCGACGCGCCGCCAGAGGCGACGACGAGGCGTTCGCAAGCTTCTATCGCCGGCACCGGGGGCTCGTGGTCGCCTATCTGCGCCCTCGGGTCTCCGATCCGGAGCATGCGTTCGATCTGACCGGCGAGACGTTCGCGGCGGCGCTCGTCGGGCTGCGTCGCTATCGGCCGGCGGAAGGTGCGGCGGCTGCGTGGTTGCTCGGCATCGCGCGCAACAAGCTGCTGGAGAGCCTGCGTCGCGGTCGAGTTGAGGCGCGCGCTCGGTCGCGACTCGCGATGGAGCCGATCGCCGTCGACGATGAGGACCTCCTCGCGATCGAAGCGCAAGCCGTCGCCGGACAGGCGTCGCTCGAGCGCTTGCTCGAGTCGTTGCCCGAGGATCAGCGAGCCGCGATTCGAGCGCGAGTCCTTGACGAACGGGAGTACGTCGACATCGCCCGCGAGATGCAAAGCTCGCCGCAGGTCATTCGCCAGCGCGTGTCGCGCGGCTTGAGAACCCTCCGCGCCCAGCTAGGAGAGCGCCGATGAACGCCTGGGACAGCCTTGAAGACGAACTGCGGGCTGCAACCCGGCGCGCTGCGAGACGGCGATTCCGACCGTTCGCGGCTCATCGCCGGCGGCCACCGTGGCTGGCGTCGGCCGCCGGCCTTGCGGCCGCAGTGATCGTGCTGCTGGTGGCCGTGCGTGGCGACGGTCCGGGCACCATTCCTGCTGACGAACGTGCTGTCGCGTCGCCGACGGCAGCGGCCGTCGCCCCGCAGTTGCCGAGCGGTTTGAGCGTCTCGCGCTCCCCCGTGCCTGCCGATCAGCTCGCTGCCTTCGCGGTGCTCCGTCGGCCACAGACGCCCGGCGAGCAGTCCGAGGTCCTTGCCCTCTTCAAAGGCGTGAAAGGCGAGAGATATGCAGGGATCCGAGCGGACGCGATTCGCGTCCTGGCCCGGACGCGAGGTGAGATCGCAGCGCTCGTCCCCATGGAGCGGGGTCGCTTCGGTCCTGACACGAACACGGACGTGCTCGACCCGTTGTGCCTGCTACGCGCCAAGGGGCGTGGATACGGCCTGACGTGCGGCGCGCTTGCCGACGTGCTTGCCGGACAGGTCCGATGGACCCGGCCACCGGCGGGCCTGGCGCCCGACGTCGCCGCGCGAGTGCGTCTCCGGGTGCGTGGCGGGCGCACGATCACCCTCACTCCGCGCAACAACTTCTACGACGCCGCAGCCATAGATCCGTCCCTCGTTGGCCTCCAGCCGCCACGCTGGATCAACGCCGACGGCGACCACGTCCGCCTGACACCGACGCCCACGCCCACGCCTGCGCCATCGCCCGCCACGACCCCGCAAGCGATGCCCGAGCTCGATGCGAAGGACCTGCGCGCCACCCCCGTCGCGCCTGACGATGCCAGCCTCAAAGAGGCACTCAGCCTGCTCGACGATAGCCACAAGGTCGTCCGTGCGTGGAAGGTTCGCGGCCTGCAAGGTCACGTGCTCCTGACCCGCAAGGGTGGCCAGTGGTGCCTTAGCACCCCCGACCCCTTGACCGACCATCCGGACGCGGAACGCGGTGTCGGCTGTGTGCCCGACAGCCGCTTCCAGCGCCGCGGCGCATACGTCGGCCTGGTCCCAGCCGACGGGAAGAACCGGATCACCGTCACCGTCAAACCGGACCAGCGGACAATCAGGATTCGGCAGCGATGACGCGCTGAGCAGCGCCCACGAGGGCGGCAATCGTCGAGCAACGACGCGCACGCCGCGTTTGCCGCGGGGACCGGCCCGTCAGACCGAGGGTCAGGTCCGGGGGTTCACCCATGGTTACCGGCCGTCGGCGCTGGGACTCTGCATAGCGGGAGCCGGGACCCGCTCGACGCGGGAGCCACCGGTTCTGACCACAGCGCCCGCACTGGGCGCGCCGGCGACCTCGACAGCCTCGCCCACCTGTCGCGCGACCCGACCCCTCGACCGCAGGAGAATCATGTTCAAGATCACTCAGGGCTCAACCATCGTCCGGTCGCTCGCGACCGCGGCGGCGACGCTGGCCCTCATCACCGTGGCCGCCGCACCCGCTTCGGCCTGGCCGGTGGACCACCCCAAGGTCGTCGGCCCCCACCTCGACTTTGGAAGCAACTGGAACGGCGCCCTCGGGGAGCCGGCCGACGGGGGGAACCTCCGCTGGGATACCACGGGCGGAGTCGTGACGCCCACCCTCAGCGGCAGGCTCTTCATGAACAACGTCGGCGGCCTGCGTGGCCGGCTGCGCATCGACTACTACGACGCCGCACACAACCGCATCGCCCTCCGGCACAGCACGTGGCGCACCGCGGCCCCGGGCTTCAACGCGTTCGACTTCGTCGACTTCGCGCCCTACGGCGGCAACAACGTGTACGGCGTCGAGGTGTCGACCCAGTACGAGGACGCGGCGGGGGACATCCACACGGTCGCGTCCGTCGAGGAGACCATCTAGCCGGGAGCGG
Organism: Solirubrobacter taibaiensis; assembly: GCA_027587225.1. GTDB lineage: Bacteria > Actinomycetota > Thermoleophilia > Solirubrobacterales > Solirubrobacteraceae > Solirubrobacter > Solirubrobacter taibaiensis. Next base: position 517,385 of record JAPDDQ010000001.1, read on the forward strand.
ACCCCACATCAGTCGGAAACGGCGTCCAATCTGTGGCGGACCGCGTCTGCGGCGAGGTCGACCATGCCCGGCGTCGCCCGCGCGCCTTGGCGCAGCAGCACGTCGGCCGCTGCGACGTAGCGGTCGACGCGCTCGGCGGCGTTGGGCTGGTTGACCGACCCCCAGGCAAGCCAGAGGAGCGGGGTGCCGTTGGCGTCATGGTGGACGTCGGCGCCGTGTGCGAGTAGAAGCTCGCACGTACTTGGCTGCCCCCAGCTGGCCGCGTAGTGCAGCGCGGTCCCGCCCTCGGCGCCGGTCGAGTCGACCGGGACGCCGGCGTCGAGCAGCCGGCCGACGATCTCGTCCTCGCCCGCGCTCGCCCAGCGCGGGAGTTGTTCCGCGTCGGCCCAGCGCAGTGGCGGGCGCGGCCCAGCGGGCTCACCGCGGACGACAGCCCCGATCCACGCTGCCGCCGGGTCGAACTCAGAGCTGCCCCCGTGGGCTTCGAGCAACTCCAGCATCGCTTTGGAACGGAAGCGCGCGGCGTGCGAGTACGGGGTTAGGCCGTCCTGGTCACGGGCGTCCAGCGCCGCGCCGTGCGCGATCAGCAGCTCAGCGATGGCAGGGTCGCGCGCGATCGTCAGCGCGTCCCGCAGCTCGGGGTCCGCCGGAGTCAGGTCGCCGTGCTCGAGGAGCACGCGCACCGTTTCCAGATCGTCGAACGAGAGCGTGAACGTGAGCAGCTCGGCGCCGGGGAGCGACGCGCCATGGTCGAGCAGCAGCGCCAGCACGCGCCGCAGGTCGTCAGCGCGGGCGGTGCGCCGGCAGGCCGAGAACACCGGGAGCTCGAAGGGCTTGTGCCCGTGGGTAAGTTCGCGATTGGCGAACTCCGGGTCGCGCAGCGCCGCTCGCACCGGCTCGATCGCGCCGATCACGAGCGCCACCTCGATGTGCCGGGCCAGCTCGGGCCGCTGCTTGAGGTAACCCTCCACGAGGTCGGCGCGGCCACTCAACGCCGCTGCGACCAAGCGATCCCGCGAGCCTTCGACGTAGTGCACCAGCGCCGGCCACGAGCGAAAACCGAGGTCGTTCGCCACTTGGCGCTGCGCGTCGGCGAGACGCGGCGGGCGGTCGTCGCGCGGCGCGACCGACCCGGATCGCAACAGCTCCTTCGCGCGTCGGCGGGCCTGTTCGAGGCTCAGCTGCATCACGATCTCCTCTTCCAGCGCCGGCGCTCGCATCCCGTGCGCCCGAGTCGATCGCGAGCGTCACCTGGGTCTTGCCGAGCGATGGGCCTCAGGCCCTGTCCGCGAGCCGGACGCGCTCACCCGAGCGCGCTGAGCGGAACTCTACCGAGCGAAGACTCTCGTTGAGTGAGTTCGCCGAGCCTCGGTGGCTCGTTCGGTGAGGATCGAGCAGGGGCGGGACCTTGCGCCAGTACTGGCCTTGACGAACACTTCACGAGTTGGTTAAGTGAACGGCGTGACCGCCACCGACCAGCTCAGCCTCGTGTTCGCGGCGCTGGCCGACCCCACCCGGCGAGCGATCCTCGCCGAGCTCACCGTCGGCGACGCCACCGTGACGCAGCTCACGACGCCGCTGCCGATCTCGATGCCGGCGGTGTCGCGGCACCTGAGGGTGCTCGAGGGCGCCGGCCTGATCTCCCGCTCGCGCGAAGGGAAGTGGCAGCCGAGCCACCTGGAGGCGGTGCCGCTCCGGGAGGCGGCCGTCTGGATCGAGCGCTTCCGGACGTTCTGGGACTCGTCCCTCGACCGACTCGACGCCCACCTCGCCGCGCTGCAACAGGAGCAGGAGAGCCGATGACGACCGAAACACCCGACCTCTTCATCTCGCGCGTGTTCGACGCGCCCCGGGCCCTCGTGTACCGGGCGTTCACCGACCCGGAGCAGCTGGCGGCCTGGTGGGGGCCGACCGGCAGCGTGCGGCCGCTCGACGAGATGGAGTTCGACGTCCGATCCGGCGGCCACCAGCGGTTCGTGCAGGTGTTCCCGGACGACCCTTCCATCCGGGCAGAGGTGCACATCGACCTCGCCGACGTCGCCGAGGGCAGGGTGCTCGACGGCGTGATGCGCATACGTGGCCGCCTTCCGGGTGGCTTCGAGACGTTCGAGACACGCTTCCGATTCGAGTTCTTCGACGAGCCCGACGGGCGCACCCGCCTCGAAGTGCGCCAGTGGCTGCCGGCGCACGTCACCGGAGCAACACAGGAGGGCTGGCGCCAGAGCTTCGCCGCACTCGACGCCCTCCTGGCGACGACGGCGGTGTCGTGAGCGTGATCGAGGACGAACACGGCCGCCTCGGCTGCATCTGGGCGACCGCAACAAGGGAGACATCTCGATGAGACCACTTCGATACTCGATCAACGTCACGCTCGACGGCTGCTGCCATCACGAGGCAGGGCTCCCCCCGGACGAGCACTCGATGCGCTACTGGACCGCTGAGATGGAACGAGCCGATGCCCTGCTCTTCGGCCGGGTGACCTACGAGATGATGGAGTCGGCGTGGCGGCGACCGGCCGCGGGAACGTGGCCCGACTGGATGGATGAGTGGCAGATCCCGTTCGCCGAGGCCATCGACCGGGCGAAGAAGTACGTCGTGTCGAGCACGCTGAGCGAGGTCAGTTGGAATGCCGAGCTGGTGCGGGGCGACTTGGGACAAGCGGTTCAGCGGCTCAAGCAGGAGCCGGGTGTGGGCCTGTGGGTGGGTGGCGTGACGCTTCCGCTGGCGTTGGCGGATCTCGGACTGATCGACGAATACGAGTTCCTCGTGCAGCCGGTCCTTGCCGGGCATGGGCCTTCGTTGCTCGCTGGTCTGCGTGAGCGCATCCAGCTCGAGCTCATGGATCGCCAGGAGTTCCGGTCGGGGGCGGTCGCCTCGCGATTCCGACCCGCGCGAGTTACGGCTTGACGCGCGGGCGTCCTCAACTCTCGTCCTGCCGTCCGTCTCCCCAGTGGCATGGATCATTCTCGCCGCCGTGATTTGGCTTGGGCGGCAGGCCGGGCTGCTTTGCCTATGAGTTGTTCGGACGCGTGCTGAACGAGTTGGGTTACGAACAGCCAGCGAGACCGCCGCTGCCTCCTGGAGTCGTTCGCAGCGAGCGCGGTCTCGAAGGAGCGCCTATCGACGATGTCGCTCCTCTAGGGAGTCTGCCGTCGGTCGGCGATGACCCCCAGCCGGCGGAAGACGCTGCCGATCAAGAATGTGAGCGGAACGACCGCGATCAGGATCGCAAAACCGAGGGGCGAGAACGGCGTCGTCTCGAACAGGATGAACGCCAGCATCACCGGCACGAAACTCGCGATCCAGACCTTCCAGAAATCTCGCCATGGCCTCGACTTCGGGGCCTGCCGGCTGAGCAGCCGCCAGAGCTCCGGGTAGCTCTCGCGAAGCGGCTCGCCCTCGAGGTCGACGACGGGTCGGAACGCCACGCGGACGCTGTACCCGCGTGGCGGAAAGACACTCGCGACGCGCGTGACGCAAGGTAGTCAACTTCGACGAAGGGAGTGCCGTTCGACGAGGCGCTCAAGTGGTTCCTCGCGCGTTGCCGGGGCGGGTGAGTTGGTCTACGCGACGCAGAGCGTCTGGGAGGCGGTACGTGCCGGCCATCTCGCGCACGAGCGCAGCGGCCGTGGATGCCTCCAGGCCCGCTGCGGTGACGTACAGCGGGCGTGTGGATCGACCTCGCAGCACCGGGATGGCGTGCGTCGCCGAACGAAACGCAGACTTGGCGACTCCCACGATCGGTACTCCGAGAGCTTCGTGTGCGTACGACCCCAGCCCCGGCCGCCCTGAAGGGCCAGGTCGAGTCAGCTTGCCCGGAGCACGCCGATGCCTCGTATCGCGCACTGGTTCGCTCAGAGCACCTCGGCGAGCGGCTCTCGCAGAGCACCCGTGGCGACGAGAGCAGCGGCGCGTCGCTCATCGCGGCGTAGCCCCGACCGCACGACACCCAGCAGGTCCCGCGAAGCGGCAGATAACGTGCCTGCGTTGGCGCGTTCTCGGAAACTCGGGGTTCGCATGTCGGAGCTTCAGGACCCATCGGTTCGAGCTCTGCCGGTGAGGGACGCCGCGGCAGACGCACCGCACGCCTGCGCGGCGGTCGGCCAGCCGCGCCGAAGTGGCGTTTCTCGACGGATCGGCATCTCTAGTCGCGGCGAGGTCCTTCCCAAGCGGAATCCGACTCACGTTCATGTCGCCGGCGACGCAGCTCGCGGTGCCGAGCCGCAGTCTGTGCACGCCGACGATCGAACCGGGCCATCAGCGTCCAGAAGACTCCGGCGCCAAGGATCGCGAGACTTGGCCACCCCAGGCCGCTGATGACCGCGACCGCAAACAGCGGAACTGACACGACCGCAGCGACCACGTCGAACCAATAGGCGCCCACCCAGAAACGAGACACATTCATCGGACTCAGCGACGCATGGCTTTGACGGTGGCTGGATCGGGAAACCGAGCGTGGTTCAAGAGCACCAAGTCGTCGAGATACCCGTCGTAGACGTGAAGCATCATCCAGAGCTTGCCGTGACCCCGGGCTTCCGCGGCACTTCGGATTGCGATGATGGGAGCGATGGACCACCTGACCCTGTACGAGCGGCTGATGTGGGACGCCATCAAGCAGGACGAAGCGGTCGCCTGGATCGACGACAGCCTGTACGTCGATGACCGCATGTGCACCATGGTCAAGGACGGCCGGATCGTCCTGTGGTTCGACGAGGATCGCGTCGCGGACCTGGTCGCTCAGGGCCTCGGGGTGGTCTACCACGGGGTCCCCACCCGAGATTGGCTCGTCGTCGATCCTCGCGCGGACGAGGCGACCGTCCGCCAGTTGTTCAGCGAAGCGACCGCGGACCGGAACGTCCCGCGAGCCGCCCTCGTCAGGTTCGTGAAGGAGATCGGGGCCGAGATCCGTGCGCTACCGGTGCTGAGCAACCCGGACTGGGACACGTACTCGATGGTGGCCGAGGTGTCTGGCGGCTCCGTGAGGGTCGCGGCGTTCCGATACACCGAGACGGGATCACCGGTGCCCACCGCAGCACCCCAGAACGACGATTTGATCTGGGATCTACACGGCAAGACCTTCGGCGGCGACGGAAGACCGTGGGACCTTGTGCTCGTGAAGATCCGTCGCGACGCCCCCGGCGCGCGGGTGACGTTCTCGTCTGGCGAGGCCGCCGACGCGTGGCGGGTGAACCCGGAGAACATGGACCGCCTTCCGGAGTCGCTGCGGTGGCTGCCCGGGGAGCTTCCGGAGCCGCGGCAACCCTCGACCGCCAGCGTGGCCGAGCTCGCGCAGGCGATCGCCGCCGACATCTTGGCGCTCCCGGAACTGAGCGCCCCGGATTGGGACACGTTCGCGATGGTGGCCGAGGTCTCGGACGTCTCGGTGTCGATGTCTGCCTTCCGGTACGCCGAGTTGGGACCACCGGTGCCCACCCCAGCACCCGACTGCTTCGACCTGTTCAGGGATTTGCGCGACAAGACCCGCGGCACCGGCGGGGAGGCGTGGGACGCGGTCCTCGTGAAGCTGCACCGCGACACCGCGAGCCTGGTGATGGACTTCGCATCCGGCGAGGCGGCCGACGCGTGGCACGTGACACCGCAGAACCTCACCCAGGTCCGTGAGGCGCTCCGCCCGCACCGCGAGGACTTCCGTGCGTCCGAAGCAGTCGAGGACATCGTCAAACCGGTCCATTCCCGGTTCGGGCCGGTCCGCGCGGAGGTCCCGCTGCTGTCCGCGCCGGTGCACACCAACGAGGACGTCAACCTGGTCATCGGCGACCGGACGAACACCACCGTGACCGAGGCCGCTTGGCCCGAGGTCGCTCAGCACGCACAGGCGGTCTGGGCGGGGAGGGCGGTCAACGGCGGGCTTGGATTGCTGGTGCGGGCCAATCGTTTCGATCCGGCGACCCGGGTGATCAACTACGAGGCGATCGGCGTGGTCCGGATGAGCGAACTCGCCAAGCGCCCTGACGGCGGCTACCAAGCGCGGCTGGAGGCGGTGCCGGTCGGCGCGACCGGCGATCTCGACGGGGTCGTCGCTCGGGCGGACCTGGAGGATCTGCTGCGCCGGGTCGCCGATCGCGACCCCGCCTTCGTCACCGGCTGGCGACGGTCGGGGATGCGGCCGCCGTCGGAGGTGACGGACCTGGGGTTCCGCGACGTGGGGGAGGACCTGCTGCGCCGGTTGGCGATGCCGCTGTCGACCCGGATAGAGCTGGTGACTCGGCCCGAACGCGACCGATTCCAGGCGTTGATCGACCAACTCCGGGAGATCGCGGACGGGGCGCCGCCGCAGCCCGAGACGGCACAGCGGCTCGATCGCCCGCTGATCGACCTGCCGTCGCACGAGACCCCGGTGATCGTCGCGAACATCTGGCTCACGCCGGGCAACGTGTCGACCATCAACGCCAGCGCCAAAATCAGCGCCGAGGGCTTCGCGGCGGGCTGGCTCGCGTTCACCACCACCCTGACCGTGGGGCAGGCGGTGATGGCGACCCGCCCAGTACGCCGCTCGGAGACCGCCGACGCGGATGGCTGGTACGCCCTGACCACCGACCAGATCTGGCCCGCGATCATTCGGACGGTGACGCGCAATGAGGCGGGCCGCAACCTCATCACCTTGGCTCCCGCCCCATCGGCGGCGGAGGCCGCCGGTCAGGGGCTGCCGGCGCCGGGCGATCAACGAGAACGCCTCTCCGCGTACCTCGAGCTGCTCCGTCGAGCGTACGCACGCAACACTCGCGTGGTCGGCACCGCCTCCGGCTCGGCGTACCGGTTGTGGCAGGCGGGCCGCTTCACCTCGCTGCGAGCGCTGATGTCCTGGCAGATCGGACAGCTGGGATTCGGAGCGCAAGCGGTGCTGGACCTGCAGGCGATCGCCTGGCCCGACCGCCTGCGCGCACTCACCCTGGTGCTGCAGGAAGTGGCGGACGGGCGCCCGCTCGCCGAGGTGACGGCCGAGGCTGCCGGAATCGCGACAGCAGCGTTGCTCGAGACCTGAACGGCATCTGCGTCTACGCGCGCTCTCCAGGAAGCTGCCGTCATCGGGGCGAGCGATGATCGTGGCTGCGGCGCCCGTGCTTGCTCCTCCTGCGGTCGAACGCGGAGAGCACGCCGGCTCCGACCTGGGACGGAGACGAGGTTCAGTCCCGCGGCCGATGACGGCGACGCCGGCGGCCTCGATCCTCAAAGCGTGCCCAACGAGAACACCCAGCCCGCCATCACGGTCGAGGGCCTGACGAAGCGCTACGGCGAGCTCACAGCGGTCGACGACCTGTCGTTCAGCGTGCGCCGAGGTGCAGTGACCGGTTTCTTGGGCCCGAACGGAGCGGGCAAGACGACGGCGCTGAAGGCGATCGTCGGGATTGCCCGCCCGACCGCCGGACGCGCATTGATCAACGGCACGCCCGTCGAGGCCGCGCACCCCGATGCACGCTCGCTCGGCGTCTACATCGAGCCGACCGGCGCCCATCCGGGCCGCTCCGCACACAACCACCTGCGCTCGCTCGCGGCGCTGGCCGGTCTGCCGGCCGACCGTGTCGCCGAAGTGCTGGACCTGGTCGGGCTCGCCGAGGCGGCGCGCCGCCGCGTGGCAACGTACTCCCTCGGCATGCGCCAGCGGCTCGGGCTGGCGGCTGCGCTGCTCGGCGACCCGGCGACGCTGGTGTTGGACGAGCCGCTCAACGGCCTCGATCCCCAGGGCATTCGCTGGCTACGCACGTTCCTGCGCGAACGGGCGGCGGCGGGCGGCACGGTGCTGCTGTCCAGCCACGTCCTGACGGAGGCCGCGCAGACCGTCGACGACGTGGTCGTCATCCACCACGGCCGGCTCGCGTTCGAAGGCGCGATCGGCGAGCTGACCCGGCTCGGAGGCAGCCGGGTGGCGGCGGGCACGCCGAATCCCGAGCGGCTCGCCGCCGCCGTCCGCGAGGCCGGCGGGCGGGCGCAGCTCGAGGGCACCCGGGTGCTGATCGAGGGGATGGACGCGGCGCAGGTGGGGGAGCTGGCCCATCGCGAGCGCGTGAGCCTGCACGAGCTCGCGTCCGATGACGCGTCGCTCGAGCAGGTGTTCTTTAGCCTGACCGGAGAAATGGAGGCGGCATGACCACGCTGATCAGAGGTGAGCTGATCAAGGCCACCACGACGCGGACGATCTTCGCCTATGGCGCGATGGCCGTCGCGCTGGCGGTCGGGCAGGTGCTGCTGTTGATCCTGCCGGCGTGGGACGCCCCGATGTCGCTGGCCCACAAGACCCAGTCGATCGCCGGGCTGCCGCTGATGGTCCTGCTGCTCGGAATCGTCGGCGCCGCCGGCGAATACCGGCACCGGACGGCCGCGCCCGCCACGCTCGTCGCCGGTCGCGACGGCGGGTCCCTGCTGCTCGCGCGGGCGAGCGCCTACGCTGCCGCGGCGGTCGCGGTGGCCGCGCTCGCGACGACCGTGACGCTGGCGGTCGGCCTGCCGCTGCTGGCCGCTCGGCGCGGCCCGGAGGTGGGCGCGGGTGACGTCGCGCTCGTCGCCGGCGGGACCCTCGTCGCCGCGGCGCTGATGGGCGCGCTTGGGGTTGCGCTAGGGGCGCTCGTACGCAACCAGGTCGTCGCCGTCACCGGCACGCTGGTCGCGATCTTCATCGTGCTCCCGCCACTTCGGGCGATCAACCCGACGGCCCTCGACGTGACGCCGTTCGGCGCCGCGCAGGGCGTCGCCGGGGCCGGGCTGGAGACCCTGTCCATCGGCGCGGCGGGCGTGGTCCTCGTGGGCTGGACGGCGGCGGCGCTCATCGCCGCGGTCCTCACGGAAAGGCGGCGCGACGTCGCATGATCCCGCCGCGCGAGCCGCACGGACCGATCGGCCGGCGCGTGTGGGCGCTCGACGTCCTGCTGGCCATGGGCGCCGCGGCGGTCGAGGTCGCCCAGACCTTTGCGCCCGACGGCTCGCCATCCCCGGTCGCGGTCCTGCTCGCGTTCGTCGCCGGCGCGGTGCTGGTGCTCCGCCGGCGTCACCCACTCGCGACGCTCGAGGTGTCGCTCGTCGCCATGCTCGGCGTGGCGGTCGCGGGCACGACGCCGTTTGCGATGGCGCCGCTGATCGCGCTGTACACCGTGGCGATCGCGTGCGAGCGGCGGGTCGCGCTCGCCGCGCTCGTGCTCACGGTCTCGATCTCTGTCCTCACGTCGCTGGTCGTCCCGTCGGGCGATCAGCTCTTCGACCCCGTCCTCTCCGCCGCCTGCTCGCTCGGAGCGTGGGGGCTCGGCGTCTACGTCGAGACGCGCCGCAAGTACCGGCGCGAGCTGCAGCGGCGCGCGGCCTTCATCGAGCGCGAGCGCCAGCAGTCGGTACAGCTCGCCGTGCACGAGGAGCGCGCCGCGATCGCGCGCGAGCTGCACGACATCGTGGCGCACTCGGTCACCGTGATGCTCGTCGGCGTGCGCGGAGCGCGCGACGTGCTGCGCAGCCGGCCCGACGTCGCCGACGCGACCCTCGGCAAGGTCGAGACCAGCGGCGAGCAGAGCCTCGTCGAGCTGCGGCGGATCCTCGAGCTGCTGCGCGAGCCGGCGGACGCGGCGGAGTCGCGTCCGCAGCCGTCGCTCGCCCAGCTCGACGGCCTTGTGGCGGAGTACCGAAGCGCGGGGCTCCCGGTGATGCTCGAGCGGGCCGGGGACCAGCGGCCGCTTCCCGGTGGCGTCGAGCTCTCGGTCTATCGCATCGTCCAAGAAGCGCTCACCAACGTGCTCAAGCACGCGCGCGCCAGCAGCGTCGTCGTCGTGACGCTCGCGTTCCGCGACTCCGCGCTCGAGCTCGAGGTCGTCGACGACGGCACCTCACTGCGCCGGGACGCGGTCGTCCCCGGCCACGGCCTGGTCGGCATGCGCGAGCGCGTCGCGCTCCTCGGCGGCGAGCTCGAGACGGGGCGACGGGAGAGCGGCGGCTTTCGGGTGGCGGCGCGGCTGCCGGTCGGTGGTGACGCATGAGTATCCGCGTCCTGATCGTCGACGACCAGGAGCTCGTGCGGATCGGCTTCCGGCTCTTCCTGGAGACCCAGCCCGGACTCGTCGTGGTCGGCGAGGCGGGCGACGGCGAGGAGGCGATCGAACGTGTCCGCGAACTCCGGCCCGACGTCGTCCTCATGGACATCCGGATGCCCACCATGGATGGCGTCGAGGCAACGGCGAAGTTGACGAGCGGCGCGATCGAGCCGGCTCCCCGCGTGCTCGTCCTCACGACGTTCGACCTCGACGAGTACGTCTTCGGTGCGCTGCGTGCCGGTGCGGCGGGCTTCCTGCTCAAAGACGCGCCGCGCGAGCGCCTGATCGAGGCGATCCGCGTAGTGCACAGCGGCGAGGCGCTGCTCTCACCGTCGATCACCCGCCGGCTGATCGAGGACTTCGCCGCGCGCAGCGACCCGATCGAGCCGCCGGCGGCGGTGCTCGCGGAGCTGACCCCCCGTGAGCGAGAGGTGCTCGTGCTGGTCGCACACGGCCTTTCGAACGCCGAGATCGCGGCGCGGCTCGTCGTCACCGAGGCCACGGTCAAGAGCCACGTCGGGGCCGTCCTGCTCAAACTCGGGCTGCGCGACCGCGTCCAAGCCGTCGTATTCGCCTACGAACACGGCATCGTGGTCGCCGGCGAGACAGGCTAGATCCGCTTGCTGGCGCGTGATCGGCGTTCGTCGGTCTCGACCGTCAGCAGCTCGAATGGCGAGCGCGAAACAGCGGGAGGAGTTGCCAGATGAAGGCGATAGTGGTGACCGACCAGGCCGCGGGTACGGCTGGGATGACGCTGGTGGAGCGGTCTGAGCCGCCGGCAGCGATCAACGACGTCATCGTCGAGGTTCATGCGTCGGGGTTCGTCCCTACGGAGATGGAGTGGCCCTCGACCTGGACCGACCGCAGCGAGCGCGACCGAACACCATCGATCCCCGGGCACGAGCTGGCCGGTGTGGTCAGCGCCCTCGGCTACGGAACGACCGGGGTGTCTGTGGGGCAGCGCGTGCTCGGCCTCGCGGACTGGCACCGCGACGGCACCCTGGCGGAGTACGTCGCGATCGAGGCGCGCAACCTGGCGCCGCTGCCGGGAGACGTCGACTTCACCGTCGGCGCCAGTCTTCCGATCTCGGGCCTGACCGCCTGGCAGGGACTGTTCGACCACGGCCACCTCCGGGCCGGGCAGACCCTCCTCGCGCACGGAGCGGCCGGCGCAGTCGGGACGATGGTGACCCAGCTCGCACGTGAGGCCGGCGCCTACGTCATCGGCACCGGACGTGCCGACGACCGCGAGAAAGCACTCGAGTTCGGCGCGCACGAGTTCGTCGACCTCGACAACGACGCCCTCGAAGACGTCGGCCGCGTCGACCTCGTGTTCGACGTCATCGGCGGAGACATCCAGAAGCGATCCGCGGGCCTGATCCGGGCTGGAGGAACTCTGGTGACTGTCGTAGGGCCGCCCGAGGCGCGACCCGCCGACGGCCTGGCCGTCGACTTCGTCGTCGAGTCCGATCGTGCCCAACTGAGCGAGATCGTCAAGCGGGTGCGAGACGGACGTCTGCGGACCAATATCGGCAACGTCGCGACCCTCGACGACGCCGTCACCGCTCTCAACCCAACCGAGCGGGTCACGGGGAAGACGGTCATCCGGGTTCGCCCGTGAGAGCGACTCCGGCGACGGGATGCGAAACGACGCGAGGGCAAGGATGTGACGTCGACGCCTTCGAGCGTGAATCATTGCACTGCGCTCCTTCGCGACGGCTCCGCAAGATTCGGTTCGGGGCGACGCCGGGCCAGCGGGCGTCAGATCTCTTCGCGAGTGAATCGCATGGGCCAGTGCGTTCGTGCTTGATCGCCGCGCTGGTCGCGATACCACGTGCGGATCTCCATCGCGACCGCCGCCGACCTGCGCTCGTCGACGCGCACCCCGAGCTCGCCACTCGCCGCCACGAGCAGATCCGCGATCTCAGCCCCGGAGATGCCGTGACGGAGACGCATGCCGATCCGTGTGGCGTACCGGGCGCAGATGTCTCGGTGCTCGACGGCGTCGCTACTGCCTGAGCCGAGCGGGTCCCAACGCCGGAGCAGGATGTCCTCGAGGTCGGCTCGGCCGGTTGCCCGCCACCACTTGAGCCAGTTCTCGTAGTCAGCACCCACGAGCCGGTCGTGCCCGTCGAACCGCCCAGACATGCTTACGGACTCTCTCGTCAACGAGCGAAAGACTGGCCGAACCGATGATCGCGTTTCGCTCATGGCTCGCGTACGCTCACGCCGCTCATGAAGCGCCAACTGGTTGTGTGTGCGGGCTGGCTTGTGCTGTACGAGGTGGTGGCCGTGCTGCTCGACGCCGCCGGCGCCCCGTGGTGGACGCAGATCGCTCTGCCGTTGGCGGTGGTCGCGGGATCGCAGCAGTACTGTCGGCTTCTGCTGCCGCGTCGCGCGCACGACCGACGAGGTCGTCGTGCACCCCGACGAGCCGGACACCGTGTGGGTCCGCTCGACCGCTTCCCGCAAACCACGTTTCGGGCCTGGCTACGTGTCGACGAGTTGGACGCGCGTCATCGTCTCTCCGGACAGGAACCGGGTCGTCAGCATCGTTCACGCTGGCGTGACGCAGGTGACCTGACCACGCCGCTCGACCGGACGGTCGAGCAGCGGGCATCGTGTCGTTTCGGGGTCGTGCGCGTGCCGACCCGGCTCGCGTGTGCGCATGATGATCCAGAACACGAGGACGCCGACGACCGGCGGGACCAAGGTCGTGACCGGCATCGCGATGACATTGCCGACGCAAAGCGCCACCGACCACACGATGCGCGCACTGTCGCCCAGCTGTCCTAGGGCGACCGCGAGGAGCAATGCTCGACTCGCTGGTCCCCATCGGCCTGGCGCCCACTCGGACGCTCTCGAGGCCGCTTGCGGCACGTGGTCGCTCCGGAGCATCGACGAGGACCCGTGTGCTTGTGCTTGATCGCTTCGCGGAGCCCTCATGGCGGCGCTGTACCCGCTCAACGACCCGACACAACGGGCCAGGTTGCGTTTCGTATCCCCGGGATCGGGCCAGGGCACTGACCAGGGTTGTGACTGGGGCGACGGGTCCGTCCAGGCAGTGAACTGGTCGCACATCGCACGCAGAGTGCGTCAAGCCACCTGGAGGGAGATTCCAGTGAGTTCCTTCTTCGCCCGCTGGGCGCCCGTGCGGCGCGCCGTCGCCGTCGTCCTAGTCCTGTTCGCCGCCAGCGTGCTCGTCGACGCCGCGCATGCCTCGACCAAGCGCGTCACCGCTCCGCACCTTCGGGCGGGTTTCAACGACACGTTCACGAGCCGACTCGTCGACGTTGGTGACGTGCGCCTGCACGCGGTCGTCGGCGGCGACGGCCCGCCGCTGTTGCTGGTGCACGGGTGGCCCGAGACCTGGTACGCGTGGCGGCACTTGATGCCGGCGCTGGCCAAGGACTTCACCGTCATCGCGGTCGACCAGCGCGGCATCGGGCAGTCCGACAAACCCGCGCGAGGCTACGACACTCGCACCCTCGCCAACGACCTGGTCGCTCTGATGGACAAGCTCGGCCACAAGCGGTTCGCCGTCGTGGGACACGACACGGGCTTTGCGATCAGCTACGCGCTCGCCGCGGACCACCCGGACCGGGTCGACCGCGTGGCGCTCGCCGAGATTCCCGGGCCGCCGCTGGCCTCTCACTCACCGCCCCTGTTCGTCCCGGAGGCGGTCAACAACCGACTCTGGCACCTCGCGTTCAACCGGGTCGACAAGCTGGCCGAGCAGCTCATCACGGGCAATGAGGACGCCTTCTTCCGCTACGAGTTCGAGATCCAAGGCGGGAACGTCCCCGAGTACGCCCTCAAGTACTACGTCCGCCTGCTGTCAAAGCCCGGCGCTCTCCGCCCCGGCTTGGGGTGGTACCGCGCGCTCGACGCGACCATCGCACAGAACGAGCAGCGCAAGTCGCGACCGCTGCCGATGCCGGTCCTGGCGATCGGCGGTGAGCGAAGCTACGGCGCCGACGTCGGAAAGGCGATGATGGCCCTTGCGACGAACGTCCAGAGCGTGGTCATCCCTGGCGCCGGCCATTGGGTCGCCGAGGAGGCTCCCCAGGCAACGCTGGCCGCTTTGACCGCATTCCTGGCCCCGTATCGCGCCGGCTAACAGCGGACATCCCGCGACCGCTGCTGACGTCAGGACATCGCGCAGACGAGCCGGCGGCGGCCGCGCGAGAGGCGGCTCATCACGGTGCCCTGCGGGATCCGCAGGGTGCCGGCGGCCTGCGCGTAGCTGAGGCCGAACACGTCGACGGCCTTGACGACGTTGCGGAACTCGAGCGGGAGGCGCTCGACGTGTGCGTACACCTCTTGGGCCATGACTTCGTGGTGGGGTTCGCGGTCGTGGCGGAGGCTCGGGTCCTCGGGGTCGAGGTCGCCGATGATCTGCGGACGGCGCTGCTCGGAGCGCCAGTGGTCCTTGGCGACGTTGCGCAGCGCGCGGACCAGGTAGGGGAAGGCGGCGCCTTCGGTGAGCGGGCGCGGCTTGGCCAGCACACGGGCGTACGTCTCTTGGACGAGGTCCTCCGCGAGGGTGCGGGAACCGCAGATCGAGTAGGCGACGTCGAGGAGGCGGGGACGGAGTTCGGCGGCGATGTCGGGGTTCAGGAGCACGGGATGACTGTCCCGCGCGGACCCCGGTCACTCATCGGCACCGGCCACCTATTTCTCCCTGGGTAGGTACCTATAGGGTCCCGAACGTGACCGCGTTCGAATCGCTGCTGACCGCGTGGGACGGCGAGCAGGTGGCCGTGCGTTACGAGGCCGACCTGCACACCTGGATGTTCATCGGCGTGCACTCCACGCGCCGCGGGCCGGCGGGCGGCGGTACCCGGATGCGCTCGTACGCGAGCCCCGAGGACGCGCTCGCCGACGTGCTCGAGCTGAGCGGGGCGATGACGCGCAAGTTCGCGGTCTGCGACGTGCCGCGCGGCGGCGGGAAGGCCGTGCTCGCCGTGCCGGAGCTGCCCACCGGCGACGCCCGCGTCGAGCTGCTGCACCGCTACGGCGCGTTCATCACGTCGCTCGGCGGTCTCTACTCGTGCGCGCCGGACATGAACACGTCCGAGCGCGACATGGACATCATCGCCGAGACCTGCCCGTACGTGTTCTGCAAGTCGGTGGAGCGCGGCGGCTCCGGCTCCACCGCGCCCGCGACGGCGAAGGGTGTCTTCCACGGCATCGAGGCGAGCGTGCAGCACGCGCTGGACAGCGACCTCCGCGGCGTGCGCGTGCTCATCCAGGGCATGGGCTCCGTCGGCGCGCTGCTCGCCTCTCACCTGGATGAGGCGGGCGCGGACGTCTACGTGTCCGACGTGGACGAGACACGGCTCGCCGTGGGCACGCCGATCGCGCCCGACGAGGTCCCCAGCTTCGAGTGCGACGTGCTCGCCCCGTGCGCCACCGGTGGCGTGGTCAACGCCGTGTCGATCGACCAGCTGCGCTGCCGCGTCGTCGCGGGCGCCGCCAACAACCAGCTCGCGGTGCCGTCACTCGCCGACCGGCTGCACGAGCGCGGGATCCTGTACGCCCCCGACTACGTCATCAACGCCGGCGGCGTGCTCCACGGCGCGGGCCTCGAGTCGCTGGGGTGGACCGAACAACAGGTCGACGAGCGCCTGCGCGGCATCGGCACCCTCTTGCTCGAGCTCTACGCGGACGGCGACGGCTCACCCGTGCACGCCGCCGACCGCCTCGTCGAGCGCCGCCTACGCGCGTAGGCGGTAGCCGCGGTTGAAGAGCTGGAGGTTCAACACGAACAGCGCGCCGGCCGCGACCGTCAGGAACAGCAGTGACAACGCGATGTTGGTCTCGCTGTAGCCGATGAAGCCGTAGCGGACGAGCCCGATCATGTAGTAGACGGGGTTGAACTGCGTGAGCGTCTCGAACGGCTCCGGCAGCAGCGTCGCCGAGTAGAAGACGCCGCCGAGGAAGATCAGCGGCGTGAGGATGAACGTCTGGTAGAAGCTCACGTCGTCGAACTGCTCCGCGCGCAGGCCGACCAAGACCCCCAGCTGGGCGAAGAAGAAGCCGACGAGGAACAGCCCGGGGATGAGCACGAGGATGTGCTCGACGGGCACGTCGACCAGGATCGACGACGCGACGAACGTGAGCACCGCGACGATCATGCCGCGCAGGAAGCCGCCGAGCGAGAGCGCGAGCAGCAGCTCCAGCGGCGAGGCCGGCGAGGACAGCTGGTCATCGATCGAGCGCTGGAACTTCTGCTGGAGCAGCGAGGACGAGTTGTTGGAGAACGCGTTCGTCGCCCAGGCCATCATGATCAGCCCGGGGATGATGAAAACGACGTAGTCGACGCCGTGCAGCTGGTCGATGCGTGATCCCAGCGCCGCGCCGAACACGGAGATGTAGAGGAACGTCTCCAGCAGCGGCGCGCCGAGCGTCTGGCGCTTGATCTTGAAGAAGCGGGTGGTCTCACGCCGGACGAGCGTGAGGAAGCGGATCTGGGCGGGGCTCATTCTTCGACCACCGGGACGTGGGCGCGCGACAGCTCGCCGCGCCCGACGAGCGCGAGGTACGCGTCTTCCAGGCTGGACACGCCGTACTCACGTGCGAGGTCGCCGCTCGTGCCCGTCGCGACGATCTCGCCCCCGTTGATGAAGGCGATCTTGCTGCACAGCTGTTCGGCCTCTTCCAGGTAGTGCGTCGTAAGGAGGATCGTCGTCCCCTCTTCCGCGTTGATCCGCTGCATGTAGTGCCACAGCTCGAGCCGCAGCTCCACGTCCACGCCGGCGGTCGGCTCGTCGAGGATGAGCAGCTTCGGGCGGTGCATCAGCGCGCGAGCCAGGATCAGCCGGCGCTTCATGCCGCCGCTCAGAAAGCGCGTGCGCTCGTGGCGCTTGTCGGTGAGGCTGAACGCCTCCAGCAGCTCCGTCGCGCGCTCGCGGCGGTCCTTGCGGGCCATCCCGAAGTAGCCGCCGTGGTAGTCGAGCGTCTCCTCGATCGTAAGGAACCAGTCGAGGTTCGGCTCCTGCGGGGCCAGTCCCACGGCCACGCGCGCGGGGCCGTAGTGGTGCACGGCGTCGTGGCCGAAGATCTCGATCGAGCCCGTCGTCGGCTGGGCGAGCCCGGTCGTGCAGTGAATCAGCGTCGACTTTCCGGCTCCGTTCGGCCCGAGCAGGCCGTAGAACTCGCCCTCCTCGATCTCGATCGAGACGCCCTTGAGCGCTTCGGTCCCGGTCGGATAACGCTTGACGAGGTCGGTTATTGCAAGTGCATACATCTGCGCCGCGAGGTGATAGCAGGCAGCGTCGATGATGAGTTTTCGGGAGGCTTGCCGTCAAACCGATATGACCGTTGCGGAACTGCAAGACGAGAGCGCGTTCGCGACCGTGGTGGAGCGCCACCGCGGCGAGCTGCACGTGCACTGCTACCGGATGGTGGGCTCCTACGAGGAGGCCGAGGACCTCACGCAGGAGACGTTCCTGCGCGCGTGGCGCAAGCGTGAGACGTACGCGCAGCGGGCGTCGCTGCGGGCCTGGCTGTACCGGATCGCGACCAACGCGTGCCTGGACGCGCTCGAGAAGCGACCGAGGACGCCCGCGCCCAACGGCGAGATCACGTGGCTCCAGCCGTTCCCCGACGCGGTGGCGGCGCCGCTCGACGAGGACGTGTTCGCGCGTGAGACGGTGGAGCTCGCGTTCATGGTCGCGATCCAGCACCTCGCGCCGCGGCCCCGCGCCGTGCTCATCCTGCGCGACGTGCTCGGCTGGCGCGCGCGGGACTGCGCCGAGCTGCTGGAGACCACCGAGGCGGGCATCAACAGCGCGCTGCAGCGGGCGCGCGCCGTGCTCAAGGAACACCTGCCGAAGGAGCGTGGTGAGTGGACGGCGGAAGGCAGCGCGGAGGAGCGTGAGCTGCTCGACCGCTACATGGCGCTGTGCGAGGCGGGCGACGCGCGCGGGATCAAGGTGCTCATGCACGAGGACGCGCGCTTCTCGATGCCGCCTGAGCCGGAGGTGTACGTCGGCAGCGAGACGATCGTCAGCGGCTGGGCCGAGGGTGGCTTCGGCACGGAGGCGTTCGGCCGGTTCCGGTGCACCGTCACGCGCACGAACCGCCAGCCCGCGATCGCGAACTACCTGCGCAAGCCCGGCGCGGGCGAGTACACGCTGGAGGCGGTCGACGTGCTCCGGATCGAGGGTGGGCTGATCGCCGACGTCACGGCGTTCTACGGGCCGGCGCTCGACGCGTTCGACCTGCCGCGTACGCTGGCGGTGTGACTTCGGAAGAGCTACGGGCCGCGGCGCACGCGGCGGTGGATGCAGGGGTCGCGGTCCTGCGGGAGGGCCGCGGCGAGCCGCTGGCGCGGATCGGCAAGGCGGCCAAGGACTTCCTGACCGAGGTGGACCTCGCGTCGGAGGCGGCGATGAAGGCGGCGCTCGCGCAATCGACGCCCGACATCGGCTTCTACGGCGAGGAGGGCGGCGGCGCCGATCTGCACCGCGGCCGCGTGTGGGTCGCCGACCCACTCGACGGCACGATCAACTACGCCACCGGCTCCCCGCTGTGCGGCGTGATGCTCGGCCTGCTCGAGGACGGCGTGCCCGTGCTGGGCGTGATCGACCTGCCGTTCCTCGGCACCCGCGTCGACAGCGGCGCGGTGACCGACGTCGACAGCTTCGACGAGGCCATCGTCGGCATGGGCGACGCGTTCCACCAGGGCGGAGGCGAACGCCTGGACGCGTACCTGCGCATGACCATGGACGTGCACAAGCGCGCGATGCGTTTCCGCTGCGTAGGCGCCGCGTCGGTGCTCTGGACGTGGCTGGCGACCGGCGCCATCCAGGGCATGGTGCTCGCGCACAACAACCCGTACGACGTCGTCGCGGGCCACGCGATCGCGCGCGCGTCCGGCGCGACGGTCACGGACTACACGGGTGCGCCGCTGACGTTGTCGTCGTCCGGCGCGATGGCGGCGGCGCCGTCCGTGCACCCCGAGTTGGTCTCCTCCGCGCGCGAGCTCGCCACCGCGGCCGCGTAGCCGAAAGCGCATAGTCGACAAGGTGGTGGCGAGCATCCACCCTGGTGGATGGTCGTGCGCGGTCCGGTCGGCGAGAGTGGTGGTATGTCGTTCGCCGCACTCGCTCTCATCGCTGCCGCCGGCTGGAGCCCGACGCAGTCCTTCGACGCCGGAGCCGCGCAGTTCCACGAGCCGGTGCCGCGGGTCGCCATCGATGCCGAAGGCGGCGCGTTGCTGGCGTACGAGACGGGCGACCGGCGGCTCGTGGTGAGCGTTCGGCGCAAGGACGGTGGGTTCTCACGCCCGAGGACGCTCGCCAAGCGCACGCTCGACTACGCGGTCGCGCCCGGCGCGGTCGCGTACGAGGCCAAGGACGGCATCCACGTCGCCACGCGCACGGCCAACGGCTTCAAGCAGCGCAAGGTCGCGAGCAGCACGGGCTCGGAGATCAACGGCATCACCATCGCCGCCGACCCGCTCGGCGGCTGGGTCGTGGCCGAGCGCCAGTTCCCGCGCCGCGGCAGCGCCAAGCCCTACCGCGTGCGCACGCTGTCCCTCGACGCCGCGGGGGCCCCGGTCGGACCTCCGCAGGACCTGGGCCTCGGCCAGTTCGGGCTCGACGCCCGCCCCACGCAGGCGCTCGCGGTCCTCCCCGACGGCCGTGCCGTGTTCGTGTTCCAGCGCGAGCGCACGACGTACGGCGACCCGCAACCCGTCGTGTACGCCGTCCGCCCGCACGGCGGCGCGTTCACCGCCCCCGTGGTCGTCGGTGACAAGCTCACCGACGCTCGCGTCACCGTCGCCGGCGACCGCGCGGTGCTGACCGTGACGATGACCGCCCTGTGCGGCGACACCTCGTGCGCCGGCCAGCCGCGCGGGATCCCGCTCAACCCCGACGGCAGCCTCGGCGCGCCCGTGGGGCCGACCGTCGCCCACGCCTCCCGTGCCTTCGCGCCGTGGGCCGCCCCGGGCGCGATCGTCTTCCAGCTGAAGTCCTCCCCGAAGCCGTTCTCCCGTGAAGCGCCCGTCCGGGCCGCGTCGCTCGCGACACCGAACGCGCCGCTGCAGACGCTCACCCGCCAACTGGCGAACGAGCCTGTCGCACTCCCCCTCGACGGCAACCGCACCCTCGCACTGTGGGCCACCCGCACGCGGTTCGGCGCCGCGCTCGCCGGCCCGGACGGGAAGTTCAGGTCCGTCAACGCGCCGAAGGGCTCGCCGCCCGCCGTCTACCACACCAACTCCACCAACCGGGATGTCCGCGTCGCGGGCGACTACGCGATCGTCGCCTGGGCCCGCGGCCACACCGTTCGCGTGAGCGTCCGACGGTTCTAGACACCGGGCAGCAGTGAGGCTACGCTGCGCGCTTCAAGCATGGCGACGGAACTGCTGCACCCGCTCGTCCGGGACTACCTGGACCGCGTCGAGCGCGCGACGCTCGACCTCCCGTGGAACGAGCGCCGCGAGTTGCTCGAGAGCGTGGAACGGCACTTGGCTCACCGGCTCGGCCCGGCGCCGACGGACTCCGAGGTGGCTGACGCGCTCGAGCGCCTCGGCCCGCCCGACCGCCTCGCGAGCGGCCGGTGTGAGCCGCTGCCCGAGCCCGAGCGCCTCGGCGGTCTGGAGTGGGCGGCGATCTCGCTCCTGCTGCTCGGCGGCTTCCTGGGCGGCGTCGGCTGGCTCGTCGGCGTGTTCCTGCTCTGGTTCTCCAACCACTGGAAGTGGTACGACAAGGTCGTCGGGATGCTCTTCTGGCCGTTCGGGTTGGCGGCGAGCATGATGTGGGTGTCCGGCTGGATGATCGGGGAAGGTGAGGCGCGCGCGGGAGCGGTGCTGGACCTCATTCGCACGCTGGCGATCTTCGGCGTGCCGTTGATGACGAGCGCGTATTTGATCCGCCGCGCCCGGCCCTAGAGCCAACACTCGTCCAGATCATCAAGTTTCAGAGGCGAAGCGCCGATTGCGGGACGAAGTGATCCTCGTCCTCGCCGCCGGCCTACCGATCCTCACCGCCGCGGTGGCGGTGCTGATGCGTGCGCTGCGGCGGCGGGACGATCGCGCGGCGTGGCTGGCCCTCGGCGCGGCGGTGTTCGCCCAGGCGATCGGTGCGATCTGGGTGGCCTGGCCCGGCGGCGAGACGCGCTTCCCCAACCACGCCGACCTGGTCCTGCTCGCGTTCTTCCCCTTCGTGTTCGCCGCGGCGCTGCTGTTCGCCCGCCGGCGCCTGGTACGCATCACGCCCGCGCTGTGGCTGGACGCGGCGATCGGCTCGGTCGGCTCCGCCGCCATCGTCGCCCAGCTGTTGGGAGAGACCGCACAGCGCGCCACCGGTGGCGGCTGGCAGAGCGTCGTCGCCCTGCTGTACCCGATGTTCGACGTGCTGCTCGTCGTCATGGTGCTGGTCGCCGTGACGCTGCGCGGCTGGCGCGTGAGCTCGGTCTGGCTGCTGATCGGCGCCGGCCTGCTCGCGCACGTCGCCGCTGACGTGGGCTACGCGTGGGCCGGCTTCATGGGTGAGCGCCGCCCGCTGTGGGTGCCGCTGCTCGGGTTGCTCTCGCCGGTGTTGATCGCCGTCGCCGCCCTCCGGCCCGCCGAGATGCCGCGGAAGGTCGCGCTCGAAGGGTGGCGCACGCTCGTGACGCCGAGCGTGATGACGCTCGTCGCCGGCGGGCTGCTCGTCGCCGACCACTTCAACCCTACGAGCACCCCCGCCGTGCTGCTCGCGGCCGCGACGCTGGTGCTCGCGCTCGGCCGGATGACGCTCACGTTCATGGAGAACACGGTGCTCCAGCATTCCCGCGCGCTCGCGCTCACCGACGAGCTGACCGGCCTCGCCAACCGTCGCGCGTTCCACGAGCAGCTGCGCCGCGCACTGCACGAGGACAGCCGGCTCGCGGTGGCGATGGTCGACCTCGACCGCTTCAAGGACCTCAACGACACGCTCGGCCATCACGCCGGCGACCTCCTGCTCGCCAAGCTCGGAAAGCGCCTCAGCGAAGCCGTCGGGAGCTGTGGGCTCGTCGCCCGCCTCGGCGGGGATGAGTTCGCGCTGGTGCTGCCCGGTGCCGGCCTCGCGCACGCGACGGACATCGGGCGTCGCATCGGCGCCGCGCTCCAGGCGCCGTTCGAGATCGACGGGCTCGAAGTCGTGATGGACGCGAGCGTCGGCGCCGCGCTGTGCCCCGACCACGGCACCACCGCGGACGAGCTGCTGCAGCGCGCGGACGTCGCCATGTACCAGGCCAAGGACGCGCGCACCGGCTTCCAGATCTACGACCCGTCGCGTGACCGCCACTCGCGCGAGCGCCTGCAGCTGATCGCCGAGCTGCGCCACGCGCTCGAGCGCGACGAGCTCGTCCTGCACTACCAGCCGAAGGTCAACCTCGCGACCGGCCTCGTGGACGGCGTCGAGGCGCTCGTGCGCTGGCAGCACCCGGTGCACGGCCTGCGCGGCCCGGGCGCGTTCCTGCCGCACGCCGAGCACACGGCGCTGATGCGCCCGCTCACGCTGCACGTGCTGGAGACCGCGCTGGCGCAGCTCGCCGCCTGGCGCGCCGATGGCCTGGACCTGCACATGGCTGTGAACCTCGCCGTCCAGAACCTGCTCGACCTGCGCACGCCCGGCCAGATCGAGCGTGCGCTCGAGCGGCACGGCATCCCGCCGCAGGCGCTCACGCTCGAGGTCACCGAGTCGCTGATGCTGCACGACCCGCAGCGCGCCGGCGAAGTGCTCGCCGACCTCAAGGCGCTCGGCGTGGGCCTCGCGCTCGACGACTTCGGGACCGGCTATTCCTCGCTCGAGCACCTCAAGCGGCTGCCGGTGAACGAGCTCAAGATCGACAAGTCGTTCGTGATGACGATGGACCGCGACCCCGCGGACCGCGCGATCGTCGCCTCGACCGCCGCGCTCGGCCGCTCACTCGGCCTGCGGGTGGTGGCCGAGGGCGTGGAGTCACGCGCCTCGGCGTCCGTGCTGGCCGCGATCGGCTGTGACCTCGCGCAGGGCTTCTATTACTCTCCGCCGGTGCCCGCCGACCAGCTTCCCGCGCTCGTGCGCGCGGCCCGCGACGCCCAGATCGGCGTCGCCGACGTCATCTGAGTTGCGCGACCCGCTCGTCGACCTGTTGATGCGCAACGGGTTCGTCGCGCCCGAGGAAGAGGCGACGGAGCTCCGCGCCGCCGGGGGCGATCTCGACGCGCTCGTAGCTCGCCGGCTGACGGGGGAACCGCTCGCGTGGATCACGGGCACCGTCGAGTTCTGCGGCCGGGTGATCGTGGTGCAGCCTGGCGTGTACGTGCCGCGCTGGCACACCGAGTCGGTCGCGTGGCGGGCGGTGGCGCGGATGCCGCCGGGCGGCGCCGGGATCGACCTCTGCACGGGCTCGGGCGCGATCGCCGCGGTGCTGATCGCCGAGCGGGACGCGCGGATGATCGCCACCGACCTCGACCCGTTGTGCGTGGCGTGTGCGCGGGCGAACGGCGTGGACGCACGGGTCGGTGATCTGTTCGACGGCGAGACGGGCCCGTTTGACGTCGTGACCGCGGTCGTGCCGTACGTCCCGACGAGCGACCTGCCGCTGCTGCAGCGCGACACGTTCGCGTTCGAGACGACGCTCGCCTACGACGGTGGCGAGGACGGGCTCGACCTCGCCCGCCGTGCTGTGGAGGGCGCGCGCCGCGTGCTCAAGCCGGGCGGTGCGCTGCTGCTCGAGCTCGGCGGCCGTCAGCCCGAGACGCTCGCGCTCGACGGGTTCGTCGACGTCAGGACGATTCTGGACGAGGAGGGGGATCCGAGGGGGATCGAGGCGACAGCTGCACCCGGATGAAGTCCGCGACGGCGGTCAGGCCCGCGGCCTGCGCGTCGTCGAGGGCCGCGGCGAGCAGCGCGCGGGCGCGGGTGGGCTCGTCGCCCGCGAGCAGCAGCTGCGCGTACTCCATCCGCGTGAGGCGGAGGGCCTGGGCGTTATGGGCGTTGCGTTGGAGTGCGGCCTCGAAGTGCTCCTCGGAGCGCGTGTACTCCCCGCGGACCATCGCGAGTGAGCCGAGGTAGCGCTCCACCGACCCCCAGTTCGCGGCGAGCACGTCCTGCACGGCGCGCTCGCGGTACGGGAGCAGGAGCGCGTACAGGCGCCCGGCGCGGGCCGCGTCGCCCAGCAACGTCGCGCACCAGCTCAGCAGCGTCTGGGTCGTGAGCCAGGTCATGTCGCGCGGGATCGCGTGCTCGTCGAGCGTGCCGTAGAGCGCCTCGCCGCGTTCGCGCTGCCCGGAGACGAGCAGTCCGACGGCCAGCGCCGCGCGCCACGCCGGCAAGTGCTCCTGTTCGGCCGCGAGCGGCTCCACCGCCTGGAGGTACTCGGGCAGGCGGCCCTGCTGGACCCGCAGCGCCATCAGCTGGGCGAGCCGGATCATCGCCGCGTCGGGGGCGGCCGCGCGGACGCCGAGCGCGTGCGCGCGCTCGGCGAGGCGCTCGATGTCGGCCGGACGGTCGGCCATCTGCGCCCAGACGACGTCCCACACCGCGGCGAAGTGGCGGAACAGCGGCTGGCGCAGCTCGTCCGCGAGGTTCGCGAGCGCCTCGTGCTGCTCGCGCGCCTCCTCGATCCGGCCCGCCTCCATCAGGTCGAAGACGTACCACCAGCGGCCGAGCGCGACCAGCTCAGGGTCATTGAGCGCGATCACTTCACGCGCGAGGGCGAGGCGCTCGTCCAGATGCGCGATGTGCAGCAGCGCGCCGTGGCGGGCGACGAGCGTCTCGCCGCTGCGGTCCAGCGCGAGCGCGTCGGCGGAGAGGGCGAGCACGCGGTCGGTCTGGTTCGCGAAGTGCAGCGCGGTCGCGAGCCGGGCCTTCACGCGGGCGCGCAGCGGACTGTCCGCCAGCGCGTCGTCGGCTTCCTCGAGCAGCGCGATGCCCTCCGGGTCGAGCACGGCCGAGGCCGCCTGGCGGACGTTGAAGCCGAGCGCGGCGCGGGCGAGGGCTTCACGGTCGCCGGTCTCGCGGGCGCGGGCGGCGGCGCGCTGGAACGTGGCGCGGAAGGCCGGGTCGCCGGTCCGCAGCTCCGCCTCGCCGAGCGCGAGCTCCAGGTCCAGCCGGGGACGGAGCTCCAGCCCGTGGCGGTAGTAGGTGACGGCGGCCTCGTGATCGGCCTCCCGGGCGGCCTTGAGCGCGTACGTGAACGCGCGGTCGGGGTCCAGGTGGCGGGCTTCGTAGAAGTGGCGGGCGAGCTCCGCGGATGTGGCCGACGGGTGGCGCTCGAGGGCCTCACCGATGCTGCGGTGCAGGCGGATCCGGCGGGCGTTGCTCATCTGCTCGGCGAGCGTCTCGCGGACCAGCGCGTGGGCGAAGCGGAACTGGTCCGCGGTCGCGCCGGGCTTGACGAGGCCGGCGGCTTCGGCCTCCTCAACCGCTTCGAGCGCGTCGTCGGCGAGCGTCTCCAGCACGTCCAGGCGGAAGTCGCGGCCGATCACGGCGGCGATCGCGAGCGCCTGGCGGGAGGACTCGGTGAACTGCGCGAGCCGGCGCGTGATCACGTCGCGGACGCTGTCGGGCAGGCCTGGATCTCTGAGGGTCTCGCGCACGAAGAACGGGTTGCCGCCGGTGCGCTCGTGCAGCGCCTTGAGGCTTTCCGTCGACGGCTTGGGCTCCCCGAGCGCGGCGACGAACGCGGACAGCTCGAGCCGCTCGAGCCCGGCGAGCGTGAGGTGCTCGGTGGGTGTCGGGACACGCAGGTCGGGCTCACGGGTGGTGGCGAGGACGAGCAGCTTGATCGGCCCGGGGTCCTCGAGGACATGCCGGAGCAGGTGCGTGGTGGCGGCGTCGGCCCAGTGCAGGTCGTCGAGGATGAGCAGCGTCGGGCGCTCGGCGAGCTTGCGGGTGACGGCGTCGAAGAACGCGAACCGCTCCTGCTCCTTGACGGTCGGGAGCGCCATCGCGAACGGCTGGAACGGGATCAGCGACTCCGGGTCGCTGCGGCCGTAGAGGACGGTCGCGCCGGCGGCGTGCGCGTCACGGGCGGCCTCGGTGGCGAGGCGCGTCTTGCCGATCCCCGGCTCGCCCTCGATCAGCACGAAACGCCGCTCGCCGGTCTGGGCCGCGGTGCGGTGCTCGGCGATGCGCTCGCGGAAGTCCGCGCGGCCGACGAAGGGCTCCGAGCCGCTCTCGGTGAGCAGGGCGGACGGGAGCGGGGCGGACTGCTTCGGGGGCGGGGTGGGGCGGGTGCCGAGCGCTTCGCGGGCCGCCAGCCCGAGCGCTCCCGCGGTGGGGAAGCGGTCGTCCGGACGCTTGGCCAGCGCCTTGCGGACGACAGGGCCGAGCGGGCCGTCCATGTGCGGGATCGGCGCGCCGAGGTGGGCGTACATCTTCGCGGCGGGCGTGTCGCGCGGGTACGGGACCTCACCCGTGATCGTCTCGAACAGCACGCAGCCGAGGGCGTAGACGTCGGTGCGGGCGTCGACGTCTTCGTCCTCGAGCTGCTCGGGGGCGGTGTAGTCGAACGAGCCGATCAGCGTGCCTGGCTCGGTCACGCGCGTGGAGGCTCTCAGGTCCCGTTGCAGGCCGAAGTCCGTCAGCAGCGCGTGGTCCCCGTCGAGCAGGACGTTGGCGGGCTTGACGTCGCGGTGGACGACGCCGAACGCGTGCGCGGCGTCCAGCGCGTGCGCGACCTGCGCGATGACGTGGACGGCGCGGACGGGCGGGACGCGACCGTCGCGGTCGATCAGGTGCGCGAGGTCGATCCCGTCGACGTACCGCATCGTGACGTAGAGGTGGCCGTCCTCCTCGCCCGCCGTGTACACGGGGATCAGGTTCGGGTGGTGCAGCGAGGCGGCGACCTCGCACTCGCGGCGGAAGCGCACGCGGAACTCGCGGTCCTCGGACTGCTCCGGGGCGATCACCTTCAGCGCGACCTCGCGCTTGAGCCGCTGGTCGAGCGCGCGATAGACGATCCCCATCCCGCCCCGTCCCGCCACGCCCCGGATCTCGTGACCGGCGAAGAGCGTGCCCGCGGGTAACTCCGCCATGCCTCCGTCTCTATCACATAGGGTCCCGGGCATGGTTGAGGTGACGCCGGGTGAAGGCGAGATCATCGGGGATTCGGTCGATCGGCGGGTGGAGCTGCTCGCGGAGCTCGACGAGGTCCACGCGACGCTGTCGCGGTTCGGCCCGGGGCGCGACGGGGCCGACCGGCACGTGCACCGCGCGCACGCTGACGTGTTCGTCGTGCTCGAGGGCTCGTTGACGCTGAAGCTCGAGGATGGCGCCGAGCGGGTCGTCGGCGCCGGGTCGGTGGTGAGCGTGCCGCCGATGGTCATCCACGGGTTCGGCAACACGAGCGCGGCGGACGTCTGGTACGTGAACCTGCACATCCCGGGGCTCGGGTTCAACGACTACATGCGCGGGCTGCGGGATGGCGTGAAGGTGGAGTACGACCAGTTCGACCCGCCCGAGGACGGCGCTGGGGTGCGGCCGGCGTCCGAGCTCGTGGTCGCTTCGGGGCGCGCGATCGTGGACGGCTTGGACATCATCCTCGGCGACGACGGGGTGCTCGAGGTCGGCGACGAGCTGGTGGTCAACCCCAGGCCGGAGTGAGCCGGCGAACATCGCGCCGCGGCAAACCGTATTGTCCCGCCGCGAGCCTGAAGGCTTCCAAGCGCGCGAGTTCGAGCTGCGCTGTTGGAGGAGAGCCCTCGCGGCGGGCGCCCACGCTCGGGTGCCCGCCGCTGACGGGGCTGTAAGGTCGCGCCATGTTCGGCCGCAACAAGAAGCCCAAGAAAGAGAAGATGCCCGGCGTGCCGCAGAAGGGCATCGTCACCGACGAGACCCACCTGCTGGCGGTCGGCACACACGGCACCGGCGTGATCAAGAGCTCGTATGACTCGAAGATCTACGCCGACGAGATCGACGGGCGGATGGACCCGAACTCGCCCATGTGCCTCGACCCGGTGTGGACGGTCGCGCTGGAGGTCCAGCTGCCCGACCGCGAGCCCTACGACCTGACGATGACCATGCGCGTGCCCAAGCCGGCGATCCCGCAGCTCAATAACGGGACGCGCTGCCACGTCGCCGCACACCCGGAGTGGCCGGACACGACGGTCGCGATCGACTGGTCGCGGTTCCCGGCGACTTGACCGCGGGTCAGCGGCAGCGGCGGCCGATGCCGACGCGGCGCCGGACGGTCGGCTTGCCCTCCTCGAGGAACTCGAGCGTGACGCAGCGGGGGCGCGCGACGATCAGGCCGCCCGGGTAGCCGGTCCACTCGCCGAGCGGCTTGCCGTCGCTGAAGCGCTTGGTGTCCGGCGGGCAAGCGTGGAAGCGCACGCTCGACAGGCCGTCCTCGACGGTGCGGTTCTGCTCGCTGAACGCGTCCGGGTCGAACTCGAGCGCGACGTACCGTCGGTCACGCGCGGCGACGCGGATCACGACGGGTGCGCCGGCACGGATGATCACCGGCTGCTTGAGCACCCACGACCGTCCGTTGGCGGGCGGTTTGCGGCCCGACAGCCGGTTCGCGCCGACGATCGAGACGCTCCCCGCCACGACGTCCCGCCGGCGGTCCGGCAGCGCGATGTCATCCGGCTCGGCGCCTTCGGCGTGCGTCTCGCACACCCGGTCGAACTGCGCAGCCGGAGGATCGGCGGCCGCGCCCGCGGAGCACACGGCGACCATGGCCAGTGCGACAGGGAGCGACAGGAGCAGGCGCATGTGTGGGGTACACCGTCCCACGTCACGAGGTTCCCTGTCCAGTCAGCGGCCCGGTGGAGGTTCGGTGGGTGCCCGCTCAGTCAATCCAGATTGGTGCTACGGACGAGCGGGACCGTCTGCCGACACCTCACGCGGCCCGACCTCGCGGTAGCTGAAGTAGCCGATCTCGGCCGAGCCGTCGCGCTGCAGGTCGACGATCGCGATCCCGGGCGGGGTGTCGCGGTACCCGGGGTCGGCCTCGTCCCACCAGTTGCCGCTCACCGCGCCGCCGCAGGCGAACCGCACCGTGTTGTAGGTGATGTCGTCGCGCACGTGGTTGTGGCCGCTCAGCGCGAGCCGCACGTTGGGGAAGTCGAGCAGGAGCTCGTTGATCTCGGGGAGGTCGGAGTGCACGCCCCACCCGCCGGGGACGCGGAACGAGCCGTCGGGCTGACGCAGCGACGCGTCCGTGAACGGCAGCACGGTGTGGATCGGGATGTGGGTGACGAGCACGACGTGCATCCAGCGCGGCGTGGCCGCCAGCTCGCGCCGCAGCCAGGCCGTCTGCTCATCGCCCAGGCGCCCGACGTACCCGCCGCCGCCGGTCAACTCGATCGAGTCGAGGACGATCAGCTTCCAGCCGTCGAGCCGCAGCGCGTAGTAGCCGGACCGCAGCCCGTACTCGCGCAGCGCCCACGCCTTGCCGCCGAGCGGATCGCCGGACGACCCCGAACCCGTCCAGCAGTCGTGGTTGCCGATCACGTGCGCGACCGGCGTACGGATGCCCTTGTAGATCCGCTGGTGCACCGCCCACTGCGCCGCGGTGTCGGCCTTGTTGGCGTACAGCGCGTCCATGATCGCGTCACCGCCCTGCACGACCACATCCGGCCGGTACGCGAGCCCGAGTTGCAGCGCGCGCTTGGTCAGCGCTTCCGAGCGCGCGACGCCGGGCGTGACGTGCGCGTCGGTGAAGTGCAGCAACCGCACGGCTCCCCGCCGGGATCCGCCACCGCCGCCACCGCCCGTCGCGAGCGCCTTCGACGGCGTGAGCGCGAACGCGGCGGACGCGGCCCCCGCCCCGGCGATGAACCGACGACGGGTCGAATTGGATGCAGACAAGGCGGGCCTCCCGAATCGCTTGACCGGAGGCCCAAGCTACGGTCCCGCAGCCTCGTCGATGTTGCCCGGCCGTGACCCGTCGAGCTATCGCACGGCGTACTGGGCGATGATCACGCCGGTCGTCGTGGTCAGTGAGCGCGTGAGCTCGAGGTCGGCACGCGCGTCGTCGGCGAACAGCTTCGTGCCCGAACCCAGCACGATCGGGTGGATCTGCAGCGTGTAGTGCTCGATCAGCCGCGCGGCGTGCAGCGCGTGGATCAGCTCGCCGCTGCCCAAGATCGTGAGGCCTGCGTCGCCGTCGGCCTTCAGCGCCGCGACCGTCTCGACGGCCTCACCGACCAGCACCTCGGTGTTCGGGTACGCCACCGTGGTCTTGGCGGAGCGGGAGACGACGAACTTCCTCGCGCTGGAGAGCACGTCGGTGAACGGGTTGGGTTGGTCGAACGTGGTCCAGAAGCCCAGGAGGTCCTCGTACGTGCGCCGGCCGAACAGGAGCGCGCCGCCCTGGCCCATGCCTTCGGCGGCGAAGCTCATCGACACCTCGTCCTGATAGCCGAAGGCCCAGCCGCCGTGGGTGAAGCCGCCGCGCGTGTCCTCGTCGCCGCGGCCCGGGCTCTGCATGACGCCGTCGAGGGTGACGTTCTGAAAGACAGTGATGCTCATACCAGTTACACGAACGGGCCTGGGCCAGATCGACACCGGACAGGACAGAATCTCGACGATGGACGCGCCGCCGCTCGTGCTCACCGCCGCGCTCGCACCGACCGAGCAGGCCTGGCTGGACGGGTGGCGCGAGGAGTTCTTCCCGCCGGAGCGCAACCACCTCGCCGCCCACCTGACGCTCTTCCACGCGCTCCCGGGCGCGCGACGCGACGCGATCGAAGCGGCGCTGGAGGAGATCGCGGCGCGCACGCCGCCACCCACCGCGCGCGCTGACGGCCTCCGCTTCCTGGGCGCCGGAGTGGCGGTCGGCGTGCACTCGCCGGCGCTCGTGACACTGCGCGCGGAGCTCGCCACGCTCTGGGCGGGCGCTCTCACGCGCCAAGATGAGCAGCCGCTGCGCCCACACGTGACGGTCTGCAACAAGGTCACGCCGGAGCGCGCTCGAGCCGTGGAGCGAGAGCTGAGCACCCGGTTCACACCGCGCACGTTCGCGCTCCCGGGCCTGACGTTGTTCGCCTACGCGGGCGGCCCGTGGATTCCGCTCAGCGCGTTTCCATTCAAGGGTCTTTCAGTAGCGCTTGAACCAAGATGAGTGCGGTATGAGACGTCCTTAGGTACACGTTTAACCAAAGACCCTTGACTCTTGCGTGTTGCCGGTAGAGGATCGGCCCCATAGCCAGCTACTTATGGTTGGCAGTCGGCCAGATGGATCGGGTCTAGGTGTGCGCGGCTTTGTGGAGAGGGCGCGCACATTCGAGCCATCGGCCACATCTATAAGGAGGGAAGATGGGGAGGAGAAGTCTGGGCTTGGCTCTGGCGAGCCTGGCCCTGGTCGTTCCGGCCTCGGCGCACGCTGCGTCGAAGGCACAGGAGGCCGATCCGTACAAGGTGCTGGTGGTCACCAGCACCTCTGACGCGCTCAGCACCGCCGGCGTGAACGCGATCACGCAGGCCGTGGGCGCCGACGGCGTCGTCACCGCGCCGGCACCGGCAGCGGTGGGCGCGGAGTTCACGCCCGCTGGTTTGGACGCGTACCGCGCGGTCGTGTTCTTGAACACCGGCCAGGCGAGTCCGCTCACCGACGCGCAGCGCACGAACTTCGAGGCGTACTTCAAGAAGGGCGGCGGCTTCGTCGGCATCGGCTCCGCCGTCGAGACCGACTCGAGCTGGGCGTTCCTGACGAGCGCCCTCGGCACCCGCTCAGCGGGGCAGGCCGGCTCGCAGAGCGGCACCGTCAAGGTCTTCGACCGCGTCCACGACGCGTCCAAGAACCTGCCGGAGTACTGGGACCGCACCGAGAATTGGTACAACTTCTCGACCAACGTCCGCGGCACGTCACACGTGCTCGCGTCCGTGGTCGAGGACCCGTTCAGCAAGCAGCCGGCCGGCAACGTGCTCGACGGCATCGCGGGCGGCACGATGGGCGCCAACCACCCGATCTCCTTCTGCAAGGACTACTTGGGCGGCCGCGCGTTCTACACCGGCCTCGGCACCTCCGTCGCCGCGTTCGACGCGAGTCTGCAGACACACCTGAAGGGCGCCATCGCCTGGGCCGCCGGTCAGAGCAACGCCGCGACCAGCGACTGTGGCGCGACGGTCACCAGGAACTTCCAGCAGACGAAGATCTCGGCTCCGCCGAACCTCAACGAGCCGATCGGCTTCGATCAGCTCCCGGACGGCCGCATCATCCAGACCTCGCGTCGCGGTGACGTGCGTCTGCACAACCCGGCAACGGGCACGACGACGATCCTCGCCGATTTCGGCGCGGCCACCGTCCCGCAGACGATGCGCGTCTACACCAACTCCGAGGACGGCATGTACGGCCCGGCGGTGGACAACAACTTCGCCACCAACAAGTGGGTCTACCTCTACTACTCGCCGCAGACCGTCACCGACGTGAAGCTGTCGGACGGTTCGATCGTCACGCAGACCACGCCGAACACGACGGTGCCCAACGTGGCCGCGTCGAAGGCGGCCTGGGATCCGTACGTCGGCTACTTCCAGCTCTCGCGCTTCAAGTTTGTCGAGGACGCCGCCGGCGCCCGCATCGACATGAGCACGGAGCAGCAGATCCTGCGCGTCACCAACAACCGGCAGGAGTGCTGCCACGTCGCGGGTGACATCGACTTTGACAAGAACAACAACCTCTGGCTCGTCACGGGTGACGACACGCCGGCCGCCGGCGTCAACGGCGGTGGCTACGGCCCGTTCAACGACCAGCTGACCGACGAGCAGCAGGTCCTCCGCGTCACCAACGCGACCGGCGGCACCTACACGCTCAGCTACGAGGGCCAGACCACGGCGCCGCTCGCGTTCAACGCGACCAACGCCCAGGTCGACGCGGCGCTCGAGGACCTCTCGAACATCGCCGCCGACGAGATCCAGCTCAGCGGTGGCCCGGTCAACACGGCCAACACCAACGTGTTCTTCCGTCGCGCCAAGGCGCAGAAGAACCAGACGCAGATCACGATCAACGGCGCGGGCCTCACGGGCACCACCGCTCCGACCGTCGCCAACACGACGCAGCAGGAGGGCGGCTGGTACCAGCGTCCCACCGGTGATGACCGTCGCTCGACGCTCAACACCAACGACCTCCGCGGCAAGATCGTCAAGGTCAAGGTCAAGGACAACATCACCGCCGCCGACGCCAACAAGGCCGACTACACCGGCACTGGCACCGGCGCGTACACCATCCCGGCGGGCAACCTGTACCCGCTCGTGGGTGGCGCTCCGCAGGCGCGGACCAAGGCTGAGGTCTACGCCATGGGCTTCCGCAACCCGTACCGGATCCAGGTCGACAGCAACGACGTGGCCTACATCACGGACTACTCACCCGACGCGAACTCGCCGCAGCGTGGCCGCGGCCCGTCCGGCGTCGGCCGGATGGAGATCGTCCGCAAGCCGTCCAACTACGGCTACCCGCTCTGCTACACGCCGACGTTGGGCTACTGGAAGTGGGACTTCCACGAGTTCGCACCGGGCACGACGACCGCCGGCTTCATGGGCGTCAACCCGGAGCCGTACGACTGCTCCAAGCCGCTCCCGAACACGTCCCACTGGGTGCGTGACGGTGGCCCGGCGAACGAGCCCGGCCTCGCCGAGGTGCCCGCCCCGGCGCCGGTCGAGATCTGGTACTCGTACCGCGACAACAACACCACCGCTCCGATCGGCACGCCGTGCGCCGAGTACGCCGCGCTGACGCCCGGTCCGCTCGCCCCCGGTTCCACCAGCGAGTGCGCGCGTCTGTTCCCGGAGCTGTACACCGGCGGCGTCGCGCCGCACGGTGCCGACGTGTACGAGTACAACGCGTCGAACCCGAACACCAAGAAGTTCCCGGCGTACTACGACAAGTCCATCTTCCTGGGCGAGTTCGGCCAGGACACGATGCGCGAGATCAAGCTGGACGCGCAGAACCGCGTGTTCAAGATCAACAACACGCTCGACTGCGGCGCCGCCAACGTCGCGACCTCGAACTTCCCGTTCGAGTGCGACAACCCGGAGGACCTGCAGTTCGGGGACGACGGTGCGCTCTACCTGCTGACCTACGGTGACGGCTTCTTCGCCATCAACCCGGACGCCGGCATGTACAAGTGGGAGTACGTCAAGGGCCAGCGCGCGCCGAAGGCCGTGCTCACCACCAACAAGACCGACGGCGCGTTGCCGCTGACGGTCCAGTTCACGGGCTCGAACTCCAGCGACGAGGATCCGGGCGACTCGATCCGCTACGAGTGGAACTTCGGGGACGGCACGCCCATCTCCGAAGAGGCCAACCCGACGCACGTCTTCACCCAGGCCGGCCGCTACACGGTCGCGCTGAAGGTGACGGACTCGTCCGGCCAGTCGACCTCGACCTCGACGGTCATCACCGCGGGCAACACCAGCCCGACGGTCACGGTGACCAGCCCGGTCGACGGCGGCTTCTTCTCGTTCGGCGACAAGCTGCAGTACAAGGTCACCGTCTCCGACCCCGAGGACAAGAACTTCAGCTGTGACAAGGTCACGGTCACGTTCGTCCTCGGCCACGACACCCACGGCCACGCCGAGGGCAGCTCCACCGGCTGCACCGGCTTCCTGCAGACGGACCCGGAGGACGCGTCGCACGGCGGCAACGTCTTCGGCGTCGTCTCCGCGAGCTACACCGACGAGGCCCAGGGCAACGCCCCGACGCTCACGACGGTCAACCAGATCCAGATCCGTCAGAAGCGCCAGGAGGTCGAGCACGTCGTCAGCCAGGCCGGCACGACGACGGCGACCAACACCGATGGCGGCGCGGGCGTGCACCGCAACGGCATCGCGAACACCGACTGGATCCAGCTCAACGGCCCGTTCAACGCGCAGCAGATCGACACGGTGTCGATCCGCTACGCCGACCCGGCCGCGGGCCGCGCCGTCGGCGCGCCGCTGGCGGGCATCGACATCCGTCAGGACTCGATCACGGGTCCGGTCATCGCCACGGCGAACCTGGCCTCGACGGGCGGCATCGCGGCGTGGGCGACCACGACGGTCCCGCTGACGGGCGTCCAGGCCGGCAAGCACGAGCTGTTCGTCACGTTCCGCCAGATCACCGGCGGCACGACGGGCGCGAACCTGTTCAGCCTCAACTGGCTGAACTTCAACGGCAACGGTGTGACGGTCGTGGAGACCAGCACGCCGGGTGGCGCGGGCGGCACGGTGCCGGCCACGCTGTCGCTCTCGCTCGGCGCTCCGGCCTCGTTCGGGGCGTTCACCCCGGGCGTCGCCAAGACGTACACGGCTTCCACGACGGCCAACGTCATCTCGACGGCCGGCGAGGCGAGCCTCAGCGTCTCTGACGCCGGTGCGAACCCGGGCAAGCTGGTCAACGGCACGTTCGTCCTGCCCAAGGCGGTCACGGTGAAGGCCGCCAGCGCGGCCGGTACCGCGGCCACGGGCGGCGCGGTCGCGGCGGCGCCGACCACCGTGCTCACGTACGGCGGGCCGGTGTCCAACGACTCCGCCACGGTCACGTTCTCCCAGGAGATCGCCGCCAACGACGCCCTGCGCACGGGCTCGTACGGCAAGACGTTCACCTTCACGTTGTCGACCACGACTCCGTAGCGGTGATGGTCTGAAGCCGCCGCGGTCCTTCGGGATCGCGGCGGCTTTCGCCTAGGGTGGGTGCCGATGGCCGGCCGTGACTGGAGTGCAGAGTTCCTTCGCCGACGTGAGACCTACGACGCGTTCCGCGTCGAGCTCGGCGACCGGCTCGGAGCGTCGATCGACCGCGAGGCGATCGCGCTCTCACAGATCGAGTCCCGGACCAAGACGGTCAAGAGCTTCGTCGAGAAGGTCACGAGCAAGGGCAAGTACGCCAACCCGCTCGAGGAGATGACCGACCTCGTCGGGCTCCGCGTGATCGTCTACTACCCGAACGACGTGCGCGCCGTCGGCCGGCTCATCGAGGCCGAGTTCGACGTCGACTGGGCGAACTCGTCCCGGCGCGGTGAGGACGATCCGCCCGACCGCTTCGGGTACCGCTCCGATCACTACATCGTCCGCGTCCCGTCGAACGCGCAGTTCGCCGGGCTGTGCGCGGAGATCCAGGTGCGCACGGTCATGCAGCATGCCTGGGCGGCCGTCGATCACCGCATCCGCTACAAGGCCGACGACCTCCCGCGTGACCTCAGCCGCCGGCTGTTCCGCCTCAACGCGCTGCTCGAGATCGCGGACGAGCAGTTCGCGGGGCTCCAGCACGCCAGCCTCGATCGCAGCGCCGAGTACGAGGACGCGCTCGAGCACGGTGACCTCGGGGTGACCATCGACATCCTCTCGCTGCGGGCGCTGGTCAACCGTGAGGACATCGGTCCGCGCTGGGTCCACCGGGCCGTGGCGCTCGGCTACAACGAGGTCGATCCGGGAGAAGGCGGCGGGGAAGCGCTCGAGCGGCTGCTGCGCGTCGTCCGTGGCCTCAACGTGGCCCGGGTGGCCGATGTCGCGGCGCTGCTGCCCGACGATCCGGCCGTGGGCGATGCCGTCCTGCAGGACGTGCTCGCCAGCTTGAGCCTCCGTCCCGGGCAGGCGCGGTTCTGGGCCTTTCCGGGCGATGTGCTCGCGCTGGTCATCCTCGGGCTCGTGGGCACGCCGGAGCTGATCCGGGAGTCGAACTTCCGGCGCGAGATCCAGGACGTCCTGCTGCGGCGGCTAGCGCCTCAGTAGCGCGGCGAGCGGGAGCGTGTTGAGGACGTCGGCAGCGGTCGCGCCGCCGCGGCGGGCGGTGTGCACGGCGTAGGTCATGTTGTCGACGATGGTCGCGGTGGAGTGGGCGTCGGTGGAGCAGACGAGCTTCACGCCGGCGGCGATGGCGTCGCGGACGTGGTCGCCGGACAGGTCGAGCCGGGGCGTGAGGCCGTTGACCTCGAGCGCGACGCCGTGGGCGATCGCGACCTCGTACACGCGGTCGAGGTCGAGCGCGTTCTCGGGGCGGCGGCCGATGATGCGGCCCTTCGGGTGGCTGAGACAGCGCACGGCGGGGTGCTCGATCGCGGTGAGCACCCGGCGGGTGAGCTCCTCCCGCGGCATCCGCTGGCCCGCGTGGACGCTGGCCTGGACCCAGTCGAGCTCCGCCAGCACGTCGTCGGGGAGGTCGAGCCGGCCGTCGGGCAGGATGTCGCACTCGATGCCGCGCAGGATGCGAAACGGGGCGAGCTGCTCGTTCGCGATGGCGATCTCTTCACCCTGGCGGCGGACGTCGTCGCCGGTGAGACCTCCGGCGGGGCCGACCGCCGGCGTGTGGTCGCAGATCGCGAGGTAGTCGTAGCCGCGGTCGCGGGCCGCGCGGCCCATCGCCTCGACGCTGAAGCGACCGTCGCTCCAGGTCGTGTGGGTGTGCAGGTCGCCGCGGATGTCGGCCTCCTCCAGGAGCGCCGGAGGCGCGCCGGTGAAGCGCGCCTCGCGCAGCTCGGGCGGCAACCACGGCAGGCCGAGCGCCGCGTAGACCTCGTGCTCGGTGGCGGCTTCGGGGAGCGGTCCGAGCGCTTGCACGTAGGCGGGGGAGCCGGTGGCGCGCAGCAGCGCCGTGCCGAACGCCGCGGGCGGCGTGACCACGAGCTCGATCGGCACGCCCTCGATCGTCAGCCCGCGCGTGGCGTCGATCACGGCGACGATCTGGGGCAGCGCCGCGAAGCGCGCCATGAGCGACGCCTCCTCGACGCACACGACCGCCAGCTGCTCGCACGAGTCACGCCAGCGGCGCGTGTCACCGGCGTGTTCGCCGCCGAGGGCGTCGGCGATCGCGCCCACGAGGGCGCGGGCCTGGCCCAGCAGCAACCCGCGCGGCGGGGCGGGCTCGCGCGCGAGCGCCTCCACGATCCGGGCCTCGAACTTCGGTCCGACACCGGGCACCGTCTGCAGCCGCCCCGCCTCGACCGCCGCGCGGAACTCCGCCGGCGTGTGCACCTCCAGCGCCCGCGCAAGCTCCAGCGACCGCTTCGTGGTCAGCCCGAGCGAACGTCCCAGGCCGACGAGCCCGGGCACGAGCTCCCGCTCCAGCTCGCGGAGCTCGGCGATCTCCCCGGTCTGCACGAGTTCGACGAGCCGCGCCTCGATCCCCGGCCCGATCCCGCGCAGCGCACGGACCCGCTTCGTCCGCACGAGCTCTGCCACCGGCACGGGCGCGGTCCGCACGGTCTCAGCCGCGCGGCGGTACGCCCGCGGTTGGTACGGGTTGGCCTCGGCGAGGTCGAGCAGCGCGGCGAACGCGTCGAGCCGGTCGGCGATCGCGGCGTTCTCCACGCCGGAAACCGTAGCCTTGCCCCGCGATGCCGATCACGTTCAGCCATCCCGCGGCGGTGGTTCCGCTGCTGGGTGTCGGCCTGGTCCCGTCCGCGCTCGTGATCGGGAGCATCACGCCGGACCTGCCGTACTACCTGCCCGGCCCGTTGACGTCCGCGCGCACGCACGCGGTGTCGGGGATCGTGACGTTCGATCTCGCGCTCGGCCTGCTCGCGTTCCTGGTCTGGCACGTGCTGCTGGCGCCGACCGCGGTGGCGCTCGCGCCGGCCGCGTTGCGGGAGCGGCTCGCGCCTGGGTTGCCCGTGCCGGTGCGCGAGCACCTCGCGCGCTGGTGGGTCGTGCTGGTGTCCCTGGTGATCGGCGCCGCCACGCACGTCGTGTGGGACTCGTTCTCGCATCCCGGGCGCTGGGGGACGAACCGGATCGCCTGGCTGCGCGAGGAGCACGGTCCGGTCATGGGCTACACGTGGGTGCAGTACGGGAGCGGTGCGCTGGGCTTCGTGGTGCTGGCACTGGTCGTCGGACACTGGTGGCTGCGAACGCCGCGCACCGCGGGGCGCCAGCGCGTGCCGGCGTTCGATCGGCGCGTCGTGTTGATCTGCGTGGTGGTCGTGCTCGTGAGCGGCGTGATCGGCGCGGTGGCCGGGCTCGCGACCGCGGACGAGAACCTCTTCGCGGTCCTCTTCCGCATGCTGACGTGGGGCTGCGGCGCCGCCGGCGCAGGCTGGCTCGCGTTCGCCGTCGTCGCCCGCTCGAAGCTGACGGGTTCGTAAGCTGGACGGGTCCAGTCGCAGTAAGCCAGCCTTCCCCTGACCGCCGCTCTCACCCGATCCCGCTCCGGCTTTCTCGCCGGGCTCGCGGCGTACCTGTTGTGGGGGCTGTTCCCGCTCTACTGGCCGCTGTTGAAACCGGCGGGCTCGCTCGAGATCCTCGCGCACCGGATCCTGTGGTCGGTCGTGGTGGTGGTCGCGCTGCTCGCGTTCACCCAGGGCTTCCGCTGGGCGCGCGAGCTGGATCGCAAGCGCGTACTGCTCCTCGGGGTGGCCGCGGGGCTGATCACGATCAACTGGGGCATGTTCATCTACGGCGTGAACTCCGACCACGTGGTCGAGACGTCGCTGGGCTACTTCATCAACCCGCTCGTCACCGTCGCGCTGGCCGTGACGGTCGTGGGGGAGAAGCTG
Source organism: Solirubrobacter taibaiensis (assembly GCA_027587225.1). Taxonomy (GTDB): domain Bacteria; phylum Actinomycetota; class Thermoleophilia; order Solirubrobacterales; family Solirubrobacteraceae; genus Solirubrobacter; species Solirubrobacter taibaiensis. Next base: position 556,796 of record JAPDDQ010000001.1, read on the forward strand.
CGGCGCGCGCAGTGGGCGGCCGTGGCCATCGCGGGCCTCGCCGTCGCCGTGCTCACGGTCGCGTACGGGCGGCCGCCGTGGATCGCGCTCACCCTCGCGTTCTCCTTCGGCTTCTACGGGCTGGTCAAGAAGCAGGTCGGGCTCGGGGGAACGCAGAGCCTCGCGGTTGAGACCGCGTTCCTGTTCGCGCCGGCTTCCCTGTGCGCGCTCTGGCTCGCGACGAGCGGCAACGGCACGTTCGCCACCGAGGGCGTCGGTCACGCGCTGCTGTTGATGAGCGGCGGCGTGGTCACCGCAATCCCGCTGATTCTCTTCGGGGCGGCCGCGGTCCGGATCCCGCTGACCACGATCGGCCTGCTGCAGTACATCGCGCCGATCATGCAGTTCCTGATCGGTGTCGCGATCTACGGCGAGGAGATGCCGTTGTCGCGCTGGCTCGGCTTCACCCTCGTGTGGACGGCGGTGGTCGTCTTCACCGCCGACAGCGTGCGGGCGCGGTCCCAGCGCTTGGCCGTGCCGGCGCGGGCCTAGCCGATCCGCTCGTCGATCCGCACGTGCACCGTGTCACCGGCCTGCTTGCCGATGGCCTTGCGCAGCGTCGCCTTGACCGGCAGCCGGTGCGTGCCGTCACCCTGCGCCATCAGCGCGCCGTCGAACGGCGTGCCGTCGATCTCGCCGCGGATCTTCACGAGCCCGCGCGTGCCGAACAACGCTTGCACGTCATCGAGGATCACGCACGTCCACGCGCCGGGGTTGTCGCCTTTGCTGAGCTGGGCATCGAACTCTTTCACCATGCCGCCAAGACTCCCACGCGGCCCGGAACTCATCGGCCTGGCGTCACGCGCTGAATGCGCCCTCCCACGTCCAGCCCGCCTGGCTGCGGTTGAGCTCGAGCTGGAGCGCATGCACGCGCGTCCCGTCGGGCTGGTGCAGCGACCACTCGCCGACCGGCGGGTGACGGTACGGGCTGTCCGGCAGCACCGTCTCCAGGCCGGGTAGGGGCGTGACGTCGGCGAGCAGGAACTGCCAGTTCGTCGAGGTCACGCGCAACTCGGCGACGACGCGGTCGCCGGCGCGCAGCGTCCAGGTCGTCCCGTTCCACGTAGGCGCCCGCAGGGGCGGGACGGGGTCGGGGAACTCGACGTCCCCGAGCGTGGTCTCTGACCGGCCGAGCCGCCGTCGCCGCGTCTGGATCGGGGCGGCGAAGCGGCCCGCGAGCGAGTCGGTCTCGGCGTCCTGCGCCTCGATCAGCACCCGTTCGGCTTCGCGCCAGATCACCGCCGCGCGCCACGCGCCGCCGGGGGCCAGCAGCGCGTGGGCGCGCTCACGCGCCGCTTCGACCGTCGCGCACGACTCGGTGTCGAATCGTGCGTATGGGTTGCCCCAGTCGGGCTCGGGCGGCTCACCGTCGCGCCGTTCGCGCTCGCTCAGCACGATCACCCAGCCGGCGGGCTCGGTGAGCCGCGCCGTCGCCCGGTCATGGGCGACGGCCACGAGATCCCAGAGCCCGTCGCTGGGCCCGAACTCCACGTCGTCGAGCGGCATCGCGCCCCATCCTAGGGGCGGCCCGCGGTGGCGTCAGTCGCGCTCGAAGTTGCGCTCGAGCCCGTCGCGGGCGACCCGCGCGCCCAGCGCGGCGCCGTCGTCGTCGGCCTTGCGGAAGTGGATGCCCGAGTAGACGCGGGCGTCCACGATCTCGTCCACCGCCTCGCCGAAGCCGCGGTAGCTGCGCGTGGTCCCGGAGTTGGTGCTGTTCATCGTGAAGCGCACTCGATGCCCGAAGACCTCCTCCAGCGACAGAGCCATGGCGGCACCGAGCGAAGACAGGCCCGAGGGGTGGTCCGGGTACGGCGGCGTGTTGATCAGCGGCAGCCAGCCCGTGTCGGCCTCGGTCTGCGGGTTGCCGTCGGCCGCGGCCTCGCGGATCGCGGTGATCGGGCGCCAGAACAGCCAGCGGGCCTTGTCGGTCCACGTGGCGATCGCGGCGTCACCGGCGGTCATGTAGAGCATCGCGAACATCCGGGCGGTGTCCACGTCGCGCAGGCGCCGCTCAGCCGCGAGCTGGCGCGCGGCGCGGGTGAACGGCTGCGGCCCTTCGGCCCAGAAGCGGGCCTGGTCGGTCTGGTCTGCGGTGCGCGTCGCGGAATTGAGCGCCCCCACCGCCTTGATCTCGTTGAAGTCGCGCGCGTAGGCGCGGCTGCCCAGCGGGTCCGGGCCGCGGGTCCCGTAGCGCTTCGGGTCCTCGATCAGGAACGGCCGCACGTCCTTCACCCACGCGCCCGGGTCGTTGCCGAACGCGGGAAGCACCGGCCGCCACTGGCCGATCGGCCACGGATCGGTGGCGGTGGCGGGGGCCGGGAAGCGGTACGCGCCGCCCCGGCCGTCGCCCGTGCGCGCGGTGAGCATCGCGGCCGCCGCGATCTCGCCCACGCGCGCGCCGTTGTCCCGGGCGGGGCCGGCGGGGATCGCGCCCATCGAGATCTCGTACTGCGCGCTCAGCGTCGGGGCCTGCGCGGGAACGATCGCCAGCAGCACCTTGTAGGCGGCGGTGGCGGCCGCCGCGTCCCGCGAGTACCAGTCCCGCGCGCGGACATCGACCAGGTACGGCTCGTAGCGCTCGTCGATCGAGTTCACCGCGTCGTAGACGGCCCCGTGGACCATGGCGAGGTGCACGGTCGACACGGTGGGGGACTGACCCGCCGTACCGACGAGCGCGCCGACCGCGTTGACGTTCCAGTCCGTGACGGTGTCGGCACGCGCCGAGGCGGAGATCGCGAGCGCGGACAGCACGGCCACGCAGACGGCCAGCACGACGCGCTTCATCGCTTCACCGCCACGACCTCGAGGTACTCGGCCGGCACGGCGATCGCGCCGTGGCGGGCGCGGGCGGCACGCTCGACGACCGCGATCAGGTCACGCTCGAGGGCGGCGGCGCCCGCGGGACCGACGGCCTCGAAGGCCTTCACGGTCGGGCCGTACCACTCGCGCAGCGTGTAGATCATCTCGGCGGCGCGACGGAACCGCCAGGTGAACGTGCGCCGGCGCGTGCTGATGAACTCGACGTCGTCGCCGAGCAGCTCGATGATGCCCGCCTCGGTGCCCCAGCGCAGCGGGGAGGCGACGCCCGGGGGCGGCGGGACGTGGGCGGCGGTGGCGCGGAACAGCTCGCCGAGGAAGCCGTCGGGCGTCCACGAGGCCAGCGCGATGATGCCGCCGGGGCGGGCCACGCGCACGAGCTCGGATGCGGCACGCGGCTGGTCGGGCGCGAACATCGCGCCGAAGACCGAGAGCACGGCGTCGTACTCGCCGTCCTCGCACGGCAGCGCTTCGGCGTCGGCCTCGGCGAACTCGATGTTCAGGCGCTCGGCCCGCGCCCGCGCGCGGCCGCGTTCCAGCAGCGCCGGAACGTAGTCCGTGCAGGTCACGTCGCAGCCGCAACGGGCGGCGGCGATCGCGGCGTTGCCGGTCCCGCCGGCCACGTCGAGCACGCGCGAGCCGGCGACGAGGTCGGCGCTGTCGACCAGCCGCTCGGCGACGATGTGGATCAGCGAGGCGATCACGCCGAAGTCGCCGCTGGCCCACATGGTCTGCTGGCGCTGCTTGATCGTGGCCAGGTCGAGTGCCTGGGGGATGATGGTCATCGGGTGGGGGGCTCCGAAGGGAGGGGAACTGGGGAGGAGCGCGGAGCGTGCCGGGGCGCGGTTTCAGCGCGGTAACAACGGCGCGCTGGCGAGCTGAAACCCGGTCCTGTACGGTCGGGGCACTGGACGCGCGGGACGGCATCGAATTTCGCATCCTCGGGCCGCTCGAGGTGCACGGCCGCGACGGTGTCGTGACGGTCGGTGGTGCCCGCCAGCGGGCGCTGCTGGCGGTGCTGCTCCTGCACGCCAACGAGACGCTCAGCGCCGACCGGCTGATCGACGAGCTGTGGGGTGAGAAGCCGCCGCCCACGGCCGCGAAGACCGTGCAGGTGTACATCTCCCGCCTGCGCCGCGCGCTCGGCGCCACCACGACGATCGCCACCCACGAGCACGGTTACGAGCTGCAGCTCGACTCAGGCGCGCTCGACGCGCACCGCTTCGAGCGCCACCTCGCGGATGGCCGCGCCGAGCTCGCGGCGGGCCGTCCGGCGAGCGCGGCGAGGACGCTCGAGGACGCGCTCGCCCTGTGGCGCGGCGCGCCGCTCGCGGACCTCGCGGACGAGCGGTTCGCGCAGCGCGAGGCCCTACGCCTGGAGGACCTGCGCGTGTCCGTCCTGGAGCTGCTGACAGAGGCCGAGCTCGCGCTGGGGCAGCACGCGCAGCTGCTCGAACGGCTCGAGCGCCTCGTCGCCGAGCACCCGTACCGCGAGCGCCTGCGCGCGCAGCTCATGCTCGCGCTGTACCGCTGCGACCGTCAGGCCGACGCGCTGCAGGCGTACCTCGACGCCCGCCGCGCCCTGGCCGACGAGCTCGGGATCGAGCCCGGCGAGCGCCTGCGCGAGCTCGAGCAGGCGATTCTCACGCAGGACCCGCGGCTGGACCTGGCGCCCGCGGCCGCCCCGGCCGCACCCGAGCTGCAGACGGGCGCGTTCGTCGGGCGTGAGCGCGAGCTCGCCGAGCTCACCGCCGGTCTCGACGACGCGGTCGCGGGCCACGGGCGCCTGTGCCTGCTCGTCGGCGAGCCGGGGATCGGCAAGAGCCGGCTCGCGGAGGAGCTGGGCGCGCGAGCCCGGGCGCGCGGGGCGCAGGTGCTCGTCGGCCGCTGCTGGGAGGCGGGCGGCGCGCCCGCGTACTGGCCGTGGGTGCAGTCCCTGCGCGCGTACGTCCGCCGCGCCGACGTGGAGCAGTTGCGCGCGCAGCTCGGTCCCGGGGCGATCGACGTCGCACAGCTGCTGCCGGAGCTGCGCACGATCCTGCCCGACCTGCCGCCCGTGCCCGCCGTCGAGTCCGAGGGCGCGCGCTTCCGGCTCTTCGACTCGCTCACCGCGTTCCTGCAGAGCGCCGCGGCGACACAACCGCTCGTGCTCGTGCTCGACGACCTGCACGCCGCCGACGAGCCCTCGCTGCTGCTGCTCCAGTTCGTGGCCCGCGAACTCGCCCACACCCGGATCCTGGTCGTCGGCGCCTACCGCGACGTGGACCCCACGCTGACCGAACCGCTCCGCGACACGCTCTCCGCCCTCGCGCGGGAACCGGTCACGCGCAGGCTCCCCCTCACTGGCCTGACCCCGACCGAGGTCGCGCAGTTCGTGCCCGCCGAGCTGGTCGCGGCCGTCCACGCCGAGACGGAGGGCAACCCGCTGTTCGTCGGCGAGGTCGCGCGCCTGATCGGCAAGGAGGGGCGGCTCGAGATCCCGCACAGCGTGCGTGAGACGATCGGGCGCCGCCTGCGCCATCTGTCCGACGACTGCAACGCGCTGCTGACCTTGGCGTCCGTGCTCGGGCGCGAGTTCGACCTGGCGGTGCTCGCGCGGGTGGGCGGGCTCGAGCGCGGCGGGGTGCTGGAGCTTCTCGACGAGGCGATGCAGGCGCGCGTGGTCTCGGACGTGCCCGGGACAATCGGCCACATGCGGTTCGCGCACGCGCTGATCCGCGACGCCGCCTACCAGTCACTGCCGCGCGCCCGGCGGGCGGAGCTGCACCGGTGCGTAGGGGACGCGCTGGAGGCCGATCCGGAACCGCACCTCGCGGAGCTCGCGCACCACTTCTACGAGGCCGGCTCGCCCAAGGCGGTCGAGTACGCGTCCCGCGCCGGCGCGCGCGCGATCGCGCTGCACGCGTACGAGGAGGCGGTGCGCCTGTACGAATTGGCGCTCGCCGCCTTCGCGGGCGGAACACCCGCGGAGCGCTGCACGTTGCTCCTGGCGCTGGGGGAGGCGCAGGCGCGCCGGGGCGACGACGTGCGTGCGAAGGCCACGTTCCTGTACGCCGCGGACGTCGCGCGGGCGGCGGGGGAGTCCGAGTTGCTCGCGCGCGCCACGGCCGGGTACGGCGGGCGCTTCCTGTGGAGCCACGGGCTCACGGATGAGCGCCTGGTCCCGCTGCTGGAGGAAGGGATCTCGGTCGTGGGCACGGCTGACAGCGCGCTGCGCGTCCGGCTGCTCTCGCGCCTGGCCGCCGCGCTGCGCCACGGGCCCACCCGCGCGCGCCGCGAGGTGCTGATGGAGGAGGCGATCCAGATGGCGCGCCGGATCGGCGATCCGGTCACGATCGCGTCCGCGCTGACCGCCGCCGAGTCGGCGCTGCACGCGCCGCACACCGTCCAGACGCGGCTGGCCAACGCGGGCGAGATCGTCGAGCTCGCGACGATCGCGGGCGATCGCGAGCGGCTCTTCGACGGCCACGAGCACGCGTTCTGGGCCTCGTGGGAGGTCAGCGACCCCGATCGGCGGGCGCGGGAGCTGGCCGCGATGACGCGCGTTGCGAACGAGCTCCGCCAGCCCGCGCAGCTGTGGATGCTGTCCGCGGCGCACGCGACGCTCGCGCTTGCGCAGGGGCGCTTCGACGAGGCGCCCGGGCTGATGCGGCGCGCCGCCGAGATCGGTGGTCAGGCCCTGGCCTGGAACGCGGGCGCGGCGCGGATCCTGCAGCGGTTCCTGCTCTGCTGCGCGCGCGGCGGGCTCGAGGCCTACCTGGCCGAGGTCCGCGACGACGAGCCGGCGTTCCCGTCACCGCTGGTGCACCGGTCCGTGCTCGCGCACGGGTACGCGCGGCTCGGTCGGGTCGAGGAGGCGGCGCCGCTGGTGGCCGAGATCACGAGCCACGACCTGGCTGACTGGCACGTGGACGAGCAGTGGTTCGTGAGCATCTGCCTGCTCGCGGAGACGTGTGCGCTGCTCGACGACGTCGCGCCCGCGGCCGGCCTGTACGACCTGCTGGCGCCGTACGCGGAGCACAGCGCGGTGGCCGTCCCGGAGATGGCGCTGGACTCGACGGCGCGCCCGCTCGGCATCCTGGCGGTGCTGCTCGAGCGCTACGAGGCCGCGGAGGCGCACTTCCAGGCCGCGGCGGCGATGAACGAGCGGATGGGCGCCCGCCCGTGGCTCGCGCACACGTGGAGCGAGCACGCGGGGCTGTTGACGCGGCTCGGTGACGCACGCGCGACCGAGCTCCAGGGTCAGGCCGAAGCCATCTACCGGGAGCTCGGGATGGAGCAGGCTAGTCGCGGCCTCCGCCTGAGCCCCAGGCACCGGCAGTGAACGCGAGGATCACGGCCAGCATGCAGAGGACAACCCAAGTCAAGTTCATGGCAGGCAGCTTAGTGTGGGTGGTCGCCGGACGTCGCCGCGGGCGGCCGTGACTCCTCGGCGAGGCTCGTGATCGTGAGCCGACCGCGCGCCGCGTCCTCGAGCACGCCCGTCGCCTCCTCGGAGGAGCGGGCGTAGAGCTCCACGAGCAGGTGCACGACGATCTGCTCCTCCTCGTGCTTGTGGAAGCGCACATGGGTGAAGAACTCGCGCGTCCCGTGATCGCCGAACGCGGCGTACGCCAAGGCGTCCGCGGCCTCCGGGCCCGAGCACGTCTCCACGGACTCCGCGTCCACGGTCACGGTGCAGGACGCCACCCAGGGTGTTCCCACCACCATTCGCTCCCAGCGATCCTCGACCGGCTCGATGCGGTCGTTGTGGAAGACGAGGTGGGGCTGATCGTGCATGCAGTCAAGGCACTGGACGACGGCTTCCTGCAGCTCGTCGACGACCTCGGCACGGCGCCCTGAGTCAGGGTCGATCCGGTGGATGCCCTCATAGTGGACCTGGACCTCGAGGTCCTGTGACCAGCAGCGGTAGCACCGCAGCCACGATCCGATCGGTCCCGCAGTCGACATGCGGAGCCATTCTATGCTCCGCCCCGTGCGTCCCCGCTTCGTCGCTGTTCTGCTGGTCGCGGCAAGCCTGTCCGGGTGCGGCGGAGGACTCTCGGACACCCAGCAGGTGCAGGCCGCCGTGGAGGCCTTCGGGCGCGCCACCGCGGCCAAGGACTACCAGGGACTCTGCGACCGGTTGCTCGCCCCCGATCTCGTCCAGGAGGTCGAGCAGGCGGGCCTCCCGTGCGAGGTGGCGCTGCGTGAAGGGCTCGGTGACGTGCAGGCGCCGACGCTGACGATCGGGGCGATCAAGGTCGACGACGACAAGGCCACCGCGGAGGTCAACAGCGCCGCGCAGGGCCAGCCGCCCTCGCGAGACACATTGCAGCTGGAGCGCGTCGGCGACTCCTGGCGAATCGCGTCATTGCGCTGAGCACTTCTGCCCATTATGGTGGGCAGTATGAATTTGCGGGCGCTGCGTGGCGACGTCTCGGTGCTGGAGCTCGCCCGGCGCTCCGGCGTGGCGCGCAACACGATCACGGCCTTGGAGCGCGGGGACGGGAACCCGACGCTGGACACGCTGTACGCGTTGGCCGACGCGCTGGGCGTGCCGCTGGCGGCGCTGCTCGAGCGCACGCCCGCGTCCGTCGTGGTGCGGGCGGGCGAGGGCGTGCACGTGGAGGGCGCGGCGCTGGATGCGCACCTGATCGACCGCTTCGAGCGGCCGGGCGTGTTCGGTGAGCTGTACGCGATCCGCTTCCACGTGGGCGAGGTGCGCTCGGCGCCACCGCACCCGTTCGGGGTCGAGGAGCGGCTGCACGTGCACGAGGGCCGCGTGCGGGTCGGGCCGGCCGACGCGGTGGTGGAGCTGGGCCCGGGCGACTATGCGTCCTACTCCGGCTCGGTGCCGCACGTCTACGAAGCGCTCGAGGAGGCCTCGGGCACCTTGCTGATCCTGACCGGGAGGTCGTCGCGATGAAGCGCGCTGCGCGCATGGAAGGTGTGGCCGGGTTCGGGATCGATCAGGTCGCGGACGCCGTGATCGGAGCCGACGTGCTGCGGCTCGAGAACCTCGACACCGATCTGCCGTTGCCGCCCGAGGCCGTGGCCGTCACGCGCTCGGCCCTCGATCTGCCGGTCTCGAACTCGTGGCTGCCGTTCACCGGTGACCTCGGGTTGCGGGCGGCGATCTCCGACCACATCGCGGCGCGGCACGGCCACGTGTACGACCCGGGTTCGCAGATCGTCGTGACGTGCGGCGGGTGCGAGGCGGTGCTGGACATCCTGCTGGCGACGATCGACCCCGGCGACGAGGTGGTGTTGACCGACCCGATCTACGCAGGGCTCGTGAACCGCGTCCGGCTGGCGGGCGGCGTCCCGGTGTTCGCGCCGCTGGCTGTGGTCGACGGCGAATGGCGGCTGGACCGTGAGGCGCTGGCGGCCGTGGTGACGCCGCGGACGGTGGCGCTGTTGATGATGAGCCCGTCGATGCCGTCCGGGTGCGTGCTGTCGCGCGAGGACTGGGCGGAGGTCGCGCGGCTGTGCAACGAGCACGACCTCTTCCTCCTGTACGACGCCGCGATGGAGGCGCTCGTCTTCGACGGCCGCGAGCTGTGCGGACCGCTGGAGCACGAGGGCATGGCCGAGCGCACCGTGATCGCGGGCTCGATGTCCAAGGCGTACCGGATGATCGGCTGGCGCGTGGGCTGGATTGCCGGGCCGGCCTCCGTGGTCAGCGACGCGGGCTGGGTGCACGTGTACAACACGACCGGCGCGGTCTCGGTGGCGCGGCGGGCCGCCGAGGCGGTGCTGCGCGGGCCGCAGGAGCACGTGGCGGCGTGCGTGTCCGAGCTGGAAGCGCGACGCGATGCGATCTTGGCCGCGCTGCCGGGGTGGTCGATCGTTCGGCCCGCGGGTGGATGGTCGTTGCTGGTCGAGACTTCGATGTCCTCGGAGGCGTTCATGGCCGCGGGGGTGGCGGCGACGCCGATGACGGGGTGGGGTGGGGACGTGGCCGCGCGCTACGTGCGGTTCGTGTTCTCGGCCGAGCCCGTCTCGCGCCTACGTGAGCTGGGCACCCGCCTGGGCTGAGAACAGCGCACCGAGGGAAAACGAGCACGCGCTGGGCGGGGGTGATGAACAAACGTCACCTGGGAGGTGACGTCTGTGCACGACCCCCTTAGTTCGAAGCGCGGAGCTGATCGCGCAAGGTCGTTCGGACGCGGAGCCGAGCGAAGCGACCGCAACCGCCCCTCGCGCCGCGGCGCGGAAACGCCGCTCCCCCTCCCTCGGTGAGCCGTCCCGAACCCACCCGCTAGCCTCGCGCCATGCCCGAGCTGACCGAGACCGGCCTCCTTCCGGCCGAGCACCGCGCGCTACGCGAGCTGCACGCCATGGCGCGCGAGCTCCGCGGCCACTGGTCCAAGCTCGCCGAGCGGCTCGCCCAACCCGTTCTCGCGGACGGGGCGCAAGCCGCGACCGAGCTCCTCATCGAACTCGAAGGCCGCGTGGACTTGAGCGGCCGCCCGACCGCGCAATTCGCCGGGGCGCGCCTGGCCGGCGCGCGCGGGCTCTCCGACCTGCTGCTCGAACGCAACCAGGCGCTGCGGTCCGCCCTCTTGGACATCCAGCACGTCGTCACGCTGCTCGACTATCTGGCCGCCCTCGCGGCGGCCCGCGGCGACGCGGACCTCGAGGCGTGGCACATCGGCTGGCGCGACCGCCTGCACGCGGTCGAGGAACGGGGCCGCGCGGCCGTCCTGGCGATGGCGGCCGATCCCGAGCGCGCGATCGACCCCGCCGACGACGGCACGCTGGGCCACGCGGGGGCCAAAATCGGCGTTGCGTTGGGCTCCGTGGGCGAGATGATCGACAACCGGTTGGCCCGCCGCCGCTCAACCTGAAAGAGTTCGCGGGGAGATGAGCGTCGATGTCGCCGTAGCGGTCCCTGCCTTCCTTGACATCACGTTCGTCGGGCTGGAGGGCCTGCCCGCGCTCGGCGAGGAACGGTTCGCGGGTGACTTGGTCCGGACGCCCGGCGGCGGTGCGATCACCGCGATCGGGTGCGCGCGGCTCGGGCTGTCCACCGCGTTGACGGCTCCGCTGGGCGAAGACGAGGCCGGCGACCTGATCGGGCCGATGATCGAGAGCGAGGGCGTCCAGCTCTTCGGGCCCCGCTGCCCGCGCACCCCGGTTACCGCCGTGATGCCGATCGGCCAGGAACGCGCGATGGTCACCTACGACCCCGGCGTGCGCGCCCGCGCGGCTGACGTCGCCGCGCTGGCTCCGCGCGCCGTGATCGTCGGCCTCAGCCAGCTCGACGTCATCCCCGCCGGCTCGCGCGGTTACGTCAGCGTCGGCGACGACGACGCCCGCGCCTTCGCGGGGCGGCTACCGGGCGGCACGTCGAAAGTCCGCGGCCTGTTCATCGAGCACCGCGAGGCGCTGGTGCTGACGGGCGCCGGCACCGCCGAGGAGGCCGCGGCGATGATCGGCAAGCGCGCGCCGATCGTGGTCGTCTCCCTCGGCGCCGACGGCGCGGTCGCGTCGATCGAGGGCGAGACAGTGACGGTCGAGGGCTTCGACGTCGGCCACTCCGTGGACACCACCGGCGCCGGCGATCTGTACGTCGCCGCCTGGGCCTGGGGCGACGCGATGGGGATGGACGTCCAGGACACCCTGCGCTGGGCCGCGCTCTACGCGGCCCTGTCCGTGCGCGTCCCGACGGGTGCGGGCGGCGCGACGAAGCTCGCGGAGTTCGTGGCCGAAGGTACGCGGCGGGGTCTGCCCGCGCCGCCCTCCGGCGTCGTCGGCTGACGCGCCGCGGCCGATGTCGCGAATCGGAAGTTCGCGTGCGCAGAGCGGGCCGAACTTCGGAATCGGGGCACTAGCCTGCAGCGCGTGAAGTGGACGTGGCTCGCGGCAACGGCCCTCGTCGTCGCCGGCTGCGGTGGCGGCGCGAACACACCCGCGCCCACGGCGACCCCCACCCACACGCCCACCGCCGAATCGGCCCGCGTCGCGCCGCTGTGCGAACGGGCCGACCGTGAGGAGCTCGGCCGGGTCGAGAACCCGGCGATCACCGAGCTCTCCGGGCTTGCGCGCACCAAGGAGGGCCGGTTCTGGACGCACAACGACTCCGGCGACGGCCCGCGCGTGTTCGAGCTCGACACCACCGGCGCGTTCTTGCGCGAAGTCGCCGTCCAGGGGGCGGAGGCGTACGACTGGGAGGACATCGCGATCCGCGGCAACACGCTGTACGCCGCGGACATCGGCGACAACCTCGGCCAGCGCGAGTCCGTGCAGGTGTACCGGTTCAAGCTCCCGGAGGGACCGACCGCGCAGGCCACCACGCTCACGCTGCGCTACGAGGACCGCCCGCACAACGCCGAGGCCCTGCTCGTGGACCCGCGCAACGGCGAGCTGGCGATCGTGACCAAGGACTTCAGTGGCGTGGCCGAGGTGTTCACGGCGCGCCGGTCCGGCACGCTGCGCAAGGTGGCGGAGCTGAATCTCGGGCTCGGGCAGGCGATCACGGCCGGGGACGTGTCCGCAGACGGCACGACGATCGTCCTGCGCAGCTACGGCAGCGCATTCGTGTGGGAGCGCGCCGAGAGCGAGTCGCTGGCCACCGCGCTCAAGCGCGCGCCGTGCATCGTCAAAGCGAATCTGATCGAAGAAGGCCAGGGGGAGACGCTCGCGCTGAGCCCCGACGGGCGCGCGTTCTACACGATCCCCGAGGGCGCTAACCCGGTGCTACGGCGCTACGGCGGCTGAAGTACCGCAGGCCGAGCACCAGGCCCGCCAGCGTCGCCAGTGCCCACGGCACGCCCTGGCCGAGTTGCGCCGCGATCGGCCCCGGGCAGACGTCGGCGACCGCCCAGCCGACGCCGAACAGCACGCTCCCGACGACGTGCCGGCGTTCCGGGCGCACGGTGGTCCAAGCCACCGGCTCACCCGTCAGCAGCGCCCGCGCCTGCAGCACCTTGAGCACCCGCAGGCCGATGAACGCCGTGCCCAGCGCCGAGGCGAAGAACAGCATCAGGTAGGCGTCGCGGAACAGCAGCCCGTCGCGCAACACGTCGGGGTTCGTCATCCCCGACCACGACAGCGTCAGGCCGAACACGGCCCCGACGACGAACGCCGCGAAACGCTTCAAATCAACGCCTCGATCGCGAAGCTGACCGCGATCGCGGTGCCGAAGAACGTCCCGGTGGCCACCAGCGACGCCGGTGACAGCACCGCGTTCCCGCTCAACCCGTTCCCGGATGTGCAGCCGCCGGCGAGCCGCGCGCCGTAGCCGATCAACGCGCCGCTGAGCGCCAGGATCGGCACGATCACCCACTGCGCGGAGCCTGTGAACGTGTCCGTCAGCCAGCCGTAGCCGTCCACCGACGACCCCGCGACCCCGAACACGACGCCGCCGACGATCAGGCCGATCAGGAGCCAACCGTGGACGCCGAAGCGCAACGCGACGGCATCGGCCCACGCGCGCGTGGCGCCCAACCGCTCATTCAGAAGCCAGCGCAGCGCGACGACGCACAACCCGAGCACCGGCCCGCCGATGTACCAGGCGAGCTGTTCATTCATTACCCGATCAGGTTACACGGGTTTCCGGGAAGCGCGGCAGACCGTCATCCGGGATCTGCACCCATTCCTGCGCCGAGGCCACCCACTGGCGCCACTGCGGAGACACGCCGGGGTCACCGTGCAGCGCGCCGAAGCGCACGCCGACGACGCCGTCCGTGCCCGGCTCGCCTGACCACACGTGCCCGCCGCAGGTCGAGCAGAACGCCTTGGGCAGCCCGGTCTCGGGTCGCCACACGGACACGTCCGACGCACCAGAAAGAATGTCGAGACCGTGCCCGTTCGGCAGGATCCCGTTGAACGACCAGGGCGTTCCCGCCCGTCGTTGACAGCGTGTGCAATGGCAATACCCGGCTGTGGCGAAGTCCGTCGTAACCTGGAACTGGACGGCTCCGCATGCGCAGGAGCCCGGAAGAGGCGCTTCGGGCGAAGGCATGCAGCGGAGGCTACAGGGGTACCGGGCTCCCCCAGAGGGGTAGACCTTTAGGACCACGGGCTTTACTGCCGATAACGTTCATATATGGAGCACGCACGCATCGACATCACGCCAGGCCTCGACGGTGAAGCCGTCGTGCTGGCCGTGTTCGATCTTGGCGAAGAAGAGATCTCCGCCTCCGCCTACGCGGTCCAGATCATCACGACGGAGCGCTACCGCAACGTCGAGATGTCGATCGACGACGTGCTCGAGTTCCGTGAGCTCACCGCGCTCGCCGACGAGCTGGCCGATCACTCGATCCAGCAGGGCATGCGCACGATCGTGATGCGCCCGAGCCGCCTGAACGCCTGGCGCGACGCGCTGACGCACTTCGTCGAGTCGCGCGACGACGCCGAGTGGACGCGCGAGGATGACCGCAAGTCGCTCCCCGCCGCCCGTGCGCTCCTGTGGCCCCTCGGCGACCTGTGCGCCGACGCGATGCGCGCCGCGCTCAACCCGCCGACGTCGAAGCCGCTTTGAATTTGAAGCCGGGGCATCCCCTCCGCCCCACCCCGATCATCCGACCTCAACGCGTTGGATAAACGCGAGGGCGGTCTCGGCCACCTCACGCCACCCGCTGTCGATCGTCAGCGCGTGCCCACGCCCGTCCACCGAGACGATCTCGGTGATCCCCGGGTTGTCCTTCTGCTGCTTGTACGCGGCGTTCGAGAGTGACCACGGCACCGTGTGGTCCTTCTCGCCCGAGATGATCAACAACGGCCCGCGCTCTGGGTTGTCGCTGTCGACCTTGACCTCGGTCCACGGGTTCAGGTTCGCGGTCGCGGCCTGGAACAGCGGCGCGCCCGGGGCGGGCACCGCGAACGTCTCGTACAGCTCCTTCGCCTCATCCGGCGACACCGCGTTCGCGAACGCGTAGCGGAACTGGTCGAACGTCAGCGGCACGGCCCGGTGCCGGTTCCGCGGATTCGTCAGCACCGGGGCCGAGGCCCGCAGCGCCGAGATCGGCAGTGGCAGCACGCCGCGGAACGGCGCCGGCGACAACGCCACGGTGGCCCGCGAGAGCCCGCGCCCGGCGACGATCTGCGCCAGCAATCCGCCGAACGAATGCCCGATCACGATCGGCTTCTCGTCGAGGGCCTCGATCACCGAAGCGAAGTGATCGGCGACCTGCCCGACGGTCTTGCCGGCGAAGACCTCGGGGTGCTCGTTGGCCTCCTCGACGGTCTCAGGGTCATCGGGCCATCCCGGGAGCACGGGCTCGTATCCGCGCGCGGCGAACAGCTCGGCCCAACGGTCCCAGCTCGACGGCAGCAACCACAGACCATGGATGAAGACAACAGGCGTGCTCATGCCCGGATGCTTTCAGACCGCGTCTCTCGCCTTGGTGAGAGTGTCGCGCGCGGCGGCCATCATGTACCCGCCGTCGGACCCGAGGGCGATCATCTGGAACCCGTCCGCCAGCGCCGCGGGGACCTGGGCGACGTCGGTGAGGAAGATCCCGGTGGCCTTGCCGGCCGCGCGCGCCGCCTCGTTCACGCGCGCGATCGCGTCCCGGAACGCCGGCTCCTCGAACTGGCGGAACAGGCCCATCGAGTACGAGAGGTCGCTCGGGCCGACGAACAGCACGTCGATGCCGTC
Source organism: Solirubrobacter taibaiensis (assembly GCA_027587225.1). GTDB lineage: Bacteria > Actinomycetota > Thermoleophilia > Solirubrobacterales > Solirubrobacteraceae > Solirubrobacter > Solirubrobacter taibaiensis. Next base: position 572,241 of record JAPDDQ010000001.1, read on the forward strand.
GATGGCCGCCATCTCCTCGACGGCCTCCACCGCCTCCGGCGACTCGATCTGCGCGATCCCGCAGATCCGCTCCCGCGCGGTGTCGATCGGCTGCGGGTCGGTGCCGTAGCGCGCGCCGCGGTGGAAGAACGCGATCCCGCGCGAGCCGGGCGGGCCGTAGTGCAGGACCGAGGCCCACGTCTCGGCCTGCTCGACCGAGTTCACCTGCGGGCACATCACGCCCTCGACGCCGAGGTCCAGCGCCCGCGCGGTGCGCCCGCGCACGTCGGATTCGACGCGCACGAGCGCGTGCACCCCCGCGGACGAGCAGCCCATCAGCTGGCCCACGAGCTGGGACTCGTCGCCGCCGCCGTGTTCGAGGTCGACGAGCAGCCAGTCCCAGCCCAGCAATCCCAACGACTCGGCGGCGAACGGGCTGCCGAGTGTCAGGAACGTGCCGAAGAGCGTCTCGCCCGCGGCCAGGCGGGCCTTCATCGGGGTCATGCCCCGGAACTTACTGGGCCAGGACCCACACCTTCGTGCGGACGCTGACGTCGCCGGCCGAGATGGTCAGCAGGTAGGTGCCGGGCTTGAGGGTCTTGCCCTTGCGGCCGGTGGCGGCGAGCGTGACCGTGTTCAGGCCCTTGTTGGCCGTGACCGCGCGGCCCGAGAACGGCGAGTAGACGCCCGGGACCTTGCGGCCACCCTTCTGGGCGACGCCCTTGGCCGGCGGGCAGTGGGTGAAGCCGGTCTTGTCCTTCGCGCGCTTGAGGCTGAACTTGACGTCGGCCGCGGTATTCAGGCGGAACTGCACCTTGATCGTCTTGGCCGCGGAGCTGACGGCCTTCAGGCCCTCGGCGCGGATGCAGCGCGGCGTGACCTGCACGCGGGAGATGCGCACGTTGGACTCAACGGCGCCGAGCACGCCACCGGACGGCGGGGTCGTCGTCGGCGCAGGCGTCGCGGTCGGGGTGGGCGTGGTCGGCGCGGGCAGCGAGGCGACGACCAGCGCGTGCGTGGCCGTACCCTCGGCGCCGTCCTTGTCCGTGACACGGACGGTGACCGTGCGCGCGCCGGGCCCCGCGTACGTGTGGCTCACATCGCCGGCGGCGAACGGCACGACGGTCCCGTCGCCCCAGTCGACCGTGCCGGTGAGCGTGTCCGCGTCGGTGGCGCCGACCTTCAGCGTGACCTCGCCACTGGCGGGCACGGTCTCCGGACCGGCGATCGTGACCACCGGGGCGGTGTTCTCGACCGTGATGGTGGTCGTGTACTCGCGGCGGCCGCCGTCCTTGTCGACGATCACGGCACGGACCGGCAGCGTCGCCGGGCCGTCGGTGGTCGGGACGGTCAGGGACGCGCCGCCGTTCACGAAGCCGCCGTTGTCGACGCTGTACTCGTAGGTGAAGCCCGTGGCCTTGTCGACCGAGGAGACGTCATCGGCGCCGGAGAACGTCACCGTGGCGTCCTGGTCCTCCTTGACCGTGGAACCGGTGAGCGTCGCGGTCGGGGCGACGTTCTCGACGTTGACCGTCGTCGTGTACTCGCGGCGGCCGCCGTCCTTGTCGAGGATCGCGCCCTTGACGGTGAACTTGCCCGGGCCGTCCGTGGTCGGCAGCGTGAGCGTCGCGCCGCCGGGTTGGAAGCCGGCGCCGTCGACGTCGTACTCATACGTGAACGTCGTGTCGAACGCGTCAGCCTGGTCGGAGAACGTGACCGTCGCGTCCGACCCTTCCTTGACGGTGGAGCCGGCGAGCGTGGCGGTCGGGGAGACGTTGACGACGGTGATCGTCGCGCTGTACTCGCGGCGGCCGCCGTCCTTGTCGGTGATCGCGGCCTTGACCGGGATCGTGGCCGGGCCGTCGGTGGCCGGGAGCGTGACGCTCGCGCCGCCGGCCTTGAAGCCGGTGCCGTCGAGGTCGTAGGCGTAGGTGAAGCCCGCGGCCTTGTCGGCGGCGGCGTCCTCGATGTCGGTCAGGCGGATGGTCGCGGCGTCGCCCTCGGTGATCGTCTGGTCGTCGAGCTTGGCGGTGGGAGCGACGTTGCGGACCTGGACGGTCGCGTTGTACTCGGTCCGCCCACCGTCGGAGTCGATGATCGCGCCCTTGACCGGGATCGTGCCCGGGCCGTCCGTGGTCGGGACGGAGAGGGTCGCGTCGCCGGCCTTGAAGGCCGCGCCGTCGACGGCGTATTCGTACGTGAAGCTGGTGTCGACCGGATCGGCCTGCTCGGAGAACGTGACCGTGGCGGTCTCACCCTCGTCGACCGTGGAGCCGGTGAGCGTGGCGGTCGGCGCGACGTTGGTGACCGTCAGCGTCGTCGCGTCCGAGATCTTGACGTGGACGCCGTCGGACACGGCCAGGCGGATGGAGCGGCTGATCGGGCCGTTGGCGAGGCCGAGCGCGGAGAGCTGCGCGGGCGTCAGCGTCGGGGTGGCGCCGAGGGCGTCCTCGAACTGGTTGTCACCGTTGAGATCCCAGGCGAACGTGAGCGGCTGGCCCTCGGGGTCCGTGCCGTTGCCGGCCAGCGTGAGCGAGCTGCCCTCGGCGATCGTGTACGGGCCACCGGCGCTGACCGTCGGGGGGAGGTTCGGCGGCGCGTCGGTCTTGAACGTCGCCGGGTCCGTGTACCGCGTCGCGAACGCGTTGCCGGCGTAGGCCGCGTAGGTGTAGGTGGTCGACGGCTTGAGGCCGGCCACCGCGGTGGAGAACGCGCCGAGTGTCTGGTCCGCGCCGAGCTCGATCTTGGTGACGCCCGCGCCGCCGAACTTCGGGTCCGGGCACTGGCAGTACGCCACGCCGCGTGACGTGAGTGCGCCGCCGCCGTTGTCGGAGACGGTGCCGCCGAGCGTCGCGGTGGTGTGCGTGACGGCCGTGGCCGTGGGCGAAGACACCGTCGGCGGGTCGATCGTCGCGGCCTTCAGGCCGACGAGGATGTTCGACTGCGGCATCAGGTTCGACGGGACGACACGCGTCCAGCCCCAGCCGATGCCCGAGTTGAGCGCCATGTTCATGCCCGTGTGGCCACGACGGGTCGCGCCGCCGCCGGCGACGGTGCCCTGCTCGAGGTTCCACTGGCGGTCGGCGACGACCGTGTCGGTCGAGGCCCGCGTGTTGAGCGCGCCGATGTTGGCGGCGTCGTTGACCGTGAGCGTGCCGAACATGCCGTCGGCCTCGACGGTGCCGTTGAGCACGAGGCCGGCGCTGTTGTTGGCGTTGGCGGAGTTCGCCGACGTGTATCCGGTGATCGGGGAGTACGGATCGACGCCGCTGAAGCTGGTGGCGCCCATGACGACCGCCGACCCGTTGGAGAGCGTGACGGTGACGGTCGCGGTGCCCACGTTGGGGGACAGCAACGTCCACACCTCGGCGCGCGAGGAGTCCTTGGCCGATGAAGCCAGGCGCGTGAGCACCTGCGGGCCGAAGCTGACGCCCGTGACCGTGGCGGACTCGACCGTCGAGACGCCGACGGCCAGGTAGCGCTTGGCGCCCTCGGGCACGGTGAGCGAGGCCGAGGCAGATCCATTGCCCTGGCCGGAAGCGGATGAAGCGGGGGTCACGGCGGCGTGGGAAGCCGCTGGAGCGAAGAGGAGAGAGACAAACAGCGCAGTCAGCGCGAGAACCATCCGTGGCATTGACCTCGACGGTAGGGCCTGGACACTAAACGCTTGATCGGTCAATCGTCCAGCTGGACGAATGGCGGGTGTACGTCTTTAGGGGGATCCCTGATGCGCCAGATGGTGTGGGTGCCGCACCATCGCGGCATGAAGTCGACCCTCCCCCTGCTCGCGGCGACCCTCGTGGCCCTCTTGGCTCCGGCGGCGGCGCAGGCTGCGACGATCTCTTATGAAGGTGACACCCTCGTCTTCCGCGCTGATCCCGGCGTGCGCGACTCGCCGATGATCGGCAAGGACGCCAACGGCATGCTCTACGTCTACGAGGACGATCTGAAGCTGCCCGACGTGTGCACGTACGACTACCAGGCCCGCTGTCCGATGCCCGCCCGCGTCCGGCTCGAGCTCGGCGACGGCGACGACTGGAACAGCTTCAGCGACTACCCGGCCAACCTGCCGGTCGAGGTCTACGGCGGCGAAGGCAAGGATCAGCTGCAGACCTACGGCGGCGGCGACCACGTGACGCTCGACGGCGGCGGCGGAGACGACCTGCTCAAGGGCTGGCAGGCCAACGAGACGCTGCGGGGCGGCGCCGGCGATGATGAGATCAACGGCAGCGGCGGCGACGACCACATCGAGGGCGGTGACGGCAACGACTCGCTCTCCCCCGACACCTATTACGGCCCGGGCAACGACTACGTCGACGGTGGCGCCGGCATCGACACCGTCGACGACTGGTCGATCCCGAGCAACGACTACCACCCGCCGGTCTCGGTGAGCATGGACGGCGTCGCCAACGACGGCCGCACCAGCGCGGGCGAGGCCGACAACGTCGTCAACGTGGAGAAGATCACGAGCAGCATCTCCGGCACGCTGTCCGGCAGCGCGGGCGACGACGATTTCCGCGTCTGGGCGAACGTCAACGAGGGCAACTCGACGCTGCTCGGCAACGGCGGCAACGACAAGCTGACGACCGGCGACTACCAGGACACGCTCGACGGCGGGGCCGGCAACGACGTCATCAACGGCGGCTTCGGCAACGACGTGCTGACGGGCGGCCCGGGCCAGGACACGATCTTCGCCGACGCCACCAGCGCCTCGTGTGGCTGGTACTCCTACACGTGCAAGATCCCGTTCGGCAACGACGTCGTCAACGCCCGCGACGGCGAAGCGGACACGATCGACTGCGGCGTCGGTGAGGACCGCGCCACCGTCGACAAGATCGACGTCGTCTCGGGCTGCGAGACCGTCGACGTGGCCGGCGGCGGTTCCGGCCCGGAGGCGCCCGCCGGCAACACCGGCAAGCCGGCGCCGACCTTCGCCTACAAGCTCAAGGGCACCAAGCTCAACCTGACCGTGCCGTGCGCCGGAGCGTGCAAGGTCAGCGCGACGCTGACCGTGAAGAAGAAGACGATCGGTAAGGCGTCCAAGACGCTGCTCAAGGCCGGCGACGCGAAGCTCACCGTCAAGGTCAAGAAGCAGCGGAAGACGGTGAGCGCGACGCTGAAGGTCACGGTCCAGGCCGCCGACGGCACGAAGGCGTCGGCGACCAAGACGCTGAAGGTGCGGCGCTAACCGCGCGTCCGATACAGGTGGCTGGTCAGCGGCGCGAAGACCAGCGTCAGGCCGGCGGCGACACCGAGCGAGATCGCGATGTCGCCGCCGTTCGGGTCGCCCGCCATCAGGCTGCGGGCGGCGTCGGTCATGATCGAGATCGGGTTCACGTTCACGAACGCCTCGAGCACGCTCGGGAGCGTCTCCGGCTCCACGAACGCGTTGGACAGGAACGTGAGCGGGAAGATCAGCATGAAGCCGGCGTTCATCGTTGCGCTGGGCGAGCGCAGCAGCAGGCCGAGCGTCGTGAACAGCCAGCTCACGCCGAACGAGAACACGACCGTGAGCGCCAGCGCGGCGAGCACGCCGAGCGGGCCGCCGTCGGGACGGAACCCGAGGATGATCCCGAGCGTCGTGATCACGGTGCCCGCGATCACGTAGCGGACGGCGTCGCCGAGCAGCGCGCCGACGAGCGGCGCCGGCCGCCAGATCGGCAGCGTGCGGAAGCGGTCCACGGCGCCCTTCGTGAGGTCGGTGTTCAGCGACACGCCGGAGTACACGGTCGTGAAGACCACGGACATGACGAGCAGGCCGGGCAGCACGTAGTCCAGGTACTCACCCGTCGAGCCGGCGATGGCGCCGCCGAACAGGTACGTGAACATCAGCAGGAACATCACCGGCGTGATCGTCACGTCCAGCAGCTGCTCGGGCACGTGCTTGATCTTCAGCATCCCGCGCCAGCCGAAGGCCATGGCGGCGCTGAACGCGCTCGGCCGCGGCGGACGGGGGACGGAGGAGAGCGCGTTGCGGATCGCGATGTCGTCGGTGACGCTCACGCCTGGACCTCTTCCTTGTCTTCCGCGGTATGTCCGGTAAGGGCGAGGAAGACCTCGTCCAGGGTGGGCTGGCCGAGCGCGAAGGACGCGACGCCGACCCCGGCGCGGCCGAGCGCGGCGATCGCCTCGGCGCCCTTGTCGGCCTCGGGGCACTGCACGCTGAGCGCGGACGGGTCGGGCTCAAGGTGCACGAGCCCGAGCTCACGCGCGAGGATCGTCTCGGCCTGGTCGCGCTGGGCCGGGTCGAGCAGACGCACGTGCAGCGTGGCGCTGCCGACGCTCGCCTTCAGCTGGCCGGGCGTGCCCTCGGCGATCACCTTGCCGCTGTCGATCACGGCGATCCCGTCCGCCAGCTGGTCGGCCTCATCCAGGTACTGCGTGCAGAGCAGGATCGTGGTGCCGGTGGCCCGCAGCGCGCGGATGATGTCCCACACCTGGTTGCGGCTGCGCGGGTCCAGGCCGGTGGTCGGCTCGTCCAGGAACAGCAGCTCGGGCGTGACGACGAGGCTGGCGGCGATGTCCAGCCGTCGCCGCATGCCGCCGGAGTAGTTCTTGGTCAAGCGAGTCGCGGCATCCTCGAGCCCGAACGCGCCCAGCAGCTCGTCCGCGCGGGCCTTGGCGCTGCGGCCCTTGAAGCCGTACAGGCGGCCGAGCAGGATCAGGTTCTCCCGGCCCGTCAGGTCCTCGTCCACCGAGGCCATCTGGCCGGTCAGGCTGACGACGCCGCGGACGGCGTCGGCCTCCTTGACGACGTCGTGCCCGAGCACCTGCGCGCTGCCGCCATCGGGCTGGAGCAGCGTCGCGAGCATGCGGATGGTGGTGGTCTTCCCGGCCCCGTTGGGGCCGAGCACGCCGTAGACCGAGCCGCGGGGGACCGCGAGGTCGACGCCATCGACGGCGCGGAGCTCGCCGAAGGTCTTTACGAGCGCTGAGGCTTCGATCGCGAGGTTCGTGGTCATCAGAAAGGGAGACTCCCGGTAGGAGAAGAACTCATCGGGCGCTCACGAACATACGGGTAAGGCCCGCCCGGTCACAATGGGGAATTCGCCTTAGGACCTGCCGAGAAGGCGACGGTCGTAGCCCGCCGCGACGGCCGCGGCGCGGTCATTGACGCCGAGCTTCGCGTACACGTGGATGAGGTGGGTCTTGACCGTGGCCTCGGAGATGAAGAGCTGCTTGGCGGCCTCGCGGTTCGTCGCACCCCTGGCGATCAGCTGCAGGACTTCGAGCTCGCGGGGGGACAGCGGGGCCTCGGGCTGGGGCGCGCGGACGCGGCCGAGCAGCGTGGCGGCGACGCTGGGGGAGAGCACGGACTCGCCGGCCGCCGCCGCCCGCACGCCGCGCAGCAGCTCCTCCCGCGGCGCGTCCTTGAGCAGGTAGCCGGTGGCGCCGGCGTCGATCGCGGCCAGCACGTCGCTGTCGTCGCTGAAGGTGGTCAGCACGAGCACACGGGTGGCGGGGGACTGCTCGGCCAGCGCGCGGATGGCGGCGACGCCGTCGGTCCCCGGCATCCGCAGGTCCATCAGGACGACGTCCGGCTTGCGCGCGAGCACGAGCGTGACGGCCTCGCGACCGTCGGAGGCCTCGCCCAGCACCTCGAACTCGGGGTCGCCGGTGAAGATCCCGCGCAGGCCGTTGCGGACGACGGGGTGGTCGTCCGCGATCAGGAGGCTGATCGTCATGCGGGCACGGCGGGGACGCTGGCCGAGATCGCGGTGCCCTCGCCCGGGGACGACTCGACGGCGAGCTCCCCACCGACACCGGTCACGCGCTGGCGCATGCCGGTCAGCCCGTAGCCGTTGTGGCCAGGCTCGAAGCCGACGCCGTCGTCGCGGACGTCGAGCGTGACGACGTCCTCCATGTAGGAGAGCGTGAGGCCGACGCGGCTCGCGCGGGCGTGGCGGGCGACGTTCGTCAGCGCCTCCTGCGCGGCGCGCAGCAGCGTCACCTCGACCTCGGGGTGCATCGGGCGCGGGGTGCCCGTGGTGGTGAACTGGGCATGGGTCGCGTGCGTCTCCGCCCAGGTGGTGGTGACCTTCTCGATCGCCTCGGGGAGGCGGGCCTGCTCGAGTTCACGCGGCGTGATGGCGCGGACGGAGCGGCGGGCTTCGGCGAGGCTGTCGCGGGCGAGCTGGGTGGCGGCGTGCAGGTGGCCTTCGTCGTCAACACCCTGCGCGCGGGCGTGCGCGGCCGCTTCGAGCTGCGCGACGATCCCGGCGAGGCCCTGCGCGAGCGTGTCGTGGATCTCGCGCGCGGCGCGCTGGCGTTCCTGCAGCGCGCCCTGCTCGCGCTCACGCTGCTCCATGTTCAGCGTGACGATGAACATCAGGCCCGCGATCAGGATGTTGACGACGGCCAGGACCGGGAACAGCGCGGGGAGGGCATAGTCCTGGAGCGGCCAGCCGCCGGCCTGGCAGACCGCGCTGAGCAGGGCGGTGACGATGACGACCGGCGCCTTGCGCCAGCCCGGCAGATCGTCGACGGACAGGTACCCGATGAACACGAAGAAGCCGTACAGCGGACTGCGCGTGACGAGCGCGGCGCAGAGCACGAGCAGGCCGATGACGTACAGCGCGGCGTGCTGTGGCCGGTTGCGCAGGCCGATCATCCACGCGAGCGTCACGGCCGCGAGGGCGAGCGTCGGGCCGGGCGCGGTGCGACCGTCGATCAGCACCGCGGCGGCGGTCGACAGCACGAGCAGCACGTACGGCAGCGCCGGGATGGTGCCCTCCACGCGGCGCTGCCAGATGTCGGCGGGCGGGCTCACTCCCAGCGGAAGACCCTAGTCGCGATCGTGCCCGCGAGGATGGCCGTCGCCGCGAGGGTGAGCAGCATCAGCGGGTCCTGCGCGGTGCCTGTGAACGCGTTCTCGAGCGACTCCCGGAACGCGCCGAGCGGCGTGAAGTCGCCGAGCGTGCTCAGCCAGTCCGGCATCTGCTCCTTAGGCAGGTACATGCCGGCGAAGAACAGGCTCGGGAAGAAGACGAGCGCGCTGTAGACGTAGCCGATCTTCGGGTCCGGCGCGACGGCGGAGATGAGCGTGCCGACGGCGAACAGCGCGAGGCCGCCGAGCAGCAGGACGCCGATGACCGTGAGCAGCTGCTCGGGCAGGTTCATGCCGAGCGCGACGGCCAGGCCCAGCACGAGCGGGACCGAGATCAGCGCGATCGTGAACTGGACCGCCGTCTGGGCGGCGAGCAGCTTCGCGGGGTGCACCGGCGTGGTGGAGAGCCGGCGCAGGATGCCGCGGGCGCGGTAATCCGCCATGAAGCCCGGGAGCATGAAGATCGCGACCATGGCGAAGCTGAGGGCGAGCGCGAGGCTGGGGAGGACGGTGTCGAGCGGGATTTGGCCGCCGAGGTTCGGGTCCGGCTCCGTGACGTCGGCCGCGAGCCCGAACGCAAGGACGAGGCCGAGCGGGAGCAAGAGGCTGAACGCCATGCCCACCGGCTCGCGGAGCGTGAGCTTGGCCTCGGTGCGGATGAGCTTGTTCATGCGGTCGTCAGCTCCACGAAGGCGTCTTCCAGACGGCCGTGTTCAGCGAGGTTGGCGGGCGTGTCGAGGGCGACGACTCGGCCCTGGTGGATCACGGCGACGCGATCGCACAGGCGCTCGACCTCGTCCATGAAGTGGGTGACGAGGACGACGGTGAGCCCGTTGGCCTTCAGGCGCTCGATCAGGGTCCAGACCTCGCGGCGCGCGTGCGGGTCAAGGCCGGTCGTGAGCTCGTCCAAGACCGCGATCCGCGGGTTCCCGATCAGCGCGAGGCCGACGGACACGCGCTGCTTCTCGCCGCCCGAGAGCTTGCCGTAGCGGGCGTCGCGGCGGTGGCTGAGGCCGAGCAGCTCGATCAGGTCGTCGGGGTCGCGCGGGTCTAGGTAGAAGGACGCGTACAGGTCCAGAGCCTCGAAGACGCTCAGGCGATCCGGCAGGTTGCCGGCCTGGAGCTGGACGCCGACCCGGGCGCGGATCTCGTCGCGCTGCGTGACCGGGTCGAAGCCGAGCACGCTGATCCGGCCGCCATCGGGCTTGCGCACGCCGGTGAGGCACTCGACCGTCGTGGTCTTGCCCGCGCCATTGGTGCCGATGATCCCGAAGATCTCGTTGGGTGCGATGGTGAGGCTGACGTCGTCGACCGCGACGACGTCCCCGTAGCGTTTGTGCAGGTGCTCGATCTCGATCACCTGGTCGAGTCTGCGGGTGATCGCGCTGTGTGACATCAACCAGTCGGTTGATCCGACGTCAACCGTCTCTCGTAGCCCGAGTAGATGCTCGACACGTTCTTGGACCGCACGATCGCGCCCGGCTACGGCAAGCTCGGCCTCGTTCTCCGCCGTCGGCTGCCGGGGTGGCCGGCCGATCCGCCGCGGATGGACGGGCAGGTCGTGATGGTCACGGGGGCCGCGTCCGGGATCGGCCTGGCCGCCGCCCAGGGGTTCGCCTCGTTGGGGGCGACGGTGCTCGCGGTGGCGCGTAACGAGCAGCGCGCGAAGGATGCCGAGAAGGCGCTGTCGGGCGACGTGCGCGGCGTGGCCTGCGACGTGTCGAGCGTGGCCGCGCTGCGGGAGCTGGCCGAGGGCGTCGAGCGGCTCGACGTGCTGGTCAACAACGCCGGCGTGATGCCGGGCGAGCGCTCGCGCTCCGTCGACGACGTGGAGCTCACCTTCGCCACGCACGTGCTCGGCCCGTTCGTGCTGATCCAGGCGCTCGCGCCGGTGCTGGAGGCCAACGCCCCGGCGCGCGTCATCAACGTCACCTCCGGCGGGATGTACACCCAGGCGCTGCGCCCCGGCGACCTCATGTCCGAGCAGGACGAGTACAACCCGAAGACCTTCTACGCCCGCTCCAAGCGCGCCGAGGTCGTGGTGACCGAGCAGCTCGCGACGCGCTTGGCGGGCACGGGCATCGTCGTCCACTCGATGCATCCGGGCTGGGCCGACACGGCCGGCATCCAGCACGCGATGCCGGTGTTCCGCAAGGTCGCCGGCCCGATCCTGCGCAGCGACGCGGAGGGCGCGGACACGATCGTCTGGCTCGGCGGCGCCGCCGAGCCGCTTCAGTCCACGGGCAAGCTGTGGATGGACCGCGCGATGCGCCCGACGCACTACCGCTTCGGCGCCTCGCCGGACGGGGTGGAGGCGCGCGAGGAGCTGTGGAAGCTGTGCGAGCGGCTCGCTAGCGCAGTGTGAAGGTGCGCCGGACCGTCACGGCGCGGCCGCGACGGTCCACGGCTCGCACCTCCAGCGTCGCGCGCACGCGGGCGTCGCCTCTCAGCGCGCGCTTGCCCGCCGCCGTGAAGCGCAGTTGCACGCGCCCGCTCGCGCCGGCCTGACCGCGCGCCAGCGTCGTCCCTCCGCGGTGCAGCCGGGCGGTGAGCCGGCACGCCTGCGAGCAGGTGGCGGTGAACGTGAACCCGCGCGTGAGCGCCTGGCGGCGGGTGCGAGCGGGCAGCGTGAGCTTCACTGTGGGAAGCGGGTCGAGCACCGGAATGGGCGGCGCGACGGGATTGGGCGGCGATGGCTGCGGCGTGTTGTGGCCGAACGCCCAGATCGGATCGGCGATGGTGATCGACTCGCAGTGCTCGTGGCGGTCACCGGGGTCGACGAACACCTGGTCGCGGCCGGGACCGCAGTCGATGTCGGCGCCGCGGCCGTCGAGGGAGTCGATCGTGTCGTCGCCGGCGCCGCTGACGACGGCCTCGATGTCGGTGGCGATCGCGTCCCCGCGGCTGTCGGCGGGCGAACCCGAGTCAGGGGTTCCGCCGAGACGCAACGTGAGGTCCTCGTCGCGCTCGCTGTAGTCGGCGATGTCGTCGCCGGCACCGCCGTGGAGCGCGTCCGCGCCGTAGCCGCCGTTGAGGAGGTTGTCGCCGGCGTTGCCGATCAGCGTGTCCGGCCCGGCGCCGCCCCAGACGTGCTCGACGTCCGTCGCGACGCGGTCGCTCTCGCCGTCGCTCCCGGACGTGGGCGTGCCGTCGAGGCGCACGGTCACCGGCGCGAACCGGGTCGAGTAGTCGGCGAGGTCGTCACCCAGGCCGCCGAACAGCACGTCAGGGCCCGCGCGGCCGTCGACCACGTCGTCGCCGGGGCCGCCGGAAAGCGTGTCGGCGTGCTTAGTGCCGAGCAGGATGTCGTCGCCGCTCCCGCCGAGCACACCCTCGAACTCGACCGCCTTGTCGTACTCGTCCTCCTCGCCGCTGTCGTAGTGGCCCGCCGCGAGGTCGACCCACAGGTCGCCGGTCCGGGCGCTGTAGTCGAGCACGTCGCTGCCCGGGCCACCGTCCATCTGGTCCTGGTCGGCCGTGCTCGGGACGATGCGGTCGTCCCCTTCGCCGCCCTTGGCGTCGCCGGAGGCGGCGTTGAGCACGAGCACGTCGTCACCCGGTCCGCCCACGAGGTCGAACTGATGGTCGGTGACGCTCAGGTGGTCGTTGCCCGGCCCGCCGTCGGCGGTGAACCCGCCGCCCCAGCATGCGGACGCGGTGATCGTGCGGATCGTGTCGTCGCCCTCGCCGCCGTCGATGTTCGCGGACGTGCACAGCGGCGAGCGGATGCCCTCGAGGGCGACGAGATCGCTGCGGTCGCCGGTGCGGACGGACACGGCACTTGCGGTCGGCCCGGGGGCCGTGCAGGTGGCCCGGTGCGCGTCCACCGCGGCGCAGCCCGGGCCCGGGGTGAGCGGGGCGCCGGCGTCGACGACGGTGTACGTGATGCCGTCGGTCGTCTCCATCGAGACCCGGTTCTCCTCGCCCGGCGCGGCCTCGAACAGGAGGAAGCTGCCGTGCGGGATGCTCACGGTCGCGGCTTGGGCCGCAGGCGCGGGGGCGAGCACGCCCGCGGCGAGCAGGAGCGCGAGCCGGCGCATCAGCGCGCCCTCCGGACGAGGATCGAGCGGACGGAGCTCGTGCGGCCCTCGGTGATCGTGAGCCGGTAGCGACCCGGGGTGAGCGTGCGGCGCGAGGTGAGCGTGAACGACCCGACGGTGCGGCGGGTCGCGGTCGCGTACGTGCGGCCGGAGCGCGTGAGCTTCACGCGCAGCGTCTTGAGCGTGCCGGGCACGGTCTCGGTCGCGCGGCAGCGCACGCGGCGGCCGGAGAGCGCGCACTTCACGCTCACGCGGCCCACCGCCGCGGGGCGCGGTATCGGTGCGGCCACGATCGGGGTCGGCGCGGGAGCCGAGGGCGGCGCGGCGGCGATCGCGAGCGTGATCGTCGCGGCCGTGGTGCCGGTCGCGTCGCGCAGTCCGATGCGACGGCGTGTGGTGCCGGGCGCGGTCGGCGTGCCCGCGATCACGCCGGTCTCCGGGTCGAGCGTGAGGCCGTGGGGGAGTGGCGGGGACACGGTGAACGTGCCGTTGGTGGCGCGGACCTGGGTGGGCTCGGCGCGTAGCGGTGTGCCCGCGGTGCCGGCGAGATCGGGGTAGCGCAAGCGCGGCAGGAAGCCTGTGGTGGTGACCGTGACCGTGCTCCGCCCCGTCACCCACGGGTCCGGGACGCTCGCCGCGAGGTCCGGACGGCCGTCGCCGTCGAAGTCGCCCGCGCCCGAGACGGCCGCGACGTCGTCGAGCACGCTGCCGTAGTGCTTGTGGACGATCCAGAAGCCGTGCTCCGGGGTGAGCTCGTCGAGCACGTCCTCGGCGGGCGGGTACGCCGCCCCGTAGAGCACCGCCGCCCCGGCCGAGTACGAGCCGATGAGCATGTCGTCGTAGCCGTCCTCGTTGACGTCGCCGGCGGGCGCGAGATGCAGCCCGAAGCGTCCGTTGGCGAACTGGCCGAGGATGGGCGCCGTGCCGCGGCCGTCGAGCGTCGTGGTGAACGGGACCGCGCTGCCCGGCACCAGGTGGGCCTTGCCGATGCCGGCGATGCTCTCGCGGCCGGTCGCACTGGGCGAGCCGATCAGCAGGTCGTCGTAGCCGTCCCCGTTGACGTCTCCAGCACCAGCGACCGACCCCCCGCTGCTGTTGCCGGCCGTGGCCCCGAACAAGCGCACCGTCGGGCGCTGCTGGGTCCGCGAGCCGAGGACGAGGTGCGCCTCGCCGGTGTACGTGAACGGGTCGAGGATCGAGTTCGAGGCCGGCACGCCGACCACCACGTCCGCGAGCCCGTCGCCGTTGACGTCTCCCGCCCCGTCGACGGCGCTGCCGAGCCGATCCCAGTTGCCCGCGCCCTGCAGCTCGAACCCGCTGGAGGCCACGTCCCGGGTTCCGCCGGTGAAGTCGCGGGTGCCGTGGATGACGAACGCCGAGCCACGCTTGCTCGGGCCGTGCTCGGGCGCGCCGGCGACGAGGTCCCCGAGCCCGTCGCCATTGACGTCACCGGCCGCGGCCACCGCGGTCCCGAGCCTCGTGGCTCCGCGATACGCGATCGAGTCTGTTCCGCCCAGCTGCACGTCGGCCGGGCGACGCGCCCCGAACACCACGTGCACGGCGCCGCCGCCTCCCGGCGCCCCGACCAGCACGTCATCCAGGCCGTCCCCGTTCACATCACCCGCGCCCGCCACCGCGGTCCCCGCGAGGCCGCTGGTGACGTCCCCGCGGATCGCGAACCCTTCGCCGGTCTTGAGCGCGTCGAGCTGCACCGAGCGCGCTGCCGGGCCACCGAACAACACGTACGCCGCGCCGCGGCTGGTGTACGTGCCCGGGACACCGGCGATCAGGTCGTCGTACCCGTCACCGTTGACGTCGCCGGCGGGTCCCAGCGCCTGCACCGTGGGCCCGACGGCCTCGAATTGCGCCGCCGCGGCGGAACCCGGCAGCGCGAGCCCCACGAGACCGATCGTCATCCCGACCCAACGCCACATCGCTCCGCCATCCTTGACTGCGTCCGCTGACGGCGGAGAACTTACCGGTTCTCATCTGGATCTCAACCGGCGTGGCGTTCACATTTTCAGCGCGCAGGGCGTACGGGCCGGGTCCGGAACGGCGGCACGGTCGGGGTTGGCGATGAACGATCGTCACCTGGGAGGTGACGTTTGTGCACGACGACCCCCGTAACTCGACCGAGAGCGGCACGCCGGACGTGCTCGCCACGCGGGGCTCGGATGCGATGTTCGTGCCACGGGGCGGAAACGCCGCTCCCTTCCCCCTCGATGAGCCGTTGCTACGCCGAGCGCATCGCGCGCTCTAGGAACGCCAGCAACTCCGGCTCCCCGAGCCCCGGGGCCTGCGCTTCGAGGGCGCGTCGCGCAGCGCGCCGCCCACCCAACGCGCGCAACCCGGACTCCCCGTACTCGTGGACGAAGTCAGCCAAAGCGCCCAGGCGGCGCACGCGCACGCGGTGCTCCGCGATGTCCAGCCCCGAGCGGTGCTCGGCCAGCGCGTCGGCGAGCGCGTCGATCCCGGCTGTGGGCGCGATCGAGGACACGGCGAGGACCGGTGTGGTGCGAGCGCCGAGCGCCCGCAACGCCACTCGAAGGTCCTCCTCGGCGCGGCGAGCCGTGGTGCCGAGGTCGGCCTTGGTGACCACGAGCACGTCCGGCACCTCCATGATCCCGGCCTTGAGGAACTGGAGGGCGTCGCCGGAGCCGGGCTGGACGATCACGGTGACGGTGTCCGCGGCCTCGGCCACGTCGGTCTCGGATTGGCCGACGCCGACGGTCTCGATGACGACGACGTCGAACGCGTTGGCCAGCGCCTGCGCGGCGGCGCGGGTCGCGGGAGCGAGGCCGCCGAGGCGCTCACCCGCGGCCATCGAGCGGATGAACACGTCGCGGTCGGCGGGATCGTGCTCGATCCGGGCGCGATCGCCGAGCAGCGCGCCGCCGCTGCGCTTGGACGAGGGGTCGACCGCGAGCACCGCCACCGACTGCCCGCGCGAGCGCCACTCCCGCAGCAGGGCGCTGAGCAGGGTCGACTTGCCCACGCCGGGTGGCCCGGTGACGCCGACGACGTGCCCGGCGCCGTCCCCGGCGGCGGAGACGAGCGCGGCGGCCTCCGAGCGAGCCGTGCGCGTCTCGAGCAGGTTGAGCGCGGCCGGCGCGACGGTGCGATCGCCCGCCGCGAGCCGCGCTCCCAGCTCAGACCCGGAGGGAATGGCGGGCGGCGACAAGCGCGGTGATCTCGTGCATGATCCGGTCGAGCTCGAAGTCCTTGGGCGTGTACACGGCGGCGACGCCCGCGGCCTTGAGCTCCGGGACGTCGGCTTCGGGGATGATCCCGCCGACGACGACGGGGATGTCCGCGCCGTCCAGCGCCGCGATCACGTCCGGGATCAGCTCGCGATGCGACCCGCTGAGGATCGACAGGCCGATCACGTGGACGCCCTCGTCCACGGCGGACCGCGCGATCTGCGCGGGCGTCAGGCGGATGCCCTCGTAGACGACGTCCATACCCGCGTCGCGCGCGCGGACGGCGATCTGCTCGGCGCCGTTGGAGTGCCCGTCGAGCCCGGGCTTGCCGACCAGGATCTTCAGCGTGCGGCCGAGCGCCTCGCTCACGCGGGCGACCTCGTCGCGCAGGTCCTCGTCGGCGGCGGGGGAGGCGGCCTCGCCGACGCCGGTCGGCGCGCGGTAGCCGCCGAAGACGTCGCGCAGCGCGCCCGCCCATTCGCCGGTGGTCACGCCCGCGCGGGCGGCGGCCAGCGTCGCCTCCATGATGTTCTCGTCACTCGCGGCCACGCGCCGGAGCTCGTCCAACGCCGCCGACACGTCCCCGCGCTGCGACCGCCACGCCGCGAGCGCCTCGCGCGCCTCGGCCTCGACGCCCGCGTCGACCACCAGGATCCCGCCGTCCTCGCCCACCATCGGCGAAGGCTCGGTCTCCGTGAACTTGTTCACGCCCACGAGGACCTGCTCGCCGGACTCGATCCGGGCGATCCGCGCGCGATGGGAATCGACCAGCGCGGCCTTCATGTAGGGCACGGCCTCGACCGCGCCGCCACGCTCGTCCACCCGCGCCATCTCCGCCCGGGCGCCGTCCAACAGCTCCCCGACGAGCCCGTCCATCACCACCGAGCCCTCGAAGATGTCCGGGTAGTCCAACAGGTCGGTCTCGTACGCCAGGACCTGCTGGATCCGCAACGCCCACTGCTGGTCCCACGGGCGCGGGAGCCCCAACGCCTCGTTCCACGCCGGTAGCTGGACCGCCCGCGCGCGAGCGCTCCGCCCCAGCGTCACCGCCAGCGCCTCCAGCAC
Organism: Solirubrobacter taibaiensis; assembly: GCA_027587225.1. Lineage (GTDB taxonomy): Bacteria > Actinomycetota > Thermoleophilia > Solirubrobacterales > Solirubrobacteraceae > Solirubrobacter > Solirubrobacter taibaiensis. Next base: position 589,352 of record JAPDDQ010000001.1, read on the forward strand.
GATCCGCTGCACGTTGTTCTCCGGCTGGGACTCGGTCAGCCCCAGCGAGTTCACCTGCACGCCGTAGCGGAAGCGCAGCGCCTTCTCGTCCGTCACGCCGTACCGCGAACGCCCCAGCTCCTCCCACAGCACGCCCATCGCCCGCAGCTTCGCGTGCTCCTCCACGAAGCGCACGCCGGCGTTGACGAAGAACGAGATCCGCCCGAACACCGCGGGCATGCGATCCGCCGGCACCCGCTCGGCCACCGCGTCCAGCACGGCGCACGCCGTCGCCATCGAGAACGCGATCTCCTGGACCGGCGTCGCCCCCGCCTCCTGCAGGTGGTAGGAGCAGATGTTGACCGGGTTCCAGCGGGGCACGTGCTCGACCGTGTAGGCGACCATGTCCGCGATCAGCCGCATCGACGGCTCGGGCGGGAACGCGTAGGTCCCGCGCGAGAGGTACTCCTTGATGATGTCGTTCTGGGTCGTCCCGGACAGCGCGTCCTCGGCGAAGCCCTGCTCCTCCGCCGCGACGATGTACAGCGCCAGCAGCCACGCCGCCGTGGCGTTGATCGTCATCGACGTGTTCATCGCGTCGAGCGGGATGCCGTCCATCAGCGCCGCCATGTCCCCGCGGTGCGCCACCGGCACGCCGACCTTGCCGACCTCGCCGCGCGCGAGCTCGTGGTCGGCGTCGTACCCCGTCTGCGTCGGCAGGTCGAACGCTACGGAGAGCCCGGTCTGGCCCTTGGCCAGGTTGCGCCGGTACAGCTCATTGGACCTGGCCGCCGTGGAATGGCCCGCGTAGGTGCGCATCATCCACGGCCGGTCGCGCTCGGGGAGGCGATGCGTCATTCCTCGACGATAGTTGACCCGTGGGTCAACGAGTGGAGCTAAGTCACTCGATCAAGCCGCGGCGCATGCCCTCGGCCACGGCCGCCGCGCGGTCGTTCACCTCGAGCCGCTCGTACAGACGCTGCAGGTGCGTCTTGATCGTGGAGGGGGAGAGGTGCAGCTCCGCGGCGATCTGGGGCGCGGACAGACCGTCGGCGAGGAACGCGAGCACCTCGGCCTCGCGGGGGGAGAGCACGGTCTGCGTCCGATTGCCGCGGTCACGCACCTCGCGCATGAGGGCGGCCTGCACGGACGGCGCCAGCACCGTCTCGCCCTGTGAGATCCGGACGAGCGCGTCGCCGATCTCGTCGGGCATCGCGTCCTTCTCGAGCACGCCGGCGGCGCCCGCCTCGATCAGGTTGTACGACTTGGTCGCGTCGAGGCTGCCGGACACGAAGAGCACGCGCGTGCTCAGGCCCTTGCGGTTCATCGCTCGGAGCACCTCGAGGCCGTCGAGGTCGGGCATCTCGACGTCCAACACGGCGAGATCCGGGTTGGTCTCGAGCGCGGTGGCGATCGCCTCGCGGCCCGTGCGAGCCTGACCGACGAGCTCGAGCTCCGGCCGTGAGTTGACGCTGTGTGCGACCGCGAAGAGGAACAGCGGGTGGTCGTCCGCGATGAGCACTCGCAGTGTGTCGCCCATGCCCGACCTGTCTGCTCCGCGCTCGGCGGATCCAAACTGGACATGAGATTCGGCGAGTTCGCGTGAAGTTCCTCCGATCGGGGGAACGGGGTCTCCCGCGGTGGTCGAATCCCTAGGGTGTGGCCGATGCGGGCCATCGATGTGCGCCACCAGGGACAAGAGAAGGTCATCTGCTGCTGGGAGGTCGACGGGGTGCTGATCGACCCGGGTCCCGGCGCCACCGAGGAGACGTTGCTCGCGGCGCTCGGCGGCCAGCGTCCGCGCGCGCTGCTGCTCACCCACATCCACTTCGACCACGCCGGCGTCTCCGGCTCCCTCGTGCGGCGCTGGCCCGACCTGCCGGTCTACGTCCACGAGCGCGGCGCACCGCACCTGGTCGATCCGTCGCGCCTGATGGCCTCGGCCGGGCGCCTCTACGGCGGTGACGAGGGCCTGCGGGCGCTCTGGGGCGAGATGGTCCCGCTCCCAGAGGAGAACCTGCGCGTGCTCAAGGGCGGCGAGACGGACGTGGAGGGCGCGTTCCGCGTCGAGTACACGCCCGGCCACGCGTCCCACCATGTCTGCTACTTCCACGAGCCGTCGCGCTGGGCGTTCGTGGGTGACGTCGGCGGTGCGCGGATCCCGCCGCACGAGTTCACGGTCGCACCGACACCGCCGCCGGACATCGACGTCGCGGCGTGGAAGGCCTCAGTCGCGCTCGTGCGCGCGTGGGAGCCCGTCGCGCTCGGCCTCACGCACTTCGGCGAGGCCGGGCCCGAGCAGCTGGACCGGGCGCTCGAAGCCCTTGACGCTCAGGTGGAGATCGAGGGTTCCACCGATGGGGAGGCGGGGTTCGTGGCGGCGATGGACGCGCGGGTCCGCGCCGGCTGCGGCGAGGACGCGGACGCGATGCTGGCCGCGACGCCGTTGGACCAGCTCCACATGGGGCTGGCCCGCTGGCGCACGAAGTTCAGCTAGAGGCGAGGACGTCGACGCCGTTGGACTCACGCGAGCCCGAGGCGACGATGTCGGCGAAGGTGTACAGCACCGGCACCTGGTACCAGCCGGAGTGGATGGTCTTGAAGGTCGTCATCTCCGGCCCGTACCAGTACGCCTCCCACTCGGCCTTGGAGGCCCAGGTGGCGCACTGCATGAACTTGTATTGATCGTCGCGGTTGCGGTAGACGATGTAGTCCAACGCGCCGTACCGCAGCGAGATCGGCGCGATCTCGGCCACCGCCGCTGCGAACTGGTCACCCCGGAACAGGGTCGCGTACCACGGGATCTGCGCTACTCCGAGTGCCATCTAGGCCCCCACCTCCGCCCGGATCGCGCCCGGGCCGTCCGCTGTTCGTCCTAGTCCCTCGGATTCCGCGCCGACGAGGATCGAGATCTTTCCGAGGTGCTTGTTCTCGTACATGAGCTGGTGTGCCTCGGCGACCTGATCGAAGCCGAGCGTCCTCCAGAGTACGGGACGGACCTTCCCCGCCGTGATCAGCTCGTTCGCCCGGTGGCATTCCCACGCGTTCGCGAAGTGCGAGCCGATGATCTTCTTCTGGCGCATCCACAGGTAGCGGACGTCGAAATCCAGCGTGTGCCCGGACGTCGCGCCGCAGATCACGACCGTGCCGAACGGCTTGACCACGAGCACCGACGTGGGGAACGTGGCGCGGCCGACGTGCTCGAACACGATGTCGGGCTCCCCGCCGAGCTTCTCGGCCACGACCTTGCCGAAGCGGCGTGACTCCCTGAAGCGCGCCTTCTCCTGGTCGGGGTCCTCGTCGCCGCGGCGCATCATGCCCGTGAACTCGTTGCGGTCGATGTAGTCGACGGCGCCGAGTTGCTTGACGAGCTCGCCCTTCTCGGGGCTGGACACGACGCCGACGGCGTCCGCGCCGGAGAGCTTGCACAGCTGGTGGGCGAAGACGCCCAGCCCGCCCGCGCCGCCCCAGATGAGCACGCGGTGGCCCTCCTGCAGACGCGCCTGGTCGACGAGCATGCGGTACGCGGTGAAGAACGTCAGGCCGTAGCTCGCCGCCTCCTCCCACGCGAGCGCCTTCGGCTTGGGCAGCAGCTGCTGGGCCTGCACCTTGCAGAACTGCGCGAACGAGCCCCAGGTGGTCTCGTAGCCCCAGATCTGCTGCGACGGCGCGGCGAGCGGGTCCAGCCCGTGAACCTCGGGGTCCTCGTAGGAGGCCTGGTTGCAGTGCACGACGACCTCGTCGCCCGGCTTCCAGCGCGTGACGCCCTCGCCGACCTTCCACACGATCCCGGACGCGTCCGAGCCGCCGATGTGATGGTCCTCCTGGCGGTAGCGGAACACCGAGATCGGCTTGCCCAGCGCCGCCCACACGTTGTTGAAGTTCACGCCCGCGGCCATCACGCGCACGATCACCTCGAACGCCGCCGGCTCCGGTACCTCCATCTCCTCCAGCTGGAAGGCCTCGGTCGGCTCGCCCTCGCGCTCGGCGCGGATGACCCACGCGGCCATCGTCTTGGGGAGCGCACCGGGCTCGACGTCGAGCGTGGCGATCTGGGACAGGTCGACGGACATGGGCGGAGCGTATACCCGGCTCAGAACCACTCGTGGCGCTTGACCCAGAACAGCGTGAGCAGGATCACAGTCGGGATCGTGAGCCCGCCGACGCCGTAGACCAGGAACTCCGTCCGCGTGTCGATCGTGTCGACCAGCCAGCCGAAGTTCTGGCCGAAGAAGCCGGTGACCACCGTCCAGACGATGAAGATCGTGCCGCCGACGGTGAGCCTGCTGGCGACCGCGTTGAGCCGGTCCGCGTTGGCGTTGAAGTACGTCTGAGTGAGCGAGACCAGGTCCTCGGTCTGGCGCTGGAACTCGCCGGCGATCTGGGCGAGGTGGTCCCCGATGTCACGCAGATAGGGCTTCGAGCTTGTGGTCAGCCCTTCGAGCGAGAGGATCACGCTGTGCGCGGTGCGGAACTGCTCGTGCTGGCTGGCGACCACACGCTGCAGGTCGCGAACGGTCTGCTTGAGGCGGTACGAGCGGCTCAGATGCTCGCGTCGCGGGCGGGAGAGGACCTCGGCCTCGAGCGCGTCGATGTCGGTCTCCATCGCGTCGATGACGGGGTAGAAGGCGTCCGTCAGGCCGTCGAAGACGCGGTAGACGAGCACCTCCTCCTCGTGCGTCGGCTCCTTGGACAGCGAGTCGTGGAGATCGTCGAGCGCCTGGCAGCCGTCGTGGCGGATGGTGGCGATGAAGTCGCCCGAGACGTACACGTGGACCTCGAGCGGCACCGCGGGCGCTTCCGGGTCGCCCGTGAGGCGTGCGGTGTAGAACACGAGCAGGATGTGCTCGCCGTAGGGATCGACCTTCGGGCGCTGGCCGAACTCGATCGAGTCCTCGATCGCCACGGGGTGGAGGCCGAGCGCGCGACCCAGGCGTTCGATGTCGTCCCGCGTGGGTTCGAGCAGGTCGATCCAGAAGAACGCGTCCTCGGCGAGCAGGCGCTCGATCTGCGGCTCGTCGACCGTCGTGAGGACGTGCACGGGTTACGGCAGCAGAACTTGGTTCTGCCCGGACTTCCGCGGCGGGCCGACGAACACCGGCGCGGCGCGGATGGCGTCGTCGGCGACGCTGACCGAGTAGCGGCCCTCGCGGGCGTCGATCGTGAGACGGCCGGTGGACCTGGCCGGGATCACCGGTGAGGAGGCGGTGCGCCCGCCGCGGCTGCCGCCGAGCTCGTCCGTCTTGAAGGTGACGCGCTGGGGCTGGCCGGACTGGTTGGAGATGACCAGCACGATCTGGCCCGCGCCGACCGTGCTGGGGGAGACGCGGATGACGTCGTCCTGCACGGCGGCGGTCAGGTTCACGAGCGGCGCGGGGCGCGGCTCGTTCACGCGTCGGTCCTCGCCGCCGCAGCCGGCCGCAACGGTCACGAGGGTGACGGTCATGAGCAGGCGCCGACGCATGTGCGGGACGTTATCGCTGTTTGCCGTGTGCAAGCGCAGTTGCACCGTCCGACCTGGGCGCGATGCTGACGAACGCATGTTCGACCAGCCGACCGCCACCACCGAGTACATCGCCGTCGATACCGAGACCAACGGCCTGAGCGGCGACCGCTGCGAGCTGACGGAGATCGGCGCGGTCCTGGTCGGTGGCGGTGAGCTGCACGAGGAGTGGGACTCGCTCGTGAGCGTCGCGACGCCGCTCGGGCGCGGGATCCAGCGCTTCACGGGGATCTCGCAGGAGATGGTGAACGGCGCGCCGCCGCTCGAGGAGGTGCTCCCGCGGCTGGAGAAGATGCTCCGCGGGCGCGTGCTGGTGGCCCACAACGCGCGCTTCGACGTGCGCGTGCTGCGCCAGGCGTTCGCGCGGGCCGCGTTGCAGTGGCCCGACCCGCCCGTGATCTGCACGGTCCAGATGGCGCGGCGCTTCGCACCGCTGCAGCAGAAGCGCGGCCTCGCCCGATTGGCCGGCGCCTTGGGAGTGGAAGTGCACGAGGTCCACCGCGCGTTGCCCGACGCGCGCACGTGCGCGCAGGTCTTCTGCGCGCTGTTCGGACGCCTGTGCGCGAACGCGCCGACCATCGGCGACGCGCTCAACCTGCTCGGGGCGCGGAAGGTGCGCGCCCGGCCGCCGTCGGTGCCGAACCGGCCGCGCGGCGAACGGCCCCATCTCGCGGCGCTGCCGCACGAGCCAGGCGTCTACATCTTCCGCGACGCCGACGGCAAACCGCTGTACGTCGGCAAGTCCGTCGACCTCCGGGTGCGGGCCCGGTCCCATTTCACCTCCGGCGCGTCGTGGACGCAGCAGGCGGAGCACGTGGACCACACCGTGACGGAGAGCGAGCTCGGCGCGCTCTTGTTGGAAGACCGGTTGATCAAGGCGCTCAAGCCGCCGGGCAACGTCCGCGGCAAGGCCGACCCCGACGGCTACGTCTACATCCGCTGCCGGCTGGACATCCCGTTCCCGATTCTGGAAGTCGCCCGCGAACCGGCCGCCGGCCACGCCGTCTGCGTCGGCCCGGTGCGCGGCCGTGCCGCCGCGGCCGAGTTGGTCGAGCAGCTCAACTCACTGTTCGGGTTGAGGCACTGCGGGCGGTCGATGCCCCGCCGCGAGCATCCCTCCGCCTACGGACAGATGGGCCGGTGCCTCTCGCCCTGCTTGAACGACCTGGACCCGAACGTCTACCGCGAGCGGCTGGACGCGGCGCTGCGGCTGTTCGTCGGCCGGAGCGGCGGCGAGGCGCTGCTCGCGCGTGTGGACGAGCAGATCGCGGAAGCGAGCGCCGCACAACGGTACGAGCGCGCGGCGTGGCTCGCGCGGCGCCGCGAGCGGCTGGAGTCGCTCCTGGCGCGGCTCGGCGGCGTCCTGCGCGCGATTCACACGGGAGCGCGGTTGGTGCTGGCCCCGCACCCCGAGAAGCGCGGGCGCTTCGACGCGATCTGGATCGCGGGTGGGCGCGTGGTGGACTGGGGCGCGGTGGATGGCTCTTCGCTGGTCGCGCGGTCTGCGCGTGCGTTCGCGGAAGCGCCGCCGGCCGGGCGGCTCGGCGGGTGGATGCCGGCGGAGGCGGTTGCGGAGGCGCGGCTCGTGGGGTGGTGGATCGTGGCCAATTCGCCACCTGCTTTGGAGCTCAGCGCGTCGGTCGGCGGGGCGCAGATCGACCGGTTCCTGGCCCGGAACGGGATTAACGGCTCATCGAGGGAGGGGGAGCGGCTAGCCAGCGGAGTGGCTTGAACGTCCGAGCCGGGGCTCCGCGTGGCACGGCAGGGTTGGTGTGCCGCTCTCCGTCGAGTTACGGGCCACTGACAATTCGTGGGGCGCCACGCTCGTCCGTCGGCCTCCTGCGGATCTCGCGGAAACGAACACGCGCTGCGAGGGGTATGCCCGGAAACTTTCGCCTGAGGAAGGTTTCCGGGCATACCCCCTTTGTTCGGAGCGCGGCCGTGATCGAGTGCGATCGATTGGACGTGGTGCCGTCCGAAGCGACCGCAACCGCTCCTCGCGATTTCCGGTGCCCGTAACTTGACTGAGAGCGGCACGCCGAACGTGCTCGCCACGCGGTGCTCGGAGGCGCTCAGCGCAGGGGCGCGGCGGAAACGCCGCTCCCTTCCCCCCTCGATGAGCCGTTACGCAGCGCGGCTACACCCACCACCGCCATCGCGACTGCCCACGGCCAGGCCCAGTCCCCGAAGAACCACACGAACGCCGCGAGCAAGAACGCCCCCGCGGCCACCCCCACCGCCCGCCACGACCGCGTCACCACCACCGCGATCACCACGGCCGGCAAGAACCCGAGCGGCAGGCCAACCACCCACGCGGTCAACCCGGTGAGCCCGAACACGATCGCCGTCGCGAGCGTCTCGGCGTTGCGCCGCGCCAGCAGCAGCGCGCCGCCCGCCAGCACGACCAGGAACCCGCCCACGGAGCCGGCCTCGAAGCGCGTGCCGTCCGAGTACTCGCAGGTCCCGCTCGGCGGCCACCACGAGAACCCCCAACTCCAAGACGCGCCGTCGTCGAGGGAGCGCGCCGTCGCGCACTCGTCTTCTCCGACCATGGACGGCAAACCGGCGGCGGCGAGCGCGACCAGCACCGCCATGACCGCGAGTTTCACGCCGCGGCGGCAGCCAATGCGGAGCCCGACAACTCGGCCTTGGGGATGAACCCCCGCGCGCCGCAGTGGTCGAAGTGCGGCGGGTAGTCCGAGGCGTCGCGGCTGGAGGTCAGCACGACCTTCATATGCCGCATCCGAGCGCTCAGGCGACGGGTCACTTCGATCCCGTCGACGTCGGGGAGCCCGACGTCCAGCAACACGAGGTCTGGCCGCAGGAGCTCGGCGGCCGCGATGCCCTCCCCGCCCGTGGCGCTCTCGCCGACGACGCGGTACCCGTCGGCCTCCAGCAGCGCCCTGGCGGCGTGCCGGAACCCGGCGTGGTCATCGACGATGAGGACGGTCTGTTGCACAAGAGGAAGTTTCCCCGGTTCGGGCCTCTTCAAAAGCCCAGGTAGCTCGTGTCAGCCGAGCGGGCAGCCGCACCCTGCCCGTGGGAGTACCGCCAGTGTCACAGTCGCACTGCCCGGTGCAACTGTGGTGGCGATGGACGTCGATGCCCTCTACCAACGGCACCGGGACGCGTTGCTCGTGTTCCTGGTGCGCCGGACGGCGGATACGGAGGTCGCGCTGGACCTGTGGGCGGAGACGTTCGCGCAGGCGGTCGCCTCTCATCGCCGGTACCGCGGGAAGACCGACGCGGAGGCCGCGGGCTGGCTGTACGGGATCGCCAAGCGTCAGCTCGCGCTCTACTACCGCCGCGGCCACGCGGAGCAGCGCGCGCTGAACAAGCTCGGGCTGGAACGCCCGCCGGCGTCCGACGCGCTGCTGCGCGAGGTGGAGGAACGAGCGGCGCTGAACGACCTGCGCCGCGACTTCGCCGAGGCCCTGAACGCGCTCTCCGAACCGATCCGCGATGCCGTCCAGCTCCGGATCGTCGACGAGCTGCCCTACGCGGATGTCGCGCGCTCCCTGCACATCTCCGAACCGGCGGCCCGCGCCCGCGTCTCACGCGGCTTGGCCGCCCTCGCCGACCTGCTCGACCCGACCGCCATCCGGGAGGCGACCGCCACATGAACCTCGACGCGTACATGGACGACTTCGGCCGTGATCTCACCCGCGCGGCCCGCACCCGCCGGCGTCGGCGCACCGGGAAGCGCCTCGCGCTCGCGCTCCCCGTCGCGGTCGCCGCGACCGTCGCCGCATTCGTCATCCCCGGACCCAACGGCGGCACCGTCGACGCCGTCGCCGCCGCCCGCGCCGCGCTCGCCCCCGACGGCGAGATCGTCCACATGAAGATCGAGCTCCAAGCCGGCCCGCGCATCGTCTTCCCGGTCGAGCAGTGGTACGCCGCCGACCCGGTCCGGTGGCGGACGCGCACCGAGGGATTCAAGGCCGTGCAGGGCATGGAGACGCTGTTCCGCAACGGCCGGGTGCGGTTCTACGACGCCCGCCGCGACGTCGTGACGATCTGGCGCCCGGACTCGTATCCGGGCGCCGGGGGTCCGAGCCTGTTCGGAGGCGACCCGGCGACCGACCTGCGCGCGGAACTCGGCAAGGGCGGCGTGCGCGACGACGGGCTCGTCACCCACGACGGCCGAGAGGTCCGCCGACTCGTCCGCACCGAACGCCAGGACGGGTTCACGCGCCGCTTCGTGTACTACGTCGACCCCGGCACGTTCGAGCCCGTCGGCGGCCACCTCAGCATCCAACGCGCCGGAGGCAAGACCTTCCGCGGCCCCGAGTTCACCGTGACCCTGTACGAGCGCCTGCCCTTCGACGAGCGCCTCCTCGAGTTCAAGAAGACGCCCGACACGAAGTACGTCTGGCGCTAGGGGTGCCCGAGCAAGTGACGCTCTGACACGTATTCGCTTGCTCGGGTGGGCCCCCGTGGGTTCTCTTAACTGCGGCGGCCGCCCCAGGCCAGCACACTCAAAGGGCCGAGCGGGGCGCGCTCGTGGGCCGGGGCGGGCGACGTCTCCACGTGCGTCTCCGGGTCCTGCGCGACCACGTGCAAGACGCTCACGCCCGTGAAGCGCGCGACGGTGTGCGGAAGATCGGACCGGATCCACTTCGAGGACTGGCCCGGCAACGTCGAGACGATCACCTCGTCGTGGCGCATCGGGTCCCAGACCTCCGACAGCGCCTCCAGCGGCACCGGGTCACACACCACGCCGTCGCACTCGGTCACGCCCGCGTTGCGCCACTCCATCAGCGCCCCTTCGAGCCGTTCCTGGGCCACCGATCGCTCGGCGGTTCCGGGACCACCGGCCGGCATGACGAGCGTCGCGACAATCGGCCCACGCTCGCCACGATGGACCAGCGCTTCGATCAACTCCGGCGCTGCAGCGGTGCGGTTGGCGAGCACGATCACGTGAGCGGCCATCGGGCGGCTCCCTTCATTGGGTGCGAATCGCTACAAACGCTACCGCGCGAACGGCACTTCGACGATGAGACCTGACGTGCCGTCGGCCTGCACCGTGTCACCGGGGTTCGCTTCCCGACGTACCAGGGCGAGGGCGATCGGCCCGAGATCGGGCGACACGACGACCGATCCGAGCTTCCCCACGACCTTCTCGCCCAACCGCAACTCGGTGCCGGGCTCCGCCGGCTCGTCCAGCTTCAAGCCCAGCAGGCGCCGGTTCGGCTTGCCCCGGTAGTAGAGCCGCGCGACCGTCTCCTGGCCGACGTAACAACCCTTGGTGAAAGAGACCGCGCGCTCGTTGAGCCCGGCTTCCTGCGGGATCACGCTCTCGTCGAGGTCGACGCCGTAGCGCGGGCGTCCCGACTCCACGCGTACGACCTCCGCGGCCGCCTCGTCGCCGTCTCCGAACGGCAGCGCCGCGCGCACCGCATCCCGGTCCTCGGCCCAGCAGAACACATCGAGGCCGACGTCCGTCCGGACCGCGACGACCGTCGCCCCGCCGACCTCCACGCGCACGCACGCGTGCTCGGTCGCCCCCGCCCACTGCGGCGCCTCCGGCCCGATGATGCTCAGCAGCGTCATCTGCAACGTCCGCTTGTGGAGCTCCGCGTCGCGCCCGAGCCTCGTCCGGTGCAGCAGGTTGAACAGCGGCTGCAAAGCCACCCGCTCGCAGTCGATCAGCAGCTCGTCCCCGAGGTCGAAGACGCGCAGGTCGCCCAGCATCTTGCCCTTGTTGGTCAGGAACGCGGCGTACGCGCCCATCCCGGGCTCCAGGGAGAGGATGTCGTTGGTCACCTGGCCGTGGAGGAAGTCCTTGGCCTCGGCGCCCGTCAGCGCGAGCTTCCCGCGCTCTGAACGGTCGACGACGAACGTGGTCACTGACGAAACGTTAGCGCTCTTCGAGGCGCGCCAGTCGCCGCCTCACCTCGCGCTCGAGTTCGTCGAGGACGCGGTCCCGCGGATAGCCCGCCGCGAGCGCGCTGCGCACCACCGCCGCCTCCTCAGCGCCATCCAGCCGCTCGAGCAGCGCGAGCAGCCCGTCCAGGTCGTGGGGGAGGGGGTCAGCGGGCATGTGTACGCTCTTTGACCAGATCATGCCGCTTGCCGACGAATTCCAGGAGCTCCTCGACGCACTGCCGTCGGACTGGACCGACCTCGAGCTCGACCTGCGCATCGACGAAGAGCGCTACGTCGACGCCGCCACGCTGCTCGTCACGTGCAACGCCCAGCCGTACTCCAACCACGACTGGCACTTCCACCTCATCGTCGCCCACCAGTTCGGGCACGCCGCGTCCGCGCCGACCACGCACGGCACGCTGCGCCTGCTCGACGAAGCGGGCATCGACGGAGAGCTCATCCTGCGCGAAGTCCGCGCCGGCCGCGTCGAGGTGACCCAGATGTGGGGTCGCCCCGAGTCCGTCCGGCAAGAGTTCCGCCGCATCCGTTCTCAGTGATCGCCCTCGCGACGCCGTTCGTCGGCCTCGCGAGCGATTGACGAGTCCGTCGCGTCCCCACGCGTCACCGCACCGAAGAACGGCTGCCCGGCCGTCCAGGTCGACGCGTCCTTGTCCAGCTCGGCCAACAACGCCGCCTGATCGGCGCCCTCGATCTGCGACGTCATCGCCGTGATCGCCTCGTCGGGCTCGAGCTGGGCCTGCGTGTAGCCGCGCTGGAGCGCGCGCACGACGGCGAGCACCCGCGCGCGGTCGTCCTGCAGGATCACCTCGTCCACGCACAGCACCAGCCTGTCGGGTGGGACGATGGCCATGACCGTGATGCACCCTTGCGGTGGGTCGCTCGTGATCCGGAAGTCCGCGTCACCTTCCCTTGACAGCAGCAGCTCGGCGCCTTCGCCCTCGTCGTAGGTGCGCGAGGTCGCGAAGTACACACCTGCGTCATTGGCGCTCACCTGCGCGGGAAGCACGAGCTTCACCTCGCCGAACTGGCTGGCGGTCTGGGTCGCGCCGCACCCGGCGAACAGGAGCAGAAGCGGGATTAGAGCGAGGCGCACACGGCTATGGTGGCGAACCGATGACGCCGGTGAACCTTCTGCTCGGCCCGCTACTGCGGCACACCGGCGCTGACGAAGCCACGATCTGGGTCCAAACGGACGGACCCGCCCGGATCGAAGTCCGCCCCGAGGGCGTCGAGCCGTCGAGCGAGCAGACGTTCAGCGTCGAGGGCCACCACTACGCGCTCGTGCACGTGACCGGGCTCACGCCCAGCACGACGACGCCGTACGAGGTCGTGATCGACGGCCGGGTGCTGTGGCCCGAGGCGGACTCCGAGTTCCCGCCGAGCGTCATCCGGACGCAGACGCCCGAGGATCACGTGAAGGTCGTGTTCGGATCCTGCCGCGTGGCCGCGCCGCACGAGCCGCCTTACACGCTGCGCAAGGACGAGGACGAGCGGGGCCGCGAAGTCGACGCGCTGCGCGGCATGGCCCTCGAGCTCATGCACCGCGACCCCGAGACGTGGCCGCACGCGCTGGTCCTGCTCGGGGATCAGGTGTACGCCGACGAGGTCCACCCCGACGTCGAGGCCAAGCTCGACGGCGAACAGGTCGAGACCTACGACGACTACGTCGATCTCTACATGGCCTCCTGGGGCGAGCCGGTCATCCGCTGGCTGCTGTCCACGGTCGCCAGCGCGATGATCTTCGACGACCACGACGTCCACGACGACTGGAACACGTCGGTCGAGTGGGTGGCCGAGATGCGCCAGAAGGGGTGGTGGCGGCGGCGGATCGTGGCCGCGTTCGAGAGCTACCTCGTCTACCAGCATCTCGGGAACCTCACCTACGACCAGCGCGCCGAGTACGAGCTCTACCAGGACCTCCAGCACGGCGACGAGCCGACGGAGCGCCTGCGCGAGTACGCCCGCCGCGCCGACGCGGAGGTCGAGGGCACGCGCTGGAGCTTCTGCCGGGACATCGGTCCGGCACGGCTCGTGATGGTGGACTCGCGCGCCGGCCGGGTGCTCAACCCCGGCGACCGCGCGATGGTCGATCCCGACGAGTGGCAGTGGATCACCGAGAACGCCACGGGCGACCACGAGCACCTGATGATCGGCACCTCGCTGCCGCTGATCATGGGCCCGGCGATGCATTGGCTGGAGGCCTGGAACGAGGTCACCGCCGACGGCGGCTGGGGCAAGCTCGTCAAGAAGGCGGCCGAGAAGCTGCGCCAGGAGCTGGATCTGGAGCACTGGCCGGCGTTCCAGGACTCCTTCCACAAGATGATCGACCACCTGCGGGCGGTCGGTGCGGGGGAACACGGCGAGCCGCCGTCGACGATCACGGTCCTCAGCGGCGACGTCCACCACGCGTACCTGGCCGAGATCGGCTTCCCGCCTGGCAGCGGCGTCAAGTCAGCCGTGTGGCAGGCCGTGTGCTCGCCGTTCCGCAACCCGCTCGACGCGAACGAGCGGCGCGTCATCCTCGGCGCCTGGACCAAGCTCGCCGGGCGCTGGACCCGCATCTGGGCCAAGCTCGCCGGCGTCCGCGATCCCGACGTCCGCTGGCGTCTCGCGCACGAGACGCCGTGGTTCAACAACCAGGTCGCGTGGCTCGAGTTCGACGGTGCGCACGCCAAGTTCGTGCTGGTCAAAGCACTCCCGCCGGATGATGGCGAGGGAGACCCGATCATGGAGCGCGTATTCGAGCGCTCGATCGAACCCAATCGCGTCTTCGCACGGACTTAAGACACAGAGTCGGCGCAGGGGTCATGATCAGGTAGCGAACCACTGGGAGCCGCTACGCACCACGTGACCAGAACCGATGCCGACCTCCTCGCCGTTGCGAGACAGGATCCGGCCGCTTTCCGGGAGTTCTACGACCGGTACGCGGCGTGGGTGCACTCGTGGTTCTCGCGCCAGACCGGGTCGGATACCGCCGCACTGGATCTCACGGCGGAGACGTTTGCCCAGGCCTGGCACGCATCCAGGCGCTTTCGCGACATGGCCGACGGCTCGGGGGCGCCGTGGCTGTTCGGGATCGCGCGCAACCTGCTGCGGCAGTACCACAAGCACAACCGGATCGAGAGCCAAGCTCGCGAGCGGTTGGGCATGCCGACGGCGTGGGCCGAGTGCGAGGAGTACGAGGCCGTCGACGACCGCATGGTCGCCACGTCACTTGCTCCGTTGTTGCGCGTCGCGGTCCGCGCGCTGCCGGCGGAGCAGCAGCGGGCCCTGGAGCTGCGGGTCGTACAGCAGTTGGATTATGAGGAGGTCGCCGGCGCTCTGGGCTGTACGCAGAACGCCGCGCGACTGCGCGTGTCCCGCGCATTGAGGGCGCTGGGACTCAAGCTCAGAGGAGCACAAGCATGACCACCAGTACCGCACCCCCCGCCGCGGCGGAGCAGGCCCATACCCGCCGCGTCGCCGAGCGCACGCGCTCAGCCCGGCTCATCCGCGACTCGATCGGGTTGCTCAGCTCGAAGTGGGCGGTCGACGTCCTGCTCGCCCTGGGCGACGGGACGCGCCGCTACCACGAGCTGCTCGAGGACCTCTCGCCGATCTCGGAGAAGGTGCTCACGCAGACCCTGCGCGCGATGGAGCGTGACGGGCTGCTGCTGCGTCGCGTCCACGCCGAGGTGCCGCCGCGGGTGGAGTACGCGCTCTCCTCGCTCGGTGCGACGATGGCGCCGCCGTTGAAGGCGCTCGGCTCTTGGTCGCTCACGCACGGCAAGCGTGTGGAAGAGGCGCGCGAGCGCTTCGACGCGCGCGCCGCGGCGAGGGTGCGCGCCGCCTGAGCGGCGCGCGGTTGCGCTAGCGGCGGAACGTCTCCACGAGACCTTGCAGTGACGTCGCCATCTCGGCGAGGTCGCTGCTGGACGCCGCGATCTGCTGCGTGGCGGCGGAGGACTGCTGGGTGGCGGCGGACACGTCCGCGGTGGCGGCGCCCGTCTCGCGGGCGATCTGGCCGACGTTGCCCGTGGCCTCGGACATGCGCTCGATGCAGGCCGAGACGCTGGTGATGCTCTCGGACAGGCCGTGGAACGCGGCCTCGGTCTCGCGGACCGTGCCGTTGGAGGACTCGGCGAGCTTGCGCACCTCGTCGGCGACGACGGCGAAGCCGCGGCCGGTCTCGCCCGCACGGGCGGCCTCGATGGCGGCGTTGAGCGCGAGCAGGTTGGTCTGGTCGGCGATGGCCGAGATCTGGGTGGTGAGCGCGACGCCCTGGGCGGCGAGCTGGGCAGCGTGGGCGGCGAGCTCGACGGCCTCGCGGTTGATGGTCTCCGCGGTCTCGATGCTCTGCATCTGGCGCTCGGCGCCTTCGGCGACGCCGGCGGACAGGCGCGCGATGTCCTCGATCGCCGAGCCGGTCTCGGACGTGGTGGCGGACATCTCCTCCGAGGCGCCGGAGACGCGCTCGGCGGTCTCGCTGATGCCGGAGATGATCTGCGCGACGCTCTCGCGCGTGGCGTTGTAGAGCTCGAGGCCGCCCTGGGCCTGGCCGAGCATGGTGTTGAAGGTCTCGCCGAGCGAACCGAGGTTCTCGCCGCGGGCCGACTCGAGCGGCGTCGTCGCCGGGTACACGGAGACGGTCAGGTCGCCCTGAGACATCGCGCCGAGCCCGTCGCCGAGGCCGGTGAGGCAGTGCTCCGACAGGCTCGTCAAGCGCTCCTGAAGGCCGTCGAGGCACGACTGGTCCCCGAGTGCGGAGCGCATCGTCTCGCGCACGCCGTTGTAGCCCTCCAGCGCGGTCTGCGCCTTGTCGAGCATGGAGTTGAAGAGATCGACCAGCTCTTGCGTCCCCGGATCCTCGGAGCGCGTCGTGATCGGCTTGGTGGCCGGAGCGACGTGGTGCGTGAGGTCGCCGCGGTTCATGGCGTCCAGGCCCGCGACGAGGTTGGTCAGGCAGTGGTCATGCAGGCTGCGCAGACGGGCGCGCAGCTCGTCCGCGGCGACGTCAGGGGCAGCAGCCGGGGCGGGGGAGGGGGAGCGTCGGAAGAGCGGCACACCCACGACTTCGGCAAACGCTGAAGTGAGGTTGAGCAAACGCGCGAGCGGCTCTCATCTTGGGAGCTTTGAGTCTCGATGCGTCAGCTTCAGCGATTCGTCCAGCCTCGGCGGGCACGCGCACGTGCGTGCCGATGCTCTGATCGTGAACATCTCCCCCGCCACCACTTCCGCCGCCTGGGGCATGGGCGCTGCGTCCGCGCGGTTCGACGCCGCCGCTGAACGCGTCGCCACCGGATCAGGCGACCTCGCGTCCGACATGGTCGACGCGAACATCACCGCCCCGACCGCTTTCGCGCTCAACGCCGCCGTGCTGCGCACCGTCGACGAGACGCAGAAGTCGCTCATCGACGTTCTCGCCTGACTTTCAACTGCGTATACGCAAGGTTTGGTCAGCGATCGGCATGGGGCCGGCCGAATCCGGCATGACAAGCCCTGAATCCGGCGACCAGTGGACTGGGGCAGACGCGACATCCGCGACCGGCCGGGGCCCTGGGGAGCGTCTCGGCCGGTTACGCGATCCGGCGTCCGGACGGACGCAGGTAGCCCGTCGCGCGCTGGACGCTCGACGGCCGCCACTTCGCACCGCCACGCAGCGTGGGTACGCCCTCGGCGTTGAGCCGGTCGGCGATCGCTTGCAGCGTCATCCCGTGTTCGCGCATGTCCGCGATCCGCTCGTGCAGCTCGGGGATGTCGGCCACCGAGGACCGGCCGCCGTCGCGCACCCGTGCGCTCGCGAGGGCGACGAGCTGGCCTGTCTCGGTCGACGTGTCCACGTGCTGATCGAGCGCGATCAGCGTCCGGTGCTCGTGGTTGAACCACGTGAGCAGCGGCCGCAGGTTCGCGGGGTTCGCGGACAGGTCGTGCAGGCGCGTGAGCACCAGCACGTCGACCAGGCCCTCGGCCAGCTGCTCGAGCGCCCAGACGAGCGACGGCCGCACGTCGCGGCCTTCGGGATCCACATCGTGGACGATGCGCGACAGCACGAGGTCGCGCTCGTCACAGCAGGCGCGGATCGCGCTGCTGCGCGGCGCGAGCTCACCATCTGCGGGTGCGCCGAGACAGACATATCCGATCGCCTGTCGCCGCCCCCGCCGAGTCCCGCCAAAATCCCTCAACGCCGCCTCCACCATCAACCGTCACCTACCAGCGCAACGCCTACCAGCGGCACTTCTGCGGATCAATGAGCCATACGCAATGAGGCTCGCGTGACCGCGAAAGGCCGAAGAATGGTTGTCAGGTAGCTGACGTTACTCGCTCCACACCTGCAGGGCGTCGAATCGGCACGACTTGGCACGTTCCAGAGCACGTTCCCTCAGGGCGTCTCGGCAACGAGCGCGCGGAGGTCCTGGGCGAGCGCCTCCGGTTCGAGCGACTCGAACGGGATGCCGATCCGCTGCTCGCCCCGCTTGTCGATGAGCAGCACGTACGCCGAGTGCTCGAAGTCCCAGCCGGCGATGTGACGCGCACGGCCGCGGTACGCGAGATCGCTGGTGTCCGGGTACGGGTCGTCCGCGCCCGGCGGTGGCTCCGCCGGCTGCGGCGGTGGCTCGTACTGGAACCCACCGCGCGACCGGCCCGGCGGGTTCGCCGCGCGGAAGGCGTCCGCGCGCGCGGCGGCGGCCTCGGATTCCGCTCGCGTGGCGTTCATCGGGGCGATTCCGTAGTGCACCCAGACCGGGCGCAACTGCTCATGCGATCCGAGCAGGTAGCGACCACGCCCCTCGAGGCCGCGGCGCTCGATCCATGCCCGCGCGCGCTCGGGCGTGTCCCCGACCGGGTCGACGCTCACGATGTAGGCGACGACGTCGCTGGAGCCGACGAGATCCATCGCCGAGGCGACGTCATTGCCCTCAGCGGGGCACAGGTCCCGGCAGCTGGCGTAGATGAACGTGAGCGCGACCACCCGCCCGCGCGCGTCCGCCAAGCGTGCAGGGCGTCCTTCGTGGTCGCGCAGGGTGAAGTCGAACGCTGCCTCGCGCGGGGGGATGAAACGCGTCTGCACCGGGTCGGTGCGCGTTGCCGTCGCCGCGAAGGCACCGCCGAGTCCACCCAGGACGAGGCACATGAGTGCGACGAGCAGCAAGCGGTGCCGCGGCGCGGCCGCGGTCTCGGGCTTGGGTCGCTCGACGGGATGGAGGAGTGCCACGGCGGCAACGGTCTACTCCGCCCGGCTGTCGTCGTGGCCGCGACGTCACCGCGCAGACGAGAAATCCGCACACTTCCGCAGAGCCGATCGCGTATACGTGCGGTGCGGTCAGGAAATCAGCAAACCGTTTCGGAAGTGGGTGTCGCATGGACTACAGCGACACTTAGGATCGCGGCGATGGACCGGCTCGGATCTTCCACTGCCGCTCTTCTCTGCGCCGCGCTCGTCGGGTGCGGTGAGGCTCACCAGGATCAGGCCACGGCGCCGCCGGCGCCGGCGCGAGGGTTGGACCTCGGCGTCGTCGGGGTGTCCGCGCTTGTAGGCGGCGACGAGCAACTCGGGTCGGGCTTCGTGGTCGACGCCGATCGCGGTCTCGTCGCGACCACCGCCCACACGGTGTGGGGTGCGCGCTCGCTGAAGCTCGCGACGGGCTTCGGCGTCCTGCACGGGCGGATCGTGGCCCGCGCGCCGTGCGACGACCTCGCCCTGCTCGAAGTGCACCCGCGCATCCCCGGCCTTGCCGCGCTCCCGGGCGCGCCGGTCGGCTCACCCGCGGGGGACGGCCTGTTGCGGTCCGTCGGCCGGCGCTCCGCGGGCGCGGGCCCGGGCTTGGCGACCATCCCTGTGCGGGCGGACACAGCCGGGCGACTGGACTCGCCACTCGTACCCGAGATGTCCGGCGGTCCGGTCGTGGACGCGGCCGGGCGCTTGATGGGCATGGCCCGAGCCGGGCTCGACGGCGAGCCGGCCACGACCGTGCCGTCGGCGCGCATCAAGGCGCGGATCGCCGAGCTGCGACCCGGTCCTCGGAGCGTCTTCGTCGGGTGGGCGGAGCAGTACCGGTGCGTGGGCCGCCAGCACGCGCGCGCCCGGGCGGCACACCCGGGCTTCCGGCCAGCGGACGCACGGCTGAACGCGCCCGTCGCGCCGACGCGACTCCCCGGCACGGAAGGACTTGATCCGTGATGTCCGTAATGACTGAGCCGCGCGACCCCGCGCGCCAGCTATCACGCAGGACGCACGTGGCCTTCGGGGCCGTGATGGTGGTCCTGCTGCTCGCTCCCGCCGCCGTCGTCGTCCTGATGCGCGAGCCCGCGGTCGTGGCCGTTGACCGGCGACTCGAGGCCGGGCGCCTCCCTACTGACGTCGCCGTGGAGGGCTCGACGGTGTGGGTCGTCAGCGGCCGCGACGACCGCGTCGTGGCCCTCGACATCCGCGAGGCCCAGAGCAACGCGACCACGCACTCGGCGGGCTCGTCGCCGCTGCGCCTCGCCGTCGGCGGAGGTTCGGTCTGGACGGCGAACGCGGGCGACGACAGCCTCACGCGCATCGATCCGCTCGTGCCTGGCAGCGGGCGCCGGATCGCCATCGGCGCGCCGGCCGTGGACGTGGCGGTGAGCGCTGAGGGCACGTGGGTGACAAACGGCCTTGCGGGCACGGTGACGCGCGTGGACCCCGTCAGCAACCGTGTCCTCGGGACCCCCGTACGGACCGGCAGCTTCCCCGCGGCGCTCGCCGTGGGCGCGGGCTCAGTGTGGGTCGTCAACGCCGGGGACGGCACGGTCGCGCGGATCGATCCGCGTGAGGACGTCGTGCTGGGTCGCCGGAGCCCGGTCGGCCGCGACCCGCAGGACATCGCGGTCGGGCACGGCTCGGTGTGGGTCGCCAACCGAGGTGACGGGACCGTCACGCGGCTGTCCGCGCGCAGCGGACGACCCGAGGGTGCGATTCCCGTCGGCGGCGCGCCCGGGGCGCTCGCGGTGACGTCCGAGGGCGTGCTGGTCCTTGACACGCGCGATGGCACGGTGCAGGCGATCGACCCGAGCGGACGGACGCGCCACGTCACCCGGGTCGAAGGCTTCCCGACCGCGCTGGCGGTCGGCGCCGGCAGCGCGTGGGTGGTCGACGCGCGCAGCGGCACGGTCATCCGTCTGCGCCCGCGATGATCGCGGCCATCGCCCCAAGGACTCATGGCGCAACGGAAGCAACTTGTGCTCGACGCGCGGCGGGACTCATGCTGGTGAGCGTGCGGTCGAGGCCTTCGGCCAGGGCGGTGCGCGCCTGCCAGTTCAGCGCGGTGGCGGCCGCCGATGGGTCCAGGCACGAGCGGCGGACCTCACCCGTACGCTCGGGCGCGTGACGCACGCGTAGGCCAAGGGTCTGAGCGACGGCCAGCACGGTGGTCTCCCGGCCCGTGGCGACGTTCACGCAGCCGGTGCGGGTGTTGTCGCCCGCGGCCAGGAACGCGTTCACGACGTCGCCCACGTAGAGGAAATCGCGCGTCTGGCCGCCGTCGCCGAACACGGTGACGGGGTGGCCGGCGCCGGCGGCGGCGCAGAACATCGCGATCACCCCGGCCTCGCCCGCGCCGTTCTGGCGCGGCCCGTAGACGTTGGACAGGCGCAGGCTGATGGTCGCCAGCCCGTAGAGGGTGCGGTAGAGGTCGAGATAGCTCTCCGCGGCGGCCTTCGAGGCAGCGTAGGGCGACGCCGGACGCAGCTCCGCGGTCTCAGGGGTCGGCACGACGTCCGCCTCGCCGTAGATGGCGCCGCCGGTCGAGGCCAGGACGAACCGCCGGACGCCGTGGCGCTGTGCGGCCTGCAGCATGGTGAGCGTGCCGATCAGGTTCACCACGGCGTCGTGGACGGGGTCGGCGACGGCGTGCCGGACGTCGATCTGGGCCGCGAGATGGAAGATCGTGTCAGGCCGCTCGGCAGTGATCGCCCGAGCGACGGCGTGCGGATCGGTGACGTTCCCCGGGGTCAGCCGGACACCTCGGTTGAGGGCTCCGACGAGGTTCTCCCAGCGACCCGTCGAGAGGTCGTCCAGGACGGTGACGCGCCGGCCATCCGCGACCAGCGCGTCGACGAGGTGCGAGCCGATGAACCCGGCTCCGCCGGTGACGAGAGCGCTGCGCATGGTCACGGGTACACGCAGTAGTGGGTGGGCGAGCCCGCGGCGACGGCGCCGGTGGTGCCCGCGTTGACGTACTGCCACTGGTGGTCGGGACGGCCGCCGACCCAGTAGACGATCTCGTACACGCCGACGGCATAGCGTCCGGAACCGGGCGGAACGGTGATCGGGCCGAGCGTCCATGGGACCGGCGTCGCGCTCGCACCCGGATGGAACTGCGCGATGCCGGTGCGCGTCGCCGTCCACGCGTTCCAGCGCCCACGGTTCTCACCCTGGCTGCCGAACCAGTGCCAGCCCGTCGCGGTCGTGTAGACCGCGATCCAGCCCCGCGTGGACACTGGCGTCGGGTTCTTGGTCGTGAAGTCCGGCTCGACGAGGAACCCAGGAGTGCACTGGAGGTGTCCGTCCGTCCAGAAGCCTTTCGCGGCCGGCGTGCGCTTACGGGTCGTGATCGTGAAGTGCAGGCGGGCGTGGCCGGCCACGCCGGTGGCGGCGACGCCGGAGCGGCGGGCGATCCGGCGCGCGCTGCGGCGCGAGACCGTGAGCCGCGCGGTCGCGCGGCCGTTCGCGCAGCGGTAGCGGTTGGTGGCGATGGCCGCGGCGGCGATGCGCGGAGCGCGGACGCGGAGCGTGCCGTCGCCCTGGCAAGCGAAGCGCAGCTTGAAGCCGCGGCCGTTCAGGCGGGCACTCGTGTCGCGGAGCAGGCCTGGACCGGCGGCGTCGGGGAGGTTCAGCGGGGCTCCGGGCGGCACGACGGACAAGGCCGTGCCCGGCGAGGACGGCAGATTCGCCCCACTCCCCGGCGGCGGTCCGGGCGGCCCCGACGGCAGCTGTGCGGCAGCGCGCGCGGGTTGCGCGGCTGCGGCCGTCACCGCCAGTCCGATCAGCAACGGGATGCGACGCATGCGGTCCCCCTTCCCGGGGTCGTGACGTGAGCGTCAACGATCAACGCGGATCACCTCGTGCTCACCGGCCGCGATCCACACGTGCCGGTCGTCGAGGAAAAGTGCGGTGGGTGGCACCTGAAGTGGCGTGCGTTCGCGTACCTGACCCGTGAACCCGTCGAGGCGCACGAGCGTGCGGTCGCCGCGGCACAGGACGAACACGTTGCCGGCGTTCGCCGCGACCGCGACGGGCGCGGCGCACACCGGCGCGGGCGGCTCGGCCGTCCCGAGCTTGACGTCGACCCGCTGCAGCGTCCCGGCGCCCGAGTCGACCACCCAGGCCTCGTTGCCGTCGAGCGCGACGTCCACCGGTGCGCCTCCGAGCGGGATCGGCGGTCCGACGACCCGCCGGCGTGCCGCGGAGAGCCGCACGAGCGTCCCGGTCCCAGCGTCCACCGCCACGACGCGACGGTCGTCCGCCGCCAGAGCGAGCGGGCGCGACCCGACGCGCAACGTCCGCCACGTTCCCCCGGCCGTGCGCACGCGGACCGTCCCGTCAGCCGAGCTCGCCGCCCACACCGCGCCGGCGGCGACGACCACGTCGGTCACATCCGGTCCCTGGCTCAAGACGCGCGGGGTGCCGGTGCCGTCGATCCGGACGCGCACGATGGCGCCGCGTCGCGTGTCGGCGACCCACGCCCACGGCGGACCCACCGCCAGCCGCGCGGGCGCACCACCCGTCCTGAGCGCAGGTGCCGCCGGGCGACCCGTCACCGCGTCCAGGATCCAGACGGCCCCGGAACCCGGCCCGGCGACCCAGACCCGACCGCCGGCAACCGCGATTCCGGTCGGCTGCCCCGGCACGCGGAACGTCGTCCCGGCCACGGCGGGCACCGGCTCGGTCCTGGAGAGCAGGAGCACGGCGGCCACGAGCACGCCGACGACGGCGACGAACGCGACCCACCGCGCCACGGTCGCGCCGCGACGGCCGGTCGTCGCGCCGGTGTTCGCCGCCTCCCGCGAGCGCATGCCGCCGCTCGGCTCGGTGCGGACGGCCGGGGCGCCGGCGGAGGCCACGCCGGGGCGTTTCCACCCGGGCGGTCGACGCCACGGCCGCGCCGGCCCACCGACGGGCGGCGCCAGGTCGGCGGGCGCGACGTCCCAGCGGTGAGGCGCCCCGTCGTCGTGCGGGCGCTCTGGCGCCGGCGGTGCGTCTCCCCGCGGCGTTCCCGCCGGCGGCGCGTCGTCGGCGCGCGGGCTCTCGGGCGGCGGCGGCGTCGTCTCGTCGTTGGGCAGACCGGCGCTGACCGTGTCGCGTATACGCGCGATCCGGTCGAGCTGCTTTGCGTACTCGGCCTCGTACAGGCCGGGGTGGCGGTCGTGGGAGCGGCGGGCCCAGAGGTGTGGCTCGCCGGTCATGGGCACGCTCGCGGCCGGGTGACGGTCCCCCAGGGGTGGGGGAGGGTGCCCGTGGTCAGGTAGGCGTTGGGCGGGACGTCGACGGCGCTCGTGGGCGGGGCCGCGTAGACGAGATGCGCCGTGCGCTGAAGGCGGAGCCAGGCCGGCGGGCGCCACGCGAGATAGTCGGTGTAGGAGCCTTCGAAGGTGACGACGATGTCGGCGAGGTCGAAGTAGGCACGGGCCGGGACGACGCCTGGGTTCAGGACGAGCACCGTGGCGCCCGCCGCGCGCGCGTCGGCGGCAAGCGCGCGGTACTGCTCGACGCGGTCTGCGTCGCCCGCGGCCTCGTCGAGGAAGATGCCGTCGATCCCGTACCACGTGCGGTAGCGCTCGACGTCGCGGGCGATGTCAGCGCGTGACCGGGCGCCCCACTGCGTCGGCACGTAGCCGAGCACACGCGCACCGTTCGCCTGCGCGGTCGCGATGGCGCGGCCGAACCGTCGGTCGGCCGCGGACCCGGGCCCGCTCGCGGGATTGACGACGAGGAGCGCGGGGAGCGGCGCGCGCTCGGCGAGCCGCAGGAACGCGTCGGCGGACACGTACGCCGGGACGAGCGGCTCCCGGCACACACGGTCGGGTTGCGCGCCGCACCCCGCGAGGACCACCGTGGCGAGGACGCCGGCGCGGCTCATGTGATCCACAGGGCCGTGGCCAGCGTGCGGGCCGGCCGGGCGAGCAGGACGAGGGCTGCGGGCGCCATCAGCAGGACCGCCACGGTGCCGCCCGCCACGAGCGCGGCGCCGGCGAACGGCGCGGGCACGGCGAGCTCCGCGGCGACCCCGGCCGCGATCGCGAGCGTCGACCACGCGGGCCGGCCGAGCGACTCGAGCAGCGCGACCAGCACCCCGGCCAGCGCGACGACGCCGAAGCCCGCCAACACGCCCGTACCAGTACCCGGCGCCACCAGGACGACGGCGACCGATCCCACCACGGTCGCCAGCGCCAGCCGCGCGATCGCTCCGGCGAGCACGGCCACCGGGCGCCGCACGGAGGGCCCCGGTCCGTCGCAGGCCGGCACGCCGGACAGCGCCCGCGGGAATGCGTCGGTGAGCCCCCACAACGCGTGTCCCGCCCACAACCCGCCGACCGCCGACGGCAACAGCGCGAGTGCCGCCGCGGGTCCGCCCGCCCACCCCACGGACGGGTCGCCGACGAGCAGGACGCCGATGCCGACTCCGGTGAGCCCCGCGCCGGCCGTCCGGGTCCACCGCCCGGGCACGACCGCGCTCCGCTCGCCGGGCGTGGGTCGTCGCGAGCGCCCGAGACGCCCACGCCCGCCGTCGCCGCCGCGCGTTTCGGCCGCTGGTGGCGCGTCGTGGCCGCCGCGCGACTCGCAGGTTCTCGGTCTGGCGGCCGGCGAACGGTATGGAGACGACGACGATGACGAGCCAGACGAT
>JAPDDQ010000210.1 GCA_027587225.1 Solirubrobacter taibaiensis
CAAAGGACAATTTCTCCCGCATTTTCATCTCGTCCATTTTCCTGTAAAAAAGAAGAAGCCCATTTCAGGGCTTCATAGACACGCATTACTCAGCTGCCTCCATCTTTTGAGCCTGATCTTCCATCACTAAGGCATTGATGAAATCATCTAACTTACCTTGTAAGATTTGATCTAGCTTTTGAATCGTTAAACCGATTCGATGGTCTGTAACACGGTTTTGCGGGAAGTTATACGTACGAATACGCTCTGAACGATCTCCCGTACCAACAGCTTGTTTACGGTTTTGATCATACTCAGCTTGCGCTTCTTGTCTAAACTTATCATAAACACGTGCGCGTAATACTTTCATCGCTTTTTCTTTATTCTTGATCTGTGATTTCTCATCCTGACAAGATACAACTACACCAGTCGGTAAATGCGTTAAACGCACCGCTGACATCGTTGTATTAACGCTCTGTCCACCAGGTCCACTAGAAGCGAATGTATCAACACGAACATCTTTCTCATGAATATCAATTTCTACTTCTTCTGCCTCCGGTAATACAGCTACAGTTGCTGTAGATGTATGAATACGTCCACCAGATTCCGTTTCAGGAACACGTTGTACACGGTGAGCACCATTCTCGAATTTCAGCTTCGCGAAAGCACCTTTACCATTAATCATAAAGATAATCTCTTTATATCCACCTAACTCTGTATAGCTAGCCTCAATAATCTCCGTTTTCCAGCCCTGTACCTCAGCGTAACGGCTATACATACGGTATAAGTCACCAGCAAATAAAGCTGCCTCGTCTCCACCAGCAGCTCCACGAACCTCAACGATAACGTTCTTATCATCATTAGGGTCTTTTGGAACAAGTAAAATTTTCAGACGCT
>JAPDDQ010000211.1 GCA_027587225.1 Solirubrobacter taibaiensis
CTTTTATTGGAGCTGCGTTTGGTGCAAGCATTGTATATGGAATTGGATCTTCTTCACCAGGTGGATTAACACCTGTGAAATTAGCTTTAGCAGGTGCAGCTATTAGTGCTTTATTAGGAGCAATTTCATCTGGAATCGCATTGTATTTCAATCTTGCCCAAGAGGTGAGTATGTGGAATGCAGGCGGAGTCGCTGGAGTGAAATGGCAAAGTATTAATATGTTAGTGCCAATTGGCCTTATTTGTCTTTTTATCGCAATTATGATGTCGAGATATATTACAATTTTGAGCTTCGGTGAAGAAATTGCGATTGGACTTGGTCAAAATACGACATTGATTAAATTTATCGGAACAGTACTTGTTCTTGTTTTAACGGGTTCCGCAGTTTCCATGGCAGGATCAGTTGGATTTGTTGGTCTTGTAATTCCGCATATGACTCGTTTCCTCGTAGGCTCGGACTATAGATGGGTTATTCCATGTTCTGCGGTCTTAGGTGGGCTGTTAATTGAATGTGCAGATATGTTATCTCGCGTTATTAACCCGCCATTTGAAACGCCAATTGGAGCAATTACAGCGCTAATTGGGGTTCCATTCTTCCTCTACTTAGCACGTAATGAAGGGAGAGGAAAGATGTGAGGACGAGTGTCTTAACAAAAAAGAACATTTCTATATTAACGATTTTAGTAGGACTAATCGTTTCTATATTTCTTATTAGTTTAAATACAGGAACTTTTAAAATCCCGCCAATGGACGTATTAAAGTCATTGGTTGGACTAGGGGCTGAAGATCAGTCTGTTATTTTATTTGAATTCCGTATGCCGCGTATGGTAATTGCTATACTAGTCGGATCTGCTTTAGCTATGTCAGGCGCGATTTT
>JAPDDQ010000212.1 GCA_027587225.1 Solirubrobacter taibaiensis
CTTAAAATGTCAAATATTACAGATGAAATATTTGAAGAGGCTGTCGCTAATTTAAAATCTCACGCAAGGATTGCTTTACACTTTCATCCAGACAGACTAGATTCGAGTGAGAAAAGTGTTGCTGAAGCACTATTTGAGCAAGGAGTATATAAAAGCCAGTTTGAAACATTGCTATCTAATGGAAGCGTATCTGCTTATCCTGGTGGTGAACGTGACCTTTGGGAAAAGAGAATATTTGGAGGGGCATATCAATTAGAAGGCGTAACGAATGATCAACGTCCAAAATACGGAGCGCTAAATTTAATGTTACATCCAGATGGGCCGGCTCCGCGTTTTGGTTCCTGTTATTTTCTCTTATCTCCAAAAGTTTCTTCGCGTTCTACATATACATATTTAGATTCGCATCAAGATCCGAAAGAAAAGGGGACTTATGAGGAGTTTGATATGATTTTAGCTGCTCTTTTGGAAGAGACATTTGTAAGAGATTTTGCAATTGGTGAAGGAAATTTGACTCCAACAATATTAATTAATCATTTACTGGCTAACCTGAAAAGGCCGTTTATAGATGTAGTAAGCAAAGAGCCAGCCCGTAATCTTAATCATTATATTGAAGCGCAGATTCATGGAGAGATTTCTCTAAAAGAAGACGTGGAAGCGCTTGTTGCAGATCCTTCATTTAAGGGTACGGATGTAGGAAAAGTTTTAGAAGAAATTTGCCTGAAGTATGCTATTGATTTGTATTGGCACATCGGTTTTGTACTTGCGGTAGACGAAGTTCCGATGGATTTTAGAGGTTCAAAAATGCCATCTTTAGCAAGACGTATTACACGACATAATTGTATCGATGCCAATATAATTGGCTCTGCTGTAGCGG
>JAPDDQ010000213.1 GCA_027587225.1 Solirubrobacter taibaiensis
GTCCAGATTACCGATTTGTTATACCGATGTCAGCAATTGCTGGAGCTTCCTTTATGCTACTTGCAGATACAATCGGACGTACTATTAACGCTCCATACGAAACACCAGTTGCGGCAATTGTTGCGATTGTAGGGTTACCATTCTTCCTATTCATTGTACGTAAAGGAGGAAAAACATTCTCATGATGCAATCTATTTTAAGAAAACAGCGTCTCATTATACTCGCTTTACTTATAGTAATCATCACAACCATTGTAGTTGGAATGGGACTTGGTTCAGCGTCTTTATCTTATGATCGACTACTCCCAACATTAATGGGGCAAGGGACTTTTAAAGAGGAGTTCGTTTTATACTCTTTAAGACTACCTAGAATTGTCATTACATTATTAGCTGGTATGGCTCTCGCTTTATCAGGGGCTATTCTGCAAGGAATTACTCGAAATGATTTAGCTGAACCTGGTATTCTTGGTATTAACTCTGGGGCCGGTGTTGCTGTTGCTATTTTCTTTTTATACTTTCCAATAGATGTAGGTTCATTTCTTTACTTACTACCTGTAGTTGGATTTATCGGAGCATTTCTGACAGCTGTTCTAATTTACGTATTTTCATATAGTAAATCAACTGGACTTCAACCAATCCGATTAACATTAACCGGTATCGGTTTTGCATTTGCACTATCTGGAACGATGATTGTCCTTATTTCATCCGCGGATCGTATGAAAGTAGACTTTATTTCAAAATGGATTGCCGGAAATATTTGGGGAGATGACTGGATATTCGTTTTAGCAATGCTCCCATGGTTAATGCTATTAATTCCGTTCGTTTTCTATAAAGCAAATCGATTAAACATTTTACCATTAAACGAGCCAGTCGCA
>JAPDDQ010000214.1 GCA_027587225.1 Solirubrobacter taibaiensis
AAAAGATTGGTGGAACGGAAATTATTCGTGGTTTATCATTTGAGGTTCGTGAAGGAGAAGTATACGGATTCCTTGGACCGAACGGTAGCGGTAAGACGACGACGATCCGTATGATGACAGGTCTTATTTCAATGACAGAGGGCGATATTACAATTTGTGGACATAGTATTCGCTCGGAGCGTGAAAAGGCACTAGAGCAAATTGGAGCGATTGTAGAAAATCCTGAACTATATGATTATATGACAGGAATGCAAAACTTAAAGCATTTTGCGAACATGGCCATTACTCCAATTAGTAAAGAGCGCATTGCTGAGATTGTAAAGCTTGTTGAATTAGAGCATGCGATTCATAAAAAGGTGAAAACATATTCACTTGGTATGAAACAACGTTTAGGAATTGCACAGGCATTACTTCATCAGCCGAAAATCTTAATTTTAGATGAGCCGACAAATGGATTAGATCCAGCTGGTATTCGCCAAATTCGTGATTATTTACAACGTTTAGCGAAAGAAGAGAATATTGCTGTAATCGTATCAAGTCACTTATTGAGTGAAATTGAATTAATGTGTGATCGCGTCGTTATTATTAAACAAGGTGAGTTTGTACAAGAGTACAACTTACATGAAAAAGTGAAACATGATGAGGCAGTCGTTGTAGCGTTTGAAGTAGATGAAGTTCAGAAAGCAAATGAAATCATTAAAGGTAAAGCAAAAGGGAATGTAATTGTAGCATCTGTAACAAAAGACAACATTCCGCAACTTGTAAAAAAACTTGTTCATGCTGATGTGCTTGTATACGGAGTTACTGTTCAAAATAAAACGTTAGAGGATGAGTTCTTAGCGATTACTGGGGGAGTGAAAGCGTAATGTTTAAA
>JAPDDQ010000215.1 GCA_027587225.1 Solirubrobacter taibaiensis
CCTCGATACAGGAGAGTTTTGATAAATGCTTTTTTTACCTAGAACAGATTTTAGAGAGTAAAAATATGACTGCTCATCTTCTAGATCCGCTAGACAAAACAACAATTAAAACAACGAAATTAAGTAAGGACTGTCATTGGACAGAAGCGGATTGGACAGAGAAAAGCTATGAAGCCAAGATCCAAGAGGTTATTCAAACAAAAAATATAGATAGTAAGGGTCTATTGATGATTCCATTGGTTTCAATGGGAGAAGTATTAGGGGTAATCGTCGTTGGCAAAGAAGGAAAAGCTCACAATTATGATGATTCCCAACTTCAACTAGCAAAATCTATCGTTGATGCCACAGCCCCTACGTTTTCGAATTTGTTGTATATGGATCAACTAGAGAGCATAGTGGAAGAGCGAACGAGAGAGCTAGCTGCTGCTAATGAAAAAGTTACAAGTGTGATTGAATGTATTACGGATGGATTTTTTATTTTAAATAATAAATGGGAATTTACGTACGTAAATAAGCACCAATATTTTCCGAAAAGAAAAACAGCAAAAGATGTATTAGGAAAGAATATATGGAATGTTTTCCCGAGTGAAATTGAAACAGTTATGTATAAGGAATTTCATCGTGCGATGTCAGAGCGAACTACAGTTCATTTCGAATTTCTTTCTACTGCAGA
This sequence comes from Solirubrobacter taibaiensis, assembly GCA_027587225.1. Taxonomy (GTDB): domain Bacteria; phylum Actinomycetota; class Thermoleophilia; order Solirubrobacterales; family Solirubrobacteraceae; genus Solirubrobacter; species Solirubrobacter taibaiensis. The sequence continues at coordinate 674 of JAPDDQ010000215.1, forward strand.
TGAATATTGGCACGAAGTTATTGCATACCCGTATGATGATGGTATTTGTTGTATTTTTAAAAACATAACGGAAAAAAAGAAATATGAACAGGAATTGAAAAGATTATCCAATATAGATTTAATAGGGCAAATGGCAGCAGGTATCAGCCATGAAATTAGAAATCCAATGCCAACAGTACTGGGATTTTTACAGTTATTAA
>JAPDDQ010000216.1 GCA_027587225.1 Solirubrobacter taibaiensis
GCAAACAATATCGTTTTACTATATGTCCACTAAATATCATATACTAACATAGCTACTTCTCTATATCAAACATTTCGGCATTCAATTATGCAAAGTTCCATACCACTATGCTACAATATACAAATAGAACTAGGAGGGATACTATGATTCGGAAAGCAAAAAAGACAGATGCAATGGCAATAGCTCCTTTATTGTATAATGCTCTGCATGAAATTGCTGAAAAAATCACAGGTAGCACAGATGAAGCAGAAGTATTACTAGGACTTGAGACATGGTTCTCAAAAGAAAATAACCGTCTGAGCTACGAAAACTGTTTTGTCTATGAACAAGACGAGAGTGCAGTTGGAGTTATTGTCGCTTATCACGGTAGTGAAGCAACACAGCTTGACGCACCAATTGTACATCACTTAAGAGAATTACATAAAGATGAATCAATTACGTTAGAAAAGGAAGCTGAGCTTGATGAGTATTACATTGATACACTATCAGTTTCAAGTGCACACGGCGGAAAAGGTATCGGTTCTAAATTAATTGAAGCTGCCGAAATCTATGCAACTGAAAAAGGGCATGAAAAAATCGCTTTACTTGTTAATTTAGAAAACACACGCGCCTATTCACTATACGAAAAGTTAGGTTATAAAAAAGATGAAATTGTTATGCTAGTAGGCGAACCTTATGCTCATCTCGTAAAACCATTAAACGTCAAAATTTCTGTATCTTAAAAAGAAAGCACACGATTTATATAAATCGTGTGCTTTTATGTTAAATTCGTATTTAATATATTTCCATCCATCGCCTCGTGAAACGTATATGTTGTACATCCCCATGGCTTTCTATGCAAAATAGGCGAACCAGACCATCCCATTGCCCTCA
>JAPDDQ010000217.1 GCA_027587225.1 Solirubrobacter taibaiensis
TGAAAAAACAGATAACGCAAAAACAGGCGATGAAGCACGTATTGGATTGTTTGCAGCGTTAATTCTTATTTCAGGTGCTTTCTTAATTCGTAAAGTGAAATTGAGTAAATAAATCTTTTGAAGGGTGATGAATATATGTTTAAACAATTTAAAATGATTATTGCCGTATTTGCTGTTTTATTTACATTTATCGCAACACTAGGTTTACAAGATGCAAAGGCTGCTACAAAACTAGCTGATGGAAAATATAATATTGCTTTTACTGTATGGAAAGGCGATAAAGATGAATCGTCTAGAATGAATAGTTATTTTGAAAGCCCAGCAACATTAACAGTTAAAAATGGAAAACAATATGTTTCATTTAAAGTGAAAGATAGTGCTTCTATTAAAAGTTTCCAAGTAGAAAAAGATGGTCAATTTGTAGAAACAACCATGTTAAGTGAAAACAAAAAAGATAATACTAGAGTTGTAGAATTTGAAGT
>JAPDDQ010000218.1 GCA_027587225.1 Solirubrobacter taibaiensis
ACTTGTCAAAAAAACTAAATGCCAAGGTGAAAATTAATATTCCAATTATTAATTATAATGCTTCGTATGATATTCGCTTTGTATTTGATGGGAACAGTATTAAATAATTTTCAAAAGGGAGAGTCGTTCCATTGAACAGGTATACAAAAATTATTGTTGCTATGTTTTTAATGATATTTACATTCGTATCAACATTACAACCACTTGCAGTTCAAGCAGCTACCAAGTTGGCTGACGGTGAATATTCAATTGGCTTCAAAGTTTTAAAAGATACATCAGATGAAGAATCGATGATGAATCAATATTCAGTAAGCCCGGGAACTTTAAAAGTGAAAGATGGGAAAAAGAAAGTATCCTTTACATTATCGAATAGTT
>JAPDDQ010000219.1 GCA_027587225.1 Solirubrobacter taibaiensis
TTTTACAATTTCAAGATACATCTCTTCAGAAGATGGGCATATTTCGTTACAATCTGAAGTGCAAGATTTAATAAAGGAGAAAAATGATTGGCTCCAAGTTGTAGATGAAAACGGAAAAATCCTCTACCACTTTAATACACCAAATGATGTTCCGAATGCTTATACGAAGACATCTTTAGTCGCATATATACAACATCATATCGAAAGTAATTATAAATTTACATATTGGGAAATTGAATTAGAAGAAAAGAAAGTACTTGTTATTTATGGTGGTATGTTAAAAAGCAATGCGTTACTGACAGCAATTCAAAAGGATCACTCCTCTTTAACGATGGATTCGTTCACATTAACAGATCAAGAAAAACAGTTACTGTCTAAAGAAAAAGCAGCACTTCAAATATTTAATCAAAATGGCGAAGAGGTTTTTGCCTATCCAGCTGGAAAGAAAAAAACATTTTCAGCAATACAAATCGCCCTTAATGAAAAAGAACCGTGGAATCATAAAGAAAATACGTCTAGCTTTTACGATGCAAATAGTGGCAACCTTCTCGTTGTAACTGCAAAAAATGAGCACTACTATCCAGGTGACGAAATTGAAGATGTATTTACTAAGAAGTTTCTCATCGGATGCGGATTAATCCTTCTTATCGTATTTGTTTATTTAGTCATTCTTTCTATTTGGTACGGTAATAAATTCGGGAAACCGTTATTACATGCGATGCGCTGGCTTAAAAATATCGCTGGTGGAAAGTATGAAGAACCTATTAGTAAAAAAGGAAAACCCGTCAGGTTCCGGCGATCTGGTAAAGAAAAATGGTCATTCCGTTTATTTAGAGATGTAACAAGTTCACTAGAACACCTTT
>JAPDDQ010000220.1 GCA_027587225.1 Solirubrobacter taibaiensis
ATGCTTATATCAATGACATGGCTTCTTCTTATGAAGATCCAACAGAAGTTGTTGAATACTTCAAAAATGACAAACAACAACGTGCTCAAATCGAAGCAGTTGTGTTAGAAGACCAAGTTGTTGATCACATCTTGGCTGCTGCTAAAGTAAATGATGTGGCTGTAAGTTACGAAGACTTATTAAAAGAACAACAAGCTCGCCGTGGCTAATCTTTTAAAAGTTGAAAAGAAAGGCGCGTAATGCGCCTTTTTTTATATGTGTTATGAATGTGTTAATTTGTCTAAAAAATGCCAGATTTTAGTCTAAATATTCGAATATTTCAGATTGAACCTTTTGCAATTTCAGCGATTATCCCTCATATTGTTGGCATAGATCGAGTCACAATAATTTAGGAATAAGTAAACATATGTATGTTCCAACAATTGAAAATGCTTTAGTTCCTGTTGTCGTTGAACAATCATCTCGTGGTGAGCGTTCTTTTGATATTTACTCACGTTTGTTACGTGAGCGTGTTATTTTCTTGACAGGTGAAGTTGAAGATAACATGGCGAATTTAATCGTCGCGCAGATGTTATTTTTAGAAGCAGAAAACCCAGAAAAAGATATTCACCTTTATATTAACTCTCCAGGTGGTTCAGTAACGGCAGGTATGGCAATTTACGATACCATGCAGTTTATTAAGCCTGATGTTGTGACATACTGTATGGGGCAAGCTGCCTCTATGGGTGCATTCCTTTTGAATGCTGGTGCAAAAGGTAAACGTTATTGCTTGGAAAATGCACGTGTGATGATCCATCAACCACTAGGTGGTTTCCGTGGACAAGCATCTGATATTGAAATCCACGCACGTGAGATTTTGTTTA
>JAPDDQ010000020.1 GCA_027587225.1 Solirubrobacter taibaiensis
CCGGGGCGGCGAGACGCGCGGGGCCGCCGCGCCGCGCCGTGCGCGTGGACGCGGTGGCGCGGACGCGCGCCCCGGAGGCGCGTGTCGTCGAGGCCGCCAACGCCGCGCCCCTAAAGCGCCGGGACGGCGGTGATCGCGTCTCGGATGATCTCCGAGCGCTGAAGGCCGGCGGCTTCCGGGGCGAGCATGATGCGGTGCGAGAGCACGGCGTCGGCGAGCGCCTGGACGTCGTCGGGCAGCGCGTGGTCGCGGCCGTGGACGAGGGCGCGGGCCTTCGCGGCGCGCAGCAGCATCAGGCCCGCGCGCGGGGAGGCGCCGAGCTCGGTGCGTTCGTCGTCGCGGGTGTGGCGGATCAGGGCGACGATGTAGTTGCGCAGAGCGGCTGAGGTGTGGACCCGGTGCGCGGTCTCGACGGCGTCGACGATCTCGGCGCGGTCGGCCACCGGCTCCAGGTCCATGACGCGGTCGCGGGACTCGTGCCCCATCAGCATCCCGGCCTCTTCCGCGGCGCTCGGGTAGCCGAGCGACAGGCGGACCATGAAGCGGTCGACCTGCGCCTCGGGCAGCGGATACGTGCCCTCGTACTCGACCGGGTTCTGCGTCGCGAAGACGAGGAACGGCCGCGCGAGCTCGTGCGAGGTGGCCTCGACCGTGACCTGGCGCTCCTGCATGCACTCCAAAAGACCCGACTGGGTCTTGGGCGAAGCGCGGTTGACCTCGTCCACCAGCACGACGTTGGCGAAGATCGGGCCGGGCCGGAACTCGAAGCGCGACTCGCGCTGGTTGTAGATCTGCGTGCCGATGATGTCCGCGGGCAGCAGGTCGGCGGTGCACTGCACGCGCGCGAACTGGCAGTCGATCGAACGCGACAAAGCGCGGGCCAGGGCGGTCTTGCCGACGCCCGGGTAGTCCTCGACGAGGATGTGCCCCTCGCTCAACATCGTCACGGTCAGGTGCTCGAGGACCTCGTCGCGGACCTGGACGGCCTTGCGGATGTTGTCCGTGATGCGGCGGGAAACGGATACCGCGGTGTCGATCTCCGCTTGCGCCAGGCGCTCGGGGACGGCTTCCTCGAGGGGTTCCATTCAGCGGACCTTTGTGTCGTTTGATGAAGGGCGGTTCAAGACGTGGTCGAGGATGGCGTCAGCGACCGCATCCTTGGACGTCTTGGGGACGTGGTGCTCGCCGTCGGCCTTGACGATCCACACCTCGTTGTCAGAAGCGTCGAACCCGATGCCGGCACCGCTCACGTCATTCACGACGACGGCATCCAATTTCTTGCGCTCGAGTTTTCCGCGGCCGTATTCCAAGGCGCCGGAGCCGTGCTCAGCGGCGAACCCGACGAGCAGCTGGCCGGGGCGGCGACGATCCGCGAGTGACGAGAGCACGTCCGTTGTACGGACGAGACGCAGGTTCAGTTCCCCGCCGGTCTGATCCTTCTTGAGCTTGCCGCCGTGGGCCGCCTCCGGCCGGTAGTCGGCGACAGCGGCGGCCATGATCAGCACGTCGCACGCGTCGAAACGCGAAGCACAGGCATCGGCGAGCTCGGCGGCGGTCCCCACGTCCACATACTCGATGCCCGCTGTGCGCGAGAGCGACACGTTGGCGGCCACGACCGTGACGTTGGCGCCGCGCCGCTTGGCCGCCTCCGCCAGCGCGAACCCCATCCGCCCGGACGAGCGGTTGCCGATGAAGCGCACGGCGTCGATCGGCTCGCGCGTGCCCCCCGCACTGACGAGCACGTTCACGCCACGCAGCGACGAGCCACCGGTCAGCACGCCCTCGACCGCCTCCAGCAGCCCGGGCGGCTCCGGCAGCCGGCCCACCCCGAACTCCCCGGGCGAACCGAGCGGTCCGACACCCGGCTCGAGCACCGTCACCCCGCGCGCCCGCAGGACCGCGAGGTTCGCCTGGGTGGCGGGATGCTCATACATCGCGTTGTTCATGGCCGGAGCGACGATCAGCGGTCGCCGGCAGGCCAACGCGGCCGCCGTGAGCAGGTTGTCGGCGAGCCCACTCGCCAGTTTCGCGAGCGTCTCGGCGGTGGCGGGCGCGATCAGATACGCGTCCGCGCGCTCTACCAGCGCGAGATGAGACAGCGGCGCGTGCTCAGGCAGCGGGTCGCCGGGAAAGACGCCACGCAACGGATCCGGCTCCCACTCGGTCACCAGCACGGGCGCGCCGGTGATCCCCGCGAAGGAGGCCGTCCCCACGAACCGGGTGGACGCCTCCGTCTGCACGACGCGCACGCTGTGCCCGGCCTTCATCGCCAGCCGGGTGAACTCCAGGGCCTTGTAGGCCGCGATGCCGCCGCACACACCGAGAAGGATGCGCGGCATGCGAGACCGCTTAGCGGTAGCGGTACGCGACCTTGCCGGTCGCGACTTCCTCGAGCGCGATCGTCAGGTAGTTCTTCGACGCGGTGTCCACCATCGGGGGCGGAAACTCCTCGAACGTTCCCTCGCCCAGATTGTGGTAGTAGGAATTGATCTGGCGGGCACGCTTAGCGGCAACGATCACGCTGGCGTACGGGGAATCGACATGCTCGAGCAGGCGGTCTACGCGCGGAGAAATCACACCGCCATTCTAGCTGGCGTTTTTTCGCTGCTCTTATGCGGTTCCGCGCAGGCCGCGGACACCCTCCGGCTCGGCCTCCAGAGCACGCTCAGGCAGGTGGTCGCCGGCCCCGACGGCGGCGCCTGGGCGGGCGTCTACTCATACGAGCGCGCACGGATCATCCGGGTCATGCCCCAGGGCGCGATCCGGCCCACGCCGGTCGAGTACCTCGGCGACGGCGGACTCGGGCCTGACGGCCAGGCCTGGTTCGTGGAGGGCCGCGGCGTCACGCGCATCGACGCCGGAGGCGTCAAGACCGCGATCCCAGTCGAGAACGTGCCCTTCGGCCAGCTCACGACCGGTCCCGACGGAACCGCATGGCTGACCGGCAACGAGGTGATCCTGCGGGTCGCTCCCGACGGCACCGTGGCCCCCACCCCGCTGACCGTGCCCAACTGCCCGGAGTTCCGCCCGTACGTGCTCGCGCGAGCGTCCGATGGGGCGATGTGGTTCGGCGACCTGTGCGGGCTCGTGCGCCTCCCGGCCGGCGGGACCCCGACCGTGGTGGCCAAGCCCGAGCGCGTCCTGTTCCCACGCAAGCTGGTGCCCGACCCTCATGGCGGTGTGTGGTTCTCCACCGACCGTGAGCCGGGCGGCGGGCACGTCGACGCCGCCGGTCGCCTGACCCTCCTCAAGAGCAGGGACCCGTTCGGCATGCAGGACGTCGCGGTGGCACCCGATGGCAGCACTTGGTTCGCGGGCGGCAAGTGCACGATCTCGCGCGCGGGCGCCGACGGGACGCTCACCACACAACCGACGGCGATCCCGGCGTGGCACGTCGGGTTCGACCCCGCAGGCGGACTGTGGCTCGGAAGCCTCGCCCGCCTGCAGCACACCACGCTCGACGCGCCCGCCGGCCGGTGCGACGACACCCCGCCGAGCGCGCGCGTCGTCCCCGACCCGTCCAAGCCCGTCAGCCTCGCGACCCTGCGTCGCCAAGGCGGCTTCAAGATCACGCTCCGTGAGCCGTTCGCGATCGAGGGCTACGTGTTCGACAGCGACGCCGACGAGACCATCGCGGGCGTCGACCGGGCCGTCACCGCGCGTGGCGGCCGCACCGTGCGCCTCGCCACGAGCCCGCGGCTGCTCCGCAGGATCGCGCGTCACACGGGCCAACCGCTCGGACTCACCGCCGACATCCGCGACCGCGAAGGCAACTACGCCAGTCTCGAGTACGAGTTGCGGTTCAAGCCATGACCCGTCGAGTGCTTGGCGCGTCCATCGTCGCGCTTGCGCTCGCGCCGCCCGCCCACGCCGGTGAGGTCGGCCGCATCCCGCTCGACCGGATCATGTACGACGTGGTGGCCGACCCCGCGGGCGGCGCCTGGGTGCTGCACACGAAGGACTTCCAGCGGACCGAGGTCACCCGCTTGGACGCGGGTCGCCCGGCCCGGTCCTCGACCCGCCTTCGTGGGCGCCCCGGTGGCGCGGCCGTCGGCCCCGACGGGAACCTGTGGTTGGAGGCGAGCGAGCGGGTGCACCGGATCGACCGCGAGGCGCGGCGCTCCATCGTCACGCGGTTCCTCGGCGCCGAGAGCATCGAGCCCGCGCTCGCGGCCGGCCCCGACGGCACGATGTGGGCGGCCACGAACGTCAACCATCGCCTCGCGCGGATCTCGTCCGCGGGCGTGGTCTCCGCCTCGCCGTTCCCGGCGCCGCCGTGCGACGAGGGCACCGAGATCACCGACATCGCGCGCGCCTCCGACGGTGCCATGTGGATCGCCGACGCCGACTGCCGCCGCCTGGTCCGCGTCCCGGTCGAGGGCGCCGCTTCGGTCGTCTCGCTCGGCGAACTCGAACCCGCCCAGCTCGAGCCGGATCTCGCCGGCGGCGTGTGGTTCACGGCGGACGACCTCGTCGGGCACAGCGGCGGCGCACGGCACACCGTCAAAGCCGTGCGGGACATCGCGGTCACGTCCGACGGCACGATCTTGGCCGCGGATGGGTCATGCACGCTCAAACGCATCGGTGGCGCGCCCGTCCCGGCGCCGCTCCCGGCGGCGCGGATCGACGTCGCGGGCGGCAACCTCTACGTGGCCAGCGCCACACGGGTCTTCCAGAACCTCGACGGCGGCTCGTGCGACGACACACCGCCGAAGGTGACCCTCCGCCCGCGCCGCCTGTCACTGGCCGCGTTCAAACGCGGCGCGCTGCGGGTGACCGTAAAGGAGCCCGCCCACCTCGCGTTCTTCGTCGAGGAGGAGGAGTTCTTCCACGACAAGATCATGTCCCGTGCCGGCACCTGGCGCGTGAAGCCGAGCAAGGCGGCGCTGCGCCGGATCGGGAATCGGCGCAGCTTCTACTTCGTGCTCACCGCCACCGACGCCGACGGCTACGACGGCGGCACGGACGGCTACATCCGGCTGACGACCCGCTGAAGCTCGTCGATCGCGTCGTCGAGGCGATCGTTGACGACCACGTGGGAGAACTCGTCCTGCGCGGCAAGCTCGGACTTGGCCACCTGCAGGCGACGGTCGATCTCCTCGCGCGTGTCCGTGTCACGCCCGATGAGCCGGTTCAGCAGCGTGCGCTCGTCAGGCGGAGCGATGAAGATCCGGACGGCCTCGGGCATGGTCTGCGCGATCTGGCGCGCGCCCTGGACCTCGATCTCCAGCACGACGGAGTGCCCCTCGGCGATGCGTTTGTCCAGTTCGCTGCGCAGCGTGCCGTAGCGGCGACCCGAGTACTCGGCGTGCTCGACGAAGTCACCCGCCTCGATGCGGCGCAGGAACTCCGCCTCGTCGAGGAAGTGGTAGTGCACGCCCTGCGTCTCCCCCAATCGCGGCCGGCGCGTGGTGGCGGACACCGCGAGTTCGAGCTCGGGCATCCGCTCGCGGAGGGTGCGGATCAGCGTTCCCTTCCCGACCCCCGAGGGGCCGGTGATCACGAAGACCTTCGCGGGCAACTAGCGACGAAGCATCGAGATCAGCTCGGCGCGCTGGCGCTCCGAGAGACCACCGATGGTCTTCGAGGGTGAGATGCGGCAGACCTGCAAGACCTTGTTCACCTTTACGCGCCCGTACTTCGGGACCGCGAGCAGCATGTCGAAGACCTTCGCCGTTTCGATGTAGTCGGGAGGCTCCATCAGCAGGAGATGGATGCTGACCCGTCCAGCCTTGAGGTCTCGCTTCAGCGACGCGCGCCGCGTCCGGATCTCGTTCGCGCGTTGGAGCGCCTCCATGCGCTGGACGAGGGAACGCTCTGGGGCAGCCGTGGTGGGCTTGGCGGGCGTCTTCGTCGCTGGCGGCATGGGCGGCGAGTCTACAGCGCTGGGAGCGGCCGACAAGGGTCCTGAGTGAAACATGGCTCCATCTGAACTTGAGGTTCAATCCTGCGACGGGTGTCAATAACCAAGCCGTGCGTTTGCAGGGCTTTTCCTGGACAAAGGTTCAGGCCAGGACCGAGCGTCCAGTCCGGTTGGACTGGAGGTCTCGACCCCGATCTGCGCCCGCACGCAGGAAGTGCGGGCGCACTTTATCCCATCGATTCAGGCGTGTACCCCGTTGCGGTGAAGCTCTTGCAACGAGATCACCGGGGGCTCCCCGAAGCGGGCCGCGCCGATCGCCCGGGCGGCCGCCATCCCGCCCGCGATCGTGGTGATGCAGGGCACGCCACGCGCGACCGCGGCACGTCGGATCTCGTACCCATCGCTGCGTGCGGCGGTACCCGTCGGGGTGTTGATCACGAGGTCGACATCGCCCTGGTCGATCCAATCGCGTACGTGTGGTGAGCCGTCCTGGATCTTGTTGATCGTCTCCACCGGAATGCCCATCCGCTTGATCGCGGACGCGGTCCCCCGGGTGGCGACGATCCGGAACCCGAGATCGTGCAGCTGGGCCGCGATGCCCATCGCCGCCGCCTTGTCGGAGTCGGTGACGGTCAGAAAAACGGTCCCGCCCTTCGGCAGCTGCGTACCTGCGGCCGCCTGGGCCTTCGCGAACGCGGCCGGGAAGTCGGTCGCGACCCCCATCACCTCACCGGTGGAGCGCATCTCCGGACCGAGCAGCGCGTCGGCCCCGGCGAAGCGGTCGAACGGGAGCACCGCTTCCTTGACCGACACGTGCGGGCCGCACGGATCCTCGGGCAGGCCCATCGTCGCCAGCTTCTCCCCCAGCATCACGCGGCAGGCGATCTTCGCCAGCGGCTGACCGGTGGCCTTGGACACGAACGGGACCGTCCGCGACGCGCGCGGGTTGGCCTCGATCATGTACAGGTCGTCGCCGAAGACGGCGTACTGGATGTTGATCAGGCCAACGACGCCGAGGGCCAGGGCGAGGTCCCGCGAGGCGCCCCGGATCTCGTTGAGCATGTCCGCACCGAGTGAGTGCGGCGGGAGCGCGCAGGCGGAGTCGCCCGAGTGGATCCCGGCCTCCTCGACGTGCTGCATGATGCCGCCGATCCAGACGTCCTCGCCGTCGCAGATGGCGTCCACGTCGACCTCGATCGCGTTCTCGAGGAAGCGGTCGAGGAAGATCTCGCCCTGCGGCCGCGTGCGCTCGAAGTAGTCCGCGAGCATGTCCGTGTCGTAGACGAGCTCCATCGCCCGCCCGCCGAGCACATAGGACGGGCGGACGAGCAGCGGGAAGCCGACACCGGGCGCGGCGGCGAGCGCCTCGTCCGGCGTCTGGGCCAGCGCGTACGGCGGCGCCTTGATCTTCAGCCGCTCCAGGAGCGCGCCGAAGCGGCCGCGGTCCTCGGCGAGGTCGATCGCCTCGGGCTGCGTGCCCAGCAGCGTGACGCCGGCCGCTTCCAGCCCGGCGGCGAGCCGCAGCGGCGTCTGGCCGCCGAAGGACACGATCACGCCTTCGGGCTGCTCGATCTCGACGATCGCGAGCACGTCCTCGAGCGTGAGCGGCTCGAAGTACAGGCGGTCCGACGTGTCGTAGTCGGTGGAGACGGTCTCCGGGTTGCAGTTGACCATCACCGCGTCGCGGCCGGACTCGCGGACGGTCATCGCGGCGTGCACGCAGCAGTAGTCGAACTCGATGCCCTGGCCGATCCGGTTGGGGCCGGAGCCGAGGATCATCACGCTCGGCTTGTCGCCGCGGCGGACCTCGGACGGGCCGGCGTGCTTCTCCCAGGCGGAGTAGTAGTACGGCGTCTCGGCCTCGAACTCGGCGGCGCAGGTGTCAACCGCGCGGTACGTGCGGACGCCCTCGAACGCGTCGTCGAGGTGGCGCAGCTCCCGCAGGTACCACATGTCGATGCCCGTGCGGGCGCGCAGCTCTTCGTCGGTGACGCCGCGCGACTGCAGCTCGAGCAGGATGTCGTAGCGGTCCGCTCCGGGGCTCTCCAGGCGCGTCAGGAGCTCCTCGTCGGTGCCGGCGACGTCGGCCTGGGCGTCCAGCTCACGCGAGCGCAGCGCCTTGCCGAACGCCTGGCCGAAGGTGCGGCCGATGGCCATCACCTCGCCCACGGACTTCATGTGCGTGGAGAGCGTCGTGTCCACGCCCGGGAACTTCTCGAACGCGAACCGCGGCCACTTGACGACGACGTAGTCGAGCGTCGGCTCGAAGGACGCGGGCGTGGCTTTGGTGATGTCGTTCGGGATCTCGTCGAGCGTGTAGCCGACGGCCAGGCGCGCGGCGATCTTCGCGATCGGGAAGCCGGTCGCCTTGGAGGCGAGCGCGGAGGACCGCGACACGCGCGGGTTCATCTCGATGACAACGATCTCTTCGGTCGCCGCGTTGACCGCGAACTGCACGTTGGAGCCACCCGTCTCCACACCCACGGCGCGGATGACGGCGATCGCCTGGTCGCGCAGCTTCTGGTAGACGCGGTCCGACAGCGTCTGCTGTGGGGCGACGGTGACGCTGTCGCCGGTGTGCACGCCCATCGGGTCGATGTTCTCGATCGAGCAGACGATGACCACGTTGTCCGCGTGGTCGCGCATGACCTCGAGCTCGAACTCGCCCCAGCCCAGGATCGACTCGTCGATCAGGATCTGGCCGATCGGGGACGCGTCGAGGCCGCGCGCGACGATCTCGTCGAACTGCTCCTGCGTGCGCGCGATGCCGCCGCCGCGGCCGCCGAGCGTGAACGCCGGGCGGATGATCAGCGGCAGGCCGAACTCCAGCGCCGCCTGCGCCTCCTCGTGCGAGGTGGCGATGATGTTGCGCGCGGTGCGCAGGCCCGCGGCCTGCATCGTCGCGTCGAACTCCTCGCGGTTCTCGGCGCGGTTGATCGCCTCGTAGTTCGCGCCGATCAATTCGACGCCGAACTCCTCCAGCGTGCCGTCCTCGTACAGCGCCTTCGCCAGGTTGAGCGCGGTCTGACCACCGAGCGTCGGCAGCAGCGCGTCCGGGCGCTCGCGCTCGATGACCTGCTTGACCGAGGCGGGCAGCAGCGGCTCCACGTAGGTCGCGGTGGCGAACTCCGGGTCGGTCATGATCGTCGCCGGGTTGGAGTTCACGAGGACGACCTCGTAGCCCTCCTCGAGCAGGATCTTGCACGCCTGCGCGCCGGAGTAGTCGAACTCCGCGGCCTGGCCGATAACGATCGGGCCCGAGCCGAGGACGAGGATCTTGTGGAGGTCGTCGCGCCTAGGCATGGGAGGCCTCGAACAGCGCGATGAACTCGTCGAAGAGCCCGAGGGAGTCGTTGGGGCCGGGGCCGGCCTCGGGGTGGTACTGGACGCAGCCGGCGGGGACGTCGAGCAGGCGGATTCCCTCGATCGTGTTGTCGTAGAGGTTCACGTGGGTGAGCTGCGCGGCACCGAGCTCGGACTCGATGATGTCGCCGGGCTGGCCGGCGACCGCGAAGCCGTGGTTCTGGCTCGTGATCGCGATCCGGCCGGTCCGCAGGTCCTTGACCGGGTGGTTGGCGCCGCGGTGTCCGAACGGGAGCTTGTAGGTCTCCAGCCCCGCGGCCCGCGAGAGCAGCTGATGGCCGAGGCAGATGCCGAACACCGGCTTGGTGGTCAGCAGCGTGCGGATGTTCTCGACGATGTAATCCAGCGCGGCCGGGTCGCCCGGGCCCGGGACGAGGAAGAACCCGTCCGGGTCGGCGGCCAGCAGGTCCTCGGCCGACGTGGTGCACGGGTAGATCTCGAGCGTCGCGCCGCGCTGGGTGAAGTTGCGGATGATGCTGCGCTTGATGCCGGTGTCGAGCGCGACGATCCGCGGGCCGTCGCCCTCGCCGGCGTAGATCTTCGGGGCGGCGATGGTCACCTCGCGGGCGAGGTCGCGGCCGACCATGCTGGGCTCGGCGTCGATCCGGTCGCGAGCTTCGCTAACGCTCACCTCGCTTAGGAAGATCCCGCCGCGCATGCTGCCCGCGGTGCGGATGTGGCGCACCAGCGCGCGCGTGTCCACGCCCGCGATGCCCGGGATGTCGTTCTGCTTGAGCCAGGTGAGCCAGCCCATGTCGGCGCCGGGCGCGTCGTCGTAGTCGACCGCGGAGCGCATGATGGCGCCGCCCGCGTGGATGTGGTCGGACTCCATGAACTGCTCGGAGACGCCGTAGTTGCCGACGTGCGCGGTCGTGAACGTGATCAGCTGGCGCGCGAAGCTCGGGTCGGACATCGACTCCTGGTAGCCCGACATGCCGGTCGTGAAGACGACCTCGCCGGTCACCGAGCGCGGCGCACCGACGGCCTCGCCGTCGAAGCGCGTGCCGTCTTCCAGTAGGACGTAGGCGGTCATACGGCGTTCAGCACCCGTTCCCGGTAGACGATCCCGCCGGCGGCGATGGTGGTGTGGACCTTGCCCTTGAGGCGGCGGCCGGCGAAGCAGCAGTTCTCCGAACGCGATTCGTAGCCCTGCGCGCCCACCTCCCACTCGGCGTTCAGGTCGATCAGCACGAGGTCGGCGGCGCGGCCGACGGCGATCTCCGGCGTCGGCAGGTCCATCAGGGCGGCGCCGGCGCTGAGCTTCTCGACGATCAGCGCCAGCGGCAGGATGTTCGCCGTGTAGACCGCGGCGAACGCCGTCTCCAGGCCCGTCGTGCCCATCGGGGCCTGCTCGAACGGCACCTCCTTCTCCTCGCGCGCGTGCGGCGCGTGGTCGGTGGCGATGCAGTCGATCGTGCCGTCCTTGAGGCCCTGGATGAGCGCCTGGCGGTCGTCCTCGGTGCGCAGCGGCGGGTTCATCTTCAGCCGCGTGTCCAGCTTCTCGGCGACGTTCTCGTCGATCAGCGTGAGGTGGTGCGGGGAGGCCTCGCACGTGATCTGCACGCCGCGCGCCTTGGCCTCGGCGATCGCCTCGACCGACTCACGCGCGCTGAGATGCTGGATGTGGATGCGGCCGCCCTCGTAGCGGGCGATCGCGGCGTCACGGGCGATCAGCGTGGACTCGGAGATGCTCGGGATGCCGGCGAGGCCGAGCCGCGCGCTCACCACACCCTCGTGCATGACGCCCTTGCCCGACAGCGTCGGGTCCTCCTCGTGCAGGGCGATGATCCCGCCCACGAGCTTCTGGTACTGCAGCGCCTTGCGCAGGATGCCGGCGCGGTGGACGGGCTTGCCGTCGTCGGTGAAGCCGAGCGCGCCGCACTCGCGCAGCTCGGCCATCTCGGTCAGCGACTCGCCGGCGAGGCCGACGGTGATGCTGGCCAGGAAGCCGACCGGGATGCGGGCGTCGCGGCGGGCCTGCTCGCGCAGGGAGCGCAGGATCGGGGCGGAGTCCACGGTGGGCGTCGTGTTCGGCTGGGCGACGATGGCGACGAAGCCGCCGGCGGCCGCGGAGCGCGTGCCGGTCTCCAGGTCCTCCTTGTGCTCCTGGCCTGGGACGCGCAGGTGCACGTGCGGGTCCACGAAGCCGGGGAACAGGTGGAGGCCGGTGCCGTCGATGATCTCGCCGTCGAACCGGAGACCGGAGCCGATCTCCGCGATCTCGCCATTGGCGATGCGGACGTCGAGCACCTCGTCGATGCCGGTGCGTGGGTCCAGGACGTGGGCGCCCTTGATCAGGACGTCGGCGGGGATGATGGGTCGGGAGTCGAGCATGAAATTAGGCGGGCACCGGGGCGGTCGTGAGGGTGGGCTTCGGCGCGGCGCGCCCGGTCAGCAGCTCGTACAGCACCGCCATGCGGACGACGACGCCCGCCTCGACCTGCTGACCGATCACGGCCTGTGGCGAGTCGATCACCTCGGCGGAGAGCTCCACGCCGCGGTTGACGGGGCCGGGGTGCATGAGCACCTGGCGGGCGCCGAGCCGGCGGCCGTTGATCTGGTAGACGGCGGCGTACTCGCGCAGGGACGGGACGAAGGAGTCGTTCATGCGCTCGTGCTGCATGCGCAGGGCGTAGACGACGTCGGCCTCCTTGAGGTCCGCGAGGTCGTACCGGACGTCGCACAGCGCTTCCATCCCGCGCGGGATGAGCGTCGGCGGGCCGCAGACGGTGACCTTCGCGCCCATCTTCTGGAAGGCGAGGATGCAGGAGCGGGCGACGCGGCTGTGCGTGATGTCGCCGACGATCCAGATGTTCTTGTCCTCGAGCGTGCCGAGCCGCTCGCGCAGCGTGTAGACGTCGAGCAGCGCCTGCGTCGGGTGCTCGTGCTTGCCGTCGCCCGCGTTGACGACGCTGGCGGTCGTCCAGCCGGCGACGAGCTGCGCGGCGCCGACGTACGGCGTGCGGATGACGATCAGGTCCGGGCGGTACGCGGACATCGTCTGCACGGTGTCCTTGAGCGACTCGCCCTTGTCCACGGACGAGCCGGACGCGGCGAAGTTGATCACGTCGGCGGACAGCGACTTCGCGGCCAGCTCGAACGAGCTGCGCGTGCGCGTGGACGCTTCGTAGAAGAGGTTCAGGACGCGGCGGCCGCGCAGCGCCGGCACCTTCTTGATCTCGCGCTCGGAGACGTCCGTGAACGTCTTCGCGCGGTCCAGGATGCGCTCGATCGCCGCGCGGTCCAGGTCCTCGATCGACAGCAGGTGCCGCATTACGCGACCACCTTCCGGCCCCCGTGGTTGTTCATAGCGTCGTCGCCCCCCAGCGAGGGGGCGACAGGCGGTGCCTCCTCCTCAAGCTCGGTGATGGTCACTTCGTCGGCCCCGTCCACTTCGCGGACGCGGACGTTCACGCGCTCGGAGCGCGCGGTCGGCAGGTTCTTGCCCACATAGTCGGGGCGCAGCGGCAGCTCGCGATGGCCACGGTCGGCCAGCACGGCGAGCTGGACGCGTGCGGGGCGGCCGTAGTCGAACAGCGCCTCGATCGCGGCCCGGACCGTACGGCCCGTGTAGAGCACGTCGTCGACGAGGACCACGGTGTAGTCCTCCATGCGGAAGTCCAGGTTGGACGCGTTCACGTGCGGGTCGGGCCGACGCGAGTTCAGGTCGTCGCGGTAGAACGCGATGTCGATGTCGCCGAGCGGCACCTCCTCGTCGAGGAGGTCGCACACCAAGCGGTGGAGGCGGGTGGCGAGGTGCGCGCCGCGCCGGTGGATGCCCACGAGGGCGACCGGACGACCACTGTTCTTCTCGACCACCTCGTGCGCGATGCGTACGAGCGTGCGGCGGATGTCGTCCTCGTCGAGGACGATCTTGGGTTCAGGCACTCCGTTCCTTCCTGGCCTCTCCGGACCGGGTTAAAGGGACTTGCGTTGAACCTAGCAGCCGTCTCCGACGCTACGAGAGCGCCAGGGCGGCGATCCCGAGGGCGATCGCGCACGCCGCGACAATCCGCCGCGTCGTGTGACCTTCATCCAGCACGCGGGCGCCGAGCAGCGCGCCGACCACGACGCTCGATTCACGCACCGGAGCGACGAGGCTGACCGGCGCGCGAGTGAGCGCGAAGAGCACGAGCACGTACGCGAGCGGGCTGAGTGCGCCGATCCCGAGGACGGTCTTGCGTTGCTCGCGCCACACGGCTTTGACGTTGCGCGCGAACGGCAGCAGCGCGGCGGCCATGAGCGCGCCGAACGCCCAGCCGTAGAACAGCGGCGGCTGCTGCAGCGTCGTGACCGCGTGCGCGTCCCACACGGTGTAGGCGGCGGTGAAGGCGCCGGTCGCGAGCGCCGCGCCGATCCCGGCCGTGGCGCCACGCCGCCCGTCGCCTGCTTGGCCAGGAGATTCCAACCGGCGTGGGCCCCCGCGGCGGCCAGGACCAGGGCGAGCGCGAGGCCGTCTATGCGGGCTGCTCCAGTCCCGTCTTGACGAGCTGCGGCTCGCCGCGCTCTGGGAACGGGACCTCGATGCCGTCGAAGTCGCGCGGGACGACCGTGTTCTCGAAGGTGGCGCGGGCCTCGTCGCGGATCTCGCGCGGGAAGTAGCGCGTGGAGAGGTGGGTCAGCGCGAGCAGCTTGACGTTCGCGTCGAGCGCGAGCTGGGCCGCCTGCTTGGCCGTGCTGTGGCCCGTCTCGCGCGCGCGGCCGCGCTCCTCCTCGGTGAACGTGGCCTCGTGGATGAGCACGTCGGCGCCGTTGGCGTAGACCTCGGTGGTCTGGCACGGCATCGTGTCGCCGGAGTAGACGATCCGGCGGCCGAGGCGGTCCTCCCCCATGACCTGCTCGGGCGTGACGCCGTTCACGGTCTCGCCGCGCTGGAGCCGGCCGAAGTCAGGACCGGGCGTGACGCCGAGCTTCGCGGCCGTCTCCGCGTCGAACCGGCCGGGCCGGTCGTCCTCGATGAACGCGTAGCCGAACGCCTCCACGCGGTGCTTGACCGGGAAGCCCTGCACGACGAAGCCGTCGAACCCGATCTCCTCGTGCGGCTCGAGCTCGATCACGTCCAGCGGGTACTTGGTGCGGCCGATGATCGGGCGCACGACCTTCTCGAACAGCGCCGTGAAACCGGGCGGGCCGAACAGCTCCAGCCGCGCGTCGCGGTCGCGCATGTCGAACGTCTTGATCATCCCCGGCAGCCCGAGCCAGTGGTCCAGGTGCAGGTGGGTGATGAAGATCGCGGCGAGGTCGGGGAGCCCGATGCTCCGCAGCAACTGGTGCTGCGTGCCCTCGCCGCAGTCGAACAGGATCCGCTCGCCGCCGGCGCGCAGCAGGATCGCGGGCAGGCCGCGCTTCGGGGTGGGCACCGACCCCGCGGTGCCGGCGAAGAAGATCGAGAGGTCCATGAGGCGGGTTGCGAGGCTAGCGCGGAAACCGCACGCCCCAGTACGCCTCGGTCTCGCACAGCTCGTCACCGAGGCGGTCGGCGATGTCACTCAGGTCGGGCTCGTCGGACTCGGGGGCGTAGATCAGGATCGGCGGCTCGCCGGGCAGCCGGACCTGGACGTATTCGGCGTCCGCGCGGTGGACGCGGCGGTACTCGACCCGCCACTGGTGCAGGACGGACTCGACCGCTTCGACGTGCGTCACAGCTCGCCCGTCAGGTAGCGCTGGATCGTCGGCGCCACGGCGGCGACGACCGCGTCGGCGTCCGCGGACGCGAGCGGCTCGACGCGGACGATGTAGCGGAGCACCCCGAGGCCGACGAGCTGGGTGCCGACGAGCGTGGCCCGCAGCTCCGCGTCGGGCGTGCCGAGCGCGGCGGCGACGCGGCCGAGCACCTCGGTGGTGACGAAGTCGCGCAGCAGCGCCGCACCGGTCTCCTCGGTCAGCGCGCTGCGCAGGATGGCCTGAATCCGGGCGCGCGGGACGGGCTGGGCCCAGACGCCGAGGAAGAAGCGGACGATCCGCTCGCCGAGACCGTCGATCCCCGGCTCCAGCAGCGCGGGCACGACCGCGGCCGGGTCGAACGGCAGCTCCATCGCGGCCACGAACAGGTCGGTCTTGGTGCCGAAGTAGTGGTGCACGAGCGCCGCGTCGACCTCCGCCCGGGTCGCGATCGCGCGGACGGACGCGGCAGCGAAGCCTTTGTCGGCGAACGTCTCGCGTGCGGCGTCGAGGATCGCCTCCCGGGTCCCGCTGTCGCCGGGGCGGCGGCCCGTGCGCGCCATCAGGCCGTGCGGCGCCGCAACGTCCCGGCACCCAGGGCCAACGCGGCGGCCGCGCTGCCCGCGACCACCACCAGGTCCACCAGCAGGTCGCCGCTCAGCTTGGAGGTGTGCGCGAGCTCGCTCATCCCGTCGACAGCGTAGGTCATCGGCAGCACCGCGCTGATCGCCTCCAGCGCGCCCGCCATCTGGTCGCGCGGTGCGATCAGCCCGCACAGCAACAGCTGCGGGAGCACGAACGCGGGCAGGAATTGAACCGCCTGGAACTCGCTCTGGGCGAACGCGCTCACGAGCAGGCCGAGCGCCATGCCCAGCACGGCGTTGGCCACCGCGAGCACCAGGACGAGCGCGATCGACCCCGCCGGATCGAGCCCGAGCGGACCGAGCGCCAGCGCTGACGCGAGCGTCGCCTGGAGCAGCGCCGCCACCCCGAACGCGAGCGCGTAGCCGAGCAGCAGGTCGAGCTTGGCGAGCGGCGTGGTGAGCAGCCGCTCGAGCGTGCCGCTCGTGCGTTCCCGCAGCATCGCCACGGACGTGACGAGGAACATCGTCACGAACGGGAACACGCCCAAGAGCATCAGCCCCACGCGGTCGAACACTTGTGGTTGGCCGTCGAAGACCCAGTACAGGAGCGCCATCAGCACGCACGGGACGATCAGCAGCAGTGCGATCGTGCGGTGATCGCCCTTGAGCTGCTCGAGCACCCGACGAGCCGTGGCCAGCGTCACGCGCGCGCTCATGCCGGCACCGCCTCCACGACCCGCACGAACGCCTCCTCGAGGTCCTCGGCGCCGGTGCGGTCGCGCAGCTCGGCGGGGGTACCGTCGGCGACGATCACGCCCTCGCGCATGAGGAGGAGCCGGTCGCAGCGGTCAGCCTCGTCCATCACGTGGCTCGAAACCAGCAGCGTGGTGCCGTTAGCGGCCAGGTCGTGGAAGAGTCGCCAGAGGTCGCGCCGCAGCAGCGGGTCGAGCCCGACCGTGGGCTCGTCCAGCACGAGCAGCTCCGGTTCGCCCAGCAGGGCACAGGCGAGCGAGACGCGGGCACGTTGGCCGCCCGAGAGGCGGCCGACGACGTCGCCGCGGCGATCTTGCAGCGCCACCGCCTCGAGCACCTGGTCGTTCTCCGGGACGCCGAGCACGGCGGCGAAATAGCGCAGGTTCGCGGAGACGGTCAGGTCCGCGTACACCGACGGGGCCTGGGTGACGTAGCCGACGCGGGAGCGCAAGGCCTTGTCGCCCGCGGGGTGATCCAGCACGGTGACGGTGCCTGAGTGGACGCGTTGCACGCCGACGATCGCGCGGATCAGCGTCGTCTTTCCGCAGCCGCTCGGGCCCAGCAGGCCGGTGACCGCGCCGCGAGGGATGGAGAACGTGAGGTCGTCGAGGACCGTGCGTTTGCCACGGTCTACGCGCAGGTCGTTGACCTCGATCGCTGATTTCATCAGACGATGATTTCAACGAATGATGAAATATGCAAGGCCGCGAGAACGGCGAGCACGCCCGCTGTCCGCCGCGTCAAGAAACTCGTGCTTCGCATACGAGTTTCTTGACCCGTCGGGGCGGGCGTGCTGTTTGCGGGTGAGCCGGGTTCCCCGTACTGAGCGAACGCTCAGGCGTTCACCGCGACACGACCACGAACGATCAGCGATGATCGCACGTGACGCGCGAGGTACGAGTTAAGCGCCCTATAGGGGTACAAACTCGACTCTCGCGTGGCAGGGGCGATGATCGTTTCCCCGCGCGAAGGGACCCATCCCCTTACCAGCGGGTTTCGCCTGGGCTCAGGCGCGGGACGGGGTCACATCGCTGCGCGTCATCTTCACCGACGCGGACAGCTCCGACCCGGCGGTCCCGCGATAGACGCCCTTGATCGGCGGCACGTCCGAGTACTGCCTTCCGTGCCCGATCTTCACGTGCGACTCGCCACCCAGCGTGCGATTGGTGGGATCAGCGGCGATCCACACCAAACCCGAGGGCCCGGGCAGCAGTGCCTCCACCCACGCATGCGTCTCCACCTCGGCACTCGCCTCGTCGCCACCCGACGGCGCCCACAGGTACCCACTCACATACCGCGCGCCGATGCCGTGGCGGCGCAGCAACAACAAGGCGAGGTGGGCGAAGTCCTGGCAGACGCCGGCGCCCGCGGCGAGCAGGTCGGCGACGGTCGAGCCCACATAGGTCACGCCCGCGCGGTACTCGAAGCGGTCCGGGATGACGTCGACCAGAGCGCGCAGCGTCGCCAAGGGCGTCTCCCCGCGAGACAGTCCGACGAGGTCGTCGAGCGCGAGGTGGTCGGGCTCGGGGCCGACGGGCAGGACGAACTCGCCCGCGGCGGCGTCGTAGGAGCGATCCTCGACGGCGTCCCAGCCGATCTCGGGCGGCTCGGGCGGGGCACTCGTCTGCACACGCGCCCGGACGTCGATGGACAAATGCTCGTGCGGACGCGAGATGCCGAACTCGATCACCTGGGTGCCGAAGTAGTCGAGGTGGCGGTTCAGTCGCGCTTCGGGATCGACGCGGACGACGAAGTCCTCGACGCTCTGCGTGGCCATCGTCGCGGGCTTCACGCGCAGCGCGTTGAGGTTGTCCGTGACCGGGGACTCGTAGCGGTACTCGGTCAGGTAGCGGATCGCGAAGTTCATACGATGGCCGGCCGGGCGACGGGCGCGGCGGGGTTGCCAAAGTACCGCCCGGCGATGTCGGAATCGACAGCGGCGAGCTCGAACTGGACGTCCTCGAGCATGTCCCCGAGACCGCCGTCCATCTCGGCCGAGCGGGCCCGGAAGTCGAGGTCGGCGACCATGCGCGACAGCCGCAGCACCGCGGGTGAGTCGCGGTAGGACGGGTCCGCCGCGGTCAGCGCGTTGTGCAGCGCCTCGATCGAGAACGCCACCGAGTCCGGGTAGTCGCGCTCGAACAGCAAGAAGCGCGCGACGGGCCCGGCGTTGGGCGGCGCGGGCACCGAGCGACGGTAGGCCTGGAAGCCGCCCACCGCCTGCAGCAGCGCGAGCGCCTGGCCGTCGCGCAGGTGCGCCTCCGCGCCTTCCCCGCCGCCCAGCGGCAGCGCGACGCGCAGCATCCGCAGGACCATGTCCGCCGACTCGATCGCGGCGCCGGCCTGCAGGAACGCGTAGGCCTCGTCGCGCAGCATCGTGCGCCCGGTCACGCCCCAGAACTGCCCGCACCGCTCGCGCACGTACGCGTAGACCGAGTACGGGCCGGTCTGCAGCGCGGCGCTGACGTTGCGTTGCAGCAGGCCGAGGTGGAACGTGTTGATGGTCTCCCACATTTCACCGGAGAAGACGTCGCGTACGGTACGCGCGCCCTCGCGAGCGCGCGTGATGCAGTTGAGGACCGACGTCGGGTGCTCGGGATCGAGCGTGAGGAGCCGCAGCACCTGGTCGCGCGACTCGGACTCCTGCGGCGGCTCGCCCGACACGATCGTGAGTAGCGCGTCCCAGGAGAGCCGCACGCCCGCGGGATCGTCGGGCCGGCCCTGCAGGTCGGCGTGGAAGACGCCGTCGAGCATGCGCGAGGTGTGCTCGGCACGCGCGAGCTGGCGGCCGATCCAGTAGAGCTCGTGAGCGATCCGCGCGAGCAAGGCTTACTGCTGTTGCTGCTGCTGTTGGGACGACCAGCTGCCACCCATCGGCAACCCGGGCATGCGCGGCGGGGACCACGTCAGGGCCGCTTGGGAATCCGTGCGCGGGAGGCCGCCCTCTTCCTCGAGCACCCACGTGTCCTTGGACCCGCCGCCCTGCGAGGAGTTCACGATCATCGAGCCCTCGCGCAAGGCCACGCGCGTGAGCCCGCCGGGGACGATCCGGATGTCGTCGCCGAACACCGCGAACGGCCGCAGATCGACGTGGCGCCGTGCCAGCGCGCCGTCCGGCCCGGCCGTCGGCACGGTCGAGAGCTTCACGAGGTCCTGCGCGATCCACTTCTCCGGCAGGCGCTTGATCTCCGCCGCCTGCGCCGCGATCTCCTCGTCGGTCGCGGTCGGACCGATGAACACGCCCTTGCCGCCGGACTCCGACGTGGGCTTGACGACCACCTGGTCCAGCCGCTCGAGCACCCACTCGCGCTGCTCGCGATCGCTCATCAGGTACGTCGGGACGTTCTCGACGATCGGCTCCTCGCCGAGGTAGTAGCGGATCATCTCCGGCACGTAGTGGTAGATCGCCTTGTCGTCGGCGACGCCCGTGCCGACCGCGTTGACGATCGCGACACTGCCCGCGCGGTAGGCGCGCATCAGGCCCGGCACGCCCAGGACGGAGTCCGGCCGGAACTCCAGCGGATCCATGAAGTCGTCGTCGATCCGGCGGTAGATCGCGTGCACGCGCTGCAGCCCGCGCGTGGTGCGGATGTGGCAGACCGCGTCGCGCACGACCAGATCGGACGCCTCCACGAGCTCCACGCCCATCTGCCGGGCCAGGAACGCGTGCTCGAAGTAGGCGGAGTTGTACGGCCCCGGCGTCCAGACGACGACGGTCGCCTCCTCCTCCCCGCCCGTCGGCGCCACCTCTTCCAAAGCGGTCCTGAGCAGCGCCGGGTAATGATCGACGGGCCGCACGCGGTAGTGCTCGAACAGCGCCGGCAGCAGCCGCGTCATCGCGCGCCGGTTCTCCAGCACGTACGAGATCCCGGACGGCGTGCGGACGTTGTCCTCGAGCACCTTCCACGCGCCGCCTGAGTCCCGCACGAGATCGCAGCCGGACACGTGGCAGTAGACGCCGCCGGGCGGCCGGATGCCGTGCGCGGCGCGCGCGAACGCGGGCCGGGAGACCACCAGCTGCCACGGCACCTTGCCGTCGTGGATGATCTCGCGGGCGTGGTAGACGTCGTCGACGAAGTGGTTCAGCGCCCGGATGCGCTGCGCCAGGCCGCGCTTGATCTGCTTCCACTCGTCGGCCGGGATGATCCGCGGCACGAGATCCAGCGGAAACGGCCGGTCCTTCACGGTGCCGGAGCCGGGCCCACCCGCGTCGAACGTGATCCCTTGCTGCATGAAGATCGCGTCGCGCTTCTGCCCGGCCTGCGTCAGGGCCTCGGGCCCGAGCGCCTCCAGCGCGGCCACGAGCGTGCGCGCATGCGGACGCGCTTGCCCGTCGGCATCGACCAGCTCGTCGTAGAAATCAGCGTCCAGGGCCGCCACTGTCCGCGCATCCTAATCAGCAAGTAGGCCCCCGTGGCTCCGGTGAGGACGGCTTGGACCAGCAGTAGAAGCCGGTAGTCCAGCAGGGCCACCATCGCGGCGCCGAGCGCGATGCCCACGATCTGGGGCAGCCCGATGGCGAATTCGCTCGCCGCGTACGTGCGCCCCTGCAACGGACCGGGGGTGCGGCGCTGCAGCAGCGTGACCATGCCGACGAACATCCACGGTACGCCGAGATTGAGCAGCACCTTGCCCACGAGCACGATCCACAGCACGCCGTCCATCAGCAGCAGCGCACCGATGGCGTAGATCGTCATGCCCAGCGCGGCGAGCGCGGTCTCGCCCCGGCGCCGCATCACGCGCGTCGCGGTGACCGCACCCAGGATCGCGCCGAGCCCGCCCACCGCCATCAGCACGCCGACGAACGAGTCGGGACGGCCGAGCGCGCTCGGGAGCTCGAACAGCAGCGACTCGCTGATGCCGATCACCAGCATGCACACGGCGGACGCGAGCACGAGCCGCTTGAGGTCCGGCGTGCGCGCGATGTGCTCGGCGCCGGCGACGGTCGCCCGCAGCCAGTGGCGGGAGTCGCGCTCCGGCTTGGGTTCGCGCAGCTTGAGCGCGAGCAACGCGCCCGTGGCGAGCAGGAACGTGGTCGCGTCCAGGATCGCCACCGCGCCGCCGCCCGCGACCGTGTAGAGCCCGGCGCCCGCGACCGGCGCGACGAGCCGCAGCGCCTCGCGCACGGTCTGCAGCGTCGCGTTGGCCGTCGGCAGCAGGTCGGCGGGGAGCAACGTCACCAGCAGCGCGGATTGGCCGGCGGTGAGGATCACGTACGAAGCGCCGTAGGCGGTGGCGACGGCGTAGATGATCCACACGTCCCCGGCGTCGCGGACGAACAGCAGCGGCAGCACGACGAGCGCCGTGAGCGGGTTGACCGCGATCAGCAGCGTCCGCCGGCGCATCCGGTCGACCAGCAGGCCACCGAGCGGGGCGAGCAGTTGCGGCGCGGCGATGCAGAAGATCACCATGCCCGCCGCGGAGCTCGAGCCCGTGAGCTCCTTCGCCCACAGGCCGAGCGCGAGCCACAGCGCGGTATCGCCGAGCAGGCTGAAGGACTGGCCGAGCAGGAACAGCCGTGCGTCGCGATGGGCGAGCAGGGGCCTCATAGCCGGTACGCGAACGTGAGGAACTCGACGCGCTTGGCGCCGTGGGGCTGATCCTCGGTCGGCTCACGCCGATCGCCGTAGGGCGCGAACACCGCAAGCAAGGCCTCGTCGATCTCCTTGACCTCGTCGGGCGTGAGGTGCAGCGCCACCTGGTTCCAGCCGAGCGCCGCGCGCCACACCTCCGGCAGCGCGCGGTTGTCTTCGAGGCCGCGTTCGGCCCGCTCGATGAACCGGTGGCTGTAGAGGCGGCTCAGCTCGCGGGCGGCCGCGGCCGTCTCGTCGTCGGCGTGGACCTCGGTGAACCGCAACCCGAGCTCCTTGCGCCGCCACGGCCGGCGTCGACCGGTGCCTCCCTCGGCCTCCTCGACGAACCCGTACTTGGCGAGCTGGCGCAGATGAAACGACGTGTTCGCAGGGCTCTCCCCCACGATCTCGCCCGCCTCGGTGGCGGTCAGCTGTGCGTGGACGGTCAGCGCCTCGAGCAGCGCGATCCGGACGGGGTGGGCGAGCGCGCGCATCGCCTTCGGGTCATTGAGCTCCCGTGGCGCATCGAAAGACATGTTTCGAAAGATATCTTGCTATCCCAGATCCTTCAAGTCGAAAGTGATCTTTCGATCCTTGATCCGCGCGAGCCCGAGCGTGTGCGTCGGCTGCCGGCGCCGCTCCGTGGGCGAACCCGGATTGAAGATCTGGAAGCCGTCAGCGGCCGTCTCGTGGAGCGGGATGTGCGAGTGGCCGAAGATCACCGCGTCCTCGTCGGGGAAGCGGCGGCGCATCCGCGCCAGGCGGCCGGTGGCGGGTCCCGCGTCGTGGAGCATCCCGATCCGCACCCCCTCGAACTCCAGGGTGCGCTGCAGCGGGAGTCGCGCCTGGAGCCAGCTGTCGTCCACGTTTCCCCGCACGGCGTGCACCGGCGGCCCGAGCGCCTGCAGCGCCTCCAGCACCGAGCGCTCCATCAGGTCCCCGGCGTGCAGGATCGCGTCGACACCGACCAGGTGCTCGACCGGAAGCCGCCGGTTGCCCCGCGGCATGTGGGTGTCGGAGATCACCGCAAGCAGCACGGCGGCCGCTAAGCTAGCGAGCCCGAGCGCCCGTAGCTCAGTGGATAGAGCGCGCGCCTCCGGAGCGCGAGGTCACTGGTTCGAATCCAGTCGGGCGCGTCACGTCGAGCAGGTGCTGCTGGATCGCGCCGAACACGCGCCGCGCCTTGCTCAACTCCTCGCGATCCGCCCCGGACTGGTGGACCAACCGCAGCGTCAGCTGCGCGAAGCGCTCGAGGAACAGGTGGCGCTCGAGCAGTGTCGCCGCGTGCGTGTGGGCATACCGCATCAGTGCCTCGGAGCCCGTCTCGGCGGCGAGGTAGCGCCCCTGCGCGCAGCCGTCCGCGAGCCCGTCGGCCCAGCGGTCGAGCACCTCGACCGCGTCGTCACTCGCGAACCACCCCTGCGGGCCGTCGCGGTACAGCGAAGCCGCGGCCGCGGCGGCGAGCTTCGGGCCATGGGCGTGGAGGATCTCCGCGAGCGCGAGCACCGGGCCGTCGGGCGGGTCCATCGGGCGCACGACGGGCTGGACGCCGATCTCCTCCGAGAGCCGGCGGACCGCCTCGAGCGGGAAGCGGCGATGCCCGCCGGGCGTGCGGTGCGTCTCGATCCGACCCTCGTCGGACCACCGGCGCAGCCGACTGGGACTGATCCGGAGCGTCTCGGCGGCGGCGTGGAGTGAGAGGAAGGTGTCGTCCAGTGCGGCGACGGGCGGCTCGGGCGGGTAGCGCCGCAGCACCGTCGCGGCGATGTCGAGATCGTCGAGGAACACGTTCACGACCTGTGGGTCGAGCTGGGTGCCGCGCTCGGACTTGAGCGTGTTCACGGCTTCGTCGACGGTGCCGGCGGGCCGGTAGACGCGGTCCGTGGTGAGCGCGTCGAACACGTCGGCCACGGCGACGATCCGGCCGGCCAGCGGGATACTGTCGCCGCGCAACTGGTTCGGATAGCCGTCTCCGGCGAACCGCTCGTGGTGCGTGAGCGCGATCTCCGCGGCCAACTCGAACGCCGGCTCGCCGGAGCCGGCCAGCATCGCGTGCCCTGTCAAGGGGTGCTCTTGCACCTCGTTGCGCTCGGCGGCCGTGAGCGGCGCCGGGCGCTGCGCGATGCCGTTCATACCGAGGTCGTGGAGGCGGCTTGCCGCTCCTATCAGCTCACCATCGAGGCCCATGCGCTGCCCCACGGCGGCGCAATAGCAACTGATGCGCTGGAGATGGGACGCACTCTCCATGCCGCGACTGTAGGCCACCCAGCGGGGGCAATGCGTCACTGGTGAGGTTGTAATTCCTGGCTACATCACCAGTCAGAACGGCGACGCGCCACCTTCCGCCCCGGACGCCGAGAGTGCGCCGCCGGCGGCGCCGAGCAGCGCGCCGCCGATCAGGAAGATCGCGAGCACCGACCCGTCCCCGGCGTCGCCGTGGAACAGCCCGCCGGCCAGCAGGACGGCGATCGCCATCGTCACCGCCCACGCCGGTCCGGTGATGGCGCCCCAAGCGGCCGCGGTGGTGGGTTTCTCCGCGCCGAGCGCCCGCGCGGCGGCGAACCCGGCGTACAGGGCGCCGAGCGCGTTCAGGCTCAGCAGGAGCACCAGCGCCGGCAGGAACACGTACGCGGGAAGCTCGTCGTCGTAGGCGAAGATCCGGAACGAGCCGTTGCTGCCGGGAATGTCGCTCGGGTCGTTGACCGGGAACGGGAGCCCGAGCGCGCTGTTGGCGTCCGGGCGGAAGATCGCGCCCGCGCCGAGCGCCGTGAGGTGGATGCCGTGCTCGGCGGCGAACACGGTCTCCTCGATCAAGGCGGTCGGAGCTGAGCGGCTCTCGCGCACCCCGCCGGCGTCGGCCCCGACCTGCACGAGCCAGCCGACGAGCGCGATCGCCGTGCACGTGACCAGCACGGCCGCGAGCGGGCGCAGCGTCGCCGCGACGGCGGTCAGCACGCGCTGGACGATCGGCGGGATGGTCACCAGCTCCTTCAGCGGGAGCTTGGTGGACGCGCCGATCAGGCCGCCGACGACGCCCCACAGCAGGCCGAGGGCGAACGTGTTCCCGGCCGACGGCGACACGTTCGTCGCCTCCGTCTCGCCGCCGATGACGGCGAACACGAGCATCAGCACGCCGAACGGGACCGCGACGAGCAGCGCCCACCCCAGCCGGGCGAGCGTGGTCGCGCCCTCCGTGCGGTGGATCTGCCAGCGGGTCGCGAACGCGATCGCCGCCAGCGGGATCGCCAAGAAGATCATCGGGTGGATCCGGCGGCTGCCGGCCAGCAGGAAGCCCGGGTCGACCATCGGCGCGAGCAGCGTCCCGACCGCCTGCCGGAACGTCTCGACCAGCAGCGAAGCCTCGAAGCCGGCGAGGCCGATCAGCGACGCGTCGGGGGTGATGAGCGCGATCAGGAACCCGGCGACGAGCACGACGCCCGCCGCCGCGGCGCCGGCGATCGCCGCGGCGATGATCCCGGGCAGCGCGAGCCGCTCGCGCAGCAGCCCGGACAACTCGGCGGCCTGTGGGTCGACGGCGCCGATCCGGTCCTGAAAGGTCCTGTTAGGCGGTGGCGGAGGCGCCTCGGCCGCCTTGGGCTCCGGCGGCGGGACAGCCCGGATCACCGCCTCGGTGGGGAACGTCGGCGCGGGCCGGTCCTCGTCTTCCGGCTCCACGGGCACTGGCGCCGGGGGCTGGACCGCGCGGATCACGGCCTCGGTCGGGAACGTCGGCGCGGGGCGATCGTCACTCTCGTCCGGGAGCAGGAACTCGTCCTGGCTCGCCCCGCAAGACGGGCAGAAACGCGCGCGGGCGCTGATGCGCTCGCCACAGTTGGGGCAGAAGCTCGTCTCGTTCAAGAAGTTCCCGTTTGCCTCACTCGCGCTCAATGGGTATCACTTGCGGCCGATGGACGCGCGGGCATGGATGGTGCGTCTGACCCTGGGGGCGGGTCTGGCGGGTGGGTTTGCGGCGCAGGCGCTGGCACAGACTCCAACCCCGACACCATCGGTCACGGCGCCCACCGGCTCGCCGACGCCGACGGCCACGCTCGCCCCGAGCGGCGCGCCCAAGATCCTGCTCGCGTTCGACGCGTCGGGCTCGATGCGCACCGACGACGGCAAGGGCACACCGAAGATCGACGCGGCCAAGGAAGGCGCGGTGGCGCTGCTCAGCACGCTGCCGGACTCCACCGAGGTCGGGCTGCGCCTGTTCGGCGGGACCCGGCCGTCGCGGCCGATCGGGCCCGCCTGCCAGGACTCCAGCCTCGTGCTCCCGCTGGGCCGGGTGGATCGCGGCGAGGCCGAGGCCTCGATCCGCTCGTTCAAGGCGCGCGGCCGCACCCCGATCGCCTACGCGCTCGAGCAGGCCGCGAAGGACCTGGGCGACAGCGGCTCGCGCACGATCGTGCTCGTCTCCGACGGCGAGGACACGTGCCAGCCGCCGGCGCCGTGCGACGTCGCCGCGGAGATCTCCAAAGGCGGCGTGGAGCTGCGGATCCAGGCGATCGGGTTCCGCGTCGACGAGGAGGCGCGGAAGGAGCTCGAGTGCATCGCCGCGGCCGGCGGCGGCGTGTACCGCGACGCGACCGACGCGGCTTCGCTGCGGCAGGAGCTGCGCGTGTTGTCCACGCGCGCGCTGCGCGAGTACGTCGCGCGTGGCGCCGCGACCAAGGGCGGCCCGAGCGCCCGCGCGGCCACGGTGCTCAAGCCGGGCCGCTACGTGGACAAGATCCTGCCGGACTCCGAGCACTGGTTCGCCGTGGATCTCGCGCGCGGCGAGACGCTGAAGGCGAGCGTGTCGTTCATCGCCCCTGAGCGCGGGATCGAGGACTACGGCACGGACTCCTCGCTGGACATCGTCACGCCCGACTTCGACATCCCGGGCTACCAGAACTCCTCCGCGTCGGGCACGCCGTTCGACCGCCGCGGCTACGTCAGCGCACTCGGCGCCGTGTCGCGGCCGATCGGCGTCGGCGAGCAGGCCGAGGAGGGCCAGCCGTTCTCCAAGCCCGGCCGCTACTACCTCAAGGTCGGCTTCGAGGACTCGAGCGAGAAAGCGCTCTACAACCTGACCGGCGGGAAGCCCTACGACGCCGAGTTGGCGGTCGAGGTGCTGGGCCGGTCGGGCAAGGGGCCGGCGAAGGAGCCCGCGCAGAAGGTCACGCCCGCGCAGGCCTCCTTCACGCCGAACGAGCCGCCGAGCGCGGCGATCCTCACGCTCGTCGGCGGCGGGCTGGCCGCGGCCGGGTTCGCGGGCGCGGCGGTCTTCACGTTCCGGAGACGACGCCCGTGAGGCGCACCGTCATCGCGCTCGCCGCGCTGCTGCTGGCCGCGCCGGCCGCGCACGCGCAGGACGAGGGCACGCCGATCGTCGGCGGCGGCTCCTTCAACGTCGCCCCGCTGCTCAAACCAGGCCGCTACGCCGACACCGTCGCGGCCGGCGAGACCGTGTACTGGAAGGTCGCGCTGCAGAAGGGGCAGGTGCTCAAGGCCCGCGCGATCGTCGACGTCTCGGAGATCGAGACGGACTACTCCGCATCCGACTATCAGCCCGGGCTGGCCCAGCTCGACTACCGGATGGACCTGTTCAGCCCGATCCGCGAGCAGCTCAGCAACGAGAACACGCCGGAGTACAACAAGGCCACGGCCGACCTCGAAGGTGATGACGACGCGGGCGCGAAGACCGGCGAGGTGCAAGGTCCGCGCGTGCTCGGCTTCGAGCAGATCCTCGCCGGCGACTTCAGCGCCGACAAGTTCCCCGCTCCCGGCGAGTGGTACCTGAGCGTCAGCGTCGCCGACTCCGACACCCAGCCCGCCGAGGTGCCCGCCGAGTTCCCGCTGGACCTCGAGATCACCATCGAGGGCGAGGCGCAGCCGTCGTCGGCGGACTTCGCGTCCAAGCTCGCGACGCCCACCCCGGCGCCGACGGAGGCGCCGCTGCAACGGCCGGAGCTGCTGACCGCGTCGGCCGACGCGGGCGACCCGACGCTGACGATCGCGCTCGTCGGCGTGCTGGCGCTGCTCGGCGGCCTCGGCCTGGGCGCGCTCGCCGTCCGTGTGCTGCCGCAGTGAAGGTCTTCGTCATCAGCGACATGGAGGGCGTCGCCGGCATCTGCCGGTGGGACCAGGTCGTGGCCGGCAAGCCCGGGTACGAGGAAGGCCGGATCCTCTACACGGAGGAGCTCAACGCCGCGGTGCGGGGCGCGTTCGCGGCGGGCGCGACCGACGTCGTGGTGATGGACTGCCACGGCGCGGGCGGGGACCGCTCGTTCAACAGCCTCGTCCCCGACCGGCTCGACCCGCGGGCCGAGTTCGTGGTGCAGACGCGCTGGACCGAGTACACCGGCTTCCTCGAGCAGGGCTGCGACGCCGCCCTGTTCATCGGCCAGCACGCGATGGCCGGCGCCGAGCGCGGCGTGCTCTCGCACACCGTGTCCTCGACCAACTGGCACGCGCTGTACTTCAACGGCGTCGAGGTCGGCGAGGTCGGCATCAACGCCGCGCTGTGCGGCACCTGGGGCACGCCCGTCGTGCTCGTCACGGGCGACGATGTGGTCTGCGCGGAGTCGGCGGCGCTGCTCGGTCCGGGCCTGCAGACGCTCGCGGTCAAGACCGGGCTCGGCCGCTTCAGCGCCCGTCACCACTCCCCCGCCCGTGCCCGTGAGGAGATCGAGCAGGCGTCCCGCGCCGCGCTGCGCGCCCCACAGGACGCGCCGGTCTACGACCCCGGCGCGCCCTGCACGATCACCGTCGAGCTCAACACCGCCGACCAGGCCGACCCCTACCGCAACCGCGGCGACGTGATCGTCACCGGCCCGCGGACGATCGAGGCCACCGCGGGCACGTGGTGGGAGGCCTGGCGGGCGATCTACCTGACGCGCTAGCAGCCGTCGAGGGTGCCGCGGGCGGCGATGACGGAGTTGTCGGCCCGGATCAACGCGAGCGTCATCGGCTCGCACTGCACGGCCTGGCCGAGCTCGACCGCCACGCGCAGGTCCAGCGGGGTCGCCGCGAACATCGTCCCGCCCGTCCGCCCCACCTTCTGGCACGTCTCGCCCGCGGCGGCGCCGAGCTTGTACGCGCAGTCGAGCACGGTCGACGGTCCGCGGAACCAGAAGCCCTGGATCGCACCGCAGCCCTGGGTCATCGCCCCGGCGAGCTTGGCCTGCTCGTCCCAGATCCCGATCGAGATCGTGCAGCCGGACAGGGCGGGCAGCTCGGAGTCCTCGGACGTGTCCGTGCTCGAGGTGCAGCCCGGGTCCGGGTCGGTCGCGCCGTCGGCGAAGTGGTCGTCGATCATGCCGTCGCCGTCGTCGTCCTTGCCGTTCGCGCAGGCCGGCGCGCCGCCGGCGCCGCAGCGCGCGACCGGGCCGCGCAGCTCGGCGACCTCGCCGCTGGGCCGGTAGAGCACGATCGTCGCCGGGCGTGCGCAGTTGACCGCGCCGGTCAGTTTGAGGTTCACGTCCGCGGTGTCGATCGCCGGACCGGTGCCGATCCCGGCCGTGCACGTCCATTTCGGTCCACCGGTGACGATGTCGCAGCCGACGATGCCCGGCGCGACATCGATCCGGACCTTCGTGAACGGCCCGCAGTCGTTGATACCCGCGCCGAGCCACGTCGGGTCGTCGCCCATGCCGACCCCCGAGTTCGTGCTGCAGGCAGCGGTGACGGTGACCTCGCTGTCCTCCGAGGTGTCGTTGCCGTCCGCGCAGCCCGGGTCCTCGAGGTCGGTCTGGCCGTCGTTGTCGTCATCGGCGCCGTTCCCGCACGCCTTGCCGGCCGGCGGGGCCGGAGTGGGCGTGCTGTGCGGCGCGGGCGGCTGGAGGCGGCCGCCGCTCGCCGGGCCGGCGGACGGCCCCGACGGGGCGGGCGGAGTGGGCGCGGCACCGAGGCCGAGCTGCGTGAGGATCGCGGCGGCGTTGGCCGGCGCGGGCTTTCCGCACAGCTTCGCGGCGAGCACGCCCGCGAGGCCCTTCGCATCGGCCGTGCCTTTGAGGCGCTTGGCCAGCAGCTTGTCCAGCCCCGAGCAGGACGGCGCCTTGCCGCCGTCGAGCGCCGCGGCCACCGTCTTGAAGCCCTTGACCTTGCCGGTGAGCTGCAGCACGACCTTCCCGTTCGCGGCGCCGCGTGGCCGGACGACCGCCACGGCCAGCTTCCCGCTCTTGACCCCGCCCGCGACCGTGACGCCGGCGGGCGCCGACTGCACCTTCACGCGCTTGACGCCGGACGCGAACGTCACCGCCACCTGCCCTTCGGCGGGGACCGCAAGCGTCTTGGCGGCCGCCTGCGCGGCCGAGCTGGATATCAACAGGACACCGAGTGTCACGAGGAGGAGACGGAGCGCGGGGAGCATGCCGCGATCGTCCACGCGCGCCCGGAATTGCGCATCGGGGATTGCCCTAGTCGGGCGTACGCGCCGCTAGCGAGGTGCTCGCGTGAACGCCGAGTAGAGGCCGGAGTGGTACGCCGCGAACGCCCGGGCGGCATCAGGCGACATTCCGAGGTGCACGAGGTGACGGGCGGCGTCGGCGTCCTCCAGCGGCGCGCCCTTCGGCTGATCGTCCTTCTCAGGCTGCAGCGTCATGGTTCGGACGGTACGCCTCAGCGCTTTTGTCCGCTACCGGCCAGAAGTCCAGGGTTATGCTCCTGGGCGCGGTGGGCCTGCACGAGCATCGCGCCATTTTCCTTGACGCCTTGCTGGCTCGCGATTCCGCACGCGCGCGCCAGACGATCGAGCGCGCGCTCGACCAGGGCACGCCCGTCCCGGATCTGTACCTGGGGGTGCTCGACCCGGCGCTGCGTGAAGTCGGGCATCGCTGGGCGATGGGCGAGCTCAACGTCGCCGAGGAGCACTACGCCACCGCGGTGGCCCAGTCGATCCTCGACGGGCTCTCGCGCCGGCTGCACCGCGCGCCGCGTGACGGCCGGCTCGCGGTGGTGACGGGCACGCCCGGCGAACAGCACGCGCTGGGAGCGCGGATGGTGGCGGACTTCCTCGAAGCCGACGGCTGGGAGGTGCTGCTGCTGGGCCCGGGTGCCCCCGCCGCGGACGTCGTGGCGCTCGTCGAGCACGAGCAGCCGGACCTCGTCGCACTCTCCACCGCCACGGCCGGCGCGCTCGACGGCGTCGCCGAGATCCTCGCCGCGCTCGCCGCGCTGGACCCGAAGCCGTTCCTCGTCGCGGGCGGCCAGTTCTGGACCGCGACCACGCGTTCCACAGCGTTCGAGCTCGGCGCCGACCACGTCGAAGATGACCCGCGCGCGCTCGTCGCCGAGCTCTACATCCGGGTGCCTCCACCATGACGCACCTGGACATCTGTCCGCTTGTTTCACGCCTGTCTCATCTGTAATTTCGAACGGCAACTGGGCGTGTGGGGTTGCACGCATCCACGGATGGAAGGTGTTTTATGAGGGGTCGGCCTTTGGCCATAGTCGGAGGGCTGCTTGCCACGTTGGCGCTGAGTTCGCCGGCCATGGCGCAGTTCTCGCCGGGCGCGCGCACGCTCGGCGACCGTCTGTTGCCCACGATCGGCAACGGCGGTTACGACGCGCTGCACTACGACGTCACGCTCAACTACGACCCGGCGGGGAACCTCATGCTCCCGGGCTCGGCGACCGACATCACGATGCGGGCCACGCAGGGTCTGTCGGAGTTCTCGCTCGACCTGCGCGCCTACACCGTCTCGGAGGTCACGATCGACGGCGTCCCGGCCACGACGGCCCGCGTCGACGACAAGCTCGTGATCACGCCCGCCGCGGGGATCGCGAACGGGCGCACGTTCCACACGGTCGTGAAGTTCGTCGGCGCGCCGCTGCCGGTGATCGACCCGGACGGGTCCACCGAGGGCTGGGCGCGAATCGCCTCCGGCGGCTTCGTGGTCAACGAGCCGTACGGCGCGATGGGCTGGCTGCCGTCCAACAACCATCCGGCCGACAAGGCGACCTACGACTACCACGTCACGGTCCCGGCCACGCACGTGTCGATCGCCAACGGCGAGCTCTCCGGCCCGCTCGGCGCGGACGGCAAGCCCCCGGTCAGCGCGGACGGCCAGACCCGCACGTGGAACTGGTCGCTCAAGTTCCCGATGGCCACGTACCTGACCACGGCCACGGTCGGCCTGTTCGACTACACCAAGTGGGACAGCCCGGCCTCCGTCGGCGCGCTCGGCAAGAGCGGCCGCGCGCTCGAGCTCTATGACGCCCACTCGTCGATCTACAGCGCCGCGCAGAAGGCGAGCGCGAAGACCGCCGCCGAGCGTCAGGACGACATCATCAAGTTCATCTCCGACGCGCTGGGTCGCCCGTACCCGTTCGATTCGCACGGCACCGTCGCCGCCGACGCCCAGCTCTTCTACGCGCTCGAGTCGCAGACGAAGTCGCACTTCTCGAGCGGCAGCGCGAACCCGATCAGCCACAGCACGCTCGCCCACGAGATCGCCCACCAGTGGTTCGGCGACGCGATCGGCCCGGCGACCTGGGACGAGCTGTGGTTCAACGAGGGCTGGGCCACGTGGTGGGCCTGGTACTGGGGCAACAAGCAGAACAACGGCGTGACCACCGAGGCGCAGTTCAACGCCACCTACGCCAACGCGAACGTGGCGAACTGGGCGTTCAGCCCGACGGGCATCCCGCAGGCGGCGAACATGTTCGATCCGTCGTTCACGACCTACAACCGCGCGGCCGCGATGATCGAGGGCTACCGCCAGCTCGTCGGCGACGCCGCGTTCTGGGACTTCCAGCGCGCGCTGATCGACCAGTTCAGCGGCTCGACGATCTCGACCAACGCGTTCATCGCGCTGGCGAAGCAGATCGCCCAGCAGAAGGCCGGTTTCGAGTCCTCGAACCTCGCCAAGCTGGATACGTACTTCACCCAGTGGCTGAAGACGCCCGGCAAGCCGACCATGACGCCGACGACGTTCCGCGCGAGCACGACGGTGACCGGCGACGTGTCGGGCACCGTCCCCGCCACGCTGGCGCTCGCGCTCTCCGGCACCCCGACGTTCGGCGCGTTCACGCCGGGCGTGGCGAAGGAGTACACGGCGCAGGCCGCCGCCAACGTCATCTCCACGGCCGGCGACGCGAAGCTCAGCGTCTCCGCCCCGGGCTTCCTGACCAACGGCGCGTTCACGCTGGCTGAGCCGCTGCGGGTGGAGCTGAGCAAGTCCGACTGGACCGCTCCGACCTCCAACGAGAACGTGGACATCACGTTCAAGCAGCTGATCAAGGCCAACGATCCGCTGCGCACGGGCAACTACTCCAAGACGCTCACCTTCACGCTGTCGACGACGACCCCGTAGTCGTCGCCCGAGTTGTGCCGCGGCCGTGACTGCTAGTCACGGTCGCGGCGCAGCCAGCGTGCGCCGCTGTGGAACTCCAGGAACGTCCGGGAGGAATCCACGCTCATCTTGGTGATCTCGGCCAGGCGCTCGGCATCGACGTCGTGCGGCGTCTGCTCGGGCGTGGGCTGTGGGGCGTCCATGTCCCCCGGTTATCGGCCGCTTGCTACGAGCGGCACAACCGCCGATTCCGTCCGACGCGCCGAATAGCTTCGGGGCGTGGCCGCGATGACCATGTGCCCGCGCTGCGGGTCCACATTTCTCCAGCCCTTGCGCTGCGAGGCGAAGGGCTCTGACGTGCTGCTCGTCGAGCTCCGCTGCTCGGACTGCAACACGTGGCTGAAGGCCCCCCACACCCGCGCCGACATGCGCGAGCTGGACCGCCTCCAGGCCGAGTACCGCACGAAGATCGTCGCGGGCTACGAGCGCTGCGTGGCCGAGAGCATGGAGGCCCTGGCCACGTGCTTCGAGCACGCGTTGGCCCTGGACCTCGTGTCGGCGGACGACTTCCGCCCGCGCACCGCGCCCGCGTAGGGCACGGCGCACGGACCCCGCTACACGGCGGGGGTGGCCGCGGGGAGCGCGCCCGCCGCGCGGAGCGCGCTGACGATCGCGCGCGTCGCGGGTGACTTGTTGAGCGTGTAGAGGTGCACGCCCGGCGCGCCCTCGGCCAGCAGCTCGGCAGCCTGGGCCGTGGCGTAGGCCACGCCGAGCTCGGCGACCGCGCGCTGATCGTCCTGCCGGACTTCCAGCTCGCGCCGCAGCGCCGCCGGGATCGACGCGCCGCACAGCGATGCGAGCCGCTCGATCATGCCCACGGTCGTGATCGGGATGATGCCCGGGAGCACGGGGACATCGATCCCGGCGGCGCGCAGCCGGTCGACGAGGCGGCGATAGTCGTCGTTGTCGAAGTACAGCTGGGTGACGAGCACGCTCACCCCGGCGTCGACCTTTGCACGCAGGTGCGCGAGGTCCTCGGCCCAGCCGCGGGAGTCCTGGTGCGGCTCCGGGTAGGCGGCGCCGAGCACGCAGAACCCGGCTTCGGCGGCCATCGCCGTCAGCTCCAGCGACGACTGCACGCCGCCTGCGGGCGCGGTCCAGGTCGATTCGCCGCGCGGCGGGTCGCCGCGCAGCGCGAGCACGTTGTCGGCACCGCCGGCGCGGGCCTCGGCCAGCAGCTCGACGAGCTCGTCGCGCGTGAAGCCGGTCGCGGTGACGTGCGGGACGGCCTCCAACCCGCGCTCACGGGCCAAACGGCGCACCACGGCCAAAGTGAGATCCCGCGTCGAGCCGCCCGCGCCGCAGGTGACGGACACGAACGCCGGCTCCAGGGCGGCGAGCTCCTCGATCGCGCTCCAGAACGCGAGCTCGGCCTCGACCGTGCGGGGCGGGCCGAACTCGAAGGAGACGATCGGCTCGGCGCCGAGCTTGGTGTCGATGCGGGTCATCCGCCCGCGACCGCCGGGAGGATCGTGACCTCGTCGCCGTCGGACACCTCGGTGTCCAGGCCGTCGAGGAAGCGGATGTCCTCGCCCTTCAAATACACATTGACGAAGCGCCGCAGCGAGCCGTCGCCGTCGGCGATCCGCTCGCGCAGCTCGGAGTGCTCGGAGTAGAGGCCGTTCAACGCCTCGCCTACGGTGCCGCCTTCGACGGCGATGGAGGTGGCGCCACCGGCGGCGTCGCGCAGCTGCGTGGGGAGCTTGACCGTGACCGCCATGTCGTTACACCCCCACCGGCGCGAAGTGCTCGTCGAAGGCGTCGATGTCCGCCGGGATCGTCGTGACCTCGAACGTGTCGCGGACGGCGTCGATCGTCTTCAGGCCGTCGCCGGTGACCATCGCCACCACGCGCTCGTCGGGGCCGATGTCGCCGCGGGCGGCGAGCTTGGCCAGCACGCCGATCGTGACGCCGCCGGCGGTCTCGGTGAAGATGCCGGTCGTCTCGGCCAGCAGGCGGATGCCGGCGCGGATCTCGTCGTCGGTGACGGAGTCGATCGACCCGCCCGTGCGGTTCGCGAGCTCGACGGCGTACGGCCCGTCGGCAGGGTTGCCGATGGCGAGCGACTTGGCGATCGTGTCCGGCTTGACCGGACGGCAGACGTCGGTGCCGGCGGCGAACGCCGTCGCGACCGGCGAGCAGCCGAGGGCCTGGGCGCCGTTCATCGTCGGAATCGAGCCCTCGACGAGCCCGGCGTCGATGAACTCCTGGAACCCGCGGGCGAGCTTGGTGAACTGCGAGCCGGAGGCGATCGGGCCGACGACGCGGTCCGGGAGCTCCCAGCCGAGCTGCTCGACCGTCTCGAACGCCAGCGTCTTGGAGCCCTCGGCGTAGTACGGGCGCATGTTGATGTTCACGAACGCCCAGCCCGGCCGCTCGCCCGACACCTCGGTGCAGAGCCGGTTGACGTCGTCGTAGTTGCCCTTGACCGCGACGATCTGCGCCCCGTAGGCGCCCGTGGCGAGGATCTTCTGCTCCTCGAGATCGTGCGGGATGAGCACGTAGGCGGGCATCCCGGCCGCCGCGGCGTGCGCGGCCACGGCGTTGGCGAGATTGCCCGTGCTCGCACACGCCAGCGTGTCGAACCCGAGTTCCTTGGCTCGAGCCAACGCGACGGAGACGACGCGGTCCTTGAACGAGTGCGTCGGGTTCGCCGTCTCGTTCTTGATCCACAGCTCGCCGATGCCGAGCTTCGCGGCCAGGCGATCGGCCTTCACGAGCGGCGTCCAGCCGGTGGGGAGCGCGCTGCGCGCCGGACCCTCCAGCGGGAGGAAGTCCGCGTAGCGCCACATCGTGTGCGGCCCGGCCTGGATCTTGCGCCTGAGCGCTTCCGGGTCACCGGACGGCAGCGTGTAGCTGACCTCCAGCGGACCGAAGCAGCGCTCACAGACGAAGCGGGCCTCGAGCGGGTATTCGGTCTTGCATTCCTTGCACTTCAGGGCATCTGCCGGCATGTGATTTGAATCCTCCGCCCGGGCTGTGCGGCGGAGTCTTCATGTGCAGATGCACCGGGAGAACCCCAACCGCATCTCCCAGGCTTACTCGTTGGAGCCTGATGGAATTGCCACCTTCTTCTCGGCGTGCGACCGAGAGCAGGTTGGCGGGGGTTCATAGGGCCAATCCCTCCCCCCCTCTGGATGCGTCCAGCTATGTATCGGAAGCGTAGCGAATTTCCTCAAGAGGCAAGTACAATCCCCGTCGCGATGCTGCCCCCGACCGAAGATCCTCTGAGTCCCGGCTATGCCGAGCCTGCCCAGGAGCCCATTCGGTCGCCGCGGTCGTACGACCGCTGAGGTCGCCCCCGAGCGCACCGAGCCGCGCGTCGAGATCATCGAGTCGCCCGGCCTGCGCTGGATCAACATCGAGCGCCCGCGGTCGCTCGAGCAGGCCTGGCTGGAGGAGCACTACGACTTCCACGCCCTCGACTACGAGGACATCCGCTCGCGCAACCAGCGCCCGAAGGTCGATGAGTACGACGACTACCTGTTCATCGTCCTCCACTTCCCGCGCTACGACAAGAAGGTCTCGCGGCTCAACGCCGCCGAGGTGGACTTCTTCGTCGGGCCCGACTTCCTGATCACGCTGCCCAACGAGCCGGTCGAGCGCGTCGAGGATCTGTTCGAGCGCTGCCGCACGCACGAGGAGTTCCGCGATCAGCTGTTCTCCAAGGGCTCGGGCTACCTGCTCTACAAGATCGTCGATGACTGCGTCGACGCCTCGTTCCCGATGCTGGGCAAGATCGGCAACAAGCTCGAGCGCATCGAAGAGGCGATCTTCGAGGAAGGCGAGGCCGAGGACGTCGTGCGCGACATCTCCAACGCCAAGCAGGAGATCATCAACTTCCGCAAGATCGTCCGGCCGCAGCGTGTCGCCTTCCGCGACCTGGAGCGCAACAAGGCCCGGTACATCGCCGAGGACCTCGACATCTACTTCGACGACATCATCGACGCGTCCGAGCGCGGCTGGGACATGCTCGAGAACTTCAAGGAAGTCGTGGAGGGTCTCGAGGCCACCAACGAGTCGGCGATCGCGCACCGCACGAACGAGACGTTCCAGGTCCTGACCGCGATCTCGCTGATCTTCCTGCCCCTCACGCTGATCGCCAGCTTCTTCGGCATGAACGTGCACCTGCCGTTCGAGGACTCGCCGTACGCCTTCTGGGTCATCATCGCGGTTATGCTCGCGATCGTGATCGGCGTCGCCGCGTTCTTCCGCCGCCGCGGATGGCTCTAGACGAGCCCGCCGCCCGGCGGCGCATGCTCGTGATCATCAACCCGGTCGCGACGAAGATGTCCGACCGGCTCAAGAGCCTCGTCGTGTACGCGCTCCAGGGCCGGTACGACGTGACGACGGTGGAGACCGAGGCCAAGGGGCACGGCGTCGAGCTGGCCCGCCAGGCGGCGGCCGACGGCTACGACATCGTGCTCGCCTTCGGCGGCGACGGCACCGTCAACGAAGCCGCCAACGGCCTTGTCGGCACCGCCACCGCGCTCACCTGCCTCCCCGGCGGCAACAACAACGTCGTGGCGAAGCTGCTCGGGATCCCGACCGACGTCGTCGACGCCACCGAACACCTTCTGGGCCTCGCGGACGCGTGGGCGCCCCGCGCCGTGGACCTCGGGATCGTCAACGGCCGCCACTTCACGTTCGCCGCCGGTATGGGCCTGGACGCGAGCGTGGTCGAGCGCGTGGACCGCAACCCGGCGCTGAAGAAGCGCTTCGGCCCCTTCTACTACGTCCAGTGCGCGATCACGACGTTCCTGCGCAAGTACGTCGTCAACCCGCCGCGGCTCGAGGTCGAGGTCGACGGGCGCACGGTCGGCGGCGTCAGCCTGTTCGTGCAGAACGCCGAGAACTACACCTACTTCAACCGCCGCGCCGTGCCGCTCGTGGAGGGCGCGCGCTTGGACTCCGGCACGCTCGCCGGCGTCGTGCTCACCCGCGCGCGGCCGTACGACGTCCCGACGGTCACGTTCCGCGCGCTGTCCGGCGCGGCCCGGATCGCCAAGCACAAGGGCGTCGACGCGTTCAGCGGCTTCAGCGAAGCGGTCGTGCGCTCCACGGACGGCCGCACGATCCCGATCCAGGTCGACGGCGACCACATCGACGACGTGACCGAAGCGCGCTTCGGCGTCGTGCCGGGCGCGCTCCAAGTCATCGCCTGACGGAGGGCCGGCGCGTGGCCGGCCCTCCCCCAGGTCACTTCCCTAGCGACGAAGCGTGATCGTCTTCTTCGTCGTCGTCGCGGGCTTGCCCCAGTCGCGCATCTGCACGGACAGGGTGAGCTTCACGCGCTTCGGTCCGCCCTTGGCCGCGAGGCGCTTCGCGATCGCGGACGACGGCTTCAGCGTGACGCGAGCCGTCTGCTTGCCGTAGCACTCGACATCCTCGGCGTCGATCGTGCGGCGGCTCAGCTTCAGCCGCTTGGCGTCCTTGCTCGACAGCGTCAGCGTCGCCGAGCCCGTCATGGCCGCGGTGCAGGACACCGGGACCGACACGCCGCTCTTGTTGAACTTCGCCCGCGTGACCGCGGACGACACCGTGCCGAGGCGGAACGAGGCCGGCGTGTCGATCAGCGGCGGCAGGATCGTCGAGGTCGGCGGCGACGGCAACGGCGCCGGAGCGGTGACCATGCCACCGATCTCGAACGTCGTCGACTTGCGCTCCTCGATGTTCCCGGCCGCGTCGACCGAGCGGTACTCCACCGTGTGCTGCCCGTCACCCGCGACCGTGAACATCCCGGTCGGGTTGGCGGTCGCGGCGCCCGGCGTGAGGTCCTGCACGCGGATGTCGCGGTACTGCGTCCGGTCCGCGCCGCCGTGGTTCTGCAGGCCGATGTAGCCCTGCGTGAACTGACGCTGGCTCGTGTCCGGGTCGCCGCCACGGCTCGAGGCCTTGCCAGGCGTGTTCTCGAACGTGTTGATCAGCTCGCCGTTCCGGTAGATCTTGAACGTCTGGCCGATCGCCTCGATCTCGTAGTCCTCCCACTCGCCCGGGTCCTCCGCCGGGCCGATCTTGTCGATCGTGTTGGGCTGGAAGTTGTAGACCGAGCCCGTCTTCTGCGGCTCGCTACCGGGTTCCCGGCCGTCGAACATCTGGAACTCGTGGCCGCAGTAGATGGCCACCCAGGCCTGATCCGTCGCCGCGCTGCCCGAACGGGAGCACGAGTCGGTGCGTTGGGCGAGCGGGACCCGCGGGTCCGGGAAGCGCAGGAACACGCCGCCGTTGGACGAGCCCTTGTCGGTGTCGAAGCGACCTTCGCGGTACTGGAGCTTGAGCCGGAAGTTCGCGTACTGCTTGACGGGATACCAGAGCATGCCCAACCCGCCGACCGGCGTGATGCCGCCGGTGCCGTTGGTCAACAGGTCGAACCGACCCGCGCCGGCTTGCCGCCACTGCGCCATAGACGCGGCGGTGCCGTCGAAGATCTGCTCGTCCGCGGCCTTGTAGGCCGTCCACGGGCCACCGTCCACGCGGTACTGCGTGAGCCCGACGCCTGACCCGAGGTCGCCGTCGGCGGCCGTGAGCTGGACATCGACGCTGCCGCCGGCCCGCATGTCGCCACCGAGCGTGACCTCGGTCTCCGGGGCCGCGCTGTCCGAACGCATCGACAGCGTCTTGATGGTCTCGGTGTTGGGCTCGTCGGCCTTGTCGACCGACTGGTACTCGACCGTGTGGTTGCCCTCGCCGGTGACCGGGAACGGCTGGCCGTACTCCTGCCAGGCGCCGCCGTCGATCCGGTACTTCGTGGTCGCGGCCTCGTCGGCCTTCAGCGTGACGGTCGGCCCGGCCTTGTACCAGCCGAGGTTGCCGTTCGGCGCGCCCGGGTCCGTGGTGGCCGTCGTCTGCGGCGGCACCCGATCCGAGCAGTCGA
This sequence comes from Solirubrobacter taibaiensis, assembly GCA_027587225.1. GTDB lineage: Bacteria > Actinomycetota > Thermoleophilia > Solirubrobacterales > Solirubrobacteraceae > Solirubrobacter > Solirubrobacter taibaiensis. The sequence goes on from JAPDDQ010000020.1 coordinate 40,008, forward strand.
CACGGAAGTAGTCGAACATGGCGCGATTGGTGGAAGCCGTGCCGTCCGACACCTTCAGGCCGAAGCGCATCGGGGCCGTGCTGTTGGACGGCGTGATCGGGTTGGCGATCTGCGTCCACGTCTCACCGTCGAAGGAGCCCTCGGCGATGATCCGGTTCGTGCCGTTGGAGCTCACGCGCATGTAGATCTCGGACGGGTTCTCCGTGAACTCGGGAGAGTTCTGGATGTCCTGGCCGTTGGCGCGCGTCGACACGTACTCGAAGCGCCGCGTGATGCCCTTGTTGATGTAGACGATCTTGGCGAAGTTGTTCTGGCCCGTGACGGGAGTGCCAGAGCGTTCGCTCTGCCAGAGGATCAGACCGGCCTGCTCGCCTTCGTTCGTGAGCTCGGACGTGTTGATCCTCGTGCTGATGACCCACGAGCCGGACGGTGCCGTCTGTAGGAGCACGTTCCGGGCCGTGTTCGTCTGGCCGATCATGTCGCCGGCCTCGATCTTGAGGTTCAGGAAGCCGTCGGCCACCGACAGCGCCGCCGGCGTCGAACGCGGCGGGTTGCCCGCGATCGTCCACTTCGGGTCCAGCGACGTCCCGTCGAACTCGTCATTGAGGTTCGTCGGGCAGTTCTGGATCACCGTGATCGTGTACGACACGGTCTTGAACGCCTCGAGGTTGCCCGCGCGGTCACGCGAGCGGTAGTCGAACTTGTAGACGCCCGGCTGCTGACGGGTCACGGGCGCCGAGTAGGCCGTCCACGCGCCGTCGTTGATGCGGTACTCCGTGCGGTCCACGCCCGAGCCACCGGTGTCGGCGGCGGCCAGCGTGATCGTGACCGGCTTCTTGTAGGTGCCGTCGCCGGTCGGCGCGGCGGGGGTGATCGTGTGCGTCGTGGTCGGCGCGGCCTCGTCGGCCGCGGCGAGCACGTCGACGGCGATGGTGCCCACGGACGTGGAGCCATCGGCGTAGGTCACCGTCAGCGTGGCCGTGTAGCGCTTGGCCTCCGCGTAGGTGTGCGTCGGATTGGCGTCCGTCGAGGTCTGCCCGTCACCGAACTCCCACTTGTAGGAGACGCCGCCGGAGCTGCCCTTGAGGAAGTTGACCTTGAAGGCACCGATCGGGATCGCCCGCGGCGCCGCGTTCGGCGTCGACGCGCCGCCGGTGTAGCTGATCTTCCACAGCGACTGCTTGGCCGTGGTGGTGAAGAAGCCTCCGCCGTAGTCGAGGACGTACAGGTTGCCGTCCTTGCCGAAGTCCATGCCCATGGCCTGGGCGGACGTCTTGCCGATGATGCCCGTGATGTCCACGGCCGTCTTCGGTGTCTTGTGGTTGTCGACCGTGTCGGCGTCGAGGCCGACCGCGCGCGCCGTGGCGGCACGGTTGTTGTCGTCGAAGAACCACTTCGAGTCCCAGAACTCCGGGAACTTCGTCGTGGAGGTGCTGGCCGCGTCGTAGCGGTACATCGGGCCGGGCATCGTGGCCTGGCCGCCGCCGCCGGCGAGGAAGGGCAGCGTGTAGGTCGGCGTGACGCCGTAGTTCGGACGGCCCGTGGCCTGATCGATCGGGAAGACCGGGCCACCGCCGCCGCCTGCGTACCACATGTTCGTCGGCGTGGCCGGCGGGAGGTTCGTCAGGCCGGTGTTGCGCGGCGAGTTGTTCTTCGGCGCGGCGCAGTCGTACCAGCCGGTGACCGGCTTGCCGGCGGCGTTGCCGGCCTCGTACACCTGGCCGTCGTCGTTGCGGTCACGGTAGGGCTGGTTGTTACCGGTGCAGAAGGGCCAGCCGTAGTTGCCGGCCGCCGGGATCGCGGCCAGGTTCTCGTAGCGCGCCGGACCGAGCGTGGCGCTCGGGTTGGCGGCGTCCGGGCCGACCCAGCCCGTCATCACCCAGCCGGTCTGCTGGTCGATCCACATGCGCGTGGGGTTACGCACGCCCATGACGTAGATCTCGCGGCGCGTGAGCGGGCCGGTCTTGCCCGGCTCGGTCTCGTCACCGGTGAACAGGTTCCCCGGCGGGATGTCGTAGGTGGTGCCGATGCCCGGCTCACCCACGGGGTTGGCCTTCGGCTTGACCCTCAGGATCTTGCCGTTGAGGTCGTTCGTGTTGCCGGCCGTACGGCGGGCGTCGTTGAAGCCGATGCCGGTCGGGTCCGGGCTGGCCGGGAACTGCGGCGGGACCACGTTGCCGGAGTAGCCGGCGCCCGCGTTGCCCGAAGAGTTGGTGTCGCCGGTGAGGACGTAGAGGTTGCCGTCCTTGTCGAAGCCCATGTCGCCGCCCATGTGGCAGCAGGAGTGGTTCTGGTACTTCCACTCCAGGATGCGCTTCTCCGAGCTCAGATCGAGCTTGCCGGTGGCCTCGTCGAACGTGAACCGCGCGATGCGGCGCGTGCCGATGTGCTTGACGAAGTCGACCGCCGTGTACGGCGTGTAGTGCAGGTAGATGTAGTGGTTGGTGTCGAAGTTCGGATCGAGCGCGATGCCGATCAGGCCCTCTTCCTTCTTGGTGAGCTCGTCGCCACCGCCGGAGTGGCCGAAGACGTCGAGCGTGCCCGTGAGGCTGACGCGCTGGCCGGCCGGCTTGCTCGGGTCGTACAGGTGCACGGTGCCCCAGCCCCGCCAGCCGTCCGGCTGCGTCCAGGACGCGATCGGCGACAGGTTGCCCTTGGCGGCGCGGCCGATGTAGAACACGCGGCCCTTGCTGTCGACCTCGAGGCCGTGCGGCTCGCCGATCTGGTTGAGCTGGCTCTCGGGCGTGATCCCGGTGAAGTTGTTGGGCGCGGTCAGCCGCTCAGCGGTGTAGCTGGCGTCGATCGTCGCCTTGCAGTTGCCGCGCGCGGCACCCGTCGTCCAGCGCAGGGCGCCGAGCAGGTGCTTGCGGAAGTCGGCGTCGCCGTACACCGCGGCGGTGTGGCCGATGCCGGTGTAGAACGAGCGGCCGCCGTCGTAGTCGCGGCACCAGGACAGCGGGTGCTCCCAGCCATTGGCGCCGGTGCCCTTGTCGGCGTAGGAGCGCTCGCGCAGGTTGGCGATCACGTGGACGTTGCCGACCGGGTTCGGAGCCCAGTTGAACCACTCGTCCGTGACCGTCCACTCCGTCGGCATGCCCACGCCGGCCGGGTGCTTGCCGTCCTGGATCTCGACCACGGCCTGCTGCGCGGCGGTCGGGCTGCCCGCGTTCGGGCGCGCGCCGACGAGCTGCGTGAACCACGACGAGCTGGTCTCCAGCCGGGCCGCGTCATGGATGCCCAGGAAGCCGCCACCGCCGCGGATGAAGCCCTGGAACGCGGCCTCCTGCTCGGCGGTCAGCACGTCGCCGTTGGTGGAGAGGAAGACGACCGCGGCGTATTCCGCGAGCTTCTCCTCCGTGAACTGCGACGCGTCGGTCGAGCGTTCGACCACCAGGCTGTTGGCCGCACCGATCTCCTGCAACGCGGTGTAGCCGGCGTCCTGCGACGCGTGTGGCGTACCGGTCGTCTTGGTCAGCACCAGCACTTTGAGCTGGCCCTGTGCGCTGGCGGGCGCTGCGAACAGCAGCACAACCCCTACCGCCAACAACAATCCTCTCAGGAACCTCACTTAGCTCCCCTCCCCCATCGTTTTGACTTCTGGCGAATCGTCAACCGTCGTTCCTGAGCCACGCCCTCGACGGGCCGGAACGTCAGTCGAACGCGCGCCGTGCGGCGCGTGGTCTGGACCTTGAGCGTCAGCGCGCCCGCCGCACGAGCGCGACGCGAGACCGTGCGCACCCCCGCACCCGTCAGCCGGAGCGTTCCGGCCGACGGGACGGTGATGCGCAGCTTGGTGCCCATGCGCTTGATGCGCACCGGCTTCAGTGCCCGTGAGGTGGTAGCCACCACGGGCGCGGTCGAGACCGGCTCCGGCGCCACCGCTGCAAGCGGGAGCCCCGGAGCCGGGTCGACGACGACGGGGACCGGAGCCCCCGCCGGGCACGAGCTGTCGTCGGCGCGATTGCCGACCCAGCTGCGCACCTCGACCTGAGCGGTCAGGTGGCAGTTGGGCGCGCCGCCGGTGAGTGTCGTGTGCTCGACGCTCATCCAGCTCGGTATGTCCACCTGCAGGCCGGCGAGGTTCACGCCGGGGCCGGAGAGCGTGGCGCCCCGGACCTCCGTCGTGCCCCCGATTGCGGTGACCTGCGCGGTGTTCCCGGCCACGGTCGTGTGTTCCACGACCAGGTCGGCGAAGTCGTTGTGGATGCCGTCGCCCGCGTTGGCGACGACGGTGGAGCCGCGGACCGTCGCGATCCCGGCGGCGTGGTGGATGCCCGCCGCACCGATGTTCGCGGTGACGGTGGTGCCGTCCACGACCATGGTGCCGACGTTGTGCACGCCGCCACCGCCGGCGCGGCCCTCGGTGGAGCGCGCGGCGTTGTGCTCGACGCGTGACTCGCGGAGCTCCAGCGTGCCGTCGTTCGCGATCCCGCCGCCCCCGGTCACGCCCAGCCGGCCCTCGACCGCGTTGCCGGTGACCACCATGCCGCTGAGCGCAAGCCGCCCGCGGTTGAGGACGCCACCGCCGCGAGGATTCGAGCGCTCGCTCACGAAGCCGCCGGTCAGCGTCAGGCCGCTCACCGCGACGTCGCCGTCCGCGCCGACGGTCAGCAGCCGGAACGGCTCCTCGGCAGCGCGCAGCACGCGCAGGCGCTCGGCGCCGGGCCCGGTGACGGCCAGCGTGGAGTGCAGGTCCGGCAGCGACGTCTCGAGGTTGATCGTGCCCGTGGCGAGCACGCGGATGGCGTCCGTCTCCGGCGTGGCCTCGGCGGCCTCCAGCGCTTCACGCAGCGTGCCCGACCCGGTGTCGGCGGTGCTCGTGACGGTGATCGTCGCGGCCTCCGCCCGGTCGCTGAGGCCGAAGAACAGACCGGCCAGTGCAGCCGTCGCCGCGGCCGCCACCTGCGCGGCGGGCGGCAGCGGCCACCAGCTGCGGTCGCCGAGCTTGACGGCGATCGCCGGGACCAGGAAGCAGCGCACGAGGAACGTGTCCACGAGCAGGCCGAAGGCGACGGTGAAGCCGACCTGGGCCAGCGAGACCATGTCCACGGCGACGAGCGCGAGGAAGGTGCCGGCCAGGATCAGGCCCGCGCTCGTGATCACGCCACCGGAGCGCTCGAGGCCGCTGATCACGGCGTCCTGCGCGTCACGGCGGGAGCGTTCCTCGCGGATGCGGCTGATCAGGAAGACGTTGTAGTCCACGCCGAGCGCGACGAGGAAGACGAACGCGAACGTCGGCAGCGCCGGGTCGCTCGCGGGCTGGCCCAGCACGTGCGTGAACAGCAGCGAGCTGGCGCCGAGCGCGAACGCGTAGGAGAGGACGACGGTCGCGACGAGATACAGCGGCGCGACGAACGCCCGCACCATCACGGCGACGATCGCGAGCACGAGGATCAGGACGAGCGGGACGATCAGCTTCGCGTCGTCGGCCAGCGCGATCCGGGCGTCGTAGGCCTCGGCCGCGGCGCCGCCGAGCACGGGCGGCTGCGCCGTGGCCATGCCCTGCAACGTGTCGCGCAGCGCGGGGACTGCGTCCTGGCCGGCCTGCGTGAACGGGTCCGTGGTCGGGATGATCTCGATCAGCGTCAGCTCGCGGTCGGTCGAGAGCGCGACCGCGGCGGCCGACAGCACGCCGGGCGCGGCCGTGAGCTGGTCGACGACGGTGCCGGAGTCCGCGGACGCGACGATCGCCTCGGCCGGGCCGAGCAGGCCGGGCTTGTAGCGGTCGGCGATCAGCTCCTGGGCCGTGACGGACTCCGGCGCGTCCCGGAAGCTCTGCGCGAACGACAGCGGCGGGCGGTCCTCGAGCGCGCCGAGCGCGCCGACGACGAGCAGCCCGCCGACGGCCAGGATCGTCACGCCCGGGCGCATCCGCACGACCCGGCCGATCGACGCCCACACGCGGCTCTCCGTGCGCGGCTTGGCCGGCCAGAACACGCGTGGGCCGAGGATCGCCAGCAGCGCGGGCAGCAGCGTGAGCCCGGCGAGCACCGTGACCGCCATGCCGACCGCGAGCACCGGCCCCATCGTGGCCGTGGCGCGGTAGTCGGCGACGGTGAGGACGAGCATCGCCGCGACGACGATCCCACCCGCGGTGAGGATGGCGGGGGCACTGCGCCGGGTGGCGGCGGTGAGCGCCGCGGCGGGCTCCAGCCCGCGTCCGAGCTCCTCCCGCAGACGCGCCACGACGAGCAGGCAATAGTCCGTGCCCGCGCCGAACATGAGCACGATGAGGATCGCGGTGGCCTGGCCGGTGACGTCGATCACGCCCGCGTCGGTGAGGCCGTAGATCACGCCCGCGGCCACCAGGTAGGCCAGCGACACGATCACGAGCGGCACCGCCGCGGCGACCGGCGAGCGGTAGACGATCAGCAACAGCACGAGGATGAGCGCGCCGGTGATCGCCAGCAGCGTCTCGTCGATGCCTTCGAACGCCGCGGACTGGTCAGCCGCGAACGCGGTCTCCCCCGTCACCACCGCGTCGTCGGGGACGATCGAGCGGATCGTCGCCACGTCGGATTCCACGACCTGCGTCGCATCGTCTTTGGTCTGCACCGTCACGAGCGCGATGTCGCCCTCGGGCGTGACCGGGCCGACGGCCGGGCTCGACGGCGCGACGCTGTTCTCCAGCGACCCGCAACCGAGCCCGTAGGGGGTGATCACGCGCACGACGGCCGACAACCGACCGGGCGCGCAGATGGCCTGCGCGTCGGCCTCGATCCGGGTCCGGTCTTCGCCCGTCAGCCCGCCGGCGCGGCTGTAGGCGATGACCGTGTTGACCTCGGTGCCCTCCTGGAACCGCTGCTCGATGAGCTGTGCGGCCCGCGTGGACTCGGCGGACGCGGCGACGAACGCGTCGCTCTCGTCCGCCGCCGCGCGCTGGAGGGCGCCCTGCAGCGGCGCCAGCCCAAGGGCGAGCACGACCCACGCGGTGAGAATCACCCACCGCGTACGTCGGCCCGTCGCGAGCTGCGCCAGCCGTTCCATCCAGCTACTTGCGGATCGTGAGTTCCGCGTCGTCCTTCACTTGCCCGGGGGCCGACAGCTTCAGGGTGGCCTCGAAGCTGCGCTTGTACCGGAGCAGAGCGCGCTTGACGGTCGCGCTCGGCTTCAGCGCCACCGAGCCACGGCCTTCGCCACCGCACGCGACGGTGCGCTTGGCGAGCGTCGCGCTCTTGAGCTTGAGCTGCTTGGCCGTGGCCTTGCTCACGGTCAGGCTGATCGTGCTCTTGTCGACCGACTGGCAGCTGATGCTGACCACGAAGCGGCCGTTGCGCAGCGCGGAACGGGTCAGCAGCCGCGACGGCATCTCCTCGAGCGCCGCGAACGGAGCGGGCTTCTGCGTAGACGGCGCCGTGTTCTGCGCCGGCGGCGTGGGCCCGGCGACCGGGGTCGTCTTGGTCAGCGTGTGGGACTGGTAGCGCTCGACGTTGCCGAGGGTGTCCCAGGAGCGGAAGTCGATCCGGTAGGCCCCGTCGGCCGCGAGCCCGACCGGGACCGTGAACTCGGTCCAGTTGCCGCCGTTGATGCGGTACTCGGTGCCGGCCGCGCCGATGCCGGCGCCGTCGTCACGGGTGAACTCGAAGCTCACCGCACCCGGATACGTGGCCGCGGGAACGCCGCCGTTGACGAGCAGCGTCGTGACGGGCGCCTTGGCGTCCACCTTGAGCTCGAGCGTCTTGGTGGCCTCGACGTTGCCGAGGAAGTCGGTCGAGCGGAACTCGACGACGTTCGTGCCGGTGCGGTCGATCACGCCGACGCCGTTCGTCGTGGTCTGCCAGTCGGCGTCACCGGCGTACTTCCACTCGGTCTTCGCGATGCCCGAGCCGGCGCCGTCGCCGGCGAGGAAGTTGACCGCGACCGGGCCGTCGTACCAGCCGTCGGCGCCGTAGGCGGTACCCGGCAGCGGCGTCGTGGTCGGGGCGGAGCGGTCGATGCGCACGGCGACGGACTTGAACGGCTCCGTGTTGCCGACACCGTCGATCGAGCGGTACTCGAAGACGTGCGGTCCCTCCAGGTTGACGGGAACGGTGAGCGTCGCGGTGTCGCGGGTCACGATCGTCGTCGTGGTCGTGCCGCCGTCGATCCGGTACTGCAGCTGCTCGACGCCGGCGGAGCCGTCACCCGGGTCGGTGCCCGCGAGCTTGACCGAGATCGCGTTCTGGTACCAGCCGTCGGCGGTCGGCTGGGTGGCGGACACGATCTCGGCGGTCGTCGTGGGTGAGGCCTTGTCGTTCGGGAACTGGTCCTGCGCCGAGAGGTCGAACGTCTCGTACACCGCGGCGGACGTCTCGGCGGTCAGGGACATCAGGTAGGCCTGCACGTTGCCGCCCTGGCTGGTGGACGGCGGCATGACGATCGTGGTGAGCGTCTTGCCCGCGTTCGCGGCCGAGATGTTCACGGTGACGTGGAAGAACGCGCACGTGGCGCCGTCCATGCCGCCGCTGGTGGTGTTGCGGCCCGTGAAACGCCCGAGCGCGATGTGCGTCGGGGCGGTCGGGTTGCCGCACCAGTCCGGGAAGTTGAAGGTCGCGGTCTCCGACGTGCCGTCGGCGAAGCGCAGCGTGTAGGTGCCACCGCCGGTCCCGTCGGCGCTGGTGCCGAAGAAGTGCAGCCGAGTGTATGCCTTCTGCTGATCAGCCTTGATCGTGAACGGCTGGCCGCGATACGCGGCAAGGTTCAATCGATTGCCGGTCGTGTCCGGCAGCAGCAGCGGCACATCGTCCGATGCGTCGTTCGCCGGCACGATCCGTGTGTTCCCCGGGGGCATCTCCTGGCCGGGGAACGTCCACCCGCCACGGATCTGCCCGTTGGCCCTCGTCTCGGGATTCGTGTTCGTGATCCCGATCGTCGTGAACAAGTTGCCGGCTTGCGCGGACGACGCAACCACGGCACTTGCGGACGCTGCCACCAGCGTGGCGGCGACCACTTTCCTCAGCCCTACATTCCAACTAGGCACCGCGTCTCCCCCTCCTCATTCCACAAGCGCATTAAGAAAAGGCGCCGGTATAAGCTAGCGATCAACCAGGATTGATGTCGAAGGCTTTAGGTCAAAAGCCGGGCAAAGTCCGTGGTCTTACGTTGTAGTTGCTGCGAGCTTACGGCCTATGTACTACGCTGACGGTCGGGTTCCAGGAGGGGAGGAGTTGGTGTTGAGAAACCGAGGAGGACGCGGCGTCCAGGCCGCGATCGCCGCCATGGCGGCGACCGGCATCACGTTCGCGGTCAGCGAAGCGGGTGCCCAGAGCAGCGTCGAGTACCGGGTGGGCGTCAACGACGCCGCGCTGCGGTTCACGCCGGAGACGATCAAGGTCACCAAGGGCGGCACGGTGGTGTGGAACTTCGCCGGTTCGACCACGGTGCACAACATCGTCACAGAGAACGACGTCGCTGCCGATCCGGCGTGGAAGGACTTCTCGACGCCCCCGGCCGGCGCCGACGGTGAGTTCCGGTACACGTTCAACGAGCTCGGCGTGTACGACTACCTGTGCGACCTGCACCGCGTGCAGGGCATGGTCGGCAAGATCGAGGTCGTCGACGGCCCCGTGTCGACGCCGGAGGCCACTCCGCGTCCGCTGATCACCGCGACGCCGATCCCGACCGCCGCGGCGCCGCCCGCGGCCACGCGCGACACGCCGGCCCCCACGCCCAAGTGGGCGGCCGACAAGACCGCTCCGGCGCTCACGAAGGTCAGCGGCGCGCGTTCGGGCGCAACCGGCGCGAAGGTCAAGTGGACGCTGTCCGAATCGGCGGCGCTGACGCTGAAGTTCACCAAGGGCAAGTCCAAGACGTCACTTCGCACCGTCCGTCTCGCCGGCCGCGCCGGCACGAGCTCGCTCATCGTCCGCGGCGGCAAGCTCGTCAAGGGGCGTTACAACGTGCAGATCGACGCGCGTGACCGGGCGGGCAACCGCTCCACCGCGCGCACCACCGTGAGGATCGGTCGATGAATCGTTTCAAGGCCCCGGCCGATGCGGCCGACTGGTCGCGCCGCGACTTCATGCGCAACGGGTCCTACTCGTTGGCGTTGGTGTGCACGTTCGCCTCGACGAACTCGCTGAAGGGCGACTCGATCACGACGTCGGCCGCCCGCCGCTCGCAGGCGGCCAAGCCGTTCGCGCCGTTCGCCGTGGACCTGCCGATCCCGCCGGCACTCGTGCCGACGTCGAGCACGAAGACCACGGACACGTTCGACGTCGACATCCAGGAAGGCATGGCGGAGATCCTGCCGGGCTTCCAGACGCCGATCTACGGCTACCAGGGCGTGTACCCCGGGCCCACCATCTACGCCCGCAAGGGTCGCAAGACGATCGTGCGCCAGAAGAACCGCCTGGACTTCGACTCCAACGTGCACCTGCACGGCGGCTACGTCCCGGCCGCCCACGACGGGCACCCGATGGACGTGATCCAGCCGGGCAAGGGGTTCGACTACAACTACCCGAACAAGCAGGACGCGGCGTTCCTCTGGTACCACGACCACGCGCACGGCCGTACGGCGAAGACGCTGTACTACGGCCTCGCGGGCATGTACCTGCTCGGCGACGAGCGCGAGGAAGAGCTCGGGCTGCCCACGGGTGAGTACGACATCCCGATCCTGCTGGCCGACCACGCCTTCAACAAGGACGGGTCGTTCCGGTACGTGGAGAACGTGGACCTCGGCTTCCGCGGGGACACGATCCTCGCCAACGGCGCCGTGTCACCGCGCCTGTCCGTGGAGCGGCGGATCTACCGCGTCCGGTTCCTGAACGCGTCCAACGCGCGCTCGTACAACCTCAAGCTCGGCAACGGCCGCTCGATGCTGCAGATCGCCTCCGACGGCGGCCTGCTGGAGCGTCCGGTGTCGCGCACCACGTCGCTGCTGCATCCGGCCGAGCGGCAGGAGTTCCTGCTCGACTTCCGCAGCTTCAAGCCGGGCTCGGAGATCGTGCTGCAGAACGCCGACGGCGAGTCGGCGGGCACCAAGTCGATCATGAGATTTGACGTCGTCAACGGCGGCGGAAGCGAAGAGGCGCGGATCCCGACGGGTCGCATGCGCACCATCGCGAAGCTGCCCGCGCCGAACGCGAGCCGCCGGTGGGACCTGTCCCTGGCGACCTCGTCGGGCGTGCAGTGGCGGATCGCCGACCGCGGCTACGACCCCGATCGCATCGACGTCCGGCCGCGGCTGGGCTCGAGCGAGCTGTGGCAGTGGCACAACCCGTCCAACCGCGTGCACCCGATGCACCTGCACGGGATGCTGTTCCGGATCGTCGAGCGCTCCACCGGCGTCGTCCATCCGGCCGACCGCGGCTGGAAGGACACGATCGGCGTGCTGCCGGGCGAGACGGCCACGGTCCAGCCGTGGTTCACGCCTTACACCGGCCGCTACGTGTTCCACTGCCACGCGCTCGAGCACGGCGACAAGGCCATGATGCTGAACCTGGAGGTGGAGCGATGAAGCGCGCGCTCGCCCTCGGCTTCGGCCTGGCCCTCTTCGCTGCCGCGCCGGCCCAAGCCGACAACCAGACCATCGACGGTCGCGCGGACCTCACGTGGGACAAGCCGAACGTCGTGGTCGCGGTCGGCGAGACCGTCACGTGGACGTTCTCGGATACGTCGCAGAACCACAACGTCCAGTCCGACGTGCCCGATCTGCCGGACACCGCGTGGAACAACTTCGCGTCCCCGATCGGCCTGCCGGCCCAGCCCGCGTCGTACACGTTCACGCAGGAAGGCGTCTACAAGTTCATCTGCGTCGTGCACACGAGCACGATGACGGGCACGGTCACGGTCGGCTCCGCCGGCCCGCCGCCGCCCCCGCCGCTCAGCGCGCAGCAGTTCGGCAACGACGACGCCACCCCGGTGGTGCTCGAGAAGGTCTCCGTGGACAAGGCCAAGCCGAAGGTCTCTTCGGTGTCGGCCAAGCGCGGCTCCAAGCGCGGCTCCGTCCGGGTGCGCTTCAAGGTGAACGAGCAGTCCGACGTGCGGGTGCGCCTCAAGCGCGGCGGCAAGGTCGTCAAGACGGTCATCGGCGCCGGCACCGGTGCCGGGTTCTTGGACGTGACCGGCGTCAAGGCCGGTCGCTACAGCGTCGAGGTGCTGGCGATCGATGTCGCCGGCAACCGCGCGTCGCTCAAGAAGACCAGCGTCACCGTCCGCTAACTAGGCGATCGAACGCGGCAGCCGGCTTCGCCGGCGCCGTGCGCGATCGCGGCGGACGGACGCGGCAGCCGACTACGTCGGCGCCATGCGCGACCGCATGAGATCGCTTCGCGGATCTCCTAGGCGAGGGCCACTGGGCAGTCGACGGTCTCGATCAGATCGTCGACTGCGCTCGCCCCGATCCGGCGGCGCAGGCCGTGGAAGCGCTCGCGGCCGGCCACCGCGATGAGGGGCGGCTCTGCCGCCCGGCGCACGACCGGGGCGCCGAACACCGCGGCGAACGTCTCGTCCCCACCCGCCAGCAGGCATGCGGTCCGGTCCAGCACCGGCGGGTGGCGGACCAGCACGACCGGGCACGGCGCGATCGCGAGCAACTCGTGGCGCAGCCGCGGCGCGAGCAGGCGCGAGGCGCCCTGCAGCGGACGCGTACCCACGACGAGCAGGTCGCTGTGCTCCGCGCGCGCGAACGCGACGAGCTGCTCGGCGGTCCGGCCGCTCAGCACGTGCGTCCCGGGCGGGAGCGGGATCGCGAGATCGTCGGCCGCGGGCGGCACGACATGGGCGATCGTGAGCTCGGCCCCGCTTCCGCGGGCGAGGCGCTCCGCGAACGCGAGCGCCCAGCGGGCGGGGAGCGAGTCGTCGTAGCCGACGCAGATGCGGCGCAACAGCATCTTGGACAGGCTGCCCCGTGGAGCCAGCCCCCGCCATCGGGTGCGATCCCCATCTCGGACGTACGGCCAGCCCCAGGACCAAAGGCCAGGTAGGCCTATTCGCCTCGAGCCGTCCTCACGAGACCATGCTGGACATGACCTCCTCCAAGCCCCAGCCCAAGCTCACCCAGGTCGTCACCGCTGCACTCGCCAAGGGCACCGCGCACGATCGTCAGCGCGAGCTCGTCCGCGCTTCGCTGCTCTGTCGTTAGCGGCCGATCCCCGGGATCTTGTCGGCCAGCTCCCCGAGCGGCCCGAGCTCCTCGCGGAGTGCGTCCAGGCGAGCGATCACGTCGCGCATGAGCGGCTCGAGATTGTCGACCGACTCGCGGACGACCCGCATGTCCTGGTCGAGCGGCTCGATCCCCTTGCGCACCTCGGAGATCTCTTTGATCGGCGCCACCTCGTCGCGGAGCCCGTCCAGCTTCTCGCCCAGCGCCTCGACACCCTCGCGCACCGCTGACAACTCCTGAATCGGCGCCACGTCCCCACGCAACGCGTCCAGCTTTCCGCCGAGGGTCGCGACGCCCGCGCGCACCCGCGTGAGCTCCTTGATCGGCGCGATCTCCGCCCGCAATGCGTCCATGCCAGTACGCACGGCGACGAGCTCCGTCTGCATCGAGTCCACCCGCTGGAGCACGGCGTGCTCGATCTCGGGCAGACGTCGCGCGGCGTCGGCGATCGCGCCGAGGTCGTCCAGCAGGCGGGCGATGATGGTCGGCGGGAACAGGCTGCTCAGGTTCATCGCCTGAGGCCTTCCCACCGCGCCGCGCGGCGAACCTATCCGCCCGCTGGGATGACCCTGTAGGCGTCGAACACGCTGTCGATGGCGCGTAGGCGGTTGATCGCGGCCTTCAGGGCCTGCGTGTCCCCCACCTCGATGACGAACCGGTTGCGCGTCATCGGGTGCTGAACGAGGCAGCGGGCCTCGACGATGTTGATGCCGGCCTCCGCGAACGTGCGCGACAGGTCCTCGAGCAGACGGTGGCGATCCCACGCGTCGACCTGGATCTCGACCTTGAAGCCGGTCTCGTTCTCGCCGTCCCAGGACACGGGCACGAAGCGCTCCGGGTCCTTGCGCAGCGCGGCGACGTTCGGGCAGTCGTCGCGGTGGATCGTGATCCCGCGGCCGAGTGAGACGTAGCCGACGATCGGGTCGCCGCTGACCGGCCGACAGCACTTCGCGAGCCGCAGCGGGACGTCCGCGACGCCCTCGACCTGGATGCCGAACTTGGCGGCATTGCCGTCCGGGCGACGCAGCGCCGGCGCCTTGCGGCGATCGAGCAGCAGGTCCTCGCCCGGCTTGGGCTCCTCGACCCCGGCCTCGCCCTGCTTCAGGCGCTGCAACACCTTGTTGACGACGACCTTCGGCGAGACCTTCGCGCCGCCGAGCGCGATGTAGAAATCATCGGCCTTCTTGAAGCCGAGCTCGCGGATGACGTCCGCGAGCAGCGGCGAGCCGGTGAGCTTCTGGGCGGGCAGGCCGGCCTTGTTCAGGTGCTCCTGCAGCAGCTCGCGGCCGGTGTGCTCGGAGTCGTCGCGGCTCTCGGCCTTGAACCAGGCCTTGATCTTGTTGCGGGCGCGCGTCGTCTTGACCAGCGCGAGCCAGTCGCGCGACGGGCCCCGCTCACGCTTGGACGTGAGGATCTCGACGATGTCGCCGCTCTGCAGCTCGTAGTGCAGCGGGACGATCTTGCCGTTCACGCGCGCGCCGACGCAGCGGTGGCCGACGTCGGTGTGGATCTCGTAGGCGAAGTCCAGCGGCGTGGCGCCGATCGCGAGCGACTTGACCTCGCCCTTGGGCGTGAAGACGAAGACCTCGTCCTCGATCAGCTCCCCGCGGAGCTGGTCGGTGAACTCGGTCGGGTCCTCCGGATCCCCCTGCCAGTCCAGCAGCGACTTGAGCCACTTGAGCTTCTGGTCGGTCGGGTCGATCCGGTCTCGCGTGCTCTCCTTGTAGCGCCAGTGCGCGGCGACGCCGTACTCGGCCGTCTCGTGCATGTCGCTCGTGCGGATCTGGATCTCCAACGGGCGGCCTTCGGGCCCGATCACCGTCGTGTGGAGCGCCTGGTACATGTTGAACTTCGGCATCGCCACCATGTCCTTGAAGCGGCCCGGGAGGGGCTTCCACAGGGAATGGATGACGCCGACGGCGCCGTAGCAGTCCTTGACCGAGTCGACGATGACGCGCATCGCCGTGAGGTCGTAGATCTCGTTGAACTCGCGGCCCTTGCGGGTCATCTTCGAGTAGATCGAGTAGAAGTGCTTCGCGCGGCCTGAGATCTCGGACTGGATGCCGAGCGCCTCCAGCTCCTTCGCCAGGTAGCCGCCCGCCTTGGCCACGTAGCGCTCGCGCTCCTCGCGCTGCTGGTTGACCAGACCCTTGATCTCCTGGTACTTGCGCGGGTGCAGCGTCGCGAACGCGAGGTCTTCCAGCTCCCACTTGATGGCGTGGATGCCGAGCCGATGCGCGAGCGGCGCGTAGATCTCGAGGGTCTCCTTGGCCTTCTCGATCTGCTTCTGCTTGCTCATCGCGCCGAGCGTGCGCATGTTGTGCAGGCGGTCGGCGAGCTTGATCAGGATGACCCGGATGTCCGTGGCCATCGCGACCATCATCTTGCGGTAGTTCTCGGCCTGCGCCTCGTCGCGCGACTGGAACGTGATGCCGGTGAGCTTGGTGACGCCGTCGACGAGGCCGGAGACCTCCTCACCGAACTGCTCGCGGACCTCGTCCAGCGAAGCCGTGGTGTCCTCGACGGTGTCGTGCAGCAGCGCGGCGCACAGCGTCTCGGTGTCCAGGCGCATGCCCGCGCAGATGCGCGCGACGCCGACCGGATGCGTGATGAAGTCCTCGCCGGACTGGCGGCGCTGGTCGGCGTGGTGCTCGCATGCGAACAGGAACGCCTTGAGCACCTGCTGGCGATCCACGGGCGCGGCGACCTCGTCCGCGTGCTCGGAGACGATCGCGAACAGGTCCTGCAGCAACTCGTGCTCGAGCGTCGTGAGATCGTCCGGGATCTCGACGCTGCCGTCGTCGGCACAGTGCGCGACGTCGACCGGCTTGTGCGGCGCGATCGCGACGACGGACCCGTCCCCGTTCTGGGTGACCGGGCTGGCGCCGTCGATCGAGGCCTCCTCGATCAGGCCGCCTGTCGCCTCATGTTCGCGCTGGTCAGAAATTGTCTGCCGTCCTCAAGCCGTCGCTGGTAGGCCACATAGGCGGGCGATCGCTCGAGCGCGGTGCGCTGCGGGTTCTCGGCCACCTGGAGGGCCGGCCCTTCCCGATCGAGGCTGGCGAGCTCGAGCTCCGTGAGCACCCGCACCACGCGGCCCGCCAGTGCCGCGGACCTCGGTTGCGGACCCTCACCCCGGAGCAGATGCTCGACCGCCTCACCGCTGCTCGTCCGGCTCTCGCGCAGGGCGCGGTAGACGGCGGTCAGCGGGTCGCGGAGGGCGAAGTCCCATTCGTGTATTCGTAGAGCAAAGTCTAGTTCAGACGTACCCCACGCCAGGTGGGTCCATCCCTCGCCCGATAGGACCGTGTGTCGAGTCGGCGGGTCGATGGCGACCAGGTGAACAAACCGGTCCGCCAGTTCTGGGGCGTCCTCGAGCGCCGACCACGACGTCAGCGAGAAGCCGCCGACGCGGTCCGCGAGCACGCGCGCTCTGTGTGGTGCGTAGGCGGTCACCGCGAGGACCGGCTCGCCGGTGGCCACGAGATCCCCGAGCACACCGGCGATCCCGGTGCCCCGCAGGTCACGCGTGGCGCGCGCGCTCTCGCGCGTCATGGCGGCGAGTTCGAGGTCGCGCTCGAGCTCGCGGAACAGCGTGGGCGCGAACTCGTCCTCGCCGACGACCTCGATCGGCCCCGGCCCGCAGCGCTGCGCGCGGCGCAGCACGAGCTTGGGCGAGACCGCGCCGTTCCAGCGGTCGATCTCCAGCCGGACGGCGGCGTCGGCGGGCTCGTCGGGCGCGACCGGCAGCGTCCCGCCGTTGCCGAACGCGACGCAGCGCGAGTTCGCGCCGCCCGCGCTGAGCGTGAAGCGCACGTGCCGACCCTCGCTCATCGGTTGCGGATCGATCAGGTGCGCTGACGGGATCAGCAGCGACACCGGCGGGTTGCCGGCGCCGAACGGGGCGAGCTGCTGCAGCTCCTCGGCGAGGTCCAGCGTGAGCGAGTCGCCCTGGGCGATCGCGTCGATCCGGACCTCCGGCCGCAGGTCCTCCTCCGTGAGCACCTCGTTGGCGTGCTCGACGAAGGCGGCGCGGAAGGCCTCCACCTGGTCGGCGGCGATCGTCAGACCGGCGGCCGCCTTGTGGCCGCCGTGGCGGAGCAGGTGCTGGGCGGAGGCGTTCAGGCC
Organism: Solirubrobacter taibaiensis; assembly: GCA_027587225.1. Classification (GTDB taxonomy): domain Bacteria; phylum Actinomycetota; class Thermoleophilia; order Solirubrobacterales; family Solirubrobacteraceae; genus Solirubrobacter; species Solirubrobacter taibaiensis. The sequence continues at coordinate 57,220 of JAPDDQ010000020.1, forward strand.
GCCGAGCAGGTCGAAGCGCGGGATCGAGCGGCCCGAGCCGGAGCCCTCCTCGCCGTCCAGCGCGATCAGCACCGCCGGGCGGTGGTGGCGCTCGGCGATCCGGGAGGCGACGATGCCGATCACGCCCGGGTGCCAGCCCTCGCCGGCGAGCACGAGCGCGTTGCCGGCCGGATGGTCGGCCACGAGCGCCTCGGCCTCGAACCGGATGCGGGTCTCGACGTCGCGGCGCTCGGTGTTGACGGCGTCGAGCTCGGCGGCGACGGCCCGGGCGCGGTCGCCGTCCTCGGTCAGCAGCAGCTCCAGGCCCGCGTCGGCGCGGTACAGGCGACCGGAGGCGTTCAGGCGCGGGCCGAGCCGGAACCCGATCGCGCTCTCGTCCAGGCCGCTCGGGTCCACGCGCGCGACCTCCATCAGCGCTCGCAGCCCGACCTTGCGCGTGGCGGCGAGCGCCTTCAGCCCTTCCCGCACGAGCCGGCGGTTCTCGCCCTGCAGCGGCACGACGTCCGCGACCGTGGCCAGCGCGACCAGGTCCAGGTCCTCTTCGGCCCAGTTCGGGTCCCAGCCGTTGGCGGCGAGCAGCGCCTGCGCGAGCTTGAACGCGACGCCCGCCGCGCACAGGTCCGCGCACGGGTAGCCGTTCACGCGCGGATGGACGATCGGCGCGTCCGGCAACTGGCCGTCGGCGCGCGGGGAGTGGTGGTCGGTGACGATCACCTCGAGCCCGAGCGCCTTGGCCGCGGCGACCTCTTCGACCGCGGTGACCGCGCAGTCCACGGTGATCAGCAGGTTCGTCCCACGCGCGGCGAGCTTCTCCACGGTCGCCAGCGCGAGCCCGTAGCCGTCGTCGATCCGCGACGGCAGGTACCAGTCGACGTCGGCGCCCAGCGTGCGCAGCGCGCGCACGAGGATCGCGGTCGACGTCACGCCGTCGACGTCGTAGTCGCCGTGGACGGTGATCCGGGAGCCGCGCTGGACGTGGCCGAGGATGTGCTGGGCGACGTCCGCGAGCCCCGGCCACTCGTCGAGCCCGTGCTTGACGTCGGCGGCGAGGAACGTGCGTGCCTTGTCGGGGTCGTCGAGCCCCCGCCGCACGAGCACCTGGGCCAGCACGTGCGAGCAGCTCAACTCGGCGGCGAGCCGCGCGGCCGCCGCGAACTCGTACGGGGCAACCGACATCCGCGCGTCCACAGTGCGCTGAACGCTAGGCGCGGGAGTGGACGGAACCGCCGATCACCCCGGACCTTGCGAACAAAGCGTGCCGCGAACCTAAAGAGGGACTGTCCCCCTTTATCTTTGGAGGCATGGACGAGGCAGCCGTGGCGGCTCTGCGCGATCTCTACAGCGACCTGTCGATCGATGGTGAGGTGCTCGACCTGGGCGGTGGTGGGCTGCAGCACTTCGAGGTGCCGCCGGACGACTTGGTCGTCCTCGAAGCGCCACCCGCGGAGGGCGCGTTCGACGACGTCGTCTGTCTGCTCGGGGCCAAGAACCCTTCGCCGGAGGCCCTCGCGGACGTGGCGCGGGTGCTCAAGCCCCGTGGGCACTTCGTCTGCTCGTTCGTCGGCGGGGCCGATGACACCGGGCGGATGCGCAAGCTCCGCAAGCTGTTCGACGGCGCGCCGGACTTCGGCGGGGCCGAGAGCGACCTGCGGTCGTCGCTGACCGGTTCAGGCGACCGGCTCTGGGCCGTCTGGGCCAAGCGGGCCTAGAACGACCACGGGCCGCGCAGAGCGCGGCCCGTGACCTCAAACGCCGTGGTGTCTCAGTGCGCAGGCAGACGGCCCTGCGTGCGCAGTTGGCGCACGCCGAGCCACCAGAAGAGCCCCATGCCGGCGAGCGCGCCCGGGATGGCCTCGAAGCCGGTCAGCAGGTTGACGTCGTCTTGTCCCGGGACGCCCAGGTTGACGAGCAGGCCGAAGAGGATCGACCCGAGCAGCGCTCCGCAGAACGCGCCCACGATCCCGCCATAGAAGTTGTCCGGCAGGAACACCGTGAAGTGCCAGAGGGCCAAGCCCATCATGGTCCAGATGAACAGGGCCATCAGCGCGGCCTCCCGTGACGCTTGTTGCGCGGCTTCCGTTCCTTGGCCGCCGAATCGTTCTCACCGGTGGCCGGCGGAGGCGTGGTGCCCTCGCCGGTCGTCTCGGTCGTGTCGGCCCCGGCGGCCACCGCGCCGCCGTTGGCCCGCGCGCGAGCGCGGCGACCGCCGGCCGGACGGCCGGACGCCGGAGCGCTCGCCGCCGCGGCAGCCGCGGGCTGACGCTCGGTCGCCTCGTCGATGCCGAGGTCTTTGACCATGTCCTGGAACTCGCTCGCCGAGACTTCCTGGCCGGGAGGCGCGGACACCGAACGGCGCTTGCGCTCCTTGGGCTGGACGTCGACCGGGCCGCCCTGGTCGGCGACCGCGTACGCGGGCACCCGGCCGAGGCGCTCGAGGATCCGCGCGTGGCGGGCACGGAAGCCCGGCTCGCGCTCCTTCCAGTGCTGGAGCACCGGGGTGGCGATGAAGATCGACGAGTACGTACCGGACGCGATACCGACGAACAGCGCGAACGCGAAGTCCCGCAGCGTCTCGCCGCCGAACAGCCCCAGCGCGAGCACCGGTAGCAGCGTGCAGAAGGACGTCGCCAGCGAGCGGACGATGACCTCCGACAGCGAGCGGTTGACGATCTGCGAGAACGCCGCGCTCGGCATTCGAGGCACGTTTTCTCGAATACGGTCCATCACGATGATCGTGTCGTACAAGGAGTAACCCAACACGGTCAAGAGCGCCGCGACCGTCGACGTCGTCACCTCCCGGCCGAGCAACGCGTAGACGCCGGCCACGATCAGGATGTCGTGCATCACCGCGATCAGGACCGGGACCGTGAACTTCGGTTCGAAGCGCAGGGCCAGGTAGACCGTGATGACGAGCAGCGACGCGATGATCGCGATCAGTGCGGAGTTCGCGACCGACTCGCCGAAGCTCGCGCCGATCTCCTCGACGTTCGGGTTCGGGTTGCCGAACTCGGTGTTCAGCGCCCTGTTGACGGCGTCGACGTCGACGCCCTCCTCCGTGGAGATCTGCACCACGTTCGGGCCGAGCGTCTCGTTGTCGAGCGTCTGGATCTTGGCGTCGGCGAGACCGAGCGGCGCGATCGTGTCGCGGACCTGGTCCACCGTTGCGGCGTCACGCAGCGGCGCGGTGATGCGCGCGCCACCCTCGAAGTCGATGCCGAAGTTGATGCCGTTGCTCGACATCGCCAAGGCGCAGACGAGCAGGATGATGCCGGACGCGGAGAAGAACCACTTCGCCTTGCCCATGTAGTCGATCTGGAACTTGTGCTTCTGCTCGCCGGCGCCGAGCGCCCACGACGAACTGAGCAGGCGCGTGTTGCGCAGCGAATACAGGATCGCCTGCGTCGCGAGCACCGCGGTCAGCAGCGACAGGATGACGCCGAGACCGAGGGTGAAGGCGAAGCCCTGGACGCCCGAGGTCGCGAGGATGAAGAGGATGAACGCGACCAGGAAGGTGACGATGTTCGCGTCGATGATCGCCGTCAGGCCCTTGCGATAGCCCGTGACGATCGCGGTGCCGACCGATCTTCCGGCCCGCACCTCCTCCTTCACGCGTTCGAAGACCACGATGTTCGCGTCCGCGGCCACGCCGAGGGTCAGGATGAGACCCGCGATGCCCGGCAGCGTCAGCGTGATCGGGATCAGCTTGACGACCGCGTAGAAGTAGACCGCGTAGATGATCATCGCGATCGTCGCGATGACACCCAGCACGCGGTAGAAGACGATCAGGAACAGCGCGACGATGATGAAGCCCGCGATGCCGGCGATCAGGCCCTGATCGAGCGCCTGCTGGCCGAGCGTCGCGGAGACCTGCGAACGCGACACCTCGTTGAGCGTCAGCGGCAGGGCACCGATCTTCAGGATCGTCGCGAGGTCCTGAGCGGACTGGATCGTGAACGAGCCGGAGATCTGCGCGCCGGTGGAACCGTCGATGCCTTCTGAGTTCTGGCGCCAGTTGATGTACGGCGCCGAGACGAGCTCGTTGTCGAGGGCGATCGCGAAGTGCTGCGAGGTCTGCAGCGGGTCGCCGCCGAACGCGTTGTCGGCGCCGCGCTCGGCGACGTGACGCGTGATCGTCTGGAACGCCTGCCGGCCCTTGTCCGTGAAGTTGAACGTGACGATCGGCTCGTTGCCGATCGTGGTGTCGAAGCTCTGCTCCGGGTCCTTGATGTCCGTGCCCGAGAGGCCCGGACGGTCCTGGATGACCCACCAGCGGTCGGGGTCCGGATCGTCGGGCTCGGCCTTCTGCTCGCGCAGGAGCAGCACGCCCGCCGGGACTTCGATGACCTGCGCGTTCTTCTGCTGCGCCTCCGTGAGGGAGTCCAGTGCGTCCTCACGCGAGCCGAAGGCCGTCACGGACTCATTCGTGAACGGCTTCTTCGTGGTCTTGTCGAAGACGTAGAAGCGCGGCTTGGCCCCCGCGACGGACTCGCCACCCGGTGAGTCGTCGTCGAGCGGGTCCAAGCCCTTGCCGACGCCGACGTCCGTGCACTTGGACGCCTGGGTGGCGGCGGCGAAGATGCCGCTGATCGGCTGGCGCTGGTTGGCGTTCTGGTCCGGGTTGGTCTTGCAGTCCTCGTCGAGGAGGTTCGCTTCCCAGTCGTAGAAGTACAGCTGGGCAGTGGATCCGACCCGGTCGGCCAGATCCTGCGCGTCCTCGAGACCCGGGACGTTGACTTCAATCTGGTCGTTACCAGACTGGAAGAGCTCTGCCTCAGAGACACCGAACTCGTTGACGCGCTGCTGCATAAGGTCGAGCGAACGCGCCATGGCATCTGGCGTGATCGGCTGCTGAGCCGTTGGCTCCGCCTTATAGACGAGCTGCGAGCCGCCCTGGAGATCCAGGCCAAGAACCGTGGGCTTGGTAGCGATCACGGCTATGGAGCCGCCCAACAGGGCGACTACGAGTAGAAGGACAAAGAGTGAGCGACGGCGTTCAGACATGCGAAATCACGCGAAGAGGGTACTCAGCAGCGGCCAGGACCGCTGGGCCGGATGAATAGGTTTTCTGGCGCTACCTGGACGGCGTCAGGACGAGCAAGAGACCACCGTCATCATCGTAGGCCGGAAATAGATCGGCCACCGCTTTGGCGGGCAGATCTCCTTCGGCGTTGACGATGACAGGCTTTCCGAGACGGCGCACTCCCCATTCAAGTGCCGTCCCGACGTGGTCTTCGCCCCCGGCAAAATCAAGACCGAGGACATCCCGCACCGGCCGGCCGATGACCTTCTCGTCGGACAGGCCCGTGAGCTCGCGAGAGCCACGGCCACATCCGATGATCCGGCCTTCCTTGTCACAGACGAAAAAGGCGGCGTTGGGCGCAGGGTAGTAGTCGTCCAGCAACTCGAACAGGAAGCCGAAACCGCACTTCGAGCACCCTTTGGGTACGTTGCGAAAACCGGACGTCCGCTCGGTGGCGGAGGTTCGGTTGCCACAGTTCGGGCAGATGAACAAATGGGCCATCAGGTGTGTGAGGGTAGCCCTGAGGCTAAAGACGGGGTATGGGCCGTTCGGCTAGAACAGCCCGGCCGGCTCCCGCGGAGGTTCCAGACCGAGGTGGTGGAACGCGTGCGGCGTCGCGCAGCGCCCCCGCGGGGTGCGCATGATGAAGCCGCGCTGGAGCAGGTACGGCTCGTAGACGTCCTCGATCGTGTCCTGCTCCTCGTGCACGGCGACGGCGAGCGTGGACAGACCCACAGGTCCGCCTGCGAACCGCTCGCAGATCATCGTGAGGATTTCGCGGTCCAGCCGGTCCAAGCCCTCGTGGTCCACGCCCATGGCGTCCAGCGCCGCGTACGCGGCCGCGGCGTCGACCGTGCCGTCGCCGTGGACCTGCGCGAAGTCACGCACGCGCTTGAGCAGCCGGTTGGCCACGCGCGGCGTGCCGCGGGAACGTTCGGCGATCGCCCGCGCGCCGTCCATGTGCACGGAGACGCCGAGCACGTGCGCGCTGCGGGCGACGATCGCGGCGAGGTCGTCGGCGTTGTAGAGGTCCAGCCGGTGCTGGATGCCGAAGCGGTCGCGCAGCGGCGTCGAGAGCAGGCCGGCGCGTGTGGTGGCGCCGATCAGCGTGAACGGCGGGATCGGCAGCGTGACGACCTTCGCCCCCGCCCCCACGCCGAACGTGATCGGCAGCTCGCCGTCCTCCATCGCCGGATAGAACGTCTCCTCCACGGCCCGCGGGAGGCGGTGGATCTCGTCCACGAAGAACACGGACCGCGGTTCCAGGTCGGTCAGGAAGGCGGCGATGTCCCCCTTGCGCTCCAGCGCCGGGCCCGCCGTCTGCACGAAGCGGACGTCGAGCTCCTCGGCGATGATTCGCGCCAGCGACGTCTTGCCCAGCCCGGGTGGGCCGGCGAGCAGGACGTGGTCCATGGCCTCGCCGCGGGCGGCCGCGGCCTTGATCGAGACGTTGAGCTGGGCCTTGAGCTCGGGCTGGCCGACGAACTCGTCCAGCCGCCGCGGGCGCAGGGACTGCTCGGCCTCGTCGTCATCGCGGACGTGCGGCGTCTGGATGCGCTCGACGTCGGCGCCGGGCGTGCGGATCATCGGCGCGACACCTTCAGGGCGTGGGTGATCAGGGCCTCGGGCGTGTCGCCCGCGGCGCCTTCGAGCAGCTTGTCGATCTCGTGCGGTGCGAAGCCGAGGCCCACGAGCCCGTCGCGGGCCTGCGAGTGAGGATCGTTCGCGAGCTTCGTCACCGTGATCGGGTCGTGCTGCACGTCGGCGATCTTCGTCTTGAGCTCCACGATGATGCGCTCCGCGGTGCGCTTGCCGATCCCCGGCACGGCCACCAGCCGCGCGGTGTCCGACGCGGCGACCGCTGCCAGCAGCTCACGCGGCGGGCCGCCGGAGAGCACGGCGAGCGCCATCTTGGGGCCCACGCCCTGCACGCCGATCAGCAGCAGGAACAGGTCCCGCTCCTCCTCGGTGGCGAAGCCCATCAGCGTCATCGCGTCCTCGCGCACGATCAGGTGCGTGAAGAGCGTCACTGGTTCGCCGATCCGCGGGACGTGGCTGAGGGTCTCCGCCGAGACGCCCAGGCGATACCCGACGCCCGCGCACAGCACGACGACATGGTCGCCGCGGCGGACCGCGACCTCACCCTGGACGAGCGCGATCACGCGGACACCCGGTCGAGCGCGGCCTGCAGCCTCGCCCCGTTGGCGTGGCAGATCGCGACCGCGAGCGCGTCGGCCGCGTGGTCGGGCGTCGGCAGCTCCGGCAGCGACAAGAGCGTCTGGACCATCCGCTGCACTTGCTCCTTCCCGGCCCGGCCGGAGCCGGTGACCGCGGTCTTGACCTGCTGTGGGGTGTACGACGAGCAGCGGATGGACCGCTGGCCGGCAGCGAGGATGACCACGCCGCGCGCCTGGCCGACGGCGAAGGCCGACCGCGCGTTGGTGCCGAAGTAGAGATCTTCCACGGCCACTGCTTCCGGCTCGTACTCGTCGATGAGCGCGAGCACACGCTCGTGGATGTGCGCGAGGCGCAGCCCCGCGTCGGTGCCCGCGCGCGTCTCGATCACGCCGCCGTCGAGCGCGACCACGCGGCCGCGCTGATGCGCGACCACGCCGTAGCCGGTGTTGGCGACGCCGGGGTCGATGCCGAGGACGATCACGTGCACCCCCCGAATTCTGCGCGGAAGGTCGGACGCCTTCCCGCTAAGTAGGAAGTGACGAGCCCGCGAAGGCGAAGAACCAGACGCCGAACGCGACGACCGCGAGCATGACGCTGACGATCATCACCTTGTCGAGCACGCCGCCGCGCGTGGTGGACGTGCGCTCGGCGCGCATCGAGCGCAGCCACGCGGACCGCCGGCGCTCCTCGTGACGGCCCGTGAGCTTGCCGTGCAAGCGGTCGAGATAGCCGAGCAGCTTGCCCACGATCGCCATCCCGATCGGCAGCCCGATCAGGATCAGCAGGTACGGCCCGACGCTCGGCCGTGACGAGCCCGCGAGCTGCGAGGCGGCGTAGACCAGGCCCAGCGGAACGCCGATCCACATGACGATCGAGCCGACCGCCATCAGCAGGACGAGCATCAGGGCCGGCGGCGAATAGGGCGAGCGCAGCATCTCCGGGCCTTCATGTTCCCGAATCTGGTTGCCACAATCGTCACGTGTACCGTGAGATGGCTCCACCGCCGGATCTGGCCGACAGCGTCGCGTGCGTGTGGACGAGCGTGTCGCGAGGCGGCGTGATCCTGCCCGACGGCTGCGTCGACCTCGTCTGGCGCGGGGACCGGCTGATCGTCGCGGGCCCGGCGACGGGCGCGATCGAGTCGCCGGTGCCGCTGGGCACGACGGTCTTCGGCGTGCGCTTCCGGCTCGGCGTCGCCGGCGCGGCGCTCGGCGTGCCCGCCGTGGAATTCGCCGACATGAGCGTCGACGCCGAGGCCGTGCTCGGCCGGGGCGCCGCGGATCGCGTGGCCGAGGGCGGGATGCCCGCGCTGCTCGCGCTTGTGCGGGCACGGCTGCGGCCGGTGGACCCGCTGGACCGCGCGGCCGCGCTCGCGATGGCCCGGCCGGAGACGCGCGTGGCGGAGCTGGGCACAACGCTCGGCGTGAGTGAACGCCAGCTGCGGCGGCGGTTCCTCGACGCGGTGGGCTACGGGCCGAAGACGCTCGCCCGCGTGCTTCGCTTCCAACACTTCCTCGAGCTCGCCGCGGCGGGGCGAGTCGGCGGCGCGGCCGACCTCGCGCGGCTCGCCCTCGACGCGGGCTACTCCGACCAGGCGCACCTCACGCGCGAGGCGCGGCGGCTCTCCGGGCGCACGCCGGCCGAGCTCGTCGCCTCCGGCGCCGGGCCGGCGGGCGAACGCGTCCGTTCCGTTCAAGCGGTCGGCGCGCCGGGCGCGTACCGTCCGGCGGGATGATCGACAAGGCAGAGGCGTACATCTGGAAGACCGCGCGTGTCCTGGAGCAGCGGCGGTTCGAAGTGCTCTTCAAGGACGGCGACCCCGCGGCGGTGAAGGCCGCGCTGGAGCCCTACAAGACCGCCGACGGCGGGTACGGCTACGCGCTGGAGCCCGACGGACGCGGCCCCACGAGCCAGCCCCCGCACATCTGGACCGCGCTCGAGGCGCTGGAGGACGTCGGCTCGACCGACCCGCGCGTGCCGGACCACCTGGAGACGATCACCGCCCCCGACGGCGGCGTGCCCGTGGCCACCCCGAACATGAACGACTGGCCCGTCGCGCCCTGGTGGGCGATCGGCGAGGAGGGGTCGCTGCTCGCGACCGCACTGCTCTTCGCGCCGCTCTCCAAGCACGTCGCGCACCCGTGGCTGGGCCGGGCGGAGACGTTTCTGTGGAACGCGGTCGACGCGATCGACAAGACGCACCCGTACGAGGTCGAGGCGGCGGTCACGTTCCTGGACGCCGCGTCCGACCGCCCGCGGGCCGAAGCGGCGGCGGAGCGGCTCGGCGACCTCGTGCGCGAGCAGGGTCTCATCGGCCAGCAGCCCGAGGGCTACAGCGAGGGCGAGATCCACCACCCGCACGACTTCGCCCCCCACGCCGACAGCCTCGCGCGCCGGTGGTTCAGCGACGCGGAGCTGGACGCCTCGCTCGACCATCTTGAGTCCCGCCAGGCCGAGCACGGCGGCTGGGACATCACGTGGTCGGTGTGGATCCCCGCGATCGCGATCGAGTGGAGCGGGCTGATGACGATCGGAGCGCTGAAGACGCTCCGATCGTACGGGCGGATCTAGCCCGCGACCTTCTCCAGGATGTCCGCGGGGACGTCGAAGTTCGCGTGGATCTCGTCGGTGTCGTCGAGATCCTCGAGGGTGTCGATCAACCGCAACAGCTTGGTCGCACCCTCCTCGTCCAGCGGGACGAGCGTCTTGGGGCGGTACATCACCGAGAACTCGGTGATCTCGATCCCGGCCTCGGTCAGCGAGGCGCGCACGGCCGTGAGGTCGGACGGCTCGGACAGCACCTCGAAGACGTCCTCGTCCATGACGATGTCCTCGGCGCCCGCGTCCACCGCGGGCATCAGGTCGTCCTCGGAGTAGCGCTCACCGTCGACGAGGCAGACGCCCTTCTTGTCGAACAGGTACGCGACCGAGCCGGGCTCCCCGAGGCTGCCACCGTGCTTGCCGAACGCGTGGCGCACTTCGGCGCTGGTGCGGTTGCGGTTGTCGGTGAGCGCCTCGACGAGGAGCGCCACGCCGCCGGGGCCGTAGCCCTCGTACATCACGTGGTCGTAGGTCTCCGTGTCGGCGCCGGCGCCGGTGCCCTTGGCGATCGCGCGCTCGATGTTGTCCTTGGGCATCGAGGCCTGCTTGGCCTTCTGCACGGCCAGTCCGAGGGCGGGGTTGCCCTCGACGTCGCCGCCGCCTTCCTTCGCCGCGACGGTGATCGCCCGCGCGAGCTTCGTGAAGAGCTTGCCGCGACGCGAGTCGACGATCGCCTTCTTGTGCTTGATCCCCGCCCACTTGGAATGACCGGCCATGGGCGGGGATTCTAGAAGAGCGGGGAAAGTCCGACACGCATCAAATTCGCTTGCGTCATCAGGGTCAACACGCCGGTGACCCAGGGGTTCAAGACCGCCCCGCACAGACCGCACCGGCGGCCCTAAACGACCCAAGGAAGTGCTCCCCATGCCGGCCGCCCCAGCCGGTCGCGTCCCGCTGCCTACCCGCGGCGGGACCGATCGCCCCTGCGCCAGTACCCGCCGTGGCTTCGTCCTCGGAGGTGGCGCCCTGCTCGCCTCGATGTTGCTCCCCGCCGCCCGTGCTCCGCGGGCGATGGCGGCCACGAGCGCACTCAACGACGCCGCCTACTGGGCGTTCGCGGACCGCCTGCAGGACGCGCTGGACCCGTTCTGGCGAGACGGCATGTACCGGCCGGAGCGCTCGATGCTCAACGCGACGATGCTGCTCACGCACTCCGCGGCGGCGCTCGCTGGGCACACCGGCCCGGCGCGGCGCGACGACCGCGCGCGGGCGCTCGTGGACAAGCTGTGCAACGGGCCGGCGTGGGTGAAGAGCCCCTCGACCGGCACGCAGGGCCACATGCCCGGGTGGCGGGACGGCTTGACCGGCGGCGGCATCCAGCACCTGGTGGTGGACACCGAGATCGTGTGGGGTCTGCTGCACGCGTGGCGCGCGCGGGAGGCGCTCGGCGTGGACGGCGACCTGATCGCCGACCGCATCATCTCCACCACCGCGGGCGAGTTCTGGCGCTGGCCGGCGCTGCGGCTCAACCAGGCCAGCTGGTACGTGCGCATGTACACGGCGGCCGCCGAGGTCGGCGGGAACAAGGCCAGCCTGCACGACCAGCTGCTCAAGCAGCTGCGCCGCTTCGTGGACGGTGCGCACAAGCCGATGGCGGGTGCCGCGATCGCGAACCTCGGGCCCTCCTACCGCTTCCACTACCTGCCGGGCGCCAACGACAACCACAAGTTCAACCTCGACAGCGCCGAGTACGCGAACATCGTCTGCGGCCTGCTCGTCGCCTACCAGCAGGCGCGTGCGGCCGGGATGCCGGCGCTGGACTCCACCCGCGCGCAGGTCATCCGCAACTGGTGCGAGCGCGTGCTGTGCGGCTACTGGACGCACGCCGGCTACCTGAACTGGGACACCGGCCTCGGCTTCAAGCGCTGGCACCAGGGCAAGAAGCTCGGGCTCTCGCAGGCCGCGCTGCTCGGCATGGCGGTGTGCGACGAACTCGCGCCGAACGGGCCGTGGGCCAAGCACATGCTCGACAGCTCGTTCGAGCTCTTCGGCCGCTGGACCGAGCGCCGCAAGGGCCTCCCGGAGGCGAACTACTTCGGCGTGCCGTCGATCGACAACAACGAGTCCTCGGCCGTGCTCGCCGCCGCGCGCGTGCAGGCGCACGCCGCCCAGGCCGCGATCCTCGGCGTCGGTGCCAAGCGCTCCGAGGAGCCGCCGCCGCTCTACGCGTACGACCCCGACGTCGGCCGGCTCGCCGTCACGACGCCCGCCTACAACACGGCGATCGTCGCCGTCAACCGCGGCGCCTTCCCGTACGGCGGCGTCGAGCTCGCGCGGCTGTTCGACGGCCAGCAGGACGTCGCGGGCGGCGTCGGCGGACGTCCGCCCGCGTCATTCGGGCTCGTCGTGCGCAACTCGTCCGGGACGATCGTCGCCGCCTCCCAGCGCACCTACGGCAACGACTCGCCGCTCCAGTTGCTGTCGCCGAAGGACTCGCGTCCGCCCTACGCCGGTGCGTTCTCGACCCTGCGGGCGCGCGGGAAGACGTCGCGCAGCGGGATCGACATCACGACGACGCACACGTTCCGCGCGACGTACATCGAGACCGCCTGGGATGTGAACGGCGCCTCCGGGAAGTCGGTGGAGGTTCTCTTCCCCAGCTGGGGCAAGGGCGCCCGCGTGTGGGCCGTCTCGGCCGCGGGTGAGCGGACGGCGCTCAACAAGTCACGCTCGCTGGAAGGGATCGCGTGGTTCCACGTGGAGAGCGAGCACACCGGCTACGTGGTCGTGATCCGGAGCGGCGGCACGAACGCGACCGCGCTCACCCGAGCCGTCGCCGCGCAGTCGTCCGCGCCCGATCCCGGACCGACCTTGGCCGTGCGCGTGAAGAGCGGTGCCGTGACGGCGCGGGTGGCGCCGGCCCGCACCGCCGACGAAGCGCGCGCGATCGCGGCCCGCCTGGTCTAGCGGGAATGAAGGGAGCGGCGGGGCGCCGCTCCCTTCACCGCGACTTCAGGGGGTGGCGACCGGCGTCGGCTCGGCCGGCGGAGTCGCCACGGGCGTCTCCGTGGGCACCGGCGTGGCCGCCGGCGTCTCGACCGGGGCCGGCGTGGCGACCGGGGTGGGCTCAGGCGTCTGGACCGGCGTGGGCTCGGGCGTCTCGACCGGCTTCGGAGCGGCAGTCGGCTTCGGCTGCGGCGCGGCCGGGCGGATGCCCTTCGGCGGCGCCGGGTTCCGGCGGTTGCCGAACGCGACCTCCGAGAGGTTGAGCAACGCGCTCTTGCGCGCCTTGGAGCCGGGCGGAGAGAGCATGAACTTGCGCGCCCGGGCGAAGAACTCCGCGCGCTGGGCCTCGGTCGGATTGCCCTTGAGGAAGTGGCGGACCATCACCGAGTACTGCCGGCGGTAGTCGTTCAGGCTCCGCGTGGCGACCGGGCGGCGCGCCTTGGCCTTGGCCTTGGCCTTCTTGACCGTGGCGGCCCGCTTCGTCGCCGCGGCGGCCGACTTGGCGCTGGGCGCGACGACCGGCGCGGTCGACACCAGCAGCGGCTTGGCCGGCGTGGCGTCGCCTCCCTTCGCGCGGCGCACGGGCCTGTCCGCGACGGCGATGTCCTCCGGCGTGACCATCGCGACCTGGGCGGCAGGGTCCTCGGCCGCGTGGTGCTTGACCACCGGCACGGTCACCGCGCCGCCGCCGACGACCAGCGCGCAGCACGCGCCGACCGCGACCTTCTGCACCGTGGCGACGCTGCCGCCACCGAGCAGCTGCGCGACCACGGCCCACGGGCTCCAGCCCGCCAGCCGGCGCAGGCGCGAAGGCCGGTCGCGCAGCGAGGCCTGATGGGCGCGGCACTCGCCGCACGTCCACAGGTGGCGGCGGGCGATCTCGCTCGCGCGCACGCCACCCGAAGCGGCGTCGTCCAGCGCGTCGCGCACCGAGAAGCACGACGTCTCACGCGCCTGAGCGGTCTGGCGCAGGTTCGCGCGGGCCCGCGCGAGCAGCGAGCGGGTCGTGTCGACGGTCGTGTCCAGCCGGACGGCGACTTCCTCGTGCGAGAGTCCGTCGAGGGCGCTCATCACCAGCACCGACTTCTGCCGGTCGGGCAGGCGGTGGATGTCGCCGAGCAGCGCACGCGCCTCGGTGCGGTCGACGAGCACCTCTGGGAGCTGGCCGCTGACGGCCGGGAGCGTCTCGAGCTCCACGTCACCGGCGACGCCGCGCACGCGGGCGCGGCGCAGTTCGTCGAGACAGGCGTTGCGGACGAGGCGGAGCAGCCAGGCACGGGAATCCATCGGAACGACGCCACCGCGCAGGGCGGCGTCGGCGCGCAGGTAGACGTCCTGCAGCACATCGTCGGGGTCGTAGCCGCTGCCGCGCAGCATCCGTGCCGCCTGCCGGCGCAGCACGGGGCGATGACGCTCGAACTCGGCGGCGAACGTGTCCTCGTGGGCGGGCAGGGGATCCTCCTGGGGGAGCTGGGGACGGGCGGGTGGTCGACCGGTAGACGCCGCGGTCCGGATTTCGTGTCGCCCTTTCTTATTCGATTCTTTGACGCGTGTGACTGGGGCTAGCCGTACCCTCCTGCGCGATGCGTCCCGGAGAGCGAGCGGCCCGCGCCGCGGCCTATGAGCGGGCACGGCCCGAGATCCTCGATCACGTGCCCCACACGGCACGCCGCGTGCTGGACCTCGGCTGTGCGACCGGAACCACCGGTGCCGCGCTCAAGCAGCGCCAGCCGGCGCACGTCACGGGGATCGAGATCGAGCCCGAATACGCCCGCGAGGCGGCCACCCGGCTGGACCACGTGATCGCAGGCGACGTGTCGCAGGCCGTGGTCGAGGGCACCTACGACGCGTTGATCGCCGCCGACATCCTCGAGCACCTGACGGACCCCTGGGTGACGCTCTCCCGCTACGCGCAGTACCTGGAACCGGGCGCCACCGTCATCGTGAGCCTCCCGAACGTCAACCACTGGAGCACGTTCGCCCACCTGGCCCGCGGCCGGTGGCCACGCAAGCCCGAGGGGATCTTCGACGCCACGCACCTGCGCTGGTTCACCCGCAAGGACGCGCTCGACCTGCTCACGCAGGCCGGGTGCACGCCGCACACGGTCGTGTCACGCCGCTGGCTGCTCACGCGCGGGTCGCGCCTGGACCGGTTCGCCCCGCCCCTACCCCTGTTCACCTTCCAACACGTGATCGCCGCCACCCGCCCATGAGCTACGACCTGCACGCGTTCCGCGTCCCGCCCGGGTTCACCGTCGAGGAGTGGTACGAGAACGAAGAGCGTGAGCTGGCGACCGAGCTGCGCCCGCCGACCGAAGTCGAGCGCGCCGCGATGGAGCGCCTCGCGGCCGACGTGCTCGCGCTCGACCCCACTGCCGAGCGCCACGACTTCCCCACGCACATCGAGATCACCAACGCCGACGCCGTCCAGGTGTCGATCTTCCACGAGGACGCCGCCGTCTCGGTCCCGTATTGGCACGACGGAGAGCACGCGCTGGAGGTGATGTTCCGGATGCAGGAGTACGCCCAGATCCTCACGGAGGCGGGGCTCTCGGTGTACGACCCGCAGACCGGGGATGCGAGCGGCCCGGCCGACGGCGCGGCGTACGCGTCGGGCGTGGAGGCCACCCGGCGCATCGCCGAGCGCATCGAGGCCGACCCTCCCCCGCCACCCAAGCGCCGCCGGTGGCCCTTCGGACGCTCCTGACTAAGCTCCGGTCCTCTATGCCAGTCAGCGACCTTTCGCGCATCTTCAAGGCCTACGACGTCCGCGGCCTCTACGGACAGGACATCGACGGCGACACGGCGGAGGCCGTCGGTCGCGGCCTCGCGCGCGCCCTGGCGGACCTCTCCGGCAAGCCGGTGGGCGCGCTCCGGGTGGGCCTGGGGCGCGACATGCGCCTCTCCGCCCCCGAGCTCGCGTTGCGCTACCGCGAGGGCCTGATGGCCGAGGGCGTGCACGTCGTGGACGCGGGCATGGTCGGCACCGAGATGCTGTATTGGCTGGTCGGCAGCCGCGACCTGGACGGCGGCCTGATGTGCACGGCGAGCCACAACCCGAAGGCCTACACGGGCGCGAAGATGGTCGAGCGCGGCTCCGTCGCGCTCTCCGGCGACCGCGGCCTGGCGGAGGTGCGCGCGCACATCGAGCAGGGTCTGGGCGAGGCTCCGGGCGGCGGCAGCTTCGAGGAGGTCGAGATCTACGCCGACTTCCACAAGATCGCGCTCGAGGTCATCGACACGTCCGTGATCAAGCCGCTGAAGGTCGTCGTGGACGGCGGCAACGGCATGGCGGGGCCGATGGTGGGTCCGATCCTGGACCAGCTCCCGGTCGAGGTCATCGAGACCTACTGGGTCCCGGACGGCGAGTTCCCCGACCACGAGCCGAACCCGCTGCTGCCCGAGAACCGCGAGTTCATCATCAAGAAGGTGCTGGAGACCGGCGCCGACCTGGGCATCGCCTGGGACGGTGACGCCGACCGCTGCTTCTTCATCGACGGCGACGGCGAGTTCGTCCCCGGCGACTTCCTCACCGCCCTGCTGGCCGCGTCCGTGCTCGAGAAGGTGCCCGGCGCCGACATCCTCTACGACGTCCGCGCTTCGCGGGCGGTCCCGGACACGGTGGAAGCGCTCGGCGGCCGCGCCCTGATCAACCGCGTCGGCCACGCGTTCTTCAAGACCCGCATGCGCGACGAGGGCGGCGAGTTCGGCGGCGAGGTCTCCGGCCACTACTACTTCAAGGCGTTCTACAACGCGGACTCGGGCACGATCCCCGCGCTGCTGATCCTCGAGCTGCTGTCCAAGCGCGACACGACGCTCGCCGCGCTGCTGCGCGAGTACCGCTCCACGTACTTCATCAGCGGCGAGATCAACTCCACCGTCGCCGACCAGCAGGCCAAGATGGACGAGATCAAGGCGCTGCACGCCGGCGCCACGATCACCGAGCTCGACGGCATCAGCGTCGACTACGAGGACTGGCACTTCAACGTGCGCCCGTCCAACACCGAGCCGCTGCTGCGCCTGAACCTCGAGAGCCTCATCTCCCAAGAGGACATGGAAGCCAAGCGCGACGAGATGCTCGCGCTGATCCGGGCGTGATCGGCGGCGTCTCCATCCCCACGCCGTTCCGGGTCGGAGACGTCAACGCCTACCTGGTCGAGGACGACCCGCTCACGCTGTTCGACGTCGGCCCGAACTCGGCGCGCTCGTACGTCGCGCTGGAGGCCGGGTTGGCGACGCTCGGCCGCCGGATCGAGGAGCTCGAGCGGATCGTGATCACCCACCAGCACGCCGACCACCTCGGGCTGGTGGACGTCCTCGCCGACCGCTCGGGCGCCGCGGTCTGCGCGCTGGACGTCCTCGTCCCGGTGGTCGAGGACTTCCAGGGCTATGCGGAGCGCAACGACGTGTTCGCGCAGGCACTGCTGCGCCGCCACGGCGTGCCGGACCAGGTGGTCACCACGCTCGGCGCCGTCACGCGCGGCTACCGCGGCTGGGGCGCCAGCGCGCCCGTCAGCGAGATCCTCCACGACGGCGGCGAGCTGGGTTTCGCGGGCCGCACGTTCACCGTCCACCACCGCCCGGGCCACTCGCCGACGGACACGGTGTTCTTCGACGCGGCCAACGGCGATCTGATCGCCGGCGACCATCTGCTGCGCCACATCTCCTCCAACCCGCTGATCGCGATCCTGCCGTCCGACGGCCCGGAGACCGACCGGCCGCACGCGCTGAAGACCTACATGGCGTCGATGACCGAAACGCGCGCGATGGCGGTCGGCACCGTGTTCCCGGGCCACGGCGAGACGTTCACCGGGCACGCGCAGCTGATCGACGAGCGCTTCGCGATGCACGAGCGCCGCGCCGCGAAGTTCGCGGCGCTGATCGCCCAGGCGCCGATCTCCGCGCACGCGATCGCGGTCGAGACCTGGGGCCAGATCGCGCTCACCCAGGCGCTGCTGACCCTCAGCGAGGTGCTGGGCCACGTCGACCTGCTGATCGAGCGCGACGAGGTCGTCGAAGTCGAGGCGGACGGCGTCGTGCAGTTCACGGCCGCGTAAGTTGGACGAGCTCGAAGTCACGCTCGTCGCGCTGCTGCTGGGGATCGCGATCCTCTCGGCGGCCGCGCGCGCGATCAACGTGCCGTACCCGATCGTGCTCGTGCTGGGCGGCGCGCTGCTGAGCTTCGCGCCGGGCCTGCAGGAGGTCACGCTCGACCCGGACCTCGTGCTGCTGCTGTTCTTGCCGCCGCTGCTCTACAGCGGCGCGTTCTTCGCCAACCTGCGCGAGCTGCGCACCGCGGCGCGACCGATCGCGCTGCTGGCGATCGGGCTCGTGCTGGTGACGATGGTCGTCGTCGCGGTCGTCGCCCACGAACTGATCGACGGCATGTCCTGGGCCGCGGCGTTCACGCTCGGGGCGATCGTCGGGCCGACGGACCCCGTCGCCGCGACCGCGATCGCGCGCCGCCTCGGCGTTCCGCGCCGGCTGGTCTCGGTGCTCGAGGGCGAGGCGCTGGTCAACGACGCGACCGCGCTGGTCGCCTACCGGATCGCCATCACCGCGGCCACGAGCGTGGTGGCCTTCAGCTTCCTCGACGCCGCCTGGGACTTCCTGTGGAAGGCCGCCGGCGGCATCGCGGTGGGGCTGATCGTCGGCTGGATCGTGGCCCAGGTCCGCAAGCGGCTCAACGACCCGCTGATCGAGAACACGATCAGCCTGCTGACCGCGTACGCCGCCTACGTGCCGGCGGAGCTGCTGCACGTCTCGGCCGTGCTCGCCGCGGTCACGGTCGGCTGTTACCTCGGTTGGATGGCGCCGAAGATCTCCTCCCCCACCACCCGGCTGATGGGCTTCGGGATGTGGGAGCTGCTGCAGTTCCTGCTCAACGCGTTCCTGTTCATCCTGATCGGGCTGCAGCTCCCGGCGGTGCTCGACGCGCTCGAAGGAACCTCGCCCGCCACGCTGCTCGGCTGGGCGGCGGCGGTGAGCGCGGCCGTGGTGCTCTGTCGCCTGGTGTGGCAGTGGCTGATCGTGTACCCGATCCGCTGGCTCGGGGCGACGCGGCTGCTCACCACCCGCGGCCGTTCGCGCTGGCAGGAGCGGACCGTGGTCGGTTGGGCGGGCATGCGCGGCGCCGTCTCGCTGGCCGCCGCTCTCGCGCTCCCCACGGACTTCCCGTTCCGCGACGAGATCCTGTTCCTGACGTTCGCGGTCATCTTCGTCACGCTCGTCCTGCAGGGACTCACGCTCTCACCGCTGATCCGCATGTTCGGCGTACTCGACGACGGGTCTGAGGAAGAGCGCGAGGAGCTCACCGCGCGGCTGTACGCCACGCAGGCCGCGCTCGGGCGGATCGAGGAGCTCGGGAACGAGGAATGGGCGCGCGACGACACGCTGGAGCGGATGCGCAACGCGTACGAGTACCGGCGCCGGCGCCTGAAGGCGCGGGCGGGCAAGATCGAGGACGACGGCTTCGAGGACCGCTCGACGCAGTATCAGACGGTCGTGCGCGAGGTCTTGGAAGCGCAGCGGCGGGAGATCGTGCGGCTACGCAACGAAGGCACGATCTCCAATGACGTCATGCACCGGATCGAGCGGGAGCTCGACCTGGAGGACGAACGGCTGGAGTTCAGACCGGGCGAGCGAAATCCGCAGGCTCAATGAGCCCGTGGCGGAGCGCGCCGATCATGGTCTCCACCTGCTGGGCCATGTGCTCGCGATCGAGCTTGGCCAGCGCGCGGTGGATCAGGTCGGCCCGGCGGTCGAGCTCGACGTCGAAGCGCTCGGCGACGTGGTTGGTCACGGTGACCTCACGCCAGACGTGGCATTCGCCGCAGCGCAGGCGCATCCACCACGCCTCAGGCGTGACGGCGTCCCATTCGACGGGGTTGACGTAATCCTTGCCGCAAGCGGCGCAGTGGTGGAGGTCGTCCTCGCTCGGACGCGAGGGACGCTTAAGGGCGCGGGAGAGCCAGTTCGAGTCCGGGGAGTGCATCGCAATCTCAGTATCGGCAGGAGAAGAAGACTTCTCTAGGGGTACTAGCCGAACTTATGTTTAGAGCTAGCCCTTCCGGGTGAGGTGCGTCACTCTCGTTCGCTGGGCAACCATTCCAGGAGGGCCCGAGCGGCCTCGTCGCCCTCCCTTACCGCGTAGTTCGTGCCCCGATCCTCGGGGAAGATCTGCGTCGTGTTGGCCAGCACGAGCCCGCGCCGCGGCGTCTTCATCGCCGGGATCTTCTCGCGGTAGCCGACGGTCACGATCGGCTGCGCGGCCGGTTCGCGGTGCGCCCACAGCTGCTGGACCCAGGAGCGGTCGAAGGCGGGGTTGATCGCCTGCAGGCCGGGGGTGTAGCGATCGAGCAGCTCGTCGGGGCTGAGGCCCAGCAGCTCGTGGCCCTTCGGGAGATAGTTGGCGACGTAGAGGAAGCGGCGGCCGTCGTAGCGCTCGGGGCCCATCAGGTTGGTGTGCTCGATCAGGCCCACGAACGGCAGCGCGTCGTCGCCGATGTTGGTCCAGTAGTACGGCGAGAACTGCTGGTCGATCTCGATCAGCAGGCAGAGCGCCGTGAAGTACTCGATGCTGCGCGCCCGCGCGAGGTAGGACTCGGGCAGCACGCCCGGCTCGAGCACCTGCTCGAAGACGTCGCTCGGGAGCGTGGCCAGCACCGCGTCGTACGTCTCCGGCTCGATCGTGTCGAACTCGCGCGGGTCGTGTCCGCGTCTGAAGCTGTTCGGCGCGCCCGGCGTCACCGTGAAGTCGGCGGAGAGCTTCGCGATCGGGCGGTCGATCAGCACGCGGCCGCCGCCGGCCTCGATCTGCTCCTGCAGGGCGTGCAGGAGCTTCTCCCACGAGTGCTTGGGGTAGCCCAGCTTCTCGTCCGCCGCGTCGTCGCCGCGCCGCAGCCGCAGCTTGTTCTGCAGCCACACCATCGCGACGTCGTCGGCGCGTTCGCCGAACTTGCCGCGCAGCAGCGGGCCCCACAGCGTCCGGTAGGCGTCCTTGCCCATGTAGCGCTCGATCCACTTGCGCGCGGTCACGTGCTCGAAGGGGCCGGGCGCGCCGGGGCCCTTCTGCAGCGCGACCACCGCCGCGCCGAGCCGGACCCGCGCGAGCGGCGGCATCGGCTTGAAGCGCAGCAGGTCCATCGGGGTCACGAACGGCCACTGCTTGCCATCCGCGAAGTAGGCGACGGAGGAGCTGAGCCACTCCAGCTCGTCCGGCATGCCCAGCTCGTCGTAGAGGCCCGCGATGTGGCGGTCCGTGCTGAACAGGTGGTGGTAGTAGCGCTCGAGCAGGTGGCCGCCGCCGACGTCGATCGTCGCCGCCTGGCCGCCGAGCCCGGGCCAGCGCTCGTACACGTCCACCGTATGACCGGCCTGCGTCAGGCGCAGACCCGCGACGAGGCCGGCGACGCCGGCCCCGAGGACAGCGATTCTCACGACGTCGGTTCCTCCACGTTGATGCGTTCGCCCACGACGTACAGCGGCCGGTGCTTGACCTCGTCGTAGATGCGCCCGATGTACTCGCCGATGATGCCGAGCGTGATCAGCTGGATGCCGCCCAGCAGCAGGACGATGATGATCGTCGTCGGCACGCCGCGCTCGAAGATGTTCGCGTAGCGGGCGACGACGGTCAGCGGGATCGCGAGGAACGCGGCCATGCTGAAGACGAAGCCCAGGAACGTCGCCCACTGCAGCGGCGTCGACGAGAACGACGTGATGGCGTCGAAGCTGAACCGCAGCATCTTGCGCAGCGGGTACTTGGTCACGCCGGCGTGGCGCTCCTGGCGCACGAACGGGACCGCGATCTGGCTGAACCCGATCCACACGGTCATCCCGCGTAGGAAGCGGTTGCGCTCGGGCATCTTGAGCAGCGCGTCCAGCGCGCGCCGGTCCATCAGGCGGAAATCGCCGGACTCCACGGCCAGGTTGAGCCCGGTCAGGCGGCGGAAGGTCTTGTAGAAGCCCTTGGCGGTGATGCGCTTGAACGCCGTCTCCCCCAGCCGCTGCTCGCGCACGGCGTACACGACGTCGATCCCCTTGCGCCACTCGTCGAGCATCTGCGGGATCACTTCCGGCGGGTCCTGCAGGTCGCCGTCGAGCATCACGATCGCGTCGCCGCGAGCGTGCTCGAGCCCGGCGGTGAGCGCCGGCTGGTGGCCGAAGTTGCGGGCGAGCGAGACGACCTTCACGCGCGGGTCGCGCGCGGCCGCACGCGCCATCGCGTCGCGCGTGCCGTCCTTGGAGCCGTCGTTGACGAGGATCAGCTCGTAGTTCAGATGCCCGAGCGCGGCCGCGATCCGTTCGGTGAACGGGTCGACGGTGTCCTCTTCCTCGTACATCGGTGCCACCACGCTCAGCAGCTCCGGCTCGCGATTCATGCGCCCGAGGGTACTGTCCCCCTCCCATGGCCGTGCCCGCCGAATTCGTGCTCTACGCCGACCGGCGGGACGCGCTCGCGGCGCTGGAGGACTTCCGCGACCAGGTCTGGAGCGCGCTGCCCGATCCGCGTCCGACCGTGCGACTGGTCCACGGAGCCCCGGACGGGCCGGTCTTCGACGACCAGGCGGATGCGGACGCGAACTTCGTGGCGCTAAGCCGGCGGCTGTGGGGCATGCGCGCGGACGTGCGCGTCGTGATCGAGGTGCGGCTCGGCGGCCGGCCCCGGCGCCTGTTGACCAACCGCGACTTCTACGACTTCGTCTGGGCCTTGCCGAAGAGCGACCGCAAGCTGGAGACGTACCTGCGGGCGCTCGCGGCGTTGACCAAGCCGCATCGGAGCGAACCGGGTCTGGCGTTGGACGTCTTCGCCGACTGCCTGCGCGAGGCGCTCACGAGCGAGGCCGCCGCGGCGGGGCCGGCGGACCCGAATGCGTTCGAAGCCCTGCTGTGGCAGCAGATCGCCGAGCTGCCGCGCCTGAAGTTCGCGCGCCGCCATTGGGACTACGCGGCGGTCCGGGGCAGTGACTCGCGCTGGTACAACGCGTCCGTCGACGGCTTCCTCGAGCGCGGCGCCGAGGGCGCGTGGCACGGCTGGGGCGCCGAGGGCGAGGACCTCGAGTACATGCCGTTTCTGACCTGGGAGGAGCTCTGCTCGTTTCTCCGCAGCGGACAGTGGTACGAGTGATGGCATGAAAGGCGTCTTCGCGGCAGTTCTGACTCCGATGCGTGATGACCTGTCGGTCGATCGCGCGGCCTACGCCGAGCATTGCCGGCGGCTGCTCGACGAGGGCTGTCACGGCCTCGGCATCTTCGGCACCACCGGCGAGGCGAACTCGCTGGCGGTGAGCGAGCGCGTGGAGGCGTGGGAAAAGCTGGTCGAGGACGGCATCCCCGCCGACGTGCTGCTCCCCGGCACGGGCGCGTGCGCCCTGCCCGACGCGGTCACGCTCGCCCGCGAGGCGCTGGCGGTCGGTGCGCCGGGCGTGTTGGCGCTGCCGCCCTTCTACTACAAGGGCGTGAGCGACGACGGGCTGTTCCGCTTCTTCGCGGAGCTGATCGAGCGCGTCGGCGACGACCGCCTGCGGCTCTTCCTGTACCACATCCCACCCATGGCCCAGGTGGGTTTCACGCCCGAGCTGATCGGGCGCTTGCTGGACGCCTACCCGGGTGTGGTGGCCGGAACGAAGGACAGCGCCGGCGACGCGGAACGGATCGAGCGGCTGTGCAAGGAGTTCCCGCAGCTGACCGTGTTCGCGGGCTCCGAGCGCTTCCTGCTGGACACGCTGCGCTGGGGCGGCGACGGCTGCATCTCCGCCACGTGCAACGTCACGGCGGCGCAGTCCCGGCGCGTCTACGACCTGTGGGCGGCCGGCGATGCGGGCGCGGACGCCGAGCAGGCGTCGCTGACCGAGACCCGCGGTTTCCTCGAAGGCTTCCCGCCGATCCCGGCGCTGAAGGCCATCATGCGGGTGCGCACCGGCGACGCCGGGTGGGCGAACCTGCGCCCGCCGCTCGACGCGCTCGACGACGAGCGCGCCCAGGCGGTTGCGGCGCGGCTGTGATGGGCAGCGCCTCAGGTATGGATGACGACAAGCAGGCCCCGATCCGCAACTACGAGGTCGACTCGAAGCCCGACGACCCCAAGACGGATTCAGAGATCCGCGAGGATGAGAATCACGACGAGCTCGAGGGCGACGACGGCGCCGCCTGAGGTGCCTCGCGCGTGAACCGCTCGCCGCCGGACGGCTCGTCCGGCGGGGTGCGGGTGACGAAGTGCAGGGCCAGGCCCGCGGCGAGGACGACGAGGCCGATCAGCGTGACGGTCGGTTCCAGCCACAGCAGGAGCAGCGCGGCGGCGCCGATCAGCGCGCGCGCCGGCCAGCCGATCTCGCCCTTGAGCCAGCCTTCGAGCGCGAGGCCGAGGGCGACGACGGCGATGATCGAGACCACCACCGCGAACGCGATCGTCTCCAAACCGCCCTGCATCAGCAGGCCCTCACCGCGCGGGGCGAGGACGAACGCGAACGGGACGAGGAACGCCGGCAGCGTGTAGCGGCAGGTGAGCATCATCGTCTTGAAGCCGTTGCCGCCCGTGATCGCGGCCGCGGCGAAGGCCGAGAGCGCGGTCGGCGGGCTCACCTCGCTCAGGACCGCGTAGTAGAAGATGAACATGTAGGCGGCGAAGTCCTCCACGCCGAGCGCGACGAGCGCGGGCGCGACGACGGCCGCGGCGATGATGAAGCTCGCCGTGACCGGGACGGCCAAGCCGAGGATGAGCACGGCGATCGCGGCCAGGATCGCCGTCAGCGCGAGCGAGCCACCCGCCAGGTCCACGATCAGGCCCGCGAGCTTGAGGCCGAGGCCGGTGAGCGAGACGACCGCGACGATGATGCCCGCGGCCGCCGTGGTGGCGACGATTGGGAGCACGCCGCGCGACCCCGCCACCAGCGCCTCCCAGACCGCCCGCGGGCCCATCCGGTCACGGCGGTCGAGGAAGCTCAGCAGGAACGCGACGACGGTGGCGATGATCACCGAGCGGAACGCGCTGAAGCCGATCGCGAGCAGGAAGACGATCAGGAACAGGCTCGAGAAGTGGTAGCCCCAGCGGGCCAACAGCTTTCCCACGCCCGGTGTCTCGATGTCCAGCCCGTGGACTTCGTGACGGCGCGCGTCGGCCTCGATCGCCATGAGGATGCCGACGTAGTAGAGGATCGACGGGATCAGCGCGTAGACCAGCACCTGCAGGTAGCTGACCTCGAGGATCTCGGCGATGATGAACGCGGCGGCGCCGAGCGTCGGAGGCGACAGGATCGCGCCGATGCCGGACGCGGCCATGATGCCGCCGCCCTGATCCTTCGGGTACCCGGCCTTGCGCAGCAGCGGCCAGGCGACGGAGCCGAGCGTGACCGTGGTGGCGACACCGGAGCCGGAGACCGTGCCGAGCAGGAAGCCGGCGGCCGCACTCGTGCGACCCGGACCGGTCTTCGAACGCCCGAAGGCGGCGAACGAGATCTCGACGAAGAAGCGCGCGGCGCCGCTGAACTCCAGCACCGCGCCGTAGATCGCGAACAGGATGATGTAGGTCGCGGCAACATCGAGCGGCACGCCGAAGATGCCCTCCAGCCCCATGAAGGACTGGCCGACGATGCGATCGATCCCGTAGCCCTTGTGGCCGATCTGCGTCCAGTCGGGCAGCAGACCGCCGAAAAACGCGTAGAACAGGAACGCCACGCAGATCGCGGGCAGGGCCCAGCCGGTCGTGCGGCGCGTCGCCTCCACCACGAACAGGATCGCCGCGACGCCGAACACGATGTCCAGCGTCTCCGGCCGCGCGGCGCGGCGGACGAGGTCGGGCGTGAAGACGGCATAGCCGATCGCGAGCAGCGCGAGGACCGCGACCACGTAGTCGGCCGTCGTCGGCTGCTTGGCCCGGCCGAAGGCGACGAACGTGAGCAGCAGCGCGACGGCCAGGAACGCGGGCCGGTAGACCTGCGGCGCGAGCGGCCAGAACACCCAGAAGACGGCGAACAGCGCGAGCCCGGCGCCGAGCACGGACACGAGCCGTCCCGGGAAGCCCTCGAGCTTGCGGCCGGGGCGCTCGGGCTCGTACTCCTCCAGGAGTGCTTCGGTCTTCGTCATCGATTGACCACCAACCTCAGATGGACGGGACCGCCGTACAAGGGCACGCGTTCGCTGCTCGTGACGAGGGTGCGTTGGCCGCGCCGGGTCGCCGCGAGCGGCATCGTCCGGAAGTGGGCCGGCTCGTACGGGTGCAGGACCCACGTGTCGCCCTCGCGCGTGCGGTCGCCGTCGAGCTCGTAGTAGTCGAGCACGCGCCCGTCGCGGGAGGCGATGGCGTCGAGCACGAAGCCGCCTTCGGTGGCCTTGAAGCGCTCCTCGGCCGCGGCCTTGTAGACGGAGTGCCGGTAGGTGAGCGCGAAGCGCCCGTCGGCGGGCAGCGCCGCCCCGGCCACCGCACGGCCCTCACCGTCGAGCGCGACGACCGTCGGGCCGCCGCCGCAGCCGGCCACGAAGATCAGGCCAAGCAGCGCGAATCGCTTCACTGCGTCGCCTCTGCGTAGTACTGCTCGGCGCCCTCGTGCAACTGGACCGGCTCGACGACCTTCTGCGCGTCCTCGATCGTCAGCTTCTCCGCCGACGGATGGATCTCCGCGAGTTCGGCCTTGTGGTCGAACATCAGCTTGATCAGATCGTGCGCGAGCGTCGCGTCCATGTCCTCGCGGACCATCAGCAGGTTCGGGACGCTGATCGTCTTCACCGCCGGGACGTTCGGATACTCGCCCTCCTCCACCTCGGCCTCCACGTACGCCTCGCCGTAGCGCTCGTTGAGCTTGGGCAGGTACGAGTCCAGCGGCAGCAGGACGATGTCGTCGGTGGTGGCGAGGTCGGTGATCGCGCCCGTGGGCAGGCCGCCGGACCAGACGAACGCGTCGAGCGAGCCCTCGCGCAGCGCCGCCGCCGACTCGCCCACGCCGAGCGAGCGCTTCCTCACGTCCTTGTCCGGGTCGAGCCCCGCGACCTCCATCAGCCGCAGCCCGATCACCTCGGTGCCGGAGTTCGGCGCGCCGATGGAGACCTTCTTGCCCTCGAGGTCCTCGATCCTGGTGATCCCGCTCGACTTGAGCGCGACGACGTGCGTGAAGTTCGAGTACAGGGTGCCGAGCGCGCGGAGCGGCAGCTGCTCACCGCCGAAAGAGTCCTTGCCCTCCACGGCGTCGATCGCCGTGTCGGCCAGTGAGAAGGCGACCTCGGAGTCGCCGTCGGCGACGAGGAACAGATTGTCGACGGAGGCGCTGGTCGTCTCGGCGGTGGTCGGATGGCCGTTGGCGGAGAGCATCTCGGCCACGCCACCGCCGTAGACCTGGTAGACGCCGCCGGAGCCTCCGGTGGCGATCGACATGCGGCCCTCCCCGCCGGGCGGGTCCTCGAGCGAGCACGAGCCCAGCACGAGCGCGCACCCCAGAACCGGAACGAGGCCTCTCCTCCCCATTCCGGTCCAGTGCCCTTCTCAGTTGAAGTTCACACCCTGGTCGGCGAGCCAGGTCACGATGTTCTCTGGTGGCTTGCCGTCGAATTCGGAGCGCGCGGCGTGCAGGAGGATGTGCTCGGGCGTGTTGTCGACGTCGTCGAGGCGGTGCGCCAGGTAGATCGTCACGGCCTGCGCCATCACGATCGGCGCGTCCTCGTCGACGCCCCACATGACCCGTTCCTCGATGCTGTCGAGCAGCCCGCGGACGGGCTGGTCGGCGTCCTCGAAGCGCACTGCGAACTCCTCGACCGCCGGGTCCTCACCCGGCGGGTCGACGATGGCCACAGCACGGCGAACAAGGTCGGAGAGCGTGATCAGACTGCGATCGGCTTGCATGACCTCGTCCTACCCGAGGCTGGAAACTCAGAACTCGATGACGCTCCGGATGCCGTTCTGGTCGTGCATGAGGTCGAAGCCCTTGTTGACCTCGTCGAGCGTGATCCGGTGCGAGATGAACGGGTCCACGTCGAGCTTGCCGTCCAGGTAGAGCTGCACGAGCTGCGGGACCTGGTCGCGGCCCTTGACGCCGCCGAAGGACGAGCCCGCCACGCGGCGGCCGGTGATCAGGTAGCGCGGGGTGACGTCGAGCGTCTCGCCCTTGCCCGCCACGCCCGTGACCGTGCACAGGCCCCAGCCCATGCGCGCGGACTCGACGGCCTGCTGCATGACCTTGACGAGGCCGGTGGCCTCGAACGTGTAGTCGGCGCCCATCCCGCCCGTCTCATCCAGCACTTTCTGGACGGTGTCCGGACCGCCGATCCAGGTGTCCGTCGCGCCCTGGCCCTTCGCGAGCTCGAGCCGGTCCTCGGAGAGATCGACGCAGATGATCCGCTCAGCGCCCTGCAGCCGCGCGCCGGCGACCGCGCCGAGGCCGACCATGCCCGCGCCGTAGACGACGACCGTCGCGCCCGCCTCGACCTTGGCCGTGAACATCGCCGCGCCCATGCCCGTCGACAGGCCGCAGGCGAACAGCGCGCAGCGGTCCAGCGGTGCCTCCTTGGGCACCTTCGCCAGCGCGATCTCCGGCATCACGGTGTACTCGGCGAACGTGCTCGTGCCCATGAAGTGGCGGATCGGCTCGCCGTCGCGGGAGATCCGCACGGTCCCGTCCGGGAGATGGCCCTGGTTCTGCTCGGCGCGGATCGCCATGCACAGGTTCGTCTTGGGCGACAGGCAGTGCTCGCACTCGCGACACTGCGGCGAGAACAGCGTCACGACGTGATCACCCACGGCGAGGTCCTCGACGCCCTCGCCGATCTTCTCCACGACGCCCGCGCCCTCGTGTCCGAGCACGGCGGGCGCATAGCCGGACGGATCGGCCCCGGAGGCCGTGTACATGTCCGTGTGGCACACGCCGCACGCCACCAGCCGGACGAGCACCTCGCCGGCCTTCGGGTCGGCGAGCTCGACCTCCTGGACGACGAGCGGCTTGCCGAACTCCTCCAACACCGCGGCACGCATCTTGGTCATGAAATGGGACCCTAACGCGATGTGGGTGATCTTCGATCTGAACGGGACGCTGCTCGATCCGGCCGGGCTGCTGGACCCGCCCGAGATCCCGATCGCCGCGCTGGACGAGGCGAACATGATGGCCATGGTCACGGTGTTGGCGGGCCGCGAGACCACGTTCAAGCCGTTGTTCGAGGCCGCGCTGCGGCGCGGGTTGGAGCGCGCCGGGCGCGAGCCGGTGGAGGTGGACTTGTCCACGCTCCCGCCGTATCCGGACGTGCCGGACGCCCTGCAGTCGTTGCGTGACGCCGGGTTCCGCCTCGCCGTTCTGACGCAGTCCGCGGTCGAGCCGAGCGAGACCGCTCTGACCAACGCCGGCATCCGTGAGCACTTCGAGCACGTGCTCTCCGCCCCCGCCTCGGGCGCCTTCAAGCCCGAGGATCTCGCCTACAAGGCGGCCCTGGAGCGCGTGGGCGCCACCGATGCCTGGTTCGTCGCCGGCCACTGGTGGGACGTCGCGGGAGCGACGTTCGCGGGGCTCCAGACCGCCTGGATCAGCCGCACGGACGTCGCCTACCCGGTCGCGATGCCCGAGCCGCACGTGCGCGGCGCGGACGTCGCGGACGTGGCGCGAGCCATCATCAGTCGCGCTTGAAGAAGCGCCGCGCGGGCGGGCGGCGGAAGTTCTCCTGCGCGAGTGCGGAGTTGACCGCGACGAGGCCGATCTCCGAAGCGAGGTTTGCCAGCCCGATCGCGTTGAGCCGGCGCTTCGTGCGGCGCTGCTGATCGGTGGCGCTCGGCGCGGCGTGGTCGCCGTCCGTCAGGGGCACGGCACCGTCCGGCGCCTGCTTGGCGAACCGCATCCCCTGCGCCGCGCTCGCGAGGCCGGTCACCGCCACGGCGCCGACCAGCGCGTCCTTGGCGTACGCGAGCTTGCGCTCGGTCGGCGACAGCCGGGAGTTGGCGGACTCGGCCGCGCGGGCGCCGATCCAGCCCGCCCCGATCGCGACCAGCGAGAGCGAGTTGATCGTGCCGTAGCGGCGCCAGGCCGCGTTGACGACCTTGCCGCGCTCGGCCTCGTCGCGGATCTCGGTGACGCTCGGGTGCAGGGCCAGACGGGCGAACAGGTTGCCGCCGAGCAAGCCGGCCATGCCGACATCGTGGGCGGCGCGCCCGACCTTGGAGAGGCGAACAGAAGGGACATACATGCCCTCGGGCTGCCCAACCGCCCGCGAAGATAAAGAGGGACAGTCCCTCTTTAGATTCGGCGGGCGCCTGAGCCTTCGAGCCCGAGGCGGTCGTCCGGGTTGACGAGGGCGCAGCGGTCCAGGGAGAGGCAGCCGCAGCCGATGCAGTCGGTGAGGGATTCGCGGAGGCGCTCGAGCTGGGCGATCTGTTCGTCCACGCGAGTGCGCCAGCCCGCCGAGAGCTGAGCCCAGTCCTCGCGCTTGGGTGGGCGGCCCGCGGGCAGGCGCGCCAGTTCCTCGCCGATCTGCTCGAGCGTGAGCCCGACGCGCTGGGCGAAGAGGATGAACGCGACGCGCCGGATCACGGGCCGCGCGTAGCGCCGGTGGCCGCCGCCGTTGCGCTCGGACGCGATCAGGCCGCGCTCCTCGTAGAAGCGCAGCGCGCTGGTCGCGACGCCCGTGCGCGCGGCGACCTCGCCGATCGTCAACCGCTCCGCCACTTGACTTCAAGCGTACTTGAAGTTGCAGAATGAGATGTATGCCTTTCATCGTCGGACTCGGCGGGACGATGCGCTTCGGCTCCTCGAACGAGCGTGCGCTGCGGATCGCCATGGCGCACGCCGCGGAGCTCGGCGCGGAGACGCTGCTGATCACCGGTGCCCGCCTGGACCTCCCCACCTACGACCCCGCGATCGACCCGAACGCGGCCGCGGAGTACGTGATCGACGCGATCGAGCGGCGGACGGGGTGATCCTCGCCTCGCCCTTCTACCACGGCGGGATGACCTGGCTGCTCAAGAACGCGCTCGACCACCTGGAGGCGCTCGCCGACCGGCCGCGGCCCTACCTCATCGCCGTTGCTTGAGGTCACCGGGCCCGACGCGGCCGCCTACCTCGACGCCCACCTGACGGTCCGCGTCGAAGCGGATCGCCACGGTGCGCTGCTCACGCCGAAGGGCACCTTGCTCGGCCTGGTCCGGATCGAGCGCACCGCCGCGGGATTCCGGCTGTACTCCGGACAGCCCGCGGTCGCCGCCGCGCTGGAGCGCGGCCGGATCGGCTGGATGGTCGAGCTCACGCCGTTCACGCACGAGGAGCCGGCGCTGTCCGACCTCGAACGCGTCGAAGCGCGCATCCCCGCGTTCGGACGCGACATCGACGAGCGCACGCTCCCGCACGAGGCGGGGCTCGTCGGCACCGTCGTGCGCACCGACAAGAACGTGTATCCCGGCATGCAGACCGTGCTGCGGCAGGAACGCAGCGGAACGGTGCACCGCGTGCTGCGGCGGCTCGCCTTCGACGCGCCCGTACACGCCGGGACCGAGGTCCACGACGACACAGGTCCACTCGGGACGATCGGCACCGCGGCGATCTCGCCCACCCGCGGCCCGCTCGCGCTCGCACTCCTACGCCGCCGCGCCGAGCCCGGTGCACGGGTGCGCGCGGGCGAGGTGTCGGGTATCGTCGAGCCGTGACCCTCACGCGCGAGCAGCTGGAAGAGCACCAGCGACACGTCGCCCGCCGCAAGGAACCGGACGCTCCGCTCACCCGCGAGCAGGAGCACATGCTCAAGCTCCAGTCGGGTGTCGGCAACGCGGCGATCGCCCGGGCGATGCTCAACCGCCAGCTCCCGGACCTCGTCCCGCGCCTGCAGCCGCCGCAGCCGATGGAAGACGCGATCAAGATGCGCGTCGTCGCCTACCTGGAGAAGATGCGGCTGGCGATCCAGCTGCACAACCAGGACGGCACGATCTCGATGCCGGAGTTGGTCAACCAGGTCCGCCAGAACGTGCCAGAGGCGCTCGCCGCCACGCCGTTCCAGATCGAGATGGTGATCACCGAGGTGCTCGCGGGCGACACGCCGCCGCCCGTGCGCAAGGTCGTCACGCCGGACGGACGCTCGCACGAGGTCGCGGCGCGGATCCTGAACTCGATCCCGAAGCCGCCGAAGGAGCTCGCGGTCCACGCCGGGCCGGGCACGCTCACGTTCGCCTTCGCCGGCGAGGCCAAGCTGCAGGCCGGGCCCGTCGCCCTCAAGGCCGACAAGGACGGCGCCTCGGCCACGGTCAAGGGCGGCGATGCCTCCGTCACGGCCCAGGCCGCGTTCGCGGGCGACTCCGTCGGCCTGAAGGCGTCGGTCAAGGGGCTGAGCTTCGACGCGCAGATCCGCAAGGGCGCCAACAACGACTGGTCGAAGTTCGCGGCCAACGTGAAGATCCCGATCGGCGGCGACGAGACGGTCGAGGATCGTCCGCCGGTGGAGGAGATCACGGCCGCGGTCGTCCAAGCCGAGGCCGCGATCAACGACGTCGTCGCGCACCTCGCCCAGGGCGGCAGCCCCACCGACGCGGTCGTGAAGGCGAAGATGGCGTTGATCAAGCCCGCGTTCGAGAAGGTCGGCGAGGCCGTCGAGGCGCGCAAGGGTCCGCAGGCCGGCCTGAAGCTGACCGTCGGCACCGGCGATCCCAAGCTCGGCTCCTACGGCGTCGTCAGCCTGGTGGTGGAGTTCTAGCCATGTCCAACCTCGATCTCCGCGTCGGCGACGACGACCGCGAACGCATCGTGGGCACCTTGCAGCGGCACGCGCACGCGGGCCGGCTCGACCCGTTCGAGCTGGACGAGCGCCTCGAGGCGGCGCTGAGCGCCAAGACGTTCCGCGAGCTGCAGCGACTCACCGCGGACCTGCCCGACGAGACGCGCACGCCCCAGGCGCTCCGGCGGCGCAAGGTCGGCGAGCTGCGCGAGCACCTCGGCTTCTGGCTCACGGTCTCGACGATCTGCGTCGCCGTCTGGGCGGCGACCGGCGCGGACTACTTCTGGCCGCTGTGGCCGATCGGCTTCATCGGCCTCACGGTCGTGCTGCACGCGCTGGAGCTGCTCAAAGGTGCGCCTGATCGTTCCAGGTGTGGAGCGCCCAGCCATCGAAGCGCTCACCTTCGATGAAGTAGTCGCGTCGCTGCGTGAACATCGTGATGCCGGTGTTCACGTGGCCCATGCGGTAGAGCGCCGGCAGGTGCTCGGGTGAGAACGCCTCGCGGAAGAGCGCGGCGCCGGTGAAGTAGTGGATGAACCCCCAGTGCGAGACGCAGAGGATGCGCTCGCTCTCGACGCGCTCCTCCAGCCGCTCCATCACCCGCGAGACCCGGCCGAGGATGTCGCTGAAGGATTCCGCCCCGGCCTCGGCGTGATCGGGCGCGGACTTCGGCATCCACGTGATGTGGCCCTCGCCGTTGAACTTCGGTGAGACCGCCCGGTACGCGTCCGACTGGACGGCCTCGTGCAGGTCCTCGTCGACCTCGTATCCCAGGTCGAGCACCTCGCCGATGCCCTGCGCGGTCTCCTGCGCGCGACCGTACGGCGACGCGATGATCCGCTCGATCCCCTCGCCCTTCAGCCGCTCGCCCAGCCCGCGGGCCTGCTCCCAACCGCGCTCGGACAGGTGGTCGCCGTCCTCGGGCTCCGGCTGGCCGGTGCGCTCGGCGACGTTGAGGAGCGACTCGCCGTGACGCGTGAAATAGACAATCACGACAACTGCGCCAGGAAGAGCTCGTGGACGCGGGTCTCCCCCGCGATCTCCGGGTGGAACGAGATCACGAGCATGTTGTCCTGGCGGGCGGCGACGGGGTGGCCGTCGACCTCAGCGAGGATCTCGACGCCGGCGCCGTACTCGGCCAGCCACGGCGCGCGGATGAACACCGCGCGCACCGTGCCGTCGATCCCGGGGATCTCCAGGTCTTCTTCAAAGCTCCGGATCTGGCGGCCGAACGCGTTGCGCCGGCACAGCGTGTCCATGCAGCCCAGGTGCTCGCGGTCGAGCATGATCATCCCGGCGCAGGTGCCGAGCACCGGCTTCCCGCTCGCGACGAACGCCCGCAGCGGGTCACCCAGCCCTTCGCGCTTGATGCCGAGCGTCATCGTGGTCGATTCGCCGCCCGGCATCACGAGCCCGTCCAACCCCTCGAGGTCGGCGGGCACACGGACCTCGCGCGTCTCCGCACCGAGGCCCTGCAACATCTTCGTGTGCGCTTCGAAGTCGCCCTGAAGCGCGAGGACGCCGACTACCAACCGCGGTTGGCCAGCAACTGCGCGTCTTCGAGCTTGCGCGACTCCAGCGACTGCATCGCCCCGCCGAGCCCTTCCGACGCCTTCGCGACGCGGTCCGCGTCCCGGAAGTGCGTGGTGGCCTCGACGATCGCCGCCGCGCGGGCCGCCGGGTCCTCGGACTTGAAGATGCCCGAGCCGACGAACACGCCCTCGGCGCCGAGCTGCATGACCAGCGACGCGTCCGCGGGGGTGGCGATGCCACCGGCGCAGAACACGACGACCGGGAGCTTGCCGGCGGCCGCGACCTGGCGCACGAGGTCCAGCGGCGACTGCAGCTCCTTCGCGGCGGTCGCGAGCTCCATGTCGTCCAGCGTGCCGAGGCGGCGGATCTCCGCGCGGATCGCGCGCAGGTGGCGCACGGCCTCGACGATGTCGCCGGTGCCGGCCTCGCCCTTGGAGCGGATCATCGCCGCGCCCTCACCGATCCGGCGCAGCGCCTCACCCAGGTGGGTCGCGCCGCACACGAACGGGACCTTGAAGCCCCACTTGTCGATGTGGTTGGCCTCGTCCGCGGGCGTCAGCACCTCGGACTCGTCGATGTAGTCCACCTCGAGCGCCTCGAGCACCTGCGCCTCGGCGAAGTGGCCGATGCGCGCCTTGGCCATGACCGGGATGCTCACGGCCTCCTGGATGCCCTTGATCATCGCCGGGTCGGACATGCGCGCGACCCCGCCGTCACGGCGGATGTCGGACGGCACCCGCTCGAGCGCCATGACGGCCGCGGCACCGGAGTCCTCCGCGATCTTCGCCTGCTCGGCGTCGACGACGTCCATGATGACGCCGCCCTTCAGCATCTCGGCCAGACCGGCCTTCACACGGAACGTCGCTTCGTCTCTCATAGCCGCAACGATGTTATCCACGCACGCGCCGGTGCCTGGGCTCACGGCCGGGCGGCTGCTTGGGCTCCGGACCCGGATCGTCGACGTGCCACTCGCGCGTGACCGGCCCGTCGATGGTGATCGGTTCGCCGTAGTGCAGGATCTCGATCGGGTCGCCGTCCACGAGCTCGTACGTGACGTCCTTGTGGCGGACTCGAACCCGGATGGAGCTGCTGCGGTAGCGGAGCCGGAACTCCAGCCGGGTGATCGCGTTCGGCAGTCGCGGGCGGAACGACAAGTCCCCGCCGAAGTCGCGCATCCCACCGAACCCGGCCACGGCCGCGATCCAGGAACCGGCGAGGGACGCGATGTGCAGCCCGTCGCGCGTGTTGTCCATCAGGTCGCCGAGGTCCATCCGGGCGGCCTCGCCGAAGTAGTCGTACGCGAGGTCCAGATGCCCGACCTCCGCCGCCACGACCGACTGCGCACACGCACTCAGTGAGCTGTCGCGGACCGTGATCGGCTCGTAGTAGGCGAAGTCGCGCGCCTTCTGCTCGGCCGTGAAGTGGTTGCCGCGCATGTAGAGCGCGAGCACGAGGTCGGCCTGCTTGACCACCTGCGTGCTGTAGAGCCGGAAGTACGGCACGTGCAGCAGCAGCGGGTACTGCACGCCATTGAACTCGAACAGCTTGTGCTTGGTGAAGCCCTCGGCCTGCGGGTGCACCTGCAGGCGTTCGTCGTACGGGATGTGGATCGCGGACGCCGCGTCCCGCCAGGCGGCGATCTCCTCCACGTCCACGCCGAGCTGCTGCGCGCGGTCCGTGTAGCGCGAGGCGACGAGCGCGGCGTGGCGCAGGTTCTGCTCGGCCATCAGGTTCGTGTAGATGTTGTCGTCGGCCAGCGCGGAGTACTCGCACGGGCCGGTGACGCCGTCGATGTGGAACCGACCCTCGTGGTCGTGATGGCCGAGCGAGCGCCACAGCCGCGCGGTGTGCACGAGCAGCTCCAGGCCGGTGGTGGCCTCGAACTCCTCGTCGCCGGTGGCCCGGACGTAGCGGATGACCGCGTCCGCGATGTCGGCGTTGACGTGGAACCCCGCCGTGCCGGCCGGCCAGTACGCGCTGCACTCCTGCCCGCGGATCGTCCGCCACGGGAACGCCGCGCCCTTGAGCTCCAGCGTCTTGGCGCGTTCGAGTGCGAGGTCCAGCGTGGCGTGGCGCCAGCGCAGCGCGTCCGCGGCCGCGGTCGGCTGCGTGTAGGTGAGCACGGGGAGCACGAACGTCTCCGAGTCCCAGAACGCGTGGCCGTCGTAGCCCGGGCCGGTGAGGCCCTTGGCCGGGATGGCGCGCCGCTCGGCGCGGGCACCGGCCTGCAGCGTGTGGAAGAGCGCGAAGCGGACGGCCTGCTGAAGCTCGCCGTCGCCGTCGATCTCCACGTCGGCGTGCTCCCAGTACGCGTCCAGGTACTCGCGCTGCTGCGTCGCGAGCTTCTCCCAGCCCGTGCGCTTGGCGCTCGACACCGCGGCGTCGACCTGGTCGCGGACGGACGGGAGCGAACGCCGGCTCGACCACCCATAGGCCAGGAACTTCGTGAACCGCAGGCTGCTGCCGGGCTGCAGCTCGGCCGTGAGCCACACGCGCCCGAGGTCGGCCGCCGCCTCGGCGCCCGCGACGATCCCGTCGACCTTCTCGACGACGTGGTCCATGCCCGCCGCCATCCGCAGCTTGCTGTTGTTCGTGCGGTGGACGAGCACGACGCGCAGGTTGTTGACCTCCTGCTCCTCGGCTTCCAGGGGCGCCTCCAGCGCGGCCGCGGCGCGCGGGTCGCGGGTCCGGATGGCGTTGGGCTCGTTGGCTACGAGCTCGGACTGGGCGACGATCCGCAGCGGCTGGTCGTCGATCGCCTTGACCTCGTAGCGGATCGCGGCCACGGAGCGCTGCACGAACGAGACGAGGCGCGTGGAGTTGACCTCGATCTCGCGGCCACTCGGGGAGCGCCAGCGAACGTGGCGCTTGAGCACGCCCTCGCGCAGGTCCAGCGAGCGCGTATGGGCGAGCAGCTCTCCGTAGCGGATGTCGAACGGCTCGTCGTCGACGAGCAGCCGGATGAGCTTGCCGTTGGTGGCGTTGACGACGGTCTGGCCGTCTTCCGGATAGCCGTAGCCGGCCTCCGCGTACGGCAGCGGGCGGATCTCGTAGAAGCCGTTGAGGTAGGTGCCGGGCAGGCCGAACGGCTCACCCTCGTCCAGGTTCCCGCGCAGGCCGATGTGCCCGTTGGAGAGCGCGAAGACCGACTCGGTCTGGGCGAGCACCTCGAGCTTCAGGCGGTCCTCGCTCACCGCCCACGGCTCCACGCTGAACGCCGGATGGGTGATCACAGCAGCTCCCCCAGGTCGTCGACCACGATGTCGGCGCCGTGCGCCTTGAGCGCCTCGCGCTGGCCGACGCGGTCGACGCCGACGGTGTAGAAGCCACCGGCCCGGCCCGCGGCGACGCCCGACAGCGCGTCCTCGAACACGACGGCGTGCTCGGGCGTCACGCCCAGCAACTTCGCGCCCTCGAGGAACGTGTCCGGCGCCGGTTTGCCCTTCAACCCGAGCGATTCGCGGACGGCTCCGTCCACGCGTTCCTCGATGAAGCGGTCGATGCCGGTGACGCGGAGCACCTCCGCCGCGTTGTGGCTGCTCGACACCAGCGCGCGTCTGAGGCCCGCTTCGGTCGCCGCTTCGAGATAGCGGATGGAGCCGGCGAACGCCTCCACCCCATCCGTGCGGATGAGGTGCTGGACGAGCGCGTTCTTGATGTCGCCGATCCGCTTGATCTCGTCCGCGGATGGATGGACATCGCGCGAGGCCAGGAAATCCCTGATCCCGTCCTCGCGCGGCTTGCCGTCGACGTAGGTGTCGTAATCCGCCTTGGCGAACGGATATCCCTCGTCCTCGAACGTCTTTTTCCACGCCTTCGCGTGCACCGCGGCGGTGTCCGTGAGGACACCGTCGAGATCGAACAGCAGGGCGGTGATGCCGCCTGGTAGACCCAGCACGGCGTTGAGGCTATGACCTACTTGAGACGGAACGCACGAATGCGGTCGTCGTACTGCGCGCTGTCGCGGGAATAGAGGCCGTACGCGAGCGCCTGCAGGATGCTCAGCAGGCCGGTGTGGCTGCGCACGAACGCCGGTGAGTTGCTCGAGTAGTAGAGCGTGCGCTCGGACAGCTTGGAGACGTCCGAGAGCGTCGCGTCGACGATCGCGAGCGTGTTCGCGCGGCGATGGCGGGCGATCTTCATCGCCCGCAGTACGAGCGGGTGCGGGCGGCCGGCGGAGAGGCCGATCACCAGCGTCCGTTCATCGATCCGGCCCAGTCGGCTCAGCGCCTCCTGGGACGGAGACGCCGCGATCTCGGCGCGCACGTCGAGCAACATCAGCAGGTGCCGGAGGTAGCTGGCGAAGAACGCCATCTGGTCCGTGCCGGCGATGAGGATCTTCTCGGCGGACGCGATCGCCTCGATCGCGCCGTCGACCTCGGAGCGGCTTACACGCCGCGCCGTCTCCTCGACGTTGACGTGATCAGCCGCGATGGCCTGCTCGAACGGCGACTGGTCCAAGCTGAACAACGGCGCTGCGTTGTCCGGCGTGGTGGTCGTCCGGTGGTGGTGGCGATATTCGTCCCGAGCTGCTTCCTGCAGTTCGGGGAACCCCTCGAAGCCGAGCGCCTGGCTGAAACGCACGACCGTCGAACTCGACGTGTTCGCGCGCCGAGCGAGCTCCTCAGCGGTGTGGAAAGCGACTTCGTCAAGGTGGTCGACGACGTACTGAGCCACGTCCTTCTGCGAGCGCGAGAATTCCTCGAAGCGCGCACTGATGTACGTGGAAAGCGTCTGGTGGCCGCGGGCGGCCGGGGGCATGGTGGCGGTCCTCGGCATGGCGAGGCGATCTTTCGACGGTCGCTCCCTAACCTCCTGCCATCTAATGCAACGGCTTGAGACTCGACTCGACGGACTCGTGCTTTTGGCGCCCGCTGTCCACGGCGACGAACGCGGCTTCTTTGTGGAGACCTTCCGCGCCGATGTTGCGCGTGAATACGGCATCCCCACGGAGTTCGTGCAGGACAACCATTCGCGCTCCCGCCAAGGGACGCTGCGCGGGATTCACTTCCAGACGCACCCGGGGCAAGGCAAGCTGGTGCGCGTCTCGCGGGGTCGCGTGCTCGACGTCGTCGTCGACCTGCGGCGGGGTTCTCCCACGTTCGGCGAGTGGGAAAGCGTCGAGTTGGACGACGTCGGCGGGAACATGCTGTGGATTCCCGTCGGGTTCGGGCACGGGTTCCTCGTGCTGAGCGAGGTCGCGGACTTCGTCTACAAGTGCACGAACTACTACGACCCGGCCACGGAGGCGGGCATCCGGTACGACGACCCGGAGGTGGGTGTCGTCTGGCCGTCCGACGTCGAGTTGTTGTATTCGGCGCGAGACGCTGAGGCGCCCCTGTTGTCCGAGATCGCGGACTCGCTGCCCTTCACGGTGTGAGAGG
Source organism: Solirubrobacter taibaiensis (assembly GCA_027587225.1). Classification (GTDB taxonomy): domain Bacteria; phylum Actinomycetota; class Thermoleophilia; order Solirubrobacterales; family Solirubrobacteraceae; genus Solirubrobacter; species Solirubrobacter taibaiensis. The sequence continues at coordinate 96,541 of JAPDDQ010000020.1, forward strand.
GCGGTTCGCACCGTCACCCACCGGGGTCCTGCACGTCGGGAACCTGCGGACGGCGCTGCTCGCGTGGCTGTTCGCGCGCTCGCCGGGGTCGTCGTTCCTGGTCCGGGTGGAGGATCTCGACGTCGGGCGCGTGCGGCCCGGGTTCGCGGAGCGTCAGCTGGCCGACATGGCGTTGCTGGGGCTCGACTGGGACGGGGAGGTCGTCTGGCAGTCGGCCCGAACTGGGCTCTACGAGGACGCGTTGAGCGCGTTGCCGGTCTACGAGTGCTTCTGCACGCGGGCGGAGATCGCCGAGGCCGCGTCGGCTGCGCATGGGCCGGTCGGGGCGTACCCCGGGACGTGTCGTGGGTTGTCCGTCGCGGAGCGGGACGCTCGTCGCGTCGAGCGGGCGCCGGCGCTGCGGGTGGATGCCGGCGGGGCCGTCGTGTCGTTCGTCGATCGCGTGCTGGGCTCGCAGTCGGGGTTTGTCGACGACTTCGTCGTGCGGCGCAACGACGGGGCGTTCGCGTACAACCTGGCGGTCGTCGTCGACGACGGCGCGCAGGGCATCGAGGAGGTCGTGCGCGGGGCCGATCTCGTCGATTCGACGCCGCGGCAGATCTGGCTCGGACGGGCCTTGGGGTTGCCGGAGCTGTCGTACGCGCATGTGCCGCTGGTCCTGGGGCCTGACGGGCGGCGGCTGGCGAAGCGCCACGGCGACGTGACGCTGCGCGACGTGCCCGCGGATGCGGCCTTGGCGTGGATGGCCGCGTCGTTGGGGCTGTCGGGATCGACACCGCGCGAGCTGTTGGCGGGGTTCGACGCGGCGTCGGTCTCGCGCGAGCCCACGACGTTCGACGGGGTGCGGTAACCGCACTGTCTGCGGGGTGGCAGCCGTCCCATTCGGCCGGGTGCCGGGCCTTAGACTCGCGTTGACATGGTCGGCCGCACGGACGAGCAGGCCCGCCTGAAGGCCCTCATCGACGCCGCTCGCGCAGGACGCAGCGGCGCGCTGCTGCTGCACGGGCCGCCCGGGATCGGCAAGACCGAGTTGCTGCGCTTCGCCGAGTCCTCCGCCGAGGGATTCGTGCTGTTAAGGGCGCGCGGCATGGAATCCGAGTCCGGCATCCCGTTCGCCGGGTTGGCCGAGCTGGTGGGCCCGCTGCTGGCGTTCGTGGACGAGATCCCGGGCGTGCAAGCGGACGCGTTGCGGGCGGCGCTCGCCTTGGGCCCGGCGACGGCGGCGGACCGGTTCACGGTGCCCGCCGCGCTGCTGTCCCTGCTCGCGCGGGCCGCCGACGACGGGCCCGTGCTCGCGGTCGTGGACGACGCGCACTGGCTGGACGAGCCGAGCCTCGAAGCGTTCCTGTTCGCCGGGCGGCGATTGGCGGCCGAGGGCGTGGCCATGTTGGCCGCCACCCGCGGTCGTGGCCCTGAGGTCCCATGGCTGGAGCGGCTCGCCGTGACGCCGTTGGCGGATGAGGACGCGCGGGCGCTGCTCGACGCGTCGATCGCGCCCGGCGTGGCCGATCGGCTCGTGGCCACCGCGGCCGGCAACCCGTTGGCCCTGCTCGAGATCCCGGCGTTGCTGACCGCGCCGCAACTCGCGGGCCGTGAGCCGCTCGCGGACCCGCTCCCGCCCGGCACCGGCGTCGAGCGCGCGTTCGCGGTCGCGCTCGAGGCCCTCCCGGCCGAGACCCGTGCAGCCTTGCTCGTCGCGGCCGCGGCGGGCACCCGCCGGCTCACCCCAGCTGTGGATGTGGAGGCGCTCGGACCCGCGGAGACGGCCGGAATCATCATGGTGGGTAGGGGCGAGCTCGAGTTCCGGCACCCCTTGATGCGGTCGACCGTCTACCACGCGGCCGGGCCGGTCGAACGGCGGGCGGCGCACGCGGCGCTCGCCGGCGCGGTCGAGGGCGCGGAGCGGGCGTGGCATCTCGCGGCGTCTGCCGTGGCGCCGGACGAGGCCGTCGCCGCCGCTCTGGAGGCCGCCGCGCTCGCAGCGCCGCCGCGCTGCCGCTGCGGCCGCGGATGCGGCTGTGGCCGACGAAGCCGCGACCGACGACGCGCCCGCTCCGCGCTCGCGCCGCCGTCGTGGCGGGGCTGAGGTCGAGGCCGCGACGCCGGACGCGGTCGTGGCGGGCGACGATGCGCCGCTGCCGCCGCGCTCGCAGCGCCGTCGCGCTGCCGCTGCGGCCGACGCGCCCGAGGTCGTCGCCGACGCTTCGGCGGACGAGGCGGCGCCCAAGCCGCGTTCGCGCCGCCGCAAGCCCGCCGCTGAGACAGAGCCCGCGGAGGCCGTGGCCGAGGTGCTCGAGGACGCGCCCAAGCCGCGCTCTCGCCGTCGCAAGCCCGCCGCGGAGGCGGGGGAGACGGTCGAGGCCGTCTCTGCCGCCGACGAGGCACCCAAGCCCAAGGGACGTGCGCGCAAGCGGCCGGCCCCCGAAGCGGTCGCCGCGGCGGCCGAGGCGGCGGTCGGGATCGACTCGCCGGACGACGCGCCCGCACCCAAGCGCCGGGCGCGCAAACGCCCGGCGAGCGCGAGCATCGTCGACGAGGTCGCGGTGATCGACGTGCCCGCCGGGGAAGACGTCGACGACGCGCTATCCTCTCCGACCCGGCGCCGTGGCCGTACTGATGGACGGCGCCGTTCGCGCGCGAAGGCGCAGGCCGACGCCGAAGTCTCCGACTGAAGCCTTTCTTACAGACCATGTCCTACGCAGTCATCAAGACCGGCGGTAAGCAATACCGCGTCATCGAGGGCCAGACCCTCCTGATCGAGCGTCTGCCCGACGATGTCGGCGCCACCGTCGCGCTGCAGCCATTGCTGCTTGCCGCTGACGGGGCCGACCCCGTCTTCGAAGGCGACGATCTGGCGAGCCTGAGCGTCGCGGCTGAGATCGTCGCGCACGAGCGCGGCCCGAAGCTGCGCGTGTTCAAGTTCAAGCCCAAGCGGGGCTACAAGCGCCGCACGGGTCACCGCCAGGAACTGACGCGCATCCGCATCACGTCGATCGGCAAGGGGTAAGGAACCCATGGCTCATAAGAAAGGCCTCGGCTCCAGCCGTAACGGCCGCGACTCGAACGCGAAGCGCCTCGGCGTGAAGGTGTTCGCCGGCCAGACCGTGACGGGCGGCGAGATCATCGTCCGCCAGCGCGGCACCAAGTTCAAGCCGGGGCTCGGCGTGGGCATCGGCAAGGACGACACGATCTACGCTCGCGCCGCGGGCACGGTGGACTTCAAGGAAGGCCGCCGCGGTCGCGTCATCTCCGTCATCCCCGCCGCGGTCGAGGCCGAAGCGGCTTAGCCGCAACGCCACCAGGTATTTCCGACGGGCGCCCGCGAGGCGCCCGTCGTCGTTAAACGCTCAGCGTGGCCGCGACCTGCTCCGCGTGCTCACGCAACAGGCCCGCGGTGTCGGCCGTGTCGGCGTGCAGGATGCGCGTCGTCGGCCCACTCACGCTGATCGCGGCGAGCGGGGCACCGGCGCGGTCGAGGATCGGCGTGGCCACGCAGCCGACGCCCAGCTCGTGCTCCTCGTTGTCGGTGCTGTAGCCGCGCCGGCGGATCTTCGCCAGGTCCTCCTGCAGCGCCGCCATCGTCGTCAGCGTGCGCGGGGTGGAGGCGCTCAGCGGCGCGCCGCCCAGCAGTGCCTCGACGTCGACGGGGTCGCGCCACGCGAGCAGGGCCTTGCCGGCGCCGGACGTGTGCGCGGGGATCGCGTAGCCGATGTCGGTGAACAGGCGCACCGAACGCGTGCCGGACACGCTGTCCACGTACACCACATTGCGCCCCTCGAGCACGCACAGGTTCGTGGTCTCGCCCGTCTCGTCCTGGATCGCCTCCAGATGCGGGCGCGCCGCGGTCCGCAGCCGCGCCATCCGGTCCTGCAATCCGGACGTCAGCTCGAGCAGCTTGTACCCGAGCAGGTAGCGCCCGGAGACGGGGTTCTGCGCGACGTAGCCGCGCGCGACGAGCGTCGCCAGCAGCCGGTGCGTGGTGCTCGGCACCAGGCCGGTCTGCGCCGCCAGCTCCGACACCCCGAGCTCATCCGCACCGGCGAGTGCCTCGATCAGGTCGAGCGCTCGATCGAGCGATTGCACCCGCTGTGCCATTCGCAGCGGAGCATACCGCTTGACGGAACGTATGTTCCGCTATGCGCGATCAAACACGATGTCGAGCGCGCCCTTCCACAGTACGTGTTCCCCGAGCGGACGCAACTGGTCCATGCCCTCGGTGATCGTCAGGAAGTGATTGCCGGCGAGCTGGCCGACGATCGAAGCGAAGCGCGTCCCGCCGTACGGGAACAGCAGCTCGGTCTCGCTGATCCCACCCGGATACCAGAGCACCTGGCCGGGAGCGGGGAAGGACGTGGCGTTCTCGGGGTCCCGGTCCAGGCCGATGTCGAGGTCGCCGAGCGGGATCCACGCCGACTCGCCGCTCCAGCGCACGTGGATGATCTGGGAGCGGAACGGGAGGATCGCCTCGAAGGCGGCCACGGTCTTGGGTGCGCGCTCGCGCTCGAGCTCGCCCTTGAAGGTGAAGTCGCCCGCAGTGATCGTGAGCATCAGCGAAGCGTAGGGGTCAGGAGCTTGCCCACGCCGGGCGCCGGGTCCAGCCCGCGCACGACGGTGCGCACGACGCGGGACTGCAGACGCCGGCCGACGTAGGCCGAGAGCTGGTGCCGGTAGCGCAGATCCTCCGCCGCGAGCGTGTACTCGGCGCTGAGGTCGACGAGGGCGAGGTCGGCGTCCGCGCCGGGCTCGATCGCGCCCTTGCCGGCGATCCGGAAGCGCCCCGCGGCGCCCGTCACCATCCGGGCCGCCAGCTGCGGCTCCAGCGCGCCGGCCAGCAGCTCCAGCGTCGTCTGCGCGCCCGCGATCCCGCCCCACGCCTCGCCGAAGGTGCCGGCCTTGAGGTCGGGCGAGCTGGGGGAGTGGTCGGACGTGACGAAGTCGATCTCGCCCGCGCGCAGGCGTTCCCACAGCGCGCCCTGGTCCTCGGCGTCGCGGATCGGGGGCGCGCACTTGGCCACCGGCCCGATCTTCTCGACCTGCTCCGGAGTGAGGAACAGGTAGTGCGGGCACGTCTCGCAGGTCACGTCGACGCCGCGCGCCCGCGCGTCGGTCACGAGCCCGACGCCGGCGCCGCTCGACACGTGCACGATGTGCAGCGCGCAGCCCGTGTCGGCCGCGAACGTGATCGCGCGGGAGATCGCCTCGAGCTCCGCGACCACCGGGCGCGAGTCCATCCAATCCCGCACGGTGGGGCCGAGGGCGCGGGCCGTCAGCGCGTCGTTCTCGGCGTGGACGGCGACGAGCAGGCCCACCCGGGCCGCGGTCGCCATCCCCTCGTAGAGCGTCACGTCGTCGGCGCGCTGGAAGTCCTCGGTGCCTGGGTGCGACATGAAGGCCTTGAAGCCGATCACGCCGCGCTCGGCCAACTCTTCCATAGCCGCGCCCGGCACCAACGCGCCCCACAGCCCGAAGTCGACCGACGAGTCGCGGACCGCGGCCTCGAGCTTGGCGTCGAAGGCGGCGCCGTCGGCGGTCGGCGGCATCGAGTTCAGCGGCATGTCGAAGTACGCGCTGAAGCCACCCGCGGCCAGCGAGGCGCTGCCGGTCTTGATCCCTTCCCAGTGCGTGCGCCCAGGCTCGTTGAAGTGCACGTGCGGGTCCAGACCGCCGGGGAAGACGTGTAGGCCGACCGCGTCGATCACGCGCGTGCCGTCGAGCTCCGGCGCGACCTCCGCGATCACGCCGTCGCCCACCCCGACGTCGGCGCGCACGATGCCGCCGGGCGTCACCACGTGCCCGCCGCGAACGACTAGATCGAGCACGCGAACCTCGTCGCGGCGTCGATCGCCAGCGCCACGTCTCCCTCCGTCACGGCTTCGCCAGGGTTGTGGCTGCCGCCAGTGGAGCGGACGAACAGGATCGCGATGTCGGTCAGTCCGGCCATGGTCACCGCATCATGCCCGGCGCCGCTCGGGAGCTCTATGGACCGCCCGTCGATCGCTTCGGCGAGCTTGGCCCGCAGCGTGGGAGATACCGGGGTGGCCTCGTGGTGGTGGATCGGCGCCCAGCTGACATCGATCCCGGGTCGGCCCACACCCTGCAAAGTCGCGACCGCGTCGGCGCGGACCACGTCGTCGGCGTGGCGGACGTCCAGCGTGAGGTCCACCCGTCCAGGGACCACGTTGCACGCCCCGTGCGGGATGTGCAGCTCGCCCACGGTGGCTACGAGGCCCTCGGTCTCGTGCGCGAGCCGTTCGACCGCCAGCACGAACTCGGCCGCGGCGGCCAGCGCGTCGTGGCGCATGGTCATGGGCGTCGTCCCCGCGTGCGCGGCCTCGCCGGTGAACGCGAGGTTGAAGCGCGACTGGCCGAAGATCGCCGTGACCACGCCGAGCGGCACGTCCTCGGCGACGAGCACCGGGCCCTGCTCGATGTGGACCTCGAGGTATCCGGACGCACCGTCGAACAGCGGCTCACCGAGCTCGATCCCGACCATCGCCTCCTCCTCGGGCGTGATCGCGCCGACGTACGCGCGGCTGCCGAGGAACGTGGACTGAAAGCGCAGTCCCTCCTCGTCCGCGAACGCCACCACTTCGAGCGGGATGTCGGTCGCGGCGGCCACTTCCAACCCGATCAGCACGCCAAGGATGCCGTCGTAGCGGCCCGCGTCGGCGACGGAGTCAAGGTGCGAGCCGATGATCAGCCGCGGGCCCGGGCCGCGGCGCCCGACGAGGTTGCCCATGGCGTCCGAGACGGGCTCCAGGTCCGCCTCGACCATCCACTCCCGCACGCGGGCCATCGCGCCCGCGAGCGCCGGCGTCGCCAGCGGTCGTGTGATCCGCCCCGGCTCCTCGGTGAAGGTCGCGAGCTCGTCCGCCCGCTCCAGCACGCGTCGTGCGCTCATCGGACCGGAAGATGACAGGTTGTCAGTGAGCCCGTAGAGTCCGCGCACCATGCCGCTGGTGCTCGGACCGGTCGCCACCGAACGCGTCTCCGACGTGATCGCCGAACGCCTGTCCGCGGCCATCCGCGACGGCACGCTCAAGCCCGGCGACCGCCTCCCGACGGAAGCCGAGTTGGCGCGTGAGTTCCAGGTCGGTCGCACCTCGGTGCGCGAGGGCCTGCAGAAGCTGCGCGCGCACGGGTTGATCGAGACGCGCAAGGGGCTCGGCGCGTTCGTCATCGACCCGCTCGCGGACTTCGCGCGCTGGACGGCCGGTGATCCCGCGACGATCGAGGAGCTGGCCGAGGCGCGCGTGGCGCTGGAGACGCTCGCGGCCGCGCTGGCCGCGCTGCGAGCCACCGACGAGGAGATCGCCGCGCTGAAGGAGCTGAATGCGGCGCATGAGGCCGCCGACAGCACCGAAGCGCTGGTGGAGACCGATCACGCGCTCCACTGCGCCGTGATGGCCGCGGCCCGCAACCGCTTCGTCGCCGGCGCGTATGACGCGCTCGAGCTGGGCGACTTCCGGGCGAAGACGCTCGCGCTGCCGTGGGCGGCCGACCGGTCGGCCAAAGGCCATGCGGCGATCGTCGCCGCGATCGCCGCGCGCGACCCGGTTGCCGCCCGGGCCGCGATGGCGGACCACCTGTACGCGCTCTACACCGAGATCCGCGAAGGCAGCCCGCTCCTTCCCCGCGAAGCGGTCTAGGGGATTTCCCGCACCATCACGAGGTTCGTGGCACCCGGCGTGCCCGTCTGCCGGCCGGACGTGAGCACGACGCGGGCCCCGGACGGCAGCCCGGCCCAGTCGCGGGCCTTCTCCAGCGCCGTGTCGATCATCTCGTCGACGTTCTCCGCCGTGTCCATGGTGGTCGGATAGACGCCCCACTCGAGCGTGAGCTGGTCCGCGATGCCTTCCTTGTGGGCGAGCGCGAGGATCGGGCGCTTCTTGCGGTACTTCGCGCAGATCCGCGCGCCGCCGCCGGTGGCGGTCGGGATCACGAGCGCGGCGGCATCCACCTGCTCGGCGAGCTCCACCGCCGCCTGCATCACGGCGTGGCTGATCTGCGACTGCGGCGTCGGCTTGGCGCGGCCGAGGATCAGCGGCGATTCCTCGGCGGCCTGAGCGATCTCCGCCATCGCCTTCACGGACTCCAGCGGGTAGGCGCCGACGCTCGTCTCGGCCGACATCATCACCGCGCTCGTGCCGTCGATCACGGCGTTGGCGACATCCGTAGCCTCCGCGCGGGTGGGCTCCGGGGCCTGGATCATCGACTCGAGCATCTGCGTCGCCGTGATCACGAACTTGCCCGCCTGGGTGGCGCGCCGGATCGTGTCCTTCTGCATCAGCGGTACTCGGGCCACGCCGGCCTCGACTCCGTAGTCACCGCGGGCGACCATCAACCCGTCGGACGCGGTGATGATCTCGTCCAGCGCCTCGTAGGCCTCGATCTTCTCCACCTTCGCGATCAGCCGCGCCGCGCTGCCCTGCGCGACCGCCATCTCGCGCAGCTGCTGCATGTCCGCCGCCGAGCGCACGAACGAGAGCGCGATGAAGTCCGCGCCCAGCTCGATCGCGAGCGCGAGGTCCGCGATGTCCTTCTCGGTGATCGCGGGCAGCTCCGGCCGCGCGTAGGTCACATTGATGCCCTTGCGCGGAGAGAGCGGGCCGGGGGAGACCGCCCGGACGACCACGTCGTCGCCGTCGATCCGCTCGACCGCGAAGCGCGGGACGCCGTCCCCGATCACGACCTGTGAACGTTCGGTGACCAAGGCGGCGAACTTGTCGAATTCGACCTTGACGGTGCCGGGCTTCTCGGTGGCGCTGAAGGTGACTTGTTCACCGACCTCCACCGTCTGGGGTTCGACATCTCCCGAGAGCCGGAGCTTCGGACCCTGGAGGTCGAAGAGCAGGCCGAGGGGACGGCCGGCTCGGTGTGCGGCCTCGCGCACCGCAGCGGCTCGGCGCCGCAGGTCTTCGTGGGAGCCGTGAGAGCAGTTCAGCCGTGCGCAGTCGACACCGGCTGCAACCAGCCGATCGAGCATGCCATCGGCATCGGTCGCGGGGCCGAGCGTCGCGACGATCTTCGTTCGCCTTTCCAACATCGCCAGTGATTCTGTCGAACCGGCGTGCAAGTTCGTGCGTAGGTCCGGTTGGGGGGTCACGAAACACAACCGGAGGTGGGGATGAAAACGGTGCGCAACACCGCCGTGCTGGCGGCCGCCGTCGTCGGCGGGTTGACGTTCGCGAGCGGGGCCGGGGCGCAGACGACGCCGACCGTCGTGGACACCAAGTTGGAGGTCAAGACGGTCGTGAGCGGGCTCACGCAGCCCGTGCAGATGGAGTTCATCGGCAAGGACGACTTCTTCGTGCTGGAGAAGCCGACCGGGCAGGTCAAGCGGGTCAAGAACGGCGTGGCCTCGGTCGTGCTGGACCTGACGGTCAACTCGAACTCCGAGCGCGGTCTGCTCGGCATCGCGCTCGACAAGTACTTCAAGTACAACGGCACGGTCTACCTGTACTGGAGCGAGACCACGCAGCCGGCGGACAACGCGGCCGGCGACGCCGTCCCGCTGCGCGGCAACCGGCTCGACCGCTTCCACTGGGACGGCACGGCGCTGGTCTACGAGAAGACGCTGCATCGCAACCGCGCGCTGCAGGACGACGCCACGAACCGCACGAACCCGGCGGTGCCGGTGTTCCGCGGCAATCACAACGGCGGCGTGGTGCGGGTGGACCCGAAGGACGGCTCGATCTACCTGCAGATCGGCGACACCGGCCGGCGCGGGCAGCTGCAGAACCTGATCGACGGGCCGTTCGTGTTCCCGCCCGGTGACGGCGAGATCGGCGACGACCAGTTCGGCGGGCCGGATCCGGACGCGAACCACCTCACGGGCGTGATCCTGCGCCTGAACCCGGACGGCACCGCTCCGCGCGACAACCCGTTCTACCGGCTCGGGGCCGAGCGTGGAGGCTCGGTCGGCGCGTCGCTGAAGAAGGTCTACGCGTACGGCCTGCGCAACGGCTTCGGCATGGCGTTCGACCCGTTCAGCGGGGATCTGTGGGAGCAGGAGAACGGCGACGACTCCTTCAGCGAGATCAACCGTACGGAAGAGGGCTTCAACTCCGGCTGGGTCCAGGTCATGGGTCCGCTCTCGCGTGTCGCGCAGTTCAAGGCGATCGAGACCACGCGCACGCCCGTTCCGCCGGACCCGGCCGCGCCGGCCGGCTACTACGGGCTCCAGCAGACCCGCTGGGACCCGATCAACATCGCCGACACGCCGCACGAGGCGTACGACCGCCTCTTCAAGCTCCCGGGCTCGAAGTTCAGCGATCCGGAGATGACGTGGAAGTACGAGGTCGCCCCGGGCGGCATCGACTTCCTCTCCACCAAGGAGCTCGGCAAGGACTACAAGGGCGATCTGTTCGTCGGGTCCGCCCGTGGCTCGCTGCGGGGAGGGAACCTGTTCCGGTTGCCGATCTCGAACAACCGCAAGGAGGTCGACCCGGAGGATCGCCGCCTGAAGGACAAGGTCGCCGACAACGTGGCCAAGTACGAGATCACCGAGTCCGAGTCGCTGCTCTTCGGCGAGAACTTCGGCGTCACGCCGGACCTCAAGGAGAGCCCCGACGGGACGCTGTACGTCGTCTCCTCCACCCAGGGCAACGTCTACGAGATCAAGCGCAAGTAGGCGTGGGCGCGCGGCCGGGGACGTCTGTCTCCGGCCGCGCGTAGGTTTCTGGGGGTGAAGGAACGGATCGACGAACTGGCGGCGCAGCTGATCGCGCTGCGTGAGGCGTACTACGAAGGCGCGCCGAAGGTGGCGGACGCGGAGTACGACGCGTTGGAGGACGAGCTGCGCGGGTTGCTCTCGGAGCATCCCGAGCTGGCTCCCGATCCGAATCCGTTGGAGCAGGTCGGCGCTCCCGGCGTGCTGCACGCGCCGGTCCGGCACTCGCGGCCGATGCTGTCGCTGGAGAAGGCGACCAAACCCGAGCAGGTCGAGGCGTTCTTCGCGCGCTTCCCGGGGCAGTCGGTGGTGGTCATGCCGAAGCTCGACGGGCTGTCCTTGGCGGTCGTGTATGAGAACGGGCGCCTGGCGCGGGCCGTGACGCGCGGGGACGGGACGACCGGCGACGACGTGACGATGCTCGTGCGGGCGCTGGTCGACGGGGTCCCGGCTGCGGTGTCGTCTTCGGGGCGCGTGGAGGTGCGCGGCGAGGCCGTGATGCTGCGCTCCACGTTCGCCGCCTACAACGAGGCGCACGCCGACAAGCCGTTGATCAACCCGCGCAACGCCGCGGCGGGCACGATCCGCGCGAAGGATCCGGCGACGGTGTCCGAGCGGCGCCTGCACTTCTTCGCCTTCGATCTGGATGCGTCGGAGGGCGCGGCCGCCGACCTCGAGGAGGGCCTGCGCGCGCTGGGCTTCGATCCGGCGGGGATGCGGCACTGCGACGACGCGGCCGCGGCCCAAGCGGTGATCAGCGCGATCGAGGCTGATCGCGGTGAGCTGGACTACGACCTCGACGGCGCTGTGCTGCGGCTGGCCGACCGGGACGCGTTCGCGGCCGCCGGGACGCGGTCGTCCTCACCGCGCGGCGCCTTGGCCTTCAAGTTCGCGGCCGAGGAGAAGACGACGGTGTTGAGCGACGTCGTGTGGGACGTCGGCAAGACCGGGAAGATCGCCCCGGTCGCGTGGTTGGAGCCCGTGTTCGTCGGCGGGACGACGGTGACGAGAGCGACGTTGGCCAACCAGGAGGTCATCCGGGCGCGCGGGATCAAGATCGGCGACACCGTGCTCGTCCGGCGCGCCGGCGACGTCATCCCGTTCGTCGCGGGTGTGTTGGACGCGTCCAAGCGCACGGGGGAGGAGCAGGACATCGTCCCGCCCTCCGAGTGCCCCTCGTGCGGGGAGCCGCTGACGGAGCGGGGCGAGTCCCGCGAGCTGTTCTGCACCAATCTGAGCTGCCCCGCACAGACCGTACGGCGCCTGATCCACTGGGCCTCCCGCGCCGCCGCCGACATCGAGGCCGTCGGGCCGGTCTGGATCGAGCGCCTCGCCGCCTCGGGCGACCTGGAGAACCCCTCGGACTTCTACGCGTTGACCCGCGAGCGGCTGCTCGAGTTCGACCGCATCGGCGAGGTCAGCGCGGACCGCATGATCGAGTCGATCGACGCCTCGCGGAATGTCGGGCTGCGGCGCGCGTTGATCGGGCTCGCGATCCCGATGGCCTCGGAGGGCACGGCCGCGCGTCTGTGTCGCGCAGGGTTCGGCTCGCTGGAGGAAGTCGCGGACGCGGGGCTGGAGAAGCTCGTCGCCGTCGACGACATCGGCCCGAAGGTCGCCGAGTCCCTCACGGCGCACCTCACGCGCGTGCGCCCCGAGATCGAGCGGCTGCGAGAGCTTGGCGTGTCCCTGGACGTGCGCGAAGAGGACCTCCCGCCGGAGGTCGTGTCGGGTGCGCCGCTGGAAGGCAAGACGGTCGTGATCACGGGCTCGATCGCCGACCCCCGCAGCGGCGAGAAGGTCCCACGCCCCGCGTTCCAGCGCCTGTGCGAACGAGCGGGCGCGACCACCGCCTCCTCCGTCTCCGCCAGCACCGACATGCTCATCACCGGCGCGGACGTCGGCGCCTCCAAGATCGCCAAGGCCGAGAAGCTCGAAGTCGAAGTCGTCGACCAATCTGTGATCTGGGAACAGCTGATCGCTGCGGGCGTGGCCTGATTGGATCGAATCGGGCCACAAACAACAGGGGTAACCACCGTCTGATCGGGCATGCTTGCTTCGAGGCCGCGTGCAGGGGTGCAGCGGCCCCGACAGATGGGAGGCAGGATTGAAGGTCCTTCTACGCGGTCCAACCCGCGCGGAGCTCGAAGAGCACACGCGTGAGTTGCGACTGCAGCGCTGGCGCCGCCGCCCCGTGGCGGCGCTGGTCACGGCGGCATTGGCCGCCGGATGCGTCATGCCGGTGGCCGCGGTCGCCGAGCCTGGCGGCTGGGACGGAGGGGTGGGCTCGAGCTCGCCCTCGTCCCAGGAGTCGAGCTCGTCGTCCTCGTCGAGCTCGGGCGGCGGTAGCTCGATCGGGTCGAGTTCGCCGTCCTCGCAGGAGTCGAGCTCGTCGTCCTCGTCGAGCAGCTCGTCGGATTCGTCCGACAGCGGCTCGGTGTCGTCGCCGAGCGAGGCCGCGGACGCGGCCGGCCCGTCGTCTTCGGCGGCGGACAGTTCGTCGGATTCGTCCGACAGCGACTCCGATGGCGGCTGGGACGGCTCGGTGGGTTCGAGCTCGCCCTCGTCGCAGGAGTCCAACGACGGTGGGTCGATCTCGTCGCCGACCGAGGCGGCCGACGCGGCGCCCGGGCCGTCGGCGAGCGACACCGACTCCGATGACGACAGTGGCTGGGACGGAACCGTTGGGTCCAGCTCGCCGTCGTCGCAGGAGTCCACCTCGTCGAGCGAGTCCAACGATGGCGGGGCAATCTCGTCGCCGACCGAAGCCGCGGACGCGGCTCCGGCCGGCACTGTCGGGTCCAGTTCGCCGTCGTCGCAGGAGTCCACCTCGACGGCGAGCGACGACGCCTCGCAGCCCGCGGTGACGGCCATGGGCGACGTCGCGGCCCCGGGCGACACCACCACCACGACCACGACGGCTCCGGCCGCCGAGGCCGAGGACGACGGTTGGGACGGCGAGGTCGGGCTGAGCTCGCCGTCCTCGCAGGAGTCGAAGGCGCCCGCCGCGACGGCGCCCGAAGAGGACACGTCGACGCCGGTGACGACGCCGATGGGCGACGTCGCCGCGCCGCCGAGTCACGCCGGCCCGGTGGGCGAAGCGGCCGAAGACACCACCACCACCACGGCGGCGCCGGAGACACAGCCGGCCGCCGACTACGAGGCCCCGGCGACCACGCCGATGGGCGACATCGGCGGTCCGTACACGGCGCCGGCGGAGGACGAGGGCACGCCGATCGGGCCGAGCTCGCCGTCCTCGCAGGAGCGCAACGAAGCGCCGGACACGATGGCGCCGAGCAACGCTCCCACGCAGAGCACCAGCAACAACCGCCCCGGCGCCTCCGAGGAGGACGCTGACGACGAGCCCGCCTACGAGGGCCCGGCGTACACGCCGATGGGCGACGTGGGCATGCCGGGGCCTGAGGCCTCCTATGCCCCGGAGCTCACGGAGCAGGGCACGGTCGAGACCACCGTGGACGGGCCCGAGGTCATGTCGGAGCGTGAGTTGGGCCTCGACAACCCGGCGTACACGCCGAACGACTCCACCACGGATCTGCCGGTCCCCGGGACGGCCAACACGACGCCGGCGCAGCCGTCCACCGACGGCTTCGGGGTGAGTGCCACGGCTGCGTTCGGGCTCGGCGGGACCGTCGGGTTCGCTCGGGACGAGGACCACACCGCGATCACGGTCGGCATCGCCGAGGGCTACGGGCTCTTCGGCTCCGCCGGTCAGGAAGACGCGCCGGAGACGCCGCTCAGCGCGCAGAGCGCGGTGATGGGCGCGATCGGGCCGTTCAGCCTGTCCGGGGAGGTGGGCACGGACTCCGGGATCACCGGGACGTTCGAGGCCCCGATCGAGATGAACCCGGGGGTCGCGCAGACCCAGCAGTACTCGTTCAATCTCAACCACGAAACGGGACTCACGACCGAGTCCACAGAGGGCATGGCCTTCGGCGCGCAGGAGGGCGTCGCGATGACCCACTCGGTCACCGTCTCCATACCCAACGACACGATCGAGACGGTCGGGAGCTGGTTCGGGTTATCCGAGGCGCCTGACCCCCGCAACGGCCGCATCACCGGCGGCGGCTTCTAACGAGCCATCGGTCTCGGGGGCGCCTTGCGAGAGGCGCCCCCGCGCCGCCGTCACGAAGCCGGCAGCGTCATCGACGAAGAGCCGCACGACGCGCGCTCCGTCGACCGGCTCGCGCAGCACCACCTCGACTTTGGTGCGATTGAGGATCGGCACGGACAACACGCCATCCTCGTCGTCCCTCCCGCCGCGCCGCGCCCGTACGGCCTCGATGTTGGACCACGGCACCAGCAGGTCCACGACCCACCGATCCCGCACACGCAGGCCGTCCGGCCCGACCAGGTGCGGGTGGATCAGCACCCCGGCGAGCAGCCCGATCATCCACAGCAGCCCCCAGAGCGAGAGGATGTCGACGATCAGCCGGATCGTCTCCCAGGGCAGCAGGAGGTGGAGCACGACGAGCTCCAAGGCGGACACGAAGATGAACACGCCGATCAGCGGCGCCTGCTCCTTCGCGTAGCCGAACTCCAGCACGCCCGGCCCGCGCCCCGGCACCCGCCGCAGCACCCACAGGAGCAGGCTCTTCCACATCGCCAGCTCGTATCTCAGGAATCGGATAGCGCCTCCTTCAGTCGCGACAGCACGTGATCGAGCCCGGCGGAGAACGCCGCGGGGTCCGGCATCTCCCCGAACAGCCGCTCGGCGAGCGCTTCGTAGTCGCGCGCCATCACCGTCATCACCGCGGCGCCGTGATCGGTCAACGAGACGAGCGTCGCCCGCCGGTCGGTGGGATGCGCGCCGCGCGAGACGAACCCGTCCGCGACCAGCGCGTCCACAAGTCCCGTCACGTTGCGCGGCGTCACGCGGAGCGCGTCGGCCAGGGCACGTTGCGTCATCGGCCCGTGGTGGTGCACCAGCCACGTCAGCTGGACCCGCGGGAGTGTGAGGCCGACGGCGGCCACGCCTCGCGCGGCGTCGTCCTGGAGCAACAACGCCAGCTCCAACACGCGATCAAGTGATGTAGTTACTTCACGATGTATGAGCTACATCATACGAGCGGATACGGATCCCACAAGGGTCCCGCGTCCGAGGCGTCGTCGCGCAGCACGGCGCCCTCGATCAGTCCGTACGGCCGGTCGTCCGCGTGGAACACCTCGTTGTCGTTCGTGAGCCCGAACGGCGTCAGGTCCACGACGAAGTGGTGCTTGTTGGGCATCGAGAGCCGGATCTCCTCCACGCTCGGACAGTCCGACAGCACCGCTGACCCCATCGCGTACAGCGTCTGCTGCAGCGACAGCGAGTGATGGCCGGCGAACGTGCGCAGCAGTGCGCTCCGCGCGTCCTCGAACGAGGCCGACCCGTCGTGGCGCCAGCGCGCGCTCACCTCGGTCGCGAGCACACGGTCGGTCGTCTCGGCCAGCGTCGTGTACCGATCGCGCGGGAAGCCGTGGAACTCGGAATCGGTCGTCTTCAAGACCACCAACCCGGAGATCCCCGACAGCGTCCACAACGCGGACTCGGAGGCCACGACGACCGCCACCCGGACCGTCCGATCCGCCTGGACGAACGCGTGCGCCGCCATTCGCGACCACGTGACCTCGCGCACCTCCACCCGCGCTTGCGTGATCGCCCCGCCCACGAAGTGGCGCGCCAAGAGCGCCGCGAACGCCTCGGGCGTCCCGACGCCGTGTTCCTTCGCGAACGCGTAGACCGTGTTCTTCTGCGTGTCGGTCGCGAGCACGGCGGAGTTGTCACCTTCCAGATGGACAGCCGAAAGCTCCCCCGACAGCGCCACCGAGACGAGCAGATCGCGTACCTCGTGCGTGTCGCCGTCCCGCATCACCCGAACGAGATGCGTCTCCGCCTTGCCGTACTGGTTGATCCCGAGCCGTGGCATCAGAAAATGATCGCATTTCGTCACACGGACGCGATCTTTCGTATCATGGAACGCAGATTCCGGGCAGGCTCACCCGAGCGGGGCTGATGAGCCACAATGGCCGCGCACCGAGGAGATCGAGGAGCAGCAATGGCATCGCAGGTCGAGGTAGATCCCCAGGAGACACGCGAGTGGCTTGAGGCGCTCGACGCGGTCGTCGCCAGCGACGGCCCGCAGCGCGCTCAGTTCCTGCTCGAACGCGTCGTCGGACACGCTCAGCTGAGCGGCGCCACACCCGCGCCCGCGGGCAACACGCCGTACCTGAACACGATCCCGCCGCAGGACGAGCCATCTCCTCCCGGAGACGAGGCGCTCGAGCGGCGAGTACGCAGCATCGTCCGCTGGAACGCGATCGCGACGATCCTGAACGCGAACAAGGACAGCTCCGAGCTCGGCGGCCACATCGCCTCCTACCAGAGCGCGGCCGTCCTCTACGAGACGGGCTTCAACCACTTCTGGCACGCCCCGTCCGACAACCACGGTGGCGACCTCGTGTTCATGCAGGGTCATTCGAGCCCGGGCGTCTACGCGCGAGCGTTCCTCGAGGGTCGCCTGTCCGAGGAGCAGATGCGGAACTTCCGCACCGAGGCCTACAAGGACGGCCTCAGCTCCTACCCGCACCCGTGGCTGATGCCGGACTTCTGGCAGTTCCCGACGGTCTCCATGGGCCTCGGCCCGCTGATGGCGATCTACCAGGCCCGGTTCATGAAGTACCTGCAGGGCCGCGGGCTCGCCGAGACGGCCGGCCGCAAGGTGTGGGCCTTCATGGGCGACGGCGAGATGGACGAGCCCGAATCCCTGGGCGCGATCTCGATGGCCGGCCGCGAGAAGCTCGACAACCTGATCTTCGTCATCAACTGCAACCTGCAGCGCCTGGA
This sequence comes from Solirubrobacter taibaiensis, assembly GCA_027587225.1. Classification (GTDB taxonomy): domain Bacteria; phylum Actinomycetota; class Thermoleophilia; order Solirubrobacterales; family Solirubrobacteraceae; genus Solirubrobacter; species Solirubrobacter taibaiensis. The sequence continues at coordinate 114,057 of JAPDDQ010000020.1, forward strand.
CGGCCCGGTCCGCGGCAACGGCAAGATCATCCAGGAGCTCGAGACCAACTTCCGTGGCAACGGCTGGAACGTCATCAAGACGATCTGGGGCTCCCGCTGGGACCCGCTTCTCGCCGCCGATCACGAGGGTCACCTGCTCGCGCGCATGAACGAAGCGCTCGACGGCGACTACCAGACGTACAAGTCCCGCAACGGCGCGTACGTCCGCGAGCACTTCTTCGGCACCAAGCCGGAGCTGCGCGCGATGGTCGACGACATGTCGGACGACCAGATCTGGGCGCTCAACCGCGGCGGCCTGGACTCCCGCAAGGTCTACGCCGCGTACAAGTCGGCGACCGAGCATCACGGCCAGCCGACCGTGATCCTCGCCAAGACCATCAAGGGCTACGGCATGGGCACGGCGGGTGAAGGCCAGAACATCACCCACCAGCAGAAGAAGATGAACGAGGAGGCGCTGCTCGCCTTCCGTGACCGCTTCGAGCTCGAGCTCACCGACGACCAGGTCCGCAACCTCAGCTTCTACAAGCCGCCGGAGGGCTCGCCCGAGGCCGAGTTCATCCGTGAGCAGCGCGCGAAGCTCGGCGGCAGCCTGCCCGCCCGCCGCCGCAAGGCCGAGTCGCTGCCGACGCCGGAGCTGAGCGCCTTCCAGAGCCAGCTCGACGGCACCGGGGACCGCGAGGTCTCCACGACGATGAGCTTCGTGCGCATCCTCAGCACCCTGCTGCGCGACAAGCAGCTCGGCAAGCGGATCGTCCCGATCGTCCCCGACGAGTCGCGCACGTTCGGCATGGAGGGGCTGTTCCGCCAGCTCGGCATCTTCAGCCAGCTCGGCCAGCTGTACACGCCCGAAGACCGCGACCAGCTGATGTTCTACCGCGAGGACAAGCACGGCCAGGTGCTCCAGGAGGGCATCAACGAGCCGGGCGCGATGTCGAGCTTCATCGCCGCGGGCACGTCGTACTCCAACCACGCTGCCCCGACGATCCCGTTCTACATCTACTACTCGATGTTCGGCTTCCAGCGGATCGGCGATCTCGCCTGGGCCGCCGGCGACAGCCGCACGCGCGGGTTCATGCTCGGCGGCACCGCGGGCCGGACGACGCTCAACGGCGAAGGCCTGCAGCACGAGGACGGCCATTCGCACCTGGTCAGCGCGACGATCCCCAACTGCGTCTCCTACGACCCGACCTACGGGTACGAGCTGGCCGTGATCATCCGCGAGGGCCTGCGGCGGATGTTCACCGAGCAGGAGGACGTCTTCTACTACCTCACGCTGATGAACGAGAACTATCAGCACCCCGCGATGCCGGAAGGCGCCGAGGAGGGCATCCTGCGCGGGCTGTACAAGCTGGCGCCGGCCGCCGAGGGTGAGGCGCAGATCCAGCTGCTGGGCTCGGGCGTGATCCTGCGCGAGGTGCTGGAGGCACAGAAGCTGCTGGCCGACGACTTCGGCGTGGCGGCGGACGTGTGGAGCGTCCCGAGCTTCACCGAGCTCGCCCGCGAGGCGCAGGAAGTCGATCGCTGGAACACGTTCCACCCGGGCGAGGAGGCCAAGACCTCCTGGGTGCAGGAGCAGCTGGGTGCGGCGACCGGGCCGGTCGTCGCGTCGACGGACTACATGCGCGCGTTCGCGGACCAGATCCGTCCGTTCATCGATCAGCCGTACCGCGTTCTGGGCACCGACGGCTTCGGCCGCAGCGACTACCGCAAGACGCTGCGCTCGTTCTTCGAGGTGGATCGCCACCACGTCGTGCTCGCGGCGCTGACGGAGCTGGCCAAGACCGGCGAGATCGACGCCAGCGCGCCCAAGACGGCGATCGAGTCTTACCAAATCGACCCCGAACGTCCGGCCCCGTGGCGGGTCTGAGGTAACCGACCGTGGCTACTACTGAACAGGTTCTCGTCCCTGACATCGGGGACTTCGACGAGGTCCCGGTGATCGAGGTGCTGGTGTCGGTGGGCGACGAGGTCGCCGCCGAGGACCCGCTGGTGGTCCTGGAGTCCGACAAGGCGACGATGGAAGTGCCGTCGCCGTCGGCCGGCAAGGTCGCGGCGATCGAGATCGCCGTGGGCGACAAGGTGAAGGAAGGCTCCGCGATCCTCCAGCTCGAGGTGACCGGCGACGCGCCGGACGCCGAGAAGGCGCCGGCGGGGGCCGTGGCCGAGGACGCGAAGGCCGCCGAGACGGAGGACGTCAAGGCCGTCGAGGAGCCCAAGCCGGTCGACAGCGCTGAAGCGCCCGCGTCGCCGCAGGCCGACGGGCCGCGCTCGCCGCAGCAGAAGGGCGGCCACAGCGAGGCGCCCGCGTACGCGTCGCCGGCCGTGCGCCGGCTCGCGCGCGAGCTGGGCATCGACCTGAGCACCGTCACCGGGACCGGCCGCAAGGGCCGGATCACCAAGGAGGACGTGCAGCAGACCAAGGACGCGCCCGCCGCTCCGCAGGCCGCCGCGCCCGATTCGGCCTCCGGCACCGCGATCGAGGGCCTGAACCTCGCGCCGTGGCCGAAGGTCAAGTTCGAGCGCTACGGCGAGGTCGAGCGCCAGCCGCTCACGCGCATCCAGAAGATCAGCGGCCCGAACCTGGCCCGCAACTGGGTGATGATCCCGCACGTCACGCACAACGACGAGGCGGACATCACCGACCTGGAGGCGTTCCGCAAGCGCACCAACGGCGAGCAGTCCGAGGCCAAGGTGACGATGGTCGCGCTACTGGCCAAGGCCGTCGTGGCGTCGCTGAAGGCGTACCCGATCGTCAACTCCTCGCTGGACGGCGACGACCTGGTACTCAAGCGCTACTACAACATCGGCTTCGCGGCCGACACGCCGAACGGCCTCGTCGTCCCGGTGATCAAGGACGCCGACAAGAAGGGCATCCTGGAGATCGCCAAGGACTTGACCGAGCTGTCGAAGAAGGCACGCGACGGCAAGCTCAGCGGCGGCGACATGCAGGGCTCGACGTTCACGATCTCGTCGCTGGGCGGGATCGGCGGCACGTCGTTCACGCCGATCGTCAACGCTCCCGAGGTCGCGATCCTCGGCGTCACCCGCTCGGCGATGAAGCCGGTGTGGAACGGCTCGGAGTTCGTGCCGCGCCTGATGGTCCCGCTCTCGCTCTCCTACGACCACCGGGTCATCGACGGCGCGCTCGCGGCGCGCTTCACGGCGCACTTGGTGAACGTCCTCTCCGACCTGCGGCGGGTGATCCTGTAATGGAGGTCAAGGTCCCGGACATCGGCGATTTCGACGCCGTACCCGTCATCGAGATCCTCGTGGCCGTCGGCGACGAGGTCGCCGAGGAGACGCCGCTGGTCGTGCTCGAGTCCGACAAGGCGACGATGGAAGTGCCGTCGCCGGCCGCGGGCAAGGTCACGTCGATCGAGGTCGCCGTGGGCGACAAGGTCGCCGAGGGCACGCTGATCGTGCAGCTCGAGGCCGCCGAGGCGGAAGCTCCGGCCGAGGCCAAGCCTGAAGGCGGTGACGTCGAGGAGAAGCCCGAGGCGCCGGCCACCGGATACGGCGACAGCTCCGGCCCCGCCGAGTCGCCCGCTTCGCCCACGACCGACGCGCCCACGTCCTCCGGCATCCCCGAGGACGCGGACGTCAAGGTCCAGGTCGCCGTGCTCGGCGCCGGCCCGGGTGGCTACACGGCGGCGTTCCGCGCCGCCGACCTTGGACTCTCAGTCGCCTTGATCGACAAGGGCGAGACGCTCGGCGGCGTGTGCCTGAACGTCGGCTGCATCCCGTCCAAGGCGCTGTTGCACGTCGCCAAGGTGCTCACCGAGGCCGAGGAGCTGACCGAGTCCGGCATCTCGTTCGGCAAGCCGACGATCGACCTCGACCACGTGCGCGGGTGGAAGAACGACGTCGTCTCGCGGCTCACCGGCGGCCTGGAAGGACTCGCCAAGCAGCGCAAGGTCGAGGTCGTGCGCGGCACCGGCGAGTTCACCTCGCCGAACTCGATCAAGGTCGGCGACACGGTCGTCGGCTTCGAGCACTGCATCATCGCGTCCGGCTCGGAGGCCGCTTCGCTGCCGTTCCTGCCCGAGGACCCGCGGATCATGGACTCCACGGGCGCGCTGGAGATCGAGGAGATCCCGGAGCGGCTGCTGGTCATCGGCGGCGGCATCATCGGCCTCGAGATGGCGACGGTCTACGACGCCCTCGGCTCCAAGGTGACGGTCGTCGAACTGCTCGACCAGCTCATCCCGGGCGCCGACAAGGACCTCGTGCGCGTGCTCGAGAAGCGCATCAAGGGCCGCTACGAGGCCATTCATCTCAAGACCGGCGTCGAGTCCGTCGAGGCGGGCGAGGACGGCCTGAAGGTCAAGTTCGGCGACAGCGTCGAGACGTTCGACCGCATCCTGGTCGCCGTCGGCCGCCGTCCCAACGGCAAGGTCATCGGGGCCGAGGCCGCGGGCGTGAGCGTGGACGAGCGCGGGTTCATCGCCTCCGACGGGCAGATGAAGACGAACGTGCCGCACATCTTCTCGATCGGCGATGTGCGCGGCGAGCCGATGCTGGCCCACAAGGCCACGCACGAGGGCGTCCTCGCGGCCGAGGTGATCGCCGGTCACGACGTCACCTGGGACGTGCGCTCGATTCCCTCCGTGGCCTACACGGACCCGGAGCTGGCGTGGACCGGGCTCACCGAGACGCAGGCCAAGGCCGACGGCATCGAGTACGAGGTCGGCGCCTTCCCGTGGGCGGCGTCCGGACGCGCGCTGTCGATGGGCCGCTCCGACGGTCTGACCAAGCTCGTGGTCGAGCCGGGCACGAACCGCGTGCTGGGCGCGGGCATCGTCGGCGTCAACGCGGGCGAGTTGCTCGCCGAGGCCGTTCTCGCCATCGAGGCGGGCCTCGACGCCGAGGACATCGGGCTCACGATCCACCCGCACCCGACGCTGTCCGAGACCGTGGGCTTCTCCGCCGAGATGGCGGAGGGCACGATCACGGACATCATGCCCAAGCGCAAGCGCCCGAAGAAGGACTAGCTCAGGACCCTGTCGTGGGTGGCGGCGATCTGCGCCGTCCGGTGGTCGCGCTCGACGTCACCCACGATGAACAGGCACAGGGACACGCACGGCTTGTCGTGGAAGTGCGCGTCCCACGCGGCGTCGTAGGCCACCGAGCGGTCGATGATCTCCGCGTCGGGGCCGATCGGGAAGCGCGCCCACCAGGCGGCGTCGTAGCCGCGCGCCAGCGCCGCCTCGAGCTCCGGCTCCCACGCGTGCACGTAGTCCTGGACGGAGATCCCGGTCGAGATCTCGCTGAACACCATCCGGCCGGCCGCTTCGAGCGCGTCCACGTCCAGGCCGGCAGCGCGCAGCGAGGCGCGATCGTCCTCCGAGTGCCCCGCGCGCGACCGGTGGAACAGCCAGCCGTTGCGCTTGGCACCGAGCGCGTAGAACGACGCGAGCGTCGGGGCGACCGCGTCCGGCGAGCTCAGCAGCATCGCCAGATGCGGGCACGCGCCCGGCTCGATCGCCTGTTCTAAAGCGGAATCCACAGCCTTACCTCCGTCCCCTCACCCGGGCTCGACGTCACCGTGCACTCGCCGCCGTAGCCGCGCGCCCGCTCGCGCATGACGGTCAGCCCGAGGTGCCCGTCCTCGACGCCGAGTGCTTGAGCGGGATCGAATCCGCGGCCATCGTCGCGCACGGTCAGCCAGAGCCGCTCGTCGGCGGCATAGATGATGTCGACGCGGGTCGCGCCCGCGTGCGCGTCGGCGTTGGCGAGCGCCTCGCTCACGACCCGCGCGGCGAGCGTGATCGCCTCCGGTCCGGCGTCGCCGTCGCCCGAGAGCCGCACCGGCGTGCGGGCGCGGCGGGCCGCGCTCTGGAGCGCCGCGCACAGGCTCGTGGGCGTCTCACTCGACAGCGCGCGCAGGCGCTCGCGCACCAACCGGTGCGCGGACTCGACGGCTTCGGTGAGCCGCGCGCGGTCCGGATCGGGCAGCGCGAGCTCCCGCCGCGCGACGGCGAGGTACTGCGCGAGCCCGTCGTGCACCTCGGCCGCGAGCGTGCGGCGCTCGCGCTCGATCGCCGCGGCCTGCAGCTCCCGCCGCAGGCGCGCGGTCGTGATCCCGGCGCTGAGTTGCGAGCACAGGAGGCTCAGGACCGTGCCGGAGAGCGGGTCGATGGCGATCGGCTCGGGCGCGGAGGCGATCACGACGCCCTCCACCAGCGGCAGGATCAGCCAGTCGGTGGCGGGCGGGTCGAACGGGTTCGCGACGAGCCATCCGGCGGGTTCGCGGAGCACGATCGGCGCGCCGGTGGCGAGGCGCCAGGCCTCCTCGTCGAAGCTCAGCTCTCGCGCCGCCGCGTCGCCCACGAACCGGCGCAGGACCGGCTGGCCGTCCGCGTCGGGCAGGTAGAGCACAGCGCGGTCGAGGTGCAGGGCCTCGCGCATCTCCTCCAGCGCGGCGGCCCCCAGGACCGGCAGCTCGTCCGGCGCCACCAGCGCGCGGGACACGCGCGAGACGGCCGCGAGGCTCGCGAGGACCGCAGGCTCGACCACGGCGCGATACTAGTCCCCGTGCGAGTGATCATCGCCGACGATCACCGGCTCATGCGGGAGGGCACGGCGGCGCTGCTGGCCGCGGATCCCCGCATCGATGTCGTGGGCCTGGCCGCCGGTGGGCGCGAGGCCGTCGAGCTGGCCGCGCGGCTGAGGCCGGACGTCGCGCTGCTCGACGTCGGGATGCCGGACATCGGCGGGGTGGAGGCGTGCGCGGCGATCCACGCTCGCACCCCGGACGTGCGGGTGCTCATGCTGACCGTGTCCGAGGACGCGCTGGACGTGCGCGCGGCGCTGAAGGTCGGCGCGAGCGGCTACCTGCTCAAGGACATGCCGCCGCGGCAGCTCGTGGCGGCCGTGCTCTCCGACGAGAACATCGTGATGGCGTCGGCCGAGGTGCCGCCGGACGAGCTGAGCGTGCGCGAGCGCGAGGTGCTCGAGCTGCTCGGCCAGGGACTGCGCAACCGCGAGATCGCGGAGCGGCTCGTGGTGAGCGAGGCGACGGTCAAGACGCATGTGCGCCACGTCCTGGAGAAGCTGCGGTTGCGAAACCGGGCGGAGGCAGCCGCGTTCGCAGCCCGCGGGCGATCCGGCCCCTGACGTCGGCCTGCGTCGTGTGGAGCTGGGCGGCGATCCGGTCCGTCTTCCAGCCGAGCACGCGCGCCAGCACGATCGCGTCGTCCACTCCGTGGTCGGCACGGCCGGCGGCGAGCAGTGCGGCGCGGGCGGTAAGGGTGTCGATCGGGCCGTGAGGGTCGGCGACGAGCACACGACGGGTGGCTTCGGCCGCCAGCTCGTCATCGCCGCAGGCGGCGTGGGCGGCAGCGAACAGCGGGTCGATCCTGGCCTCGAGCACCGGCGGACCGTATGGGTCCGCCGGGGGCCCTGCCATCGACCAAAAGGATGATTCAGCTGTCCTGCGCCGTCGGGCGGATCAGGATCTCGTTGACGTCCATATGCGGGGGTTGTTCGACGGCGAACAGCACCGCGCGGGCGATGTCGTCGGCGTTCAGCACGTCGTCCTGCGGATGGCTGAAACCCGGTGTCTCGACCATGCCGGGGGAGATCAGGGTGGTTCTGACGCCGGTGCCGTTGAAGTCCTGGCGGGCGGCCTCGGCCATGCCGGTGACGGCGAACTTCGTGGCGGAGTAGAGCGAGCCCTTGAGCGCGCGACGACCGGCGATGCTGCTCGTGATCACGAGGTGGCCCTGCGTGTCTCTCAGGGCTTTGGCGGTGGCCCGGATGGTGGCGTAGATGCCGAAGACGTTCGTGATCACCATCTGTTTGGCGTCGTCCGGGTCACCGGCTTCGAACCCGCGCGGGTGGCCGACACCGGCGTTGGCGAAGACGACGTCGATCCGGCCGTACTCGGCGAGCGCGCGCTGGGCCAGCGCCTCCACTTGCGCGTACTCGGCCACGTCGCACTTGACCGCGATCCCGCCCGTCTCCTCGGCCAGTTGCCGCAGCTTGTCCTCCGAGCGCGCGCCGAGCACGACGCGGTACCCGGCCGCCGCCGCCTGGCGGGCCGTGGCGGCCCCGATCCCACTCGAAGCGCCCGCGATCACCATGACTTTGTCCATGGCTCCTATCGTTACCCCGCGAAATGCTGGCTGATCGCGCACGTATCGAAGTCGAAGCCGGACGCGGCGGTGACGGCTCGATGTCGTTCCGGCGCGAATCCCGCGTGCCCAAGGGCGGCCCGGACGGCGGTGACGGCGGCCGCGGCGGCGACGTCCTGCTGCGCTGCGACGACTCCCTGCGCGACCTGCAGTCCTTCCGGCGCCGCGGGCGCTACAAGGCCGAGCGCGGCGGGCACGGCATGGGCAAGCTCATGCACGGTCCCGACGGCGACCGGCTCATCATCCCGGTGCCGCCCGGCACGACGGTCGAGCGCTGGGACGGGCGCACCTTCGATCTCGTGCGGCCGGGCCAGGAGGTCACGCTGGCCAAGGGCGGCATCGGTGGGCGCGGCAACAAGACCTTCGCCACCGCGACGCGGCAGGCGCCGCGGCTCGCCGAGCGCGGGCTGCCGGGGGAGGAGGGCATCGTCGAGCTGCAACTCAAGCTGCTCGCCGACGTCGGCCTCGTCGGTCTCCCCAACGCCGGCAAGTCCTCGCTGCTGGCGACGATGACGCGTGCGCAGCCGAAGGTCGCGGCGTATCCGTTCACGACCTTGTCGCCGGTGCTGGGCACGATCGAGGCCGACGACCGCCAGCTCATCCTCGCCGACATCCCGGGGCTGATCGAGGGCGCGTCCGATGGCGCCGGCCTCGGCCACGAGTTCCTCGCGCACGTCGAGCGCACGCGGCTCTTGGTGCACGTGCTCGACCTTGCGCCGCTGGACGGCTCGGACCCGGAGACGAACTTCGAGGTGATCGAGCGCGAGCTGGCCGAGCACGACCCGCGGCTGGCGTCGTTGCCGCGCCTGCTGGCGCTTTCGAAGGCCGATCTGGTGACGCCCGACATGGCCGCGGAGGCCGCCGCGGAGTGGCGCGAGCGTGTCGAGTTCCCAGTCATCGTCACGTCCAGCGCGACCTCGATCGGTCTGACCGAGCTGCGCGGCGAGCTGCTCGAGCGCGTGCCGGTCGCTCCGCCGGAGTCGGAGGTCGCGGGCGAGGACGAGGTGGCCGAGTTCGCCGTCTTCCGCCCGGTCAAGGGGCGGCCGTCGTTCGACATCACCCGCGGGCCCGCGGGCGAGTGGATCGTCACGGGCGAAGCCGTCGAGCGGCTGTTCATGCGCTGGGATATGGAGAACGAGGAGGCTGCGGCGCTGGTCGAGCAGCGGCTGCGCCGGATGGGCGTGATCTCGGCGCTCGAGCGGGCCGGGTTCGAGCCGGGCGACGACGTCGAGATCGGCGGCACCTTGTTCGAGCTCGATCCCTCCGGTTGATGCCGGTCGCGGTCGTCAAGCTCGGGTCGTCGATCGTCGCCGAGGACAGCGGCGCGCTGCGGTTGTCGGTGGTCGCGCGCATCTGCGAAGAGGTCGCCGCGTTGCACGCAAGCGGGGTGGACGTCGTCGTGGTCACCTCGGGCGCGATCGCGCGTGGCATCCACATGCTCGGGCTGGGCGGGCGGCCGCGCGCCGTGGAAGAGCTCCAGGCGGCGTCCGCCGTGGGCCAGGGGCGGCTCTACCACACCTACGACGGGTACCTGCGCGAGCGCGGCATCCAGTCGGCGCAGGTGCTGCTGACGTTCTTCGACATGAGCGCGCGGACGCACTATCTGAACGCGCGCCGCACGCTGCGCAAGCTGGTCGAGTGGCGGATCGTGCCGGTGATCAACGAGAACGACACGACCACGACGGACGAGATCTCGTTCGGGGACAACGACTTCCTGGCGGCGCAGGTGGCGGTGCTGGTCGACGCGTCGCTGTTGTTGTTGCTGACCTCGACGGCGGGGCTGTTCACGGCCGATCCGCGGTCTGACCCGTCGGCCCGGTTGGTGGCGACGGTGGAGGATCCCGAGGAATTGGCGGCTTTGAGCATCTCGTCCGAGACGTCAGCGCTGGGGTCGGGCGGGATGCGCTCGAAGGTCGCGGCCGCCGAGATGGCCACCGCCGCCGGCATCCCGACCGTGATCGGGAGCGGGTTCGAGCCCGGCGTGCTGGCGCGTGCCTGGGCGGGTGAGCCGACCGGCACGCACTTCACGCCGCATCCCGTGCGGCAGCCCTCGTTCAAGCTCTGGCTGCGCTACGCGAAGCCGTCGCAAGGGTCGGTCGTCGTGGACGCGGGCGCCGCGCGGGCGCTGCGCGACGGCGGCACGTCGCTGTTGCCGGTCGGGATCATTCGCGTCGAGGGCGCGTTCGAGGCCGGCGACGCGATCGAGGTCGTCGCCGACGGCGGCGCCGTCGGCAAGGGCATTTCGAACTACTCCGCTGCCGAACTGCGGCGGGTCATGGGGTTGAAGTCAGGTGCGGTGCGCGAGGTGCTTCCCCGGGCGACCGAGGAAGCCGTGCACCGGGACTATTTCGTCCTCGTGTGAACGATCTCGCCTGACACGCGGGTCTCGACCACGCACTCCTCGCGGGCGAGCGTGAAGATCGCGCCGAGTGCGGCGTTCCAGTCCGGCGCCTCTTCGAGCACGGCCTCGAGGGTGCTGTTGGGGGGTGGTTTCAGCAGCACGAGGTCGGCCTGTTTGCCGGGGGTGAGATCGCCGGCGAGGTCATTGAGGCCGATCGCTTTCGCGCCCGCCGCGGTCGCGAGATAGAGCAGCTGCGCCGGGCCCAGCATTTGGCCTTCGGTGCGGACCATCTGCACGTGGTAGGCCACGAGCGCCTCCTTGAGCATGCTCAGGCCGGTGCCGGCGCCGACGTCCGTGCCCATCCCGAAGCACACGCCGTGCTCGACGTGGCGGGCCATGGGGAAGATGCCGCTGGACAGGAACGCGTTGCTCGACGGACAGTGCGCGACCGCCGTGTGCGCGCACGCGAGCCGGTGCAGCTCCTCGTCGGACGCATGGACGTTGTGGGCGAGCACCGAGCGGTCGTTGAGGAGCCCGGCGTCCTCATAGGTGCCGATGTAGTCGCGGGAGTGCGGGAACAGTTGCTTGACGAACGCGATCTCGCCCGGGCTCTCGTTCACGTGGCTCGTAAAGAGCGTCGTGGGGTGCTCGTCGAGCAGCGTGCGGCAGGCGCCGAGCATCTCCTCGGTCGCGGACACGCTGAAGCGCGGCGTGACGGCGTACCGCAGGCGGCCCTGGCCGTGCCAGCGCTCGATGAGGCGCGTGCTCTCGGCGTGGGCTTCGTCGGGCGTGACCTCGAGTTCGGGGCGCAGGTTGCGGTCGGAGACCACGAGGCCGGACGCGATCCTGAGTCCGCTGCGGTCCGCCGCTTCGAAGAGCGCGTGCTGGGCCTGCGGGAAGTGGCTGCCGAACACGAGCGCCGACGTGGTCCCGTTGCCCGCGAGCAGCCGCGTAAAGCGCTCGGCGGCCTTGGTCGCGTGCGCGAGGTCGGCCATCTTGGCCTCCTCGGGCAGCGTCCGCTGCGCCAGCCACTCGAGCAACTCGAGCCCCATCGCCCCGATCACCGGAATCTGCGGGTAGTGCACGTGCGTGTCGACCATGCCCGGGATCAGCACGCAGTCGCGCCGGTCCTGCACCTCGGCCCCGGGGTGCTGGGCGAGCACGTCTTCCGCCGCCCCGGTCGCGACGATCACCCCGTCCGCGAACGCCACCGCCCCGTCGTCGAACGTCTCGAGCGCGTCGCTCGTCGTAAACGGATCGCGCGGCGTGTGCGCGACGCGGGCGCGCAAGATCGTGGTGCCAGGCACCCCAAGCAGCCTACGGCGGCGCCGCGCCGCGCCGCCCGGTCGCGCCGCCGCCGCGCCCCTCGGCGCCGTCTCGTCCCGCCCCGTCGCTCGCCGGCCGTCTCGTCCTGCGCCGTCTCGCCCCGGCCGCGCCGTCTCGCCCTGCCCGCGCCGTCTCGCCCCGCCCCGCGCGGCGTTCCGCTCCAACTCGTTGCGCCGCCCTCGCCGCGCCCGGGTAGCTCCGCGGCGTCGTGGTTGTCAAGGCGATCGCTTCGCGACGGCTTCGCCGCCCCTTCGGGGTCGGGCTTGACAACCACGCCACCGCTCCGCTGACGGCCCAGTGAGGAGCCGGCTCCGCCGGTGCGCCCGGGCGCGGGCGGGGTCGCGGCCACGCGAACGCTCGATTGGTCAACCAGGAGTTGACCAAGTGATCACTCGCGTGGCGCGGCCGTCGGACCTTGCCGCCTCCGCGTCGCGCGCCCATCTCGCGCAGCCCCCGCGTCGCGCGCCCATCTCGCGCCGCCCCCGCGTCGCGCGTCCACTTCGCGCCGCCCCCGCGTCGCGCGCCCACTTCGCGCCGCCCCCGCGTCGTCTCGCGCCGCGCAAGTCG
>JAPDDQ010000221.1 GCA_027587225.1 Solirubrobacter taibaiensis
TATTTTTCAATAGCAAGCATGATATTAAGCCTTTATGTTTTGATTGTCAATACATATGGGTGAAAATAATTCTCATTTCCGTTGACAATGAGAATTAAGTTGAAATACACTAACAACGTATCATTATACATTGAAGGGGAAACGCTGCATGTTATTAAAAACAAATCGAGCAAAATGGATTGGATTATTTGTTGGAATCATTGCAGTCGTTATTTGTATTTGGGGAAGTATTATTTTCGGATATACAAATACGAGTTGGAAACTAGCATTGGATGCTTTTTTCCATTTTAACGGTTCCAATGAACATATTATTATTCAAAATGTACGTCTGCCTAGGGCGTTAATTGCAGCTAGTGTTGGTGCTAGTTTAGCCATTGCTGGTTGTCTTATGCAAACTTTAACTAAGAATCCACTTGCTTCTCCAGATTTTATTGGATTAAATTCAGGTGCTGCGTTCTTTATAGTTGTAGCAATTGTAATCTTTTCAGTAACATCATTATCAGCTTTCACATGGATTGCCTTTTTAGGAGCGGCGGTTGCAGCTGTACTTGTATTTGCTTCTAGTTCTTTAGGAAAAGAAGGAACTACTCCTCTTAAGTTAACGTTAGCAGGGGTCGCAATTAGTGCGTTATTTTCATCATTAACACAAGGATTACTTGTGTTAAATGAAAAAGCACTTGAAGAGGTATTATTTTGGCTTGCTGGATCTGTGCAAGGGAGAAAGTTAGAAATTTTACAATCTGTATTCCCATATTTATTAATAGGATGGATTGCATCTCTTATGATGGCAGGGAAAGTAAATACATTGATGATGGGAGAAGACGTCGCGAAAGGACTTGGACAACGAACAATTTTAATGAAA
>JAPDDQ010000222.1 GCA_027587225.1 Solirubrobacter taibaiensis
AATATAGAGTGCCAGAAAGGATTTTGACAAATGAATGATAAAATTGTCTTTTTTGATATTGATGGAACATTATTAGATCATGATAAAAAAATTCCGCAATCTACACGAGATGCAGTAAAACAGTTACAAGAAAAAGGTGTACATGTAGCAATTGCGACAGGGCGCGCGCCATTTATGTTCGAAGATATTCGTAAGGAACTTGATATACATAATTATGTTAGTTTTAATGGACAATATGTTGTCTTTGAAGATGAGGTAATATTTAATAATCCGTTACATCCAGATGCTTTACATAAGTTTACTCAGTTTGCAAAACAAGAAGGATATCCACTTGTATATCTTGACCATCAAGATATGAGAGCATCAGTGGAATATCATGATTATGTGAAAGAAGGCTTTGGAAGCTTAAACTTTGAGCATCCAGCATATGAGCCTAATTTTTATGAGGAACGTAATATTTATCAAACACTACTTTTTTGTGAAGTAAATGAAGAGGAAAAGTTTATTAATCATTATCCAGATTTTCATTTTATTCGTTGGCATGCATATTCAATGGATATCATTCCGAATGGTGGTTCTAAGGCAAAAGGAATTGAGAAATACATTGAAAAGTTAGGTTTTAATCGTGATCAAGTGTATGCATTTGGAGATGGCTTAAATGATTTAGAAATGATCGAAGCCGTTGGCACAGGTATTGTGATGGGAAATGGCCATGAAGACTTGAAAAAACTTGCAAATCATGTGACAAAGGATGTTAATGAAGACGGTATATATCATGGACTAAAGTGGGCTGGATTGCTATAAGTGAATATGGACCCCATTTCATAATAAAAAGGCGGAAGATTAACTCCCGCCTTTTTA
>JAPDDQ010000223.1 GCA_027587225.1 Solirubrobacter taibaiensis
GATATGACTGACCAGCTATCTCACTTGGTAAAAACGGTGCAACACTCATCTCATAAGCTACTGTTCCTGTACGCGGCACACTTACGAATACGCCTAAACATAAATAAATTGCAGTGATAAAAACAAGTGCGAATATAGGATGTACACGCCCTGCTAGCTCATTAATATCTCCCTTTAAAGCTATAACAATTACTCCTAATAAAGGTAGTCCAACGCCTGTTACGATAAAACCAAACAACGCAATCCATACGTCTGTTCCAGCGCCTTGTCCTAATGCTGGTGGAAAAATCATATTACCCGCACCAAAAAACAGTGCAAATAACATTAAACTTATTGCAAACATCTCTGAAAACTTTAAAGATGATTTCATTTCTACTAACCTCCTAAAATAATAAATTAACAAAATATTCTGAATTAAAATCCGTTACATATCCTCTTTCAAGCATACTTCCCCGTAAAAGAACGCAAAAAACACCCGTCCCTAATAAAGGGACGAGTGTTGAAATCGTGGTTCCACCCTTATTCTAATAAAATGAATTTATAACGAAATAAGCTCATTTTATAGCTCGTGTAAATTGATAACGGTTTTATCCGCCAAGAATTACAATGCATCATGTATGCAGTTCACTCTTGAAGTTTAGAGGTGGTAAGCTTGTCTTTTCGTATTAGGAAGCTCACAGCCTAAGGCTTCCCTCTCTGAGAATCGTAAAATACAACTCATGTCCTCATCATTACTTTTATAAAATATCTTGTCGAAACTTGTTGTTTTTTATTATATGGGCTATTTTTTAAAAAATCAATAGTTTTATTTTTTCTGACAAAAAAATATAGGGAGAAAATTTTTCCTCCCTATAACTGAT
>JAPDDQ010000224.1 GCA_027587225.1 Solirubrobacter taibaiensis
ATAAGGAAACGTTAAATACGAACTTTGTGCATCTTATTCCGCAGTGGCAATACATCTTAATGGCGTATGGACTAGCCTGGTTTGTTGCTATCGTTGTCGGAACTATATCATTTATGGTCTCTGTTTTAATTCGTAATACACCAGCTGGTATGGGCGTTATGCTAGCTGCATTAATTGCAGGCGGTATCTTAAGCTCGTTCGCAACATCTTGGGAAGGCGCGAAATATATTTTTAGTGTGAATTTATCATTAACGGATTATTTATCAGGAAAATTACCTGCATTACAAGGCTTATCAATGGGATTTTCTTTGATGAATTTAACTGTTTGGGCAGTTGTTTCCCTTATTATTTCGTTCTTAGTATTTACAAAACAGGATATGTTGAATTAATTAGACAGGAAGTGACAGTATGGAAAATGTTTTAAAGAATGATTGGGGACCATTATTGGCACCAGAATTTGAGAAAGAGTATTATCGTACTCTATCCAGTTTTTTGACAGAAGAGTACAGCACGCATGTTGTTTATCCGAAGGTAGAAGATATTTTTAACGCTCTTCAGTATACAAGTTATGAAAATACAAAGGTTGTTATTTTAGGACAAGATCCATATCATGGACCGAATCAAGCGCATGGTTTAAGTTTTTCTGTACAACCTGGTGTTAAAACACCGCCATCATTGTTAAATATGTATAAAGAACTTCGAGATGAATATGGTTATGAAATCCCGAATAACGGTTATTTAGTAAAATGGGCGGAACAAGGAGTATTACTACTAAATACCGTATTAACAGTTCGTCAAGGCGAAGCAAATTCTCATAAGGGAAAAGGATGGGAGCACTTCACAGATCGTGTGATTGAACT
>JAPDDQ010000225.1 GCA_027587225.1 Solirubrobacter taibaiensis
ATCAATCTCTGTTAAACCACGTTTGTTCAATGACGCCTTTGTATGATCACTTAATCCAAGACCATCAGTTATACCAGCAGCTAATGCGATAATATTTTTTAACGCACCACCAAGTTCAACTCCAACGATATCTGGATTTGTGTATACACGAAAATAACTATTCATAAATAAATCTTGTACTTCCTCAGCCGCTTCCATACGCTTTGCTGCAGACGTAACTGTTGTCGCTTGTCGTAAACCGACTTCTTCAGCATGACTCGGTCCAGACAGTACAACAACATCTTTAATTAAGTGCTCTGGAATTTCTTCCTCAATCACTTCCGAAATACGTTTTGACGTACCAGGTTCAATTCCTTTGCTCGCATGAATCCAAGTAATTGGTTCAGTAACAATTTCTTTCATCTCTTGTAATACATCTCTGTACGCTTTCGTTGGTACTACTAGCAGTACTGTATTTACATCTACTAATGCTTCTTCTAAAGAAGAGTAGGCTACGATTGTGCTTGGCAATGTAATGCCTGGGAGATATCGACTATTCTCATGTTTCGTATTAATTTCATCCATAAGTTCTGGGCGATTTCCCCAAATACGTACATCATGTCCATTGTCAGCTAATACCATCGCTAACGCTGTTCCCCAGCTACCTGCTCCTACTACTGTGATTTTTGTCATAAAATCACATCCTCTCCATTAGTCTCTTGCTCTAGCGATAATGTGAATCGGCGTTCCTACGAAGCCAAATGATTCACGTAAGCGATTCTTTAAGAAACGCTCATATGAGAAGTGCAATAATTCTGGATCGTTTACAAACACAACAAATGTCGGTGGTTTTACCGCAACTTGTGTTGCATAGCAAATTT
>JAPDDQ010000226.1 GCA_027587225.1 Solirubrobacter taibaiensis
CCGTCATTGAATAGCTAGATGGGATTTCTTTATTAATCGTTTTTTGCACTTCTGTAAACGGAACAAGGTGAAGCGTTACTCGTTTACAATACTTCGTTAACTCTTGCGCTAAATCGATTACTTTTTGTTTTGCACGCTCACTTGTGAAAGGTGGACTATGGAAGTGAACTGCTTCCACAGATACGCCGCGTTTCATCGTTAAGTAAGCTGCTACTGGGCTATCAATACCAGCAGAAAGAAGTACCATTACTTTTCCGCCAACGGCAACTGGTAAACCGACAGCTCCCATACGCTCATCGCACATGATAAAGCTATAGCCACTGCGGATCTCTACACGTACATTTACATCTGGATCATGAACATCTACTGTAATATCTTCTGTATTTTCTAGAATGTGTCCGCCAATCTCAGGTAATAATTCCATCGTTCTCATTGGGAAATGCTTATAAGAACGGTGTACAGTAATTTTAAATGTTTTCACATCACCTTTTACTTCTAAGAAAGCTGCTAATGCACCTTTTTTAATGTCTTCTCCTTCTGCCGGTACTTTCATCGCTAAGTCAAACTTATGAATACCAAATACATCTTTCAATCTTTCAGATACCGCTTCATGATCTTCGCCATTTAATTGGATGTACATACGGTCATGTGTTGCATCGATTTTAATATTTGGGAATTTTTTCAGTTTGAACTTCACGTTATCTTTTAATGTGCTTACAAATTTAGAACGGTTCTTACCTTTTGTCGTCATTTCTCCATAACGCACTAAAATATATTCATATTTCAACATAATTTCTTTACCTCATCACTTCATATAATTTTGGCATCGTCTCTTTTACAATACCTTCAAATTGTT
>JAPDDQ010000227.1 GCA_027587225.1 Solirubrobacter taibaiensis
TCAGAGCAATTGAACGATTTCCTAAAGGGTTAGAAGAATCATCATTAAAGCCAGTTGTAAAAATGCCGATTAATGGTCCGAAAATAATTGTTTGGTTTTGTGTAAATGCATGAATAGTAGTTGATTGAGGCAGTAAAAGTTTTTCGGCAATATGCTTTCCCATAATAATTTCGCGAGTAAAGGAATAATGAATTTTCACCTCTTCACTTGCAATATGACGTATGCCGAAGGAGAGAGATGTAATAGGCGGTGTAATAGAAAAAACGTAAGGTAAAGTAATGCTATTTGGATGGTCATCTGAAATATTTAATGTATATATATGCTCTTTCAAAATAGGTTTACCTCCTTTCATTATGGTGTAAAGCGACTGAATTTAAGTGGTCCGTGAAATATCTTTTCAGCTAATGAATCACTATGACGAATGTATTGTTCGTAAGGAGGGATCGTGTTGACATACATAAGCCAAATTGCGCCTTTTTGATCCATAATTGTGGAAAGTTCTAGTTCGAATAATGAAGAATAAGACTGATCTAGTGTTTGGAATACTTCATTTATAATGTCATGTAAAGCGTCTTGCAATAGTTGCACACCTGTACTAGATAGTACGTATTTAATTTTTGAAAATGAATGCAATGAATCATCGTCTGTTGCTGAAGGTAAAAGCTGATTAGGAAATGAACTTTTTTGTATAAATTGACCTATAACATTCCAAGTTTGTTCTTTGTTTTTTTGCAAAATGGTTCGAATGTGGAGTGGGTATGTTAATTGATTTGGTGGTTGTAGCATGGTATGCACTATGTAGCGTGATGAACGTATGTTAGATTTACACCAAGATATAAATTCATCTGTCCGCT
>JAPDDQ010000228.1 GCA_027587225.1 Solirubrobacter taibaiensis
CAACTTCTAATCGAATTGGAATCCCCTTCATTTCATACTCATTAAATTTCCAGCCTGGTGTTTTATTACTAGCATCTATTTTTACTCGTGCAACCTTTTGAATATGTGCTTGTAACTCTGTTGCTTTTGCTAAAACTCCTTCTTTATGCTGAGCAATTGGTACAATAACAACTTGCACTGGAGCGACTTTTGGTGGCATTACAAGTCCATTATTATCACTATGAACCATTATTAGCCCGCCTATCATTCTTGTTGATACACCCCAAGATGTTTGGTGCACATATTGCCACTTACCGTTACGATCTAAAAACTTAATATCAAATGCTTCTGAGAAATTCGTCCCAAAGTTATGAGAGGTTCCTGTTTGAAGCGCTTTTCCATCATGCATTAAACTTTCAATTGTATAAGTTGCCTTTGCTCCAGCAAACTTCTCTTTTTCTGTTTTTTGTCCTTTAATAACTGGTATTGCTAAATAATCCTCACAGAAAGAAGCATATAAGTTTAAAATATTTAATGTTTCAGCCTGCGATTCTTCTGCCGTTTCATGGATTGTATGACCCTCTTGCCATAAAAATTCAGTCGTACGAAGGAACGGCCTAGTTGTCTTCTCCCAACGAACTACTGAACACCACTGATTATATAACTTTGGCAAATCATTATAGGATTGCACAATTTTTGAAAAGTGCTCACAGAATAAAGTTTCAGATGTAGGACGTACACAAAGTCTTTCCGCTAACTTTTCATCTCCACCATGCGTAACCCATGCTACTTCAGGAGCAAATCCTTCAACATGATGCTTCTCTTTTTGCAATAAACTCTCTGGGATAAACATTGGCATATATACATTTTCATGG
>JAPDDQ010000229.1 GCA_027587225.1 Solirubrobacter taibaiensis
CTAAAGAAGCGTTCAAAGTGAACACTTGTTCACTTATTCGTTTATTTTATAGTCGATAATCACAGGGGCATGGTCGCTAAACCATTGTTCTTTATAGACCCATGCATTGGTTGTACGTGCTTTCCAGTCTGGAGAGCAAGCTTGATAGTCGATGCGCCAACCGACATTTTTCGCACGGGCTTGACCGCGATTTGACCACCATGAATATAATTCTGCTTCTTGGCGGACTTCACGGAAAGTATCCACATAGCCCAAATCATCATAAATGTGATCAAGCCATGCTCGTTCATGTGGTAAGCAGCCTGATGATTTTTGATTGCCTGACCAGTTTTTAATATCAATACGTTTATGCACGATATTATAGTCACCACAGACGATGATCGATTTATTTTCATCTCGCCATTGTTTTATAATCTTGGCGTATTCTAGTAAAAATAAATCTTTACGTGCTTGTGCATCTTCACCACTTGAACCTGATGGTAAGTATAGAGAAGCAATATGAACAGGATGTGACAGTCCTAAATCAAACTCCGCCGTGATAAAACGCCCTTGCGAGTCAGCAAGTTCAAATCCAAGTCCATTTTTTACCGTAATAAACGGCAAACGGCTATAAATTGCCGTACCTGCATAGCCTGCACGTTCAGCTGGAAATAAGTGCGTATACCAACCCTCAGGTTTGAATTTATCAGTCCATTGTTCATGGGTGATGCGGCTTTCTTGCATACATACGACATCCGCATCGGACTGTTCTAACCATTCGAGTAGACCTTTGGTTACTGATGAACGTAGCCCATTTACGTTAATTGAGACGACTCGAACAATTTTTACATCACTTGGATAGCTATCCTTTGGT
>JAPDDQ010000230.1 GCA_027587225.1 Solirubrobacter taibaiensis
TTTATTGTTTTACATAACAAATTGTTACTTGTTCGTCTATGTGGAAAATCTGTAACGCTTTACCATCTAAATTTTTAACCTCATATGATGAATAAATAGGTCTTTCCAATTTCACTTCTTGACCATTTTGAGTTCCTTTTTCCACCATTAGCGTTAACTGATGGGAAGAAACGTCTGCTTGGTATGTTCCTGTTAAGTAATTATCTTTATTTGGATAAGAACCATTTGCATATGTTTCAAATGTCTTATCTGCTTTTAGGACTAACGTAGTTTTGACTCCGTCTCCGTAATCAATACCCCAATTACCTACAAGCTCTGTACCGTCTTTATAGTTGTTCTGTACATTCTTAAACTTAGCGGAATCCTCGTCTGGTGTATCAATTTTTCCTTTGAATATACCAGTTTTATCTTGGGTACTGTATGTTTTAACTGTATTACCACTAGATAAACTCGGTGAGTTAGAAGAACTAGTACCACTTGTTGTAGAAGTAGTTGTTGAACCACCCTTAGCTTCCGCTTTTAACTTATTAAATACAGGTTTCCAAATGCGTTTTGCTTCATCTAATTTATTGTTTGCTTTATCTATGATTGCATCATCCGTATCTTTAAGTGTTTTAGAGTAATCAAATAACTTGGATACTTCTTTGAAAGATTCTTTTAACTTTTGAACAGCTTTTACAATTTCCTTATGATCTTCCTTGTATTTTCCTGGTGCATCTATACGCTCTATTTTATTAAATACTTTATCTAAGTCTTTAATACTATCTCGTACCTCTTCATTTGACTTACTTCCCTTTTTATTATCCCTCACAGAAGCATCATAGTAATCTAGACGTCTTAATAAGTCTTCT
>JAPDDQ010000021.1 GCA_027587225.1 Solirubrobacter taibaiensis
CTGGCGGCGCGGCGGAACCGGCCCGGGCGGCGTGGTCGACCGGGGCGGACGCGGGCGACGGTGCGGGGTCGGCGGCGGGGGAGGTGGCGCGGCCCGCGGCGGTCTGGGGCTGGTCCGGGGTGCGGGGGGCCGGGGCGGCCGGGCGGGATTCGAGGCGGGCGATCCGGGCCTGAAGGGCCTTGACGGACGGTTCCAGCTCAGGGGTCGCGGCCTTGACGAGCGCGAGCTCCAGCTGGGTGCGGGCGTCGGCGCCGTCCTTGAGCGCGCGCAGGGCCGCGGCGATCAGCTCGATCAGGCGGACGACCTCGGCTTGGCCGACGCGCGCGGCCTGCTCGGCCAGGCGCTCGTCCTGCTCGCTCGTGACGCGCAGCTCGGGCGGGACGTCGCCCAGCACCTGCACGACCATCAGGGCCCGCGCATGCGCTTCGAGGTCTCCGAAGAAGCGCCCCAGGTCCCGGCCGGACTCGGCCAAGGAGGCGGCGGCGAGCAGCGCGGAGCGCGCGTCGCCGGCGCTCACGGCGTCCACCGCGCCGAAGATGAGGTCGGCGTCGGCCGCGCCCAGGACGGCCAGCACGTCCTCCAGGGCAATGGTCGAGCCGGAGTACGCGAGCAGCTGCTCCAGCGTCCCCAGGGCATCGCGGAACGAGCCTGTGGCGGAGCGAGCGACCAGCGCGACGGCTTCGTCGGGAATCGAGATCGACTCGGCGTCGGCGGCGCGGCGCAACACGTGCGCGAGCTGGGGAACCGAGGGACGGCCGAAGTCGAAGCGATGGCAGCGATCGACGACGGTCGGCAGGACCTTGTTGGCCTCGGTCGTCGCCAGCACGAAGATCGTGTGCGGCGGGGGCTCCTCAAGCGTCTTGAGGAACGCGTTCCACGCCTGAGGCGTGAGCATGTGCGCCTCGTCGAGGATGTAGACCTTGAAGCCGCCGCCGACCGGGGCGAAGGCCACGCGCTCGCGCAACTCGCGGACGTCGTCCACCGAGTTGTTGGAGGCGGCGTCCATCTCGACGACATCCAACGACGTCGCGTTCTGGATCGAGAGGCAGGACTCGCACTTCCCGCACGGCGAGACGGTGGGCCCGCCGTTCTGGCAGTTCAGGGAAGCCGCCAGGATCTTTGCCATGGACGTCTTGCCCGTGCCGCGGGAACCCACGAAGAGGTACGCGTGGTGCACGCGATCCTGCTCGATCGCGTTGCTCAGGGTGCGGACGACGTGTTCTTGCCCGACCACGTCTGCGAACGTGCGGGGGCGATGACGGCGGTACAGCGAAGCGGCCAAGGGACGGTTGAGTCTAGTGGCGTGAGAGGCGGCGTCGGCGTGCGCGCCGCGATCGGAATCCCGCTCGGAGCGGCGCTCGCGTTCGCCCTGATCGGCACGGGCTTCCTGAACTACGACACCGCCTACAGCCTGTTGTGGGGCGGGGACCTGCTGCACGGCCGCACACCGGACTTCGACCTACCGCTCACGCCCACGCCGCATCCGCTCGCGACCGCGCTGGGCATGCTGCTGACGCCGTTCGGCGACTTCGGCCAGACGCTTTGGGTCGTGATCGCGTTCCTCAGCCTGGGCGCGCTCGCCTGGACGACGTACGAACTCGGCGCGCACTGGTTCGGGGCGGCCGCAGGCCTCGTCGCAAGCCTGCTGATCCTCACCCGCGTCCCGGTGTTGAGCTTCGGCGTGCGCGCCTACTTCGACATCCCGTACGTGGCGCTGGTGCTGGGAGCGATCCTCGCCGAGGCGCGCCGCAAAGACCCGCGGCTCGTACTGACGATCCTCGGCCTCGCCGGCCTCCTGAGACCCGAGGCGTGGGGCTTCGCGATCGTCTACGTCGCCTGGAAGCGCGACGCGCGCCTGATCCCGTACGCCGCCGCGGCGCCCGTGATCTGGATGGCTCACGACTGGATACTCGCCGGCAACCCGCTGCACTCGCTCGTCGACACGCAGGGCAACGCCAAGGACCTTCAGCGCATCACCGGCCTCGACGATGTCCCCCTGACGGTACCGAGACGACTCGGCGAGATCCTGCGCGAGCCCGGCCTGCTCGGCGCGGCCGCCGGCGGGCTCCTCGTCCTGGCGTTCATGCGGCGTAAGGCGGCGCTGCCGATCGCGGCGGGCTTCGTCAGCATCGGCGCCTTCTGCGTGCTCGCGGCGGCGGGCCTGCCGATCCTCGGCCGCTACCTGCTGCTGCCCGCCGCGCTGCTCGCCGTCTTCGCCGGCGCGGGCGTGTTCGGCTGGCGGACGCTGCCCCAAGACCACTCCTGGCGCACGCGCTGGGCGATCATCGGCGCGGCCCTCCTCGGCGCCTTCGCCGTCTTCACCCCCGCGCAGGCCGACCGGATCAGCAGCCTGCGCAGCGCAATGCACACGCAGAGCGACATCCTCGCCGACCTGAACACCATCAGCGACGAGATCCCGTGCGAGCCGGTCGCCGTGCCCAACCACCGCCCGGTGCCGCACATCGCGCTGTGGACGGGGATCGCCCCGGCGGCGATCGTGTCCGCGCAGCTCGAGCAGCCCACGTCCGGCAGCTACATCGACCCGGCGAGCGAGCGCGTGGAGCGCAACTTCACACTCGACCCGCGTGACCCGAAGCGGCTCACGGCGACCACGCCGCCCGGCTTCGAGGAAACAGCGCGCAACGAGAGCTGGGTGCTCTCGTCGCGCTGCTGAGAAGAAAGTGGACCGTGCACCCTCTGTCGAGGTCGGCCTCCAGGGACGAACACCTCACTGACTCCGGTCAGGCGACCCCGACACGCCCACCGGTGACCGCTTAAGGCTGCTTCCTTCCGGACCTGACCTGGTTCACGGGCCGACGTCGTGCGGGACCCAACCATCGACGCCGTGGCAGCGAACGTTGGCCTGGAGCCGTGCCCCTCGAGAGGGAATTCGGCCCCGCTAGAGCGGATTGCGGATACAGGGCGCCGCTACGTCCCCGCCTAGCACGGTCCACGACCTAGGCTAGCGCCTCACGCAGCTTGCGGAGCGCGCGGTAGACGCGCCCCTCCACCGTCGTGAGCGGTTCACCCAGCACCGTCGCCAACTCCGGCACCGTCAACCCGGCACCGAAACGCAGCGAGATCGCCTCGCGTTCCTCGGCCGAGAGCCCCGTCAGCCCGCGCATCAGCTCATCGCGCACCTCGACGTCCGCGAACGGGTCGCGCGCCACGCCCTCGTCCACCCGCTCATACGCCCGCGATTCGGCCGCCGCCCGCCGCATGTGGTCGCGCAGCACGTTCAGCGCGATCGCGTACAGCCACGTCTTCGCCGACCCCTTCCGCGCGTTGTATCGCCCCCGCAGCGCCCGCTCGAACGCGTCCGCGAGCAGATCCTCGGCCAGTCCTCGATCACCTGTCCGATAGGCCAGGAACGAGAACAGCGCGGAGGCTTCCGCGGCGTACAACTGCTCGAAGGCGTCGTCGTCCAAAAGTTTTCAGTCAGGAATCGGGGTCGAACTTCGTATCAGTCTGTGATGACCGAGTTCGACGACGTCATTCGGCGCCTCGAGGAAGAGCGGCCCCAGGCCACCTCGATGCAGCTGGACGAGATCAAGCAGCGAGTTCGCCGCCGCGCGGTGAATCCCTCACGGAAGGGGAACCAGTCCATGAAGTCACGCTTTGCCATCCTCGCGATGTTGGTCACCGGCATGCTGTTCAGCACCGCCGGCGCCGGCCTCGCCATCTCGGGCATCCAGGACAACGCTTCGGTGTCGCAGTACGCCACGCCCGTCTGCACGCCCACACCCACGCCGCCCGGCGGCGTGAACCCGGCCGAGAACCCCACGGGTGGCGGCGGCAACACCGGCAACCAGTGTGAAGAGGGCGGTGTCCTCCCGGCCGAGGAAGAGAACAACCCGGCCACGGAGACGGGCTCCGACGACAACGCCCCGGCCGAGGAAACCGAAGAGGGCGGCGTGTTGCCGGCCGAGGAGACCCAGACCCAGCCCGAGCGCCAGGTCGCGGCCCAGGCTGAGACCAGCCAGCTCCCGATGACCGGTTTCGCGGCCATCCCCGTGCTCGTCGGCGGCCTCGCGCTGCTGGCCGGCGGCCTCGTCCTGCGCCGCCGCACGACGAACTAGCTAGTAGCCGTACGGCGGTATGAGGGCCCGTCCCGCGACTTCGCGGCGGCGGGCCTCCGTCTTTGCGGCCCGCAGGTCTTCGACGAGCTGCTTGGTGTAGGTCTCCTGGGGATTGAGACGGAGCGCCTCCGCCGCGTACGGCCGCGGATCGGCGCCCGAGACGCCGTAGACGATCGCCTGGGCGTAGACGACCTGCCAATTGTTCGGATCGCGCCGGTGCGCGGCGTCAACGGCCCGCCTGGCGAGTGTGTAGTCGCCCAGCCGCGTGTCGCAGTAGGCGAGCATCACCCACGGCTCCGGCCTGGTGCCGAAGCGCTCGGTCGCCGTCAGCGCCCGGTCGATCGCCGTGGGGCAGTCGCGCGCGTTCCACGCCTCGCCGGCGTCGTCCAGCGGGCCTTGCGACCACCAGAACAGCGCGGGCGTGATCGCCAGCAGCAACACGGCCAGCGCGGCCACGATCCGCGCCGTGCGACCGATTTCCCCGAGCCGCGGCGAGCGTGACGCCAGCACCATCCCGCCCGCGGCGAAGAACCACACGAACAGGGCCGGCATCTCCCAGTCCCAGTCGATCCCGGCGTGGACGGCGAGCATCGCCCCGCCGGCGAGCACGAACGCGTGCGCGTGCCGCTCCTCGCCGCGCAGCCCGAGCGCCGCGCCCACCAGGATCGTGCCGAGAACGACGACGAGCAGGACAAGCCCGACGATCCCCAACTCCGAGAGGATCTCGAAGTACAGCGAGTGCCCGTCGGTGACCTTGAACACCAACTCGCGCTCGCGGTCCCACGTGATGCGGTACGTCCCGGCGCCGGTGCCGTGCAACGGCGACTCGCGATACCCGTCCAGCGCGACCTTCCAGTGTTCGACCCGGCCGTTGTCGACTGCGGACGTCAGGCGGTTGCGCAGGTCGGTCACCGACAGGGCGGAGCCTTCGCGGAAGGTGTCGACGGCGTCGCGCGCCCGCGCCGGCGCGCCCACGGCGAGGGCTCCCGCGATTAGCACCACGAGCGTGCCGCCGACGAAGCCGACCCGGGCGTAGCGCGGGAGCTTGACCCGCTCGATCCGGGTGTCGGCGAAGAGCAGGACCGCGCGCAGGAGCGCGGCCGCGGCGCAGCACGCGGCGACCGTCAACCCGACGCGACGCGCTTCAGGTGCCGCCGCGGCCGAGTCGTAGTCCGCACGCGCCAACAATTCGGCGCCGTAGGCGACGGACACGGCCACTCCCGCGGGCACCGCCGCGATCGCCGCCGACACCAGTCCGCGAGCCTGCGCGCACAGCACGTACAGCACGAGGCCGAGCGGGAGCGCCCATATCGCGCCGCGGGAGAACGTCAGGTACAGCGTCACGGCCGCCATCGGCACGACCGCCGCCGCCAAGACGCGGATGATCCGCGGCTCCTTGCCGCTCGCACTGAGGTGGAATGCGAACAGCACGCACAGAGCGCACGCGATGCCCATCGCGTTCCAGTAGGTCAGCGGGAACGCGATCCGTTCGGGCAGATAGCCCGGCCCGATGGGAAAAGTGCCCGGTGCGAGCCGCGTGAGCAGTCCCGCGAGGGCCACGGCCGCGAAAGCCGCCGCTGTCCACCGGAGCAACACCGCGAGGTCCCCGACCCGGGCAACGGCACTCCCGGTCAGCACGAGAACAAGCGCGTACAAGAGCGTTCGATCGAATTCCGCGAGCGCCCGGGCGGGTGCATCCGACCAGGTGGCCGAAGCCAGCGTCCAGATCGCGAGCAGCGCGAGCGCGCCTGAGGCCAACGCCAACGCCGGGCTCCAACCGGCAAATGGCCTGCTAGCCACCGTAATCCGGACCGCAAGAGTCAGACAAAGAGTCAATCCAACGAGACCGACCTGGCCTGGGAAGAAACCCCCAGCGCGAAAGGCTAACCATGCCGTTAGTAGCCCGGATAGGGTTACCAGCGGGCCGCGGCGGCCCAGACGGACGAATGTCGGACTCACGCGACGGCCACTAGTGGCCGACAATCGCAGTGAGCGCGCGAATCAGACGAACTCATTTCAAGCGCCCAAAAACACCAAAGACCGGGGATTGACACTCAGGATTCCTGGGCATATGTGGCTCGCCCAGGCAAGGAAGCAATTTTGAGCACGCAAGTGACATCGGCGGAAACGGGAGGAAGTCTGAGCGCCACGACGGACGTCCTCACCGAGGCGTTCATACCCGCAGAGCCACCGGCCGGTCGCCGGCAGACGCAGCTGCGTCGTCAGCTGCTCTCCGCCGACATCATCGCCGGTTCGGTCACCGGAGCCATCGTCGCCCTCGCGGCGGGGCTCGGGATCGAGATGCTTCCCGTCGTCGCCCTGGCCGTCGGACTCGGCTGGCCGGTGCTCGCGTACGTCTGCGGCCTGTACGCCGTCGACGACCTTCGCTCCTGGGCGAGCGGTGTCGGTGAGGCCCCGCGCCTCGCCGTGACCTCGCTGCTCCTCTCCTGGCCGCTGTACGGCGTGCTGCACCTGCTCGAAGGCGGGACCCCGGTGATCGGCGCGTTGACCGCCGCCGTGGTCTGCGGCACCGGCGCCGGCCTCGGCCGCGCCGCCGCGCGCGTCAGCCTGCACCGCTCACCTGCCCTGCGCCAGCGGACGCTCATCCTCGGCTCTGGCGAAGTCGCCCTGCAGCTCGTGCAGCGCCTCCAGCGCCACGCGGAACTCGGGCTGGACGCCGTCGGCTACATCGACGACGACGTGCAGGAGCCCGGCCGCCTCGGCATCCCGCGACTCGGCACGCTGGACACGCTCGGCGACCTGATCACCTTCGGCCGTGTCGACCGCGTGATGATCGCGTTCACGCGCTCCACCCACGAGGACCTGCTGCACGCCATCCGCGTCTGCCGCGACGCGGGCGTGACCGTGGACATCGTCCCGCGCCTGTTCGAGTTCCTCGACGGTGCGCGCGCCGAGCAGATCGGCGGTATGCCGCTGATGTCGATCCGCCAGCCGACGTTCTCGCGCCTCTCGAAGGCCTCCAAGCGCGGCCTGGATATCGCCGGCGCGTCGGTCGGCCTGCTCCTGCTCTCGCCCGTCCTGGCGCTGATCGCGGTCGCGATCCGGCTGGACTCGAAGGGCCCCGTCTTCTTCACGCAGCAGCGCTCCGGGCGTGGCGGGCGGTTCTTCCGCCTCTACAAGTTCCGCTCGATGAAGGTGGACTCCACCGTGCTCGTGCGCGAGGACGGCGCCATCGTCAAGCGTCCCGACGACGACCGGATCACGCGTGTGGGCCGGATCATCCGCCGCTTCTCGCTCGACGAGGCGCCGCAGCTGTTCAACGTCTTGAAGGGCGACATGAGCCTCGTCGGCCCGCGCCCGCTCGTGCTCGCCGAGCACGCGTCGCTGGATCAGGAATGGCAGGCGCGCCGCGCCGACCTGCGTCCGGGCCTCACCGGCCCGTGGCAGATCTCCGGCCGCTCGCACATCCCGTTCCAGGAGATGATCAAGTTCGACTACCAGTACGTGGCGGGTTGGTCGCTGGCCCGCGACATCGAAATCCTCCTCGCTACGCTCCCGGCCGTGATTAGCGGTCGGGGCGCGTACTGATCGATCTCCACTGTCACGCGTTACCGGGCGTCGACGACGGCCCGGCGACCCTTGAAGACTCGCTCGCGCTGCTGCGCGCGGCCCACGCCGCGGGGGCGAAGACGGTCGTGGCGACACCGCACGTGTCGCCCGCGTACCCGACCTCGCCCGAGGTGATCGCGGCGCTGATGGGCGAGCTGCGCCCGCTCTCGCCCGTCGAGCTGCTCGCGGGGGCGGAGGTCGCGCACGAGCCGGCGCTGGAGCTCCCGGACGAGGTGCTGCGGCAGCTCACACTCGGTGATTCGCGCACGATCCTGTTGGAGTCGCCGCTGTCGCCGTCAGTGGGACCGGTGTTCGAGCGGGCGTTCGAGTCGCTCGTGGAGCGCGGCTACCGCGTGCTGCTCGCGCACCCGGAGCGCGCGGCGATCTTCCTCGGGCAGCCGCAGCGGCTGCGTGCGCTCGTCGAGCAGGGCGCGCTCTGCTCGATCACCGCGAGCGCGTTGAGCGGGCGCTTCGGCCAGGGACCCAAGTGGTTCGCCTACGAGCTGCTGCGCGACGGGCTCGTGCACAGCGTGGATTCCGACGCGCACAACGTGACCGGACGCCCGCCCGGCCTACGCGAGGGGATGCTCGACGCGGCCGAGACGCTGCCGTTCGTGGCCGCCCGCGCCGGCTGGTACATGACGCGCGTGCCCGCGGCGCTGCTCGCCGACGAGCCGCTACCGCCGCAGTAGCGAGTCGTACACCCGCGCCGTGCCCGCCACCTGGCGGTCCACGGTGAAGTGCTCCGCGTGGCGTCGACGTGAAGCCGCGCTCATGCGCGCGCGCCGCTCGGGGTCCTGGAGCAGCTCGATGATCGCCGCGGCCAGCGCTTCCGGCTCACGCGGCGGGACCCGGATGCCGGTCTCCGGCACGACCGACTCGCCCGTCCCACCCACGGCGGAGACCACCTGCGGGACCCCGCACGCCATGGCCTCGAGCGGACCGATCGGGAACGCCTCCCAGTTCGACGACAGCACGTACGCGTCGAGCCCGTTGAGGTAGCGCGCGGGCGGCGGCACGAACGGGTCGTGCCACTCGACGTCGAGGCCCAGGTCGCGAGCCTGCTGGTGGAGCTCCTCGCGCAACGGGCCCTCGCCCGCGACCACGAGCCGCGCCTCGGGGACCGCCTTGAGCACGAGCGGCATCGCGTCGAGCAGCACGTCGATGCGCTTCGCCCGCCGCAGGGTGGACACCGCACCGATGACCAGTCCGCCCGGCGCGATCGCCGACTCCACCTCCGGTGCGGGCGGGGAGCCGTTGTGGACCACTTCAAGTCGCGCTTTCAACCCGTTCTTCCGAGCCAGATCCCGCTCGAACTCGCAGACGCAGACCGTCGCGTCGGTGAACGGATCCAGCGCCCGTTCCATCACCACGCCGAACTTCCGCCGCGCTTCCGACATCTCCCCGACGAACGGGAACCCGTGCGGCGTGTACACGCTCGGCAGCCGCCGGAGCTTCGCCGCGACCCGCCCGATCACGCCGGACTTCGCGGAGTGCGAGTGCACGAGGTCGAAGCCGTCAAGCGCGCGGTAGAGCCGTCCCAGCGACCGCGCGTCCTCGTGCGGGTGCGAGTAGTCACGCCGGAACGGCAGCACCCGCATGGGCAGCTCGGCGGCGTACTTGAACTCCGCGGGCGCGAACAGCACCGCCTCGTGCCCGTGCGCGGGCAGCCCGCGCATGAGGTGGAAGACATGCTCGGCGACGCCCCCGTCGGGTGGCTCGCAGACGATCGCTATGCGGGCCACGACCGCGAATTCTAAAGAGGGACAGTCCCTCTTTAAGAACGGCGGGCGGAAAAGGTGCGGTAGGAGGAGCGCGAGGCCTTCGCGGTCTTGGTGCCGGCGAAGCGCGCTTGGACGCGGTGGTTGCCCGCCGCGGCGGTGAGCGTCTTCGCGAACGAGCCGTCCTTCTTCAGCGGCGCGGCGACCGTGCGGACGGTCTTCCACTTCCCGCTGGTCTTGCGCTGGATGACGAGCTTGACCTTGCCGCTCGTGGCGCCGGCGACGCGGCCGGAGATCTTCACGCGCTTGCCGCTGACGCGGGAGATCGACGCGGACGTCCCGCCGCCGCCGGTCTTGCTGGAGATCGACGCGGTCGGAGCACCCGACGGAGCCGGGGGCGTCGGGGTCGGCGTCGGGGTGGCGGTCGGAGTCGGGACGTTCGGCGCGGTCGGGGCGTCGATCGTCGTCTCGGTCTTCGCCGGCGGCTGCGGGGTGACCGGCACCGGCGGAGCGGCGACGGACGTGCGCAACAGCACGGCGCCGGTACCCGGGGCCAGCGTCACGGCCGACCGCTCGACACCGTCGACGTCGCGGTAGCCGGCGCCCAAGGACACGGTCTGCGTGGAGGTGTCGGGGGTGTTGAGCAGCACGGTGCCGCGCGTGAAGTCACGCCGGATCACGCCGTTGGGCAGGTCGTAGCGGGCGCCGAGGGCCTCGCCGAGGTCGGTGTCGTAGCCGGCCCACCAATCGTCGGGCGTGCCCGCCTGGTAGTTGCCCATCGCGTCGCGGCCCTCGGAGATCAGGAAGTAGCCGGCCAGACCGTACACGCGCTCGGCGTGCGTCGGCGCCGAGGCGTCCATCACGACGCCCTTGCCCTTGGCGTGCAGGCGATCGATCAGCTTCAGGAGCGTCCGCAGGGACACGACGCCTTCACCGCCGCGCAGGCCGGAGTCGTTGATGCCGCGCTCGATCTCGATCAGGTCGGCGGCGTTGTGCTGACGCTGGATGTACGGGTCGGCGTCGCCGTCGAACCACAGCGAGTTGTGGACGATCTCGGCGGTGGGGATCTCGCGCCGGATCTGCTCCATGAACTCGGCCATGTACCGGCGCCACGACTGATCGTTCATCGGCGATCCGGTGCGCGGATCGATCGGCCACTGCAGATTGCCGTTGCCGTCGGAGATCCGCAGCTGCATGTTCACGTCGTCGACGAACAGGCCCTTGTAGCCCTTCTGGATGTCGCCCTTGGCGTCGGCGATCCACGCCGCGCGGTACGCCGGGGAGCCGATGTCGCCGGCGAACTGCGTACAGGTCCCACCGCCGCAGGCGTACCAGATGTAGAGCTTGCGGCCCTGGGCGTCGCGCAGGTACCAGTCCTCGGGCTTGGGGGCGTTCGGATAGATCGCCATCGCGTTGCGATATGACCACGCGCCGCTGTACCACGCGGTGCGCGAGTCGAAGTAGGGCGAATACGTGCGCATCCGCCAGTACTTGGTGCGCATCCACGCCTGCTGCGCCGGCGTCGGTGCCTGCGTGAAGCGATCGAAGGAGGAGTCGGCGGCCCGCGCGAAGTGGATCAGGCCGGCCCGGTCACGTGCCGGGGCAGCGCCCAGTGCCGCGTCGGTGCAGCCCAGGATGCTGAGGGCACACAGAAGACTGACCATCACTCGACCGGGGCGGGACACACCCCGTTGATCGACAGCGAACGCACAGTCTTAACGAAGGTGACAGGATCGGCATCGGATGATGCGGATTCTGTTCATTGCGCCATATGGAGGTTTGGGCGGCTCGGAGAACGTGTTGGTGAACGTCCTGGAGCGCCTGGACCGGACCCGTTTCGAGCCCCAGGTGCTCTTGCTCGAGCAAGGGCCGCTGGACGACCGGGTCCGCGAACTCGGCATCCCGACGCTCGTCCAGCACCTCCCGGGCAAGGCCGGGGTGGCGCGGTTCCCGGCGGCGGCGCATCGCATCCCCGGCCCCGTCGACGTCATCCACGCCAACGGCGGCAAGGCCGCGGTCTACGGCCTCGCGCTCCGGCGCCGGCTCGGCGCGCCCCTGATCTGGATGAAGCACGACCACTCCTACGAGGGCCGCCTGACCCACGCCCTCGGCGCCCGCTGCGACCACGTGGTGTGCGTCTCGCGCGCGATGGCCCGGGCGTTCGACGATCTCCCCGAGGACCGGGTGTCGGTCATCTACCCCGGCGTGATCCTGCGCGACCTCGAGCCGGTCGAGGGCACCACGCCGACGATCGTGTCCGTCGGGCGCATGGACCCGTTCAAGGGCTTCGACGAGCTGCTCAAGGCCGCCGCGCAACTGCGTGCGGAGGGCGTGGAGCTCGCCGTCCGCCTGGCCGGCCCGCAAGACCGCGTGCACACCGAGACGCAACGCGAGCTCCAGGCGCTCGCCGACTCGCTCGGCCTCGGCGGCGAGAACGTGGGCTGGGCCGATGACCTTGACGAGGTCTACGCCATGGCCCGCGTCGTCGCGCTCGCGAGCAAGCCCAAGGGCGCAGGGGGTGCCCCCGGGGAGGGTGCGCCGCTCGTGCTGATGGAGGCGATGGGCGCCGCCCGGCCGGTCGTCGGCACCGACATGCCGGGCATCGCGGAGGTGATCGCCGACTGCGGATCGCTCGTCGGCCCGCCCACCGCCGACAACTTCGCGAAGGCCCTCAAGCCCTACCTGCAGGACCCCGCACTAGCGGCCCGGACCGGCGCCAAAGGGCGGATCCGCGTCGAGCGGCTCATGACGCTCGACCGGACGGTCGCCGAGTTGTCGGCGCTCTACTCACGACTGGCCGCAGAACCCGCGATACGGTAACTACGCACAATGGCTCAGCACGCCGACCCGCCCGAGCTGGTTTCCCGTACACCTTCTCGCCGCCAGACCGGTGCTGGGGAAGAGCCGGTCGAGGTCCGCCGCTACATCGACGCCATTCGGCGCGCGCGCTGGCTGATCGCCTCGATCGTGGTCTTGCTCACGGGCGTCGTCGTCGGCGTCTCGGTGAGCCTGCCGAGCCGCTACGAGGCCACGGCGAGCATCGTCCGCCAGGTCAACACGAGCGGGTTCGAGAGCGTGGACGTGAGCGTCGTCCAGCGTGAGCTGGCGACGATCGGCCAGCTGATGTTGACCTTCAACGTGCTCGACGCCGCGGCTCGCAAGCTGCCCGGCGAGAGCTACGAGTCCCTGTACAAGAACGTCGAGTCCAGCGTCGACCCGGACGCGAACCTCGTGTTCGTCACCGCGAAGGCGGGCGACGCGCGGTCGGCGGCGAGGATCGCCAACCAGGTCGCGCAGACGTTCGTGGACGAGCAGGCGGCGGTCGAGAAGCGCCAGCTCGAGGCCGCACGCGCCAACTTGCTCGAGGAGCAGAACCGGCTGCGCGGCACCACGGGCGCGGACTCCCAGCTGCAGGCCATCCAGCAGCGCCTGTCCGAGCTGGGTGTCGCACTCGCGGCCGCCGGCACCGAGCTGGGCATCGCCGAGCGCGCCACGCCGCCGGAGGAGCGCGCCTCGCCAAAGCCGGTCCGCAACGGCGTGCTCGCCGTCTTCCTCGGCCTGTTCATCGGCGTCCTCGTCGCGCTCGGCCGTGACCAGCTCGTCCCGCGCGTGTCCAGCCAGCGCGAGCTCAGCCGCCTGATGGACCTCCCGCTGCTGGCGAGCATCCCGTACGTGAACCGCCGCTTCGGCCTGCGCCCGAAGGTGCTGTCCGGGATCGAGTACGAGACCTACCAGTCGCTCGCGGCGAGTGTGCGGTTCGCGCTCCCGCCGACCGACGAGCCACGACTCGTGCTCGTCACCAGCGCCCTGCACGCCGAAGGCAAGAGCACGGTCTGCGCGCGGCTCGGCGCCGCGCTCGCCCAGGCCGGGCAGCGCACGCTGCTCGTGTCCGCCGACCTGCGCTGGCCGACGCTGCACGAGCAGGTCGAGGGCCCGCTCGCGCCCGGTCTGACGGACGTGCTGCAGCAGCTCGAGCGCCACGACAACCCGGACTCCGTCCGCCACCAGCTCGAGAGCGCAATCGTCCCGGTCACCGACCAGTCGCGCCGCGGCACGCTGCACTTCCTGCCTTCCGGCAACAAGGTCTCCGACCCCGCGCGGCTGCTCACCGGGCCGTCGCTGGACTCGCTGGCCGCCGCGCTGATCGACCTCGACTACACGTACATCCTCGTGGACTCGGCGCCGATCCTCGGCATCGCCGACAGCCTCAGCCTGGCCCGCGCACTGCACCACGTGCTGTTCGTCGGTCGCTTGGACCGGCTCACGCTGGACACGATCTTCGACGCCCGCGAGATGCTCGACCGCTTTGACACCGAGCCGCTGGGCATGGTCGTCGTCGGCGCCCGCGGCGAAGCGTCGCCGTACTACCTCACGGCCGCGCGCCCGACTCTCGACGAGAGCTGAGACCGCACGCCGCGGGCGTGCGTGCCGGCCCAGATCAGGCCGGCGAGAAGGAACAGGTGCCG
This sequence comes from Solirubrobacter taibaiensis, assembly GCA_027587225.1. Classification (GTDB taxonomy): domain Bacteria; phylum Actinomycetota; class Thermoleophilia; order Solirubrobacterales; family Solirubrobacteraceae; genus Solirubrobacter; species Solirubrobacter taibaiensis. The sequence continues at coordinate 13,837 of JAPDDQ010000021.1, forward strand.
CCAGTGGAGCGTGTCCACGACGAACGAGTTGGCGAGCATCCCGCACCACGCCGCCAGCAGCGGCGCTGAGCCGATCCCGTAGGTGTCGCGCCCGAGCACCGCGTTGCGCCCGGCCAGGAGCAGCGTGCCGAGCATGATGCCGAGCAATGTCACCAGCCCCATCACGCCCTGCTCCGCGAGCGCGCGGACGTACGTCGAGTGCGTCGAGAGCGGCGAGACGAGCTCGAACTGCCCAGGCCCGATCCCGATCGGCCGTTCCTCCGCGAGCTGCAGCCCGAAGGCCTGCGCGCCGAAGCGGTCGTTGTCGTAGCTCTGGAACTGCGCCCGCTCCTCGAGGAAGCCGAGTGAACCGGACGCGTACACGGCCCACACGGTCACTGCTCCGCCGACCAGCACGACCAGGAAGAACAGCAACGCACGCTTGGACCCGCCACGCCGCAACGACACCGCGACCGTCATCACGACGATGCCGATGACGAGGTTCAGCCACGCGCCCCGCGAGAACGAGAACAGGATGCCGGCGGCGAGGAAGCCGAAGCAGAAGATCTGGGTCGGCCGGTTGAGCCGCAGTAGGCGCGGGTTGAGGCTCTCCTGCGCGAGGATCAGCGCCGCCGGGATGAGGTACGGGCCGTAGACGTTGGGGTCCTTGAACAGCCCACGGGCGCGTTCGAAGTCCGGGCTCAGGAGCAGGGTCGAGAACGGGAAGCTCACGTAGAGCGCGATCGTCGAGATCACCGCGATCGCGACCGCACTGGCGATATAGGCCTTGATCACCAGCCGGGCGCGCCGCTCGGAGTCCACGTAGCCGCAGATCCAGAAACCGATCGCGATGCAGTAGACCGTCACCGCCATGTACCGCGCCGCGATGTTGGACTCCAGCGCCTCCATGCTCGAGAGCAGGTTGAGCGCGACGAACAGCAGGCACATCGCCAGCATCGAGAGCGGGACGCGCCGCAGCTCCAGCCGATTCGTCACAGCCGCGACCGCGATCACGATCGCCAGCACCGCGTCCACGGGCGCCGGTTCCGCGCGCACGACCGGCAGCAGCAGGATGCCCAGCGCGACCGCGGCGTCGTAGCGCAGGATCGACAGCGCGAGCACGGCAACGAGGCCGATGCAGCCCGCCGCCACGAACAGCGGCGGGATCGGGTTGCGGCCGAGCTGGAACCCGATCGCGGCGCCGAGCACGAGCAGCAGCACCAGACCGGCGACATCGTTGAGCGGCCGGTGGAACCGCGCCGGGCGCTCGTCCTTGCGCCTAGAAGTGGCAACCGTGCTCACAGCGTCAGACTAGAGGGGATGGCTGGGACGCGTTCCGCGCAAGGTCGTGTCGCGACCAACACGATTGCCCGTGCCGCCGGGGAAGCGGTGGCGAAGATCGGTTCGCTCGTGTTCTACGTCCTGCTCGCGCGCGAGCTCGGCCGCGAGGACTACGGCACGTTCGTGTTCGCGCTCACGCTCACCGGCACGCTGCTGATCGGCGCGGGGTTCGGCACGGACGAGCTGATCGCGCGCGAGGTGGCGCGCAACCGCTCCGCCGCCGGCCGGTACCTGAGCGACGTCGCGGGGCTGAAGGCGGGCACAAGCGTCGTGCTGCTCTCGATCGCGATGGCGGTGGTGTTCGTGGGCGACCACGACGCCGACGCGCGGCTGGCGACGCTGCTGGTCGGCCTGGGCGTGTGGGTCGAGGTGATGGCGCGCTCGTGGAACGCGATCTTCCAGGCGTACGAGCGCCTGGAGCTCGTGTCGGTGACGTTGATCGTGCAGCGCGGGCTCACCGCGATCCTCGGCATCGTCGTGCTGCTCTCCGGCGGCGGGCTCGTCGCCGCCGGCGCGGTCTACCTCGCCGGTGCACTCGTCGCCTTCGCGGTCACGGAGCTGATGTGGCGGCGCTTTACGCCCGCGACGCGCGTGCGCCCGTCCCGCGCCGGCGCCTGGACGCTGCTGCGCGCCGGGATCCCGATCGGGGCCGCGGCGACGCTGTGGGTCGTGCTGTTGAAGGTGGACGTGCTGATGCTCGCCTTCCTGACCAACAACCAGGAGGTCGCCCTGTACGCAGCCGCCGCGCGCCTGGTCGAGGGCACCCAGTTCGTGGCCTGGGCGTTCAACGCGGCGATGCTGCCGTGGGTGGCGCTCACGACCGGTGCGGCGCTCGCCCGCGGCTACATGCTCGGGCTCAAGCTCCTGGCGGCGGGGCTCATCCCGGTCGGCGCCATCCTCGCGTGCTTCGCGGAGCCGATCGTCGACCTGCTGTACGGCGACGAGTACGCCGGCGCCGCGGTGCCGCTCGCGCTGCTGGGCTGCACGGTCGCGCTCTACGGCCTGCAGTCGTTCTCGGGCACGCTGCTGATCGGTCGTGACTCGCCCGGCGTCCTTGTCCGCATCGCGGGCGCGGTCGTGCTCCAGAACATCGCGTGCAACCTGGTGGCGATCCCACTCTGGGGCGCCGACGGCGCCGCGGGCGTGGCGCTGAGCTCGTCCGTGCTGATGGCCACGCTGACGATCTGGTTCGGCACCCGGCGCACGCGCGCGTTCTCGGCGGTCCGGGCGTTCGGCGGGCCGCTGCTGGCCGGCGCGGCGCTCGTGGCCGTCGCCCTCGCGCTGCCGACGCTGCTGGGCGCGATCCTCGCCGGCCTGGCGTACGCGATCGTGCTGGCCGCGGTCGAGTTCACCCTCCACCGCGACGACGTGCGCACGTACCTGCAGGCGCTACCGACGAAGCGTCCAGACGCCGGCGCGGTCGAGTAGCGGCTTGAGCCAGCGCACGAAGCCGATCAGCTTGCGGTCGCCGTACAGCACCGGGTAGAGCAGCTTGCGCGGCCGGGAGAGCGGCGAGCGGCGGCGGTGGGCGGCCAGGTCGGCGAACAGGGGCCGGTGCAGACGCCGCAGCGCGGCGTAGATCTCGGCGTGCCGCCGACGGGCCTGCAGATCGAGCCCGGGCGCGTGCAGCCGCCGCCGGTAGAGCACGTCGTGCAGGTGCACCACCCGCGCGCCGCGCTCGGCCAGGTCCATCCACAGGTTCCAGTCCTCGTAGCCGCGATGCTCGGGCAGCGGGTCGCGCCAGCCGCCCGCCTGCTCCACCGCCGAGCGCCGGAACAGCGACGTGATCGCGTACTCGTTCGTGAACGCGATCCGGTACGGGTCGAGCGCATCGGGGACGGCGCGGACGATCGTGGCGTTGCCGAACTCCTCGTAGTCGCCGATCACCGCCGCCGCGTCCGGGTTGGCCTCCAGCAGGTCCGCGGCCCGGCTGATGCGACCGGGGATCGCGAGGTCGTCGGCGTCGAGCGGGAACACGAACGGCGCGGTCGTCTCGTTCAGCCCGGTGGTGCGCGCGGCCGCGGCGCCGCGATTCTCCATCCCGCGGATGACCCGGACCCCGCGCGCTTCCAGCTCGGCCAGCGCCTGTTGGGTCTCGGCGTCGTCGGACCGGTCGTCGACGACGATCAGCTCGAGCGGCTCCGGCTCCTGGAGGGACTCGATCGTCTCCAGGATGAGCCGCCCGGCGTTGAAACAGGGGACGATGACCGCCACGCGAGGTTGCACGGTGCGTAAGGATGACGGGGATGCCGAAACGTACGGTCGTCCTGGCGGGTGGGGCCGGCACCCGACTGCGTCCCTACACCACGGTGCTGCCCAAGCCGCTGATGCCGGTCGGGGACCGTCCGGTGCTGGACATCGTGCTGCGCCAGTTGCGCGCGGCGGGCTGCGAGCACGTCACGATCGCGACCGGCTGGCTGGCGGAGCTGATCGAGGCCGTGTGCGGCAACGGCGACGCGTACGGCCTCAAGATCGACTACTTCCGCGAACGCGAGCCGCTCGGCACGGTCGGCGCGTTGGCCACGATCGACGGGCTCGACAAAGAGCCGTTCCTGGTCATGAACGGGGACATCCTCACGGACATGTCCTACGAAGCGCTGATGGCCGACCACCGCGAATCCGGCGCGGCGGCGACGATCGCCACGACGGGCCGCACGATCGAGGTCTCACTCGGCGTCATGCACTTCCAGGACGCGCGCGACGACGCGCGGGTGACGGATTACACGGAGAAGCCGACGCTGTACTACGAGGCGTCGATGGGCGTGTACGCGTTCGATCCGCGGGTGCTCGCCCACATCGAGCCCAACGTCCGGCTCGATTTCCCCGACCTGATCCTGCGGCTGATCGCGGCGAACGAGCACGTGCACGCGCACCGGCCCGACGCCTACTGGCTGGATCTCGGCCGCCACGACGACTACGAGCAGGCGGGAGCCGAGTTCGAGGCTATGCGCGACCGGCTGCTGCCGGGAGAAGCACCGAGCTGACCCGCTCGACCTGCTCGAGCGTCGTGTGCGCGGAGAGCGGGAGCGCGAGGTGGCGGTCCGCGGCGGCGGCGCTGTGCGGGAGCGGCGTGGCGTAACGCTCGAACTCGGTCAGGCGGTGCACGGCCGGGTAGCGCGTGGTCTGGATCCCCGCCGCGAACAACGCCTCCCGCACGCGGATGCGCGTCTCGACGTCCTCGAACAGGACGGTGAAGGCGAAGTGGCTCGCGCGCTCGACCGCGGCGTCGTCGAACATCGCGTAGGCGCCGAGCCGCTCGCGGTAGGCGCGGACCATCACACGCCGATGCTCGATCTCCGCCGCGACCTTCGGCAGCCGGGCGAGCCCGAGCGCGGCGCGCGGCTCGTCGATCCGGAAGTTGAAGCCGAAGCCGACCACGTCGTAGGAGTCCTCGTGGCCGCGGTGGCGGTCCCACGTGCCGGAGGTCATGGCGTGCGAGCGCAGCAGGCGGACCTTCGCCGCGACCGCCTCGTCGTCGGTGAGCACCATCCCGCCCTCGCCCACGGCGAGCTGCTTCTTGGAGAAGAACGAGAGGCAGGCGACATCGCCGCGCGGCGCGTCGACGCCGAAGCCCTGGGCGGCGTCCTCGATCAGCTTCAGGCCATGCCGGTCGCACAGCGCCCGCAGCTCGGCCATCGCGGCGGGGTAGCCGAGCATGTGTACGGCGATCACGGCCTTGGTGTTCGGCGTGAGCTTCGCGCGCACGTCCTCGACGTCGATCAGCGGCGCCGCCGGGGAGACCACGTCGCACAGCACCGGGGTCGCGCCGACGTACCGCGGGGCGTTCACGCTCGCGAGGAACGTGAAGGCCGGGACGATGACCTCGTCGCCCGCGGTGAGGCCGAGCGCCGCGCAGGTGAGGTGCAGCGCCGCGGTGCCGCTGGAGACCGCGACGGCGTGCGCGAAGCCCCGGTCGGCCGCGACCGCCGCCTCGAACGCCTTCGTGCGCGGCCCCATGGTCAGCCAGCCCGAGCGCAGACACTCGCCGACGGCCTCGAGGTCCTCCTCGTCGAAGACCACGTCGGTGAGCGGGATCTCCCAGCTCATCGCAGCGCCTCCGCGAGCGCGGTCACGACGCGGTCGATCACGGCCTCGTCCATGTCCAGATGCAGCGGCAGCGTGATCTCGGCGCGGGCGACGTACTCCGTCTGCGGCAGCGAAGGCGTGCCGAAGCGCTCCCGGTAGGCCGTGAACTCGTGCACGGCGGGATAGAAGATGCTCGTCTGCACGCCACCGTCACGCAGCGTGGTGCGCACGTCGTTGCGGCGCGACGCGTCCTCGAGCAGGATCGGCAGCACGTAACAGGTGGAGTGCTCCACGGCCGCGTCGTCGTACGGGACGATCACGCCGGGCAGGTCCTTGAGGCGCGCCCGGTAGGCGCGGGTGAGCTCGCGCCGCCGGCTCACGCCGCGCGGGAGCTTGGCCAGGCGCGAGAGCAGCAGCGCGCTGCGCGGCTCGTCCAGGCGGTAGTTGAACCCCATCCCGACGGCGTCGTAGGTCTCCGTCTCGCCCGTGTGGCGGCTCCACGTGCCGGACGTCATGCCCTGGCTGCGCAGGCTGCGGGCGAGCGCGGCGACGTCATCGTCGTCGGTGGCCAGCAGTCCGCCCTCGCCGCACGCGAGCACCTTGTTGGAGAAGAAGCTGAACGCGCCCGCGAGGCCGAACGTGCCCAGCGCGCGACCGTCGACCGTGGCGCACGGCGCGTGGGCGACGTCCTCGATCAGCGCGAGCCCGTGCGCGTCGGTGAGCGCGCGCAGCTCGCGGACCGCGGCGGGATACCCCGCGAAGTGCACGACCGTGACGGCCTTGGTGCGGGGCGTGATCTTCGCGGCCACGTCCTCGGGGTCCAGCGCCAGGTCGTGCGGGCCGAGGACGTCGGCGAACACCGGCGTGGCGCCGCAGTAGACGACCGCCGCGGCGGTCGCGGCGAACGTCATCGCGGGCACGATCACCTCGTCGCCGGCCCCGACGCCCGCGGCCAGGTACGCGAGGTGCAGGGCGGCCGTGCAGGAGGAGACGGCGACGGCGTGCTTGGCGCCGAGGTGCTCCGCGAACGCGCGCTCGAACTCGGCCGTCCGCGGGCCCATCGTCAGCCAGCCCGAGCGGTAGACGTCGAGCACGGCCTGCACGTCGTCCTCCTCGAGGCGCAGGTCGAAGACCGGGACCTGCGGGAAGCTCACCGGATCGTCTCCAGGCCGTCCGCCAGCGACATCTTCGCCTTCCACCCGAGCGCCTGCGCGGCGGCCGTCGGGTCCAGGCACGAGCGCAGGATCTCCCCCGCGCGGCCCGGGCGCAACTCGGTCTCGAGGCCGAGCAGGCTCGCCAACCCCGCGACGCTCGTCTCGTGGCCCGTGGACACGTTGAGCACGCCCGTCACGGGCGACCGGCCGGCCGCGGCGAACGCCCGCACGACGTCGGACACGTGCACGTAGTCGCGGGTCTGCGCGCCGTCGCCGTAGATGATCGCCGTACGCCCGTCCCGCGCGGCGCCGGTGAAGATGGCCACCACGCCCGCCTCCCCGTGCGGGTCCTGGCGCGGGCCGTAGACGTTGGCCATCCGCAGCGCGAGCGTCGAGAGGCCGTGCAGGCGGGTGAAGAGCTGCATGTACGTCTCGGCTGCGGCCTTGCTCGCCCCGTACGGGCTGAGCGGGGCGATCGGCGCGTGCTCGGGCGTCGGCAGCACGCCCGGGTCGCCGTAGACGCCCGCGGTGCTGGCGAGCACCACACGTCGCGCGCCCACCTCCCGCGCCGCTTCCAGCACGGCCGCCGTGCCGCCGATGTTCACGTGCGCGTCGGTCGAGGGATCCCCGACCGAGCGGCGCACGTCGATCTGCGCGGCGAGGTGGTAGACGACGTCCGGCCGGACCTCCTGGAAGGCCGCGAGCATCGCCTCCACGTCCGTGACCTCGGCCTTGTGGATCGCAATGCCCCGCTCGATCGCTCCGGCCAGGTTGTGCGTGTGGCCGCGGCTGAGGTGGTCCACCACGGCGACCTCGTCGCCCCTGGCGAGCAGCGCGTCGACAAGGTGGCTCCCGATGAACCCGGCACCCCCGGTGACCAGTGCCCGCGTCACGGGGTGTTGCGGTACCGCGGCTCGAACGCGTCCGGGAAGAAGCCCTCGTCGAGCGCCCGCAGCAACTCGGCGATCCCCTCCGGGACGGTCCTGGTGACCTCGTAGCCGAGGGTCGCGTGCACCTTCTCGAACGCGACCTTGTAGTCGCGTGGGTCCTCCGTGCGCTGGACGTAGGACACGTTGCCCTTGTCCGTCTGCTTGCGGATCTCCTCCACGAGATCCAGCTTGCGGTAGTTCTCGCGCGTGTCGCCGATGTTGAACACCTCGCCGGCGACCTGCTCGCGTGGGGCTCCGAGCACGGCAGCGATGCCACGCGCGGCGTCGCGGACGTGCACGTACGGGCGCCAGAACTGCTCGCCGAAGACCTCCAGCTCGCGGTCGGCCCACAGGTCGCGCGTGAACTCGTTGACGGTGAGGTCGAAGCGCATCCGCGGCGCGACGCCATAGACCGTGGCGAAGCGCAGGCAGGTGACGGCGAACGGCGCCGGGTCCAGGCCGAGCAGGTGCTGCTCGATCGCGACCTTCTGCTCCGCGTAGAGGCTCACCGGGGCGAGCACGCCGGTCTCGTCGATCGGCGTCGTCGGGTCGGCCATGCGCCCGTAGTTCGAGCACGTCGACGCCATCACGAAGTGCTCGACGCCCGCGTCGGCGGCCTCGGCGGCAAGCGCGAAGCTCGCGTCGACGTTGACCTCCTGCGCCAGCTGCGGGTCACGCGCACAGGCCGGATCGCCGACGATCGCGGCCAGGTGCACCACCGCCTCGGCGCCGTGCAACGCGTGGCCGCGCGCCACCGTGTCGCGGATGTCGCCCTCCACGACCGTGACGCCGCGCTCGCGCAGCTCGTCCGCCCGGTCCGTCTGGCCGTGCAGCAGACGGTCGAGGACTGTGACCTCGCGCCCCGCCTGTAGTAGCTCGTCGACGAGCTCGATGCCGATGTAGCCCGCACCGCCCGTGATCAGCGTCCGCCCCATCAGCGCCGTAGCCTAGACGGCTCATGCGCCTCAGCCCTGCAGTCCGCTATGCCGGAGGCCGCGTGCTGCGCGCGGCCGCCACCCCTCGCGGCGCCGCCCAGTGGCTGCGCGACCGTGCCGCCTACCAACAGCTGCCCGGCGCCGAGCGGCTGCGCTGGAGCGATTCGTTCCCGAAGCTCACCGACCGGCTGCCCTCCTCGCCGTTCGATCCGCACTACTTCCACCAGGACGTGTGGGCCGCGCGACGGATCGCCGACCGGCGCCCGGCCCGGCACGTGGACGTCGGCTCACGCGTGGATCTCGTGGGCTTCTTGACGGCGGTGACCGAGGTCACGTTCGTCGACATCCGGCCCCTGGAGGTCGACATCGAGGGCCTGGAGCCGATCGCCGGCAGCGTGCTGGACATGCCGTTCGCGGATGGCGCGCTGGAGTCGGTGAGCTGCCTGCACGTGGCCGAGCACATCGGGCTCGGGCGCTACGGCGACCCGCTCGACCCGCTGGGCACGCGCAAAGCCGCGGCGGAGCTCCAGCGGGTGCTCGCGCCCGGCGGCCAGCTGCTGTTCTCACTCCCGGTCGGCCGGCCGCGCGTGGACTTCAACGCGCACCGCGTGCACGACCCGGTGGAGGTCGCGGCGTGGTTCGACGGACTCGAGCTGGCCGAGTTCGCGGGCGTGGACGACGAGGGCGTGTTCCGGCGCCACCGCTCGCCGTCGGAGCTGCAGGGCTCGACCTACGCCTGCGGGATGTATCAGCTGATCGCGGCGCCGTAGATCCGCGTGAGCTCGGAGCGGCGGTGTTCCATCGAGTCCGTGACGCGGGCGAGCGCCCCGGCGGCGAGCCGCTCGTAGAGCGCGTCGTCGTGCGCGAGCCGTGTGAGCGTCTCCGCGATCCCGTCCACGTGTGCCTCGCTCGGGTGGCGCAGCGCCGCGATGAGGTCCGGCGGCATCGGCATCGTGAACGGATAGTTCGCGAGCCCGTCGTCGCCGTAGAGCATGTTCTCGGCCGGGAACAGCAGGCCGGAGTCGTCGCCGATCAGCTCGTTGAGCGCGAGGTGCCCGGGCGCGATCACCGGCAGCCCGTGGCCCATGGCCTCGATCACGACCCAGCCGAACGTGTCCATGTGGCTCGGGAACAGCAGCACGTGGCACTGGGCGTACAGGCGCTGGACCAGGTCCCGGCGGGCGGGGACGTGGACGGTCACGCCCTCCGGCACGTCGAAGTCGTCGGGGACGTAGCTGATGACGTCGAGCTGGACGTTCTCCGCGCGCGTGGCGGCACGGATCGCCTCCACGCCGCCCTTCTCGTAGAACGCGGTGCCGACGAACAGCACCCGCAGCGGCCCTTCACCCCGGGTCTTCGGCGTGCTGACGACGGGTCGGATCGCCGGGCGCAGCGTCGTCACCTTATGCGCGACGCTGTCACCGACGACGTTCAGCAGCCCGTCGCGGGCCGCGTTCGACCACGGCAGCAGGTGCTTGCAACGGTCGTCGAGGATGGCGCGCCGGAGTCGCTCGCGCGCCCACGGCCGGGTCAGCGCGAGCTGCTGGTAGAGCGAGAACACGCCCACTTGTTCGAAATCGACCACGTAGGGCTTCGGCGGGTTGCGCAGCAGGAACTGGGCGCTGTGGATGAGGTCCACGTCGCCTGAGATGCGCGGCGACGAGAGCCGCACGTAGCCGCCGCGGGCGAGCGTCCGGGCGGCAAGCTCTTTGGCTCTGGTACGGGCTTCGCGGAGCGTGTCACGCTGCTCCACGATGCGCTTGGTGGGCGTGTGGGTGTCGCCGAGACCGGGGTGCACGTAGCGGTAGCGGAACCCGTCCGGCAACGCGTGGAGCTGCTCCGCGTAGACCGGATGCACCGACCGGCCGACGTGGAAATGCACGATCCGGTCCGTCATCAACGGCGGCGGACTATAGCCCCGGCGGTTGCGGTCGAAAACCAGGGGAGACCGACCGTCCCTACCAGGAACCCCCATGCTGAGCATGCTCCGGGGCCCGCTGACCGCTGGGCTCATCGCCATCTTCATGCTGTCCTGCACCGCCGGCGCCTCCGGCGCGGCGAAGATCGTCCGCGGCACCGCCGCCACGGGCGAGGTCGCGACCGTCGCGCCGAGCATCGGCGAGCAGGCGTTCATGCGGAGCCGGTACTGGCGCATGCGGACGTTCGCTCCCTACTTCAACGCGCGCTTGAGCTGGGCGCCGGGCGCCTGGGTCACCCAGCACGCGTACGCGCTCGAGCCCGCAGAGCTCGCCGCCCACCCCGAGTGGCAGCTGACCGACCCGAGCAACGGGCCGCTGTACATCGGGTCCCGCGCGGCGGCGGACTTCGGCAACCCCGCCTTCCGGGCCTGGTGGATCGCGAAGGCCCAGGCGGCCGTCGCCGCCGGCTACCGGGGTCTGTTCATCGACGACGTCTTCATGGAGCGCCGCACGTACCTCAGCGGCGGCAGCACCCTGCGCACCCCGAAGGACCCGCGCACCGGCACGACGATGACCGAGGCCAACTGGCAGAAGTACCTGGCGGACTTCCTGGTCGAGGTCCGCGCGGCACTGCCGACCGCGGAGATCGCGCACGACGTGCTCTGGCAGAAGGGCGACAGCGGCGACGTGCTCCGGGGCCTGCAGGCCGCGAACGTCGTCTCGGTCGACGGCGGCTTCACCACCAACGTGGTCACCTCCAGCTTCGCCACGCTCGCGAGCTGGGCTGAGCGCGAGCAGGCGCGAGGCGGACGCGTCGTCTTCGACTACCCGACCGCGTCGGCTCCGGCGCGCCTGTACAACTTCGCCGCCTTCACGCTCGTCGACAACGGCGCGTCCGCGCTCGCCAACGACGCCTCGACCGCGCCGGGCGCGTTCTGGTCCGGCTACGACGTCGACCTCGGCAGCCCGAACACCATGCGCTACCAGGTCAGCACCGGTGTCTGGCGCCGTGACTTCACGCGCGGCATCGTGATCGTCAATGAGCCGTACCGCAGTTCCCGGACCGTGAGCGTCCCCGGCGGATACCAGGACCTCGATGGCGTCGCCCGCACGTCGGTGACGCTCGCCGGCGGCCAGGGGACGGTGCTCGTCCCGATTCCGGCGCCGGTCCCCACCCCGACGCCCGTGCCGCCGGTCGTCACCCCCGACCCGGCTGGGGTCGCCCCGGTCTCGACGTCCACCCCGGCGCCGCCCACCCCCGCGCCACCGACGAAGATCACCACCGTCACCACCGGCGGCAACGGCGCCGCCAAGGCCCGCGCGAGCGGCACCGCCGGCGCGGCGGATCCGGGCGGGACATCAGTCTCCGTCCAGGGCTCCTCCCGCCGTCTGAGCGGCCGCGTCCGCGGGGCCGTCGCCGGCTACGTCCGCCTCACGGTGGAGCGCAAGCGCGGCAGCAAGTGGGTTGTGGTGCTGCGCACGAAGGGCTCGGTCAAGAAGAGCGGCAGCTTCTCGCGGGACATCCCGCGCCTGAGCCGCGGCAACTACCGCGTCAGCGGCTACTTCGAGGGCACCGGTACCTCGAAGCCGTCGCGCTCGTCGGCTAAGCCGTTCCGCGCCTGACGGCGTGGAACTGCCAGAAGCCGTCGCCCTTGTCCTCGAACAGGTCGACGTCGAAGCCGGCGAGGACGGCGCGAAGGCGCTCATCGTCACCCTCCGTGAGCACGATCTCGCCGGTGACGGCGCCGATCCGGTCCGGGTCGTCGATCGACTCCAGCGCGGCGAACTCGGAGCCCTCGACCACGAGCTTGAGCAGATCGATCGTGGGTACGTCCTGCACCAGCGTCTGCAGCCGGTAGACGTCCACCTCGACGGGTTGCTGCGCGTCGTGCGTCCGGTGCAGTGAGGACGCGACCGCTCCCGGAGCCGACCAGAACGTCGCGCTCCCCTCGGCGGCCCCGACCGCGGCGTGGCGGATCCTGACGTGCTCGAGCGGGGCCGTGTTGCGGCGCAGCAGCTCGAAGGCCACCGGGTCGGGCTCCACGCCGATCACGTGCGCGTCGGGAAAGCGCAGCTTGAAGTACAGGATCGAGACGCCGATGTTGCTGCCGAGGTCCACGATCGTGCGGGGCGGGGTCGCCAGCGTCACGTCGTAGTCGCCGTCGATGAAGATCGCCTCGAGCAGCAGCAGCTGCGAGTAGTCCGACAGCGTCACGCGCCCTTGACGTCCGAACGCGCGGATCGTGACCGACAGGCGGTCATGTCCGCGGCGCGCGGTCTGCGCCCGGACGAGCAGGTAGAACGACGCCGCGAACAGCCGCGCGCGGTCGGCCGGGCCTGCGCCGAGGCGGCTGAGGGCACGCGCGCGCCGGAGCTCGGCCGCGACGCGGGCGGCGCCGCCCGCCTTGCTCTCGCGCAGAACGAACTCTCCCATCGGCGGGAGTATGCCGGTCGGCGGAGGCCTAGACGGGGATGATCCGCAGGATCTCGGAGAGGGCGCCGACGACGTGCGTCGCGCCGGCCGCCAGCAGCGGGCGCGGATCGCCGTCGCGGTCGATCCCGATCCGGACCGGGACGCCGTGCTCGGCGCCGAGGCGCATGTCCGCGGGGCTGTCGCCGACGGTGATCGCCCGGCGCGTCCAACTGTCGTCGGGCGCGGTCGCCGCGACCTGCTCGTAGTGGGCGCGGCCCTTGCGGCACGCGTCCGTGGAGCCGAGCACCACCTCGAACTCCCAGCCCTCCTGCTCGAGCACCTGCTGGGCGCGCTCGGGGGAGGAGCCGGTGCTCAGGACCAGGGTGGAGCCACGGGCGGCGAGCTCACGCAGCGTCGCGTCCGCGTCCTCGTAGGCGACGGTCGGCAGATGGCCGTTGAGGTCGTCCAGGCAGGTGAGGAAGCGCTCGGTCGCGGCTTGGGCCTCGCCGGCGTCGCAGCCGAGCGCCTCGAAGATGTCCTGTGCGGGCCGGCCGGGGAGCGTGTCCAGCGCGCGACTCATGAGCGTCACGTCGATCCCGCGCTCACGCGCCACGGACGCGAAGGCCTCACGCACGGCCCGCGAGTGGACCAGCGTGTCGTCGAGATCGAAGATCACGATGCGCTCCATTGACTCTTTCATCGGCACCCGAATTGACAAATTCAATTTCCTAATACAGGATAGACCCCATATGGCGACGCTCGATCTGGTCTCGGCACCGCTTTCGCCCTTGCGCCGGGCGGTGCTGGAAGCGCTCAGTGAGGCGCCCGCGTCCGCGACGGAGGTGGCGGGAACGCTGGGCGAGTCACGCCAGCGCGTGAACTACCACGTGCGCGCGCTAGAGCGCGAAGGGCTGGTGGAGCTGGTCGAGGAACGGGCGCGGCGCGGATGCACCGAACGGGTCGTGCGCGCCTCGTGCCACTCGGTGGTCGTGGAGCCGGCCGTGGTGGGCTCGATGCCGGAGGACCAGGACCGGTTCGCCGCCGATGCGTTGCTGTCGGGCGCGGCCCGGATGGTGCGCGACGTCGCGGCCGCGCGCACCGCGGCGAGCGAGCGCGGGCAACGCCTGCTCACGTTCGCGGTGGAGGCCGAGATCGGCTTCTCCCGCCCGTCGGACCTGGAGCGCTTCGCCGACGCGCTCGCCGAGCGCATCGCTGAACTCGCGGCCGAGTTCGGCCCGGGAGAACGCAAGTACCGAGTGCTGATCGGAGGCCACCCGGCATGAGCATGGACAAGCCGTTCCGCGTCGAGGTCACCGTCGACGCGCCGCGCGACGTCGTCTGGCGCGAGCTGACCGAGCCCGAGCGGGTGCGGCACTGGTTCGGCTGGGAGTACGACGGGCTCGACGAAGAGATCAAGGTGATCTTCGAAGAGCACGCGGAGCTGCTGCCGCCCGACCGGATCAAGATGTCGATGGACGGGCTGATCGAGCTCGAGGAGCGCGGTCCGCAGACACTGATCCGCGTGACGAAGCCAGGTGATCTCGACGCGCTGGAGTGGAAGGACGTCTACGGCGACATCGAGGAGGGCTGGATCACGTTCCTGCACCAGCTCCGCTACCGGCTCGCCGTCGCGCCGGACGCGAGCCGGCGCACGATCTTCCGCACCGGCCCGGCCACGATGGTCGACCTCCCGGGCGAGCTCTGGCACTCGTCGCGCTTTCAGCGCGGCTTCGTGGCGGACGGCGAGCTCGCGGTGCTCGGCGTCAAGCCCAACGGCGACGGGATGCTCGTCGTGACGCTGATCGACCCGTCAGAGGAGGCGTACGCGGCGGCCGAGGTGCGCTGGGACGAGGTCTGGGCGCAGCTCTCTAAGTGAGTGCCTGCGCCAAGCGCGTTCTGGAGCTGATGTCGAGCTTCTGGAACGCGCCGCGCAGGTGCGCCTCGACGGTCTTCTCCGTCACGAACAGCTGCTGCGCGATCCCGCGGTTGGTGAGGCCGCTCGCGGCGAGCTCGGCGACGCGCCGCTCGCTCGGCGTGAGCGCGTCGCGGCCGCTGAGGGCGATCCGCCGGGGCCGGGCGCCGGCCGCCAGCAGCTCCTCGTGCGCGCGGGTCATCAGCGGCACGGCGCCGGAGCGCGTTGCCAGGTCGAGCCCGCGGGCGAGCGGCTCGCGGGCGGCGGAGCGCTGGCCGCCGCGGCGCTGCGCCGCGCCGAGGTCGACGAGCGCGCGGGCGAGCTCCAGCCGCGCGGGGGTCTCCTCCAGCACGGCGACGGCCTCCTTGAGCGCGGGCAGCGGCGACTGCGCGCCGACCGCTCCGGCCACGCGCAGCGCGACGCCGATCGCGCGCGGCGCCCCGAACGCGCGCGCCAGTTCGAGTTCCTCCCGGGCGAGCGCGGCCGCCTCGTCGTAGGCGCCGAGCTCGGCGAGCAGGGTCGCGGCGCGGGAGCGCCACGCGGACACGGCCGGGTTCTCGGCACCCCACGAGCGCCCGTAGGCACCGGTGGCCTGGAACGCCTCGACCGCGCCGGAGAGATCGCCGCGCGCGGCGCGGGCCTCCGCACGCGCGTGCAGGACGAGCATGTACGGCATCGTGTCCGGGTCGCCGTCGAGCACGGACTCGTCGACGGCTTGGCCCTGCTCGAGCGCCGCGGTGATCGCGGCCGCGCGGGCGCTGTTGAGCAGCGCTTCGGTGCCCGCGGCCTCGCGGCCGAGCGCGAGCGCCTCCTGGGCGTCGGCCACGGCTTCGGCGAGCGCGCCGCGGCGCTCGTTGACGAGCGCGCTCTGGCCGGCCGCGGCGGCGAGCAGCACGACCGATCCCTGGCGGCGGGCCTCCGCTCGCAGCCCGGCGTACAGCTGCGCGGCGGCGTCGAGCTCGTCGGCCCACATCAACGCGACGCCCGCGATCATCAGGCCGTAGCCGCCGCCCAGTGGTTCGGGCGGGAGCAGGTCGCCGGCCACGGCACGGCCGGCGAGGTCGGCGACGCGGGCGGCATCGTCGCCGCCCGCGCCCGCGTCGAACGCGAGCGCCGCCAGGGTGAACGCTTCGAGGCGGGTGGTGGGGGCGCTGTGTGGGCCCGTGCGTGGGAGCGTGGTGACCGCGCGCGCGGCGACCGACAGGTACGCGAGGCCCAGCCGCTCGATCTCGAGCTCCTCGCCGAGTGGGCCGTCCGCTCGGCGTTGTTGCAGGATCGGCACTGCGCGCACGGATTCGCCCCGGAACTTCAGGACGCGCGCGAGCTCGATCGCGGCGCGGGTGCGGGTCGGCTCGTCCGTCGCGAGCGCGATCGCCTGCTCGAGGCGGGCGGTGGCCGTCGCGGTGCCCGCGCGAGATTCAGCTACGCCCAGCTCGGTGAGGAGCTCGGGGCGCTGGTCCGCGGGCGGCGGCTCCCTCAGCGCGCGGGCGAGGTAGGCGGCGGCGCTGCTCGCTCCGCCCAGCTCGCGTGCGCGGCGGGCTGCGGCGCGCAGCGTGGCGACGGTGTGCGGGTCGTTCGCGGGCGACGCCTCGAGCAGGTGCGCGGCCAGGCGCTCCGGGCTCGCCGTGTGCGCGAGCAGCGTGGCGGCTTTGGCGTGCGCGTTCGCTCGCTCCTCGCGCGGAATGTCGGCGTAGACCGCGCTGCGCACGATCGGATGCGCGAACGTCAGGCCGTGCTCGAGCACGCCCGCGGCGGCAAGTTGGCGGGCCGCGCTGTCGGGGTCCTCGATGTTCGCCAGCGCTCTGGCGGTCGCAGGGTCGGCGCCGTCGCCGAGCACTGCAACGGCGCGGGCGAGCTTGAGGGCCTCGGGATCGAGGCGCCGCTTGACCGCGGCGGCGATCGTGCGCGGGCCGAGCGCGGTGACGTTCGGGGCCGGCAGCTCGCGCGCGAGCTCGCCCAGGTAGAAGGGATTCCCGCCGGTGGACGCGTGGCAGGCGCCGGCGAACGCGGGGTCGATGTTCGCGCGGGCGAGGAACGCCCGCGTGCCCTCGGCGGTGAGCGCGGTCGGCGTCAGCACGCGCGCCTCGGGGTCGGTGGTGAGCTCCGACAACGCCGGATCGTCGTGCTGCGGGCGCGTCGCCACCGCCAGCAGGATCGGGACGCCGTCGATCCGCTTGGCCAGGAACGCGAGGAACCGCCGCGACGGCTCATCCGCCCACTGCGCGTCGTCGACGAGCAGCACGAGTGGGCGCTCGGCGGCGAGCCCCGTGACCAGCCACGCGAGCCCGTGCAGCAGCGGGAGCACGTCCTCGGCCTCGGGGCGCACTGCGGTGAAGATCGGCTGGGCGAGCCGCGCGGCGCCCTCGAACGCGGAGTCCGGCGCGCCGAGCACGACCGCGTCGAGTAGCTGGTGCACGACGCCGAACGCGAACTTGGACTCGAGCTCGGACCCGCGGGCCTTGAGCACGCGCGCGGGAGTCTCCGACGCCTGATCCTGCAGTGCGCGGAGCAGCCGCGTCTTGCCGAGCCCCGGGGCGGCCTCGATGACGAGCAGCCTCCCGGCACCGCCGATCGCGGCTCCGAGCGCCTCGTCCAGCGTCGCGCGTTCGGCATCCCGCTCGATGAGCTCGTCGTCCACGGCGCGATCCTACGCGCACGCGAGGCTGGACTTCCAGGTAGCTCGCCAATGTGGCGAAGGTGACTAATGTCGCTCCATGAAGCCTTTCCTTCGCGTCGTGACCGCCTGCGCGGTGGTTTTGTGGACCCTCGCGTCCGTTGCGGCCGCCGACGCGGCGGTCAAGGCTTCGGCGAAATTGGTGGGTGCCGGTGACGCGATCAAGCTCGAAGTCGCCGTGACGTCGAGCAAGGCCTTCACGACCCAGACGCGCCCGAAGTCGGTGAAGGTCGGGAGCCTGGCCTTGAAGCGCGTGGCGGTTTCGAAGAAGGCCGCGACGTTCCGGTCGGGCGTGCTGGCCGCGGACGCGGCGACGAAGCTGTCGGGGTCGTCGGCGGCCTTCAAGGTGAAGTCGGGGAGCGGGACGAAGACAATGCGCGCGAAGGTCGCCCCGGCACCCGCGGTCGCTCCGGTCCCGGGCCCGGCGGCTCCGGCGCCTGGCCCGGCCGCCCCGGCCCCGGCAGCGCCCGCGACCCCGCCGGCGCCGAACGCGACCCGCAACGACGCGGCCGGCCAGTCCGCGATGACGGGCGACCTGATGCTCGAGTGGTACTCGTACGCCTCGTCCGGCCAATTCGCTGAGTACCGCCGTATCTGGCTGCTCTCGGACGGCACGTTCAGGCTCAACGTCGTCGACTGGAACACGGTCTCGGGCGAGAAGTGCCGCACGGCGATCGGGGGCTCGTGGACCTTCAAGGAGGGCTGGACCTCCACCGAGAAGGGCGGCCTCGTGCTCGTCAAGGTCACCCTGACCACGGCGCAGGGCAGCGGCGACGAGGTCCTCACCTTCGCCAACGCCGACCCGAACGCGGTCTACATCGGCGGCGCGAGCCCCGTCCGCTACGAGCGCAACCCGCAGATCAACAACAACTGCGGCTGATCCGGCGAGACGGCCGGTGCGTTAGAAGCACCGATGCCGTTCGCCAGTCGCTCAGTCGCGCGCCACTACGTTCGTGGCGCGGTCGGCCTGCTCGCGCTGATCTTGGCGATCGTGGGCGCGGCGGTGGTGTCCTCCGCCGCGCTCCTGCTGCTGATCGTCACGGTCGCCGCGTGGCGCGGCTGCCCGACCTGCTGGGCCGTCGGCCTGATGCAGACGCGCGAGTGCGCGCTCCCTAGTCGCAGAGCGCCGCGTTGACCACGTTCTCGATCCTGCCGACCTGCTCCTCGGTTCGCGGCAGGTTCGTGACCGCGACGGCCGCGGCACGGCCCTTGTCGGTGACGGCGTTGGTGGTCGAGTAGCCGGTGATCGTTCCGCCGTGGCCCCAGGACAGGCCGCCGCAGGGGAGCTTGCGGCTGATCACGCCGAGGCCGTAACGAGCGTCGGCGGCGCCGAGATCGGGCGCGGGGATGGTGGTGAACATCGCGCGCTGCTGCTCCGGCTTGAGCAGACGGCCCTTCACCAGCGCGACGAAGAAGCGGTTGAGCTCGCTCGGGGTTGAGACCATCTGGCCCGCCGCCCAGCCGAAGGAGGGGTCCTGGACCGAGACGTCTTGGAGCGGCAGGGCAGGGTCGTCGTGGTGGTAGCCGTGCGGGTGCTTGCCGCGCAGCTCCTCCTCCCCCACGCCCGGGAAGTAGGTGTGGCGGAGGCCGAGCGGCTTGATGATCCGGCGGTCGATGTGCTCGGCGATCGGGCGGTGCGTGACCGCCTCGACGATCAGGCCCGCGACGAGGTAGTTCGTGTTGCTGTACGCGAAGGTGCCGGCGCCGGTGCTCTCCTGCTCGAGCGCGAGGTCCAGCAACGTGCGCGGCTCGGCGTACCAATGCTGGTACGGCAGCAGTCCCTCGGCGAGGAAGTTCGTGTAGTTGGGGAGGCCGCTCGTGTGGTTGAGCAGCATCCGCACATTGATCTGATCGCCGGCGGGGATCCGGCCGGGCAGATAGCGCTCGACCGGCGCGTCGAGCTCGAGCTTGCCCTCTTGGACCAGCTGCAGCACGACGACCGCGGTGAACGTCTTCGTGTTGCTGCCGATCCGCACCTCGCCGTCGGTTGGGACGGGCATGCGGGTCTTGAGCTCACCCACGCCGGCGGTGAGGTTGCGGACGCGGCCCTTGTCGTCGCGGACGGAGGCGAGCGCGGCCGGATAGCCGTCCTGCTTGACGAGCGCGCGGAGCTGCTGCTGCGTGTCCGCCGCTTGCGAGGGTGCGGCGGAGGCCGCGAGGGTGGTGAGCGCGATGGCGGCGCCGGTGGCGATGCGATGGATGCTCATGCCGCTGCAGGGTCGTCCGGATCGCGCTGGTTCACGAGAGCGCAGGACCCTCGATCCGGATAGGTGATGGCACCCTTGTCCGCCCGACGGGGAACTCTAGGTTCGTGTTCATGCGCGACATCGTTCGACTGCTGCGGGCGGGGCTCGAGAATCTGCTCGGGTTGGCAGCGCTCGTCGCGGTCGTCGTCTCCATCGTCGGCGGGCCGCGGCTGGTGCGCGCGACGGTGGCGCAGGTGCGCCGGCGGGCGGACGTCGCGCGCGGTGTGGCTTCGGCGGCGTCCGTCTCGCTCTGGCGGGAGCTGGCGTGGCTGGCGACGCCGCTCGGGCTCGTGCTCGCCGTCTTCTGGCTCGATCTCGTCGCGGCCGGCCTGTTCGGCCTGTTCATGCCGCTGTTCTGGGCGCTCGAGGGCGACGCGCGCATCGCCTACCAGTGGGTGGTCATCGAGGACTTCGCGGACGCGGTGTTCGCGATGCCGGTCGGCGGGCTGATGCTGTGGCTCGGGCTCAAGCTCGCCGGGCCGCTGGTGAAGGTGGAGACGTGGCGGACGCGCCGGCTGCTCGCTCCGGGGCTGGGCGACCGCGTCGAGTGGCTCACCCAGACGCGCGCCGCCGCCTTGGACGCGTCGGCCCTGGAGCTGCGGCGGATCGAGCGGGACCTCCACGACGGCGCGCAGGCCCAGCTCGTCGCGCTGTCGCTGCAGCTCGGGATGGCCGAGGACCTGCTCGACCGTGACGTCGAGGGCGCCCGCGGGCTGCTCCTCGAAGCGCGCGCCGGAGCCGACGCCGCGATGTCCGAGCTCCGCGCCTTGGTCCGTGGCATCCATCCGCCGGTGCTCGCCGAGCGCGGACTCGCCGGCGCGTTGGACGCGTTGGCGGTCCGCTCGCCGGTGCCGATGTCCTGCCGCGTGCAGGTGCCGGGCGCGCTTCCGGCTCCGCTTGAATCGGCGTTGTACTTCAGCGCCGTGGAGCTGGTGACCAACGCGATCCGCCACAGCGGCGCCTCGCAGATCGAGGTGAGCGTGGACGAGCGTGCTGGGCGCCTGGTGCTGCGTGTGGCCGATGACGGGCGCGGCGGCGCTGATCCCGCGGCCGGCTCCGGCCTGCGCGGATTGATGCGGCGGCTCGCGCCCTTCGACGGCGTGTTGACCGTGTCCAGCCCGGTCGGTTCGGGGACCGTCGTCACCGCGGAGCTGCCATGCGCGTCGTAGTCGCCGAGGACCTCAGCTTGTTGCGGGATGGGCTCACCCGCATGTTCGAGGCGTATGGGTTCGAGGTCGTCGCCGCTTTGGAGGACGGTTCGAATCTCGCCGAGCGGTTGGTCGAGCTCCGCCCCGACGTCGCGGTCGTGGACGTCCGCCTCCCCCCGACCTTCACCGACGAGGGCCTCCGCGCAGCCATCGAGGCACGCCGCTCCATACCGGGGTTGCCGGTGCTGATCCTGTCGCAGTACGTCGAGCCGCTCTACGCCACCGAGCTGCTCTCGGACCGCTCGGGCGGCGTCGGCTACCTGCTCAAGAGCCGCGTCGGCGACGTCCGCGAATTCGTCGAATCCGTGCGCCGCGTGGCGAGCGGAGGCACCGCCTTCGACCCCGAGGTCGTCGCGGAACTGCTGAGCCCCGGATCACAGCGGAGCGGCTTCGAGTCCCTCACCCCACGCGAACGCGAAGTCCTCGCCGTCATGGCCGAAGGCCGCTCCAACGCCGCCATCGCCGCCCGCCTCGTCATCACCGAGAAATCGGTCAGCAACCACATCAACTCCATCTTCTCCAAGCTCGACCTCCCACCCTCCGACGAGGACCACCGCCGCGTCCTCGCGGTCCTCACACACCTCGAAGCCGGCCGCTAGACTTGCTCGTCCCCTGAGGGCGCGTAGCTCAGTGGGAGAGCGCTCGCTTCACACGCGAGAGGTCGCAGGTTCGAAACCCGCCGCGCCCATCGAGGAGCCCCGGCCACGCCTGTCCCAGGCGATCGGTGTATAGATGCCGCTATGGCGCAGCCGCCCCGGGCTCCAGTCGATGCCGAGGTCCCAGACGAACCAGCGGCGGTGCCCACGCCGCCGTCGGAGCTCGATCAGGCGCGGCGCACGTCGATGGCCGCGGAACGCACGTGGCTCGCGTGGTGGCGCTCCGCGCTGGCCGCCAGCGCCGGCGCGCTCGCGGTTGGGCGACTCGCACCAGAGGTGCTGCACGTCGCTCCGTGGCCGTACATTCTCCTCGGCTGCGGCTACGCGTCGCTGGCGGTCGGGCTGCTGGTCGTCGGCGCGCAACGCCAACGTGAGTTGGAGCGCGCGCTGCGGACCGGCGGGCACATGCCTCTGCGTTTCCGCACCGTTGGAGTGTTCACCGCCGGCGGGGTCGTGCTCGCCCTCATGACCGTTGTGTTCGTGATCGCGCAGACCTGAAGCGCTCGGTCCTGCCGCCGGCCAAGAGGCGAAGGTCAACGACCGGAGCGGACGATCGGGCCAGCGTCAGTTCCGCCTGCAAGATCGCGTTCTCGGCGGCGAGTCGGGTGGCACCCGTCCTGAGGACGGCGACGGTGTCGCGCATGGCGTGGAGCTCGTGTTCCTGGCGCCAGCACGTGACACGAAGGGCGTCGAGTTCGCTGTCGCCGGTTGGCCGCATGTACACGCCCTACCCGCGCGGCCGGTGTCGTCGTGAGCGAGGGCGGATTTCCGACACGTCGTCCAGAAAGTTGCCGCACGGTTCCACGGTGGGATTACAGTTTCGGATGACGAAGGGCACCAAGGCGCGGTCGGCGGTTTGCGGCACCGCTTTCTGACTTTCGGATCGGCTTACCCAGCGGGTTCGGAGGTTCGGTGACGTGCGTTTCTGCCAGATCGATCGCGACTTCGATAGATGAGCGCCGCGGACGCCTGGCAGGCGGAGCGGACACGCTGGCGCGCGCTGCATCAGAGCGAAGAGCGCCGGTTGTTTGCGCGGCTCGCGGGGGACCGCACGCCGGCGACCCGGGACGCGATCGTGGAGCGGTTCATGCCGCTGGCGCGACAACTCGCGCGGCGCTACCGCTCCAGCAGCGATCTAGACGATCTCGAGCAGGTGGCTGCGATCGGCCTGATCAAAGCGATCGACCGCTTTGATCCAGACCGTGGTCTGGCGTTCTCGACGTTCGCGTTTCCGACGATCGTGGGCGAGCTCAAGCGGTATCTACGCGATCACAGTTGGTCGGTCCGGCTCCCGCGTTCTCTGCAGGAGAAGTGTGTCGAGGTCGAACGCGCGACGGGTGTGATGACGCTCGAACTCGGACGGGCTCCGAGTGTGGGTGAACTCGCTGAGCGGGTCGGGTGCACGGTCGAGCAGACCCTCGAGGCCCGTGCGGCGGCGTCGGCCCGCAGTCCGGTCTCGCTCGATCAGCCGCGCGGGGCCGCGGACGGTTCGGAGACCGGCGGGGTGGAGATCGCCATCGAAGAGACGGGATTCGCGGCGGCGGAGAACTCTGCCGCGCTGGCGGAGTTGCTGCGTTGCCTGTCTGATCGGGACCAGCGCATCCTGTGGTTGCGGTTCGGCGAGGACCGCACGCAGTCTGAGATCGGCGAGATGGTCGGTCTGTCCCAGATGCACGTCTCGCGGCTGATCCGTGACGCGATCGCCCGGCTCCAGGACACGGCCCGCCGTCCCCAGGGACACGACGCGCCGCGAGCTGCCCATCCTCTGCTCCTCGACAGGACGCGTCGCGCGGCGTAGGCTGCGTGATTCGGAGGGCATGCGCCGGGGTGTGTTCGCAGAACTCGGCAGCGGCGTCTGACTTCTCTTCTCAATGTGTCTCGGAGTAGAGGATGTCTGTCATGCCCGGACGTATACGCATCGCGCGCCGGTTCACCGCCCGCCGCTACGCGGCTTCGCCCGACTTCACGTGTACGCGGCACCATGGTGCTGGGAGAACGGTCAAGCTCGTGGTCCGTGGCGAGCTCGATCTCGCCACCAGCGCGGAGCTCGAGCACGCGCTGAGCGACGCGCAGCCGCGGATCGTGTTGGATCTGCGCGCGCTGAGCTTCATGGACTGCAGCAGCTTGTCGATCCTCGTGTCGGCTACCGATCAGGCCCGCGCGGCCGGCGGGCGACTGCGGGTGGTCCCGGGCTCGCCGGCGGTCGATCGCCTGTTCCGCCTCACCGGGATCGAACGCCGACTGGAAATGACCTCCTGATCGAACGCGCTAGGGCGTCTCGGCGAGGAAGAAGAGCTCGATCTCCAGGTCAGGTCCGACGTGGTGGCTGGAGATGAAATGCGCGACGCGCCGGCGCGTGAGGTGCTCCACGATCGCGATGAACCGGTCTTGCATGGCGTGCTGGAAGGCACTGCGGTTCTCGGTCACGACCGGCGCACGCTGGAGCTCGATCAAGGTCTTCTCGACGTCGGTGTACATGTCGCCGATCACACACGCGAGGAGATCGTCACCCATCATCTGGCTCTTCGCCGTGCCGGGCGGGCGGTGGTAGTAGCGCTCGTGCAACGCGACCATCGCGTCGGTCACGGCCGCCAGTAGGGCGCCACCTTCAAGGGGATCGCTGGGGGTCGCCATACGGCGACGTCCTCTCTCGCTCTCCCAACTGTGCTGCGCGCGCGAGGCGAAGGGCGAGACCCGACGAGCGACCGAACCACTCACTGTATCCCTTCGGCCTGTTGGAGCAGTAGGGTTGTGAACGTGAGCCACGGGGACACGCACAGCCTGCACGGCACCCACGGCGACGTGCTCACCGCGGTGTCCGACGGCATGGTCGCGCTGTTGAAGGAGTTCTACGGCCGCGGGCCGACGCAGGCCAAGACCTACTACTACGACGATCTCGTGGTCTGCGTGCTGCGCGGTGGGTTTACGCGCGTGGAGCAGACGCTGCTCGACGGCGGGCGCGGGCACGCCGTGATCGAGCAGCGTATGGCGTTCCAAGAGGTCATGCGCGAGCGCTTCACGGCGGTCATCGAGCACGCCACCGGCCGGCCGGTGATCGGGTTCATGAGCGGCAACCAGCAGGAGCCGGACATGATCTGCGAAGTCTTCGTGCTCAGTCCGACCGACCTCATCGCCGATCACGAGCTGCCGGAAACGACCCGCCTGCGCGCGTCGAGTCCCCCAGCGGTTCCCCCCAGCTAGTTCAGAGAACGCCCCACCCGACCAGCCCGGTTACGGGCGCGACGCGCCACGTGCAGCGTGCGCACAGTCCTCGTCGGGTACGTTGACGAGACGGAGGGCATCCGCGCCGAGGTCTCGCCCCGTCTGGGTAGGCAGCGCCGCGTGACTTCCGAGTTGACCCGCGACTCGGAGACCCTGTGCCTGCCCTGCCCGCACCACCTCGCGCCGACCCTACACCTGCCGGCGATGGCTCGTCCCGCAGTGACAGCTTCGCGCGCGCCTACGCGCATCTTGGCTTTGATCATCCCGATCGGTTTGCGCCGCGCCGAGCGGCGGTGCTATCCGCGCTGGAGGCGACGACGCGGTTGACGCCTCCGCAGGTACGCACGATCGTCCAGGCGCAATCTCCGCGTCTGCGGCCTTCGGCACCGTCCGCGGTCGCGTTCAACGGTGAGTTCCGCGCGGCGCTCGGGTGCGCGCGCGAAGAGGCCCGCCTGCACGGCCGCCTGGCGGCGCTCGGCCAGGCCTGGGCGGGGAGCAACCAGCTGGTCGCGCTGCTCACCGTCCGCCGGCCGGCGCTCGCGCCCGTCATCGCCACAGCGGTGGCCGGAGAGGTGATGTGCCGGGTGCTCGACGACCTCGGCCAGCGCCGGGTGCTCAGCCCGACCGACGAGGACGTCCTGCGCCGGGCCTGGCGCGCCGCGCACCCGCTCCCTGCCTACTTTCGGCGTCCGGTCCGCACGTGACGCGCCGAGGCCGAGCTTGACCAGACGTCCCCGAGCCGCGGATCCGTCGGACGAAGCGCTCATGCACCGGATCCAGCGCGACGACGTCGACGCGCTCGGCGAGCTGTTCGACCGGTACGCCCGCGACGCCTACGGTCTCGCCATCAGCCTGTGCCGCCGGCCCGAGATCGCCGAGGCGGTGGTCCAAGACGCGTTCGTCTCCATCTGGCGCAGCCGTTCGGGCTACCGGCCGATGGGCGCCAACGTCGGCGCGTGGGTCAGGACCATGGTCCGTCACCGCGCCATCGACGCGCTCCGGCACAAGCACGTCCACGACCGCTGGCACGACGACGGCGAAGCTGCCGACGAGCAGGCCGCGCCCGGCGCCATCGCCGCCGACGCCGAGGAGGCGCGCCGGCTTCGCCAGTCGCTCGCTGCGCTGCCGGAGGCCCAGCGCGACGTGATCGCGCTCGCGTCCTACGGCGAACTGTCTCACGCCGAGATCTCGGCCTACCTCGATCTCCCGCTCGGCACGGTCAAGGGGCGCATGCGCCAGGGACTGATCAAGCTCCGCGCAGCTTGATCGCCGATCACGTGGCGGCGGCGGTCTCCCGCGGCGCCGGCGTGGCGCCGAGGATGAGGTCGGCGGCCCGCTCGGCGATCATGACCGTCGGCGCGTGCGTGTTGCCGCCCGGGATGAGGGGCATGATCGAGGCGTCGACGACGCGGAGGCCGTCGATGCCGTGGACGCGGAGCCGGCTGTCGACGACCGCCTCCTCGTGCGTGTCGCTCATGCGGCACGTGCCGACCGGGTGGTAGATCAGCATCAGGCGCCGCCGCAGGTCGTCCAACAGCGCGTCGTCGTCCTCAGCCGCGGGACCGGGCTTGAGCTCCTCGCTGATGATCTCGGCCAGTGGGGCCTGCTCGGCGATGCGCCGGCTGAGGCGCATGCCGGCGAGCAGCGAAGCGACGTCCTCGGGTTCTGACAGCGAGTTGGTGACGAACCGCGGCTTGTCGGTCGGATCGGCCGAGCGCAGCCACAGCCGGCCGCGGGCCTTCGGTGAGATCAGCACCGGAGCGATGACCATCGCGTGCCCGTCGTAGGTCGCGGCACCGTGGTCGTCGTAGTAGGCGGCGCCCATGTGGAGCTGGATGTCGGCGGCGGGCAGCCCGGGTCGGGTGCGATGGAACGCGCCGACCTCGGCCACGGTCGAGGAGAGCGGACCCGTCCGGCGGAGCACCCACTCGGCCATCGCCTTGGGCCGCTCCGCGACGTACAGCGTGTCCTGGTCCGTGACCGCCCAGATCACGGTGACGAAGGGATGGTCCTGGAGGTTGCGACCCACGCCCTCCAGCGCGTGCCGCACCGGCACGCCGACCGCGGCGAGATCCTCGGGGGCACCGATGCCGGACAACTGCAGCAGCTGCGGCGAGCCGATGGTGCCGGCCGACAGGATCACCTCACCGGCGCGGATCGTCTGCGCGCCCTTGCGGCCCTGACTCACGCGGACGCCGACGGCGCGCGAGCCCTGAAGCTCGATCCCGAGCACGGTGGCACCCGTGCGCACCTCGAGGTTGGGCCGCTTGGCCACCGGCTTCAAATAGGCGTCCGCGCTGCTGAAGCGCATGCCGCCGGTCTGGTTGACCTGGAACATCGCGACGCCGTCCTGCTCGGGCCCGTTGTAGTCGGCCGCGTACGGGATGCCTGCGGCCTCGCTGGCGGCCAGCAGCCGGCGGCAGAGCGGACGCGGGGAGCGCTGCTCGGAGACCCGGAGCGGACCGCCGACGCCGTGCCACTCCGACGCGCCGCGCGCGTTGTCCTCGGACTTCAGGAAGTAGGGCAGGACGTCCTGGTAGCCCCAGCCCGGCGCACCCTGGGCGGCCCAGGCGTCGTAGTCGAGCGGGCGACCACGGACGTAGAGCATCGCGTTCATCGAGCTCGAGCCGCCCAACCCCTTGCCGCGCGGCACGTACAGCGAGCGGTCGTCGACGTGGGGCTCGGGCTCGGTCATGAAGTCCCAGTCCAGCTTGGTGTGGAACTGCTTCGCGAACGCCGCGGGGATCTTGATGTTCGGCGAGCGATCGCGGCCGCCGGCCTCGAGCAGCAGGACGCGGACGGACGGGTCCACGGACAGCCGGTTGGCCAGGACGCACCCCGCCGATCCGGCGCCGACGATGACGTAGTCGTAGGTGCTCATGGCGGTACTCAACCACCGCGCGGCGTAGGCTGGCGCGCAGATGACACGGGCGGCGGAGTTCCTGCAGCTGCTCGGCGACGACGACCGCGCAGCGCTCGGCGAGATCGGACGCCGCGTCGCGGCCGACCGGCCCGACGTCCTGCTCGCCCGCGGCGACGCCGCGGACCGGGTGCTCGTGCTCGAGTCCGGCCGGGTGAAGGTCACCGTGCCGACCACGGCGGGCACGGATGCCGTGCTCACCTTCCGCGGCCCGGGTGCGCTGCTCGGCGAGCAGGCGCTGGTCGACGAGTTGCCACGCTCGGCCGACGTGACCGCGGTCGAGCCGGTCACGCTCCTGGTCATCCCGGCGTCGGCGTTCAGGACGTTCCTGCGCGACCGCCCGTCGGTCGCGCTCGCGATGCTCGCGATGTTGAGCTCCCGGCTGCGCGCGTCGGACCGCCGGCTGGCCGAGTTCGCGGCCGCGGACACGCTCGGCCGGGTGTGCGCGCGGCTGGCCGAGCTGTGCGACACCTACGGCGAGGCGGCCGGGGGCGGCAGCGTGCGCATCGCGCTCCCGCTCAGCCAGGAGGACCTCGCGGGATGGACCGGCGCCTCGCTCGAGTCGACCGCGAAGGCCTTGCGCGCCCTGCGCCAGCTCGGCTGGATCACGACCGGGCGCCGCGCGATCGAGGTCCACGACGTCGATGCGCTCCGCAACCGGGCGCCGTAATCCCAACCTGTCAAACGACATGGAAGGGCTTGCCGGGCGGGCGGATGCTCGTCGCGAGCCGGCGTGGTGCCAGCTCGCGAACGTCAGGAGCCCCATGTCCCTTTCCCACGCGATCCGTCGCAACGCCTCGTCGCTGGCGGTTGCGCAGACGACCTACAAGGAGAACGTCGCGAGCGTCGACCAGCTGATGAACACCGTCTTCTCGTCGAACCTCCCGACCCTGCAGACGAACCCGCCGGACTGGCAGGACTTCGTCGCGGCCTATGAGGCGGCCAAGAGCGGCGCGCTGAGCTGGGTGAACACCGTCAGCGCACGGCTGCACGACGTCCCCGGCGAGGTGCAGGACTACAACCCGGTGATCACGCAGCTGCTCCAGGACGCGCAGCAGCAGGCGAACACGCTCGTCAGCAACCCGTCCGACTCGCAGGCGCTGCAGATCCTCGACAACGACCTCGGGCGCATCTCGGACCAGCTCGGGCTGGTCGTCACGTTCATCTCTGGTGCCGTCACGAACCTGCAGCACTTCCAGGACTCGCTGCCGACGTTGGCCGCCGCACTGCAGGCCGTTGCGGACAAGTCCGCGCACGACGCGGGCGCCGACCAGGCGCAGATCCAGACGCTGCTGGACGACATCTCCGCCCTGAAGGCCGACATCGACTCCAACACCGCGGCGATCGTGGCGCTCGCGATCACGGACGGCATCGCGCTGACGATCGGCACCGTCGCGACGATCGCGCTCTGGCCCGTCGGCGCCTTGGTGTGGTTCGTGATGGGCCCGGCGGTCGCGGTAGCGACCTATGAGATCGCGATGGACGCGATCAATATCGAGAATGACAAGCACAAGATCGACGCCGACAAGTCCGCCATCACGGGCCTGACGGCGGATGTGGCCGCCCTGCAGGCACTCGCCAAGAGCTACGGCGACATGGCCGGCGAGACCACGCAGATCGAGACGACGCTGCAGGCGATCCTCGCCGAGTGGCAGACGCTGGAGAGCGAGGTCAACGCGGCGATCACCGACGCGCGCAGCGCGCTCGCGGACGCCGGCGCCGCAAACTTCCAGGCGGTCGCCGCCGACCTCACCGACGCCGTCAGCGAGTGGACCGCCGCCTACGCGCAGGCCGGCTCGCTGAACCTCGACGTGCAGGTCAACACGGCGCAACTCACCATCGGTATGAACGCCGACCAGGTGTCGGCCACGCTCGCTGCCGGCCAGACGATGAGTTTCGTCGAGTACATCAACCAGAGCGCCGGCAGCCAGCTCCAGCTCGCGGCCTAGACAAGCCCGTAGGCGGTCGCCGCTCGTCGGCGACCGCCGAACTCGGGGCTGACGTGGGCCGCCGAGTTGGAGATGATGAAGCCGTGAGATGCGGTCACTGCGGCTTCGCAGCCCCAGCCGGCATGAAGTTCTGCGGCGAGTGCGGCCACGCGCTCGCGGGCGCCGACCGCGACGAGAGCTCACAGCGACGGCACGTGACCGTGATGTTCTGCGACATGGTCGGGTCGACCAACCTCGTCGACTCGCTCGACCCCGAGGACTTCCGCGAGATCCTGGCCGCCTACCAGCAGACGTGCGAGGCGGCCGTCCAGCACTACGCCGGGTTCAGCGCGCAGTGGGCGGGCGACGGACTGCTCGCCTACTTCGGCTACCCGCAGGCGCACGAGGATCAGGCGCAACGCGCGGTCCACGCCGGGTTGCAGATCGTGGCGGAGATCGAGCAGTGCAGCGCGCGGCTCGACGTGCCGCTGCAGGTGCGGGTCGGCTTGCACAGCGGGCTCGTGGTGACCGGCGAGGTCGGGACGGGCGGGGCGCGCCTGGAGCGGGCGGTCGTCGGCACGACGCCGCACATCGCGGCGCGCCTGCAGTCGCTCGCCGCGCCCGGGACCGTCGTCGTCAGCGACGCGGTGCGCGAGCTCGTCGACCGTCACTTCGTGCTCGAGCCGCTGGGCGAGCACGCCTTGCGGGGCGTCGCGCGCCCGGTCGGCGTCCACCGTGCGCTGCGCGCGACCGGCGTGGTCGGAAGGCTCGACGTGGTGGGACCACGCGCGCTGAAGCCGATGGTCGGGCGCGACGCCGAGTTCGCGCAGCTCGAGATCGCCTGGGGACGAGCTGCCGGCGGGCGCGGGGCGATCGTCCACATCCCGGGCGAGGCGGGCATCGGCAAGAGCCGACTTGTCCGCGCCCTGACCGAGAAGGTCGGCGGCGCGCACGTCTGGCAGTGCTCGTCGCATCACGGCAGCACGTCGCTGTATCCCGTCATCCAATACCTCGAACGACGGCTCGGGCTCGAGCGGTCCGAGCCGCTCGAACGTCAGGTCGGCGCGCTCACCCGCTCGGTGCTCGATGTCGGTCTCGATCCCGGCGCGACCGTGCCGTTCCTCGCCGAGCTGCTGGGCGTCGACACGGGCGAGCGCACGGACCTCGCGCCGATCGACGCCAGGACCGCGACGATGCGGGCGATCGAGGCGCTGCTCGCCGCCGACGCGGCGGTCGACCCGCTGCTGCTCGTGGTCGAGGATCTGCACTGGGCGGACCCGACCACGATCGAGCTGCTCGGCCGCCTCGCGACGGAGCTGCCCCGCCACCGCGTGCTGTGCGTCGCGACCTACCGGCGCGAGTTCGAGCCGGCGTGGGCCGCCGACCGCACGATCGCGCTCGGGCCGCTGACGAAGGCCGACGTGCGGGCGATGGTGGCGGCGAGCGGCCTCGACACCGACCTGTCGGGCGCCGACGGCGTCCCGCTGTTCATCGAGGAGCTGCTGAAGCTGCTGGCGCTCCAGGACGAGAGCGAGCGCGATCGCGACGACTCCACGACCACGCTGGTGCCGCCGACGCTCCAGGGCCTGCTGACGCAGCGGCTCGAGCGACTGCCGGAGTACAGCGACGTGATCGACGTCGCGGCGGTGCTCGGCCGCGAGTTCGAGGTGGAGCCGATCGCGGCCCTGGTGCCGCTCGACGGCGCGATCGCGAAGCTCGTCGAGCACGAGGTGATCCGCCCCGTGCACGGCTTCGCGACGCGGTTCGAGTTCACGCACGCGCTCCTGCAGGACGCGGCGTACACGCGGCTGCTGCGTCGGCGCCGGCGCGCGTTGCACGGCCAGGTCGCCGCGCTGCTCACCACGCGCTTCGAAGCACTCGCCGAGCGCGAGCCCGAGATCGTCGCCCACCACTGGCGCCGCGCGGGGGAACCGGGCAAATCCGTCCCCTTCTGGCAGGCGGCCGGAGAGCGGGCCATCGCCCGGGCCGCGTTCGTCGAGGCCGCCGATCACTTCCGCAGCGGCCTGGACGCGCTCGAGCACGCCGGTCCCGACAGCGGCGACCGGTCCGAGCTCCTGATCCACCTCGGGGCCTCGCTGCAGGCGGGCATCGGCTACGCCGCCCCCGGCGTGGACGAGGCCTACGCCGAGGCGCGCCGGCTCGGCGTCGGCCGCCGGCTGGCGTTCGTCCTGCGCGGGCAATGGGGGTTCCACCTGCTGCGCGCGGAGTACGGCACGGCCGAGGGCTACGCGAACGATCAGCTCGAGCTCGCCGAGCGCACCGGCGACGCGGCGCTGCTGGCGGACGGGCACTACGGCCGCGGGATGGTGCACCTGTACCGGGGCGAGTTCGAGCTCGCCCGGTCGCACCTGACCGAGTCCCACGACCGCTACACGCCGCGCACCCCGACCGACTGGCTCAGCCAGGCCGAGGGCGACACCGGGGTCGCGGCCCTCGCCTACAACTCGTCGGTCCTGTGGAACCTCGGCGAGGCGCAGGAGTCCCTGTGGCGCAGCGATCTCAGCCTCGAGCTCGCGGAGCAGGTGGGCGGGCCCGTGACCCGCGCCCAAGCGTGGGGCATGCGCGCGCTCCTGCACCTCGCACGCCTGGAACCGACGGAGTTCGCCCGCTGGACCGAGCGCACGCGCGCACACAGCGTCGACCACAACGTCGGCTACTGGCGGGCGCTGGCGTTCCTGCTCGACGGTGCGCTGCAGGCGCGCGCCGGAGAACTCGACGCGGGCTGCGCGCTCGTCGACGGGGCGCTGGCGGCGTACCAGCGGTCCGGGTCGCGGCTGGGGCTCTCCCGCTTCTATGTGCTGCAGGCCGATCTGCGGCTCCTCACCGGCGACCACGCAGCGGCGTTCGCGTCACTGGAAGCGGCCGAGGAGCACATGGTCAGCACGGGCGAGCGGTACACGGAGGCCGAGCTGTGTCGCTTCAAAGGCCGGCTGCTGATGGCGCAGCCGCAGCCCGACGTCGAGGCGGCGACCGCGGCGTTCGAGCAGGCGGTCGCGGCCGCGCACCGGCAGCACGCCGCGTTGCTCGAGCTGCGCGCCGCCACGACGCTCGCGCTGCACCAGCGACAGACCGGCGCGCCGGCGCCGGCGCTCGAACGGGTCGCGCAGCTGAGCGACCGCCTGTCCGCGCATGCCGCGCTCGCCGATCTCGTGCAGGCGCGCGCGGTGCTCGATCAGCCGGTGGCGGCCCGATGACGCACGTCACGATCGCCGGCGGCGGCCTGGCCGGGCTGAGCGCGGCCCTGCGGCTCGCGGAGCGCGGGTACCGGGTCAAGCTCTACGAGAGCAAGGACGTGCTGGGCGGGAACATCGCGTCGCGGCACGTCGGCGAGCGCGTGTGGCTCGACGTCTACCCGCACATGTACCTCAACTGGTACCACAACTTCTGGGCGCTGCTGGCGGACGTCACCGACAAGGATCGCGAGCAGCTGTTCCGCCCGATGGAGGGCGTGCAGTGGCTGCGCGCCGGGGCGTACCCGCGGTTCCGTGGCCTCAAGAACCCCTACCGGCCGCGGAACCTGCTCCGGAACCTGATCGACGGTCCGGCGCCCGCGGCGGACCTGTACCTGTTCCTGTACGCGAGCATCGACCTGATGGCCGAGCGGCTGAACCCGACGCTGCGGCTCGGCGACGTGAGCGTGAACGGGTTCCTGCGCGCTCGTCCGTACATGACCGAGCGCACCGCCGAGTTCTTCGACGACCTGATCGTCGACATCTGGGGGATCCCGAGCTATCTCGCCGCCGCCGACGACTACCAGGAGTTCCTCGAGTACAGTGTCGCCGACCCGTCGCCGCCCTTCTGGCTCGCCCGCGGCTCAGGGCACGACCAGGTGCTCGCTCCGCTCGAGGCCAAGCTGCGGGCCCTCGGCGTGGAGATCGAGTGTGCGACGCACCTCGTCAGCGCCTCGTGCGCGAAGGGGCGCGTGACCGAGATCGGCCTGCGCGACGCGGATGGCGAGACCCGCACCGAGGACGTCGACGAGCTCCTGCTGGCGTTGCCGCCCGCGGCGCTGTCACGCATCGTGCGACGCGGCGAAACGCCGATCGTGAAGGCGTCGCCGCAGATCGCCGAGGTGGCGCGGCTCAGCGCGCAGCCGGTCCCGCTGATCCACGTCTACTTCAAGCGGCGCCTGCAGGTCCCCGCCGCGCCGACCGCGCTGTCGGGCTCCTCGCTCGGTCTCGCCTTCACGGACATCTCGCAGACGTGGGACCACGTGCCGGACTTCGCCGGTGCCGGGACGGTCCTCGCGCTCTCCTCGTCGGACCCGTTCGGGCTGCCCGGCACTGGCGCGGACGACGACGCGATGGCGATCCTGCGCGAGGCGGCGGAGTACCTCGAGTTCGAACTGGGCGACGCGTGGGGCGACTCGCGCGACATCGACTGGGCGAAGACGACCTACGAGGGCAACGCGGACACGACGCTGTTCGTCAACGAGACCGGGACCGACGTCTGGCGGCCCAAGGCGGCGGACCCGCGGCTGCCGAACCTCTCGTACGCCGGCGACTACTGCGACAACCGGATCGGCATGACGACGATCGAGTCGGCGGTCACCAGCGGGCTCGAGGCGGCCGCCGCGATCGTCGCGCGCCGGGGCGGAAAGCCGGTGGAGATCCGCGAGCCGCGTGCCCTGCCCCAGCCGCTGTGGCTCTGGCTGCGCTACGCGTGCCTGCCCTACGCCGCCGGCGCCAGCCTGTGGTCGCGCGGGAGCGATCTCGCCGCTGACGTGTGGCGTCGCGCCGGCCCTCAGCGCTGAGAGAGCGGCCGGACCTGGTCGACGAGCGCGAGCAACGGTCCCGGTGTGGCGGCGAACCGCCGCGCCTCCTCGCGAGCGGCGTCGGCGATCCCGTCCAGCACCCGCTCGGCGTCGTCGAGCTGCTCGCGGCAGCGGAGCGCCAGCGTCGCCAGCCGCTCGGGGTCGTCGTCATCGATCAGGAACAGCGCGCGCGTCTGCGGGTCACGGATCGCCAGCGCCGCGGGCAGGGTGAGGATGCCGTCGCGGATGTCCTCCTCCCCACCGCCGCCAAGGGCCTCGAGCCCGCGTTGATCGCCGACGTCGTCGCAGCCGTGGTACAGGACGCCGACCAGGTGCCCGTACTGGCGTAGGCGCTCCGAGCGCGCGCCGAGCACGGCGCAGATCTCGAACATCGAGCCCGTGTCCTCGCCCGCGATCCGTCGCCAGTCCTCGACACCCAGCGGCTGCCGGCGCAGCCGCCACTGCAGGCACTCCGCGGCGGCGAGGCGGCGCAGCAGCTCGGCCAGGTGGCGGATCGCGAACGGGTCCTCGGCGAAGGCGTCGAACGCGTCGGCGACCAGATACCCGGAGCTCATGAGCGCGTTCAGCGACCCGAAGCGCTTCTGGATGGTGTCGATGCCGCGCCGCTCGTCGGACTCGTCGAGCACGTCGTCGATGACCAGCGACATGTTGTGCATGAGCTCCATCGCGAACGCCAACTCGATCGCGTCGTCGCCCGGCGGACCCTGCGTGGCGCGATGGCAGGCGAACAGGGTGAGCGGGCGATAGTGCTTCGGCGTGCCCGCAAAGGCCCACGCCAACGACTCGCGCAGCTCCTCGTCGACGCCCTCCAACCAGGTGGCCAGCCGCGCCCGGAGCCGCTCGATCTCCTCGGTCTCGCCCAGGGCCGCGATGACGCCGTCGACTGCCGTCACGGCTTCACCCGGGTGGGCCGGTACGGACGCGGGGCGAGTGCCTCGGCGGGGCGGGTGCGCAGGTCGAACTCCTCGAGCCCGCGGCGCAGCTCACGCCAGGAGACCTCGGCGGTCTCGCGCGCGAGCGCGATCAACTCGTCGCGGAACACGCCCTGCTCCAAGCTCCCGTCACGGGTGGTGGCCCGCACCGCCACGGGGATCAGGGGCGGTGTACGGCGCGCGAGCGTGACCGCGCATCTCGATCCCACGCGAGCGGCGGTGGCGGCGCCCACGAGCGATCCCGTGGCGAGCATGCGGGGGACGAGCAGGCGGCTCAACGCCGCGGAGGCTACTCGCTGAACGTGTCAAACGACATGGTGGCGCGGGACCCGCTCGCGGATGCTCATCCCCATGAACGCACTCGCGAGATCGCTGGTCCTCCCGCTCGTCCTCGGCGCGCTCGCCGTGGCCGCCCAGCCGGCCGCCGCGGCCAAGCTCGACACGCCCTGGACCGGCTCCGGCCCGGGCACGCTCAAGCCCGTCCCGGCCGGCGCCGACGCCGACGCGCAGCTCGACTACCAGGCCCCGGGCGCGTTCAGCGGCTCCTGGAGCTACAGCGCGGTGGCGGGCTCGACGCGCACGGTGCCCGTCGAGTACCAGGCGTCCGGCTTCTACGGCTGGTACGCGGTGAGCACGAAGGTCGAGCGCTTCATCGTCCGGGGCGGCAAGGAGATCTCGACGCTGCAGCTCGCGGCCCAGGGCCCGACCAACTGCTGCGACGCGCCTTCGGGCGGCTTCACCTACAAGGGCAAGACGACGTTCGAGGTGGACAAGGGCGACGTCTACGGCCTGCGCATGTCCGGCAGCCACTTCACCGGCGGCCCGACCATGAGTGGCTCGATCGTGCTCCGCGAGGTCGACTCCACCCCGCCCGTGATCACGCCGGTCGTGACCGGCAAGGAGGGCGCGAACGGCTTCCACACCGGTCCCGTCAAGGTGGAGTGGAAGCTCGCCGACGACGACTCGCGGCTCCTCAGCCAGAAGGGCTGCGAGCCCGTGACGGTGACCGAGGACACGGCCGGCAAGGCACTCACCTGCACCGCCGCGTCGCGCGGAGGTTCGGCCACCCGCAGCGTCACGGTCAAGCTCGACAGCGTCGCCCCCGAGCTCTCTGTGCCCGCCGCGGTCGCCGTGCAGGCGGCCACCTCCGGCGGCGCGGCCGTGAGCTACAAGACTTCCGCCACCGACAACGTCGACCCTGAGCCGACCGTCGCGTGCTCGCCCGCCTCCGGGAGCGTCATGGCGGTCGGGACCACGAGCGTCTCGTGCACGGCGACCGACGCCGCCGGCCACACCACCACCAAGGCCTTCGACGCGCTCGTCGTCGCGCCGAGCCCGGCTTCGGTGTTGCCCTCCGCCACGCAGCCGGGCCTCAAGCCGATCAACGCCGTGCTCGCCTTCCGCTTCAAGATCGCCAAGAACACGACCCGGATCGTGCAGCTGCAGGTCAAGAACATCCCGGCCGGCGCGACCGTGCTCGTCAACTGCAAGGGCTCGAGCTGC
Organism: Solirubrobacter taibaiensis; assembly: GCA_027587225.1. Taxonomy (GTDB): domain Bacteria; phylum Actinomycetota; class Thermoleophilia; order Solirubrobacterales; family Solirubrobacteraceae; genus Solirubrobacter; species Solirubrobacter taibaiensis. The sequence goes on from JAPDDQ010000021.1 coordinate 50,529, forward strand.
CCGAAGAAGCTGCGCGGCCGCGGGCTGAAGCTGACGTCCAAGGGCTCGTCGGTGAGCCTGGCCACGCTGATCAAGACCGGCCTGCGCAGCGGAACCACGCTCAACGTGACGATCTCGAGCCCCGGCGCGATCACGACGGTCAAGACGCTCAAGGTGCGCAAGGGCAAGTCGCCCGTCGTCAAGTAGCACCGTCCGACCTTCCTCCCCTCCCCACCCCCTCTCTCAGGAGATCTCATGGCCCCTTCCGGTTCACCCAACCGCCGTCGGCTCACGCGTGCCGCCGGCCTCGCAGCCGTCAGCATGCTCGTGGCAACCGCCTCAGCCTCCGCCGCAGACGGGCAGATCCGCGGCGAGAACGCGAAGAACGCGATCGAGGACAGCTACATCGTCGTCCTCGACGACGACGTCGCCAAGAGCAAGGCCTCCAAGGTCATCAACACGCTCACCGACGAGCACGACGCCGATCTCAACTACCGCTACACGAGCTCGGTCCAGGGCTTCGCGGCCGAGATGACCCGCGAAGAGGCGCTGGAGCTGTCCGAGGATCCGACCGTCGCGTACGTCGAGCAGGATCGGACGGTCAAGGCGCTGGGCACGCAGGCGCCCACGCCCTCGTGGGGCCTGGACCGCCTCGACCAGCGCGATCTGCCGCTCAACAACTCGTTCACGTACCCCAACACGGGCGCGGGCGTGACGGCGTACATCATCGACACCGGCATCCGCACCTCCCACAGCGACTTCGGCGGCCGCGCCTCCTGGGGCGTCAACACCACCGGTGACGGCAACAACACCGACTGCAACGGGCACGGCACGCACGTCGCGGGCACCGTCGGCGGCTCGCAGTACGGCGTCGCCAAGGGCGTCAAGCTGATCGCCGTCAAGGTGCTCACCTGCTCCGGCAGCGGCTCCTACTCGGGCGTGATGGCCGGTGTCGACTGGGTCACCAACCACCACCCCGCCGGCCAGCCGGCGGTGGCGAACATGAGCCTCGGCGGATACGGCGCCAACACGAGCGTCGAGAACGCGGTCCGCAACTCGATCGCCGACGGCGTGACCTACGCGATCGCCTCCGGCAACTCCAACGACAACGCCTGCAACTACACCCCGGCGCGCGTGGACGAGGCGATCACCGTCAACTCCACCAACAGCGGCGACGCGCGCTCGTACTTCTCCAACTGGGGCACGTGCACCGACATCTTCGCGCCGGGCGAGTCGATCACGTCCGCGTGGCACACCAGCGACACCGCGACCAACACCATCAGCGGCACGTCGATGGCCGCCCCGCACGTGGCCGGCGCGGCGGCTCTGGTCCTGGGCGCTTCGCCGCAGGCCACGCCCCAGGCCGTCCGGGACCGCCTGGTCGCCGATGCCACCCAGAACAAGGTCGGCAACCCCGGCACCGGCTCCCCCAACCGCCTGCTCTACACGGCCGCCTCCGCGACCGACGGCCCGTGGGCCGGTACCGGCACCGCAACGACCACGGTGACCGCCGACGGCACGTCCGGCAACGCCGTGCTCAACTACTCCGTCGTCGGCTCCAGCGGCAACTGGACGTTCAGCAACACCGCCAAGTCCGCCCGCACGCAGGCCATCAAGTACCGCTACAACGGCTTCCACGCCTGGTTCCAGGTCCGCGTCGCGATCGAGCGGTTCGTGATCCGCAACGGCGTCGAGATCGCCAAGCAGACGCTCAACAGCGCCGGCCCCGTGAACTGCTGCTCGGCCCCGTCCGGCGGCTTCGACTACTCGGGCACGGCCACCTTCGACCTGCAACCCGGCGACGTCTACGGCTTCCGCATGAGCGGCAGCCACTTCGACAGCGACCGCCGGCTGATCGGCACCCTCACGCTCACCAGCTGAGCCGCAGTCTCACCCCGCGCTAAAGGGTCACGCAACCGCTCGTAAGTTCTTGAGCGGACGCGTGACCCGCGTCGGTTCGTGGGGTCTATTTGGTTGCGCCCGCACCGATGCCGTGCGCTCTCCCCTCAGACCTAGGAACCCATGACTCCGACGGAACTCAAGCAGGCTCGAACCATCGCCGTCGACCCGGAACCCGACGAACGCGGCAACGTCTCCGTCATCGTCCGGCTCGACGACGAGCGCTCGACGGCGCTGGCCTTCAACGCCAACTAGCGTCGCCGAAGGGCGGGGACGAGGACCTGCTCGCCGTAGCTGGTGTCGGCGGGGTTGAGGTTCACGCCGGGCTTGACGATCTCGTCGATGCGGTCGAGCACGGCCGGGGTGAGCGTCACGTCCGCGGCGGGCAGCTGGCTCTCGAGTTGCTCCATGGTGCGCGGGCCGACGATCGCGGACGTCACGCCCGGGTGGTTGATGACGAACGCGATGGCGAGTTCGATCATCGTCAGGCCGGCGTCGTCCGCGACCTGCTGGAGGGCCTGAACGGCCTCGAGCTTGCGCTGGTTCTCGGGGAGCGACATGTCGAAGCGGGCGACGAGCCGCTGGCGTGCCGGCGAGGTCGGCGAGCTGTCGGCGCTCCAGGAGCCGGAGAGCCAGCCGCCGCCGAGCGGGCTGTAGGTGAGGATGCCCATGCCGTGGCGCTGGGCGGTCGGCAGGACGTCGAGCTCGATGCTGCGGGTGAGCAGCGAGTAGGGCGGCTGCTCGGTGCGGTAGCGCTCGAGGTTGCGGTCGCGCGCCGCGTGCTGGGCCTCGACGATCTGGCTGCCCGAGAACGAGGAGGAGCCGATGTATCGCACCTTGCCCTGGCGGACGAGGTCGGTGAGCGCGCCGAGCGTCTCCTCGTAGTCGACCGCCGGGTCGGGGCGGTGGACCTGGTAGAGGTCGATGTGGTCGGTGCCGAGGCGGCGCAGCGAGTCCTCCACCGCGGTCATGATCCAGCGCCGTGACGGGCCGCGCCGGTTGAGGTCGTCGCCCATCGGCATGAAGAACTTGGTGGCGAGGACGACGTCATCGCGCCGGCCTTTGAGCGCCTTGCCGACGATCTCCTCCGACTCGCCGGACGAGTAGACGTCGGCGGTGTCGACGAAGTTCACTCCGGCGTCGAGAGCGGCGTGGATGACGCGGATCGAGTCGTCGTGGTCGGTGTTGCCCCAGGCGCCGAACATCATCGTGCCGAGGCAGAGGCTCGAGACCTGGACGCCGGTGCGTCCGAGCGGGCGGTAGTCCACGGGTCAGGCCTCCGGGATCGCCATGCCGAAGGTCTCGAGCGTGACGGCCTCGGGCTCCGGGCCGCCGCGCTTACCGGTGTCGAGGCCGTCGATGGCGGCCAGCTGGTCGGCGGAGAGCGCGAAGTCGAAGACGTCGATGTTCTCGGCGATGCGGGCCGGCTTCGTGGACTTCGGGATGACCGAGCGCCCGTGCTGCAGCCCCCAGCGCAGCATGACCTGCGCGGGTGACTTGCCGTGCGCCTCCGCGATCTCGACGATCACCGGGTCCTCGAGCGTGCTGGTGTGACCGCTGTCGCGGTAGAAGGTGATGCCGCCGATCGGCGACCAGGCCTGCGCGAGGATGCCGTGCTGCTCGCCGTACGCCTGGACGTCCGCCTGTGAGAAGTACGGGTGCTGCTCGATCTGGTTGATCGCCGGGACGACCGACGCGCGCTCGAGCAGCCGCGTCAGGTGGTCGACCATGAAGTTGCTGACGCCGATCGCGCGGACCTTCCCGTCGGCGAGCAGCGTCTCTAGGGCCCGGTAGGCCTCGAGCGTGCGGTCAAAGGCCGAGGGCAGCGCCTGATGCAGGATCAGCAGGTCGAGCTGCTCCACGCCGAGCTTGGCCGCGCTCTTCTCGAACCCGTGCAGGGTCTCGTCGTAGCCGTAGTCCGAGATCCAGATCTTCGTCTCCAGGAACACCTCGGAGCGATCGAGGCCTGACGCGCGGACGGCGTCGCCGACCTCGCGCTCGTTCCCGTAGGCGGCGGCGGTGTCGATGTGGCGATAGCCCGCCTTCAGCGCAGCCTCGACGGCCGCCGTCGTCTCCTCCGGCGGGCTCTGGAAGACGCCGAAGCCGAGGGCGGGCATGGTGACGCCGTTGTTGAGGCTCAGCGTCGGAACCGTGATTGCGGGAGCCATGTGGATCACACTAGGCCCGTCGGACGCGCGCTGGGGTGCCCTGTCAGTACCCCTGTCGCCACTAACTCGCGTGCTCGTCGAACTGCGGCAGGTCGTCGAGGATCTCGAACCAGGGCGCCTTGGAGCCGACGAAGATGTGGTGGGTCGGCCGGATCGACGGAGTGTCGATCAGCGACCCGAGCGCGACGTGGACGTAAGCCCCGTCCCGGACCACGGAGAACAGCAGCGAGCCACACGTTGCGCAGCGCGTGTCGTTGAGCACCTCGTCGCCGACGAGGAGCACCGCGTCATCCCCTTCGACGACCGCGAGCTTGTCGCGCTCGATCCACTTCCGCTTCCATCCGTCCGAACCTCCCTTAGCCTGCGGGCATGGAGTCTCCACCCAGGCCGCGTTCCCAGCGCCGCCGCGACACCGAGCGCCGGCTGAACCACGACGTCGACCTCTGGGTCGCGAGTGCGTCGGCGGGCGGGATACCACATCTCATCCCGCTGTCGTTCGACTGGGACGGCACCGCGATCCTGCTCTCGACCCCGCGGGACAGTCCCACCGGCCGGAACCTCGCGACGTCGCGCAGCGCGCGGCTCGGGCTGGGAGAGACGCGTGACGTGACGCTGATCGAAGGCGACGTCGAAGTGCTTTCGATGGACGCGCTGCCGGGCGAGACCGGTGACCGGTTCGCGGCCCGCACCGGCTTCGACCCGCGCGCGCTGAAGACGCCGTATTGCTGGTTCCGGATCACGCCACGCCGCATCCTGGCGTGGCGCGAGGTGAACGAGCTCGCCGAGCGCGAGCTGATGCGCGAGGGCCGCTGGACGATCGCCTAAGCGCGGTGGGCCGCGGCGAGGTAGAGCACGGCCGACACCGCGGTGGCGAGGTTCAGCGAGGACACGCCCGGGCGCATCGGGAGCGCGATGCGCGCGTCGGCCATCGCCAGCAGCTCGTCGGTGAGCCCGTCACGCTCGGTCCCGAAGGCCAGCAGCGCGCGCGGCGGAAGCACGCCGGGTGCGAGGACCGTGCCTTCAGGGTCCAGCGCGATCAACGGTCGGTCGCCGGTGCGAACGGTGCGGGATCGCGCCACGGGGAGCGCGAAGTGCAAACCGGCGGACCCGCGCAGCGCGTCCGCGTGCCACGGGTCCTGCACCCCCGTGGTGATCACGCCCGCTGCGCCGGCCGCCGCCGCCACCCGCACGACCGCGCCGAGGTTGCCGAGGTGCCGCGGCGCCTCGAGCAGCACCACCGGCTCGGGACCGGGCAACGCGAGGATGCCGTCGGGGTCGGGCTGCCGCGGGCGGCGCGCCAACGCGATCACCTGCGCCCGCGGGACCACGGCGGCCAACTCGCTCAGCTCCACGACCGTCGGCGACAGCATGACGTCCGGCGCGAGCCGCGCCGACAACGCCGTCAGCTCGTCGGCATCCGCCGTCCACACGCCCAGCAGGTCCGCCCCGAAGCGCACCGCGTGCTTGACGGCGTGAAAGCCCTCGAGCACGACCAGCCCAGGGTCGCGCCGCGCGCGCTGCACATCACCGAGTTCGACCACGCCCCCAGACGCTACTGCGGGCGATCGCGCCGCAGCGCCTCGAACCGCGCGTCGTCGTGTTCCTTGCGCTCCCGTTGCTGCGCTTGGAAGAGCCCGTCCTGGTCGACCCGCGGATCGGCGAGATTGAACATCGCCTTCGTCCGCTTGGCGTTGACGACCACCGGGACGGCGGTCCCGCGCTTGAGCCCGTTTCGCACCTTGTACGACTTCTCCTTGAACGTCAGCCGGACCGGCGACCCACCGTCGCGGCCCGGTACGTCAACCATGTACTCGTAGATCTGGTACGAGCCGCTGGAGCCGTCTGAGTCGTACAGCTTGAGCGCGTCGTACCGCGAGTCCACGAACGTCGCGTCGACGCGATCCCACCGCCGCCGCACGGAGAGCCGAAACCCGTCGAACCAGTGCATGCGGGCAACCCTCTCATCGTTGCCGCACCGAAGGCAAGTCGCCCGCGCGATCAGCGCAGGGTGAACGAGTGGGTGGCGCGCGTCGTGCCACCGACGACCGTGAGCCGCAGCTTCACCGACCGCCCACGGAACTTGCCGGGCTTGAGCGTGAGCTTGACGACGCCCTTGCCGTCCGCCGTGAACTTGCCCTTGAGCGTCTTCATCGCCCCCTTCTTGACCGCGGTCACGGTGAAGGTGCCGCGCAGCTTGGGCGTCGCCGTGAAGCGCAGGGAGAAGCGGCCGCGGCGGTCGAGCTTGAGCGTCTTCGCGACGCCCTTGAACGAGATCGTCGGCTTGGCCGCCGGTGTCGGTACCGGGGTGGCGGCGGGCGGCGTGGGCGTTGCGGTCGCGGCCGGCGTCTGCGGCGTCGGTGTCGCGGTGACGACCGGTCCGGCGCTGATGCGCACCGGCGCCGACAGGGCGATCGCGCCCGCCGCGCCGTCGCTCAGCGCGCGCACGCTGATCTGGACGTCGCCTTCGGGCAGGCCGTCGAGCGCGGCCGAGCGCGCGCCCGCGCCCACGTCGACGCTGCGGCCGCCCGCGCTGACGCGGTAGCCGGAGACGGGCGCGGCGCCTGCGGGCGGCTCCCACTCGACGACGGCACGGCCACCGCCCTCGGCGCGTGCGACCACGTTGCGCGGAGCGCTGGCGGTGACCGGCACGGGTGCGCCCGCGTTGCGGAACGTCGACGCGGCACGGTCGGCGCCCTGGTCGGGATCGCAGGCGTCGCCCTCGAAGTCGTTGTCGCTGTCGGTCTGCGCCGGGTTGGCGACGAGCGGGCAGTTGTCGCCGTCGTTCGCCACGCCGTCGCGGTCGGCGTCCGCGAGCGGCCCGTCCAGCGGGTCGGCGTCGCACGCGTCGGCGAGGCCGTCGCCGTCGATGTCCGCGCCCTCGGCGCACGCCTTCGTGCCGTGCACGAACACGGGCGCCAGGTCGACTCGATCCTGCCCGTCCCACACCGTCAGCGTGTGCAACCCGGAAGCGGTCGAGGCGCCCAGCAGCAGCGGGATGTCGGCGGCACCGTCCGCGTCGGTGCGGGCGGAGCCGACGACGCTCGCGAGCGGGTCGATCGTCACGCGCAGCTGCGCGTTCGCGGGCGCGCCGGTGATGTGGAGCGTGCCGTTGCCCGACGGGATCAGGGCGGGCTGGCCTTCGACCGGGCCGCGCACCTCGGACTGCGCGAGCGGCGTGGCGTCCGCGACGCGGGCGGAGGAACGCTTCCCCGGGGCGGGCGTGGTCGCGTTCGGGTTGTCGCCGAGCGTGGCCCCCCACTGCGCCGCGGCCATGCCATAGAGCTGGGAGTGGCCGTTCGCGTTGGGGTGGAAGGACTCGTTGCCGATCAGCCCGAGCTTGTCGTCGCCGAGCGCGAAGCCGTGCGCGTACGGGTCGTCCGAGCAGATCGGGTGCCCGCTGAAGGCGTCGACGGCGTCGAGCAGGTGCGTGCGGCTCAGGTCGGACGCCCAAGTCAGGTTGCTGTTGAGGTTCGGCAGGAAGTCCGCCGCCACCCACAAGCGCTCGGGCAGCGTCAGCGTCAGCGCCTGGCGGATCGCGAGCAGGTCGATGATCCCCGCGGCGGGCGTGCCCAGCAGCAGGGCGAAGACCCCGGTCTCGTGGCTGAAGTCCGAGACGGCCATCGAGATGCTGAGCGACGGGCACGAGGGGGGCTGCGGGCGGAACGGGTCCATGTAGTTGATCTGGTAGACCTCGGCCTGCGGCGCCTTGTGGCGGATCATGCTCGTCGCCGAGCCGACGTCGGCGCCGACCTGCGGGAGCTTGCCGAGCATGTGGTCGCGCCACCACTTCATGCCGGCGGCGTACGGCCCGGGCTTCGTCCGCGTGCAGTCGGCCGCGGTGCACATCATGATCACGTTCGAGAAGCCGGCGTTGTTGCCGCCGATCGACACGAACACGAGGTCGATCGTCTCCCACTCCTCGGCGGTGAGCTTGTCGAACTGCGGGATCCGGTCACCGTTGTTCGGCTCGCCCGAGAAGTTGCTCGTGACCGCGCCGCTGCAGGCCAGGAACGCGATCCAGTCGCCCTCCGGCCTGGTCGTCGAGAACTCGGGGTCGAACATGGCGCCGCCGGACACGAGCGTGCTCGCGAGCCGCGACGGCCACGTGTTCGGGGAGCGGTGGCAGAGGTTCTTGCCCGTGCCGTGGTTGTCGGTCCCCGGCAGGTAGCCGTAGGCCCCCTCGCCGGAGATGTAGGAGTCGCCCATGATCACCGTGCGCACGAAGCCGTCGCAGTTGGTGTCGCCGCGCTGGTTGACCACCACCGTCGTCTCGGCCGTCTGGCCGCCGACGACCAGGTGCGCGGTCACGGTCAACTCCGTGCCGTCCTGGCTCATCGGGTACGTGCCGAGCGTGATCGCCGTCTGGACGTCGTTGCCGGAGACCGCCTTGGTCACCTTGCCGCCGTTCCAGCTGACGTCGATCGAACTGAAGTCGATGTCGGGGTCGTAGGCCGACACTTCGAGCAGCCCGCCATTGCCGGCGCAGAAGGTCTCCAGGTTCTCGATCTCCACCGTCGGCTTGCTCGCGCTGCCGTCGGCCACCTCGGCCGTCGGATGGCGCAGCACGAGCCGCTGCGGCGTGACCGTCGAGAGGGCGATCTCCTTCGCGCCCGCGTTGCCTTGCACGTACGTCTTGGTCGTGCCGGCGGGGAGGGTGGCGATCGGCTCGGAGCCGAACTCGGTCGTGCGACTCGGCGCGCCGTAGACCTGATAGCCCGTGGCGCCGGCGGACGGCGCCCACTTGAGCACGGTGTAGTTGCCACGGCGGACCGCCGTGAGCGTCGGCGCCTGGCTCGCGGGCTGCACCTGCGGGTGCGTGCTGATGGAGATGCTGTCGCCGGAGCTGTCGCCCGCGGCCTGCGTGATGAAGCTCTCCGCGAGGTTCACGTCGCCGGTCGGCTCGGGGACGATGATGAAGTCGTCGTCGCTGTCAGAAGCCGAGTCGGGGAACCAGGTCGCGCCGGGCGCGATGCTCGCCGCCGTCCACGACCGCTGCTGGCGCGGCTGCGGCACGTAGCCCTGCGCACCCTCGGTCGGGATGAGCAGCGCCGCGTTGCTGATCGTGACGGGCGAGACGTTGCGGATGCCGACGCGGACGTGACCGGGGTAGCGGTCCACGAACTTGTCGTCGGCGCTGACCACCAGCTGCATCGCCGACGCGCCGTACACGCGGATCGGGTCGGTGAGCCGCGCCTCGAGCACGACCGGGAGGTCGATCGGCTTGAGCGTCGCGGCGTAACGGGCGCGCGGCTCGTGGCTGCCCTCGCTGTCGCCCCGCACGATCCAGCGCGTCGCCGCGTCGCCGCCGCCCGGGATGTCCGGGAGCGCGACGCTCGCCTGCTGGGGCGTGGCCGTCGGGGCGAGCGAGAGGCCCGACGGCAGGTCGAGTGACGCGGTGCCGTCGCGCAGCGTGAACTCCGGCCCGGCCAGGTTCTGCACGACCATCGAGATCTCGAAGAACTCCTTCAGGAACCCGGTCCTCGCGGGGATGACGATCCACTGCAACAACGGGACCCCGCCCTGGAAGCTGCCCGTCACGTACGTGCCGCCTCCGCCGCCGCAGGAGGACTGCACGCCGCTGCCGCCGCAGCCGTAGAGGCCGTTCGAGGACACCGCGCCGCTCACCGACCGCTGCACGCCATTGACGGCGATGTTCGCCGTGAACGAGTACACCTCGCGGTTGCCGGCGTCGTCCGGGTTGATGCCGGCGGCGACGATCTCATCGCGGCTCAGGCGCTTCGACGTGAGACCGGCGCTCGCCACCTCACCAGGCACGAGGCTGATCTCGGCCGTGCCGGTGCCGCCGCTCACCGTCGTCGTCCCGCTGCCGGGTCGCAGGTTCGGCGCCCAGGCATACAGCGTGTGCTCACCGTTGGGCAGGCCCGCGAGGCGCGCGCGGCCGTCGTTGCCGGTGACCGCGCCGATCCGCGTGCCGTCGGCCAGGATCGCCAGCACGTCGGCGCCCGCGACCGGGCTGCCGCCGGACAGCACGCGTGCGCTCACGGCCGGGCTCGCCGGGATCACCTTGACCTCGACGCTGTCGCTGCTCGTCTCGGTGCCCGAGGTGATCTCGAGCGTCGCGCCCCGATCGCCCGCGGTCTGGAAGGTGTGGTTGACGACGGCGCCGTCGCGGACGGTGCCGTCCGAGAACGTCCAGCGGTAGCGCTCGATGCCGATCGCCGGGCGCGAGCCCCGCGCGTCGAACGTGAGCCGGGTGCCGGCCTCGGCGACACGGTCATCGCCCGCGTCGGCCTTCAGCGGCTCGGCCAGGCGCGCCGTCAGCGGCACGGTCGCCGTCGCCTCGGTCGTGCCGTCGCTGACGGTGACGCGCACGGGGTGCGCGCCCGCGGTCGTGTAGACGTGCGCGACGGGAGCCACGGGGAGCGCGCCGGACGCCCAGGCGCCGTCGCCGAAGTCGATCCGGAACGTCAGCGGGTCGCCGTCGGGGTCGGTCGCGTCGAAGCTCGCGCGCACAGTCAGCGGCAGTGGGCCGTCATTGCGATCGAGCGTCAGCGTGGGCGTGGAGGGCGCGGCGTTGACGACGGTCCAGGTGCGGGTCGCCGTGCCGGCGTTGCCGGACGAATCGCGCTGCACGACCTCGAGCGTCAGCTCCCCGGTGGGCAGCGGTGCGGCGACGGGCAGCGCCCACAGGCCGCCGATGCCCTGGACCTCCTGCTGGAGCACGAGTTGCTCGCCGCGGCGCACGCGCACGACGGCGCGCGGTTCGTCGCCCGCGAGCTGGCCGAGCCGGCCACGCAGCGTCGGCCGCGTGGTCGTCGTGCCGTCCGCCGGGGTCTCGATCGTCGGGATCGGCGCGGTGCGGTCGCCGACCACCGGCAGACCGGAGGCGGTGAAGTGCGCGGCGATCGTGCCCGCATCCAGGGCGCGCGGGTACAGCGCCAGTTCGTCGTAGGCGATGCTGGTGTTGTCGATGACCCTGGCGGCCGTGAACCAGCCATCGGCCGCGTTCGCGAGCGTGCCGGGCGCGGAGGCGACCGGCTCGCCGTCGAGATAGAGCGTGAGCGTCCCGGCCGCCGCGGTGATCGCGTAGTGGTGCCAGCGGCTGTCGGTGAAGCTGCGGCCGTCGCCCGGCGCGAGCGCGAGCCGCACGTCGCCGGCGACGACGGCGCGGTCCTCGAAGCGCAGCGTCACCTCACTGTTGGCGAGCAGCACGGCGCCCGGGCCGGAGGCGGTGACGAACGCCTCGACCGTGCGGTCGCCCGTCGGCAGGTCGGTCGCCGGCCACAGCTGCACCAGATCGACCGCGCCCCAGCTGTCGACACCGGCAAGTGCGCGGTCGTCGTCGCCGGTGATCGCACCCGTGTACGCGCGCTGCAGGTTCGAGTATGGGTACGTGCCGTGGCGGCCGTGGCCGGAGCTGTCGGCGGCGGTCGTGCCGTTGGGCTCGCCGAGCCGCCAGTAGAGCGCCGGGGCGGCGTCGGTGACCGCGCTCGCGTAGGTGGTGGCGGTGCCCGTGACCGTGGCGGGCCGCTGGCTCTCGCGGCCGGCGCCGTACTCGTTCAGGCCGCGCACCTTGATCGTGTAGGCGCCCGCGGGCAAGCCGGTGATCTTCGCGCTCGTGCCCGTGGCCGAGGTGCCCTGCGCGCCGCGCAGCGTCTCGCCCTGCCAGGCCTCGGCGACGTAGCCCGTGGGGGTGGGCGTACCGCCGGCGGTCCAGCCCACCGTTACGGCGTTCGCCGTACCGGTCGCGGTCACGCCGGTCGGCGGCTGCGGGCGGCCGTTGCCGGACGCCTCGAAGTGCGCGGCGATCCGTGCGGCGGTGAGCGCGCGCGGGTAGATCGCGATCTCGTCGAAGCCGGATGTGCCGATCCCCTGGGGCGCGGACGCGGCCGTCAGCCACGTCTCCTCGCTCGTGGGAACGGCGACCGTGGCCGAACCGATCGGCTCGCCGTCGAGGTAGGCGGTGGCGGTCTCGCCCGCGAGCGTGACCGCGATGTGGTGCCACACCCCGTCGGTGAGCTGGCGCCGGTCACCGTCGGGGAGGGCGATCCGGGTCCCGGAGACCACGACCGCGCGCGCCTGGAGCTCCACCACGAACTCCCCGTAGGTGACCGGGCGCAGGCCGGGTCCGCCGCCCCGGACCCAGGCCTCGACGGTGCGGTCACCGTCCGGCAGACCCGTCGCCGGGCCGTGGTCGACGGTGACGCGCTGCCACCACTGGTAGCCGAAGGCCAAGCCACCGTCGGGGTCGCCGGGCAGCGCTCCGGCGCCGGCGTAGGGCGCGAAGTCCTGCCATGTGCTCCCGCTGCGGCCATGGCCGGAGGAGTCGGCGACGAGCCGGCCACCGCGCTCGCCGAGGCGCCAGTACAGGACCGGTGCGTCGGCGGTGACGGTCGAGGTGTAGGTGGTCGCCGCGCCCGGCACCGTGACGTCGAGCGTGGTCGCCGGCCCCGGGCCGAAGCCGTTGAACGCGCGGACCGTCACCGTCGTCGCGCCCGCGGGGATCCCGCCGAGCGTGGCCTCGGTGCCGGTTGCGGGAACGAGTTGGGCGAGGCCGGGCGCCTCCACCAGGTAGTGCTCGATCGCGAGCTGGCCGGCGGGCGCTCCGCCGGTCGGCGTGGGCCAGCGCAGCGTGACGCGGTTCTGGCCCACCGTGGCCGTCGCCGCCGGGGCGGCCGGGAGGGCGTTGCCGGAGGCCGCGAAGTGCGCGGCGATCGTGCCCGCGTCCAGGGCCCGCGGGTAGAGCGCGAGCTCGTCGAAGCGGGTCTCGCCGGAGGGCGGGGCGGTTGCGCCACGCAGATCGCCGTCGGTCGTCGTGGCCAGCGTCTTGGTCGCGGACCCGAGCAGGGTGCCGTCGAGATAGGCGGTCAGCGTGCCGTCGGCGTAGGTGACCGCGACGTGGTGCCACCGCGCGTTGGTGATCGTGCGCGGATCGCCGACCGGCAGCTCGATGCGCTCACCGGAGACGACCAGGCCGCGCTCTCGCACTTCGACGCTGAAGTCGCCGTACTCGATCACGCGTGCGCCGGGGGAGTCGGCGCGGACCCAGCCCTCGACCGTGCGCGCATCGGTCGGCAGACCCTCGGCCTTCGGGAGCCGGGCGAGGGTCGGGCCCCGCCAGGACCAGCCTCCGCTCGCGCCGGCGGCGCCGTCGTCGTCGCCGACGAGCGCGCCGTCGACGGGCAACAGCTGGTCGGCGCCGCGGTAGGCGTCGCGGCCGTGGCCGGAGAGGTCGGGGACGATCGTGCCGCCGTGGTCGCCGAGCCGCCAGTAGAGCGCGGGCTCGTCGGCGAGCAGGCGTGCCGGGAACGTGTCGGCCGTGCCGGTCACGTCGGCGTCCAGCGCGCTGACGGGGCTCTCGCCGTACGCGTTGAGCGCCCGGAGCCGAAGCTCGTAGCGGCCGGGAGCGAGCCCCGTCAGGTCCAGGCTGGTCGCGTCGCCGGAGGTGACCCGCGTGGCGCGCAGGACGCCGCCCCGCCGCGCCTCGAGCCATACGTCGTCGACGAACCCGCCGTCGGACAGCTCGCCGTTGGGCGGGGTCCAGCGCACGGTCACGCGGTTGGCGCCCGCCGTGGCGGCGACGCCGGTCAACGCGACGGGTGCGCGATGGCCGGACGCGACGAACCGGGCGGCGATCGTCGCGGCGTCGAGCGCGCGCGGGTAAAGCGCGAGCTCGTCGAGCGCGACGGTGGCCTCGCTGGGGGCATGTCCGGCGACGAGCTCGCCGGAGGCGGGCGAGTCGAACGCGGCGGGCGCCGAGCCGAGCGGCGCACCGTCGAGGTATGCGGTGAGCGTGCCGCTCGCGAAGGTGACGGCGACGTGGTGCCACCGGTCGTCGGTCAGCCGGCGACGGTCACCCGCGGGGAGCGGGATGCGCGTGCCGGACACGACGACCGCGTACTCCTCGAGCTCCACGCTGAAGTCGCCGTAGCGCACGAGACCCGCGCCGGCGGTGTCCGCACGGACCCAGGCCTCGACGGTGCGGTCGCCGGTGGGCAGCCCGGTCGCGGCACTCGCGCGAATCAGGGCGGACGGCTCCTCGCTCCAACCCCAGCCGGTGCCGGCCGCTCCGTCCGGGTCGTTGACGAGGGCGCCGTCGATCGCGGAGGCCGCCTCGTACACGGCGCCGACATCGGGCCCGGACAGCGCGCTGACGCTCCGGCCGGTGTCGCCGAGCCGCCAGTACAGCGCCGGCGCGGCGTCGATGATCGCGCTCGCGTAGGTGGTCGCAGCACCGGCAACGGTGGCCTCGACCGTGGTCGTCGGGCCCACGCCGTAGGCGCCGACCGCATGCATCGTGACCCGCGTGACGCCCGCGGGGACGCCGCCGAGCTCGGTCCGCCACCAGCGCGGGGCGGCCGCCGCGGCGCGCGACTCGATCGGCGGATTGGCGGTGAGCATGCGGCGCGCGCGCAACGTGTCCCCCTGCCAGGCCTCCAGCACGTACTCGTCGGCGACCGGCTGGCCGACCGGGTGCGTGCCGCCGACCGGCTCATAGGTGATCGCGATCCGATTCTCGCCGGGCGTCGCCTCGAACCCGGTGATGGCGGCGGGGCGCGTGTTTCCCGCGGCCTCGAAGTGCGCGGCGACCGCGGCGGCGTCCAGCGCACGGGGGTAGATCGCGAGCTCGTCGTAGCCCGCGCCGTCGAACGTCGGCGCGGCGGCGCTGAACGCGCCGCTCGTGGGTGTGACGAGCTCCGCGGCCTGCGGCTCGCCGACCGGCGCGCCGTCCAGGTAGGCGCGCATCTCCGTACCGTCGTAGGTGACCACGACGTGGCGCCAGCGGCCGTCGTGCAGCTCGCGTCGGTCACCGGCGGCGAGCGTGAAGCGGTGGTCGCCGGCCACGATCGTGCGCGCCCCGAGCTCGACCGCGAAGTCCCCGTAGCGGAGCACGCGGGCACCGGGTTCGGTGGACCGCACCCACGCCTCGACGGTGCGCGCTCCCGTCGGCAAGCCCTGCGCGCTGCCGGTGAGCAGGGCCGGCAGCTCGTCGCCCTCTGGGTCCTTCCAGGCCTCGATCGCGCGGTCCTCGATGTCGGAGCCGAGCGCGCCCCAACGCGAGAGCAGGTCGGCGTCGAGCGCGTACGTCGCGGCTCGGGCGTTGCCGGACGCGTCAGCGGCGGTGGTCCCCGCACGCTCGCCCAGACGCCAGTACGCGGTCGGCCCATCCGCGCGGACGGTCTCGGCGTAGGACGCGAACGGGTCGGCAAAGGTCGCGGCGTGCGCCGGCGCGGACGCAAGCCCGAGCACCAACGCAAGCGTCCCTACAGCCGTCCGTAGCCGTCCCCCCATCCGCGGCAGGACCGTACAGACCCGGTTCGCGATTGTCGCCCATCTGGACCAATGGACGAACGGGCAACGCGCGCGTCAGCGACGCCGGAACGCGACGACGAGACCGACGACGATCGGCACGATCAGCAGCAGGATGATCAGAAGCTCGAGTGGACCGAAATTCGGCATCCGCGCGACGATACTGGAACTACTCGAGCTTCTCCGCCACTTCGAGGATGATGCCCTCCGGGCCGCGCGTGGCCGTCCGGGGTCTTCAGCATCGCGACATCGGTCCGGGCGCCGTCGAGGTCCGCGAAGTTGATGCCGACGTGGTCCATCCGAAGCAACGTCATGGGCGCGATGCTCGCACCTGAGCGGCTTGACGGATGAGGTGGTTGCGCTCGGCGACGTTCGTGGCGCGACTTGCGGCTTCGGCGTAGGCGACAGCAGCGGCGGACAGGTCGCCGTCGAGCTCGTGCAGGTGCCCGCGCACGGCGTGCCAGCGGTGGCGGTCGCCGATCACGTCACGCAGCCGGTCCGTCTCGCGCAGCCCGGCGGCCGCGCCGAGCACGTGACCGACGGCGACCGCGCGGCCGAGCACCGCGGCGGGGTCTTGGCGCACGGGCTCCGCGCTCAATCCGACCAGGTCGTCGTACCACGCCAGGATCTGCAACCAGTCGGTCTCCTCGACGCGCGCCGCGTCGTCGTGGAGCGCGGCGATCGCGGCCTCGATCTGGTAGCGACCCGGGCGCTCCGTGGCGAGCGCGGACTGCAGGATGCGCACGCCCTCGGCGATCTCGCGCGTGTCCCACAACGAGCGGTCCTGCCGGTCGAGCGTGACGATCCGGCCATGCGCGTCGAAGCGCGCCGGGAGCCGGGCGTGGCTGAGCAGCATCAGCGCGAGCAGGCCGCGCGCCTCGGGCTCGGGCGTCTCGAGCGTGAGCACGCGGGCGACCCGGATCGCCTCCCGCGCCAGGTCGACCCGGCCGGCGTGGCCGGCGGAGTAGATGAGGTAGAGCACGCGCAGGACCACGGCGAGGTCGCCCGGCTGGTCCATGCGCTGTCCGCGGAGGGTGCGCTTGGCGCGGCTGATCCGCTGCGCCATCGTCGCCTCGGGGACGTAGAACGCGTCGGCGATCTCGCGCGTGGTGAGACCGCCCACCGCGCGCAGGGTCAACGCCACCTGGGACGCCGGCGCGAGGTCGCCGTGACAGCAGCAGAACAGCAGGTACAGCGTGTCGTCGCCCGCGTCCTGCACCACTGGTGGCGGCGGTTCCGCGAGCACCGTCTCCTCGCGCCGAGTCCGTGCGGCCTCGCTGCGACGGGCGTCGATGAGCCGCCGCGCGGCGACCGCGGTCAGCCACGCGCGGGCATCGTCCGGCGGGCTGTCGGGCCACACGCGGAGCGCTTCCAACAACGCCTCCTGCAACGCATCCTCGGCGGCGTCGAAGTCCTCGCCCCGCCGGACCAGACCGGCGAGGACCCGCGGAATGAGGGCGCGCAGCGCACCCTCATCCAACCTCGCCTCGGTCATCCGGGTCAGTCCTGCTGGGGCAGCTCGGCCATGACCTCGCGGACGTCGATCCACTCGTAGAGCGGCTCGCCACCCGGGCCGGGCTCGGAGGACACGTACGCCGCGAGCTCGAGCGCTCGCTCGTGGGACTCGACATCGATCATGAACCAGCCGGCGACCAGCTCGCTGGTCTCGGGGTGCGGGCCGTCGGTCGTGACGGGCGCCGCGTCGGGGCCGCCGTAGCGGACCCAGGTGCGCGTCGGCGTGAGCGCCTGCGCGTCGACGTACTCGCCGCGCTCCTGCAGCAGCTCGGCGACGTGCCACTGAAAGGCGATGTGCGCCTCGACGTCCTCGGGCGCCCACTGGTCCATCGGCGGGGCGTCGATGTGCCGCTCGGGGCCGCCGCGGTAGTGCTTGAGCAACAGGTACTTGGGCATCGTGATCTCCTGGTCTATCGCGCCGCGCCGTTCGCGGCTTCACTGGGGGAGCGGAGCTGGCCGGCGCGTCTCGACATGCGGCGGCGGTTGTGGCGCGTCGGCGCTACCCGAACCAGGCGCTCAACGCGTCGTCCAGCCCTGTGTCCGTGCCGTCGCCGACCCAGGCGACGTAGCCGTCCGGGCGCACGAGCACGGCGGACGGCGCGCTGACCACGCCGAGCACGGGGAGCTCCCACTCGCCGGCGTAGGTAGCGTCGACGGCCTCCGGCCGCAGCCCTGGCTCACCGAAGTTGAGCAGCACGGGGCGCGCGTCGTGCAGGAGCTCGAACACGCGGCGCCCGTCGCCGAGGTCCACGTCGGGCATGCGCCGCCCGAGCAGCGGGTGGCCCTCGCCGAGGTCGTAGTGGATGTCCAGCCCGGAGATGAGCCCGGCGAGGTGCCGGCGCGGCTCGTCCATCGGCGCCACGTCGGCGAGCACCTCGACCAGCGCCTGCACACGGTCGTCGCGGCGCTGGAGCTCGGTCTGGGCCATCGTGTACCGCAGCGCGCGGGCGGTCACCGGGTGGCGCTCGGCGAAGTAGGTGTCGAGCAGGCGCTCCGGCGACGTGCCCTTGACCACCTGCGCGAGCTTCCAGCCCAGGTTGACCGCGTCCTGCACCCCCAGGCTGAGCCCCTGTCCGCCGGCGGGGTAGTGGATGTGGGCCGCGTCGCCGGCGAGCAGCACGCGCCCGGAGCGGTAGGCCGCGGCCTGGCGTGTCGCGTCGGTGAAGCGGGAGATCCAGACCGGGCCATGGACCCCGAAGTCGGAGCCGTAGACCCGGACGAGCGCCGCGCGCAGGTCATCCATCGACGCCTCGCCGGTCCGGAGCTCGGGCTCGGTGAGCACCACACGGAACCCGCGCTCGATCGGGCCGATGGCCTGCACACCGAAGGCGTCGTGACGGAGCCCGAGCTCCGGCTCGTTCAGCTCGACCTCGGCGATCAGGTTGCTGCGCGTCGCCTCCCAGCCCGGGAAGTCGATCCCGGCCAGCTTGCGGATCAGGCTGCGGCCGCCGTCGCAGCCGACCAGGTACTGCGCCCGCAGCGTCTCTCCGTCGGCCAGGTGCACGTCGACGCCACTGTCGTCCTGCGTGAAGCCCGTCACCTCGCGCCCGTACCGGACCTGCACCGGCAGCTCGGTGAGCCAACCGGCCATGATCCGCTCGATCTCGTTCTGGAAGAGCCCGAGCGTGTACGGGTGCCGCGACGGGAAGTCGCTCATGTCCAACACCGCCGTGCCGAACGTCGCGACCTGCACCGTGTTGCCCTGCTCGAGGAACCGGTCCGCGACGCCGCGCTGTTCGAGCACCTCGATCGTGCGCGCGTGCATGCCGCCCGCGCGGGACCCGGCGAGCCCGTGATCGGGGCGCTGCTCGAGCAGCACGACGTCGACCTTCGCGAGCGCCAATTCCGCCGCCAGCATCATCCCCGCGGGCCCGCCGCCGGCGATCACTACCGCATGTCCTGTCATCCGCACACTCCCATCGTTCGACCTGCGGCGGGCGATTATGCGGAAGAAATCAGTGCCTCATGAGGCACTTCGATCCGGTATAAATTGGAAGTGGAGAGACGCTCAGCGTCTGAATCCGCCCTCGCTGTTGAGCACCTGCCCGGTCATCCAGCGACCGTCTTCGGACACCAGCCACGCGATCAGCCGTGCCGCGTCGTCGGGCTCGCCCCAGCGCCCCGCGGGCATCTGCTGCGCCACCGCTGCCGTCAGTGCGGGGTTTGCCCAGCCCGTGTCGGTCGGACCCGGGTTCACGCAGTTGACCGTGATGCCGCGGTCGGCGAGCTCGTCGGCGATCGAGCGCGTGATCGACGCGAGCGCGCCCTTGGACGAGGCGTACGCGATCTCCGGCATCGGGCCGAGGTTCTGGCCTGAGGTCATGAACACGATGCGCCCGCCCGCGCGCCCGTCGTGGTGACGGGCGAACGCCTGGGCGAGCAGTAGCGACGCGCGCGTGTTCACCGCCCAGTGGGCGTCGAGCATCTCCGCCGTCACGTCCGCCAGTTGGCCGTCGGGGCCGCTGGAGGCGTGGTTGCAGACGAGGATGTCGACGTGGCCGAACGCCGCGCGCGCCGCGTCGAGCAGCGCCGCGGGCGTGTCGGGCTGCGCGAGGTCGAAGCCGGCGTGCGCGGTGTCGCCGCCGACCGCGGCGATCACGGCGTCGATCCCGGCCGGGTCGGCGCCCCAGTCCCGGTCGGCGTCGTGCGGCACGTGGTGGTGCGCGAACACGCGCACGCCATCCGCCACCAGTCGCCGGGCGATCGCGAACCCGATCCCGGCGCGCCGGCTCACGCCGGTGACGAGTGCGACCCGCCCGTCCATGGCGACAACCTAGTTCAGGACGGCACTCACCGGCGTCGCCGGGCGCCCGAGCAGTCGCTCGAGCGTCGGGTCGGTCACCGCGAACTCACCCCGGCGCGCGGCCCGGAACATGCCGAGCGTGAACTCGGCCAGATCCGCGGGCAGACCGCGGCCGATCGCCGCGGCGGTCCACTCGTCGTCGGGCAGGACGACGCGCTCGACGCCGAGCAACTGTGCGACATCGCCCAGGTCCAGTGTGTCGGGCGCGGTGAGCGGGGGCGTGACGCCTTCCAGCGCGGTCGAGGTCATCGCGATCGCAGCCACTTCGGCGAGGTCCTCGTGCGCGGTCCACGAGAACGGGCCGTCCTCCGGCGCGACGAGCCGGCCGCTCGCGCGCGCCTCACCCGCGAACCGCTCGAGCGTCGCGGCGTAGAACCCGTTGCGCAGCGCGACGAACGGGACGCCCAGCTCCGCCAGATGCGCCTCCGCGGCGGCGTGCACGCGCTGCGGGTCGAACAAGGAGTCGGCCGCCGCGGCCTGGTGGCTGGTGTAGACGATGCGGTCGGCGCCGGCGGCGCGCGCGGCGTCGAGCGCCGCGTGGTTGGCGGTGATGGCGCCGTCGCCGCGGATCGAGGCCGAGATCACGAGCACCTGCTCTGCGCCCTCGAAGGCGTGCGCGAGGGTGTCCGGATCGGTGAAGTCGCCCGCGCGGACGCGGACGCCCCGCGCGGCCAGCGCCGCAGCGTTGTCGACGTCGCGGACGCTGACGCCGACCGCAGTGGCCGGGACCCGCTCGAGCAGGCGGTCGACGATCTGGGAGCCGAGGCGCCCGGTGGCGCCGGTGACGATGAACATGGTTTCGCTCCTCTTGTTTCCAACGATACGCCGATCACGTTATCACTGATTCGCACTCGCTGTTATCGTCGGAAACATGGACCCGCGATCAGCGATCATCGACGCCGCCGCGCGGTTGCTCGGAGAGCAGGGAGCAGCCGCGCTGACCACGCGCGGCGTGGCCGAGGCCGCGGGTGTCCAGCCACCCACGCTCTATCGCCTCTTCGGGGACAAGGACGGGCTGATCGACGCCGTCGCCGAGCACGTGATGGCGACCTATGTCGCGGCCAAGTCCGAGCCCATCGACTCGGACCCGGTCACCGACCTGCGGGCCGCGTGGCGGATGCACAACGACTTCGGGCTCGCGAACCCGGAGCTCTACGCGCTGCTCAACCGGCGCGGGCCCAACTCACCGGCGACCGTGGCCGGCATCGAGGTCCTCCGCGCGCGCGTGCGGCGGCTCGCGACGGCGGGCGTACTCAGGGTGAGCGAGGAGCGCGCGCTGGAGCTGATCCACGCCGCCGGCTCGGGCACCGTCCTCGCGCTCCTGTCCGCTCCGCCCGAGCAGCGCGATCCCGGCCTGGCCGACGCGATGCTCGAGGCCGTGCTGGCCGCCATCCTCACCGACGTTCCCGCGGCCACGCCGGCCGGCCCGGCCGCGGTGGTGATCCAGTTCGCCACGCTCATCGACGAGTTGCCCGCACTGAGCGACGCCGAACGCGTGCTGCTCGGCGAATGGATCGCCCGCGCGATCGCCGCGATGAATCTCGCCCCCACGCGGGGTCCAAGCTCTCCATGAACGCGAAGATCGATCGCCGCTTCAGCGACCCGACCGCCGAGCCGACACCGTGGGCCGCGACGGAGGCTGCCCTCGCCGGCGCCGAGCTGTACTGGATAACCACGGTGCGCGAGGACGGGCGCCCGCACGTCACGCCGCTGGTCGGCCTCTGGCACGACGGCGCCATCCACTTCTGCACCGGCCTGCGCGAGCAGAAGTTCCGCAACCTCGAGCACAACGAGCGCGTCGCGATGACCACCGGCACGAATACCTGGGCGCAAGGCCTCGACGTGGTCGTGGAGGGCACCGCGACCCAGGTCACGGACAACGCCGAGCTCCAGCGGGTCGCCGACGCGTACGTCGCCAAGTACGGCGAGGTGTGGCGCTTCACGGTCGGCGACGGCGTCTTCGACGACGACACGGGCGGCCCGGCCGCCGTGTTCCGCATCGACACGTCCAAGGTGATCGCGTTCGCGAAAGCGCCACACGGCCAGACGACGTACGCGGGGTGACTAGACGATCTTGACCTCCTCCCGCGGGGGCGCGATCTTGAAGTGCCCCCCGAGCACGTAGTAGCCGGCGAAGCCGACGCCGCAGCCGACGAACCAGCTGTAGTCGGGCAGCCAGCCGAGGACGTCGAACACGCGCGGGATCACGACCGACCCGATCGAGATCGCGCCCGCGAAGAGCACGGCGTAGACCGCGGCCGGGTTGTAGCCGCCGCGGTACCAGTAGCTGCCCTCGGGCTCCATCGTGAAGAGGTCGTCGACGACCACCTTCTGCTTGCGCACGATGTAGTAGTCGGCGATCAGGATCCCGAACAGCGGGCCGATCAGCGCGCCGAGGATGCCGAGCGTCCAGAAGATCGCATCGGCGTTGGAGTACCAGTTCCACGGCGTGATCAGGATCGAGCCGACGGCCGCGATCATGCCGCCCATCCGCCAGCTGATGCGTTGTGGGCTGACGTTGGAGAAGTCGAACGCCGGCGAGATGAAGTTGGCGACGATGTTGATGCCGACGGTGGCGATCACGAACGTGATGCCGCCGAGCAGCACGGCGAAGTAGGTGTCGATCTGCTCGACGGTGTGGACCGGGTCGGTGATCAGCTCACCGAACACCGGCACCGTGGCCGCGGCGGTCAGCACCACGAGCAGCGAGAACACCAGGAAGTTCACCGGCAGGCCCCAGAAGTTGCCCCGCTTGACGGCGTCGAAGGATTTGCCGTAGCGGGCGAAGTCGCCGAAGTTCAGCATCGGGCCCGAGAAGTAGGACACCACGAGGGCGATCGCGCCGAGCATCGCGCTGATCTGCGCGCCCGTGGACAGCGTCTCGTCCGACAGCTTCAGGCTGACGTCGAAGTCGGCCTCGGCGAGCATGTAGATGCAGAGGACGATCATCACGACGTACACCGCGGGCCCGCAGAAGTCGATGAACTTGCGGATCGCGTTCATGCCGCGCCAGAACACCAAGGCCTGCGCCACCCACAGGATCGCGAAGCTCAGGTAGCCGAGGTAGGACAGCCCGAGGAAGCCGTGCTGCTCGACGTCCGCGTACGGCGCCAGACCCGGGAACAGCTTCAGGAAGACGATGTTCAGCGACGTCGCGGCGAGGAACGTCTGCACGCCATACCAGGCGACCGCGATCAGCCCACGGATGATCGCTGGAATGTTCGCGCCGAGCACGCCGAACGACGCGCGCGAGATGACCGGATACGGCACGCCGGCGATCTGGCTCGGCTTGGCGACGAGGTTGCAGAAGAACTGCACGATCAAGATGCCGACGATCAGCGCGACGAACACCTGCCACGCGTTCAGGCCGAGCGCGAACAGGCTGCCGGCCGTGACGTACCCGCCCACCGAGTGCACGTCCGACATCCAGAACGCGAAGATGTTGTACGTGCTCCAGTCCTGCTTCTCGAGCGGAGCGAGGTCCTCGTTGGCGAGCCGTGGGTGGTAGCCCTTCTTCACCCAGCCCTGGCCGGGCGGGTAGCCCGCGGCCTCGACGAGGTCGTCGTACGGCGCGGTTTCCTTCTCGGTGAGCGACATGCACCGAGATGGTTCGAGATGACGGGCGGCCTCACCACTCACCGCCCGTCCAACGATTTCAGGCGCGGGTTGGACCGCCGGTCTCGCGCTCCCGTACGCGCCGGATTTCGGCAATAAGCAGCGGCATGTAGGTGCGCGCGGCGGTCACGAGCGCTCCGTCGTCCGCGGCGGTGAGCGCTTCCAGCTCGTCGAGTTGCGCGTCCGACAACGGGTCCTCCGCCACGCCCCAGTAGCAGCGCATCCGCGCGCGGTCGCCGTGCAGCAGCAGGCCGACATCGTCGAGCCAGCCCGCCACGCCGCGCTCCCGGATGCGGAGGTGATTGAGCTCGGTCCAGAGCTCCGCCAGCGCGGCGAGGGCCTCCACCTCCTCCGCGCCGATCGCCTCGTCAAAGCGCCTGGAGGCTGCTTCCAGATCGCGGAAGAAGTCCGCGTAGGCTCCGAACCCGGGGCCCGGGGTGAACGCTCCGTCGCTCCAGAACGTCTCCCGCGCCGGGAGCGAGACGCTCGCGACGACGCGGCCGTCCGGCGCGAGGATCTCGACGACGATGGGCATCGAGCATCCATGTGCCCGATCAGCGCACGGTGTAGACCCCGGTCGGCTCGGCGTGGTAGCCCTTGGCGCCGATCGCGTGGGTCAGCGCCGAGCGCCAGTCCTCACCCGCCGCGAGCCGCTCGAGCGCGTACGCGAAGTCGTAGCGCGGCTCCCAGCCCAGGTCGCCGCGCGCCGCGGCGTTCACGTACACGCGCTCGATCGCGGCGAACATCTGCCAGCCGAGGCGGTCGTAGAGCTCGGCGAACTCTGGCGCGTGGCGGGCGACCACGGCGGGCGCGTCGGTACGCAGCTCCGCCAGGTCCTCGCGGGTGAACGGCGTCGTGGCGCTGATGATGTAGCGGCCGAAGCCGATCGCCTCGGCGCGCTCGATCGCCAGCCGGTGCGCGCTCACGACGTCCTCGATGTCCACGCGCCGGTACAGCAGCTCGTTGACCTTCAAGTTGGCGTCTCCGAATGCGGTGCGCACGTCGTCGCGGTCGTCGGCCTCGGGGAAGAAGCGGGAGGTGCGCAGGATCACGACCGGCAGGCCGTGGTCACGGTGCACGAGTTCGCACAGGTCCTCGGCCGCGGTCTTGGTCGCGCCGTAGATGTTCTTCGGGACGGGCCTGACGCCCTCGGTGATCCAGGCCGCGGGAGCGCCTTCCGGCGGGATCAGCGCGCGCCCGAACGTGCTGGTGGTGCTGGTGAAGACGAAGCGGCCCACACCGGCCGCGACCGACTCCTCCAGCAGGTTCAGCGTGCCGGTGAGGTTGGTGTCGACGAAGTCCTGCCGCGTATGCGAGCCGACGTGCGGCTTGTGCAGCGTCGCCGCGTGCAGGACGGCGTCGACGCCGCGGAGCGCGTCGCGGACGAGCGCTCGGTCCGCGACCGAGCCGACCAGCGTCGTGTGCTCGGACGGGAGGACGTCGATCGACACGACGTCCTCACCGGCCTCGCGCAGCACGCGGCACAGCGCCTCCCCGAGGTGACCTGATGAGCCCGTGACGAGGACGCGCATACGTATGAACGGTACTGCTACTCCACGATCACTTCAACCCGGCCGGGCCACGGGGCGAGCAGGCCGGCGATCGGCTTCGCGTCCTCCTCGGACGGCGCCTCATAGACCCAGAACGCGTCCGCGACGTCGGGGGCGGAGTAGTAGGAGGCGTCGCCCTTGAACGGGCAGAACGACGTGGTGTCCGTGGACGTGAGGAGCTCCATCTTGACGTCCTCGCGCGGAAGGTAGTACCGCGTCGGCAGCCCGGTCTCGTGCAACTCGACGGCGCGGTCGGACTCGGCGAGCACCTGGCCGTTGGCCTCGACGCGGACGTGCTTGTCGCTCGGGTTGGTGCTGATGCGATGGGCGGACATACCCCTATGGTGACGTGACCGCCCACGAGTGATGTTCGTGCGCCACAACCCAGCGGCCGCCCTCCCGGCGCAGGCCGAGCGTCAGCCGCAGCCGCTTCTCGGGCTCCGCCTCGTACCACTCGGGCGGACCACACCGCAGCAGCGCGAACGCGTAGGCGACGTCGCCATCGGCGGTCACGTCGAGCTCGGTGAGCTCGAACAACGCGCCCCCGGCCTGCCACTGCATGAACTCCGGCCAAGCGGCCTCGTATTCCGCCTTCCCGCGGTTGCCCGCGTGCGGCGGCGGCACGTCGAACATCACGATGTCGTCGGCGTGATCGGCGAGCGTGCCCTGGAGGTCGGCGCGATCGATCGCGTCCACCCAGCGCCGGATCAGCGCTTCGACTTCCTCATGTGCGTCCATGTGTAGTGAGACGCGGCGACGCGTGGAAAGTCATCACTCCGCGAGGCGGGTGACCGTCGCTCCGACGGCTGAGACGAGTGCGGCCGGGGCGATCGGGAAGACCGCGTGCGGGTTGCCGGCCGCGGCCCAGACCGTCTCGTAGCGCAGCAGGTCCTCGTCGAGCACGGTACGCACGGGCGCGGGATGGCCGACGGGCGGGATGCCGCCGATCGAGTAGCCGGTGACCTCGCGCACGTACGCCGCGTCGGGGCGCTCGATCGGCTCTCCCACGGCGGCGGAGACGAGCTCCAAGTTGGCGCGATTGGAGCCGGAGACGAGCGCGAGGATGGGCTCGCCGGACGTCACGCCGCGCATCACGAGCGACTTGACGATGGCGCCGACTTCGCAGCCGACGGCCGCGGCGGCCTCCGGTGCGGTGCGGGTCGAGTCCGCCATCGGGTGGATGTCGGCGGGCAGGCCCAGCGCGACCAGGGCGTCGTGGACACGGCGGGTGCTGCGGGGGAGATCGGCACTCACGGCGAGCAATGTAGCCCCCGCCCGATTCGTCCGATCAGGTCAGCAGCAGGACCGCCGCGATCACGATGGCCACGACCAGCGCGGCGGCGATCACGATCTGCGGCACCCGTGGCGTCGACTCCTCCGAGGCCGGCGCCACGTCTCGTTGTGGGGGCGGCGGCTTGCGGGGGACCTGCGTCGGCACGTCCTGCGGCGGTCGCCCGCGATAGTGGCTGCGCCCGGGCAGGAACGCGTCGGGGGAGATCGCGGCGTGGTCCACGCGCGCCGCGTCGCGCGTGGGCTCGGGCGACGAGTCGCGGGGCGAAGACGCGGCGGGCGGGGACGGCGCGGCGGCGGGCGGCGGCTCCTCCTCGCGCGCGGTCGGCGGGCGCGACGGCGACGGCGCGACGTAGGTGTGGAACACGCCGGACTCGGGCTCGGACGGCGGCGCGGCCTCGGCGGCGGGCGACGACGGCGCGGGCGCGACGTAGGTCTCGAACACCATCGACGGCATCGGCGCGGGCGCCGGCGCGGGTGGGGGTGGCGTGGACTGGTTCAGGCGTCCGTCGCGGAGCCAGCGCGGGCCGAGCAGCGAGATCGCGATGTCCTCGAGCGACTCCAGCGCCAACCCGGCGGTCTGGGTGCGGCGGCCGGGTTCGCGGGCGGTGAGCGCGGCGATCCAGTTCGACACGGCCGGGTCGATGTTCGGGTTCGCGTGGTTCGCGGGCGGGATCGGCTCGTTGACGTGGCGCAGGAGGATCGCCATCGGGCCTTCGGAGTCGGCGAACGGCACCGCGCCGGCGAACAGCTCGTACGCCATGCAGCCCACGGCGTAGAGGTCGGTCCAGGGGCCGATGGGCTGGGCCATCGCCTGCTCGGGGGCCATGTAGCCGGGGGTGCCGACCGTCATGCCCACGCCGGTCAACGCGGTGGAGGCGGACCGGGTGGCCTTGGCCACGCCGAAGTCCGTGATCTTCACCTCCCCGCCCGCGCTCACCAGGACGTTCTCGGGCTTGAGGTCGCGGTGGACCACGCCGTGCTCTTCGGCGTGGCTGAGCCCGGCGAGCACCCCGTGCAGCACGAAGAGCCGCTGCGCGTCGCTCAGCGTCGGCAGGTACGGGCGCAGCGACCCCGCCTCGACGTACTCCATCGCGATGTACGGCGTGCCGTCGACCTCGAGGAAGTCGTAGACGGTGACGATGTTCGGGTGCGACAGGGACCCGGCCAGCCGGGACTCGCGCACGAACCGCCGCAGGATCGCGTCCTGGTCGGTGTGGACCGCGTGCATCTCCTTCAGCGCGACGAGCCGGTCGAGCTCGGCCTGGCGCGCGAGGTAGACCGTCGCCATCCCGCCGCGGCCGAGTTGGCGCAGGACCTCGTAGCGGCCGACCGTCCTCACGTGAGGTGCTTCTCGAAGAAGCGGTCCGCGTACTCCTCGACCTTCCAGGGCTCCACCTCGACGAACCCCTCGGCCACGTACAGCGCCTGCGCCTCGACGAGGTCCTCGCGCGTGTCGAGCCGCAACCGCTGCATGCCCTGTTCGCGGGCGGCGGCCTCGAGCGCACGCAGCAGCAGGCGCGCGCCGCCGCGCCGGCGGTACGGCTGCGCGATGTACATGCGGGTGACGGCGCCGTCCGCGCGCAACCCGACGCATCCGGCCGGTTCCCCGTCCCAGCGCGCGACCAGGAACGCGGCGAGACCTTCGAGCCGATACTCCTCCATCGCCTCGTCGACCTCCGCCGGATCGATCGCACGCTGGAAGTAGCGCTCGACGATGTCAGCGAAGTACGCGTACAACAGCGCTTCGGAAACCGGGCTTTCCAGTGGTTCGGGGTCGACGGTCCACACGGGCGGTTACCCGCACTTTACGTTCCCGCGGATACCGGGTACGTTCGATCACTGTGCGACGACCCGCAACCGCTTTGATCGCGCTCGGCGCGACCCTCGGAGTCGGCGCCACCGCGCTCGCCCAGTCCGGCGACGACCGCCTCTCGATCGACATGCAGGACGGCTGCCTCAATCGCTCCCGCGTGGTGCTGCGCATCACGCCGCCGTCCGGAGACCCGATCAGCACGCTGACCGTGTACGCGAACGGCCGTGAGCAACTGGAGCTCAGCGGCCTCACCGGCGAAGCGCGGATGACCGTCCGCCTCACCTCGCAGCGCGGCCGCGTGACGGTCAACGGCGAGACGGTGTCGGGCGACGTCGTGGAGCGCTCGCGCGACTATCGCCCCTGCGCGCCCACCCCGCCCCGCCCGGCCCCGCAGCGCAACACCCGCCCGGACGAACCCGAGCAGACGCTGAGCGGCGGCGGCGAGGGCTAGCTCTCCGCCTCTTCCCGTGTAGGCGGCGGGACGTGGAACTCGTCCGGGAGCGGCACGGTCGGCGTGCGCGCCACCGTGAGCGCGGCGATCAGGAAGCGTGAGGCGACCGGGAACGGGCGGCCCGGCGGCGGCGGTGCGAGGTGCTTGCGGTACAGGTCGAGCAGCTCGAGCGTGGCGCCGGCCACGTCGGCGTGCGGGGCGTCCTCGCCGACCGCGCACGACAGCCGCGCGAGCGCGATCGACTCGTCCGGATCGGTCTGCGCGAAGGCGCGGCCCATGCCGGTGATCAGGTGCGTGACGACGCGGTCCAGCAGCGGATGCAGCGCCGGCTCCACCGCACCCGGCGCATCGCCCACCCACTGCGGGTCCTCACCCGCGACGAGCCGCGCGATCTGCCCGCCCATGATCGAACGCAGCGCCTCGTCCGACACGCCTGCCTGCAGCGCGCAGCGCGCGTGCGTGAACGCGGCGTTGATCGGCACGCCGTACGGCGAGTCGCTGGCCCACACGATCTGCGACGGCGCCACAAGGGCGAACAGCGCGATCAGGTCGGCCGGGTTCCACCAGGCCGTGTCGATGAAGACGTTCGGGTGATCGCCGAGGACGTGCCAGAGCCACGCGAGGTCGGAGATCGCGGCGTGCGCGAGGATGAACCGCGCGTCCGGGAACTCGGCCGACAGCCGCACCGTGGTCTCACCCAGGGCGGGAATCCCGCGGCCCGCGTGGATGAGCACGGGCACCTTGCGCTCGTGCGCGACGGCGATGATCTCGCGCACGCCCGGCTCGTCCATGCCGAACTGCTCCGCGCGCGGATGCAGCTTGATGCCCACGGCGCCCGCGTCGAGGCAGCGGCGCGCCTCGCCCGCCGGGTTCACGCGCGGATCGAGCCGGCAGAACGCGACCAGTCGGTCCGACCCGGCCGCCGCGGCCAGCGCGATGTCGTTCGGCAACGGGTAGCCGCCCGGCTCGTGCATCGGGAACACGACGGCACGCGCGTCGGCACGCTCCATCACCCCGATGAGCTCGTCCGGCGTCTGCTTGAAGCCGTCAGGGTCGTTCTGGCCGATGTGGGTGTGCGCGTCGTAGAGCTCCAGGGGCCCGTGGGCGGCCTGGATGCTGTCCCACCAGGGGCGCAGAATCGCGTCGATGTCCAGCATGGGTTGGCAACCCTACAGACGGACCGCGAACGGCCGTCCATACTGGGCGGCATGCAGCTCCGCCACGAGCGCGTCCGCATCGAGACGGCGCGCCACGAGATCGAAGCCACCCTGCAGCTGCCGCAGGAAGGCTTCCGCTCGCGCTTGACCGACTTCCTCAACGCCCACGGCGACGACTTCCTCGCGCTCACCGACGCGGAGGTGACGTGGCTCGACGGCGCGCGCGACCCGGAGCGCCACGCGTACCTCGCCCTCGCGAGCCGTCACGTCGTGCTCGTGGTCGAGCTCAGTCCAGCGCCTGCGCCATCCGCCTGACGGCCTCGCGCACGAGCTCGGGCCGCGTGCCGACGTTCAGGCGCACGTAGCGGCCGTACGCCGCGCCGAAGCCCGGGCCGGGCTGGAGCGCCACGCGCCCGCGCTCGAGGAATCGCTCGAACGGATCGTCGAAGTCGCACTCGAGCCACGCCAGGTATGACGCCTCCGGCGCGTGCGCGAGCCGCACGCCCTCGGGCAGCAGCTCCGGCAGCGCGCGCTGGTTGGCGGCGATCGTCGCGATCGTCTCGTCCAGCCACTCGTCGCCATCGCTGAACGCCGCCTCCGCCGCGACCACCCCCGCGTAGCCCGCGTGGTACCGCAGCGTCTCGTCGAGCGCGGACGCCGCCTCGCCGACCACGAACCCGAGCTTGAGGCCGGGCACGTTGAACGCCTTCGAGGCCGAGGTGAGCACGGTGCCGCCTTCCAGCACGTGCTGCCACGGCGTGAACGTGGCACCGAACGTCAGCGGCGCGTGGATCTCGTCCACGACCACGAGCGCGCCGTGGGCCTCGGCCACGGCTGCCACCGCCGCGAGCTCGTCCTTCGTGTAGACGCGCCCGCTCGGGTTGTGCGGCGAGCACAGCAGCAACGCCTTCGCCCCCGCGCCGAACGCGCGGTCCAGCCCGTCGACATCGACCCCGAAGTCGGCGAGCAGCGGCACCTCGACCACCCGCCGCCCCACGTGCGGGATGTCGTTGAAGTACGGCGGATAGGCGGGTGGGCTGACGATCACGCCGTCGCCGGGCTGCGTGTGGACGAGCAGCAGCTCCTTGAAGCCGACCATGACGTCAGCTACGAGCGCGATGTACTGGCCCTCCAGGTCCCAGCCGAGGCGGCGGTCGTAGAAGTAGTACATGGCCTCGATCAGGCCGTCGACGTTGCCGATGTAGCCGAGGTCACCGATCTCGACGGCGCGCACGAGCGCGTCGCGGACAGGCGGAGCCAGCGCGAAGTCCATCTCCGCGACCCACGCCGGCAGCACGTCCGGCGGGTACTTCGTCCACTTCTCGCTGCCGCGGGCTAGGAGATCGTCCATGTGTCACCGGAGCGCATGAGGGCGTCCAGTGAAGCATCGTCGGAGGCGGACGCGCGCGCGGCGGCCAACTCCTCGGTCAGCCCTTGGCCCCACACCGGCCGCTTGACGTCCCGGAAGATCCCGATCGGCGTCGGCCCGTCCGGCGAAGACGACAGCCGCGACAGCGCGAACGCGAACGACGGGTCGTCGCGGTGGGAGTCGTGTACCACCGGCGCGCCGCCCTCGCCGATCCGCAGCGACCCGTCGCCGTCGCGGACCACGCCGCGGATCGGCTCCCCGTGCTCGAGGTAGATCCGGTTCTCCGCGCCGCGCTTCTTGTCGCGCAGCGCGTCGAACGCGCCGTCGTTGAACACCGGGCAGTTCTGGTAGATCTCCACCAGGGCCGCGCCGTCGTGCTCGGCCGCCGCGCGCAGCACCGTCGGCAGGTGCTGCTTGTCGGTGTCGATCGTGCGCGCCACGAACGACGCCTCGGCGCCGAGCGCCAGCGACACCGGGTTGAACGGGCCGTCGATGGACCCGAACGGCGTCGACTTGGTCACCTTGCCGAGCTCGGACGTCGGCGAGGCCTGGCCCTTCGTCAACCCGTAGATCTGGTTGTTGAAGAGCAGGATCTTCACCGGCACGTTGCGGCGCAGCGCGTGAATCAGGTGGTTGCCACCGATCGACAGCGCGTCGCCGTCGCCGGTCACGACCCAGATCGAGAGGTCGTCGCGAGCGGACGCCAGCCCGGTCGCGAGCGCCGGCCCACGCCCGTGGATGCCGTGCATCCCGTACGTGTTCATGTAGTACGCGAAGCGCCCGGCGCACCCGATCCCAGACACGAACACGACCCGCTCGGGCGGGATGCCCAGCTCGGGGAAGAACGACTGCACGGCGGCGAGCACGGCGTAGTCGCCGCAGCCCGGGCACCAGCGCGTCTCCTGGTCGGACTGGAAGTCCGCCTTCGTCAGCTCAGTTGCCGCCATATCTCCTGCTCCATCTCCGATGGCAGCAGCGGCTGCCCCTGGACTTTGCCGTAGCTGATGACATCGACGAGGTAGCGCGCCCGCAGCTCGTGCGCGAGCTGGCCGCTGTTCATCTCCGGCACGAGCACGCGCTCGAACTTGCGCAGCAGCGCGCCGGTGTTCGCGGGCATCGGCCGCAGGTGACGCAGGTGCGCCGTGGCCACGCGGCCGCCGCCCTCCCGCACGCGCCGGGCGCCCGCGCGGATCGTCCCGTACGAGGAGCCCCAGCCGAGCACGAGCAGGTCGGAGTCGGTCTCGCCGTGGATCTCGAGATCGGGCACCGGGATGCCGTCCACCTTCTCCGCGCGGAGCTGCGTCATCCGCGCGTGGTTCTTCCCGTCGTAGGAGATGTCGCCCGTGCGGTCAGCCTTCTCCAGCCCGCCGATCCGGTGCTGCAGCCCGGGCGTACCGGGCACGGCCCACGGCCGCGCGAGATTGTCGTCGCGCGAGTAGGGCAGGAACGGTCCCGTGGTGGTGGTGCGGAAGTGCGGGTCGATCGGCGGCAGCGAAGCCGCGTCGGGAATCCGCCAGGGCTCACTGGAGTTCGCGACGAACAGGTCGCTGAGCAGGATCACCGGTGTGCGGTAGGTGATCGCGATCCGCGCCGCCTCGTACACGGCTTCGAAGCTCTGCCCCGGCGAGGAGGCCGCCACCACCGGCAGCGGCGACTCGCCGTGGCGCCCGTACAGCGCCTGCAGCAGGTCGGACTGCTCGGTCTTGGTCGGCATGCCGGTGGAGGGCCCCGCGCGCTGGACGTCGATGATGATCATCGGCAGCTCGAGCACCACGGCCAGGCCGATCGTCTCCGTCTTCAGATCCAGACCCGGGCCGGACGTGCACGTCACGCCCAGCGCGCCCCCGAACGCCGCGCCCAGCGCCATCGACGCCGCCGCGATCTCGTCCTCGGCCTGCATCGTGCGCACGCCCATGTCGTGCCGGCGCGCGAGCGCGTGCAACAGGTCGGACGCGGGCGTGATCGGGTACGCGCCGTACACGAGCGGCAACCCGCTCTTGACCGACGCCGCGATCAGCCCGAGCGCCGTCGCCTCGGTGCCGTTGACGTTGCGGTAGGTGCCCGGCGCGACGTCGACGTTGCGCTCGACCTTGACCTGCACGTCGATCAACTCGGACGTCTCGCCGAAGCTCCACCCGGCGTGAAACGCGGCCAGGTTCGCGTCACGTACCGGCCCGTCGAACTTGCCGCGGATCCAGCGCTCGGTGACGTCCACCGGGCGGTCGTAGAGCCACGACAGCACGCCGAGCGCGAACAGGTTCTTGGCCTTCTGCGCGTCGCGGCTGGACGCTCCGTCGACTTCCTCGACCGCGCGCGTCGTCAGCGAGCTCATCGGGATCCGCTTGACGGTGAAGCCCTCCAGCGTCCCATCTTCCAAGGGACTCTGGGCGTACCCGGCCTTCTGCACCGCGCGCACGCTGAACGCGTCCTCGTTGACGAGGATCGTCGCGCCGCGCTGCATCAGCGGCAGGTTCGCCTTGAGCGCCGCCGGGTTCATCGCCACGAGCACGTCCGGCGTGTCACCGGGCGTGAGGATGTCGCGTGAGGCGAAGTGGATCTGGAAGGCCGACACACCGGCGACGGTGCCGGCGGGCGCGCGAATCTCCGCCGGGAAGTCCGGCAGCGTCGCGAGATCGTTGCCGAATACGGCAGTCGCATCGGTGAACCGACTGCCGGCCAGCTGCATGCCATCGCCCGAGTCCCCGGCCATGCGTACTACGACCCGTTCGCGCGTCTCGGTCCGCGCGTGCTCTCTCTCCACGTTTGTAGCCTCTCGCACTATGCGGCGGATTGGAAGTCTCGAAGTCACGATCGGGGGAGGCGGTCCAGCAGTGTTGCTCCTGCACGGGTTTCCGGACCGCGCCAACCTGTGGCGGCACCAGATCGACGCGTTGGAATCTGACTTCACGGTCATCGCGCCCGACCTGCGCGGGTTCGGCGACTCCGACAAGCCCGACGACGTCCGCGTCGGCAAGAGCGTCGGGGACGTCGTCGCGATCCTCGACGAGCTCGGGATCGACACCGCGCACGTCGTCGGCCACGACTGGGGCGCCGGCGTGGCTTGGGCCTTCGCGTTCTCCGTGCCCGAGCGGCTGGACCGACTCGCGGTCCTGTCCGTCGGCCACCCGGGCGTGCCGCACACGCTCGCCCAGCGCGAGAAGGGCTGGTACCGGGACTTCTTCCTGCACCCGGAGGCGGAAGAAATCGTGCGCCGCGATGACTGGAAGCTGCTGCGCGAGTGGGCGAGCACGCACCCCGAGCCGGACCGTGTGATCGCCGACCTCGAGCGCCCCGGCGCGCTGACCGCCGCGCTGAACTGGTACCGCTGCAACCATCGCCCGCGCAACGAGCTGCAGCCGCCGCGATTCAGGGTCACCGCCCCGACACTCGGAGTCTGGAGCAGCGGCGACGCGTACCTGCTCGAGAACCAGATGACCGGCAGCGCCGAGTTCGTCGACGACTGGCGCTACGAGCGCCTGGAAGGCGCGGGCCACTGGATGCAGCTCGACAAGCCGGACGAGGTCAGCGCGCTGATAAGAAGCCATCTGTGCTGAGTGCCGTCTCCCTGCGCGCCGCGTTCGCCGCGCGCGACCTCTCCCCCGTCGAGGTGATCGACGCCTTCGATGAGCTGCCCGAGTACGGCGCGTTCATCACGCTCTCGCTCGATCGGGCGCGGGAGGAGGCCAAGCGCGCCGAGCAGGCCTACAAGGACGGGACGGCACGCCCGCTAGAGGGGCTGACGCTCGCGGTCAAGGACCTGTTCGACACCGAGGGCGTGCGCACGACGTACGGCTCGAGCATCTTCTCCGGGCACGTGCCGACGCAGGACGCGGCGGTCGTGGCGAAGGCCCGCGCGGCCGGTGCGATCGTGGTCGGCAAGACGCTCACGCACGAGTTCGCGTGGGGCATCACGAGCGTGAACCCGCACTTCCCGGCGTGCCGGAACCCGCACGACCCGGAGCGTGTCCCGGGCGGGAGCAGCGGCGGCTCGGCCGTGGCGCTCGCGTTGGGCCAGGCCGCGCTCGCGCTCGGCACCGACACGGGCGGCTCGATCCGCATCCCGGCGGCGTTCTGCGGCGTCTCCGGCCTCAAGCCCACGTACGGGCTGCTGAGCACGGAAGGCATCTATCCGCTCGCCCGCTCGCTCGACCACGCCGGCCCGATGGCGCGCACGCCCGCGGACGTGAAGCTGTTCTTCGAGGCCCTCGCGCACCGGGCGCCGGACGAGCCCGCTACGCGGATCGCGCTCTGCCCCGACCTGCACGTCCGCGCGCTGGAGCCCGACATCCAGCGCGTCTTCGACCACGCCGTGTCCGCGTTCGACACGCTCGAGGTCAGCTTCGACCACGCCGGCCGGCTCTACCCCACGTACGCGTCGATCCAGAACGGCGAGGCCGCGCAGACCCACGCGCAGCTGTTCCCGCAACGCCGCGAGGACTACGGCGCCGACGTCGCCGCCCGGATCGAGAACGCCATGCGCGTCACGCTCGCGGAGTACACCGAGGCGATCGCCGAGCGCGAGCGCATCCGCGCGGCCTTCCAGCGCATCTTCACCGTCGCCGACGTGCTGCTCACACCCGTCGCGGCGGTCCCGCCCGAGCTGCGCGAGGAGCCGGACCCGCAGGGCTTCCGGGACGGCGTGCTGCCCTACACCGTCCCGCAGGACGTTGCGGGCCTGCCGACGTGCGCCGTACCCGTCGGCTTCGACGACCGCCACCTCCCGGTGTCGGTCCAGGTCACCGGCCCGCCGCGCAGCGAGGCCCGCGTGCTCACCTTCGCCGAGGTGCTGTTCAGCGCGACAGCATCGGCGAGGGCGGGATCTTCGTCCGGCCCTTGATCTGCGGGATCAGCATCCCGACCTCGTCCTCGAAGCACCAGCACCACTCCTCACCCGGCTCGAGCGAGCGGATGATCGGGTGCTCGGTCCCACGCGCGTGAGCGGTGGCGTGCTTGGCCGGTGAGTCGTCGCAGCAGCCGACGTGCCCGCACGTCAGGCAGATGCGCAGGTGCAGCCAGACGCCGCCGTCCGCGAGGCACTCCGCGCAGCCCGCGACCTCCGCCGGCAGCTCGGTGATCTCGATCTGGTCCGTGTGGGAGCAGCGCGTCATTTCGTGCCCTTCTTGGCTTCCAGCGGGAGCCAGACGTGGAAGACGGTGCCGTCTGGCCCGGTGTCGAACGCGAGGGAGCCGCCGTGGCGCTGCTCGACGATCCGCCGGGCGGTGTCGAGGCCCATGCCGGTGCCGCTGCCCGGGGCCTTGGTGGTGAAGAACGGGTCGAACACGCGCTGTTGCACGGCCTCGGGGATACCGGGCCCGTCGTCGGCGATGTCGACCTTGACGCAGCCCTTCTCGAGCGACGTCGTGATCGTGATCGTGCCCGTCTCGCCGAGCGCGCCGATCGCGTTGTCGAGCAGGTTCGTCCACACCTGGTTGAGCTCAGAACCGTGCATGGTCAGCTTCGGCAGCGACTGGTCGTAGTCGCGCTTGACCTTGATGCTCGTGTGCTTGACCTTGTGCTTGAGCATGATCAGCGTGCTGTCCAGCCCTTCGTGGACGTCGGCGATCACGACCTCGCCGCGGTCCATGTAGGCGTACGTCTTGATCGCCT
Source organism: Solirubrobacter taibaiensis (assembly GCA_027587225.1). Classification (GTDB taxonomy): domain Bacteria; phylum Actinomycetota; class Thermoleophilia; order Solirubrobacterales; family Solirubrobacteraceae; genus Solirubrobacter; species Solirubrobacter taibaiensis. Next base: position 87,019 of record JAPDDQ010000021.1, read on the forward strand.
TCACGAGCGTGGACATGCGCTCGGTGGAGTCCACGACCTCGGTGGCCAGCTCCTGCGCCGAGATCGTCGACGCCACCCACCACAGCGCCTTCAGCGACGCGTGCGTGCCTTCGCCGGTGATGGCGATCACACGCCGGACCCAGTCCTCGTCGAGCCCGGCGGACGCGAGCGGCTCGGAGAAGCGGTACCCCTGCTCGATGCCGAGCTCGTCGAGGATGTCCTCCATCGCGTCGATCGCGTCGGACTCGTCGATCGCGCTGCTCGGGCCGCGGTTCTCGGCCCGGTCGAGCGCCTCCTTCTGGAGCGCGATCAGCTTCTCGGCATCGACGCGCTCGATGCCGGACTCGACGAAGTTCCGCAGCGCGTAGTTGATGACCTGCATCGCGGTCACGAGCTCGCTCGCGGCGCGGCGGGCGGCCGCGGCCGGGTTGTTGAGCTCGTGCGCGAGCCCGGCGGCCATCGTGCCCAGCGACGTGAGCCGCTCGCGGCTGGACTCGCGGGAGTTGATGCTGCGCATGACCGGGCCGATGACGCTCATCACCTTGCGGTGCACGGACCGGTGCTTGAACGCGAGCTCGATGAACTCGTCGCGCGGGATGATCGAGGCCCGGCAGCCCTCGCCCGCCTCGATCGTGATCGGGAGCTGGCTCTCGGTGATCGCCGCGATCGCGCCGATCCAGGTCGGGGCCGCGTTCTCCGCGCCCGGGTCGACGCCGCCGGCCGACTTGATGTAGCCGCGCGTGGTGCCGTAGAACAGCAGCAGCGGGCCCGGGGAGTCCACGCCCTGTTCGAGGATGATCTCGCCCTCCTCGAACTCGTGGATCGGCGGCGTGATCGCCGCCCACTCCTCGAGCTGGGCGTCGGTCAGGCCTTCGAAGAGATCGATCCGCCGGAGCTCGTCGACGAGGGTCATCAGCGCCATGTCATTCCGCCAGGTACTCGTGGATCAGCGAGACGGCCATCGAGCCCTCGCCCACTGCACTCGCGACGCGCTTGATCGAGCGGGCGCGCACGTCACCGGCCACGAACACGCCCGGGACGGACGTCTCCAGCAGGTACGGGTCGCGCTTGAGCGGCCAGCCCGCGGCGCGCGCGTCGGCGCCGGCGAGGATGAAGCCGCGCGGGTCACGCGCCACGACGCCGTCGAGCCAGTCCGTGCGCGGTGCCGCGCCGATGAATACGAACATCGCGTCAACCGCCTCCTCATGGTCGCCGTCGGCGTCGCGGATGCAGATCGAGCGTAGATGATCGTCACCATCGGCCTTGATCGCCTGCGCGCCGACCTTGACGTCGATGTTCGGTATGGCGGCGATCTGCTCGATCAGGTAGTGCGACATCGAGCGTGCGAGCGAGTCGCCGCGCACGAGCATCGTGACCTGCTTCGCGTAGCCGCTGAAGTGCACCGCGGCCTGCCCGGCGGAGTTGGCGCCGCCGATGATCACGACGTGCTGATCCGAGCATGAGCGCGCCTCGGTGAGCGCCGCGCCGTAGTAGATCCCCTTCCCGGAATACTCGGCGAACCCGGGCACGGTATCGAGCTTGTTGTAGGACACGCCGGAGGCGACGAGCACGCAGTTCGCGCTCAAGATCCCGCCCCCGGAGAGCTCCACGATCCGGCCCGCGCCCTCGACGCGCAGCGCGACGGCGTCCTGGATGGCGAGCAGCTCGGCGCCGAGCCGGCGGGCCTGGTCGGTCGCGCGGCGCGCGAGGTCCGAGCCGGACAGCCCCGTCGGGAAGCCGAGGTAGTTCTCGATCCGGCTCGACGTTCCCGCCTGGCCGCCGGGCGCCTCGCGCTCGACCATCACGGTGCGCAGGCCCTCCGACGCGCCGTAGACGGCGGCCGCGAGCCCCGCGGGCCCGCCGCCGACGATCGCGAGGTCGTAGTGCTCGGACGCCGGCGCCGCCGAGACCCCGAGGCGCTCCGCGAGCTCCAGCACCGTCGGGCGCTCGATCACCGTCCCGTCCTCCAGCAGCGCGACCGGCAGCCGCTCGTCGGAGACGTCGGCGATCTGCAGCAGCTCACGCGCCTCGCTGTCGCGCTCCACGTCGAGCCAGCGCATCGGCACACGGTTGCGAGCCAGGAAGTCGCGCAGGTCGTGCGAGTCGCGGCTGAAGCGGTGCCCGATCACGCGCACGCCACCGGACTCGAGCGCGGCGCCCGACTCCCAGGTCGTCAGCAGATCCTCGACCACCGGGTAGAGCTGCTCCTCGGGCGGGTCCCACGGCTTGAGCAGGTAGTAGTCGAGGTCGACCTCGTTGATCGCCTGGATCGCCGCCTCGGTGTCGGCGTACGCGGTCAGCAGCACCCGCTTGGCGTCCGGGACGAGCTTGCGCGCCTCCACGAGGTACTCGGTGCCCGACATCTGCGGCATCCGCTGGTCGGCCACCAGCAGCGCCACCTGCTCGCCGCGTGAGACGAGCTCCTTCAGCGCGTCCAGGGCCTCTTGGCCGCTGTTGGCGCGGACGATGCGGTACTTCTCGCCGAACTGCCGCCGCAGGTCGCGGGCGACCGCCGCAAGCACGGCAGGTTCGTCGTCGACGCAGACGATGGCAGCGCGGCGACGGCGCGGTTCGGAAGCCTCCATGTCCGAAAACGCTATATGACGCGGACCGGCGTCCCGACTTCCACGAAGTCGTAGACCACCTGGGACTCCGGCATGGGGATGCGCGCACCGCCGTAGGAGGCGGGTCCGGCTGGCACGTCCGAGGCACCGTAGATCGCGAGTCCGACGCCCCAGTAGACCGCGCGGTCCATGAACATCTTGAACGGCACCGACCACGCGCCCTCCTGGACCTTGCGCGTGACCTTGAACGACCCGGTCGGCGTGCCCATGTCCGTGCTGTTGTTGCCGATGCCGGTGGAGGTGTGGACCACCCGCACCACCCGCCCGGCCTCGATCAGCAGCACGACGCTCTGGCCGCGGTGGATCTCGACCTTCTTGCCGGTGCCGGTGCGGTTGGACGCGAGCGGACGGCCCGCGGCGTCGAGGCGCTCCCGGGTCATCTCACCCACGATCCCGTCGCGCTCGAGGTTCTCCCAGGACTGGAAGGCGAGCACCGCCTGCTGGGAGCGATAGTCCCACTTGCCGGTGACCGCGTCGTCGGGCAGGTAGCCGAGCTGCGCGAGCTTGGTCTGCACCGCCTCCGGCTCCCGCGGCGCGGCAGGCTTCTTGGTCGGCGGCTTGGGCGCCGCGTACTCCTCCGGCGGCGCGAAGTCCGCGCGGGTGAACGTGCGCCCGCGGATCTCGACCTCTTCGATGTCGGAGTCGGCGCCGGTCACCGTGTAGACGACCTGGGCCACCCGCGCGAGGTAGGAGACGTCGGCGGCGGCGAAGTTGTTCGAGAGCGTGACCTCGGCCTTCTCGTCGTCGGTCTCCACCGACGTCAGCGTCACGCCGTTCGGGATCGCGGAGCCGTAGCCCTTCTTGCGCTCGGCGGCGGGGATGCCCTGGAGCAGCACCTTCACCGCCGCCTCAGGCCCGTCCGCGGCCTGGCGCTTGACCGAGGTCAGCGCCTCACCGCGCAGGACGTAGATCTTGATCGTCTTCGCCTCCGCGACAGCGGGCAGCAGCAGGACGAAGGTGGCGATGAGCAGCAGAAACCGGGCCATGAGGCCCTCAAGGCTAGTGCCGCACGACCGTGAGCGCGAGCAACAGGGACAGATCGAGCAGCAGCTGCTTCATCGAGAAGTCGTCGATCACCACGACCGGCTCGTCGTCGACGACGTACCGGCGCCCGCGCAGCCACCCGCCCTCGTGCCGCAGCAGGATCTCGTGCCGGACCTCGTCCTCGCCCTCGCCCAGCCGCAGACGGAGCGCCGGAGGGAGGTCCCGCTCGGTGGGCTCCAGCCGCTGCAGCCACGCGTCGACGGGCCGCAGCCAGCGCGTGGCGTCGACCGCCGGCGAGCCGGGCGCCGTGCTCCACAGCCCGCTGGCCGTCCAGAACCACCCCGGCGCGGCCGGCGCGGGAAGCAGCCCACGGACGTCACCGTGCTCGAGCACGCCGTGGAGACCGGCGATCGCGACGCGCAGCCGGCTGCCGTCGGCAAGGTCGTCGAGCGCGCACCAGACGGCGCCCTCGTTGAAGCGCTGCCACGCGGCGGGCGAGATCACGACCTCCGGCGCCGTGGCGCTGAGGTCGTCCGCGCCGTCCTCGCGGACCGCGAGCGGGCGGGCGATCACGGCCAGTCGACCTCGACGCCGGCGAGGATCGCGTCGACGTCCTCCTGCGCCGTCGCGGCCTCCTCGAACAGCACCATCACGAGCGCGAGCACGACGCGCGCTCCGTCACCACCGACGAGGCCCACCTCGGTCAGCAAGCTGTAGATGCCCTGGCGGCAGCCGGCGAGCACGAACGGCGTCCCAGGCGCGCCGCCCGGCCAGTTCTCCGCCCGCTGCGGGCGCGGCTCGACGTGCAGGATCCGGAAGTCGGTGAGGCGCAGGACGAGCTCGGCCAACTCGTCCTCGAGCACGTTGCGCGCGTCCGTTGCGGCGCGCACGGCGAGTTCGAGCGTGGGGATCGGCAGGCCCGGCTGCACCGAGCGCTGGACGCGCAGGCCGCCGTCGACGACCGCCGCGTCCCATCCGTCGGGCACCGGTACGCGGACCGTGGCGCCGTCGATCTCGAACGTGCTCGTCATCGGTTGATCGGCTGCTCGTGCTCGTCGAAGTACGTGGTGCGCACCTTGCCTCCCGGCGAGATCTCGCGCTCGGCCACGATCTGACCGTCCCACGGCCGATGGAAGGACTCGATCACCGTGTCTTGGCGCAGCCAAGTCGTCTTGGTCGTTCCCGCCACCCGGTCCTCGAGCCAGTCCGGCCGCGGGCCGGCGGTGTCGATGTACCACTGCTCGATCTTGTGGAACTCGTCCTTGAGCCGCTCCACGGTCTGCTTGTCGCGCTTGTCCCGGGTCTCCTGCTCGGTCGGGAAGACGCCGCGGTTGACCTTGCCGGACGCGTAGTTCCCTCCCCAGCCGCCGATGACCGCCGCGGCGACATTGCACGCCCAGTTCGCCGAGCACGCGCCCCTGAGCGCCAACTTCGCGGCCAGCCCGCCGAGGATTCCGCCGGCGACGGCGGCGCCGACCCGCACCGAGCGCTGAGGAAGCCCGAGGCGGCGGTCGCGATCCTCCGACCACTGCGTGAAGACATCGATCGCGATGCCGATGCCGCTCGAGTTGATCAGGGCGTCGAGCTTGCCCGCGCGGACCTGCAGCTCGTAGGCCGGGAGCCGGCGAATCACTTCCGGCAGCCCCCAGTCGATCGCGAGCATCGCGCGCACGCCGTTGCGCGTGATCGTCGCGTACAGCTCGCGGAACTCGGCGTCGTTGGCCATCAGCGCCGTCCGCGCGATGTTCAGCTCCTCGGTCGTCATCTTGATGTTCACGCGCTCGAGCGCCTTGATCACGAGCGGGAGGCCGCGCTTCGTGCCCGTACCGACGAACTGCTCCTTGAGCTCGGACTGCATGGCCTGCATCAGCGCGGCCTCGAACTCGCCCGGCCGGGAGCGCTCGAAGGCCTCCAGCCGCTTCGCGTACAAGCTCATCCCGGGCGCGGCGGCGATGAACGCGAGCACGCTGCGCGCGGCCAACAGCCCGGCGATCACCCGCAGCTGGTTGATGTGGGCCTGGACGTCGCGGACGACGAGGCCCGCCTGGCGCGCGTAGTCCGGCAGGTACGGGAGCGCGGTGTCGCGGCGGGCGTCCCGCAGCCCCCGCTCCAGCTCGTCGGCGAGCCGTGCGATGCGCTGCGACTCGCCGCGGAGCGCGGCGCCGTCGACGTCGATGAACACGCCCACGGCTTTCAGCCCGCGCCCGGCTTGGCTTCGCGGCTGCGCAGGATCTTCTGCCGCGCCGCATCCTCACGATCGGCTTCGGCGTGCAGACGCCGGGCGGTGGCGTGGAACCCCGTGGCGGCCATCAGCAGCCGCGTCTCGATCGACCGCAGCCGGTCGGTCATCGTGTCGGCGAACGGGCCGCGCGTGCCGGTGCGACGCATCGAGCTCTTCAGTCCCAGAGCCCGGCTCTCGAGCGCGGCGGCGGCCGTCGACAAGGAATGGGCCGCTGTGCGCATGTTGTCGGGATCGATGCTCGGGTTCGAAATAGTGCACCTCTACTCAGAGCTTTGGCGAATGTAGCAATCGCCCGTATGGTCCCGGCGCATGACCCCCGAGCACACGCGGCTGGAGGAGGCGCGCACCGGAGCCGTCGCCTGGAAGGCGTGGGGGCCGTACCTCTCGGAGCGTCAGTGGGGCACGGTGCGCGAGGACGATTCGGCCGGCGGTGACGCGTGGAACGCGTTCACGCACGACGAGGCGCGGTCGAAGGCCTACCGGTGGGGCGAGGACGGACTCGCGGGCGTGTCGGACTCCCAGCAGCGGCTGTGCCTCGCGCTCGCGCTGTGGAACGGCGCGGACCCGATCCTCAAGGAGCGCATCTTCGGGCTCACCAACAGCGAGGGCAACCACGGCGAGGACGCGAAGGAGTACTGGTTCTACCTGGACTCCACGCCCACGCACTCGTACATGAAGTGGGCCTACAAGTACCCGCAGGCGGCGTTCCCGTACGAGCGGCTCGTGAACCACGGCCGCGGCCGCGACGAGCCGGAGCTCGACCTGCTCGAGACCGGCGTGTTCGACGAGGACCGCTACTTCGACGTCGTGGTCGAGTACGCGAAGGGCGGGGCCGAGGACCTGCTCATGCTGATCACGGTCCACAATCGCGGGCCGGAGGCGGCGACGCTGCACGTGCTGCCGACGCTGTGGTTCCGCAACACGTGGCGGGACGGGTCGGAGAAGCCGGCGCTCACGCTCGACGGCGACGCGGTCGTGGCCGACGCGTTCCGGCTGACGGCGGACGGCGAATGGCTGTTCTGCGAGAACGATAGCGAAGGGCCGTACCCGAAGGTCACGCTCAACGACCACGTGCTGCACGGCGCGCCGACGAACCCCGCGCAGACGGGCACCAAGTGCGCGGCGCACAGCGTCTTGGAGGTGCCCGCCGGCGGCACCGCGATCCTCCGCGCGCGGCTGTCGACCGGCGAGCGCGGCGACTTCGCCGACGTGTTCGCGACCCGGCGGGCCGAGGCGGACACGTTCTACCGCGAGGTCATCCCTCCGGCGCTGGGCGAGGATCGCGCGCGGATCATGCGCCAGGCGCTCGCCGGGATGCTGTGGACGAAGCAGTTCTACGAGTACGACGTCCATCGCTGGCTGCGCGAGCGCGGGTTGAACCCGTGGAGCCCGGAGGCGGCGCAGGTCCGCAACGGCACGTGGTTCCACCTGCAGGCCGGCGACATCATCTCGATGCCGGACAAGTGGGAGTACCCGTGGTTCGCGGCCTGGGACCTGGCGTTCCACTGCGCGCCGCTGTCGCTCGTGGACGTGGACTTCGCCAAGGAGCAGGTGGAGCTGCTCCTGCACACGCGCTACGTGCACCCGAACGGGCAGATCCCCGCCTACGAGTGGAACTTCTCCGACGTGAACCCGCCCGTGACGGCCTGGTCGGCGATGTGGGTCTACCGCCGGGAGGCCGAGCTGCGCGGCGAGGGCGACCGCGTGTGGCTGGGCCGCGTGTTCCAGCGCCTGCTGACGAACTTCACCTGGTGGGTCAACCGCAAGGACCCCGACGGGCGCAACCTGTTCCAGGGCGGTTTCCTCGGGCTCGACAACATCGGCGTCTTCGATCGCTCCAACGCGCTTCCGGGCGGCGGGACGCTGCGCCAGGCCGACGCCACGGCGTGGATGGCGCTGTATTGCCAGTGGATGCTGCAGATCGCGGTGGAGCTCGGCCGCGAGGACCAGTCCTACGCCGACATCGCGCTGAAGTTCGTCGCGCACTTCGCGTGGATCGCGATCGCGCTGAACCCCCCGGGTGCGGACACGCCGCTGTGGGACGAGGCGGACGGGTTCTTCTACGACGTGATGCGGATGCCCGACGGGGAGATGATCCCGTTGCGCGTGCGGTCGCTGGTGGGGCTGCTGCCGATGTGCGCCGCGACGGTGTTCGATCTCGACGATCTGGCGGGGCAGCCCGGTCTGGTGGCCCGGGCGCTCGAGTTCGCGGAGCGCTTCCAGGACTCCGTGCCCGCGCTCACGCACGTGCCGCGCGAGGGCCACGAGGGGCGCCGGATGCTCTCGCTCGTCACCAACGATCAGCTGCGCCAGATACTGAAGGTGATGCTCGACGAGGACGAGTTCCTCTCGCCGCACGGCATCCGTTCGATCTCCAAGCGCCACGAGCAGGAGCCGTACCGGTTCGACTGGGCGGGTCAGAGCTACGAGGTCCGCTACGAGCCGGCCGAGTCCGACAGCGGCATGTTCGGCGGCAACTCGAACTGGCGCGGGCCCGTGTGGTTCCCGATGAACCTCGTGATCCTGCGCGCGCTGTTCCAGCTGCACCGCTACTACGACGATGACTTCACGATCGAGTGCCCGACCGGGTCGGGGCAGATGATGAACTTGCGCGAGGTCGCGGAGGAGATCGCGGCGCGGCTCATCGCCACGTTCGAGCGCGGCGAAGACGGCAAGCGCCCGGTGTACGGCGGGCTCGACAAGTTCCAGAACGACCCGCACTGGCGCGACCAGTTGCTGTTCTACGAGTACTTCCACGGTGACAACGGCGCCGGGCTGGGCGCCTCGCACCAGACGGGCTGGACGGGCACCGTGGCGACGCTGTTGCGGTTGGTGTCTTGAGCCGCCTGTCGATCTACGAGATCAACACCGCCGTGTGGCTCGGCGGGCATTCGCTGGCGGACGTGCCGGCGCGGCGGTGGGACGCGATCGCGGCGCTGCCGGTCGACGCCGTGTGGCTGATGGGCGTGTGGCAGCGCTCGCCCGCGGGGCTGGCGATCGCCGCTTCAGACGACGGCCTCTCCTCGTCGTTCCGTCAGGCGGTCGCCGACCTGCGGCCCGGCGACGTGATCGGCTCGCCCTACTGCGTGCGCGACTACGTCGTCGACGAGCGCTTCGGCGGGCGGGAGGCGCTGGCGGTCGCGCGACGTGAGCTCGCCGCCCGCGGGCTGCGGCTCATCCTCGACTACGTCCCGAACCACGTCGCGCCCGACCATCCGTGGCTCGCTTCGCACCCGGAGTACTTCATCCAAGGCTCGGAGGAGGAGCTGGCGGAGCGGCCGGGCGACTTCGTGCGCACGGCGGGCGGGATCGTCGCGCGCGGCCGCGACCCGTACTTCCCGCCGTGGCCGGACGTCGTGCAGCTCGACGCGTTCTCCGACGGGCTGCGCTCCGCCGTGGCCGAGACGCTGGTGGACGTGGGCGCGCAGTGCGACGGCCTGCGCTGCGACATGGCGATGCTGATGACCAACGAAGTCTTCTCGCGTACGTGGAACGTGCCCGCCCCGGCCGAGGAGTTCTGGCCGGCGCTGATCGGGCGCGTGAAGTGGACGCACCCCGGGCTGCTGTTCATCGCCGAGGCCTACTGGGACATGGAGTGGGCGCTCCAGCAGCAGGGGTTTGACTACTGCTACGACAAGCGGCTCTACGACCGGCTGGTCGAGCGCGGCGATGTCCGCGGACATCTCGTGGCGGGGCTGGACTACCAGGAGAAGTTGGTCCGGTTCATCGAGAACCACGACGAGCCGCGGGCGGCGGCCGTGTTCGGGCCCGAGCAGGCGCGCGCCGCCGCCGTCGTGATGTCGACGCTGCCGGGCGCACGGCTCTACCACGACGGCCAGCTCTCCGGCAAGCGGACGAAGATCCCGGTGTTCCTCGGGCGCGGGCCGGCCGAGCCACCGGACGCCGACCTGCGCGCGTTCTACGCCTGGCTGCTGCCGCGCGCGGCGAAGCTGAGCGGGTCCTGGAGACTGCTGGACAGCGAGGCGCCGCTCGTGTCGTGGGCCTGGGACGACGACGTCGTGGTGGTCAACCTCAGCGATTCGCCTGCCGGAGGTCTCGAACCCTGGGGCTTCCAACTGCCATTCGGATAAGGACACGTCCACCGCCTTGTACGGGCGGATAAAGACGTGCGCGGCCTCCCCGTAAAGGCTTCCGGGGATATGAAGCTCGTAATCGGGATTGTCCGCCCCGAAAAGACGAACGAGGTCCTCGAAGCGCTCTACCGCGCCGAAGTTCGAGGGTTCTCCATGAGCCGCGTGCTGGGTCACGGCGGCGAGCTCGACCGCGTCGAGACCTACCGCGGCACCACGGTGCAGGTCGGCCTCACGGAGAAGGTGCGGTTCGAGATCGCCGTATCGGAGGAGTTCGTCGAGCCGACGATCGAGGCGCTCTGCTCCGGCGGGCAGACCGGTGAAGTCGGCGACGGCAAGATCTTCGTGCTGGAGCTCGACCAGGTCGTCCGGATCCGCTCCGGCGAGACCGACGAGACGGCCGTGACGCCGGTGGGGAGCACCCGATGAGCTCCGCCGTGAACGCCGGCGACACCGCCTGGATGCTGGCGGCGACCGCGCTGGTGCTGCTGATGACGCCCGCGCTCGGCCTCTTCTACGCCGGGCTCGTGCGCTCGAAGAACACGCTCAACACGTTCATGATGTGCGTCGCCGCGCTGGCGATCGCCACGATCACGTGGGCGCTGGTCGGCTACTCGATCGCGTTCGCGCCCGGGAATGCGTTGGTCGGCGGGCTCGACCACGTCGGGCTTTCCGGCGTCGCGTTCGAGCCGCGCGACGGGCAGACGATCCCGCACCTGCTCTTCATGGCCTTCCAGGCCACGTTCTGCATCATCACCACCGCTCTGGTCGCGGGCGCGGTGGTCGAGCGCATGCGCTTCGGCGCGTTCCTGGTGTTCGCCGCGCTGTGGTCGGTGCTCGTCTACGCCGTGCTCGCGCACTGGGCGTGGGGCGGCGGCTGGCTGCAGGAGCTGGGCGCGCTGGACTACGCCGGCGGCATCCCGGTGGAGATGGGCTCGGGCTTCAGCGCGCTGGCCGCGGCGATGGTCGTCGGCGCGCGCCGCGATCACGGCCGCCTCGCGCTGCTCCCGCACAACTCGGTCTACGTGCTGCTCGGCGCGGGCCTGCTGTGGTTCGGCTGGTTCGGCTTCAACGGCGGCAGCGGCCTCGGGGCGAACGACTCCAGCGTGCTCGCGTTCGTCAACACCGTGCTCACGCCGGCCTGCGCGCTGGCCGCCTGGTTCGTGCTCGACCTCATCCGCTCCCGTCAGGTGACGGCGATCGGCGCGGCGACGGCGATCGTCGTCGGCTGCGTCGGCATCACCCCCGCCGCCGGCTACATCAGCCCGATCTGGGCGATGGTCCTCGGCGTCGTCGCCGCGATCCCGAGCTACTTCGTGATCATGTGGCGCCCGCGCTGGCGCGTGGACGAGACGCTCGACGTGCTCGCGGCCCACGGCGTCGCGGGGTTGACGGGCATCGTCTTCATCGGCCTCGTCGCGCAGGCGGGCTGGAACGGCGGCCTCGGCGACGGCGCGTTCTACGGCGACCTCGGGCAACTCGGCAAGCAGCTCGTCGCCGTGCTCGCCGCCACCACGTACGCGTTCGGCGCGACGTTCGTCCTGCTCAAGCTGATCGGGCTCGTCATCCCGCTGCGCGCGACCGCGAGCGAGGAGGCCATCGGCATGGACATCATCGCCCACGGCGAGGAGGCCTACGCCACCGGCGAGGGCGCGATCCTCGTCGCGGTGGGCGACAAGCCGCTGCGCAACTCAGCGCTGGAGGTGGGCTCGGACCGCGAGCACACGCCGGTGCGTGTGTGAGGACGGCGGCAGCCGGAGCTTGTCGAAGATCGACGTGACGTGACGCTCGACCGCGCGTTCGGACAGGTACGCCTGCTGGGCGATCGCGCGGTTGCTGCGGCCCTGGGCCATCAGGCCGAGGACCTCGCGCTCACGCTCGGTGAACGCGTCGCGGGCCGTGCGGCGGCCGAGCACCGAGGAGACGACGGCGGGGTCGAGGACTGAGCCGCCCGCGGCGACCTCACGCACGGCGGCGATGAAACGGTCGACGTCGGGGATGCGCTCCTCGAGCAGGTAGCCGGCGCCGGACGGACGGTCGTCGAGCAGGTCGAGCGCGACGTCGGGGTCGGCGTCGGCGGCCAGGACGAGCGTCGGGAGGTCCTCCCGCGCCGGCGGCTCCTTGAGCGCGACGACGGCCATGACCGGGCGGTGCGCACGGGCCTTGCGCTGGAGCTCCGCGCCGTCGGCCGCCTGCGCGACGACGGTGATCCCGTGGTCTTCGAGCAGGGTGGCGAGGCCGGCGCGCAACAGTGCCGAGTCGGCCGCGACGATGACGTCGAGCGCTCGCCCGGAGGGCTCGCTCCGATGGGAGTCCTCGCCCAGGGGGCTCCGACTCCCGCCTTGCGGGCGGGTTCCAGGGTGGTGGCGGGGCTGCATACCCCTCCAGACGTCGGCTTCGGGTGCGCTATTCCCCGGCCTCGAGCGCGCGCTCGAGCGCGGCGGCGAGCTTCGTCAGCGGCTCCGCCTGCGTCGTCCCGCGGGCCTGCAACGTGGACGTGTGCCGGCGACCGTCGAGATCGGCGGTCCACACCTCCCGCGAGGCGTGGATGACGGCGGCGTCCGGCAGATGCTCCGCGGGCGTGTCGAAGAAGCCGGAGGCCGTGATCGCCGCGCGGAGGGCCTCGACGGCGTCCGGCGGGAGTGTCGTCTCTCGCTGCCAGCTCGGTTCGCGCTTGCCGAACTCCCACTCGCCGCCGGAGATCTCGGCGGTGACGGTCCCGCCGGTCCACACGCCGCCGTCCGCGGTGATGCGGTCCACGTAGACGTCGTCGCCGGTCTCCACGCGGCGCTCGAGCAGCAGCGGCTCCGGGGTGTCAGGCAAGAGCGGTCTCCGGCTCCTTCGCCGCGCCGCCGGGCACGCCGGGGTCGGTGCCCGGGGTGGGGAAGTCGCCCATGCCGTCCGGTTCCTTGACCGGCTTGGCCGCGCCGTAGTCCCAGTCGGGCATCCCGCTCACCTGCTTGAGGGCGTCGAGGAACGTCACGTAGTGGTGCGGGCGCACGACGCTGCCCTCGCTCATGATGCTGTCGGACTTGGCGTGCATCGCGCCGGTGTGACCCGCGGCCGCCGCGAAGTCCGTGTGCTCGGTCTTCTTGCCGGCCCCGTAGGCGCCGCCGCCGGTGTACTCGTCGTCGAGGCCGAACATGTGCCCCGCCTCGTGCGCGGCGACCGTCTGCGCGTTGCCGTCACCGACGACGATCGTGCCGGCCTCGCCCTCGCCGTCCTCGACCATGGTCACGCGCGAGGCGTCGACCTTCCCGCCCTGGTTGAGATGGTCGACAACCGCGTCGAAGCGGTCCTTGCGCTGCGCGGCGTCCTTGCCCTGGACCTTCACGGTCAGGTTCGCGGTCTCGATCGTGGAACCGGGCGCGGCGTTGGGCATCTCCTTCGCGAGCCGCCAGACGGTGCCGACCGAGCGCGGCGTCAGCAGGCCCTTGCCCGCCTGGAAGGAGACCTTGCTCTCCAGCAGCCCGTCCTTGCGCGGGACCACGTCCTCGGACGTGATGTTCATGATGTTGTTGAACGGCGAGCCGGTCGCGCCGCCGGTGCGGCTGACGTCCGCGCTGCCGCCCACGAAGCCCTTCGCGACCTTGAACGTGTTGACCAGCATGTGCTGATCGCCCGCCTTGCCCGCGGCGTTGGCGACCTTGGCCACCTCGACGTTGATCTTCGTGGTCGCGCCGAGGTCCTCCCAGTAGTTCTTCGTGCAGTGGAACGGGTGCTTCTCGCGCCAGGTGGCCTCGACCGAGCTCTTGAAGCCGGTGAGCAGGTCGGTCTCGTCCGAGGCGTCCGGCCCGCCGTTGCTGGACCACGTCCACTTGGCGACCTCGGCGGCCCGCGCGGCCTTCGGCAGCTTGTTGATCGCGGCCGCGGCGGCGGCGGTCTGCGCGGACGGCTCGACGGCCTGCGCGCGGCCCGCGGCGCTGAGCGTCATGCCGTCCTGGAACGCGACGGCGCCCTTGAGCTTGACGTTGAGCTCACCCTTGGTGGGCTCGTACTCGACGTCGAATCCCCCGTAGTAGTTCGCGGCGTTGTTCGTGGACGGGTTGTACGTCTGCGGGCCCTTCTTGCCCGCCGCCACGAACGTCTCGCGCTCCTTGCGCGCGTCGTCGTACTGCTGCTGGATCATGTTCCGGTTGCGGGCGAGCATGGCCCGCGACACGACGGCGTTCCCGACGCCCTGCTGCAGGGCGAGCAGCGGATGCGGCGGTTCAGGCGCACGGGCGGGCTTCGCCGCAGGAGCGACGACTGGGCGTTGGCGTTCCTCGTCGTACTCCATGCACCGATCTTCTCCGCAACGCGCGACGCACGCAAGGTGTCACCGCCACGCTGCCCGATGGTCCGCCCCGATGTGCACGTGGCTGCCACACTGCCCGCATGAGCCGTTCCCTCACCCCCGTCAACCGCGTCGGGGTCGAAGAGCGGGCCGCGGCGCTCGGGCGCCGGTCGATCAAGACGAGCGCGAAGCGCCAGGGAATCCGCCTTGCCGCGTCGATGATCGACCTGACGACGCTCGAAGGGTCCGATACGCCCGGGAAGGTCCGTCACCTCTGCGCCAAGGCTGTCTGCCCCGACCCGAATCGGCCCGAGATCCCCTCGTGCGCGGCCGTCTGCGTGTACCCGTCGCTGGTCGGCGTGGCCGCGGCCGCGCTGGAGGGCTCCGGCGTCGCGGTGGCCTCGGTCGCGACCGGGTTCCCCGCCGGGCAGACGTCGCTCAAGGTCAAGGTCGACGAGACGCGCGAGGCTGTCGCCGCGGGCGCGACCGAGATCGACATGGTGATCTCGCGCGACGCCTACCTGCGCGGCGACGACAAGCAGGTCGCGCGCGAGATCGAGGCCGTCAAGGAGGCCTGCGGCGCGGCGCATCTGAAGGTGATCCTGGAGACCGCGGAGCTGCCGACCTACGCGCACGTCCGGCACGCGTCGGAGCTCGCGATCGCCGCCGGCGCGGACGTCATCAAGACCTCTACCGGCAAGGCGTCCAGCGGCGCGACGCCGGGCGTGGTGCTGGTCATGCTGGAGGTCGTGCGCGATCACTTCGAACGCACCGGCCAGGTCATCGGCGTGAAGGCCGCGGGCGGCGTCTCGACGACGAAGGCCGCGATGCACATGCTCGTGCTGGTCAAGGAGACGCTCGGCGACGACTGGCTCACGCCGGACCGCTTCCGGATCGGCGCCTCATCGCTGCTCAACGACCTGTTGCTGCAATACGCCAAGCTCGACGGCGGCCATTACGGGCGCGCCGAGGACTTCTCGAAGGAGTAGAAACATGGCGACCGTAGAGAGGTCAGCGCTGAAGTGGAACTACGCGCCGGCGCCTGAGTCCCGCGACGCGGCGCCGCTCAAGCCGCGGTACGACCTGTTCATCGGCGGCCGGTTCGTCGCGCCCACCGACGGCACCGTCGTGGAGACGAAGAACCCGGCGACCGAGGAGACGCTCGCCGAGGTCGCGTTCGCGGGTCCCGGTGACGTGGCGTCGGCGGTGGAGGCCGCGCGCGGCGCCGCGGCGGGCTGGGCCGCGCTCCCGCCGCTCGAACGCGGCAAGTACCTGTTCCGGATCGCGCGGTTGCTCCAGGAGCGCTCGCGTGAGCTGGCGATCGTGGAGACGCTGGACGGCGGCAAGCCGATCCGCGAATCCCGCGACGTGGACGTGCCG
Source organism: Solirubrobacter taibaiensis (assembly GCA_027587225.1). Classification (GTDB taxonomy): domain Bacteria; phylum Actinomycetota; class Thermoleophilia; order Solirubrobacterales; family Solirubrobacteraceae; genus Solirubrobacter; species Solirubrobacter taibaiensis. The sequence continues at coordinate 102,616 of JAPDDQ010000021.1, forward strand.
CTTGCGGCCGCGCACTTCTTCTCCTACGCGGGCTGGGCCGACAAGCTCGAGTACGCGTTCGCGGGCCGCTCGTTCGCCCCGCGCGGCGTGGTGGGCCAGGTCGTCCCGTGGAACTTCCCGCTGCTGATGGCGGCGTGGAAGCTCGCGCCCGCGCTGGCGACCGGCAACACGGCGGTCCTGAAGCCGGCGGAGACGACGCCGCTGACGGCGCTCATCCTCGCGGAGATCATCGAGGAGGCCGGGCTGCCCGACGGCGTCGTGAACATCATCGCCGGCGACGGCGCCGCGGGCGCGGCGCTGGTGCGCAGCGACGTCGACAAGGTCGCGTTCACCGGCTCGACCGCGGTCGGCAAGGAGATCCAGCGCGCGTTGGCCGGCACCGGCAAGGGCCTGACGCTGGAGCTCGGCGGCAAGTCCGCGAACATCGTGTTCGAGGACGCCGCCATCGATCAGGCGATCGAAGGCATCATCGAGGGCATCTTCTTCAACCAGGGTCACGTGTGCTGCGCGGGCTCCCGGCTGCTGCTGCAGGAGAGCGTGGCCGAGGAGGTCGTGCGCAAGCTGTGGGCGCGGATGGAGCGCCTGCGCGTCGGCGATCCGATGGACAAGAACACGGATGTCGGCGCGATCAACTCCGCCGAGCAGCTCAGCCGGATCACCGAGTTGGTCGAGGCCGGGGAGCGCGAGGGCGCCACGCGCCGGTCCGTGTCGTGTGAGTTGCCCGAGCACGGCTATTGGTTCCCGCCCACGATGTTCCTCGACGTCGCGCCGGCGAACCGGATCGCGGTCGAGGAGATCTTCGGCCCGGTCGTGTCCGTGACGACCTTCCGGTCGCCGAGTGAAGCCGTGGAGCGCGCGAACAACTCCGCCTACGGGCTGGCCGCGGGCGTGTGGACCGACAACGGCGCGAAGGCCTTCGAGGTCGCCTCCAAGCTGCGCGCGGGCGTGGTCTGGCAGAACACGTACAACAAGTTCGACCCGACGGCCGCGTTCGGCGGGTACAAGGAGAGCGGGTTCGGCCGCGAGGGCGGGCCCGCCGGGCTGGCGCCGTACGTGAGGTTGGGCGGATGAGTCGCCAAGCGGTCGCCAAGACGTACAAGCTCTACCTGGGAGGCGCGTTCGTGCGTTCGGAGTCCGGCCGGACCGACCCGATCGAGGGCGTGAACGTGCCGCGCGGCTCGCGCAAGGACGTGCGCGACGCCGTCAAGGTCGCACGGGCCGCCGCCGGTGGGTGGGCGAAGAAGACGGCCTACAACCGCGGGCAGGTGCTGTACCGGTTCGCGGAGGCACTCGAGTCGCGCTCGGATGGCAGCGACGAGTACGGCGAGGCGATCGACCTGCTCGTGCACTACGCGGGCTGGACGGACAAGCTCGCCGCGGTGATGGGCGGCGTGAACCCGGTGGCAGCGCCGTTCCTGAGCTTCTCCTCGCCGGAGCCGACGGGCGTGGTCGCGGTGCTCGCGCCCGACTCCCCCGCCCTGCTGGGCCTGGTGCGCGAGATCGCTCCCGCGTTGGCCGCGGGCAACACGGTGGTCGCGATCGTCTCGCGGACCAAGCCGCTGCGCGCGCTGGACCTCGGTGAGGTCGCCGGCGTCTCGGACATCCCGGGCGGCGTGCTGAACCTGATCTCCGGGCGGCTCGACGAGCTGCTCACGCCACTGTGCGGGCACCGCGACGTCAACGCGATCATCGACGCCACCTACGACGATGACGTCGCCGCCACCGTCGACACGCTGGCCGCGGACACCGTCAAGCGCGTGTCGCGCCCGGCGCCGCACACCGACTCGTTGACGCGGCTCGAGCCCCTGATGGAGCTCAAGACCGCCTGGCATCCGGTCGGGACATAAAGGGGCCAGGCCCCTTTAAGGAAGGGCTCGCGGCGATCCGCCGTGAGCTCGACCTGCCCGGCGAGTTCTCCGCCGAGGCGCTCGCCGAAGCCGAGCGGCTGCCGGCCGTGCAGGGCGACCGGGTCGAGCTCGAGTTCGTGACGATCGACCCGCCGGGCGCGCGCGACCTCGACCAGGCGATGCACCTCGCGCGGCGCGAGGACGGGTTCCGCGTGTCCTACGCGATCGCCGACCCCGGGTCCTTCCTCACGCCGGGCGGCGCACTCGACCGCGAGGCTCACGCCCGGGGCGCGACGCTCTACCTGCCCGACGGGAAGATCCCGTTGTATCCCCCGGCACTCTCGGAAGGCGCGGGCTCGCTGCTCCCCGGCGAGTGGCGGCCCGCGGTGTTGTGGACGATCGACCTCGACGCGGCCGGGGAAGTGGTCACGGTGGACGTGGCGCGGCGGGTGGTGCGCAGCGTCGCGCAGCACACCTACGACGACGTGCCCGCGGCGGTCGCGCCGCTGCTGAAGGAGATCGGCGAGCTGCGGCTCGCCGTCGAGCGCGCCCGCGGCGGCGTCCGGCTCCCGCGGCCCGAGCAGGAAGTCGTCCCGCTGGATGGCGGCTGGACGCTCGCCTATCGCGCCTACAACGAGTACGAGGAGTACAACGCGCAGATCTCGCTGCTGTGCGGGATGGCCGCGGCGGCGAAGATGCTGGCGGCGAACGTCGGCATCCTGCGCACCCAGCCCGACCCTTCGCCGCGGGCCTTCGAGCGGCTCCGGCTCGCCGCGCACGCGCTGGGCGTGGACTGGCCGACGGACCTCAGCTACCCGGAGTTCGTGCGCCTGCTCGACGCCACCGTCCCGGCCCACGCCGCGATCATGCACGAGGCCTCGCGGATCGGCTCCGGAGCGGGCTACACGGCGTTCGACGGCGCGCCGCCGGAGGTGTCCACCCACTGGGCCGTCGCCGCGCCCTACGCGCATGCCACCGCGCCGCTACGCCGGTTGCAGGACCGCTACGTATCCGACTGCTGCCTCGACCGGCCCGACCGCGAGGCGCTGCCCGACCTGCCGGCGACGATGGCGGCGGGTTCGCGCCGCGCCGGCGCCGTGGACCGGGCCGTGGTCGACCTCGTCGAGGCCGTGATCCTGCAGGGGCGCGAGGGCGAGACGTTCGACGCCGTGGTCATCGACGAAGGCGTCATCCAACTCCGCGATCCCGCCGTGCGCGCCAAGGTCTCCGGTGCGCCCGCCCCGGGGACCGAAGTCGTCGTACGCCTTGAGCGCGCCGATCCTGCCTCCCGCACCGTGCAGTTCGCGGTCTGAGATGCACCTCGGGACGACGACCGAAGGGACACCGCTCGAGCTCGCGCCCGCGGACCTCACCACCCACGGCGTGATCGTGGGCATGACGGGCTCCGGCAAGACCGGGCTCGGCATCGTGCTGCTCGAGGAGGCGCTCGCGGCCGGGATCCCGACGCTGATCCTGGACCCCAAGGGCGACATGGGCAACCTCGCCGGCGACGACGTCACGATCTACACGCCGGGGTCGGAGGCGGGCGTGCCGCTGAACGTGATCGGCTCGCTGGCGGCGCCATCGTTGTCCTGGGACAGCGAGGCCGAGACGCTGCGCGACGAGATCGAGAGCGTCGTCACGAGCCTGCTGGGGCTGGTCGGGATCGCCGCCGACCCGCTGGCGAGCCGCGAGTACGTGCTGCTCGCCAACCTGATCGAACACGCGTGGCGCGCGGGCCGGAACCTGGACCTGCCGACACTGATCGGCGAGGTGCACGCGCCGCCGCTCCGCAAGCTCGGGGTGTTCGACATCGACGTCTTCTTCCCGCCGGCGGGACGGACCGCGCTGGCGATGCGGCTGAACGGGCTGATCGCCTCGCCGTCGTTCGCGGCCTGGAGCGCGGGTGTGCCGCTGGACATCGGCGCGCTGCTCGGGGAGCGGCGCGCGGCGATCATCTACCTCGCCCACTTAAGCGACGACGAGCGCCAGTTCGCGGTCACGCTCGTGCTGTCCAAGCTCGTGACGTGGATGCGCGGACTGCCCGGTACGAGCGAGCTGCGCGCGCTCGTGTACATGGACGAGGTCTTCGGCTTCGCGCCGCCCACCGCGATGCCGCCGGCCAAGCAGCCGATCCTGACGATCCTCAAGCAGGCGCGCGCGTTCGGGGTCGGCATGGTCCTCTCCACGCAGAACCCGGTCGACCTCGACTACAAGGCGATGGCCAACGCGGGCACGTGGCTCGTCGGCCGGTTGCAGACCGAGAACGACAAGGCGCGCGTGTTGGAAGGCCTCCGGTCCGCGGCCGGCGGCGCGGACATCGAGGCGCTCTCGGCTGGGATCGGCGGGTTGGCGAAGCGCCAGTTCATGCTGGTGAGCGCGCGCTCGAACCGGCCGGTGGTGTTCAGCACCCGGGATACGCGCTCGCGGCTGACCGGGCCGTTGACGCGCGAGCAGGTCGCGGCGATCACGCCGGACGTCCCGGTGGCCGCTCCTGTCGTTGTGTCATCGGATGCCGGAACCCCGGTCGCGCCGCCCGTCGCCGAAGGTGTGCCCGTCGGCTGGGCGGGTGCCGGGCGCTTGCGGGCGTATCTGAGCGCCCGGGTGAGCGTGCACTACGACGACCCGGGCGTGGATGAGCTGGTGCGCTTCGAGGCGTTCTACACGCTGGCTGCGCAACCCGTCGACGTGTCCGGTCCGGTCGCCGATGTGGCTCCGGCGGGCGTCGACTACGAGCTGCCCGACGCGCCGATCGGCGAGCGCGCGTTCTTCCGTGACGCGGAGAAGGCGATCAAGCGCCACGTGGTCGCGGAACGCACGCTCGAGCTGCGCCGGAACGTGAAGCTCAAGCTCGTCTCCCGTCCGGGTGAGTCGGCGGAGGCGTTCGCCGCGCGCTGCGACGAGGCCGCGCAGGCGGCCGCGGACGCCGAGACGGCCAAGCTCCGGGACAAGCTGGAGGTGCGCGAAGACCGGCTGCAACGCGCGCTGGAGACGGCGCGCCGACGCGTCGAGGACCTCTCGCTGGAGGAGCGTGCACAGCAGACCGAGCAGCTCGCCGCGGGCGCGGGGATGTTGCTCGGCGCGTTGTTCGGCGGGCGCCGGCGTACGCGCTCGATGGCCGGAGCGCTCGGCCGGTCGGCGCGCGGCGCGAGCAAGCGCCGTGCGGCGGAGGCGAAGGTGGCCGACGCGACCGACGACCTGCTCGAGGTCGAGCGGGAGATCGAGGCGTCCGTGCTGGAGATCGACGCGCGTTGGCGCGCCGTCGCCGATCAGATCGAGCCGGTCGCCGTGCGTGCCGAAGCCGCCGACGTCGCCGTCGAGCGGCTCGCGCTGATCTGGGCGACGCCGCTGTAGCCGTCGCGTTCCATCAGCTCGAGCAGGCCGCTGAGGATCTGCTTGTTCAGCGTCGGGCCGTGATAGACGAGTCCGGTGTAGAGCTGGACGGCTGTGGCGCCCAGCTGGAGCTTCGTGTACGCCGCTTCGGCGGTGGTGACGCCGCCGGCGGCGATCAGCGCGTAGCGGTCCTGCGTGATCGACTTCAGCGTGCCGAGGATGGCGTTGACGAAGTCCTCCACCGGCGGGCCGCCGACCGCGCCCGGGAGCTTCTCGAGCGAGTCACGCGCGACGGTGACCTTCAGGAAGTCCGGCTTGCCCGACGGCAGGTTGATCGCGAAGCCCGAGACGAACGGGTGGCCGTCGGCGATGGCCACGATCTCGCGCAGGACGCCGGCGTCGCGGGTGGGCTTGAGCTTGAGGATCAGCGGGACGCGCGGATCTTCCTGGACGAGACGGGCGAGCAGCGCGTCGATCCGCGGGAGCTCGTCGAAGAAGTCGCGGTCCGCGGCCGAGTTGGGGCAGCTCAGGTTCAGCGCGATGTAGTCCGCGCGGTCCTGCAGGACGGCGAACGAGGCGGCGTAGTCCTCGTACACCTCGGGGCCGTTGGCGGGCTTGGCCGGGTCGTTGGTCTTGACCAGGTTCACGCCCACCGGCACCCGGCGCGGGCCGGCCAGACGCTCCCGCACCGCGTGGGCGCCCTCGTTGGGCACGCCGTAGGCGACGACGATCGCCTCATCCTGCGGGACGCGGAACAGCCGCGGCTTCGGGTTCCCGTCCGACGCGTCCGCGGACACGGAGCCGATCTCGATGTGCCCGAAGCCCAGCGCGCCGAGCATCCTCACGGCCCGCGCGTTCTTGTCGAACCCGGCGGCCAGCCCGAGCGGGTTGCTCAGCGGGAGCCCCGCGAGCGAGGTGTGCAAGCGGGGATCGTTGAGCGTGAACGCCTTGCCGGCCGCGCGCCGGACGACGGACGAGCGCCCACCCAGCTCGGCCGCGCCGAGCGTGAGGTTGTGGGCGCGCTCGGCGTCGAGCCGGAACAGCAGCGGCCGGACCGCGGACTCGTAGACGCTCATGTCAGCATCGTACGAGCCATGGACGCTCCCTTCACGCTCGAACCCGCGCCGGGTGGCGCAATCCTGACGGTCGACGAAGCGCGGCTCACGCTCGACCAGGAGGCCTTGCGCGAGCTGCGCGACGGCATCGACGCCGCAGTGGCCCGCGGCGCCGCCGGTGGGCAGGGCCCCGTCAGTGAGTTCGGGGTCGGCGACGCGACCGTCACCGTGTCCGCCGTGCCCGGCGGCTCGGTGAAGCTGCGCATCGACCGCTGACGCGTCAGACGACGGCGACCGCGTCGATCTCGACGAGGAACCCTGGGCCGAGCCCGGCCACGGTGTGGACCGTGATCGCCGGCGGCGGATCCTCCGGGTTCCACACCTGCTGGAACGCGCCCACGCCTTCGTTGACCGGCTGGCCGTCCACGACGGCGATCCGCCAGTGCACGACGTTCGCCAACGTCCCGCCTTCGCTCTCGACCACGAGCCGGATGCGCTTGAGCGCTTGGAGTGCCTGCTCGCCCAGCGTGTCGCCGACCACCTTGCCCTCGGCATCGACGCCGTTCTGCCCGCCGATGTAGATCGTCTTCGCCGGCTGTTCGACGACGACCGCCTGGCTGAACGCCGGGCTGAAGTGAAGTCCTTCGGGGTTGATGTGTCGTGTAGCCATGTAACTAGTTATAGTGGTTACATGGTTTCGATGTCGACCGGTCGGCAGTTGCAGGACCCCAAGGGCGGGTCGTTCTTCTTCGACGCCGGCGCCGTCTGCCTGGACTTCGCCCACACGGGCGGTGAGGGTCCGTACGCGAAGTTCGAATCGCTCCACGCCCCCTCGGATCTCGAGTCCTGGCTGGCCGAGCCGCCGCTCTCAGCCGCGCTGACGATGACCGTTGACGAGCTGGCCGCGGCGAAGACCCTGCGTCAGGCGATCTGGGTGGCCGCCCACGCTCAAGCGGACGGCATCGCGCTCCCCGCCGACGCGGTCGCGACGATCAACGCGGCGGCCGCCGAGCCACCGCTGATTCCCCAGCTGGGCGTCGGCTGGGCGCCGCCCGTGCAGGCTTCGCAAGCCCTTTCCACGCTCGCCAGGGAGATGATCGACCTGCTCTCCGGCCCGCTCGCCGAGCGCTTCCGCGAGTGCGCGAGCGACAACTGCCCACTCGTGTTCGTCGACGCCTCACGGCCCGGCTCCCGGCGCTGGTGCTCGATGGAGCGCTGCGGCAACCGGAACAAGATCCGGGCGCATCGCGCCCGGCAGGTCTAGCGGAGAGAGGGGGATTCGAACCCCCGGACGAGTTTCCCCGTCACACGATTTCCAGTCGTGCCCGTTCAGCCGCTCCGGCACCTCTCCTGGATCGACGCGACAGGCTAGCGCGAACTTAGATCTGCCACGCCCCGCCCTGCAAGACGGGTACCCGATCGCCGTCCGGCGTGATCCCCGTGACGGTGAGGGCGTCGGAGCCGATCATGAAGTCGATGTGGATGTCGGACTCGTTCATCCGCGAAGCCGTGGTCTCGTCGCCGGCGAGGAACGGGAAGGCGCGGCCGAGCGCGATGTGCGAGGCGGCGTTCTCGTCCAGGAGCGTGTCGTAGAAGACGGTGTCGAGCGCGCCGATGCGGCCCTCGTTGTCCACGAGGGCGACTTCGCCGAGGCGGGCGGCGCCCTCGTCGCGCTGGATGATCGTGCGCATCGTCTCCTGGGCGGTGGACGCGGTCAGCTCGACGGCGCGACCGCCTTCGAAGCGCACTTCCAGGTCCCGTACGACGGTGCCGTCGATCAGCACGAGCGGCTTCGTGGAGCGCACGTGGCCGTCGACGCGCGTCGGGTCGGGGCTCGTGAAGACCTCCTCGGTGGGGAGGTTCGGCATGTGCGGGATGCCGTCGGCGGTCTGGAAGCGCGCGGCCTGCCATGACGCGCCCGGCAGCAGGCCGACGGTCATGTCGGTGCCCGGGCCCTCGTAGTGGAGCGCGTCGAAGCCGCGCTCGGTCAGGTTCTGCGCGACGGAGACCAGCCGGTCGGCGCGGGAGCGCCAGGCGGCGACCGGGTCCTCCTCGTCCAGGCGCAGGACGTGCAGGAGCTGCTCCTCGAGCTTGGCGAGCGCGTCCTCCGGCGACAGGTCGGGGTGGACCATCTCCGCCCAGGCGGGCGTCGGGCCGGGCAGGATCGTCCAGTTGATCTCGCGACGGCCGACGACCTCGCCGGTCTCGCGGATCGCGGGCAGCCGGTCACGGCCGGACCGCACGGGGTCCAGGTCGTCCATCAGCCCCGGGGCGACGGGGCCGGACAACGTGATCGCGGCGCCGCGGTCCCGCCCCAGCGCGAGGATGCGGTCACCGAGCCACGGCGGGACGTACTCGAGCGTGTCGTCGGCGGCGTGCGCGATGCGCGCGTGCTTGATCCAGGGGTCGAACCACGCGAGATCGACGAACTTGGCGCCCTTCTCGTAGGCGCGGTTCGCGATCGCGCGGACGAGCTGCTCCTTGCCGGGAGCCCCGCTCAGGCTGACGACCTGCCCAGGTTGGAGGTTGGCGCCGAAATCGACAGCGAGCTCGGCGAAGCGCGCAAGCGTTACATCGTCCATGGCACGGCGAGCGTAGCTGGTGACACTATGCAGCCGTGCTCCGCTATCGCCATGTCCTGGTCGCGTTCGACGCGTCGTCCGAGGCGCAGCTCGCGCTCGCCCACGCCGTCGCGATGGCGCAGGTCTACCGCGCGAAGCTCGCGCTCGTCGCCGTCGTGCCCCCGCCGCCGTTGCTCTCCTGGCAGGCGCCGGGCGGGATGCGCGGCATCCACGAGGCTGAGCAGGAGGAGCTCGAGAAGGCGCTGCGGGAAGCCGCTGACGGCGTGCCCGACGATCTCTCCGTCACCACCCAGCTGCTCGACGGAGACCCGGCGCGCGAGCTGCTCCGGCTGGCCCGCGATGGGGACTTCGACGTGATCGTGATGGGCTCGCGCGGCCGTGGGCGGGTGACCGCGGCGTTGCTCGGCAGCGTCTCCAACCGGGTCATGCACGACGCCGGCGTGCCCGTGATCGTGATCCACCGACCCAGCGACGGACCCGATCTTGCCGCGTAGGCGCTGGACCGTCCTCGACGCGCCTTCCAACCTCGGCTTGCGCCAGCTGCGCCCGGGGGTCGAGCCGGGTGCGCGGCGGCTCGCCGACGCGCTCCGGGCGTGCGGGCTGATCGAGCGGCTCGGCGGGCGCGACGCGGGGCGCGTGGAGGCGCCGCCGTGGACCGAGATGTTCGAGAACCGCTCCCGCATCCCGGCCTACACGGTGGAGTTGGCGGAGCGCCTGGGCAACCTGCTGCATGCCGGGGAGAAGCCGTTGGTGCTCGGCGGCGACTGCTCGATCCTGCTCGGGGCGATGCTCGCGCTGCGCCGGCGTGGCCAGTACGGCCTGGCGTTCCTCGACGGCCATCTGGACTTCCGCACGGAGGACGTGGACGCCGTCGCGGGTGAGGACCTGGCGGTCGTGACGGGCCGGGCGGAGGACGCGCTCGCCGACATCGACGGGCTGCGGCCGTACGTGCGCGACGAGGACGTGGTCGCGCTCGGCGAGCGCGCCGGCGACACGATCCCGTCTTCGATCCGCGTGATCGGGTTGGACAGGTTGCGCCGCGGTGAGTGGGCCGTACCGGGTGTGCCGTACTGGATTCACCTGGACGCCGACGTGCTGCGGCTCGACGCGGTCGACTCGCCCCAGCCGGGCGGGCTCTCGTATGACGAGTTGGCGGACGTGCTGCGGCGCCTGTTGCCCAGCGCCGTCGGGATGCACGTGACGATCTTCGATCCGGACAAGGACCCGGACGGCAGCGCGGCTCACGCGTTGACGGATTGTCTCGTCAGCGCGCTGGCACCCTGAGCGACTCGATCGCGCTCGAGAAGCTGAAGCCCGGCTTGACGCCGCCCTGGACGGTGTAGACCGTCTGGCCGCGGGCGACGACGCCGAGGCCGTGGCGCGGACGCGGCATGTCCGCCAGCGCGCTCCAGCGCCGGGTGCGCGGGTCGAAGAGCTCCACCTCGGGGATCGTGCCCGCGCGCTCCTCCCCACCGGCGATCACGATCCGGCCGTCGCCCAGGGTCGCGGCCGCGGTGCCGCCACGGGAGCGCTTGAGGTCAGGGAGCGACTCCCACACGTTCTTGGCGGGGACGTACCGCTCGGCGACCGTGAAGTTGCCGGGAGCGCGCCCGGCGAGCACGTAGAACGCGGTCTTGGTGGCGGCGCCGCCGAGGTGCTCGCGGGCGACGCGCATCGGCGGGCCGGGACTCCAGCGCTGCGTGGTGAAGTCGTAGACCTCGAGCGTGGTGAGGGCCGTGCCGTCCACGGCGCCGCCGGCCGCGTACAGGCGGTCGCCGATCACGGCGGCGGTGAGCGCGCCGCGGGCGGTCGGCATCGGGGGGAGGCTGTGCCAGCGGTCGCGGGACGGGTCGTAGCGCAGCAGCGTGGCCTGCTCGACGTTGCCGTCCTGGTAGCCGCCGACGAGGTACATGTCGCCCTGGTAGACGGCGGCGGCCGCGTGGTTCACGCGAGCGGGGATCGGCGCGCGGCGCGTCCACCGGTCCTTGCCGATGTCGTAGCGCTCGAGCGCGGCCGTCGAGCGGCTGGTGCGTGCGAAGCCGCCGGCGACGTAGATCGAGCTGCCGATCCGCACCGCCGACACCTCGGTGCGCTTGAGCGGCGCGCTGTCCAGCGTGCGCCACTCGTGGGCTTCGACAGGCGCCGCGAGCAGCAGGGCGAGCAGGAGGACGAGGCGGCGCATCACCCGAGCGGCGCCACCACGACGCCGTCCGCCCTGCGGCCGAAGAACACGCTGTCGGGACGTTCCTTCTCGTCGAAGCGGCGCGCGTCGATGATCGCGAACGGGCCCTTGCGGTCGATCTCCTGCGTGCCGACCAGCGCGTGCAGCGTCTTTACGGCGCCCGCGCCGGCCAATATCAGGTAGGGGAAGTTGTCGAAGGCGGTGTACGCCCCGGCCGCGAACGTGTCCGGATCACCGGTGTACGGCGGCTTGCCGCCGCTGCCGAGGCGGATCGTGCCCTCGTCCTTCTCCTCGCTGCGGGCGGGCCGGTCGCCGTAGCCGACCACGACGGCGCGCCGCGGACTGGTGGTGTCGCCGTGCAGGACCAAGGCGGCGTGCTCGTAGCCGGGCACTTCGCCCGTCCACTCGACGCTCAGCGCGGGCGGCTCGTCGTCGACGAAGTCGCTCTCTTCCTGGACCATCTCCGCGGCCTGCTCGGCGGCCAGGAAGACCGCGCGCTCGTAGCCGCTCTCGAGCGCCTCGGTGAAGGCCTCGTAGGCCTCCGGGCGGACGAAGCGCCCGCCGATGCCGGTGACGTAGATCGGGATCCGGTCGCTGACGGCCCGCTCCGGCAGCACGAACCCGTCCGCGCCCACGCTGCCATCGGCCCACAGGAGCCCGTCGCCGACGTCTTGGTAGCTGCTCGAGTAGCCCGCGTCGACGTAGCGCCACTCGTTGCGCGCCGGGGTGACGATGGCGTCGCCGACGCCGATCGGGACGGAGCCGCGGAAGTCGTCTTCGCCGCGCAACCGCTCGGAGCGCACGAACCAGCCGGCGCTGGAGTCCCGGCGGGTGAGCGCGGCGAGCAGTCCCGCCTGGCTCTCGAGGATCGCGACTTCCTCACGCTCGTCCACGCGGCCGATCCACAGGACGGCGACATCGTCGCCCGCATCGGGACGTCGCGCGTGGCGCTCGCGCGTCGCGTCGTCGTCCTCCTCGTCCTCGTCTTCGGCCTCCTCCTCGGCGTCCTCGGCGGTCTCCTCGCGCCATGCAGCGACGGCCGAGTCGATCGCTTCGGTGTCGCCGGCGAGGGAGCCGCGGAGCGGGAACCCGGGGGCCCCGCGCTCCGTGTCGCCCTTCGGGTCGTCGTCCCCGCGGGCCGCGATGAACACGGCGACGATGCAGACGGCGGTCAGGAGGACGAGCCCGATGAGGAGACGGCGCATTGCCTCCGCTCGTACCCGCTTCCGTCGCGAAGCTCAACAATGCGGTCAAAGCGCTCCAGGCCCGTGGGGTCGTGGGTGACGACGATCAGCGTGCGGTCGGTGGCCAGCACGTCGTCCAGCAGCGCGTGGGCCAGGGTCGGGTCGAGCATCGCGGTCGGCTCGTCGAGGATGAGGATCTCGGCGCGGCTGACGAGCGCGCGGGCGAGCCCGATGCGCTGGCGCTGACCGCCCGAGACGGCGACACCGTCCTCGCCGACGACGGTGTGGATGCCGTCGGGGAGGGCTTGGAGCCAGGCGCTCAGGCCGGCCTGTGTCAGGGCGTCCTCGATCTCGTGAGCGGTGGCGTCGGCGCGGCCGATGCGGACGTTGGCGGCGATCGTTCCGGCCAGCAGGTGCGCGTCCTGGCCCGCGAGGCGGATGCGATCGCGGACGTCTCGCGCCTGTTTGAGGTCGACGCCGCCGAGGGCGACCGTGCCCTCGTCGGGGTCTGAGAGGCGCGCGAGCAGGTCCGCGAGCGTGGATTTGCCGGCGCCGGAGGGACCGACGATCGCGACGTGTTCGCCCGGCTCGATGGTCAGGTCGATGCCGTCGAGAACGATCGGGTGCCCCGGACCACCGGGGCGGTGGACGAGGTTGGTGGCGGTCAGGGTGGCGTGGCGCGGGAGTGGGGTGTCGCCGGTGTGGGCGAGCGTCTCCGGGCCGCTTGTGACCTCGTCGAGGCGCTGCTTGGCGGCGCGGACGCCGATCAGTCGCAGCGCCGCCTCGGGCAGCGCCGCGGGCGCCTCGAACGCACCGAGCGTGAGCAGGACGAGCGCGCCGAGCCAGACGGTGGCGAGGTCACTCGTGGTGGCGATCTGCAGGACGGCGGCGAGGGTGATTCCGGCCGTGAGCGTGGTCGCGGTGGCGCCGAGCGCCGCCGCGCGGGCCTGGCCGCGGTCGATGCGGGCGAGCTTGTCGCTCGCCTGCTCGAGTTGCTGCAAGCGTTGCGGGCCCTGGCCCGCCACCGCGAGCTGCGGGCCGAGCGCGAGCGCCTCGACGAGTTGCGCGCCGTACGCCGCGCGGGCCTCGCCGGGCGCGGCGTGCCGGGCGAGCGCGTGTGCCATCGCGGGGACGACGAGCGTCGCGGCGAGCAGGCCGACGGCGAGCGGGAGCGTTGTCGCCGGCAGGATCAGCGCCGCGGCGATGACCACGCCGACGGACGCCGCGGACGCGACGATCGCGGGCAGGAGCACGCGCGGGTGCAGGTGCTGCAGCTCGTCCACGTCGCTCGTGAAGCGCGTGAGCAGGTCGGTCGCGCCGGGCAGCCCAGGCCGCCCGATGCGTTTTGAGAGGCGCTCGAAGAACGCGACCCGCGTCTCCGCGAGCCGTCGCAGCGCCACGTCGTGCGACGCGAGCCGCTCCCCGTACCGCGCCAGCGCCCGCACGAGCCCGAGCGCCCGCACCGTCACGATCCCGACCAGCAACGCGAGCACCGGCGGCTGCTCCGCCGCGCGCGTCACCAGCCACCCGCTCGTCGCGAGCACGGCGAGCCCCGCCAGCGTTCCGAGCACGCCGAGCGCCACGGCCGTCACGCCCGGCCTGCTCCCGAACCCCCGCACGGGCTGCGCGTCTACTCCACCCCGCAGCGTGAGCCCCGCCCCGGAACCTAAAGAGGGACTGTCCCTCTTTAGATTCGCGCCCGTTTCTAACGGAGGACTGTCCCTCTTTATGTTCGTGCGGAGTGAGCCGGGGCTCTGGGAGCCGGTGCGGCGGGCGCGGAGCGAGCCTGTGTCCCACTCGTCCACGCACTCAGGTTCGTGGGTCGGCGCGTCGAGTTCCACGACGACGTCGCAGATCGAGGCCAGCCGGGCGTCGTGCGTCGCCACCACCAGCGTGCGGCCGCGGGCCGCGGCGAGGATGCCCTCGGCCACGCGGCGGGCCGACGCGACGTCGAGGTGCGCGGTCGGTTCGTCGAGCAGCAGGAGCGGCGTGTCCGAGCCGAGCGCGGCCGCGAGCGCGAGGCGCTGTTCCTGGCCGCGGGAGAAGGGACGGCCGCCCGCGCCCACGCGGATCGTCTCCGGCACGGTGGCAACGATCTCGGCGGCGTCCGCGGCGGCGAGGGCCGGTTCGCCGCCGTGCAGGCGCAGGGCTTGGGCGAGCGTGCCGGAGGGGAGCGGCGGGCGCTGGTCGAGCCAGGTGACACCGCGCCACCACGCGTCGCGATCGATCTCGCGGGCGTCGACCCCGCCGGCGGTGATCGTGCCCGTGTCGGGATCCTGGGCACGGGCGAGCAGGCGCAGGAGCGTCGACTTGCCGACGCCCGACGGGCCGACCAGCGCCACGGAGGTCCCCGGCTGGATCGTGAGGTTCAGCCCGCGGAGCGGGTCAGGGCGGCCGCGTCCGTGCACGCCGACGCCGCGCAGCGCGATCGGCCCGGCGACCGGTGTGGCCGTGCCGCTCGCGGCGAACGGCGCCGGCTCGTCGATCACCTCGAGCAGGCGGCGCACGGCCACGGCGCCGTCCTCGGCCGCGTGGAAGCGCGCGCCCGCGGCCCGCAGCGGGGCGTAGACCTCGGGCGCGAGGATCAGCACGAACAGGCCGGTCGCCAGGTCCATGTGCCCTTGCGCGAGTTGCACGCCGATCACGGCGGCCGCGATCGCGGTGCCGAGCATCGCCAGGAACTCGAGCACCAGCGCGCTCAGGAACGCGACGCGCAGCGCGCCGAGCGACTCGTCGCGGTAGCGCTCCCCCACGGCTCGCAGCGACGCCGCCTGGGCCTGTTCGCGCCCGTGAGCGCGCAGCGTCGGCAGTCCACGCACGACCTCGAGGAAGTGCGCGCCGAGGACGGCCAGCGCGTGCTGGCGCTCCCGCGCGTGCTCCGCCGAGCGCTTGCCGACGAGCACCATGAACACGATCACGATCGGCAACGTGATGGCGAGCAGCACGCCCACGACCAGGGACCGGGTGGCGATCACGCACACGACTCCGAACGGCACCGCGGCGGCCAGCACCAGCTGCGGCACCGCCCGCGCGTAGTACTCGGCCAGCGCGTCCAGCCCGTGCGTGGCGGCGGTCGCGATGTCGCCGCGGCGCGCGCCGTCGACGTCGCGGGTCCGGCCCGCCAGTGCGCGCTCCGCGACGAGCCCGCGCAACCGGCCGAGCGCGATCTCCGCCGCGCGGCGCCCCGCGAGCTCCACGACGCCGGCGAGGACCGCTCGCCCGGCGACCACCAACAGCAGCACCCAGGCCACCTCGCGCGTCGCGACCGCCTCGGCCACGATCCACGCCTGCACGACGAGCAGCGCCGCCGCGAGCAGGCCGGCGCCCGCCGCGATGCCCAGTGCGATCCGGGCTCGTGGCGCGACGCTCAACAGCCGCCGGTGCAGCACGTCCCGCGCGTCCGCGCGGTCGCCGCGCCCACCACCCGCGCCGCGCTCGCCACCACCGCCGCGCTGTGCGGCCACAAGAACGTGATCGGCGTCGACATGGGCGGCACGAGCACGGA